>CAWEEW010000002.1:0-153995 GCA_963808195.1 uncultured Acidobacteriaceae bacterium | reverse complement strand
ACTACAGTTTTAAGAATTTGTGAAGGACGGGCACCCTTTGTGTTGGTGCTGGCGAGATTAAAAGCGTGGCCCGCCAGCCCATTCTCTTGGGATTTGAAATAACAGCCAGATCAGAAGGCAGACTTGGCCTAAAGATTCTCGTTTGCCACGTATAGCAATCGCTCGCGGGTTGCGTGCAATTGTTTGTGCCGATCTCATTCGTGTTGAAATATTCGCCGACGCCGTAAAAAGTTAAATTGTCAGTTGGGTCGATCACTGTTGCGGCGTACTCTCCCCAGTGGAAAGTACTCTCCTCGTCTCCAGTTCCGGCAACGATGGGACTAACCTGGCCGAAGTTGGAAATCCCCAACGGCAACACATCGAAATACACTGCCGGATTGGGCTGCACTCGGCAAGTGGAACAGTAGGCGCTAGAAACCGTGTAAGTCATTCCCAGATTGCCGTATTTATCGAGCGCCGCGCTCGGCATGAAATAAAACAGCTTGTGGTTGGGATCGGCGAGGTCGGCCGGGCCAACTTCGCCGCCGCTACCACTATTAATGAGCGGGAAAGCATTCCCGTTCAAAACGCCAAGAATGTAGTAGCGAATCCCGGTGCTCTGGTTCGCGGCGCTTTCCATCACGACATGCGATGCGGTCAGAAACTCAAAGTCGATTCCGGCGACGCTGAAGTTGTTGTAAGTCAGGCGATTCGCCATGCGGTCGCCGAGAGAGTCAACGCATGGAGTGTTGAAGTCACCGCACGAAGGCGAGCCATAAGCTTCAATCGTTGCCGGATTCGTGCTGGGCTCCGGTACGCACACGGTATTGGTCTCTGTGCCTGCGCCCGAGGTGTCGTAGCAACCGGGCGTGTAGGAATTCACCGTAATAAACTTTGGACCGGCAAGCCCGCTCGCGCTCCAGGTAAACAATGCAAGCTGGTTCGATGTGCATGGCGTAATGGCGTTGGTGCACACTGTTTGCCCGTTGCCCCCTTGCTGCGTGTTACTGGGGTTGACGATCCCGAGAAAATATTCCGGCTCGCCACTGGGAGGTCCGCTGGCGCTGTCGATATCGGCCACATCGAGCGAGTGGATCAACGTCGGCTCGTCGGCGGCCGGAACCAAGTAGGTGTAACAGGTCATCGGGTTCGCTGCGTGACCCAGCGCCATATCGGCCCGGTCTAGTTGGCAAGCTTCGAAGCCGGCCTCGGTGAAGCCCTCGGTCGGATCCTCCAAATCAAAAGTGATGTAGAACCCGTTTGACCAAGTCCCGATTCTCGGCCAGTCAGGAAAATAATACGTAGTGCCCTCCATGCAATTGTCGGAGCTCGGCACGCACGGCAGCACCGTGTCCATCTTGAAGTCGTACGCATACCAAACAGTCTGCGGGTTGGAAAGATCGCTGCTCGAACTCACCGCAATGCACATCGCATAGTGAACAATCCCTCCAACCAGGTAAGCCGAACGGCGGCTAAGGATAAAGCGGTTATCCATGCGATCGTAGATCACTTGTACGTTTCCGGCTGCGAGCTGGCACTCGGGTTGCGCTGCAGCGGGCCAAAAAGCGATGGCATTCTGCGGCACCGCGGTCGTCCCTCCGGAGTTTGTGAAGATTGCCTGCCCGCTCACTTTGTCAAACGCCTGCAGGTAGCGAGAATTCATCCATTGCAACACCTGCGCATTCTCGCCCGCCGCGCTTTCTCCCACGGCGATGTTGGTATCGAGGTTGAGCACGTTATCGTAAAACTGATAAGCGGTGCCGATGTTCTGCTGCGCATCGATGCCTTCAATCTGATCATTTACCCACGCGCTCGCCCGGCACGAGGCCGACATGCACACCGGAAAATTTGCCGCCGTATTTTCCGACGTCTGAGGAGCAGAATACGGGCCGGCAATCACGCCCGGCTGGCAATCGCCGGAGCCGCAGCTCTGGGCAAACAAGCGGGGACCCGCGAGCAGAAAAGCGACGATCAGAATTTTGAAGAAGTTTGTCACGCTGGGGACCCTCATATTTCCTCCGGTCCTTACGAAGCCGAGGCGGCAATCGAGCGTCCGCGGATGTATCGTGGCGAGGTAGAAAATATCATCGAAGGCAGAGAACGGCGAGACCTGCCGAAGGCTTTTACGAATTCAGGACGGCGACGCCCGATTGGCAACGGGCGTCTCGCTAAGTCTCGCTGGTACAGCCTTGGTGGAGAGACTTGTCAGTACTGTCGTCCGTTCTGCGCTCAACGAAACATGAGCACTCTTTGTTACGAATCACGAATATAGCGACGGCGCAATCCTCCTTTAGAGTTTAATGCCGAAGGAAGGACCTGAAGCATTACTGCGGGCACCAGCATCTTCACTTTCTGACTTGCGGTTGCTACCATTGCCAGCTTTGGCTGGCGACGGCACGGCCACGACTTACTCTATCCGCAAGGAATGCCCTAGGTAGATGTGTTGGTGGAATGATATTTTCCAGACACTAGCAACATACGATCCCAGCCCGGTTCTATTGGTGTTACCGCCGACAGCAAGGCCAAAGCAACTCCGGTTGCGCCATCGAGAAAAGCGGGACTAGCTTCCCACACAGGTAGCCCACTCGGGGCTGGTTTGGTCAGAGAGGAGAAACCACCCACGCCGCTGCCTGCTTGACGGAAATTCATCGTTCGCTGGTACCAGAGGAGGGCTGCATCCAGGCATCTAGGGTCACCTTCTGTTTGATAGATGCGGTTGAAGATGTGCGCCACGCCAGCGGCTCCATGGCACAGAGGAGCATCCGCTATCCCTGCCCGGTCAACATGCCACGCCAGACAATGGTTCAACAGTTCTTCCGCAAAGGCCCGCCAGTCGCGCCGCCCCGTGCGATCTGCCACCTGTAACAACACCGATAGGATTCCTAAATCGCCATAGCACCAAGCCATCCGGCTGTCGGTTGACTCTTCGCCCGGAACGATCCAGGAACTGAACCGAGAAAGCGACCCAGATGGACGCTGCTGGGCAATCAGCCAACCGACGGCGTTGTCGAGAAGCTTATAAGATCTTTCGCGCTCAACGATGCCCGTTGCCCATGCCTCACTTAGAAAATGGATGATGCCAGGAATGCCGTGCGCCACACCGAGGTTATAGTAACCACTGGGGGATTGCTCTCGCTGCCAATCGGGCAAGAGTTCAGGACCCGAATGCCAGGCAGTTCCGTCATCCACGCTCTTGGCCAGGTTTTCCAATTGGTCGAACACGGCCCTAATCCCTTGAATAGCTGATTCCCTCGGCAAACGTTCGAGAAAATAAGTCCCAAATCCAACCAGCCCACTAATCAAGTCATACGGATTTGAGGAGCTTGTATTCGGCAACCGTTTGAAAACCGCAGAGTCAATGTCTCCATTAAGATCTTCTTCTTCCTCTTCACCTTCGTTCTGGTCTGATGCTAATTCGGAGTCGTCGTCCGCAGGCACCGAGATTCCCAGGAGAAGGTGGGAGATATGCTCAACTGTCCAGCCCAATCCTGTGAGGCCGCCGAAAAGGCCGAGATAGCCTGCAGATTGGGCCGCCTCATCAATCGCCTGGTTCAGGCACTCCGTGGCGCGATTGGCCCATCCCAGGTCATCCAGCGCAGCCGCCAGATATCCGTAGAGCAGGGCTTCTTCGTAAGTGCGGGAGCGGCGGCGTTGCTCAGCAGGCACCTCGTAGTTCTTGTCCGCCACAGCCTGGGCGATGGTCTGGACCGCATCCCAGGCTTGGGCACCAAGATCGCTCTGACGCGAAAGGATGGGAGTCCAAGTCATTTGAACACTTCCACAATTTACGCGGGTTCGTGGCGCCTCGTATTGGTACCGCCCACGGCGCAAGTGCCACCACATTCAGTGATGAATGGACATGTAACGGTCGGGTCTTTCGGGCAATAGTACGGGCAGGTCTGGAATGATGCACCAGCGATTGACTCCAAAGCAGGGTCGTCTAGATTCCGCAGAGTCACTTTCTTGATAGCAAGTTTATTTATCTTCTTCACATCGGTCTCCTTAGGTTGTTTTGCAAGTAGAGGCCTTTACTCTCTAGCTCTTGCTAGACATGACCGCCCGATGGCCTCCGTTCGTCAATGCGGTCCTGGTCAAAACCCTGTCACTTACATATTGTCCTCGGACAAGTGTATCCCTGTAAGCAGATGCTGTTCACGCACGAATTAGCTGTACAATCGCATTCCAACAAGGTGGCAGTAGCATTACCACCTGCCATGCCATCTAGCATGGGCTCGTCTAAATTCGCAGAGTCACTTTCTTGATCGCAAGTTTCCTGGCGTCTTCACGGTTATCTTCACTGTATAGAACATCTGAAGGGACTCTCGCCCACGAGTGAAGCATAGGACGGGGGCAAAGACCCGTCAAGTCATTTTCCTGCGAGCCGATAGTCAAGAGCCAGCGGCTCGATAGTAACTGCTTCTTCTGCTGCTGAGTAAGTCATGGAAATCCACTTATTAGCGATGTAAGTCGGGTGATCGAAGCTCGAGAGTGTCCATCGAGACGTTAGCGTTTTGCTCGCGTTGGGTTCGAAGCAATTCGGCATACTTGGAACTGGTTTTCAGCAGCTCTTCGTGAGTACCTTGGGCCGCAATTCTGCCTGCTTCCAGAACAACGATCAAGTCCGCGTCGCGGATCGTGCTGAAACGGTGGGCAATGACGATTCTTGTGCAACGCAACCTTGCCAGATTCTGATTGACGAGTTCCTCAGTCATCGCGTCCAGATGACTGGTTGCCTCATCCAGCACCAGAATGGTTGGCCGGCATGCCAGAGCCCTTGCCAATGCCAGGCGTTGCCTCTGACCGCCGGAAAGAGACAGGCCACGATCAGCCATGACGGTTTCATACCCCATGGGCATGGCTATGATTTCGTCATGAATGCAGGCGAGTTTGGCTGCATGGATTACCTGATCGAGGCCCATCTGCGGGTCGGCCAGGGCGATATTTTGGCGCACCGTACCACCGAACAGTTGCGTGTCTTGAGTGACAATACCGAGCTGACTTCGCACCGAGCGAAGATCGAGGCTCGACAAGTCCTTGCCGTCGAAGAAGATTCGACCGGCGGAGGGCTCGTAGAGGCCGGCCATAAGTCGGGCCAGCGTCGACTTGCCGGAGCCCGTCCGCCCGACCAAGGCCACTCGGCGACCGGGACCAATCGTTATGGAAACGTCCTCCAGAGTAAGTAGATCCGGCTTCGCATAACGAAACGAGACGCTCTCCAGCGAGATGGCACCGGTTAACTTCTCAGCCAGCACAACGCTGCCCGGCTTCTGCTCCGGGGCTGTATTGAGAACATCGTTAATGCGCTCCAAATAGGTTTCCAGCATCTGAAACTGCACACCGGCGGAAATCAAGCTAGTCAAGGGACCAAAAAAACCCGCTGCCAGCGCACTAAAAGCCACCATCGTGCCCAAGGTGAAGCTGCCCTGGAGAACGAGGTATGTTCCGTAAAACATAACGGCCAAAGTGGAAGCGGTACCCAGTAAGTTCTGCAGCGTAGCGAAAACCGCATCGAGGCGTCCCCGTTGAACTGAAACATTCAGGCTGTCGACAAACAGGTTGGACCAGTTCTCCGCTGCGCGATGCTCCAGCCCCATCGCCTTTAATGTCTCCATTCCACTAAGCATCTCGACCTGGTAGGTTTGCGAACGGGCCGAGATCTCCAGGGTCTCAGCCAGGAGTTCACGCTGCCTGTGCCGCATCAGCACAACCAGCAAGACCCGCGTCGCGGCTATTGCGATGATTGTGAGCGTAAGCGGAACATTGGCCAGCATGAGCAGAATCAGGTAGAGACTCACCATGAAGCCATCCATCACGGTGGAGAGAGTGGTGGAAGTGAGAATTTCCTTGATGCTGGCGTTGCTGCCGAGACGCATCATGAGATCGCCGGCCGTGCGCTGTTGGAAGAACGAATAGGGTAATTCGACGAGATGATCAAGAAAGCGGAGTGTAAAACTCGCTTCCACCTGAGTTTGCAGGTATAAGAGCAGATGAGCACGGATAAAGCTTGCTAACGCGTTAAAGAGCTGGAAGGCAACATAAGCAGCCGCCAGCAAGAAAAGTAGGGAATAACTTTTTCGCGGAACCACGCGATCAATCAGGACGCCAGTCAGGATCGGCATCACCGCAGACAGAATTTGAATTACAACCGATGTGGAAAAGATACGAGCGAGCAGACCCCAACGTTCGAAGACTTGCTTTAGTAATCCCCAGCTACGGTTGGTTTTTACTTTTCCTGGTTCGAATGTCTCGCTGCGCTCGAAAATCAGCGCGACTCCCGTAAACGCTCGCCTGATCGTTGCCATTGGAACATCGCGCCGCCCGGCAGCGGGATCGACAATCCGGACGGAGTCCGTGCCGACTTGTTCAAGAACGACATAGTGGCGAAACTCCCAGTAGAGAATCGTCCCGCTCGGCAGCGCGGAAAGATCTTCAACCTCGGCGCGGACACCGCGGCCACGTAGGCCGTAGAGGCGACCGGCCCGCAGGAGCGCCGAAGCTGTTGTACCGTTCCGCCCAACGCCCAGAGTCTGGCGAATCTCGGTTAGCGGCACCTCCTTGCCGTGGTATGCGATCACCATCGCCAGTGCGGCCGCGCCGCAATCGGTCGCCGACAGTTGTCGCACCAAAGGAATCCGCCGGGAAGATCTGCCGTGAGCGAGCCTTTTCAGGGCCGGAAAGCGGTCAAGGAGACGGGACGATTCGGCGGGTTTGTTCGCGTCATTCTGCACGTTGCCGTCAATTCGCCTTTCCGAAAATGTTTCGTAGTCCATGCAACAGGAAAGTTAGTCCCACCACACTTGCTGAAAACAGCGCGAGTACAATCCAAAATGCCCGCCGCAGCCACGGCGGCAGCACCTTTAGGACGTCCCCTTGCTGGTCCCAGCTTCGGAGGTGGTACTCCAAAGCTTCCTGGCGAAAAATTGCGCTGTTCGCCTCGGCCCCCACTGCCCGCTTCATGAGCAGGCTCTGCACCCGGTTCTGCAAAAGAATCTGGTTGAACGTCAGCGCCGAGCATTCGGCAAGCGACTCGATCAATCGAATCTCTTCGCGAGAGAAAGCGGCGTGCTCCCCGCTCCGGGCGGCTGTGAGGACACCTGCTGGCAACCCTCCCAGTCCGATGATCGGCTCGGCAAGAAAGCGAGCGTTGCTCATCTCCACCGGTGCATCAATATCAGGATCATAGCGAGGATCCAAGCCGACGCGGTCCACGCAAACACGCTCACCGGTGCGAGCGACAAACGCAACCAGTCCGGAAGCCGCGCTGTAAGTCCATTTTTCACTTTCTGATGCGTCGGCAGGGGTGATAGTCTCCGCATCCCGGTCGTACACAAAACACTGAACGATCGTCGCGTGGAGGATATTGCGTCCCGTTTCAATCACCAGGCGTCCCGCACTCGCGAGATCTGTTTGCATCGGCAATCGAGTGCACAAATCAAGCAGGCACTCAGCACTCTCGCCGCCGGCAGCCAGCGGATCGCGGCTTCGGTCCGCCCTCAAAGCGAAGTGTTGAACTCCGCACACAATTAAATGCCGGAGATGTTCCTGGTCGATTTCTCCCCGCGCGAGGTAGAAGACCTGGCCCGCATCGACATACTTCTGCAACACATCTGAATCGTGGTTGGCACCAAGAACGATGGTTGTTGGCGGTGCGTCTTCAGGACGCTCCGAACGGCTACGCGTCAGAGCGTCCAGCACCTCTGGCTGGGCGACGCGTGGCCCGAGTAAAAGTGCGGCGACATCCTCTTCCGCCAAAACTCGCAACGCGTCTCCGACATTCTGCGCGTTGACGATACGAAAAAGCTCAAACTTGTTGTCTTCAAGTGGCTGGCTCAAGCCAAGGGTAAGCAACAATCGGCGTGATGGCTGCACACAATTCTTTGTCGACGATGCCTGCCAATCTCTGGAGTGCATACAGTCTCGCTTCGACAGGTTCAGGAAACCGGGTTTCCATCCACCACGGTCGCCCTTGTCCGGCAAGCGTCCTTCATTTAGGCGAGGTTAGCACAAAACGCTTGGAAAGGCGCTTGGGTTTGGCGAGGCCGATCCGCCACAGTCCAGAATTCTAGGGCGCTGCTCGATTCGGCCAGTGGCACTCCGGATCCGCTCGCGTGAGCAATTGCGACAGGTTCACCGGCTTATTGACCCTTTTCACTTTCGTCTCCTTCGAGATGGCGCAGACGAGTGGATGCAAGGAGCCGACCGCTGACTTCGAGGCACGGGTAAATAGAACAGGCGCTAGCAGCAATTACGAATTGGGCTAGTACATGTCCCTCCGCAGCTAAAAGGGCAGCTTGGACCTGGGGTGATACCCCCGACAATTGACTTCAGACTGGGCTCATCCAGATTACGCAGGGTGACCTTCTTAATTCCAAGCTTCTTTAGTTTCTTCATGTCAGCCTCCTTGCATCCAGGTTCTGTAAGGTCATTTATCGATCCTGATTTTGCTCGTCTTCGTTTTCATCGCTTCGTGCGTCCTTAAGGTTTACATTGAGTCAGCAAATGGGAGACGAGGTTGGTACGCAACGTGGCACGCACGTTAGACACGTATGACATGAAGTGTAAATGTTCGACACTCCTGCCCCTCCGACCTGTTCGAGTTGTGGTTGATTGAGGTCTTGCAGGGTGACCTTCTTAAGTTCGAGTCTCTTTAGTTTTTTCATATTAGCCTCCTTTGAGATTTCGTGGATAGACTGACGCAAGGGCCCAAGTAAACGTAGACCATCCTACTCTCGGGTTTAGTTAAGCAGTGAGAGGAGGATGTTTAGCACGTCACACTCTTTGTCGGATGAAGCACGATATGTCCGCCCCCCAACTCTCTCTATCCACACTTATTGCACGTGTTCTTAATGCAGTTGGTGATGCAAGTATAGTTAGTTAAAAGAGTATTGCCGCCAGCAACCGCATCTAGCGTGGTTTCGTCTAGGTTTCGTAGCGTGATCTTCTTGAGTTCGAGTTTCTCTGACTTTGACCTTTTCATATTAGCCCCTTCGAATTGATTAGACGAATTGACGCAGGGCCAAGTATGCCGATCCTACTCGCCGGCTTTGGTTTTATCGTGGCATACCTCGCACGTTACGCAGGTGGCACAGGTATCTATGGCACATGTCTTCGACAGTCCACCACCGATCTTATCTAGCGTTGGTTCATCGAGGTTTCGCAGGGTGATCTTCTTAATTCCGAGTTTACTCAGCTTTTTCACGTTTCCTCCTTAGCACCCGAAACACGATTTGCCGGTGCAGTTGACAAGGCATGACGGTTGGCCAAAGCAGCCTGTTTGAAGCGTAGGACACACCGGCTTAACGGTATCGGCACCGGCGCCAGCGAACGCATCTAGCGTGAGGTCGTCCAGATTTTTCAGTGTGATTTTCTTGAGTGTGAGCTTATTCAACTTTCTCATGTTAGCCTCGTTTGAGATGTGGTGAGCGAACCGTTGATGTGCGGCAGATAAACTGTCGGAGAGAACCTAGTTACGCAGAAAGGTTACTACCCACCAATTAGTAGGTCAAGATACTTTTTCATTGTGCTGCTAGTATCTTAGGGTCGCGTCCATGTTATTTCATAACTGGCGCGTGTCGCATTCGACAGCTTCCTTAGCTGCACAGGCAAAGGCCTAGGAAATAAATCCTCAGCACTTAGCGCCACAGGTAGGCGCACTACATGTTTGGGGAAAGGCGCACGACCTCTGGATATCGCAACTTGTCACCGGAACCGTGTTAGGACATATGCTACCGGTGGCACCGGCGACGGCACTTAGCATGAGGTCATCTAGGTTTTGCAGGGTAACCTTCTTGATAGCGAGTTTCTTTGGCTTCTTCACATTAGTCTCCTGAGATGTAGCGGACGATTGACGCAAAGGCTAGGTTACATCGTTCACTTCGAATCTTCCGGCGTGCTCGCTATAAAGCCCAGCCTTCTCCCGTCAGTGCGGCGTTTTCCCTTCTCGCGTCAACACACTTTGCAGGCGCTTCCCTGGCAAGCGGTGTTATTGCATGCTGTAAATGGACATGTCTTGTCACCATCACACGTCGCAAGAGAGGCACCACCGGCAATTAGGTTAAGCTGGGGTGCATCCAGGTCTCGCAGGGTCACCTTCTTAATTTGGAGTTTTCTTAGCTTCTTCACGGTAGCCTCCTTGGATAGATAAACTGACGCAGATGAGCGCGATAGTCCAAATCCTAGGCGCGGCTGCCGGAGAGGTCAAGGGAAAATCAAAAACCTTACCCGGCTGGGTAGAATTATCCAATTCCTCGTTTGCCTCGTCTTATATGAGTGATAGTATCTCAATCCACGATGAACGCTGAAAAGCAGAAGCAGCAAGCGCCAGAACTTACTCACTCCGGCTTCTTCGCCCTCAGGACCCCGATGCTTCCTATCCAGGAACTTACAGCCTGGAGTGCTGGACTTACCGCAGCAGGAGTATGGGAAAGCGAGGTGGCTCCGGAAGTTCTGGAGAACGCATGGAAGCAGGACGTGCAGACTCTCCGGGACCGTTTGCGTGACATCCTGACCCGTCCGGAAATACTACATGCGCTTTATGTGGCTTCTCCGTCTCTCCAGGCTGGGCTCGAACATTGGAAACGGGACCCTGAGAGCAAGAAGGGCCGGCAGGCAGAACGAGCGTTGGTACGCTACTTCGCAAGAATGGCTGCTCGTTCAACACCATTCGGGCTATTTTCCGGTTGCTCCGTCGGGAGGATAGAAGATGAAGCAGATGCAACCGCACTCGTTTTGAAGCCGCGGTCGCATTACAAATTGTGTTGCAGGTTAGATTTCGACTATCTGTTCGCGTTAACCACAGCCCTTCGACAGGATCCGGCGTTGGAGATGGAGTTGCATTACTGGCCGAACTCAAGCTTGCACAAGGTTGCCGATGCCTGGTACTACACCGAATCCCGAATGGCGGAAACACAACGCACTCATCACCTGGTGAAGATCGTAAGCGATACGTATCTGGAAGCTGTGATCGGCGTGGCGCAGAACGGAGCTACCGTTTCGCAATTAGTAAACGCCGTGCTGAAGGCGCCGGGAGAAGCGGAACCTTCCGAAGAAGAGGCTCAGCAATACGTGCTCGATCTCGTCCGCAACAATGAGATTCTGGTATCGAATCTTTCCCCACTGCTGACGGGAATCCCGCCGTTGGATGACCTCATTGCGATGCTGGAGTCGCTGTCTTCCGGTGCCCCAGTGGCAGAAATCCTGCGGGGTGTCCAAACCCGGATTTCCTCGATCGAGCGCACTGGTCTCACTTCCTCTCCTGACGACTATAAGGCCATCGCTTCTGAGTTGGAGAAGCTTCCCGGCAAGTTCGACCTAGCGCGGCTGTTCCAGGTCGATATGGTCAAGCCGTTTGAGGAGTGTGTGCTCGGCAAGGATGTGATTGCCGAGTTGATCAAAGGAGTTGAGATTTTGTGCCGCCTGGGACAGAGCAGCGAGCCTGAAGAGTTGAAGTCGTTCCGAGAGGCGTTCTCAGCGCGTTACGAACTCGCGATGGTCCCCCTCTTAGACGCGCTCGATGAGGAGTCCGGCGTGGGATTTGGAACGGCTGCCAGCAAGAATGATGCTTCTCCACTGCTGCGCGGACTGCGACTGAGGGGAGCAGGCGAAAATGCTGGCTGGAGAGGCCGACAGCTTGGAGTACATGAAACGTTGGTGCGACAAGTTGTGGAATGCCTCCGGAGTGGCAAGACTGAACTCGAGTTGGACCTCTCGGAATTAAACAAAGACTCAGGATCTGCTATCAAACTGGCCGACGCCTTCTGCGTGATGGGTACGCTGGTCGCGACGTCAGCCGGCAACCTGCGGCGAGGAGACTTTGAATTCTATCTGCACGGCAGCTATGGCCCCAGCGGTGGCAGGTTGCTGGGGCGATTCTGTCACGCCGACGAGCAGATTGACCGCGGCGTTCGTCAACATCTCCGGCAGGAAGAACTTCACGATCCAGAAGCGGTCTACGCGGAGATCGTGTATCTGCCGGAAGGGAGAATTGGAAATGTGCTGTACCGTCCGGTTCTTCGCGAATACGAGATTCCTTACCTGGGCCGTTCTGGCGCACCGCCAGACCGCCAGCTGCCCGCCAGCGATCTACTGGTAGGGGTCGAAGCCAACAATATTGTCCTTTACTCCCGGCGGCTCCAGCGTCGTGTGGTTCCTCGACTTACCAACGCGCATGGTTTTATGAATACGCAGCTCTCTTCTGTTTACCGGTTCCTGTGTTACCTGCAACATCAGCACGGAGCTTCAGTTCCGGGTTTTTCCTGGGGCGCGCTCGATGCGCTGGATTACTTGCCTAGAGTCCGGGTCGGGCGCACGGTGCTGGCGGTTGCCCGCTGGCGGCTGTCGGAGAAGGAAGTGGAAGCGGTCGGAAAGCAGGAGGGCTGCCAGCGTTTTGCCGCAATGCAGAAGCTGCGCCAGCAACGTAGCTTGCCGCGTTGGGCGGTTTTTCAGGAAGGCGATAACTATCTGCCTGTGGACCTGGAGAATGCACTGAGCGTGGACGCATTCGTTCACGTGTTAAAGCGAGGATCACAGGCGCTCTTGGTCGAAATGTATCCATCGCCAGATCAGATGTGCGCCTGTAGTCCCGAGGGAACCTTTCATCATGAATTAAACGTTCCTTTTGTTCGCAAGGTCGCGACAGATGCGGCTATCACGAGTCCCGTAGCTGGAGCGAAACGCGTTCTGGGAATTGAGGGCGATGGGGATAGGGACCTACGAATTCTTCCTCCCGGCGGCGAGTGGCTCTACATTAAGCTCTATGGAGGCACTGGAGCGCTCGATGAGATACTGACGACCGCAGTACGTCCCCTCGTCCACAACTTAGCGGCGTCGGGAAGCGTATCCCGTTGGTTTTTTATTCGCTATTCGGATCCGCACGAGCACCTTCGCATCCGGTTTAATGGCACACGGGAGACACTCAGCCAGCGAGTATTGCCGCTTGTCTCGGAGACGCTCAATCCTCTCCTGTCTTCCGGTATTCTCTGGAAAATTGAACTCGATACTTATCAACGCGAAGTCGAGCGCTACGGAGGCGCCGACGGGGTTCTGGTTGCGGAAGACATTTTCTTTGCGGACAGTGAATTGGTCCTCGATATCCTGCAGGAACTAGCCGGTGACGAAGGTCTGGACATTCGTTGGCGCGTCGCGATCATGGGGATAGACCAGTTACTTTCGGATTTCGGGCTTGACGAGAAAGCGAAACAGGAAGCTATCCGTCGATGGCGCGAAATGTCTCAGAGAGAGTTCCAAATGGATATCTCGGCGAAAAGACAGCTCGGGGAAAGGTTTCGCACCGAACGCCGTAAGCTGGAATCGCTATTGGATGAATCGCCTGGGCACAGCAAAGAATGGGAGTTCGCGCGGGAGGCGCTGAGCCGGCGCTCCACTCGCAACGCGGAGCCTTGTCAGAGACTCCGGCAGCTGGCTACCGAAGGAAAGCTGACACAAAACATCGCTGACCTCGCTGCGAGCTACGTGCACATGCACATCAACCGTCTCATTCGCGCCTCGCAACGTGCCCACGAAGTTGTCTTATACGATTTTCTCTTCCAGTTGTACGAGAGTAGATTAGCCAAGAAGACGCGATCCGGGCCGTCGCTCTCTCAATACACTGCGTCGAACCATGAGCGCAGGGATCCGCGAAAACCTTCGGATTAGCGGTTCAACCTTCACGCAAAGCCACAACGGGATTTACCTTGGCAGCCCGGCGCGCTGGCACGTAACTGGCCGTGAAGGAGACCACAAATAGAATGAGGGGGACCGCAAGAAATACGTTGACATCGAGAGCACGAACGCCATAAAGCAGGGTCGCGATCATGGGAGCAGTTACGGCTGCCACGATCAGGCCGGCGCAGATACCAGCGCCCGCAGCTCTCAGATCAGAATTGAAAATCGAGATTCGATCGGCGTAACGAGCGATTCGGCGCTACCGCATCGTAAGGAGCGCAGCCATCGTGTCGATCCCGTCCCACAGATTTTGCAAGCGCAGGTTTTCGTTGGCAGCATGCTGATTGTCGTCATAATTGGCGATCGGTACCGTGATAGTGCGAGTCTGCGCGGCGCGTTCCATTGCTCCGAGCGGCACGCTTCCTCCCATAGTGGGTAGCAGCACCACATCTCCGCGTGCGCTCTTAACCGCTTCAATGACCTCGCGCGCAATGGGCAAATCCATGGGCGTGCGCACGGCGTTGTAGCCCGCTTCGTCGCGTGTAGCCATCGCAACCCGCGGATGCTCCAGGAGAATTTGCTGCGTGGGTTCGTGGTCGACGACGAAGTATCCGTGTGAGCGAATGTAGTCTTCGACATGTTGTTGCTGGGCGTACCAGTCGATCCCAACCACCAGTCGCAGGTCCAAATCGGCGGTCGCGGTGGGCGGAATCACATTGGCGGCTCTGGCTCCGGTTTGGCCCGAGGAAAGGCCGTTGATGTTCAGCGAAGGCTGGTTGATCAACTCCAGCAGATGCGCGCCGTTGCCGTCAACATGCCCCAGCCAAAAGGCGTTCATCAGCATGCGGTCGTTTACCGGCGCACGGGCCAGCGCTTCTTTCTCAGTCGCCGAGAGCGGCTCGATTCCGTCGTAGAAATGCGGCACCAGAACATGGCCGTCTTCATCTTTCATCCCCGCGAGTAACTGCGCCAGCATCATCGCCGGGTTCGGCGCCCAGTTCCCGTAGTGGCCACTGTGCAATCCGCGGTGCGGCCCATAAACGGTGATTTCCAAATGCGCATCGCCGCGCGCTCCAAAGACCACCGTCTGTTGGCCGCTCTGATCGACCGGCCCGTCACACACCAGCCACACATCGCCGCGGACCAGGTCGCGGTTGGCATTGAGGATCTGCTCAAGATGTGGCGATCCCGCTTCCTCCTCACCCTCCCAAACGAAGCGAAGATTTGCCCGTAACGGAATCCCGGCCGCCTTCAACGCATCGAGTGCCACAAGCTGCGCGAAAATGGCGGCCTTGTCATCTCCGGCCGACCGGGCGTAGATGCGCTGCTCGCCGTTTACTTCCCGCACGACCGGTGTGAAGGGCGATCCGCCATCCCATTCCGATGGAGTAACCGGCTGACCGTCATAGTGAGCATAGAAGACGATCGTATGTGTTGCGTCCGGGACATCGATCTGCCCGAAGACGACCGAAGGCGCCCCGGGAAGAGACAGCAGCCGGGAATCGATACCGCGGTCCCGGAGCTTGGCGACGAGCAGGTCAGCATTGCGCTTCAGGTTTGCCGGATCCGCGGCAACGTTCGGTATCGACAGCAAGTCGCTGAACCGCTGCACCAGTTCCACACGATGTGCCGCGGTGTATTCGCGTGCAGCCTGCGGCGGCGTTTGCGCGGCAATCGTGGTTGCGAGACTAAAGAGAAGCGCGGCAAAGCAGGAGAGCCTGAGTCTAGGATTCATAGGCCGGAATCCATATCTTTTTCGGGACACTCTCATTAAACTGTTGAACTCCAAAAACCTCGAATACAAGGAACTGATAAAACTGCTGTCTAGTTTTTTAGGGAGCCGTCATCATTATTTATGCGGTTCGCAAAAGCGCGAAGTTTGGTAATCAAATCTTGTGGAACGTAGCCGTAGGTCATTTGCTGTTCCATCATTCTTACGTCTACCCCAATCGCACCGTACCGCTGGATAATTGCTAGCAGCCTAGGGCCGAACCTAGCAAACGACTCATTGGAAAAGCTTTGGAAGTAGGCATTTTGTGCTTCTATTTCTTTCGCGGTTGCGTGCTGCGGGTCAAGGGCATTAGGAGATGGATTCTTAGCCTGCCACACTTTTGCCCATCGCTCAAACTCAGTACAGATCGAAATCGTGTCTTTTTTCAGTGTGCTCTTTGTTGACACTAGGCCATGAAGTAATACGGCGGTCTGTTTGGGATCAGAATTTGTTGCGATTTTCCCCAGAAGATCGCTCATCGTGTCTAAGCGTCCCTGTTCGTATTGCTGATTAAGCAGACTAGAGTCCAGCTTGGTTTTTAGATCCTCTTGGATTTTTCTGCTGGCTTCAAGTTCGTGTTCGTGAGCTCTATCGGAACGGTAAATTTGGGCGCCGGTAAGCACGCTGATACAAACCCCAAAGACCATAACACCCCATTGCCATCGTCGAGCCTTGCGGAGTTCCTCGCTAATCAGCTCAAGCCCTATCGCGAACAAGGTTGGAAGTGCTATAACCGCCCATGTCAAAATCTGATCAAACACTCACGCCTCCTCGTCCTTGCGAGGAGTGTATGTAAATTTGCTGTTTTGCATCAACCAGACAGCCTCGCTTCTCTGTTGTCGACGGGATGTTTATACCTAACTTTACAAACCGCAGGTCCAAACGACTTGAACTAAGAGCTGAAGTTCTGATACAAATCCTACAAATGGGCTCCGCTTCATCCGTGATTGGGATATGCAAAATTTATGCAACCCCCATACTGGTGTTCCTCATCACAGACATGATCCTTTGCCAAATCCGGCACCTACGGGACTCCCTCGTTGTAGTTCCGCCGGTGTAAGACTTCGAACCTCCTAGCCAATTTATTGGAGTTCGGATGCTGTACAGTAGAAAGCCAGTTGTAACCGGGACACTCTGGTCCCGATGTGTTCCACCTTCAGTGGACATCGCCCGACTGCTGCGCAACCGGCGATCCCTCCACCACCCCACACTCACGTTCAGAGCATTCACGTCCAGAGCCAAGGCTCAAATTCCATACACCGTCGGAGGATCCTAATGGCGACGAATCTCGTCCAGATTGAAAATGACTCGGAAATCAAGCAGCGCCTGGAAGCCGAGCGTATGCGCTTGCGAAAGATTGCCGGGCTTGACCAGCCGAAACACTTCCACCGTCCGATCGAGCGCGCGTTTAAGGCAGAAGAACGCAGCCGCGTGACCATCCTGTTCGGCGGCTTCACTTGGAAGCACGAGGACTTGATTCGCGCGGTCTTCCAGGGCTGCGGATATCGTTGCGAGAAACTGCCCGTGCCCGACGTGCCTGCATTTCAAATTGGCAAGGAATTCGGCAACAACGGACAGTGCAATCCGACCTATTTCACCGTGGGGAATTTGGTGCAGTATCTCCAGTTTCTGGAGAAGGAAGGCATTCCCCGCCAGGACATTCTGGACAACTACGTTTTCTTTACGGCAGGTTCATGCGGTCCCTGCCGCTTCGGCATGTATGAAGCCGAATATCGCTTTGCGCTGAAGAACGCTGGTTTCGACGGCTTCCGTGTGCTGCTGTTCAAGGACAGCGACGGCATCAAGGCGGCGTCAGGCGAGCCTGGGTTGAAGTTCACCATCGACTTCGGTTTCGGCATGTTGAACGCCATGCACCTCGGCGACGTGTTCAACGACATGATTTATCAGATTCGTCCGTTTGAAGTGAATAAAGGTGAGACGGATCGCGTCTTCCACGAGACCGTGGATGGGCTATGCGAGGACCTAAGGAATCGCGATTCGTTTGAGATCGAGGAGCGGGCTCCGAACTGGGCCAAGCCAAAGTTCAAGAGCAACAAGATTCTGCGGAACACTTTCAACGTGTTCGGCAAGATGAACGAGCATCTGCGTGGCAAAGACTATCTCAACGCTTTGGCCACGGCTCGCGAAAAATTGGACAGCATCGAAGTGGACCGCACCAAAGTGAAGCCAGTAGTGAAAATTACGGGCGAATTCTGGGCACAGACCACCGAGGGCGACGGCAACTTCCACATGTTCGAATTCCTTGAGCGGGAAGGCGCGCAGGTTTTGGTCGAACCCATTGCAACCTGGGTTGCGTATCTGTTGTATCAGGCAAAAGCGCACGCCAAAGTCAAGTGGCCGGTGAATCGTCCGCACCGAAATCCGCAATGGTGGGAGCTGAAAAAACATCTCGCCAACGATTTGGGATTACGCAAAAAGATGATGGGCCTCGGCGTTGGCGAGTGGATGTGGAACGGCTTGTATCACCGGACGATCAAGAATCTCGGCGGGCTTACCCATCACCTTGTGCCGCAGACCGAGTTGGCCGAACTGGCTCATCCTTTCTACAACCAGTTTGCGCGCGGCGGAGAAGGCCATCTTGAGGTGGGGAAGAATGTGTACTACACGGTTCATCATCTCTGCCATATGGTGCTGGCGCTGAAGCCGTTCGGGTGCATGCCATCGTCGCAATCCGATGGAGTTCAATCCGCCGTCATCAACAAGTTCAAGGACATGATCTTCCTTCCCATCGAGACCTCGGGCGAGGGTGAGGTTAACGCCCACAGCCGAGTGCAGATGGCGCTGGGCGAGGCCAAGGTAAAGGCGAAGACCGAGTTCGAACAGTGCCTGAAATCCACCGGCAAGAGTCTCGACGAGATTCGCGAGTATATCGCCGAGCACCCTGAATTGAAGCGGCCCTTTTACCACGTACCCCATCGTGAAGGGATCGCGGGCACGGCGGCGCAGTTCATTCTCCATGTGAGTGATCGCATGGACAAGAGCAGCCGCTCATGGCGCCGTGCGCGCGTGCCGGGCATTGCTCTTCCTAACGCCGCTTAGCCCATCTGGACCGGCGGCGCGAGCGTCGCCGCCGGTCATATTTACTTACTCACTATTTTTCTATTCATTCATGCGCGGAACCGGATCGGAGAATTGAATGCACGACCATCTTGCCGGAAGTGAGCAGAAAGCGCCGCAATTAATTCAGATTGCCGCAGCTCCGTATCAAAAACCGCACGACCATCACACTCAGTTTCTTGTAGGGCTTGACGTCGGCTCTACCACCGTGAAGGCAACCGTCGTCGATGCCAAGACAGACGAGATTCTCTGGCAGGACTACCAGCGTCATGAAACCAAGCAGCCGGAAAAGACCTTGGAATTTTTGCGCCGCATGGAGGCGGAGGTCGGAATCAACCGGCACAACACGCGGATGTTCATGACGGGCTCCGGTGGCAACGGGATCGCCGATCAGATTGGCGCGAAGTTTGTGCAGGAGGTCACGGCCGTGTCGCTCGCGGTCGAAAAGCTCCATCCCGAGGTGTATTCGGTGATTGAGCTCGGCGGACAGGACGCGAAGATCATCGTGTTCAAGGATGACGACGAGACCGGACGCAAGAAGAAAATCCCCTCGATGAACGATAAGTGCGCGGGCGGCACTGGCGCCGTCATCGACAAGATCAATGCGAAGCTGAAGATTCCCACTGCCGAGCTGGCTCTGCAGGCTTATCACGGCATCAAGCTGCATAAGGTCGCTGGCAAGTGTGGAGTATTTGCCGAGACCGACATCAACGGCCTGCAAAAAGTTGGGACGCCGCCCGACGAATTGATGGCTTCTCTGTTCGAGGCCATTGTGTTGCAGAACTTGAGCGTGCTGACACGCGGCCACACGCTTCGGCCACACGTGCTGCTGCTGGGTGGTCCCAACAGCTTCATCAAAGGCATGCGCGAGGCGTGGCAGGCGAATATCCCTCGCATGTGGCAGGAGCGCAAGGTCGCCGTTCCCGATGGAGCCAAGCCGGAAGATCTGATAAAGGTTCCAAACAACGCGCA
Organism: uncultured Acidobacteriaceae bacterium; assembly: GCA_963808195.1. Classification (GTDB taxonomy): domain Bacteria; phylum Acidobacteriota; class Terriglobia; order Terriglobales; family Acidobacteriaceae; genus Sulfotelmatobacter. Next base: position 134,533 of record CAWEEW010000002.1, on the reverse strand, counting down.
ATACTTTGCGGCGCTGGGCGCGATTGAATTCGGCAAGAGCGAAGACGATTGCGTCGGCTGCTACCGCGGCTACGATCAACTCCTGTATTACATCGAGTTCGGCCGGCAGGAGGAAAAAGCCAAGTCGGGCGCGAAAGGTTTGGTTTCGAAAGAAGGAGAACTCGACGGATTCAAAGACGCCTACCGCCGCAAAAAGTTCACTCCCGCGACCTTTCAGAAGGGTCAGACGGTCGGTGGATTCATCGGTATTGACGGAGGGTCGACCTCCACCAAGGCTGTCTTGCTGGATGAGCGCGGCGACATTCTGTGCAAGGCATACCAGCTTTCGAACGGTAACCCGATCCAGGACACGATTGAAATGTTCGAGAATCTGCGCGGGCAAGTCGAAGCGCAGAATGCAAACCTCGAGGTTCTGGGCGTCGCCACCACCGGCTATGCAAAAGACATTTTGAAAGATGTTCTGCACGCGGACGTCGCGCTCGTCGAGACCGTCGCGCACACCGAATCAGCGCTCAAGTTTTACGAAGATCCACACGTAATCGTCGATGTGGGCGGGCAGGACATCAAGATCATCATCCTGCACAACGGCCGCGTGAAGGATTTCAAGCTGAACACGCAGTGCTCCGCCGGCAATGGTTACTTTCTGCAGTCGACAGCCGAAGGATTCGGATTAGGTGTCGAGCAATATGCCGATCTGGCATTCTCGGCTCAGTCCATGCCAGTCTTTGGCTACGGCTGCGCAGTGTTCATGCAATCGGACATCGTTAACTTTCAGCGCCAGGGTTGGAGAGCCGAGGAAATCCTCGCGGGCCTAGCAGCGGTGCTGCCCAAGAACGTGTTCCTTTACGTCGCCAGCATCCCCAATCTCGCGGCGTTGGGCACGCGTTTCGTGCTGCAAGGCGGAACGCAGAACAACATGGCGGTCGTGAAGGCAGAAGTCGATTTTATCAACAACAGCTTCCGCGCTGCCGGGAAAAAGCCCGAGATCATCGTGCACGAGTTCTGTGGCGAATCGGGCGCGATTGGCGCCGCGGCAGAATCGTTGCGCCTGTGGCGTAACGGCCAGCAAACCACGTTCGTCGGCTTAGACGCGGTGCGGAAGATTCAGTACCGCACCACGCGCAACGAAGAGACGCGCTGCCATTTCTGCAAGAACGATTGCTTGCGTACTTTTATCGATATCAGGACCGCTCCCAAGGACGAGATGAGCTTCGTTCCCATTCAGAAGGTGACAAAAGTTCCGCTGATGCATGGCGAGCAACGGCTGATCATCGCAACCTGCGAAAAAGGCCTGGTCGAAGACTTGAACGACATGAAGGACATCAAGGCGGGCCTGGATGAGATCAAAGGCAAGCACCCCAACTTTGTCGACATCGCCGCGCACGAAGTTTTCCGGCCGGTGAACGCGAAGAGTGTTGCCGACCCCATCCCGGTGGCGAAGTTCTGGAACAAGGCGGCGAAAGAGCGCATCCCGCTCATGGAGAAGCGAAAGAAGCTGCGCGTGGGAATTCCCCGCGTGCTGAACATCTATACCTACGCGCCGCTTTTCAATGGATATCTGGAAAGCCTAGGCGTGCAGCCGGAAAACGTTGTTTATTCCGAATACACCAGTTCCGACTTGTATCGCGCCGGAGCAAGTCGCGGCGCGATCGATCCGTGCTTTCCCGCCAAGATCGGCATTTCTCATGTCTATAACCTGATCCAGGAGAAACACCGCAAGAAGCCGCTCGATGTAATTTTCTTCCCGATGTACGATGTGCTGACTTCGCCGCTCGTGAAGATCGTCGGCGCGAATGCCTGCCCCACGGTGACTGCAACACCAGAGACGGTGAAGGCGGCATTCACCAAGGAGAATGACGTCTTCGCCGAACATAACGTTAAATATGTAAACCCAGTATTAAATTTTGCGGATCGTAAACTGTTTGCTCACCAGATGCTGCAGGCATGGCAGCCCATACTCGGATTGTCGCAGGAGGAAAATGATCGCGCCATTGAGGTTGGGTACAAGGCGTTGGAGGACTACGAAAGCGGCATCCGTCGCAAGGCTCGCCAGGTGCTCGATCAACTTGAACGCGAAGACCGCATCGGCATCGTGATGTTGGGCCGCCCGTATCACCATGATCCCGGACTCAATCACGAGATCATGGAAGAGTTTCAGAAGCTGGGCTACCCCATCTTTTCGCAGAACACGCTGCCACTCGATGAGGACATGCTGGAGCGTCTGTTCGGCGACGAAGTACGCGCTGGGGCAATCAGCCATGCGCTCGACATAGGGGACGCGTGGAAGAACTCGTACTCGTGCAGCACGAACCACAAAGTATGGGCCGCGAAATTCACCGCGCGGCATCCGAATTTGGTGGCGCTGGAGATTTCCAGCTTCAAGTGCGGGCACGATGCGCCCATCTACGGGGTGATCGAGGGAATCATCGAACAGTCCGGCACGCCCTACTTCTGCTTTAAGGACCTCGACGAGAATAAACCCTCGGGCTCGATCAAGATCCGCGTCGAGACCATCGATTACTTCCTGCGGCGATATCGTGATGAAGTCATCCGCAAGCGCAAAGCCGCGGAGGAAATCGAAGCTCAACTGGCGGCCCTGGAAACTGAACTGCGCGGTTCTGCGGCGTTGGGGCCAATTGAACAGCAGGAAGTGCAGGAGATGGCGGCTGATTGAGTGGCGTCACCGCGGGAATGGCAGAGGCTGTGCCGCGATGATCCCTTGGCCTTCTTGAACAGTGATGAATTGGTTCTCCTTGACGCTGGAGATGGAGTCTTTATGGCCGCTAGGCCAAACAATGTCCACACTCACCGTCTTGCCGACTTCTGGCTTTCCCAGGCCGAAGGTTAACGGAAGTTCGCTCTGCGATAAATAGCTCGATCCCGTTTTCACCATGGCGAACAGGCGGATGCCGTTCGCGGTCTTCACTGTGATTTTGGCGCCGATGCCGTCGCGGTTCGAGCGCGTGCCGATGGTCTTCACGCGCAGCATGTCGTTCTTGTTCCCATTGTCGTTGCGTAGCAATCGAGCAGGACCGTTGTTGGCGGTGATCACCAAGTCGAGATCACCGTCGTTGTCAATATCGGCGTAGGCTGCGCCCCGGCCGACGATTGGCCGCGGCAACGCGGATCCTACCTTTGCCGTCATTTCCTCAAATTTGTTCTTGCCAAGATTGCGAAACAAGTGCGGCGGCTGCGCGTACGTTACGTTCGGTTGCACGACGCTGATATCGTCAGAGACATGTCCATTCACGGCGAGAATATCGCGAAATCCGTCGAGGTCGTAATCAAAGAAAAATGTGCCGAAGGTGAGCGATTTGTTCGAGATGGTCGCGATGCCCGTTCTGGGCGCCTCGTCGGTGAAGAGTCCGGAGCCGTCGTTGTGATAGAGCGACATGCTCTCGTTCGTGAAGTTGCCGAGGACCACACTTTGCCAGCCGGAATTGTCGTAGTCGGCGGCGTCGGTGCCCATGCCGGCTCGAGCGGTTCCAGCCTCGCCATAGGCCAGTCCCGCGGCGACTCCGACATCGGTGAAGGTGCCGTCGTGGTTGTTGTGGTAGAGCTTGTTGGGCTCGGTGTCGTTGGAGATGAAGAGATCTATCCAGCCGTCGTTGTCGTAGTCGAGCATTGCAACGCCGAGCGCCTTACCGGTCGGGTCGTAGAGGCCTGCCTTCTTCGTCACATTCTCAAACGTTCCATCGCCTTTGTTGTGGAACAGCGTGGAGCTTTGTCCCTTAAATCTCTGCGGAGTGCAATAAGATTTGTTCTTGTTGTCGAGCGAACAATATTGATCGCTATCGATGGACCACTCGATGTAGTGGGTGACGAAGAGATCGAGCTTGCCGTCATTATCGTAGTCGAACCAGACGGCGCTGGCGGAGAATCCCGGGGCGGCAACGCCTGCTTTAGCGGTCACGTCAGCGAACTTGCCGTTGTGAAGATTGCGAAACAGGTGATTGGAGCCGACAGTGGTGATATAGATGTCGTCGTATCCGTCATTGTCATAGTCGCTGACGGCGCAGCCGAGTCCGTACATTTCGACCGCCAGTCCGGCCTGCCGGGTCACGTCGGTAAACGTGCCATCTTTGTTGTTGTGATAGAGGGCGGGATAGGAGCTGCTGGTTTTGTGTCCCGGCCAGTCCATCGAATTAATCAGCAGAATGTCCTGCCAGCCGTCGTTGTCGTAGTCGATGAAGCAGACGCCGCTGCCCATGGTTTCTGGCAGGTATTTCTTTCCAAACGCGCCCGAGTTGTGTTTGAAGTGAATACCGGCTTGCGCAGTGATGTCAGTGAACTCGATGGGCCCCGAGGGACGCGCCGGAGCAACGGCGTTTTCGCTCGGCGCAATCGGTGTTGTAGCGTGATTGGAATCGGGAGCTGACGGCGTTGGGTGAGTGGCGGCTACCGGCGCGGTTGGCGGCTCGTTCGTAGACGCTTTTTTACATGCCACTAGCAGCGAGATGCCCGCAATCAGGCACAGCACCCAGCGGCGGCCTGCTCTGAAAGTTCTGTTGGAGCAAGCGGCGCTCACTACGCGGCAACCGCCTTTGCCGAATTCTCGCGGCGTGAATCCAGCCAAATCTCCACCAGCATGGCCGCCGGTCCAACGATGAAAAGCGCGTAGAACGGGGCATAGACCACTTGCCGCAGCCGCAGCACCATTTCCAGCAGCGCTACCAGAAACACCACAATGCATTGTCCGCGCTTGGATCGAACTGTGGTTTTGGGATCGGTGATCATGAAAAAAATGAACAGCTGATACATCGGCCCCGTGATCGGAGCGACCTCGGACTGCCAAGGACTGCCGGTCATCCAGCTGCGCAGAAACGCGAACGCGAGAAAGGATGCGACGTAAATGCCCGTGATGTGAAAACGATGAAGGCGCGCGATGATGACCGACCCCAGCGCCCAGATGACCAGCATGGGCAGCAGGTAATTGCCCCATTGAATGCTCAGGCTCGCCACCGTGTCGGCGGCGAGGAATAACATTACCGAGATTCCGAAGTTTGAGGGATTCCAGATGTGGCGGCCTTTCACGCGCAGCACGTACTTCGACGTAATGGAGATTGCGGCGCACAGAGCGTAGGGCCAGTAGGCCGGTGACCGAACGAGGATGCCAACGCTGATTCCGGAAATGTAGGCACTGGCGGGATGCAACCACCTGTGTAGGAAAATGCGCCCGAGCATCAGCTCCAATCCGATGCTGGTGACGATCGCGAGCAACGTTTTCGGATAGCTCTCAAGAATTCCGAACGACAAATGTCCCACGAGCAGGATGCACGTGATGAATGCGGGTGCGACGTAGCGGTTGTTGTCGAGACTGATCCGCGGTTTTCTATGGACAGACGCCTTCGCGGGCACGATCATTCCGCTGCTTGAGCTCATACAGGCTCCTTGATTTTATGCATCTGGTTGGGAGCAGGTAGGTCGATCGTCTGAACTTTGCCGGAGGGCCAGCGGATGACGGCTTTTTCGATCTTCGGATTCTTGCCCAGCCCAAAATGTAGGCGGCGATCGTTCTGTGCGGCGAAGCCGGTTCCTCCGGAAACCTCCTGTGCCTGCATCTGGCCGTTCCAGTACAGAGTAACCTTCGCGCCGATCGCGCAGCGATTGCTCACCGTTCCTTCCAACTGAAACTCGACCCACTGGTTCGCGGACGCAACAGTATTCTTGTAAACCAGCAGCGGTCCTTTCTGATTGGCGACGACCACGTCGAGCACTCCGCGGTTCCACAGGTCGGCGAAAGCCACGGCACGACCATCATAAGTGTCGGTGACGCCCACGGCTTGGGCGACATCGATGAACTTGCCGGTGCCGTCGTTCAGCCAGACGCGCTTATTCTGATATCCAGACAAACTGCGGCCTTCAAATGCCGGCCAGTTTTTCGCGTCTCCGATGATCGTGCTATTGCCCCCGGCCACTTTGGAGAAGTCATACCAGTAGCTACGATTGCGGTCGAGTGAAATGTAGCCATTTGCCAAGTAAAGATCGAGAGTTCCGTCGTTGTTCAAGTCGCCAAACTGAGCTCCGAAACTCCAGCCGCCGAGCTCCACACCGAAATCGCGCGCGAGGTTTTCGTATTGAATCGCGTCGCCGGCAGTTCCAGGCTTTGGCACCCACAAGTTGTTTCCTTGGATCAGAACACCTTCTTCGGAAATGTTCGAAACGTACACTGCATATTGCGCCTGATTCAAAATGTCGCCGAAGGCGGCATTCATTCCGCTCTTGGGCGCGAACCCGATGCCGGTCTGCTTGCCGACTTCGTGGAATTGCTTGCCATCGTTGAAATAAAGTTCCGAAACTCCGTAGTCATTGGATACAAAAAGGTCGGGATGCCCTGTGCCGCGCAGGTCTGCGGCCAAAGCGGCCAGAGCCCAGCGATGGCTGTCGATGCCAACTTTAGCGCTGATTTCCTCAAACTTTCCATTGCCGAGATTGTGAAACAAATATTTGCGCCCGCCGTTCTTCGCATACTCGAAACTGTCGGGCATGATGCGCGTCGTAGTGAGATGCCAGAGGTCGATATTTTCTGAATAGTAGCCACCGACAAAGAGATCAAGGAGGCCATCGCCATCGTAGTCAAACCATATCGCGGTATTGGCATTGATCCAGCGGGGCAGCCCGGCTTGTTCAGTGACGCGCGTGAATCCGTGGCCCTGATCGTTATGATAAAGCTCGGGGCGTCCCCATTTGATTAGGAACAAATCTTCGTAGCCGTCGTTGTCGTAGTCTCCCCACACCGCACCGGTGGAGACGCCGGTGCCGGGCTGGTTGACGTCGGCAATGCCGAGTTCGCCCGCCACATCTTTGAACGTGCCATCGCGCATGTTCCGGTAAAGTGCGTTCTTGCTGCCGATGGCACTGTTGACGACGTAGATGTCGGGCCAGCCGTCGCGGTCGAAATCAACGATCGACACGGAAGCGCCCATCGACGCCACTTCCGGCATGATGGGTTCGAGTTTCGGATCAAGCGCCGGAGCCTGATGCACAAAGTTGATCCCGGCCGCGTGAGAGACTTCCTGCAAGTAGAAGCCGTGACGAGCCAGTGCCGTCGCAGCGTCAGAACCGGACCGGCCGATCTCCCGTCGCGCAGAGATTCGCTTGATAGCCAGCGGCGTAACGATCAGACCGGCGAAAAAAATCGCGAGAAGAACTCGCGCAATGCGATTACCGGTCATTTTCATTGTCATTGGGACTGCGCACTCCTCGCCGGTTCGCCCGAACTACGCTCGCGCAGTGCGTTCTTGAAGACTTCCGGGGTCACGTAGCGAGTGTGGTAGTTCTTCCAGTCTTCCGGATGCTGGCGATACGCCCACTCATCTTCAAGCGCGCCCGGACGCACCGTGTATTCGTTTTTTGCGTGGTAGGGCAAGGGCAACACGGTTTTCGAGAAGGTTGAGTTGTAATCGCCATCCTTGATCCAGCCATCGCCTTTGATGACAAAATCGCGCACCCATCCCTGCGGCGGCGGAGGCTGCTCGGCGAAGCGCATGGAAAGTTCGTCGCCGGAGTTCACGATCACGTAGCGATCGTCGATGGACTTCAACAGTTCGCGGACATCACCGTAGCGGGTGTAATAGCCAATCAAATCGCGCCAGCGCTGTTTGGTTCCTTCGATCACGTTGTAGTCGGGAACTTCAGGAGCGCCCGCTCCCACCGGCATATGCATCACAGAGTAGCCGCGATAGTGAAGATCGGCCACGGTTGGATCGAGCGTGACTTGTTTCAGAGGCGTGTCTGGCGCACCTTGCGCCCAGTGAATCGCGTCCCAGTAAATTTCGAGATTCGTGCGCAGGCGCACGCGGCGCGGCGTTCCAGGACGGAAAACATTTGTGAGATTGAAAAGAATTGTCTTCTTGCGGCCGGCAGGAAAACCGAGATTGTCTTGCGCTGTAACCCAGCCGTCGTGGCCATCCGGCACTTCAACGCTCAGCCCGTGGGCACGCCAGCGGCTGCCTTGCGTGATGGCGACGTTCACCGACGATTCCGTGTCGTGGATGGAGCCTTGCGCAATCAGGTAGAGTGGGCCACCTTTCGGCGCGTCGTCGCCGAGATCGACCTCCAGATAGTGATCTCTCGTCAAGCCCTGGAACTGCCCACGGCCAAAGCTGCTCACCGCCCTGCCGTCGAGATCACGTACGAGTTCGGTCACATCCTGGCCGGTGTCATCCGTGGCACGGGCGACATTATGTGGGGTTGAAACAATTGTGATGCCGAGTTTTGCCGGTGGAATCACAAAGCGCTCATCGACGTAAATCTCCGTGCCCACTGGATGGTCGATAGCAGTGAGCGCCAGATAGTCGTAGTAGTAGACCTCCCAAAGCTCCGCGGTCACGCGGATGTCGTAATAGCCATCGTGCGGTACGAGTTGTTCGCGGCCGATTTTGTACCACTCTCCCGTGGCCGCGATTTGCGCGGACCCGAGCGTATTGATGCGTAGACCAATGGCGGAGCCCCACGGTACCGCGTCTTTCACGAATTCCATTTGCCTTCCGTTGTAGGCATACAAGAACGGGCAGGAGGCTTTGAGGCGCTGTTCGGTCACGACGTCCTGGTCCGCCTTCACGCCAAACTCGGCGCGAACCGTGCCGTTCGGCCACACTACGCGCACGACCTCGGCCTCGGTCTGCTCTCCCAAACCGAAATGAAGCAAGGGGCCGGTGATCGGCTGCTTCTGCACGAGCAACCCGGAGCGGACTTCGATTTCTCCTCCGACGCCGAAGGGATTGATGCGCTGGTCCCCGACCGCCTGCACCGCGTGCGGCCGCACTACCTGCCAGTGATAATTTTTCGAACTCTGATTGACGCTGAGCATCGGTGCGCCGTCGGGAGAAAGACCAACCAGATCAAGCTTGCCGTCGCCACTCATATCCGCGATATCAAACACCAGACCCGGCGTGGCCGTCGGTGCGGACGGCGGCTTCAGCAACTCGAACTTCCCTTGTTCATCCCCCAGCCAAATCAACGGACCATTGGACCTCCTGGCTGATGACAGCGACGTGGGTGAGAGAAGCAAATCGACCGCGCCATTGTTGTCCAGATCCGCCACCCGCAATCGCACGTCACCGGCAAGATTGTTGGCCACGTCCGGAACTCGCGCGATTTCGGCCGTCTCCCAGCTCTCACCTTCGTTCTTGTCGGAGATTCGCAGGATGGCGCCATCCGCCTCGACGGCCAGCAGATCGAGAATGCCGTCATTGTTCGCGTCCGCTACGGCGATTGCTTTCACGGAGGAAATGCTCGACGGCAACGGCCGTTCACGAAATTGCCCCTGGCGTTCATTCATGAAGACGTGAAGGTGGCCCGCGCCGTCGATAATGGCAGCATCGGGATTACCGTCGCCATCGAAATCGGCCCAGGCGAAGCCCCTCAGACCGGTGACTCCGGTGAAGGGATGAATCGCGAGGAACGTGCCGTCGCCGTTATTTCGCAGAACGGTTGGAACGCCATCTTTGGACCCGAGCACGATGTCGAGATCGCCGTCCGCTTCAATGTCGACGGCCCAGGCTCCGGTGTAAGCAGCGCTGGTCAAGGACTTCGGTAGCTTGCTCTGCGTGGTCACATCGGTGAAAGCGGTCGGACTGCCCTGGCGCATCAGGCGCACGCCCCCTGCCCCGGCAAGGACCAGGTCAGTTTTGAAATCGTAGTTGAAATCGACAGGTACAACCGCGTCCGGTTGAGGCGAGATCGCGGACGGGCCTCCAGGGAACGGAAATTTCGCTCCGCTCGATAACTGAACCACGCGCCCGTTGGCCTCTGCCACTACCGGAACGCCCGCGCTTCCAAGCGAAATTGCTCCGATCCAACTCCAGTGAGCGCCATCGGGATTCGGCAACGGCTGCGGATTAAACGACAAAGCCAGGTCCGGCGGCGCAGGACTGAAGACAGGAGTTTCAAGCGATAAGAAATGAGTAAAGGGCTCGGCCTCTTCTCCCGGAGCGGCTTTGATGGCTCGGAGGCTGAGACGATAATCGGGCACGCGCATCAGGACATTGCGCAGAAACGTCGTTTGCGTTGCGGCAGAACGAAGATCGCCGCCAGCGACCGCTGCCTGGACTGCGGCAAACTGGCGCTGCACTTCAGGGGGCCAGTTCGAAGACTGCGCGCTGATTTGCGCGACCGCCGATTTCACCGTGGCAGCGTCGTTTTGTTTTGCGGCGATGCGGCTCAACTCGAGCAAAGCGGCGAGATTGTTCGGCTGCGCCGCGAGAATCTTTTGCACGAGCCGCTGGAACTCAGCTTCGCTGGCGCCCGCTCCCTGGCGTTCGGTTTCTTCGGCAAACTGATAGATCGCGCGCAAATTTTGCGGATTCAGCGCGACGGCCTGCCGCAAATCGGCCAGCGCCTTCGTCGAATTGCCGTGCTGGCTCTCAAGCAATCCCATGAGGGCGTAAATCTGATCGTTCTTCGGAACCAGATCGTGAGCCTGCTGAAATCGTTGCGCTGCTGCATCATAGTTTCTCTGGCGCAGTGCAAGGATGCCCCAGTTGGCCCAGCCGGCGGGCTCTCCTGGCGCTAAATGTGTGACTTCCGACAACTTGCTTTCCGCGTGGACGTCATCACCCACCTGCAGTGCAGAGAGACCGACATAAAATGCCGAGACAACATCCGCATATGCCTTTGAATTCTTCTTGGGGAATTTAGGTGCCGAATGGCAGCCGACAAAGAGCACGGTCAGCGCTCCCGCGAGGAGAAAAAGAATTGCGGTTTGAAAACCGGACCATCGATCCAAGCGCATGGTTAGACGCGGCGCGCAGATATCATGCGGTCCGCAAGCTCCTGTTTTTGTTTTTTGTAGCGGCGACGCTGCCACAAGCCCCGAAACCACAACAATCCGACTGCCAAAAACGGTAACAGGTAGAGCAAAAGATCCCAGCGCCCGTATCCGGGAGGAGTCGCTTCAACGCGCGAAAGTGCTTCTTCCGTTCCTCGCGAGCTGTGCAAGATGAGCCGCACGCGATAGAACTCATCGCGAGCAAATTGAGCCGAAACGTTGTATTCTACTTGCCCTCGGCTGTCCTCGCGAACCGCAGGATAGATCACTTCGGCGAGGCGTCCACTTTCCGGTTGAATGCCGATCTCCACCTGCAAGCTGTCTGGAATTTTGCCTCCCGGAATCGGATCGACGAGAACAAAGAATGTTCCCGTGCCAATATCGGGATGGGTCCACAGAGAGATGACACAGCCCGCCATCTTGCGATTCTCGATGATCGGGAACGGAGGCCCGTTGTGCGCTTTCGCGGGCAACGCGAGCAGCAGCGTCAGTGCGGCCGTGGCTAGCGGTCGTGCAATCGAGATGGAACGGTTCAGCATTTGAACGTTAGTGTTCGTCCGATTCTTACTAACCACTCATCAGCGTGGCGCGCATTTCCATGGGCTGGAAGATGAGCCACAGTGACGCACCGAAGAGTACCGCACAAACCACTGCCCATGGAATGAACGCTCGCAACGCGTTGGCCGGGGAATCCTCTTCGGCCAGACCGTGAGTCACTGCCAGCGATCCCGCGAAGCCGAGCACGAGGAATCCGATTTCGATGACTTGTACAGCATTCGCAGGCAAGCCTGTGAGGGTCCAACGCGGCTCCCCCAGAAAAGGCCAACCCAGGCTCGCAGCAAAATTCTGCGTCACAGGAATGATGGTATAAAGTCCGGTCAGAAAATGAAAACCATAATGCGCGAGCCACATGCCAAAGCCCATCGGAACGAGCCCGTAGGAATAACGAACGACGAGCGGTAGGAACGCGCGCTGCACTCCGCCCCAGACTTGCGTCAGCCAGGCGGCGCTCCCTAGTAACAACACCGGTTCCACAATCAGAAAAGCGCGAAAATCAGGCCCAAGCACAGGCGCCTCATGTTGTACGTGTAACACTTTGCCGAGCCAGTTTTCGACTGCGTACACCGGACTGACCATGCCAAAAGCATTCAACAGCGCGCCAAAGGTAAAAACCACCACCAGCGCCGCGAGATCATTGCGGCGGGAGAAATAGCCTATCCCGGAGCGCAAGGAATCGCCCAGCAGTTCAGTCCCGGGCAAGCGGCTCAATATCCCGACATTGTCATGCGGGCAGGCATGGATGCAGTCGAGACAGAAGGTGCAATCCATGTTCCCGACTTTGCGCGGCTGAAATAGGGCCAATTCGCAGCCGCGGATCACGACAAGATCGGAAGTTGCATCGCGCCGGCCGCGGATGCAATCTTTAGTCATGCATGTCGTGCAAATGTCCTGATCCCGCACCTTCACTTCGAATGGAGAAAGTGTGGAGGCGGCGAAGTTGAACTGGCCGATCGGGCAAACGAATTTGCAGAATGTGGCGTGCTTGAAGAGCCCGTCCACCACGAGCACGCTCAGGAAGTAGCCGATGATGAGCCATGCCGTCCACCACGGCGAAGACCAGAGGTCGAATAGTTCGTACGTGAACAGGATGAGAACGAACAGCGCGACCGAAACCCACTTGTTTCGCAGCGCCCGCGGCCAGGTAAATCTGGGCCGAAAAAAGCGTCGCGCCATCTGACGCACCAGCATGAACGGACAAGCTAGACAGAAAAAATTTCCGGCGCACAACAGAACCAGCACGAGAATCCCGCGAAAATGCAGCCAGCTCAGCGTGGTTGCAAGGTTCTTCGGCGCCAGAGATGGGCCGAACAATCCGTGCAGGATCATGGCCACACTAATAAGGAGCAGAGGAGCCTGAAGAAAAGGGCGGGCATAGCGCCAACGGAATAGAGGGCCCAGTACCGGAACCTGCATCAGATCAAAGGGCGTTGGGTCGAGATTCTCTTCGGACGGGATGGATGCTTGATTCACAACTCGCCTAATTGGGCCGGACATCCCTTACATCGAATTGCCGTTCCAACTTTTCACCATTACGCAGCGCGCCGTGCAACAGTATCACCCAGTCTCCGGCCATCGCGAGGGAAAGTGGGGACTCATAGCGGCCCGGATGCACCTCGTTGGCTTGCGCAAACACAGGACTCATGCCGGCGTGTGACATATCGCCTTCGACTTCGATTTGAGCTCCGGTCACTGGATAGTTCACCGCATCGGTCAATGTGAAACAGATAACGACGGGACCGACCCGTACCGGCTTCGGCTTGATCTGAAATTCGACCGTTACGCCCCTCGAGGTATTGGGCGGCCTGTGGCAACAAACCCCGACCCCAATCGCGATGATCACCAAGACGAGGCGACAGCCCTTAACACAACTGATCCCCATCCACCACAGATCAGGCTGCGCTGGGCAATTCATTCCGGTGCCAGGCGCAAGTGCAGTTTGCCCGCTCCTTTTCATGGACGGGCGGGAACATATGGTAGTACATGGCAATCACCATGGGAATGAACACGATCGAGTTGTAGAACAGGTGGAGTTCAACCCTGGGAAAGACCAATTGCAAAACGCTGCAAGGAACGGGCCTTCCCCAGAAATTGTGGTGAGTGGTCGCCTGGTAAATCAGAAGGAAATGCTCGATATGATGCCAAAACTGAATCCAGAACGCCACCATCCACCAAGTGTGCGAAACTCCGGTAAAACCTTTTCGCAGAAACCAGATGCCGAGCAGCATGACCAGGGCGTAGCCGTAGTGCAAAGTCTCAGATTTGATCAGCCACGGGTACCACAGGCCGAGCAGACCGTTGGCCTTCGGACGCGGCCATCCCATCACATAAATCTGGTAGGCCTGAAAGAGGTGTTCTCCCCAGTGAGCGAGCACGATAAACATAAATACCTGAAGCGCGCGTTCGTGCCATTGGGAGTTGAGTCTTTGGAGCAAGCCCTCACCTCGAGCCGAGGCCGTGGCAACGTCAGACATAGTGTGACTGGCTGTCATAGGAATCCCACCCCATTTGTGGGACTGGCTAAAACGCAAGGGCAGAATGATCCCACGGCTAGGAAGGGAGGTTCAATAGTAGATTTAGGTTATTGGTTTTACCCCGCTCCTTATTCTAGCTGGCCAATCAACGCTGCGACTCGCGCGACCACGATTCGTTCTGGTAGGCTGCATACACTATGCGCTATCCCCTAAGCTTGCTTTTTCTATTCGTCCTGGCTGTCTCTGTCTCCGCTCAGAACCCGAAGGCCCTTGCTGACCGCGTGGCCGCGCAGAACTCTCTTTTCGAAGAGCAGTACGAGGCCGATCTCCGTAACTTTCCTGAGCGCGCCACTTCGTATGGTGACTATCGCTACAACGACAAACTCGCCGAGTACTCGCTCGAAGCCATTGCCCATCGTCACAAGACCGACGAGGATTTCCTGGCGCGCCTCGAAGCCATCCCCACAACTGGCTTCTCAGATCAGGACAAGCTATCCCACGACCTGCTCGCTCGCGTCCTGAAGCAGCGCATAGCCGACTTCGACCTTAAAGAATATGAGATGCCGATCAACCAGCAAAACGGCGTCCATACCAACCTCGCGGATTTGCCGCTGTCCGTCCCCTTCGACTCGGTGAAGCATTACGAAGACTACATCGCTCGCCTTCACCAGATTCCGCGCGTGCTCAACCAGACCACGGAAGTGCTTCGCGCGGGTATGAAAGACAAGCTCATGCCCGTACGATTTCTGATCGAGAAGCTCCCTGGCCAATGCCAGGGCATCATCGATTCCGATCCATTCCTACTCCCAACCAAAAAGTATCCTGCAAGTATCTCGCCGGAAGATCAGAAACGCCTGACGCAGCAAATCACCGACGCCATCAACTCTGACGTGATTCCGGCTTACAAGACCTTCGCGGCCTTCCTTCAAACAGAATACGCGCCGCAAGGCCGCACCACGCTCTCGATCACCTCATTACCCGATGGCGAGAAACGCTACCAGAACAACATTTACGCGCGCACTACCACCCGGATGGCTCCGGACGAAATTCACCAACTGGGTCTGCGCGAGATCAACCGTATCGAAGCCGAGATGACTTCGATTGCGAAGAAAGAAGGCTTCGCTGACCTCGCTTCGTTTCGAGCTTCACTCAAGACCAATCCAAAATATATTCCGACCTCGGCCGATCAGATTCTCGATGATTTCCGCCACTATATCGCGCAGATGGAGCCGAAGCTTCCTGAGCTTTTCACACTGCTTCCCAAGTCTCCGGTCACTGTGGAAGCGATACCGGAATTCCAGGCTGCCGCGGCGACGCATTACGTTACTGGCACGCCGGATGGCAAGAGGCCCGGCCGGGTGGTTGTCGCCACTTCCAATTTCGCCGAGCGCTCCCTGATCAACGACGAGGCAATCGCCTACCACGAAGGCATTCCGGGACATCACATGCAGTTATCCGTGCAGCAGCAGCTCACAGGGTTGCCCAAGTTTCGAGTGCACAGCCTCGGCTTCAATGCGTATATCGAAGGCTGGGCGCTCTACGCTGAGCAACTCGGCAAAGAAGTCGGTTTCTATCAAGACCCCGTCTCAGATTACGGCCGCCTCTCTTCGGAACTTTTTCGCGCGGTGCGCCTCGTAGTCGATACCGGAATCCACTCGAAAGGATGGTCTCGCGATCAGGTAGTAGAATTTTTCCGCAAGAGCGGCGCGGTCGACGAGCCGACCATCCAGTCGGAGACGGATCGTTACATTGCATGGCCTGCGCAAGCCCTGAGTTACAAACTTGGCCAGCTCAAGTTCCGCGAACTAAGGGAACGTGCGCAAAAAGAGTTGGGACCGAAGTTCGACATACGCACCTTCCACGATGAGATGCTCAACGGCGGAACGCTTCCGCTGGACATGCTGGAAGCGCGTACCAATAAATGGATTGCGGAGCAAAAGGCGAAGTGAGCTTTCATGCCGGACCGTGCGGCGATTGGACATGCGACGATCGAACTACGCTAACTCCAGTTCAATTTTTTTCGCGGCTGGATCGATCTTCGCGATACGAAATTTGCGAATCTGTCCGGCGCTGACAGGTTCGAGTTTCGTCGCGCCCGTGGGCGTGTTGCCCTTCCATCGCGCCTGCAGCATGGAGCCAAGCGAAGACAAATCCGGCTTCGAAGAGGATGGAGCCGGTTCGGCTCCAAGTTTTTCCGCGGCCGCGCTTGCGATGCGGCACTTTGCTCGTATGCCCTCGCCAAGCTCTACGCTGGCGTTTCCATCCGAACTGGCGATGACTCGGCCCGTAACCACGTCGCCTTCCTTGTGTTCGACGATGTATTCATCCAGCCCGCTTGGAACTAATTGCTTCATGCTCAGGCGCAGTTGCCGCTTCTCAGTATCGACGGCGAGCACCTGAGCCTTCACAACTTGTCCAAGCCTGAGCATGTCTTGCGGATGGTTGATGTGCTTCTCGGCGCTCATTTCGCTCACATGAATCATGCCTTCTACGCCTTCCGTAAGCTGCACGAAGGCGCCGAACTTCATGATGCTGACGACTGGTCCTTCCACCACCGAACCCGCGGCGAACCGTTGCGCGGCGTCCGCCCACGGATCCCCCAGCGCCTGTTTGAGTCCAAGCGAGATGCGGCGCTCGCCAATGCTCACTCCGAGAATCACGACATCGACCGTCTCCCCCGGCTTCACAATCGTGCTGGCGCTCTTCAACTTCTTTCCCCATGACATCTCCGAGACGTGAATCAAACCCTCGACCCCAGGTTCGAGTTCCACGAACGCGCCGAAATCCATCACGCGTGTCACCGTGCCCCGCGCGCGTTCGCCAAGTTTGTACTTTTCCGCAGCGGTATCCCACGGGTCCGGTTCCAGTTGCTTCATCCCGACAGAAATACGCCGCCGCTCGGAATCAATCTTTAGAACTTTGACTTCCACCTCTTGTCCAACGGTGAGAACGTCCGCCGGCTTGCTCACACGGCTCCTGGAAATATCGCTGACGTGCAGCAGCGCGTCGACGCTACCAATCGCGATGAACGCGCCATAATCCATCAGGCTTCGAACCGTGCCGTGCAGCGTTTCGCCCTCCTTCACCTGGGAGTAACGGCGGTCTTTCTCCGCAAGCTCTTCTTCTTCGGCAACAACGCGGCGGTCCACTACCACGTCCTCATCCGCCTCATCGAGCTTGGTGATGCGGCAGCGGATCTCTTGTTCGACCAGTTTCGCCATTTCGGCAGCATCGCGCGTACCGCTGCGCGAAGCCGGAAGAAAAGCGCGCACGCCGACATCCACGCTGAGGCCGCCTTTCACCACCCCGGTGACCGTGCCCACGATTGTCGTCTTCTCGGCGAAGGCTTTTTGCAACGAAGCCCAATCCTTTGGCTGCTCGATCTTCCCGAGGCTGAGCTCGTAATAGCCCTCCGGATCGCGGCCCTTGATCGAGACCGCAAGCTTGTCGCCGGGCGTCACGGTTTTGCCCGCGTTTTGAAACACCGACAGCGGCAGAATGCCTTCAGTCTTGTACCCGATATCGACGAGCACCGAATCGACGGTGACTGCAATGACCGTTCCTTCGCGGCCTTTTCCAGCTTCCGCCGGCTTGCGCGTTTTGCTTCTCTCGAACTGCGAAAGAATGTCTTTGAACGATTCTTCAGATGAGTTAGCAGATCGGGTATCTGCACTGCCTGAGTTGGAGATGACTGGATCGGACATGAAGGTTACAGCCTCATTATGGCGACGTTCCGACTAGGATAACACCGTGCTCCGCGCTGCACCCGCGCTCCAACTGAGTTTGACTTGCCTGTTTCGCAAGACGTAGGATTCTGCTGCTTAAGTCATCAGCCAAATAGTCTGCTCTATGTCGCTATGCCGCGCCGTGGTGGAGTTGCGGTGCTGGAAAAATACCGAGAAGAAGGATGGGACAGAATGGATTCCTTAACACGCCGCAAGTTCATGCGCATTGGCGCCGGCTCGGTGGCCGCGGGAGCTGCGGCGAAGATAACGCTGCTGGAACCGGCCGCAATGTGGGGCGGGGTGCGCGCGGTTGCGCCAAGCGACCGAGTCCGGTTCGCCTCGATCGGCACGGGCACCCGCGGATGCGAGTTGCTCGCAGCGTCGCTCGCGGTGCCGGGTGCTGAATGCGTCGCGGTGTGCGACCTTTACGATAGCCGCCACGAGGCGGCGCAGGAAGCCGTCCAAAAAGAAGTCCCGGCAACCCGCAATTATAAAGAGATTCTCGATCGCAAAGATGTCGATGCGGTGATTGTCGCTGTGCCCGACCACCAGCACCGCCGCGTTGTGGTGGATGCCTGCGCCGCAGGCAAGGACGTGTATTGCGAAAAACCGATGTCGCACTCCGTGGAAGATGGCTTCGCCATGGTTGAAGCGGTGCGAAAGGATAATCGCATTATGCAAGTGGGAAGCCAGCGCGTAAGTTCTATCGTCTATGAAAAAGCGCGCGAGTTGTATTCTTCGGGAGCGCTCGGCGACGTGTTCTTTATCGAAGGTTCGTCGGACCGCAACTCGGCGAGCGGGGCGTGGGCCTATCCGATTCCGCCGGATGCGAGCGAGCAAACCATCGATTGGAACGCATTCCTCGAGGGCGCGCCCAAGCGGCCGTTCGATGCGGCGCGATTCTTCCGCTGGCGCTGCTTTGCCGACTACGGCGAAGGGCTGGCCGGCGATCTCTTCGTCCACTTGCTCTCCGGAATTTACTTCATCTCGGGGACGAATGAAGCGCCGAAGCGGGCGCAGTCCAGCGGCGGTCTGTTTCGCTGGAAGGATGGGCGGGACTTTCCCGATCTCATCGAAACGCTCTTTGACTATCCGAAATTTCGCGTCGTGCTGCGCTGCAATCTGAACAATGCCGGCGGAGAGCCGATCAAATTCCACGGCACAAAGGGCACGATGGAAATCAATGGGCAGACCTTGGTTTTCACTCCACAGGATTCAGTCCCCAGGGCCGAAGAGTATTCGATAAAGGGCTGGCCCGTACGGTTGCGCAAGCAATATCAGGCGCAGTGGGCCGCGGAACATCCTCAGCTCGGGCCGCTCGATTACCAGCCGGTCGAGGCGGAAACTTTCACTGCGCCGCCGGGGTACAGCGATGTTTCGGCGCATCAGGCAAATTTCTTCGATGCGATTCGAACTCGCAAGCCCACCGTCGAGAATGAGGTCTTCGGCAACCATGCGGCGATTGGTTGCCACCTGGCCAATTACGCTTATTTCAAAAACACAATCGCAACCTGGGATGAAGGCGCGAAAACAATCCGGGGATAGACGTTTGCTGACAATTTGCATCCAAGTTGATTCAACTGCGACGATTCAGAATTGAACTACCAGAGGATCGAGGACACACATGCATAACATTTCGCGAAGAACGTTTCTGAAAACCGCTTCGGCCTCCGCCGCTTGCGCGGCCGTGTGGAGCAGCGCTCCTCGGCTGATGGCCAATCCTCTGGGACTACCGTTGGGGTTGCAGTTGTACTCAGTGCGCAATGTTCTTCCCAAGGATTATGAAGGAACGCTGCGGCAGCTTGCTACGCTGGGCTATCGCGAAATCGAAGCTGCCGGTTTCTTCAACCACAGCGCCAGCGAGGTAAAGCAGGCAATGGCGCAGGCGGGCCTGAACTGCGTGAGCGCCCATTATCCGCTAAAAGATTTGCTGCCGAAGGTAGATGAAGTCGTTCAATACGGCAAGGATTTAGGACTCAAGTACATCGTGTGCGCCGCGCCGATGCTGAAGGATGCATCGCGCGTGAAGGATCCAAATTCCCGTGCGGCTCGTGAGTCGATGACGCTCGACGATTGGCGCTGGAACGCGGACCAGTTCAATCACATCGGCGAGCGGGTGAACACGGCGGGCATGCGGTTCGCTTATCACAACCACACGCCGGAGTTCCGTTCAGAAAACGGCGTCCTGTTTTATGACGAACTCATGCGCGCGACCGATCCCGCGAAGGTGAGCATGGAACTGGATTGCGGCTGGGCGGTCGTTGCTGGACAAAACCCCGCAGCGTTGCTGACTCGTTATCCCAGGCGCATCGTGATGCTGCACGTGAAAGACTTCAAGATGACGCCAACTTCCACGGCGGAGTCGCACCCACCTTCCACGGAGATGGGCCACGGCACAATCGATTATCATGCCATCTTCGAGGCGGCGAAAAAAGCTAGCATCGAGCACGCTTTCGTGGAGCAGGAAGAATTTGATATGCCCGAGATGGAAGCGCTGAAGATCGACGCCGACTACGTGCGCGCATTGTAGGTCCGCCGTCCTAGCGGCTTCTCTGAAACAGTGCAGCCGTAAACTCTCTCTAGCGCAGAGTGCTTCGGATCGCCAGATCCAGAACGAACATCAGCACCGCCGAGCCCGGAATTACCATCAACGCCTTCTTCAGCCGCTTGGGATCGCCGCCGGCGATGAAACCGATAATGCGCGAGCTGACGGCGAGGCCGGTCCACCCGCATGTAATCACGAAGCCGATAGCGGTTCCGGTCATGCGCGGGAAGGCATCGCCGACGATGGCGAGCGTGGTCGGGAAAACCGGTGCCATGGAAAGTCCGGCGAGAAACACGAGCGCCAAGGCAACCGCTGGCCGCGTCGTCCGCAGCATCAGGAACGTGGTAACTGCCATGGCGACCGATCCAGTCATGGTTACGGTGATGGCGGGAACGCGGCTGAGAATGGGCAGGATGCCGGCGCGGCCGATCAGCATGCCGAGCGCAAATCCCAGCGAAAGTATATTGAGTGCGCGCGATTCCGGAATGCCCTGCGCGATCAGGTGGCGCACCAGCCAGTTCCAAATGCCCACTTCGCAGCTGATGTAAAGAAACAGAAACAGGCCGATCATGAATAGAAGCGGACGCCCCAGCACCGGAGCGACATCAGTGAACACAAAGCGCCCACTACCAGTGGGTCCGGGCATTGGAGTGATAGCGTGAAATGCGAGTGTCACAACTGTCAGCGTTGCGATGGTGTAACAGAGACGCACCCAGTTTCGCCCGAAGAGATTGGCGGCGATGAACGGTGTAGCGAACGCGCCCAGGCCGAAAAAGAGATTTACCAGGTTTAGCGCGGTAGCCCGATGGCTCTCGCTCACGTCGCTGACCAGAGAATTTGCCCCGGTCACCACGATGCCGCCGCCCACGCCTAGCAAGAAAAGCAAAAACGCGATGCTCTTGAAGCCGGACGATCGCGGCAGTGCAAAGAGCACAATTGAAATAAAGGCGAGGCCGAGGACCAGTCCAACTTTCTTGCCTTCGTCGTCGAGCAGTGGGCCGACCGCAAGCGACGCTAGGATGAGCCCCAGCGCTTGCGCAAACGCGATGGTGCCGTTCTGGCTCGGTGTTAGATGGAAGCGATCCGAGAGGTCGGGCAAAATCGTGCCCAGCATGGCGGCGATCATCCCATAGATGAAGATGGCGAGAATGGCTGCGAATATCAGCACGCGGCGGCGGCCCTTTCAGTTTCCGTTTTCATTTGGCGGAGCTCGGCTGGGGAACGTCGACCCAGCCGCGAGTCTGATGGCTCTGAAGCACAGAATCAAGGATGGCAAGCTGGCGCAGCCCGTCGACAAACGCTGGATATTCGGGCGCTGCATCCGGCGCTGCGATCGACGCGTAGAAGCGGCGAAAGACCTGCTTGAATGTATCGTCGTAGCCTTCGCTGTGGCCGCCGGGAAGATCCGCATAACTCCGGGCTTCGGGTTTGAGAAGCGAGGGATCTTTCACGAAAATCTGGTTCGCGCTGTTGCGTTGCCCGACCCAGAGTTCGTCAGGACGCTCCTGGTTCCACGCGACGGAAGATTGTGATCCGCAGATTTCAATGCTGAGCCGGTTCTTGCGCCCAGCAGAAATTTGGCTTGCCGTGACGGATCCCCGGGTGCGCTCCCCCATACGAAAAATAACTGTTCCATAGTCTTCGGTGTCGACGGTGGTTTCGACGTAGTCATCCGCACTCGACATCTTGTTGGCAAAAGTTTCCATCGAATATTTGGGCTGCTTGCGTGTTGGGTGAAAGGTCTGAATATCGGCACAGAGCGAACTGACGCGCATTCCCGTCACATGCTCGGCCATATCGAAACAGTGCGAGCCAATATCGGCCATGCAGCGCGAGGGGCCACTAACCTTTGAATCGATGCGCCAATTCCAATCGGTGTCGTAGAGAAGCCAATCCTGAAAATACGTGCCTTGCACGGCGAGAATTTCGCCCAGGTCCCCGGCCTCGCGCATGCGCCGCATCTGCTGCACCATGGGATAGTAGCGCAGGTTGTGGCACACGCAGTTGCGTAGTCCCTGCCGCGCAGCGAGTGAGACCAGTTCTTCGGCTTCCTCAACGCTCGTCGCCAAAGGCTTCTCACAGATCACGTGCTTGCCAGCCTGCAGCGCAGCTTTGGCCATGGGAAAGTGCTGAGCGTTCGGTGTGCAGATGTGGACCGCATCGATTGCGGAGTCGCGCAGAAGATCGCGATAGTCGGCTGCGATTGTGGGAACTGAAAAGCCATCACCTAATCGCCGAGCCACATCCGTATTTCTGCCCGCGATGGCGGCCACCTCGACGAACTCGCAGCGCCTTACCGCTTCCAGATGTACGCGGCCCATGAAGCCGGTGCCAATGATTGCCGTCTTGATAGTTTTCATCTGATTCCCAATTCACACGCGAAAGCGAACCATCCTAAACCCACCATGCGGCAGCCGGCTGCTCGCGGATTACCAGGCCGTTCAGGAAGTGTGCAGCCTTCGTCAATCCCTCTTCCGGCGAGAGCAAGCTGTCTTCGTGTTCGATAGAGAGCACGTTATCGTAGCCGAACATTCGCAGGGTAGAAATAAACTCACTCCACCATTCGGCGTCGTGACCGTAACCGCAGGTGCGAAAGATCCAGGCACGGTCGCGTTCCTGGGTGTAAGGCTTGGTGTCGAGCACACCAGTCAGAGGCAGGTTCGTCGAATAGATTTGCGTGTCCTTGGCGTGCACGTGGAAGATCGAGTCCTTAAGTAAGCGGACCGCGGCGATCGGATCGATACTCTGCCAGAAGAGATGGCTCGGGTCAAAGTTGCAACCTACGCTCGGCCCTGCAATCGACCGCAGCTTGAGCATCGTCTCCGGACTATAGACCACGAACCCCGGATGCATCTCGATCGCAATCTTCACACCATGGTCAGCCGCGAACTTGGCATGCTCAATCCAATAAGGTGCGACGACCTCGTTCCATTGCCAGTCGAGCACTTTGAGGTAGTCAGGTGGCCACGGACACGTGACCCAGTTGGGAGCCGTGGCATACGGCGAATCGCCGGGGCATCCGGAAAAATCAACCATTACCGGAATGCCCAGCTTCGCGGCCAGCAGAATGGTTTTGCGACTCATGTCACGATCATGCTGCGCGCGAGCTTTATCGGGGTGCAGCGGATTGCCGTGGCAACTCAGCGCGCTGATGCTTGCGCCATGATCGCTTAGAACCTTCTGAAACTCGGCGAGGGACGCGGCGTCTTCGAGCATCGAGAGCTTGCAATGCGCATCGCCGGGATAATTTCCCGTACCCAGTTCGACCGTCTCGATCTGAAGCGACCGCAGTTTTTTTAGAACAGAAGTGAGTGGAAGCTGCGAGAGCAGGGGCGTAAACACTCCGACGCGCATAACGAATTTCCGTATCCTCTCTTATTAAGACTTCGAAGTCAGAACGGCTTGCGTCCGACGATTTCTATCCAACACCCGAATTGAAATACGACTGAAAGCTACAACCGAGTAGCATCCCTCATTTTATTGCAGCATCTTCCGCGGCAAGCAACTCATAGCTTACAAATGCAACCTTCTGACTATCCGGCGACCAGGACGGCACGTTGATTGTGCCCTGTCCGCCGAAGAGCGTGGCCAGCACCGTAATTTTTCCCTCGGCCTTGTCGTCGTTCATCGACATCAACCGCACTTCCACATCTTTGTTCGGCGGGTGCCCTGTGACATCCGTCCCGTAAGAGAGAAAGACCATCCACTTGCCATCGGGAGAGATGTGAGGGAACCAGTTATTGAAGTCATCGAAAGTAATCTGCTCCTGTGCGCTGCCGTCGGAATGCATGCGCCAGATTTGCATGTGGCCCGTGCGTTCGGAGTTAAAGTAAATGTAGTTGCCGTCGGGCGTGTACTCGGGACCGTCGTCGAGGCCCTTGGCCGTGGTCAGACGAGTCTCGTCGCCGCCTGCGACGGGGATCGTGTAGATATCGAAGTCGCCATTGCGCTGCCCAACAAAAGCGAGAGTCTTGCCGTCGGACGACCAGCCGTGCCAGTAGGACGGGAAATTTTGCGTGACTCGGCGCGGAGTGCCTCCGCCGATGGACACCACGTAGACGCTTGACTGGTGCTCGGGTTGGGAAGAATCGCTGATCGCCAGCCACATCGCGTCCGGCGAAATTCCGTGGTCGTTGTTGCAATGGGTGGCCGTGCCGGTGTTGATGATTGTAGGAGTGCCACCGTCGACAGGGAGACGAAAGATGTGCCCTTCGCTGTTGAAGAGAAATGACGAGCCATCATGCGTCCAGTTTGGCGCCTCGAAATGGCTGGGTGCTGTGTAGACAACGTGTCGCATCGTGGAGTCGATTGGCACCGTCTCCAGCGTGCTGTAGAGAACCGGAGGAGCCGTGCTGGCCGCGGGCGTTGCGAGATCGATGTTCGAGAAGACAGCCTTCTCGACGACATCTTTATCGTGCGAGCAGACGCCGATGCCCACATAAAAAGATCCAGAGAATGGCAGCTTGATCGAGGCGCCGGATGGCCGCAGCGGTTCGTTGGCGGCCGAGGCAAGGAGAAGATATACGAAATCGCCGCGCTTTACGATGCGCAGGCGGTGCGACGCCGTGACGTTCGATTCCACGTCGTGCGTGGCCGCTCCCTTGGCATCGCGGAATTGCAACGCGGTCATGCCGTTCCCGTGCAGCGCCGCGTCGACGTAGGGTGAGTCGCTGTCGAGGCTCTGGCGAAATATAAGAACAGCCTTGCGATGCGGATTGCCGCCCTTCTCCGGGAAGACGATGTCTGCAGTCAGACTTACATCTCCGGAGACTTGCTTCCACACAAACTGAAAGGCATCGGACGTGTTCCACATGTTTTCGCCGCTGCCGGTCAGAGTGTAAGCGTGCTGCGAGGCGTCGTATTGTGCGGAGCCTGGGTGTAGTACGGTACCGATGTCAGCATGACTCTGAAATATGCCGAGGGAAGGCGGAATCTGTCCATGGAGTAGAGCAGTCGCGGAAAAGAGAAAGATCGCCAGGCAACACGACAAAATTCTAGACAAGATTTTGTTTTCAGTGACGCTTCCGCGCACGATCAGAGACCTCCGCAGCCTCCACGGAAAGGTAGGGCGGAGAACGGAAATTGTCAATCGAGCGCAGGCTTGACGCAACTGCAGTTTGGATCTGCTCCCGTACGCGCGTATATATGTATCGAACAGAGTCAACGGCGCACAAACTCACTGCACAACAAGACGCGTGAACGGCACGACGTAAGCCTCCAGAAAAACGAGAACGCCCACCAGGCAAGCTAACGCGATGCTGTGCCAGAAAACATAGCGCAGAATATCGCCCTCGTGCCCATACCATTCCGTCGCCGTGCTGGCCACCACGATGCTCTGGGCGTCGATCATCTTGCCCATCACGCCGCCGGCACTGTTCGCCGACGCCATCAGGACTGGAGAAATTCCGATCTGCTGCGCCGAGATCTTTTGCAGGCTGCCAAACAGCACATTCGACGACGTATCCGAACCGGTGAGTGCCACGCCCAGCCAGCCGAGCAAAGTCCCGAAGAACGGGTAGAGATGCCCGGTCCGGGCGAATGCAAGGCCCATGGTTGCATCCACGCCCGAGTAGCGAGTGAGGATGCCGAGTGAAAGCATGGCCGCAATCGTCATCAGCGAGAAGCGCACATGCCACAGAGTCTGCCACCACATCATCACGATCTTGGGAAGCGATAGTCCCATGACAAAGCCGGAGATGACCGCCGCAAGCAGGATTCCCGAACCCGTCGCCGAAAGCCAGTTCAAGCCGAATACCGCGCCTTCGGCCGTCGGCTTCGCCACAACCGGAGGAACGCGTTGCACTAATTTGTTGAGGCCGGTCACAGGAATCTGCGGGTTTGTGATCTTGCTCGGCAGAACCGGCCACGAACTTGTGGACGTGAATACCTTCTCCGGAGTATTCATGATCTTTTTCCCGGTGTAAGTACCCCAGCAGAAAACCAGCACGCTGAGGATCAGCCAGGGCAGCCATGCGCGGGCGACCTCGCCGCGGCTATAGCCGTGAGTGCCGCGAGCGGCGCGCTGTTCACCTTCTTTGTGACCCTCGTGCCCCCAAATCCGCTTGGGCTGCCAGATCTTCAGAAACAGGATCAGGCACGCCATCGAGCACAAAGCCGCAATAATGTCCGTCAGCCACGGCCCATGGTAGTTAGAGACCAAGTATTGTGGAATGGCGAAAGTGACTCCGGCCACCGCAATGGCGGGCCAGATTTCCTTCATCCCGCTGAATCCGGCGTAAGCCCAGATCAGCCAGAACGGTACGAGTACGGAAAAGAAAGGCAAGATGCGGCCAACCTGCGCGCCCAGAGCAAATTCGCTGTAACCCGTGACTGCGGCGAGCGCGACGATTGGCGTGGCCAGCGCACCGTAGGCGACCGGCGCCGTATTTGCGATCAGCGATAACCCGGATGCTTGCAGCGGTTTGAAGCCGAGACCGATGAGCAGCGCTGCGGTCACCGCGACCGGTGTGCCGAATCCAGATGCGCCTTCAAAAAAAGCGCCGAAGGAAAACGCAATCAACAGTAATTGTAACCGGCAGTCTTGCGTAATGCCGGTCATGCTTTCCTGCAACACCTTAAAGCGGCCGGTCGCCAGCGTCATTCGATAAAGAAAGATGACGTTCAGAATGATCCAGCCGATCGGGAACAATCCGTAGCACGCGCCGTAGATAGCGGTGATGCTTGCCATCTTGATCGGCATATGGAACACGCCGGAGGCGAGCACGATTGCCGTTACCAGCCCCAGAAATGCCGAATAGTGCGCCTTCATGCGGAAGATGGCGAGTGTCCCGAGCAGCACGATGACCGGCAGCGCGGCGCAAATCGTCGAAAGCCACCAGTGTCCGAAAGGGTCGTAACCCTGCGCCCAAGGTTTGGTCGGCGAGGAGCCGGTCCAGGCCAGGACTGCGATTGCGCACGCGACCAGGGCCATGAGAATACCGGCAAACCGTCCTTCATCCTTCGGAGTTGGAACGACGGGCTTGGGTTGTTGTTCGGTTGGACTTATCGTTCCGGCCATGCAGCACCTCGACGGAGAGGGTAGGGACAACGAATCGTTAGCGCACCTGCGATATCGCGGGAAGGCTAGCATACGCCAACGCACGAAACAAGCCGCGACTCTGCTTTTCAAAGTTGAGGCTGCGCAGTCGCGAGAGGGAGCTTTAGGAAGCCATTTTTAATGTTGACAACATGATACCTTGTAATACAAAGTATATGCGATGAGAGAAGGGGATCGCGATGGAGAGGTTGCGGATAAGTGGGAAGTCCAACTGCGAAAGGGATGCCTCGAACTGGCGATCTTAGCGGCTTTGTGGAGCGGAAAGCTTTATGGGCTCGAAATTCTGCGCAGACTCGAGAGCGATTCCGATTTGATCGTGTCGGAGGGAACCGTGTACCCGCTGCTCAGCCGTTTAAAAGCGCTGGGGCTAGTGCGCAGTGAATGGGTGGAATCCGAAAGCGGGCATCCACGGAAGTACTATGCCCTCACGACGGCCGGCAAGCACAGGGCTGTTGAGATGGCCGCAACCTGGGCGCGGTTTTCCTCGAGCATGGGCAAACTGCTCGCCCCGCTCGGGAAGGGACGGTAGATGACGATGGCGACAGAGGGTGATGCGCAGCAGCTGATTGAAGCCTACTTGAAAAATTTGCGCACAAAACTGCGAGGCCTTAATCGCGACGACATCAACGAGATCGTCGAAGAACTGCGCAGTCATATTCAAGATAAGGCAGCGTCAAGCGGAGAACTGGCAGTTGCCGGAGTAAATGAAGCTCTCGCTGCCCTGGGCAGTCCGGAAGAGTTGGCTGGAGAGTACGTCACCGATGCGCTGCTGGCGCGGGCCGAGGTCAGCCGCTCGCCTCTGCGGGTGCTGGACAGTTTGTTCCGGTGGGCAAGTCTCAGCGCTGCCGGATTTATTGTTCTGGTGAGCGCTGTTGTTGGCTATTTTCTCGGAGGCGCGTTCATGTGGTGCGCGGTTCTGAAGCTGGTTCATCCACGCACGGCGGGACTCTGGCTGATTCCCTTGAGCGACGGCGGCTTTGCAAGTTCGCTTCGCATGGGTTTTGGGAGTCCTCCAGTCGATGGGCGCGAACTGCTCGGTTGGTGGATCCTGCCGCTCGGTCTGATCGGGGGTTGCGCTCTGGTCGTGCTGACCACCAGATTTGCGCTCTGGAGCGCCCATCAATATCGCCGATCGCACGTGTTGCCGCAAGCCTGATCAATCGACATGGGTTCGAAATCATGGGATTGCAATGAATGAATCGATCAATTCGCGCGAGGCTTCTCCACGAGACGAAGCTGGCCTAGTCAAACTCGGCGAGCCTCATCTGTCGCCTGCGCAGCGCTGGTTCTCGTTCGCCGAACTTGCTCTCGGAAGCGCGATTGTAATTGGGCATAACATTTATCGTGTCGTTCCCAACGAAGTGCCCATTCTTTTTGCGCTCGGCCTGATCTCATTCCATCTGCGAAATGGCAGTTGGACCGCAATGGGCCTGCACTGGCCCGCTTCGTGGCGCCGAACCGTCCTGATCGCGCTCGCGGCGGCAGCCGCGAGAATCCTGCTCGGCGCGCTGGTGATCGATCCCATCACCGCTCACCTCTGGCCTCCACAACATTTGCCGAGCGGCGCAGACCAAATCGCCGGCCACGGAATGGTCGCGGTGCGCTGGCTTCTGCTTATCTGGACCTTCGCCGCTTTCGGAGAAGAAATCGGCTATCGGGGCTATCTGATCAACCGGGCAGCAGACGTGGGCAGCCGGTCCAAGGCTGCCTATTGGCTAGGCGTCGTAATCGTCTCCGTGCTCTTCGGATATGGACACTACTACAAAGGCCCGGCTGGCATCGTTGATTCCGGCATGGCGGGCTTGATTCTTGGCGCCACCTACGTTTTGTCAGGACGCAACCTTTGGGCCTGCATTTTGGCTCACGGATTTATTGACACGTTCGGGGTAGCTTGTATGTTCTTCGGATGGTGTTCGTAAGCCAGCATTTTCAGGAATCGCTGCTAAACGGTTCTTGGATAGAAAATCGTCCTGACCAGTGCAAAATACTTCACCCTTGACTTCCCTCGATCCTTCGCACAAACTGAACCCCTCCCCGCAACGGCCATGATTTCTCTGGAGGTTCCTCTGTGTCCAAAAGAGCCTTGAGCTACGCCCTTGCCTTAGTCTGTTCCTTCCTCGTCGTTTCATCCGCGGATGCGCAGCAGGTGCGCCAGGGAATTTATCGCGGCATGCCCGTGACTTACGTCGTCAAGAATGGCAAAGCTACTTTCCAGGGCGACATTATCCTCGAAAGAGTAGAGACCATCGACCCCCAGCGCCCGTTGCCTTCCTACGGAATCGATTACGCGAAATATCTCTGGCTCAAGGTCGGCAGTCAGTATCAGATTCCTTACGTCATCGCCTCTGGCTCCGGCGATCTCACCAATCTGAACAACGCCATCACGCAGTTCAACAATACTTTTTCGAATATCCAGTTCGTCGCACTCACGTCTCAGACGGACTACGTCAACTTCGATTTCGACCCAAATAATTTCAGTGGCGAATGCGAAGCCATTGTCGGCCGCGCCGGCGGCGAGCAAACCGTGGGAGGCTCCGGGTCCTGCACTGTTGCAACCATCCTCCACGAAATGGGACACACCGTCGGTCTCTGGCACGAGCAATCGCGCCCCGACCGCAATACTTATGTCTCGGTCAATTATGGAAATCTGATCAAAGGATCGATTTCGAATTTCAATCGGATCTACGACAACGCCCAGACCTTCGGAACTTTGTTCGACTATGCCTCGATCATGGAGTATCCGGCGTTCTCTTTTTCTCGCAATGGCGGTCCGGCCATCGAATCGATTCCCGCCGGAATCCCGCTCTCGAATCAGACCGGATATACGGCAACGGACGTCGACGGCATCGAGCGCCTCTATGGCAGCGCACCGAAAACCGTGACTGTAACCAGCAACCCTCCGGGGTTGTCGGTGATCGTCGACGGCGTTACCGTCAGCACTCCGCAAGTGTTCACGAACTGGGCGCTGAATTCCACGCACACGCTCGACATTCCGCCCGGGGTGCAGAGCCAGTCCGGTGACATCGTCAACAGCACCACTCCCACAACTTTTTATTACACGTTCGGCCGCTGGAACGATTCCACAGCAGCGACCCATACGATTACCGTTCTACCCGGCAACGGAGAGCCTGCAACGCCGGCCACTTCTCCGGCGGTGACAACGTACTCGGCAGATTTTATCCAACTCGTCCCTTACGCCGCGACGGTTTATCCCACGGGCGCAGGAACCGTGACGCCAGCACCGGCACCGCAAAACTATACCGGATCCTCGCTCTTTTTTTACACCGCGCGGCAGCAAGCCACGCTTACCGCTGCACCCAACGCCGGACAGAACTTCTACGAATTCAACAACGCGCCCTTCTGGCTGCCCGGCGGTCTCGGAGCGAATCCAAAGACCTTCTATGTACCCGACACCGGGCTTACGGTGAACACTACTGCCGAATTTTCTCCGAACCCTGTCTACACAGTGAACGTCGCACCGAACCCCTTCAGCTCGAATCTTTATATTTATGGCGACGGCGGCTTCGCCTACGCGCCGAAGAATTTTTCTTCCTTCTATGATCCTTCCTGGACCTCCGGCAGCGTGCATACGCTGAGTGTCGATAATCCCATCTACCCTTACAGTTCCAACACTCGCTACGCTTTCAGCAGTTGGAGCGATGGCACCACCACGACTACCGACAGCATCACGCTGCCCGCGGCCAGCGCCACATACACGGCAAACTTTACGCCGCAGTACTATGTCACCGACTACGTCAATGAGTCTTGCGCAGGAACGATCAACGTCAGCCCGGGCTCGCCAACCGGCGATGGGTTTTATCCCTCCGGCGACGCGCTCACCTTCATTGAAACGCCCAACTCCGGCTGGCTCTTTACCGGATGGAGTTACGACCTCAGCGGAACCTCGTCTTCTCAACCCCTCACCATCACCGACGAAGTTCTCGTGACCGCCGACTACAACACAGTTGCGACGCCGCTCACTCTCACCAGCCTCAGCCCAGCCGCGGCGATTCTGGGCAGCCCCAGCTTTACGCTGACGCTCAACGGAACGGGATTTAGTCCAAGTTCGGTGGTCTCAGTGAATGGAACATTTCCGGTGGTGAAGTACATCAGCAGCACGCAGCTCAGCGTAAGCGTCACTGCCTCGCAGATCACGACGCCGGGAGCATTTCAGGTTTGGGTCGATAGCTTTCCCAGCGGTGCGAGTTGTGCCGCGTTTGCTGCACTGCCATTCACCGTGGCCGACAGCCCTATCGTGACGCCTTCGCCGTTGAGTCTCACCTTCAGCCCGCAGATTGTCGGCACAACCAGCGCCGCGAAAGCCATCGCGCTCAAGAACACCAGCGCCAGCACCGTGAGTGTCAATTCCATTACCGTGACGGGAAATTTCGCGATCGCGACGAACACCTGCGGGGCCTCAATTAACGCCGGTGCGTCCTGCACCGTCAGGGTCAATTTCACCCCCTTGATCGCAGGAGCGCTTACCGGCTCACTCGCCATCAGCGACAGTGCTCCGGATTCTCCACAAACCGTTGTACTTTCGGGCGCCGGCAACTTACCGCTGAGCATCACCCCGGCCACGCTGTCATTCGGAACTGTAACCGTGGGTGACACTACCCTGGCCAAGACGGTGACGTTGACCAACAATGAATCGGGCACGTTAAGCTTTTCATTCGGTGCCAGCGGCAATTATTCAATCAATTCCACCGGCACAAGCTGCGGCAATGGGCTGGCTTCCAAAGCGAAATGCAGTATCGCTGTTACCTTTTCTCCCACCGCCAACGGCAGCATCAACGGCGCCGTTACAATCGCCGATACCACGGGATTCTCTCCGCAACTCATCCAGCTATCCGGATCCGGATCCGGCGGAAGTCCCGCACCGCTTACTTTCACTCCCGCCACGCTAACCTTCGCCGCTCAAGCCCTGGGAACCACCAGCCCGGCGAAATCACTTACCGTCAAGAACACGAGCGCCAGTTCTGTGACATTGAGTTCCATCGCGACGACTGGCGATTTCTCCGCCGTGGGTGCTGGATCGAAACCCTGCTCCGCAAATCTTCAGCTGGCTGCCAACGCTTCCTGTACTCTCGGAGTCACTTTCGCTCCCGCGTTAGGGGCGAGCGGCGCAATTAGCGGCGCCGTCGTTATCACCGACAATGCCGCCATCAGTCAGCAAGTCGTCGACGCCAAAGGTGCCGCGGCCTTGCCTTTGACCTTTGCCCCCACCGCTCTCACCTTTGCTGCGCAGACTGTAGCCACCACCAGCGCCGCGCAGACGGTGACTCTCACGAACAATCTGGCGACTGCTGTAAGCCCAACCATCACAGGTAGCGGCGACTATTCCGCCAGCCCGGGTGGCACTGCTCCCTGCACCTCGACTCTCGCGGCGAAGGCGCAATGCACCTTCCTTGTCACCTTCACCCCAAGTGCCGTCGGCACTCTTACGGCTGCTATTACTGTGACCGATTCAGCCACGCCGAGTGTACAAACCTTGAGCGCCACCGGAACCGGTCAATAAATAAGAATTCTCGAATCGCTTGCTGTACTCCGCCCCGTGCGTCGCGAGGCGGAATACAAGCCCGCGCCCTACTCCTGCGCCGGATGCAACACGCGGAACGTATTGCCTCCGTTTGACCACACCAGCACCAGCGCATCCTGTCCCTTCGCAACATTGGATAGCGCTTGCGCCACGTCACCTGCCGACTGTTCAGAATGCCGGTCCACTTCCATGATCACATCCCCGCGCTGCAATCCTGCGTTGTCCGCCGGACTGCCCGGCTGCACATCTTCCACCACCGCGCCGTGAACTTCGCTTGGGATTTGCATCTGGTCGCGCGCGGCTGGATTCAGATCGCCAAGGCTCAGTCCCCAGCGGCCTTTTCCGTGTTCACCGCCTTCCGACCTTCTACCGGCGGCTGCACCCATAGCTTCCAGCGTGACGGGAACGTTGATACTTTTTCCGTCGCGCTCGACCTCCAGCTTGATCGTGTCGCCCGGACGCTTCTGGCCCACTTGCATCTGCAACTCCCCGGCATCGGTCACCGGCTGTCCGTTCAGGCTCGCGATCACGTCACCAGTCTTCAACCCAGCCTTGCCTCCGGGAGTATTCGGGTCAACTTGCGTGACCACCGCGCCAGTCGCATTCGTCATGTGGAAGAATTTGGCGTTGTCGGGAGTCACATCCGAGATGCCGATGCCGATGTATCCATGACTGATCTTCCCATCGCGGATCAACGCTTCCACCGTAGGTTCAGCGATCTGCGTGGGAATCGCGAATCCCATTCCAGAGAACGAACCGTTCGACGAAATCAGGAAAGTGTTGATGCCGATCAGTTCGCCGCGCGCGTCTACCAGCGCACCGCCGGAATTTCCCGGATTGATTGCGGCGTCAGTCTGAATGAACTGCCCGGGCTTGCGGCGGTCGCTCGCGTCCGGGTTGGGACGGTTGAGCGCGCTGACGATGCCGCGCGTGACGGTGAATCGGAACCCATACGGATTGCCGAACGCCAACACGGTTTGACCCGGACGAAGCTTCGCCGAATCACCCCAGGGCACGCTCGGCAGATTCGGCGCACTCACTTTGATTACTGCAAGGTCGGTCAGCGGGTCGGTGCCGATCAGCTTCGCCGAAAGCACTTGCCGGTCGCTCATCGTGACGCGAATGTCGGTGGCTCCATCGACGACGTGATTATTGGTAACGATGTAGCCATCGGGAGAGATGATTACGCCGCTGCCCAGGCCGTGCTCCACTCGCTGCTGCGGTTGCATTCGCCGGAACTGCCGCCCGAACGGAGCGCCACCGAAGGGATTGTTTCCGAACGGCCCAAAAAATTGCTGCAGATCTCCGTCCGCAGAATCGTCGCCTCCCTGTTGTGCACTTCCTTTTGATGTCACGGTAACATTCACAACTGCGGGCGTAACCCGCGCCGCCAGCGTCTCCATGGCTCGGTCGAGCGTGAGCAATGCAGCAACGGAGTTGTCATCCAGCGGCGCTGCCGCAGGTGCCGCTGAAGCTGCCCGCGCAGGTTTAACGAACTCATACGTCGCAAGCGACGCGACGCTCATGATTGCGACCACGGCCACGAGCAGGCGCCGGGTCAGGTTTGTTTTCCAGTGGTTCATTTTACTTCTCCTTGTAACTAATTGTTTAGTTGTAAATTGCAAAAAAATTCGCTACGTCTTGTTGGCGACTGGAACTTTCCCCGCACCCTCTTGAGCTGGACTTGCCCAGTCAACACGCCACACGGTGACGCTCCATACCCATGAATTCGGACCAATCTGTTGCATCGTGCGAATCACAAACACCGCTTCGGAAGGCACAGGCGCATCACTCACCGCCGTCTTGACGACGTTAACCCCACTCGGCTTTGCGTTCGCATCCAAGTGTGCCGCAACAGTTTCGGCTGCAGCGCGGCTTTGTTCAGGTTTGCGTTCCGGACTGCTTTCGACCACTCGCCGCGCGAGCGGCTTCGACCGCTTCTCGAGAATCGGCACCGCGCTCGCGCGCATACTTGCCTGAATCGTACTTGCCGGAACCACCCTTGCCGGAAATTGAGATCGATTCAGCGCCACCAAATGCACATTGTCGAATGAAGCTGTCTGCTGGCCTGCCGAGAACGCAACAAATTTTGGAGCACTCGGCACGACTGCAATGCAGACCAACGAAAAAACACCCACAAGGCCCAAAGCCGGTTTCCATACATGTTTCGAATTAGGCCGGCCGGCGTCGAGGATCTGCGCCACTCGCAGAGACGACTCACGGGCGCGATGCACCAGCGCCTGCGCCATCGCCCAGCCTCGGCGCGCCGCACTTTTTTCCAGCAGCGAAATTAGGCATTGGGCATAGCCTCGCGGATTTCCCGTCTTGGCCAGCACCTGGTCGTCGCACGCCATTTCGCGTTCCAACGACAGCCGGCTCTCGATCCACCAAACCGCCGGATGGAAAAAGAATATGGCGCGCACCATCTTCTGCAGCAGGTTCGTCCAATCGTCCCAGCGGCGCAGGTGGGCGAATTCATGCAGCAGGATAACGTGCAATTCCTCGGAAGGGAGTTCGCGCAAGGCCCACGCCGGAACGACAATTACAGGTTGGAAAAAACCGATCACGGCGGGCACACTCACACGCTCCGATGTCGCCAGCGTGGCCGGCCGCGACAAATTCAAATTCGCGATCGTGCTTTGCACTGTGGGATCGAGCTCAACCGCTTCGATCGGAACACAACTCCGGCGAAGTCCTCGTAGATGCCAAAGTCCGATCGCCAATCGCAGCATCGCGAAACACGCGACCGCAAGCCACGCGAGAAACAATGCGGTTCCCCAGTGGCCGGGCAGTGTGAGCAACGGAGGAACTCTCCCGACCGCGAGGAACTCGTGCGCTGCTCCGGCGCCAATCACTCCTGCGCCAATCAAAGGAAGCCCAACAATCGACAACAGCGCGACAAACCAAACAGCAAATCGTGTTCCCGAGTTTTGCCGCGGCAACAAATGCAACATCATCCAGGCAAACAATGTGATGAGTAGTCCCTCAGGAAGCGAATTAAGGACCCTCGCAATCGCCAAGTCCGCGACGCTCTGTAATTGAGGCCACATCATTTCGCGCCGCTCCGTTCCAGCATCGCTCGCAGACGAGCAAGCTCCCCCGCCTCAATGCCTCGATCCTCAAGCAGGTTAAGGACGAGCTGCTCGTGCGAATTCTTGAAAAATCGTCCTACCAGATGGCGAATCTCCGAACGAGTCGCCTCTTTTCTTCCAACCAGTGGCGTGTACAGATGCGCGCGGCCATCTTTCGAGTGCTCGACGTAGCCTTTGCGCTCGAGCACGCGGATGGTGGTCAGCACCGAGTTGTAAGCCAGCACCGGCTTCTCGGCCAGCGAGTCCAGGATCAACTGAACTGTGCCGGCCCCCTTCAGCCATAGCACGTTCATGATCCGCAACTCTGCTTCGGTCAGAGTTTCGGACTGTCTCGGCGGCACTTCCATCCCTCCTGCGTCGTTAGACGCGGCAACTCAGAAAAGGTAACTAATTATTTAGTTGCACGCCGGATCGTTCGAGATGCCCGTAGAAGGTGATTGATCTGCAAGGTAATTGAGCGGTAATCGGTTCAGTTCGATGAAGCGCCTGATTTCGGAATCACTTACGAGCTTGCCGCGGTAGCCGCACGAGCCGCCATCGAGTTCTGCAGGATCGCGCGGCAAATGGCCGGCCCATCATCGTCAAAACAGCAATCGAGTGCTCCCGCATCCAAAGCGTCCGTCCACATAACGTCGTCGGGCGTACGGTGAGTGCAAACAATCTCCATGCCCAGGTGGCGGAGGCTCATGATTTCTTCAAACGTCACTAGACCCAAATCCACGACTCCCACCCGGATGGGAAACTGCCGAACTAGCGTCTGCAACTCCGGCAAAGACTGAACAATAAACACAGCCTCAGAGACCGACTTAACTTTGGAGATGAGATTCTCCGCACGCGCGGCATTGTTTTGCAGAATCACAACTGCGCTCTGCATTGGGCAACTCCTGTTCGCTGCCTGCGGAACTGCGTTCGACGAACCCGCTCCGCCCAGCGTCGTCACCAACCCGATCTCACTTCGCTCGATGTCCCCCCGGCCGCGGGGATGTAACATTTCTGCGTGTAATCCATCACCATGCGATCAGCATTAAAGCGCCAGCCCAGCGTGCGGATGGTCCGCTTCATGCGCTTGATCCAGCCTCGCGGCAGGCCATCCCGATCTCGCTGGTAATACAGCGGGATCACCTGTTCGCGCAGGGTTCGCAGCAAATCGGCTCCGTCGCGCTCGTCGTGCAAGTCAACGTTGGAGTGCGTTCTTCCTGTCCCAATCGCAAATCCATTCATGCCGTCATACGCCTCAGCCCACCATCCATCGAGAACCGAAAGATTCAATCCGCCATTCAAAACCACTTTTTGGCCGCTCGTCCCCGACGCCTCCAGCGGACGCCGCGGATTGTTCAGCCATACATCCACGCCCTGTACTAAATGGCGGCCAACGTTGATGTCGTAGTCTTCGACAAACACGAAGCGGTCGGCGAAACGCCCGTTCCGCATCATCTGCGCAATCTGCTGGAGGAGTTTTTTCCCCGGCTCATCGAGCGGATGGGCCTTCCCGGCGAACACAAACTGCACCGGCCGCTTCGGATCGTTCACCATCGAGGCCAGGCTCTCGATGTCTTTCAAAATCAAGTTGGCCCGCTTGTAAGTCGCAAACCGGCGCGCAAACCCAATCGTCAACGCATCCGGACTCAACACCTTGCCGAGTCTCAACAAAACTTCTCTTGACTCGAACCGGCGCTCGGCTTGTTCCATCGCGCGACGGCGGACAAACTCGATCAGCTGCGACTTCAGGTTGAGATGCGTCTCCCAAAGTTCGCCGTCATCCACGTCCTCAATGCCTTCCCAGATGCGCGCCTCGCTGCTGTGCTGGTGCCAGTTCGCTCCCAGATGACGGTCATACAGTCGATACATTTGCGGCGCCAACCATGATGGAACATGCACTCCGTTGGTGATGTGTCCGATGGGAACTTCGTCTTCCGGCTTGCCCGGACAAAGACCCGTCCACATGGCGCGCGAAACTTCGCCGTGCAGCGCGGAAACCGCATTAGCGCGGCGCGAGAGCCGCAGCCCCAGCACGGTCATGCAAAATGTTTCTTGCTGATCGCTTGGCTTCTCGCGTCCCAGGCCCATCAGGCTTGCCTGAGAAAGAGTCAGCTCCTCGCGCAGAAGCCCAAGATGTTCCTCAATCAGGTCCGCGTCGAAGCGGTCATGTCCCGCGGGAACGGGAGTGTGAGTGGTAAACACCACTTCCCGCGACACGCGCGGAACTGCGCTTTCAAAGCCGATGCCTTCATCCTGCATGCGGCTGCGAATCGCTTCCAGCACAGCAAAGCCGCTGTGCCCTTCGTTCAGATGGAGAACCCCCGGCGTAATGCCCATGGCCTTGAGCGCGCGAAATCCGCCGACGCCCAACAGCAGCTCCTGCCGGATTCGAGTGCGCGCGTCGCCGCCGTAGAGGCGCGAAGTCAGTTTGCGATCGTCCGGCGCGTTGGCTTCCACGTCGGAATCGAGCAGGAAAAGATCGCAGCGTCCAACCGCCACTCTCCACACCTTGGCGTGAATGGAACCGGTGCGCGTTTCAATTTGCACGGCCACGGGCCGTCCGTTCTTGCCGATTGCGGTTTCCAGCGGCAACTGGTTGACGTCAGTCTCCAGATATTCTTCTTGCTGCCAACCGTCGCGATCCAGGCGCTGGCGGAAATATCCTTGCCCATAAAACAAGCCGATCCCAACCAGCGGAATCGCAAGATCGGACGCGCTCTTAATATGATCCCCAGCGAGAACGCCGAGTCCGCCCGAATAAACCGGCAGCGATTCGTGCAATCCGAACTCCGCGGAAAAATATGCCACCGGGCTCGGCCGCAGGACTCCGGCGTGCCTGGCTCCCCAGGTCCGGTCCACCTGCAGATATTCCTGCAACCGGCGATAGGCATAGTTGATGCGGCTGTGCAATACGAGCTCTGTGGCTCGGCTCTCGAGTTTGGCTAGAGGGAGTTCTGCAAGCAACGAAACCGGATTCTGATTCAACTGCTTCCAGCGTAGCGGATCGAGAGCGCGAAACAAGCTGACCGCATCATGGTCCCAACTCCACCAAAGATTGCGAGCCAAAGCCCAGAGCCGCTCCTGCGCCGGCGCGATAAAACGATCCAGGGTTCGCGCCTCGCACACTACCGGCGCCACCTGGGCCGCCGCCTCCACCAGCATTTGAATCTCATCTTCCTGAAACACCCGGGGCTCCAGGGTTTGCACCACCAGAACTCCCTGCAGAATTCCGCGGTCAATGAGCGGAACCCCGACGAACGACTGGTAAGCGTCCTCGCCGGCCTCGCCGAAATATTTGAAACGTGGATGATTTTGCGGCTGCTCGACCGCCACCGGCCGCACCTGCTCAGCTACCAACCCGGCCAGCCCTTCGTGGATTGCCATTCGCAGGACGCCGATGCACTCTTGCCGAAGGCCCACGGTCGCTGCCAGCACCAGGTTCGCCCGGTCCGGTTCCAGCAAGTAGGCCGAACAAACGTCGGTCTCAAAACGCTTGGCGATCAGCGCCACGACATTCATCAGGGTCTCGGCGGGCTGCCCCTCTTCGGCCGCAAGGTTGGCAATTTCCTCAAGCGTGAGGACGTGCGTAACCACCCGGACCTGGCCGGTCATTTCCAATTCTTCAACCCCGCTTTGATTGTGTTCCAACTCCAGACTCTCTGGTTCCATATTTTATTAGCTTACCGCCGAATTGGCCTGTTCCTTTAGTCACATTCGGCTCGAGGCCTTGCTTTGCCATCATTTCGCCAGACATGAAAGTGCTAGTCCGTTATTGTCAGCTGGGACTAGAACAATGATAAGTCCCACCAAAGCGCACCGAGGCCTTCAAATTACATCTGTCCGCGTTTACCCCTAAGTTAACTCTAGGTGCGTCCTCACCTCTAGTCCAATCCAAATTATTAATGGTCGAGATAAGGACGACAGGCTTACGCGCGCTTGCGGAATCGCATCTAAGTCTTGCGGGACGCCGGAACGGATCGCTGACAACGTTCTATCTCACCTCTTGTACCGTTTTTCGGGTATTTCTCGGGCTAGGCACCCGAACTATTTTATGGATGTGTACTTCGGCGGCATCAAGCTGGCCTTTGCGCGTGCTTATCGGGATGTGGTGCGTCATCACACCCTGCAGGTGTCGGCTGCTCTTTCATATTATTGTGTTTTGTCGGCCCTCCCTGCCCTCATCTTTCTTTCTGCTGTAATGCGATTCATTCCCCTCCCTGACCTCTTCGGGCGCGTTTTACTGATGATGGGCCAACTCTTGCCGGCTGATACCATGCAGGGCGTCTACTCTGTTCTGGCCGATGTTCTTTCAGCCCACCGCCTCACCTGGCTTTCCTTTGGAATGTTGGGCACCATCTGGATGGCTTCGGCCGCATTCGACGCCGTTATCGAGGCGCTAGACATTGCTTACGATGTCGAGGACCCTCGCCCTTTCTGGAAGACGCGGCTGCTCGCAGTCGGGCTGGCCGCGATCAGCGGAGGGCTGTTGTTGGGCGCACTGGCCGTAACCATCGTCGGCCCCCACTTTGGAGAATGGCTTGCCGTCCGCCTTGAGCTATCGACGTTGTTCGTAATAACATGGCCCGCTCTCCGTTGGACGATCGCCATTGGCTTTACCGTGCTCACCGTCGAATTGATCTATTTTCTCGCTCCCAACGTGAAGCAGAGATTTGCCGCAACCCTACCTGGGGCGGTTCTTTCCGTCGGTGCGTGGATCGGCCTTTCCCACCTACTCGGAATTTATTTCCGCCATTTCGCCAATTACAACCGCACCTACGGTGTCCTCGGGGGAATGATCGCCTTCATGATCTGGCTCTATTGGACTTCATTTGGATTGCTTGTGGGGGCCGAACTTAACGCCGAACTGGCGAAAGAGAGTAAGAAGGGAAGTTTGAAGCCCAAGGAAATGCCATTCGAGGAGCCCGCATCCGATTCCATTGATCGTGCTGCATAGGCAGGTTGCTTCTGACGTTCTAGACGTTCAAAACCTCGTGTGAAACCGGCCATCAACCGAGACTCCTCCAAGCTGATCGCGGGCGGCGCTTATAGACCAGCGCTTGTTGATCTGGTACTCGCCCTGCACCATCTCACTCCCCGGCTGAGAAACGTCGGTCGAAAAAGTGAACAGCAGATTCTTGGTTACACGCTGCTGAATCGCAATTTGCGCGCCGGGGTTCTGGCCGTTTCCCCCGATCATCGGATCAATCTGCAAACTCGAAAGTCCCGCCAGCTTCTGCACACCCCCGCTCACCTGGCTTGCCGCTTGCGAGGCAATAATCGAATCCGTGCTTTGGCTCGTTGCATTCGCCTCCTGTGTCGTTTTGCCCTGGGCAATCAGATTGATAATATCGGCCGTAGCCAGTGGCGGATCGGAAACATACGCTGTGGTCAGCTTGTCGAGCGGCCCGCGCATCGTGAGCGTGAGATTGTATTGCTCGACTGTGGTAGTCGCCGAAACGTTCATCACGGGATGAGTCTCGTTCGGATTGTCGAACGTGATTACGCCTGTCTGCAGCTGATAGCGCACGTTTCGATAGAACAGCTCCCCGGAAGTCAGCGTCGTGCGGCCCGTGATAACCGGATTTGCCACCGTTCCTCCCACTCGCAGCGCTGCTTGCCCTTCGATGCTGATTTGCGAACTTGTCGCTTCCAACTTTTCTTGCGACTGCACGCCGATTGTAAGCTGCACCGTATCGGCGAACCCAGGCTGCGAAATCGCACTTCCCGTGCTGAACTGATCGCCAAATTTCGCGAAGTCAAAGTCCGGCGTGAACGACAAGCTGTCGATCAGCACTCGTCCACTTAATGTCGACGCCTCGGTCGTCCCGCTAAATGCGAGGTTGGCGTCGAGCAGCGACCTCAAGCCATCGGGATAGCGAAGGCGCACCGATTGTCCTTGCAACGCGAGATTGAATTGCAGGCTCGGCTTGTACGTAATCGACCCGCCAACGGAAACCTGCCCGCCGCCCACCTGACCCGTCATCTTGGAAATTTGCACGTGATCGCTGCTGATGTCGACAGTGCCGTTCAGCTTCTCAACCCCAACCGGAGCATCAGCCGTCGTCATCACAACATCTTTAATCTGGATTTGCCCTTGCACCTCCGGCTTCGCAGCCGATCCCGAAGCGTGCACGTCCAGCGCTAAAGTCCCCGAGCCGGAAACATTCGGCGCGACGATGCGAATAATTCGCATGTCGACTGAGCCTTGCGCCGATAACGTCGGAGCCGCTGTCCCGCCAATCGGTAAACGTCCCTGCACGCGAAGCGATGTTCCCGTGCCTTGAAACTCGGCGGGCTGCAGCGTTACCACAGAGTTGGCGTAGTCTGCACGCACTGGACTCGCGATTCCAATCTGCAAAGATTGGTAGCTCGCCTTAAGAACCGGAATCGACAAGTGGGCTTCGACCTTAGTTTTGTCCTTGAGCGGTCCCTTCAATGTTGCGTGCAACTCGGTTTGGCCTTGAAACCCTTGTGGAACGCTCGGTGCATACGCGGCCATGAGCGCATCAAGCGGAATCGTGCCCGTATCAATCGCCGCATCCGTTTCGTAGTCTCCAGTCAGCGCGATGTGGCCGTGCACATGAACCGAAGCTTGCGCGACTCTCGAGTCGAGATTGAGATCCGCGAAATGTGACGCAACATGAAGCTCAGCCTTCAATTCGGAAATCGAATTCCGCCGAATCTCGATCTCTGGCAACTGCAGAACCGCTTCGAGTTGCGGATTGTCAACCGTCCCCTCGCCCTTCACCGAAGCGCTTATCGTGCCGGTAATCGGAATGTTTTTCGCTTGCACGGTCTGCAATTTTTGCAGCACCACGGACGGCGCATTGAGCTTCACCTTGTACGCCTTGGTCTTCGGAGTATAGGAAAGACTGGCGTCGATCGCTCCCGCCGCCGCCGTCACATTGAGAGTCGAAACGATCGAGCCATTTCCCGCGTTAAATTTCGCAGCCAGATTCTTGATTGGCTCGCCATAAGCCTGCGCATTCGCCAGCGTTGCCGAACCGGATCCAGTAGGCGCGAGTTGCGAGCCTTCCAAAGATATCTTCGCCGATAAATCTCCAGAAATCGGATAGTGTTGATTCGTGATCTTCTGCAGATCCGCTACACGCATCTGCTGCACCTCAAGGTGCGCCTTGATTGGATTCGAAGCCGCATAAGACCAATCGCGTAATCCCACGCTCGCGTTGAAAGTCGCCTGACCACGATGCGTGTTCACCAGCGAACCACTCTGCACCACAAACTCCGACGGACTTGCTTGCATGTCGAGCTTCACGCTTGTCCACTCACTGCCTTCGACCGTGAGACTCTGAGCGTTCAGTTGCGCCGCGATCATCGGCTTTTTCAGCGAACCACTCACGGCCGCATTGAGCGTTGCCGAACCCGCGATCGCTGGCATAGCTATCTGCGGACTGAAAGAAGACGCCAGCGCAACCAGTCGATGCAAATCGTTCGCCGCTACCCGGATCTGCAAACTCGAACGATTACCATTACCGCTGATCTCTCCCTGAGCCGTCAACGCAGCCGCGGGCGTTCGCAACGTCGTCTCGCGCAACGCAAGCGTTTCGTGTGCACCATCGTAGGTCGCATGAATCGCTCCATCGACTGGAATTTCTTCCCCCGTCGAAACTGATCGGCTCTTAGCAAGCGCTTGCACAAACAAGTCCGAGTGAGCGTTCAACTTGCTGATCTCTCCACTCCACGACGCGCCGACGTTCCCGTGAATCGTTCCAGCGAGGCTTACACCCTGCATTTGCTTTTGTCCCGCCATCTGCTGCAGCGCTCTCAGCGAGATATTTCTGAGCGACGCCTGCACCCGACCCTCCGGAGTTCCGTCCAAATGCTTCATCTCCGCGTTCGCCGCGACGCGTCCGCCGAGCGCATCCACAGTAAGATCACTCACCTGCAAATTTCCGCCCGCCAATTGGTACGTCCCCTGAAGCTTGCGCAATTCGACGTGACTCCCCGAGGCCGTCAGCAATTCGCTCGCAACGAGGCCGTTGACCGCGAGATTCCGCAGCGTCGGCTGGTTCCCAACTGCCTGGTAATGCAGCTTCCCAGTCAGCGACACATCGCCTGCGGGCTCAGCGCCCAGCGACATCGCGGCGAAGTCCTGCGCGTGAACTCGAACTTCATAATCTCCGTCAGCAACTGGATGGGCATAATCCGAAACCTGGGCATGCAGCGTGATTTCCGACGACCCAAGCTGCAAAGTCGCTGCTTCAAGAACAAATTGCGCGGCTGAAGCCTTAAACTTCAGTTTCAAATTATGGGCAAACGGCGCGTACTGCGCGTAGCGCACGCTCCCGCGATCATAAGAAAGATTTCCTTCGTAGCGCTTAGCCAAAGAATCAAAGCGAATATTTGTTCCCAAATCGTAAAGATTGGCGTCGAGCGGGGTCTTGTGGTCGTTGTAATTGATCTCACCGTTCGTGATCTGCGTATGCTCCACAGCGAGATCGAATACGCTCGTGTTGCTGCCGCCTTTGCTAGGGGGCGCAGGCGGAATATTGTTACTA
Source organism: uncultured Acidobacteriaceae bacterium (assembly GCA_963808195.1). Classification (GTDB taxonomy): domain Bacteria; phylum Acidobacteriota; class Terriglobia; order Terriglobales; family Acidobacteriaceae; genus Sulfotelmatobacter. The sequence continues at coordinate 90,274 of CAWEEW010000002.1, read as the reverse complement.
CCCTCGCGGTTCACCCGTAGATAAACCACAGGATGATTGATGAGCAATTCGCGAAGTCCGACCTGTTGATGCAACGCCGACAAAATTCTTAGGCGAACCGTGAGACTGTCGGCGTGCAGCAGCGGCTGCTGGTCAGGGCTCTCCGTGCCGCGCAAAGTAATGTTGTAAAGACGCGCCGTTAATGTTGACAGGTCAAACTCGAGCTCGCCAATCTCAGTCTTGCCGCCAGTTGCATCATTCGCTTCGGCAACAGCTTTCCCTAACGCGTACCGCTGGAAGGCGCTGCTCCTGAGGTAGAAATATCCGCCGATTGCCAGCAGCGTCAATAATCCCGCAAGTGCCCAGCCGACCTTCCTTTTCCACTTCATAACCGTCCCCTAAAAAGCCTGGCCCAGTGTGATGTAATATTGCAGCGGATTGATGCCTGGAACCGGATTCAAATTTCGGCCCACGTCAATTCGCACAGGCCCAATCGGCGTCGCGTAGCGCAATCCGATCCCCACCGTATTGCTGTAATTGTTGACGAAATTGTTAAAGTTAATTGCGGAATAGACATTGCCGCCGTCGTAAAAAATCACTCCGCCCAGCGGCTTTGCGATCTTCAAAGGAAACCGCGCCTCTGAATTCAAGATGAAAAGCTGGCGTCCGCCCACCGGCACAGTCACGTTCACGCACCCTGACTGGCCTTGCAACACATTGCAAAATGGGACTAGCCTTTGCGGTCCCGCCTCATCAATAGGAAAACCACGCAGAGACGTGCCGCCTCCCGAAAAAAACAATTGACTGGTTGGAACAAAACTTCCGGCAAATGGCGATGCCAAGCCGAGGCGCACGCTGTTGGCAAATACCACCGAGTGAACCTGCTTGTAATAAGCGTATTGCCCGAACAGTTTGGCAAAGTTGGCGCTGGAACCGAGCGCCGTCGGCGTGATTCCAACGTTGACTGTCGTAAACGTTCCACGATGCGCATCGAGCGGCTTATCGCGCGTGTCGCGAATGAGCGTCCCCGAAAAGGTCGAGAGCAGCACGTGACGATCCTGATCGAGCACAAGTTCAGGAACGATAAGATGAGACAAGTCCGTCTTGTTGAAGTCGTAACGAAACTGCAGCCGCGTATTGGTTTTGCGATTCAGTAACCGCTCAAGCTGAAACGAGACGTCGCCCATCCCCGCCGTAAACAGTGGATTTTCGCTGTTGCGTTCAATCGTAAAGCTCGTCAGAGAATGCCATTCCGTTCCAATGAAATGTGGTTGACTGTAAGTGCTCAAAACTTTCTGATCGAGTCGTGACAGAAGAATTGACACGCTTGCCGTCTCGCCCACGCCACGCATGTTTCGCCGAGTGAACTCCACCAACCCACGCGGGCTCGCGAAGGTTGATTGGCTCGGTGCGATCTGGTTGTTTCCCAGACCAATGGTTCCTCCGCCGCCCGGAAGGGCTACGGTTCCAGTCGGGACATTCCCGCCCCGGTGCGATACTTCGAACCCAAAACCGTAGGTGATTTCGTCGCGCTTGGCTTCGTGCACCTTCACCAACGCCATTTCATTTGTCTGGTCGGTGATCGGCTTGCGCGGGCCCACGCTCGACCAATCAAAAATGTTCAGATCATACAGTCGGCTCTCCGCTTCCAGCAGCGGTCCGCGGCGCATCGGCGTTCCTGGCGGAACCTTCGCCGTCTTTTTGATTAGCGAAAGCCGCGTCTGTTTCTGCCCCAGATAAACGACTTCGTTGATGCGCACCAGTTGATGCTCCGTGATCTCATACGCGACATTTACGCGATGCGGATCGCTCGGACTCTTGGTCGCAATCGCCTTGACTTCGGCGTTGAGGTATCCGCGATTCAAATAAGTTGCCGAGATCCGGTTGCGATCGTCCGTTAACTTCCGCGGAGAAAACGGCACCCCGGCGCGCAACTGAAATCCCTGGGGCGCGGTAAGATGCTCTGAATCGGCGTTCTTATTCCCGGTAATCTTCACGTCTTCAACTAACGTCTGCTTGCCTTCTTCGACCTCAAATGCAACATCGACTTTGGCTTCGTGATCGGTGGTTTGAAATGTCACTTTCGCTTCTTCGTAACCTTGATCGCGATAAAGCGCCTGCATATTTTCGGCGCTCTGTTTCAGCAATTTCTGGCTGAGGCTTCCGTGCGACCAGATGTGCGATTTTTTTATCGTCACCTGCGCCATCAGTTCCTTCGCCGACAGGTCATAGTTCCCATGAAACGAAATGCGATCTACCTTGCGCTTTTGTCCACGGTCGATTTTGTAAACCACCAGAATTTGATCCGGCTGCTTCTGATAGTCCGTCGTGACCTTCACATCGTAATAACCTTTCTTCTGAAAATAGTCAGTCAGATTGCGCTGACCTTCCTCTACCAGGTCTGCGTCGACAGTTCTTTCCGAATAGATCGGGATAAGTCTCTTCATCGTTCGGCCGGCCAAAAATGGAATCGACGTCAGCTTCGCGCCAACCGTCCGAACCGTTACCACCGGCCCCACTTCCACTTTGAACGAAACATCGACCGAATTGTTCTGAGTGTTGTATTGCACTGGATTTTCGTGAACGCTGCTCGCGAGCCGATGTTGCTTCGCGAGCGCATTCCTCATCAGCTTTGTCGCACCGCTGATGCGTTCCGGCGAATACGGCTTGCCGGTTTTCAAAAGCGCTCCGGAGAGCCGCGCCCTTAACGACTCCACTGAATGCAGCAATCGCGCGCTCTCAGGATTATCCGGCCCCTCAATCTTTACCGAAGAAATCCGAGCCTGCTTCCCCATCTCAACCTTGAAGCTGACGCTGACAAGTTCGCGAGCATCGTCGATTGAACGTTGTGCATCGACCTTCGCTTCGAAATATCCGTTCTTGTGAAAAAAATCGCGCAGCGTATTTTCAGCAATCGGGATGCGCGCCGGATCGTAAGGCTCCTCGTCCGGAAGATTCACCACCTGCAGAAGCCGCGTGTAAGAGAAATTCTTTCCGGCCCCTGGAAATTCCACCACGCCAAGGTAAAACGCCGGCTCCAACAGAAAATTGATCCGAAGCCCGGTGATCTCAGGCTCCACGTTCACCTCGACCTTTGGAAAGCCTCCCGCCTCTTGCAGCGTTTTTGCAGAAGCCTGAATCTTTGCTTCAGAATAAGGAGTGCCCGCCTTTTGCGTGACGAGCGCACGCAGAGAATCAAGATTGCGATGAGGATTCGCAATCAGCGAAATGGCGCTTACGTTCTGGCCCGTATACGCGGCCTGCGGCGCTTGCGGTGCAAGCTGCGCCACTACAGTGCTCGACAACAAAAACCCGAGAACCAACCAGCGCATACCTGAACACCGAACCCGCTTCCAGCAAGCAGCGCTTTGCCAGCCCTGAAAGGAAGGCCAGTATTTTCAGGCAAACTGCTCGCGACGTGAGCAAATTTGATGCGCCTGATTCCACCGGAGTTGTCGCAGCAGCTAAATCGAAGGCTTTATTAGAAATCGTTTAATAAGGAGCGCGCTTCAGCTATTTTTTCGACGGCCATTTCCAGTTCTGAACCTCGGGCTTGTCGATTCCTTCAGCGTATGCGTAATCGATGCTTTCAATGATCTCCTGCTTGAGCCATTCCTTGAAATGTGCGCCTGGACCCTGCAGTTTCGGAACGCGGTCAATCACGTCGATCGCCAGGTTGAACCGATCGACCTGATTGCGAATCGCCAGCTCTAGCGGCGTATTGATGTTTCCTTTCTCTTTGTAGCCACGCACGTGAATGTTGTCGTGATTCGTTCTGCGATAGGTGAACTTGTGAATCAGCCAGGGATATCCGTGGAAATTGAAAATCACCGGCTTGTCCTTGGTGAAAAGCGAATCGAAATTGCGGTCGGAAAGCCCGTGCGGATGCTCGGACTCAGGCTGGAGCCGGTACAAATCCACGACGTTGACAAAGCGAATCTTAAGATCCGGAAAGTTGTCTCGCAGAAGCGCGACGGCAGCCAGAGCCTCTTCGGTCATGATATCGCCCGCGCTCGCAACCACCACGTCGGGGTCTGCGCCGGCGTCGGTGCTCGCCCAATTCCAAATGCCAATCCCCTCGGTGCAATGCAGAGCCGCCGCCTGCATATCGAGATAAGCGAGGTGCGGCTGTTTGTCCGCCACAATTACGTTTACGTAATTCTCGCTCCGCAGGCAATGATCCGCCACACTAAGTAGGCAGTTCGCGTCGGGAGGCAAATAAATCCGCGTAAGACTCGCGCTCTTATTGCTCGCTACATCGAGGAATCCAGGATCCTCATGCGTGAAGCCGTTATGATCCTGTCGCCAAACTAAAGACGTGATCAGCAAATTGAGCGACGAGATTGGCGCGCGCCAGTCGATTTCAAGCTTTGCTTTTTCCAGCCACTTCGCATACTGGTTGTACATCGAGTCGATCACGTGAGCGAACGCTTCGTAGGTGCTAAGAAGCCCGTGCCGCCCCGTCAGTAGATAACCCTCAAGCCAGCCTTCGAGCGTGTGCTCGCTCAGCATCTCCATGACTCGGCCGTCGGGGGCGATGTCGGTACCGTCGGCGTCCTCCGGCTTGATCTCAGCGAGCCATGTCTTCGGGCTTGCCTCATACACATCCTGCAGACGATTCGACGCATTCTCGTCCGGGCTGAACATGCGAAAGCTGCTCATGTTGCGCCGCATCACATCGCGCAGAAACTTACCGAGAGTTTCCGTCGGCGATATTCTTCGTGCTCCAGGAGCGTCCACCTTAACCGCATAATCACCAAAGTCCGGAAGGTCCAGGGCCTTGCGCAGTTTCCCACCATTTGCGTGAAGGTTCGCGCTCATCCTACGGGTTCCCGTAGGAGGCAGTTCCCGCAGATCGGCCACGAGCGTTCCACGCTCATCAAAAAGCTCTTCGGGTCGGTAACTCCGCATCCACTGCTCGACAATCCGCAGATGTTCGGGATTCGATTTCACATCGAGCACCGGAACTTGGTGAGCACGCCAAAAATTCTCCACCTTATGCCCGTCCACTTCCTTTGGCCCGGTCCATCCCTTTGGCGTTCGAAGAATAATCATCGGCCAATGCGGCCGTCCGGGTTGGCCGGTGCGGCGCGCTTCCTCTTGAATCGCGCGAATCTGCAGCACGCAGGCCTCAACCGTTGCAGCCATCTTTTGATGCATCGCCGCGGGGTCGTCGCCCTCCACCCAGTGAGGCGTCCATCCATATCCGTGGAAAAGACTCTCGAGTTCCTCGGGCGCAATGCGGGCGAGTATTGTCGGATTCGCGATCTTGTATCCATTCAAGTGAAGGATGGGCAACATCGCGCCATCGCGGATGGGATTCAGAAACTTGTTGGAATGCCACGAGGTTGCCAGAGGCCCGGTCTCCGCTTCTCCGTCGCCGACCACCACGCTCACAATCAGATCCGGATTATCGAACGCTGCACCAAAGCCGTGCGACAAGCTGTAACCCAACTCCCCGCCCTCGTGAATCGACCCCGGAACCTCAGGCGTGCAGTGGCTTCCGAGCTGGCCGGGAAACGAAAATGCGCGGAAGAGCTTGAGCATGCCGGCTTCGTCCATGACTTTTTTCCGGATAAATCTCCGAATAAGTTCCTTCGAGATAACAATTCGAAATTACTGCCGGAGCGCCATGACCTGGCCCGGAAATATAAAACATGTCCAAATCGTATTTTCGGATGACACGGTTCAGATGCACCCAAGTAAAGGTTTGCCCTGGATCGGATCCCCAATGTCCCAGTAGTCGATTCTTGAAGTGCTCCGCGCGCAAAGGTTCTCTGAGTAGCGGATTATCGCGGAGGTAAATCATGCCCGCACAAAGATAGTTGCAGGCTCGCCAGTATGCGTCGATCTTGCGGAGTTCGTCCGGTGTAAGCGCCTGCTCAGAAGATGCTGCTTGCCGTTCGCTGCGTTTTGAATTCACAGTGGTCGCCATTTCAGATCGCTCCGCATTGAGGTTGGCTACATTTAAGACAGTCGGGTCGCTTCTCTTGAGATGCCTCTCCACGAATGGAGGCTTCACCTTAGCCACTTTTGATTTCTCGAATGTTACAGCCGCATGAACAAGTTTGGTTCCGTAAGCACAGAAGTGCGAAACTGAATGCAGCCCAAACCAATGAAAATTCTTGTGCTGAATTCGGGCTCCAGCAGCCAGAAGAGCTGCCTTTATGAGATCGGCGACTCGCTACCGGACGACCCTCCCCCGTGTCTATGGCAGGCTAAGATCGAATGGCGCGGGGAGTTCGCGGATGCCGAGATCAAGAGTGGGCAAGGATCCGCCCAAACCATCCGCTTAAGAATTTCCTCTCGTGCTCACGCTATCGAACAGATGCTCGATAGCATGTGGCAGGGAGAATCGAAAGCCGTCTTCGCGCTTTCGGAGATCGATGTCGTTGGTCACCGCGTCGTTCATGGTGGTCCAAAGTTCGAAGATACTGTCGTAATTACGCCGGAAGTAAAATCTGCGATTGCCGATGTTTCGGCCTTTGCTCCGCTGCACAACCGCGCGGAGCTGGAGGGCATGGAGACCATCGAGAAGTTGCTGGGCAAGAATGTTCCCCAAGTTGCGGTCTTCGATACCGGTTTTCACAAAAACATGCCGCTGTCCGCCGCGGTTTATCCGGGCCCGTACGACTGGTTCGGGGCTGGAATTCGCCGCTACGGTTTTCACGGCATCAATCACAAATACTGCGCGCGGCGGGCCTCTCATCTGTTGCGTCGCGATGCCGAGTCGCTCCGACTTGTAAGTTGTCATCTGGGAAATGGTTGTTCGCTGGCTGCCATCCGCAAGGGCAAGAGTGTCGATACCACCATGGGCTTCACTCCTCTCGAAGGGCTGATGATGGGTACGCGCTCGGGCTCCGTCGATCCGGGAATCCTTACTTACCTAATGCGGCAACATCTCTCCGGAGAGCAACTCGATGACCTTCTCAATCAACACTCGGGCTTGCTTGGCGTCTCAGGAATTTCCGGTGACATGCGTGAAATTCTGCAGGCTGTCAAGAGTGGCCACGAGCGGGCCAAGCTTGCTTTTGATATTTATGTTCACCGACTGCAGTCCGGCATTGGCGCCATGATCGCGGTCCTGGGTGGAGTCGACGCGCTCATTTTTACAGCCGGGGTCGGGGAAAACTCTCCGGAAGTGCGCGCCGCAGCGTGTGACAATCTCCGCTACGCGGGCGTGGAAATTGATCCGCAGAAGAACGCGCAATCGACTCCGGACTGCGACATTTCAACGACCGCGGCTTCCGTTCGGGTGTTAACGATCCGCGCACAAGAGGATTGGGAAATCGCTAGAGACTGCTGGAAACTGGAGAAATAGGTCTCAGGTCTCAGGTCTCAGGTCTCAGGTCCTAGGTCCTAGGCTTCAGCCTTGTCGGAAGTTGGAATCTTGAAACCTACGCCGACGACCTGAGACCTAAGACCCAAGACCTGACACCTGCCTTCTGCCCCCGAACCAAGAAATGCACTTTGATTCCTCCGCTGGTTCCCAGACAATCGTAGCAAGCTCCATCGGAGCGCCGTTGACGCGCCCTCGTCCACGCTCTTTTAACACCGCACCTGAAAGTAGTTCACACTCGGGGGAATTCTTATGTCCGGGGAAGTCATTCTGTATTTCGACGACCAGGCCGATGCTCTGCGTTTCGCTTTAGCTGCGGGAGCGGTAATGGCTGGCGAGGAATCACGCTCCACCAACGACCTGGTTCAGGAAACCGCGCGCATCAGCCGCATCCGCCTGGATGCCTCGGATGCGAAAAAAGGCAAGCAGCCTGCCCCGGAGCGTGTCGCGTGACGAGCGGTTCTTAGGTCTTAGATTTTAGGACTTGAGGAAAAGCGCCAGCCCAGGGCTCGAACGATTCAAGACTTGATTATCCCGTGCGCCGCGTCGAGAGCAGGTGCAGAATCTCCTTCAGCCCCTGGCGGATGCTCTGGATTTCAGCCGGAGATTGCGCGGGAAACGGAATCGCTGCCTGCCCTTTTTCGTTTTTGGCTTCCGAACGCAGTTGCTGGCGAGCGCCCGCGATGGTGAATCCCTGCTCGTAAAGCAGTTGCTTGATACGCAGGACGCTTTCCACGTCGCGCCTGCGGTACATGCGTTGTCCGGTGCTGCTTTTCACCGGCTTCAGTTGCGGAAACTCGCTCTCCCAGAAGCGCAACACATAAGCCGGCAGCCGCGACAGGCTGGCCACTTCCCCGATTCGAAAATAGAGTTTGTCAGGGATGAACACTTCATCCGTTTTGTTCTTGCCGCCGCTTTTTTTCCGCGCACCCATATTCGTGGTTTCTCGGGGTTGATTTCGCATTCGCGGCCAGAGTCAAACGGTCTGAACATTGTGACACATACCTGAGAGGCAGATAAGGAGAATTTCGACTCCTGTGGAATGTAGCCGATAAGAAAGTACTCATGAGTGCATGAAGGCTACAATATCTGCGGCATGCTCCTCGAAGATCGAGCCGTCACCCCAACCACCGAAGCGGAGGCAGTGCGCCTAGCCCGCGATCTCTACGGCCTCGAAGCCTCAGCCACATCGCTGCCCGGGGAGCACGACAACAATTTTCATCTGGTCACTCGCGATGGTCGCGCCTTCGTTCTCAAGGTTATGCATCCCGCGCGTGAGCGCCCCTTCATCGACATGCAGACGCGCGCCCTGCAACATCTCGCCGAACATTTGCCGCAGCGCGAGCTTCCCCGCGTCGTGCCCACGACGAACGGTCACCCATTCACTTCCATCACCGCCAAGGACAGTACCGCTCGTTTTGTCTGGCTCCTAACATTTGTAAAGGGAGCAGTTCTCGCCCAAGCACGGCCGCAATCGCTCGAACTCTTGCAGAGTGTCGGCCGGCTCATGGGCGAGATCGACAAATCTCTCGCTGATTTTTCCCATCCCGCCGCGCTGCGGGAATTGAAGTGGGATTCCTCGCGAGCCATCTGGATTCGCGAATTCATCCCGCATGTTGTGGACGCACGCCGCAAACTGGTCGAGCACTTTCTCGGCCTCTTCGAGTCGCAAGTGATTCCTGTAATGCCGAAATTGCGCCGCAGCGTAATTTACGGCGACGCTAACGACTACAACGTTTTGGTAAGCGAACCCTGGCCGCAGCCGCGAGAAGCGGTTGCGGTCATCGATTTTGGCGACATGCACCATGGCCTCACCGTTTCCGAATCTGCCATCGCAGCGGCTTATGCAATCTTGGGAAAGAGGAAGACAGACCTCCTACCAGCCGCTGCGGCGGTTATTTCCGGATATCACAGCGCCTATGCGCTGCAGGAACTCGAACTCGAGGTGTTGTATGCGCTCATTGGCATGCGGCTGGCAGTCAGCGTGGTCAATTCCGCTTATCGCAAAACCTTAAAACCGGGCGATGCTTATGTGACCGTGACCGAGGCTCCGGCATGGGATGCGCTCGAGCGCCTGGCAAAAATCCATCCTCGATTCGCGCACTACACATTCCGTGACGCATGCGGTCTGTCGCCCGTGCCTCAGACACATGAGGTTCAACGTCGGCTGGAAAATAGCGCCCAACAGGCAGCCTCAGTTCTCCCGACGGATCTGCGTACCGCGCCAGTTCGTATTTTCGATTTAAGCTCCGGCAGTGCGTTCCTCGGTGCAGACCCCGCCCGTGTAGAGCTTTCCACCCTGACCGATGCAATTTTCGACGACATACGGCGCAGCGGTTCGGCGGTGGGAATTGGCCGCTACGACGAGGCGCGTTCGATTTACACTTCGCCACTTTTCGTCGCGAACGATCAATCAATCGACACTTTGCCAACCGAAGAGCGCCGTGCCCTTCATCTCGGCATGGATTTTTTTGTCGATCCGGGTACTCTCGTCTGCGCTCCGCTCGATGGCATCGTCCATTCTATTGCGAATAACCGAGCGCACTTCGATTACGGTCCAGTCGTCATACTGCAACACCCTCATGAATCAGACTCAGACGGCACGACGTTCTTTACGCTCTACGGACATCTGTCCGAAGACTCGCTGCCAAATTTGAAAATTGGAGAGCGCATTTCTCGAGGACAAGCATTCGCTCGAATCGGCGCATCCACTGAAAACGGAGGCTGGCCGCCGCATCTGCATTTTCAGATCATCTCCGACCTGCTCGATCTCGGCACTGACTTTCCAGGCGTTGCCCGCTTCTCGGAGCGCAAGATTTGGATCGCCCTGTCTCCCGATCCGAATCTTTTATTCGATATCCCGGCGGATCGCTTTCCGCCGCCAGAACCGTCACTCGCCGAAACCCTTGACCTGCGCCGTTCTTCACTCGGACAAAACCACAGCATTTCTTATCGGCGGCCACTGAAAATCGTACGCGGTTGGATGCAGTTTCTCTACGACGAGACCGGACGCGCCTACCTCGATGTCTACAACAATGTTCCACTCGTCGGCCACAGCCATCCTCGTGTGGTTCAAGCTGCGTCGGCGCAACTCGCTCTGCTGAATACCAACACGCGTTATCTTCACGACAATGTGAACCGGTATGCCGAGCGCCTTACGCGCCTGCTTCCCGATCCTCTCCGCGTATCTTTCTTCGTCAACTCCGGCAGCGAGGCCAACGAGCTAGCCCTGCGGCTCGCGCGCACTCACACGGCCTGCGAAGACGTTGTCGTGCTCGACCATGCTTACCATGGCCACACCACTACGCTGATAGATATCAGCCCGTACAAATTCAACGGCCCCGGCGGCAGCGGCCGCAAACCCTGGGTGCACGTCGCTCTGTTGCCTGACGACCATCGTGGTCCCTATCGCCGCGACGATGCGGCCGCTGGTGCGAAATACGCGCATCATATCGCAGAAATTTTGCGGCAAGCTCGCGCCAGCGGACGCCAGATTGCATGCTTCATCGCTGAAACGCTTCCGAGTGTCGGTGGTCAGATTGTGTTCCCACCCGGTTATCTTGCCGAAGCGTACCGGCATGTCCGCGCCGCGGGAGCGGTCTGTATTGCCGATGAAGTGCAGGTTGGCTTTGGCCGCCTCGGCTCGCACTTTTGGGGCTTCGAAACGCAGTCCGTTGTTCCAGATATCGTCGTCCTCGGCAAGCCGATCGGCAATGGCTTCCCGCTCGCCGCGGTCATCACCACGCGCGAAATCGCTTCATCGTTTGCCAACGGGATGGAATTTTTCAGCACCTTCGGCGGAAATCCGGTGGCGTGCGCCGCCGGGCTTGCGGTTCTCGACGTCCTCGAAGAGCAATCGCTGCAGGCGAATGCTTTTCGAGTGGGTGGTTATCTCAAAAATAGGTTGCTCAATCTTCAACCATCCCATCCCTTGATCGGAGATGTGCGCGGCTCAGGCTTATTCCTCGGCCTCGATCTTGTGCTCGACCGCGAAACCCGAGCGCCAGCCACGAAGCAGGCGGATTATATTATCAACCGTCTGCGCGATTGCGGAGTCCTTGCCGGCACAGATGGCCCGCATCACAACGTCCTCAAACTGCGTCCCCCGTTGATCTTCTCCGAGGCCGATGCGGATCTTTTTGTCAACGTGCTAAAGATGATCCTGCTCGAAGACGCCGCCCAGCCGATTTAGCAGTTGCGCGCAGTTGACGAACCTTGCCGTGTCAATCAGTCAGCTCGAACTCTCCGTGCAATGTCGCAGTTGAATCCTCACCCACCCACACGTCGAATCGCTCCGGCTCGACGACCCACGTCTTTTCAGACGGGCTCCAAAATCGCAATTCATCCCGGCCTAGGGTGAAATGCACGGTGCGTTTTTCGCCAGGCTGCAGAGAAACACGCTCAAACCCTTTTAACTGGCGAACGGGGCGCGACGCACTCCCGGCGCGCTGGTGAATGTAAAGTTGCACCACGGCGTCGCCAGCCTTCTTGCCGGTATTGGTTATGTCAGTCGAAACTTCGATCGCTCCCGTCTGCAATGCCTCGGTTCGCGCTTTGGGCGTTACTTGCAGATGGTCAACGGAGAATGTCGTGTAACTCAGCCCGTACCCAAATGGATAGAGCGGCGTGCTCTTTACATCCCAATAGCGCGACTTGAAATCTGGATTAGTCTCAGGGTTCTGAGTGAGGTTGTGGTTGTAGTACAAAGGTAGCTGTCCCGAGTTGCGCGGCCAGCTCACGGGCAGGTGGCCACCAGGGTTGGCATCGCCAAACAATACATCGGCAATTCCATTGCCGCCCTGACTTCCGGGATACCAAGCCTCAACGATCGCGGAAATATGCTCCGCCGCCCACGAAATATCGAGCGGGCGGCCGTTGACCAGCACGAGAACCACCGGCTTGCCGGTTGCGGTTATCGCTTCCAATAACTCTTCCTGATGGCTCCAAAGTTTCAAAGAAGAACGCGAAGCGTACTCGCCGCTCATCAGATCAATCTCACCCAGCACCAGTACGGCAACGTCGCTTTGCCTTGCCAGAGCCACGGCGTCATCGATTGCGCGCTGCGCTTCCTGCGCGGTCTGCGCGGGTTGTTCTTTCATGTTCTTTGTCAGATCGAAGCCTTCGAAGGGCGAAGCGAAATCCCGGCCGATATTGGGACCGTGAGCGAAGGCGACATGAATTCCCGCACCGGCTTTTTCTTGAATGCCACGCAGAATGCTTACCGTCGGTCCCGGCTTCACGATCGCGCCCCACATAGAGAGCAGATCGTTTTCAGCATCGGCGAGCGGCCCAATCACCGCGATGGAGTGAATTGTCTGCCCGCTCTTATCGAGTGGAAGCAGCGCGCCTTCGTTCCGCAGCAGCACGATGGAACGCTGCGCGGCGTGCCGCGCCACTTCCTGATGCGCGGGATCATTGAGCGTGGGCTCGACTCGCGACTCGTCAATGAACGGGTGCTCGAACAATCCCAGGCGGATTTTGGTTTCGAGGATGGGCAGCACCGCATCGTCGATCTGCTGCATTGAGATGCGCTTCTGCTCAAGTTCGATGGGCAAATATTTCAGGTAGGTGCCACTCGCCATGTCCATGTTCAATCCGGCGGTGAAGGCTTTGTGCGCCGCGTCCTGCAAGTCGCTGGCGTAACCGTGGGTCCGCAGGCTTCGCACGGCGAACGCGTCGCTCACTACGAATCCATGAAAGTTCCACGCGTCGCGCAGCACGTCGTGCAGCAGCCAGCGGTTGCCGCTGGCGGGGACGTCGTTGAGATCCATGTAGGCACTCATCACGCTGCCCACTCCAGCGTCGATCGCGGCCTTGAAGGGCGCCAGATAGGTATTCCACATTTGCTCTTCGGGAATGTAGGAGGAGTCGTAGTCGCGTCCGCCGTCGGCGGCTCCATAACCGGCGAAGTGCTTCACGCAGGCCAGCACGTGATCGGCTCCTCCGAGTTGCCTGCCTTGAAATCCCAGAACTTGCGCGCGCGCCATCGCCGCTCCGAGATACGGATCTTCTCCCGCGCCTTCCATCATGCGCCCCCAACGCGCGTCTCGGGCAATATCGACCATGGGTCCGAACGTCCATTCAATCCCCGCAGCGCGGGCTTCCTTCGCGGCTACGGCCTGCACTTCCTCCACCATTTTCGTATCCCACGAAGACGCCATGGCGATTGGCGACGGGAAGATCGTGTGGTAGCCGTGGATCACATCGAGTCCGAAGAGCACCGGAATATGCAGCCGCGTTTGCTCGACGGCCACGTGCTGCAGGCGATTGATCTCTTTAGGATCGGAAACCCAGAGGATGGAGCCTGCCCCAAACTGCTTGAGGACTTCTTCTATCGGCTGCTTTATGTTTTCTTTGAATTCGTCGGACGCAGTCCCGGGAAGCTGGGACAGTTGCGCTGTTTTTTCCTGCACAGTCATTTGCCGCAGTAGGTTCGCGGCGCGATCGTGGATTTGCTTCTCGTTTGTTTCGGTTGGCGAAGCGACGGTTTGAGCCTGGTGAGCTAGAGGGTCTGCTTGTCCCGCAGCCCGTCCGTGTTGATAGAAACCAATTATCAATGTGATTACAAAGAAAATCCAACTATGCTTCGGGATTCTCATGGCTCCCCTTTGGCGGCGTCTCGGCTCACCAAGTGCGAGTATATAGATATGCGAAGCCGCATTCCCCAACTGTCATCCAGTGTTTCTGTCTTGCGTAACCCATTACAAAAGAATCACCTACGGCCCCATAAATTCCCCCGTCCAGCCTATAATTTGTGCTCACGCTTCCACTGCTAACACGTCTATTCCTGTGCAAGCCCGGATACGGCACATCACCGGGCAGTATAGGGACATGACAAAAAATGCCGGCCGATGTTTGCGCATTACCATTTGCGGTTGGTGAACGAGCCCGCTCGAAAGCAACGTACGGGGGAGTTGGGAAAGTCAGCGGTGGCATAGTTAGTGAAAAGCAGGACCCCACGCGGGGCCGCATGGCTGGGCAAGAACGCCGCATAGACGATACGATCCTCATCCGCGAGGCGCAACGCGGCAACCGCGCCGCCTTCGAGGAATTGGTGCGTCACTACGATCAGTCGGTCTTGCGGCTGGCGTTGCATCTCACGGGCACCGAGCACGACGCCCAGGATGTCTATCAGGACGCCTTCCTCAAGGCCTATAAGAATATCGGAAGCTTTCGTTTCGAATGCTCTTTTTACACCTGGATTTACCGCATCGTGACCAATCTTTGCCTTGATCACCTGCGTAAGAAAACCGTGCGCAAGGAAGATGCCCCGGTGGTAAAAGATTCTTCCGGCGGCGAGTATGACCTGCTCGATCAGGTGGCCGACGGACGCGCCGGCGCAAATCCAGAGCGCGATTTGATGCGCCGTCAGTTAGGTGCGAGGATCTCCGGAGCACTCGAAAAATTGACGCCGCGCGAGCGCATGGTTTTTGAGCTGAAGCATTATCACGGTTTGAAGCTGCGCACCGTGGGCGAGATTTTGCATACCACGGAAGAGACCGCCAAGAATACCCTCTTCCGCGCCACGCAGAAATTGCGCGGCCAGTTGGCGGATATGAGATGAAGGCAAGTTTCAAAGTTTCAAGGTTTCAAAGACCTTGAAACTTTGAAACCTTTTGGAACGGGGTTGCTATGAACTGCGATTGGGTCCGGCAAAACATAACGCTGCACGTTTATGGCGAGCTGGCAGACGATGCTCGTCATGAACTTGAGCAGCACATCGCGCGCTGCACCGACTGCGCCGCGGAACTGAAGGCTGAACAGGAGTTCCACGCGCTGCTCTCCGGCGAACTGCCAAACGAGCCCTCAGCGAATCTGTTGCCGGCTTCGCGGATGAAGCTGCAGGAATCGCTCGAAACAGCCGAGCAGGGCGGCTTCTGGCGGCGGCTGGCATTCGATCCCGCGAACTGGCTGCGCCAAGTGCGCTTCTCACCCGCTCTGGCCTCGGTGATTCTGATCCTTGGATTTGCCGGCGGACTAGGAACATCCTACAAAATATTCGCTCACCAGCCACTGAATTCGGTCCCAACTTCAATCGCGACTCCCGCCCCCTCCGAAGCTTCCATCACCGGCATCCAGTCGATCACCCAGAAACCTGGCACGAACGAAATCGATATCAAGTACGACACGGTTTCTACGCTCGAGACGCAAGGGTCGCTGAATGATCAACGCATCCAGCAACTGCTGCTGTTTGCCGCGCGCAACAACTACAACTCCGGCGTGCGGATGGATTCAGTCGATTTGCTCACCCAGAAGCCCGATATCTCACAGGTGCGCGACGCGCTGATCTACGCGTTGCGTTATGACACGAACCCGGGAGTCCGGCTGAAAGCTCTCGATGGTCTGGGCAGTTTTGTGAAGAATGATGTGCGCGTTCGCGACGCAGTTCTGGAGTCGCTGGTGAGCGATTCGAATCCCGGTGTGCGCACCGAAGCATTGCGCTTGATCGAGCCAGTGAAGGCCGATGGCAGCGTGCGTGGCGTGTTGATGGCGCTCGCTGCGAAAGATCAAAGCCAATACATAAAGTCGCAGGCCCGCACCATGCTGGCGCAGTTACCCGAGATTGATTGATGAGATTGAGTAGGGATGGTCGATTTAGAACAGCGTTGAATAAACGCAGACTTGAAGAAACGATAGCGAAAGTAACGAGGCACATTATTTTGAAACGTTCGCCACAATTCGTCGGCCTGCTCTGCGCACTGGCCGTACTTGCGCCCCTGGCCGTGGCGCAGGAAGCGCACATAAGCCGCGAGAACGGCGTTTGGAGCCAGGTCTTCACCGGGTCGCTGGCCGCGGCCAAAAACATCAAAGTCAGAGTAGACGCAGGCGCAGTTGTGGTTCGCGGGTCGCGGCAGTCGGGCATCGACTATGCCCTACACGTTCACTCTCACGCATCGTCCGAGGAAGATGCGCGCCGCCAGTTCCAGGCTTACAAGCTGAGCGCCTATGTTCACGGTGATACGGCCTGGGTGGTAGGCGAGTGGCAGGGCGGCCATTCAGTGCGCCTGGGCCCGGCACGCGTGACGATTATGACCGGCTCCGAGCACAAGTTCTCCGGCGAACTGGTGGTTAACATTCCTCGCGACGTGGAAGTTGTCAGGGTTGAAACCGGTGGGGGCGGAGTGGATGCCTCCGGCGTAGCTGGCCGGGTCGACATTCAAAGCGGCGGCGGCAAAGTTCGAGTCGATGACATTGGCGGTTCGGCAAATGTTGAAACCGGCGGCGATTCTGTCGATGTTGGCACCGTAGGTGGAGACCTGAAGTTGCAAACCGGCGGCGGCAACATCACGATTCGTTCGGTGAAAGGTGTGATCAGCGCTGAGACCGGCGGCGGCAATGTCACCATCATGTCCGGCGATCAAGGCGCGACCGTTCAGGCGGGCGGCGGAAACGTAGACATTAAGCATTGTTCCGGAAAAGTGAAAGCAACCACCGGCGGCGGCAACATCGATCTCGGCGACATCGGCGGCACAGCTGAAATCGAAACCGGCGGCGGCAGCATTCGGCTGACTTCGGCGAAGGGCGCGGTTCGCGCGCACACTGGCGGCGGAAGCATTGAACTCTATGGCGTGCCTTCAGCCCACGTAGAGACCGGGGCCGGCGGAATTACTGTGAAGTTGATCAACACTGGCGCCGTGCGCAGCGACTCGATGATTGAGACTTCAGCCGGCGACATCACCGTCTATCTCGCTTCCGATGTTGCCATCTCGGTGCGCGCCAGCGTCGATCTCGGCAACGGACATCGCATCACGTCGGAATTGCCCGACATTCATGTCCACAGCGAAGGCGATCAGTGGGGGCCGAGAACGCTAACGGCCGAAGGCAAGTTAAACGGAGGCGGTCCGGTGCTGAAAGTTCGAACGACGACCGGCGACATTTGCTTCAGAAGGGCGAACCAGTAAACAAGCTTTAACCGGCGGCTGCGAAGCGGGTGCGGGCAGCGAAGCCGCGGTGCATCGACATTCAGGAGACTGACCATGCGCAAGCCCATTTTGACGATCGCTACTTTGCTGCCCTTGCTGCTCACTCTTTCGCACGCCTCACAACGATGGACGGTAGACTCGGCCGCGCCCTTCGGCATCCCCAGCGAAGATTCGGGCACCAGTTCCTACCTCGGCGTGGACATCATGGACATTACTTCCGACCGTCTCGGCGCTTTGAAGTTGAAAGAAGAGCAGGGCGTGGAAGTGACCATGGTGGACCAGGACGCTCCCGCCGGCAAAGCTGGCATTAAAGAGCACGACGTGATTCTCAACATGAACGGAACGGCAATCGAGAGTAAGACGCAATTGCAGCGGATGATTCATGAGACTCCTGCCGGGCGCGTCGTCGCTCTTGGATTGAGCCGTGATGGACAGCCTATGACCATCAAGGTTCAGTTGGGTGATCGGCACGGCGAGTTCCCGCACGTTGCGAAAGGCAAAGATTACGAATTTAATATGCCGCCGATGCCGAACATTCCGGATTTCGATATACCGGAAATCAATGTCGTCGTGGTGCGATCCTCGGCCCGCAGCGGGTTGATGGTCGAGAATCTTACTCCGCAGCTCGGTGAATTTTTCGGGACTAAAAGTGGAAACGGAGTTCTGGTACGGTCAGTCGAGAAAGGCAGCCGCGCCGACAAAGCTGGACTGCGCGCCGGCGACGTGATCACTCGCGTCGGCGACCAGCCGGTTCATGACACCAGCGACTTCACCCATGCCCTGCGCTCCCACAGCGCCGGATCGGTTGGCGTTGCCGTGATCCGCGACAAGAAAGAGCAAAACCTCACGCTGATCCTGCCCGATCGCAAAAACTCCGGCGAACTGATTGAGGAGGAAAGCCTTGACGTGCCGGAGTTAAGCGCTGAAACTCAAACCGCGTTGCGCGAAGTACGAAACGAAATCGCCAATCTTCAGCCGCAGATTGAACTGGCAAGAGAAAACGCTCTCAAAGCTTCGGCGGAGATGCGTAAGTCTCTCTGTGCGCAGCAGCAACAATTGAAGGAACAAGCAGAGAAGCTGAGCCGGGAAATCTCGCCCAAGGTGCGGGAAGAACTCGAAAAGAGCCGTCGGGAGTTGCAGCGGCAGATGGAAAAGCTCCGCCAGGAGATGCAGCGCGAGTGGATGGATATCTAGACGGCGATATCTAGGCAGCGAATCGACCGCTATGCGTTAGCGTGTCCGCGCGCCAAAGACGCCAAACAGATTCGGTTTCGTCCCGATTGTTTGGCCGTGTACAACGCGCTATCCGCAGCCCTCACCAATTCATCGCGGGTCATCCCATGCTCGGGATGAGCAGCCACTCCAGCGCTGATGGTCACGGTTTGAGGCACACCGGGAAACTGCCAGTTCTCTACGGTGGTGCGCAGTTTTTGCGCTACGCTCATCGCGTGCTCGGCGTTCACTTGCGTCAGCAGGATTCCGAACTCCTCGCCGCCGTATCGGCAGACTACGTCGATCTTCCGTAGCTGCTGGTGAAATAAAGAAGAAACCTGCCGCAGCACTTCGTCACCCAGCAGATGCCCGAACTCGTCATTCAAATGCTTGAATTGGTCGATGTCCGCCATGATCACGGCCATCCCGCTTCCATATCGCCGCGCGCGTTCAATCTCGTCCAGAATCCGCAGCTCAAAAAACCGCCGATTGAAAATTCCAGTCAAACCGTCGAGGTAGGCGAGTTGCTTGACTCTCTCAACGTAATGGGCGTTCTGAATCGCCGTAGCGCAAATGTCGGCCACCGATTCGAGCGATTGAAAATCTCCCTCGCAAAAAGCATCCGGCTTGGAACTGTCCAGCGCCAGAATTCCCAGCACCTGTCCAAACGAAACCAATGGAATGCAAATACGCGAGGCTGATTCGGCGAAAAATCTCGCTGAGTCTGGCACGTCACTTAGGGCTCGTTCCATGACCGTGCCGCTCGCCGATAAAATTCCAGCCCAAGGCTCCTCGCTTGCCGGGAAGCGGCCGCCCTCCGGAACGTGAGGCGTCAGCGTCCCGTGATGCGCCCGCAACACGAGATCGTGGTCCTCACGCAGGAAGAGCGAGACATGCGATACCTGGAATGCATCCTGAATCAGCTGGCATACGCGGCCCAACAAAACTTCAAGTTCGAGAACCGCGGTGGTTTGTTGAGCGATGGCATTGATGGCTTGCAGTTGCCGCGCCCGTTGCTGCTCGAGCGAATACAGGCGCGCGTTCTGCAACGCGATTGAAGCATGGGTGGAGAACAACGTTAGCAAGTCGATCGTTTCCGGATCGAAATGATCGACCCGGTCGCTCTGGCAATCCAGCACGCCCACAACTTCATCCATCACCATCAGAGGGATGGCGAGTTCCGAGCGCGTGGACTTCGCGGAGCAGAAATAACGTGGATCCTTGTGCACATCAGGCGCGTAAACCGGCTGCTTCTTGAGCGCTGCGGCTCCGGTAATTCCCTGGCCCACCGAAAGTCGGTGTTTGTCCTGGCCTTCGTCCCAACCAATCTGCGAGCGGACGTATAAATGTTGTGATTGCTTGTCGAGCAGCACAATCGCTACGTTTCGCAGGTGGAAATAGTCATGGGCGATCGTCAGGATCCGCTGTAACACCTCGTCCAGGTCAAAGGTGGAAAGCACAGCTTGCCCTGCATCGTACAGGACCGCAATTTTATTCATGATTCTTAATCCCGCACCGTTAGGACCTATGGTAGTGAAGCCGGGAAGGTTACACAGGTTCCGAAGGTAACCTTGCATGGCTCTTTCGTGGAATGCCCCCAAGTGCGGATGAAGAGAGCTGAAGATCGCTACTTCCACCTTCGAGCTGTGCGAATGAGTCCGTAGGCCACCGCGCAAAACCAGAAGTCGATGACCAGGCCCCAATCCAACTGAAAGGGCCGGTGCCGCGGCAGATGAAAGGTGGGAGCGAGAAAGAAGTACGCCAGGTTTCCCAGGATGATGGCGCACAGAGCTTGAACCAGATTGAGCAGCACCGACGGTTTAGACACCGGAGTCATCAGGGCAGGTCAGTCGGTGATTCGGACGCGACCATCTTATTTCGTGAAGATGGAGGTCAACTCTTTCGGACTCGCGGCCTCACTCGCAAATGTAAATGTGCCGCGTTCGCGCATCTCCATGGCAGCCCGAAGGAAAGCCCCCATTGCGGCGCGGGTCAGCGAACTCCCCACGCTGACGCGCCTGACTCCCATTGCGGAGAGCTCCGTCAGGCTCAGTTGAACTCCTTTTAACCCCATTAGAACATTAACCGGACGGTCCACCGATCTGACCACAGCCGCAATATCGCCTTTCGAGGCTAGAGCAGGCGCATACAAAACGTCAGCGCCCGCCTCCTGATAGGCTCGCAGCCGCTTGATCGTATCTGCGAGGTCTAGCCGGCCGTGCAGGTAGTTCTCTGCGCGCGCGGTTAGCGTGAAAGGGAAAGAGAGAGAGCGTGCCGCCTCCACTGCCGCCCGCACCCGTTCAGTTGCCAGTTCGAGATCGTAGATAGGGTGGTCGGAACGGCTAGTCGCATCTTCAATCGAGCCCCCGACAACTCCCGCAGCCGCAGCCAGTCTGATCGTTTCGGCAACGACCTCCGGCGCGTCTCCAAAGCCATTCTCCAGATCGGCGCTCACTGGCAAACTGGTGGCGGATGCGATCGCCGATGCGTATGCGAGCGTCTCCCCACGATCGAGGGTATTGTCCGGTCGCCCCATCGAGAAGGCATAACCCATGCTTGTGGTGGCCAGCGCCTCGAAGCCGAGATGAGCCAGCACGCGTGCCGTTCCTACGTCCCACGGATTGGGAATGATGAATGCGTCATCGCGCTCGTGGAGTGCACGAAACGTCTGCGCTTTTTCAGCTTGTGTGGGCATCGCGGTAGCAGTCGGCGCCATCGGACTCCTCCTTGTGAATGGCCGTCGAGAATGCGCTCTACATCAGTAGATGCAGGAGGTTGCATCCGTGAGTCGAGTCCCTGCTAACATTCCTCGTAGCGTCCCCATGCTTGAACTCACCACTCCGGTCCAATACGTCAAGGGAATCGGACCCAAACTGGCGGAGATCCTCGCCACCAAGGGCATTGCCACGGTCGGCGATCTGCTGAACTATCTTCCTTTTCGCTACGAAGACCGGCTGAATCCACGCGGCATCGCCGAATTGCGTCCCGGCGAAATGGCCACCGTGATCGGCGAAGTCCGCAACTCCGGCCTGTTTCGCACGCGGCGCATGCCCATCTTCCAGCTCACCGTCGGTCAGGGACGATCGCGCCTCAAGTGCCTCTGGTTCCACGGCGCTTACCTGCAAGATAAATTCAAGCCCGGCCAGTTGATCGCGCTCTACGGCAAAGTCGAGCAAGACCAGCGCAGCGGAGAATTTCAGATCATCCAGCCGCAGTTTGAAATGTTGGGGGATGCCGATGAAAACAGCGCGGGAGATAACGACAAAGCCGCAACATCGCTCGAAGTCGGCCGCATTGTGCCGATCTACGAATCGGCCGGGCAGGGCCGCGTGACCGCGCGCTGGTTTCGCCGTATCATCCGCACCGCTCTCGACGATCTGACTCCGCAACTCGCCGAAACCATCCCTCAAGCCGTGCGCGAGCGCCTGGCGCTGCTTTCGCCGCGTGAAGCGCTTTTGAAAGTTCATTGGCCGGAAGCCGGAGAGAGCTTCGCAGATTTGCAATCTTCACGCACTCCGGCGCACATCCGCTTGATTTTCGAAGAATTGTTTTTCGTCGAGCTGGGATTGGAACTCAAGCGCCGTCAGCAAAAGGCGCAAACCGGCATTGCCTTTCGTATCGATGACCGGGTCCGCCAGGCGATCAAGAAAATCCTGCCCTTCCATCCCACGGCCGCGCAGAAGCGAGTGCTGAAAGAGATCGCCGACGACATGCAGAAGCCTTATCCCATGCGGCGTTTGCTGCAAGGCGACGTCGGCTCCGGCAAGACGATCATCGGCTTCCAGGCCTCAATCATCGCCATCGAAAACGGTTGCCAGGTCGCGTTGATGGCGCCCACCGAGATTCTTGCGCAGCAGCACTATTTTTCCGCGCGCAGGATTCTGGAGAATGCCGGATACCGGATCGTCTTGCTAACCGGCTCGCTCGAAGCCGACCGCAAGCGCGAAATTCGCCGCCACATCGCGCAGGGCAACGCGCAGCTCGTCATCGGCACCCACGCGCTGCTGGAGGAGAAAGTCGAATTCGCGAAGCCAGGCCTCGTAATCGTCGACGAGCAGCACCGCTTCGGCGTCCTACAGCGCCTCAAGCTAATGAAGAAATCGGGCGACGCCTCCGATGCACGTGGAGCAACAATTCATGTGGGAACTACTTCGACTCATGTGGGGACAGCCGCCCCCGGCTGTCCATCCGAGCGAAGCTCGGATCTCTCGCCCTCTACAACTCCCGCCGAGCCCGACGTCCTAGTCATGACCGCAACCCCCATCCCCCGCACCCTCGCGCTCACCCTCTACGGCGATCTCGATCTCAGCATCCTCGACGAACTTCCTCCCGGCCGCACTCCCATCGTCACGCGAAGAATCACCGACGACCGCTCTCCCGAAGTGTGGGATTTTTTGCGCAAGCAGATCGCGAAGGGGCATCAGGCTTATGTGGTCTACCCGGTCATCTCCGAAAGTGAGGAGACCGAACTGAAAGCTGCGATCAAGATGTACTGCGAGCTCAGCGGCAAAGTGTTCGCCGATCTGAAAGTTGGCCTGCTACACGGCCGTCTGGACGCCGACTTGAAAGATCAAGTCATGCGCATGTTTCAGAAAGGCGAGTTGCAAATTCTGGTTGCGACGACGGTGATCGAAGTTGGCGTGGACGTCCCGAACGCCACCGTGATGGTAATCGAGCACGCCGAGCGCTTTGGCTTGGCGCAGCTTCATCAATTGCGCGGACGCATCGGCCGCGGAGCCGCGAAGTCGTATTGCATTCTGATGACCGGCGGCAAAGTTACGGAAGAAGGTGAGCGCCGCCTCGACGCCATGGTGCGCACCAATGACGGCTTTCAGATCGCCGAACTCGATCTCGAACTGCGCGGTCCCGGAGAATTTTTCGGCACGCGCCAGGCCGGCATGCCAAGCTTCCGTGTGGCCAATCTGATTCGCGATCGCCAGTTGCTGGAACTGGCCAAGCGCGAAGCCGCCGCCGTGATGGAAGGACCGAACTCCGAAATCACCCAAGTCGAAATCAGCCGCGCCTTAGTCGCCCTTCGCACCCGCTGGCAGCATACGTATGGGCTCGTCGAGGTGGGGTAGAAAGCGGCTTCAGTTTTGTTCTCCCGCTCCATGTTTCCCTTGGCAAATCTTACAGGCCGTAGGTGGCAGACTATTGTCCACGCGATGACGAACCGGCTTCAGCGTGCGCAAGTAAGCGAACATCGCCTTGAGATCGTCATCTGTCATATTTCGCAGCATGATCCACGGCATGATGGGATTCAGGTTGCGCGCTCCAACTTTGCCCGTTCGCATCGCATCGATAAAAGTTTTCTCGTCGTAATACGAAATGCCCGAAGGATCCGGAGTGAGGTTGGCGCTAGTCACATCTCCGAACGGACCGCTTAGCTCAAAGCCACCGGCAAACTCCAGACCGGCGATCGGCTGGCCGCGCGTTTGCGGAGTGTGACAGTCTGAGCAACCCGAAATCTCCACGAGATACATGCCCCGCTTAAGCGGATCGGCGGGGGCGTCTGGAACGGGCGATGTCACCGGCTGTGGCGCGTTTCGAATGAGGTATTTCACCGGGAATACGATCTCCGTCTGCGGAAGCTGGTTCGGTACCGGCTGCAAAGACCTCACATACACTACTACCGAGGCGAGATCTTCATCCGACATCGTGCGAAAGTGCGCATACGGCATCAGCGGAAACAATGTTCTGCCGTCGTGTCCGATGCCTTCGCGGATGGCTCGAGCCAGCTGGTCGTCGCTCCAGGTGCCGGATCCGGTGGCAGAATCTGGCGTAATGTTTGGCACAGTCACCTTTCCCGGCAGGCCGTTCAGAAAGAAAACCTGCCCGGCGCCCATTTTGCCTTCAATTACGGGGGCTCCCGGAGCCTTCCAGTCGTGTTCCGAATGGCAGTAGATGCATCCCGAGACGGCATTCGCCAGATAGCGGCCTCGCGCTAGTCGCTGTGGGCTAGCCTCGAATTTTCGATTGGTAAGGGGCCGGGCTCGCGGCCCTAAAAACGGCCTCCATCCAATCGTGAAACTGATTGCGACCACGAGGATCAGGGCTACAACCACCAACCCGCGCCCCAGCCACTTTAAGAATCCGCTCATCGAAGTTACGCTCCCAGAGTTTGGCCTGCATTCTACGAGGTCGCAGCCCTTTGCTCAACCGCAGCTTCGAGGTGAGGATTCGAAGCTGATAGAATCGAAGAGAATGGCAGGAGCTTCTCAACTGATTCAGATCGAGGTTGGGCCGCCGGTTCGTGTGCCCAAGCCTGACTGGCTGCGCGCCAAGGCTCCCGTCGGCGACAACTTTCACAACCTGAAAAAATTGGCCCGCGGGCTCGGACTGCACACGGTTTGCGAGTCGGCGCAATGCCCGAACATCGGCGAATGCTGGAATCACAAGACCGCAACCTTCATGCTGCTAGGCGACATATGCACGCGCCGTTGCGGATTCTGCGCGGTGCCAAAGGGCCGTCCGGAGCCCATCGACTGGGATGAGCCGCGTCGCGTAGCCGAGGCGGTTGCCACGCTAGAACTGAAACACGCCGTCATAACCAGCGTAAATCGTGACGATGACAATGTCAGCGGCGCAAAAGTTTTCGCCAAGACCATCCGCGAAATCCGCGAACTGATTTCCGATTGCCGCATCGAAGTTCTCATCCCCGATTTTCAGGGTCTCGAAGAACCGTTAAGAATCGTGCTCGACGCGCGGCCCGACGTGCTCAATCACAATACCGAAACAGTGCCGCGGCTTTATCGCGCCGTCCGCTCCGGGGCCCGTTACGAGCGCACTCTCGCACTATTAGAGAACGCCAAGAAATTTTCGCCCGGCATGGTGACGAAGAGTGGTGTGATGGTCGGCCTTGGCGAATCGACGGAAGAACTCGTAGAAGTTTTCCGCGACCTCGGCAGCCGCGGCGTCGACATTCTTACCGTTGGCCAATATCTTCGCCCCTCGCGCGATCATTTGCCCATCGCCCGCTTCTACACGCCTGACGAGTTTCGCGAGCTACGCGACGCGGCGTTGCGCTTCGGCTTTCGCCACGTTGAGTCCGGCCCTATGGTGCGCTCGAGCTATCACGCGCACGAGCAGGCAGAATCCACATCTGTGCCGCGGGTGGTGTCATAGACGCAGCATGCTAAGCGCGCTCCTTGTGCTGCTGGGCTTCGTCGCAGGATTGCTGGGCGCGCTCACTGGCATTGGCGGCGGTATTCTGCTCACGCCGCTCCTCGCGCTGCACTTCGGGATCCCCATCCGGCAAGCCATCGGTACCAGTCTTGTAGCCGTAATCACCACTTCGGCAGCCAGTTCCTCCGTCCACCTTCAACGCCACACCACCGACATCCGCCTCGGCATGACGCTCGAACTCGCAACTTCTTTTGGCGCGGCTGTTACGGCTTATCTGGTGGCCTATTTTAATCGCAACTGGCTTGAGGGCATCTTCGCCGCCTTCCTCTTATACAGCTCCGTCATGATTATGGCGCGAGGCGGCAAGGTGCGCGACGCCAAAATTCCTGGCGGCAAAACCCGGGACCTGGCCGTGTCAGACTCTGAAGGGTTTCCCGCGAACAACGGCGGCGAAACAACGATCCCGCCCTATGAGCCTCAGCGTTATCCTCTCGGCCTAGCCGCGTCACTCGTCGCTGGAGGACTCTCCGGCTTGCTCGGCATCGGCGGCGGCCCCATCAAAGTTCCGGTGATGTATATCTTCATGAATGTTCCGCTGATGGTGGCCACAGCGACTTCGAATTTCATGATAGGAGTCACCGCTGCAGCCAGTGCCATCGTCTATTACCGCCGCGGAGATATTCTCGTCGAGATCGCCGCCCCGCTTGCCGTTGGCGTATTTCTTGGGTCACTGTTGGGTGCGCGCCTGGCCCCGCGCATCCAAACGAAGTACGTTGTCTATCTTCTGGTCGCGATCATGCTGTATCTTGCCGGCCACCTCACCATACATCTGATGATGGGAGGCGCAGCATGAGCCAGCTCCGCAAGCCTGCGTTTGATCGCATTGTTGCCCTGGTGTTGCGCGTAGGAGCATTCGCCTGTTTCTTTGTCATGTTGTCCGGGCTGCTGATTGGGCTTGTCATCCACGGCCGCCTTCCCGCGCAGATCGAACGCGCCGGTGTGCTGCTGATGCTGGCAACTCCCGCCGTGCGAGTTGCGGTTGCAGGAGTTTTATTTCTGCGCGAAAAAGACTGGAAGTTCGGCGCAATTTCTTTCGGAGTTCTCACGATTCTCCTGCTCGGAGCGCTCTTCGGTATCGGCGAGCACTGACGGGATATTGAGTTAATGAGCGATTGGGCGATTTTGTGATTGAAGTCTCTTAAGCTTCTGCAATCACCCAATCGTAAATCGCCCGATCGCTCAATCAAAAGATGTGCAGCTTGATGCTTAGATACTTCTTCGGATCCTGTCGAATCGCCTTCACCAGGTTGCGAGTTTCTTCAAGCATCTGGTTGGCATTGTTGTAGAGCGCTTCGTCTTTGAACAGCTTTCCTGCCGTGCCCTGACCTGCTTCCAGTTCACTGGTCAGTGCCGCGAGCTTGGTCATTGTTGTATCAAGTTTCTTCGCAAGCTCTTCATCCTTCAGTAGGCGCCCGGCCGAACCCTTGCCCGCATTCAGGTCTGCGCTCACTTGTTTGAAGTTGGCAATGGTGTCGTTGGCGTTGTTGTAGAGCGAGGGGTCTTTCAGGAATTTTCCAGCCGTGCCTTTACCCGCTTGCAAATCATCGATAACACCGTTCATTTTATCCAGCGTCGCGACGAACTTGTTATAGGCATCGTTTCTGTTGATTAGCTGGCCCAAACTACCTTGTCCCTTCGCGATCTGGTCCACAATTTGATTGAACTCGGCGACCGTCTTTGAGAACTGATCGTAAAGTGTGGGATCGTAAATCAGCTTGCCCAACGAGCCTTTGCCGCTCTCCGCGAAGGCCAGAATCCGGTCGGCGCGCTTGAGCAGCGCGTCCATGTTCTGCAGCGTACTCTGGCTGGAGCGCACCACCTCGTTGAAGTCAGGATGCACGCGCGTCGGAAGTTGATCGCCATCCTGCGCCAAAGCCGCGATGGCCTGCGAACTGTCGATATCGATGTAAGTTTCGCCGAGTACACCGGCAGTGTCCAACGAAGTAAGAGAATCGCGGCGCAGATTAAATCTGTATTTTGTGCCCACCTTCATCACGATTTCGACAGGCGTGATCTGCTTGTCTTTATCGGGGACGATGCGAATCGCCGTAACGTTGCCGATGTCCACGCCGTTCAACCGTACCGGCGCGCCCTCCCGCAAACCCTCGGCATTGTCGAAAAACGATACCAGCGTCATGCGAGTCGAGAAGAAGCCGCCCGTTCCCGACATCAGAAACAAAAGCAGCGCCAGTACCAGGCTGGCGAAGATCACCGTGACACCAACTCGAAGTTCCGACCACTTGAGCTGCTTTTGGCTCGGCAAATGATTTCCTCAGACCGCCATGCGCTTTATCTGTGTACTTCTTTAGCCGAGGCGGGAGACCGCAATTCTGCTGCCGCCCCTCGCAGCATGATAACAAACTGCCCCGTTAAGTGCGTCGGGGATGAAGCGCCGGCAGCAGCAGGAGCGCGAGCAGGTAAGCGCCAACTCCGCACGCCAGCGTGACCGTCAAGCCAAACTGAATTGCGATCACCATTGCCAGCACGGAGCCCAGCACGCTGGCCGCTGCGTTCATGGCCCACGCCCACTCCACGGCATTGTCCGTTTTGCCGCTTCGTACGCCGCCAACCGATCTTGCAGCGAAGGCACGCAAGCCGGTTGGGAAGGGCATTCCCATCACAAAGCCGAGAGGTATCAGCAACCCGCCGCTCACTGCCAACCGGTATCCGAATCCCAATCCAACCCACGCCGCCAGTCCACGCGGCAACCAAAATACATCGGCCACCAGCGCGATAACGACCAGCGCTAGTGGCATCCACGCCATTTCAGTCTGCTGAAGCCAGCGCCGGGAAAATAAGCTTCCCGCTCCGCTCGACAGCATCAACAGAAAAATAACTACCGTCAGTGCGTATGTGGGATGTCCTAAGAAAAGCACGAAGCGCTGAATGAATGCAATTTCCACCAGAATGTAGCCCAAGCCCACAGCGACAAAATAAAGCAGCGGCGCGGGCGACTGTCGCCCTCCGTGCAGCGCCAGCGGCAAAATCAGAAATCCCAACACCGACGCAACCGAGATCACCAGGACGAGAATCAGAACCAGCACCCCGAGGTTCACCTTCCAGTCCATCGCCTGTTGCAGCCCTTCGTCGCCCAGAATTTGTCGGGCTTTGAGCGTGAAAAAGAAAAATGGCGCGTTGTCTGTAACCGGCGTCACGTTGTAGGCATAACTCTGCGCAAACCGGTATGGATCGTTGCGCGCAATCAGATCGGAAAATGCATTGCGGCCTGCCCCACCAGCCGCCTCCGACGGAACATAGAGCGGGTGGAGTTCGTCAAATCGTCTGAAATGAGCCTGCACCGCGGATTCCTCAGCCTCGGTGAAAGCCGTCTTTTTGGCCAGCACAACGACTGGAATTCCGTCTTCATCGAGCGCACCTTGCGAAGCCACGATGAAGTTACGGGCGGGATTCGCGACGCCCAGACTATGCAACGCCTGCATCGCGACGGCCACAACCCGCAACGCCTCGCGCGGCTGGCGGAACTCCCATCGCGTGATGGCGATCATTCCATCCGGTCTGAGGTGCTCGAAATATTCCCGGAAGGCTTCCACCGTATAGAGATTGTTTTCGCTCAGCGCGAACGCACCCGCTGCTGTCGATGCCCAGGTGTCCACCAGCGTCATTTGCACCACGTCGAACTGCTGTGGCGTCGAGCGCAGGTACGAGCGTCCGTCGGTCACGTGGATGTGCACCTCAGGCCGTTCGTAGAGGTGCATTGCGTAATCGGCATAACGCCCGCGCATGATGGTATCGGCAATGATGGGATTAATTTCAATGCCGGTCACGCTGGGACTGCCATTCGCCACCGCGCGCACTACATCCACTCCTCCGCCGGGGCCGATGATTGCGAACTCTCCACGAGGCCGCAGAACATTGGCCAGCGCCGGCGGAGCCGACATCAGATCATGCTCCCACTGGGAACCGCGCCAGTGTGTCAGATCGCAATTCATTATGTAGGTGGAAGCGTCGGCGTCGATGACGATGGCTTTGGCTTGGCCCTGGCGATCGACTTCCACGCGCGACAACGCATTCCAGCGCGAAAATTCAACCCAGGCCGGGTCGCGAAACATTCCCTTGGCATAAACCACATCGATCAGCCGGTTCGAATGGTTCGCCGCAATCAACAACACCAGAACGGCAACCAGTCCACCGGCTATTTTTCGTACTCGTGACGATGCTGTCCAGACCACCGCAGCCACAGCCATCACCACCGCTGCCGCCAGAATCGTGTTCGGCCCTCCCAGCCAGTTCAGCAGTGGAACCACTGCCAGGCACGCTAGCGCACCGCCGCTTAGGTCCGCTCCATACAGGTGCGACACTCGCCAGGTCTCGCGCGCAAAAACCACTGAAAACAGCAATCCCGTCATGAAAAATGGCAGAGCGGAAACCACATAAATAGCGCTTAGATGAAGGAAGTTGATTCCAGTCACGTTAAGCGCCACCGTCACATGCAGCACAACCTCGAGCACGATAAAAATCAGAATCGAGCAATCGATGCAGAGACGCGCCGCCAGCGTACGACTGTCGGTCTTAGCCAGTCGGTCCTTCAGCAGGTAAGCGAACACTCCGCCGGCGCCCAACCCCAGCAGCGCGATCGAAATCGCAAGAAACGCAAAGTGATAAAAGAGCACGACCGAGAACAATCGAGTGAGCGCCAGCTCCAGCAACAGAGCCGCAAAGCTCGTCAACCCTAACCCCGCAAGAAGAGTGCGTTCGGAAATCTCTGTAGAGGAATGGACCGGCACGGCAGCCTGAATGGTTGCGGACATGATGGAATGGAATGCGACAGTCTAGCAGAAGGCGCGCGGCGCGATACTTAGTTTCGTATCAGGGTACGTATTCATGCGTGCCGTAAGAGCTGGCCGTTTACTCGCCTTCAGGGGCTGCACTTAGATCGAAAATTCCATACAGCGCACTAGCTCTCTAGAATCACCTGCGCGATAGCCTGCTCGGCGGTGTGCGAAATCGACAGAGCCGAATTTGTCACGCCCAGCTTAGCGGCGATTTCACCGGCGTTTCCGTGAAAGCTAATCGTCGGACGCCCGCCCGGCAGCCGCGTCACCTCGCAATCCCGCCAGCGCACGCCGCGGCTCCAGCCCGTGCCCAAGGCTTTCATGGCCGCCTCTTTTGCCGCAAAGCGTGCCGCGTATCGCTCTACACGGTTCGCCTTCGAGTCGCAGTAGCGGATTTCCCCAGCCGTATAAATTCGCTGCAGGAAACGATCGCCGAAGCGCTCAATCGATTGCCGGATCCGCGGAACCTCCGCAATATCAATGCCTGTGCCGACGATCATTTTTTTCGAAACCTGGAGCTTCCCGAACCTACAACAGCCGGTCGCCACGGTAAATCAGTTCGCCATCAATGATGCGAGCTTCCGTAGTTAGCCGATGCGGTTTCAGCGGACCTTTCCCGTCGATGTGCGTCACTTCATGCCCGTGCGCGACCAGCCAGTCAGAAACCAGCATACGGTGGCAGCGGAAGTATACGCGCTCGGCGCACATATAAGCGGTGCGCGAAGCCTCGGCCAGCGCAATGAGTTCCGCCATCGCATTTTCAAATTCCGCAGTCAGCATATAGTCGCCATAGTTGCGGAAGGAGGGATTGCGAAGCGCCACATGCGGCGAATCATCCCGAATTTTCTTGCGATAACCGCCGAGAGCTTTCATCCACAAATAACGTACGCTGGCTCCAGCCAAGCTGCTTTCCAGCGATTCGCGGTTAAATTGCGGCAGCCGCCGCGACATCGGAAAGGCGCGAATATCGACCAGCGTTTGAATTTCATGCGCCCGAAGCGTCTCAATCAGATCCTCGATCGGGCGAGTCGAATGTCCGACGGTGTAAAGACGGGGCACTACCCTTCGATGCAGGAGAGTTACATTGCGATGCGATTGAGCGCCGCGGCCACTGCGGTATCTTGCTGCGGAAACACTGTGCGCAAATCCAGCACGACATGGCCCTCTTCAATCCGAGCAATGATCGGAGGGTCCGAACTTCGAAGCTGGGCGGCCAATTCGTCGGCGCTGAGTCCCTCACAAGACAACGCCAGCACCCGCGTCGGCAGAACTGCAGACGGAGCCGCGCCCCCGCCAAGAACGGACTCGCCGTCTACGATTTCAATTTTAAACCTTGCAGCCGTAACTCTTGCCGCGAGCACCTCGGCCCGCTGGCCGATGTCGTCCCTGGAGAGCCGCATCATGCACAGCGCGGGAATCGCATCATGATCGCCCCGTACATATGCGAGGAGCGTTGCTTCCAGCGCGGCACAGATCATCTTGTCTACTCGCAAAGCACGAAACAGTGGATTGGCTCGCATGCGCGCGACCAGAGCCGGATCGCCACTGATCAGCCCTGCCTGCGGCCCTCCCAGCAGCTTGTCGCCGCTATAAGTAACGATATCGACGCCGCTGCGCAGGCTGTGCAGCACGCCTGGTTCGTCGTTAATTCCAATCGAGCGCAAATCGAACAGTGCGCCACTGCCCAGGTCTTCCATCAGCGGGATGCCGCGCCGGTGCGCCAGAGCGGCGAGTTCCGCTGTAGGCGCTTGTTCGGTGAAACCGGAGATCTCAAAGTTTGAGCGATGCACGCGCAACAGCAGTCGCGTTCTTTCGTTGATGGCGCTCTCGTAATCCGCAGTCCGGGTCCGGTTCGTCGTGCCGACCTCGCGTAAGATCGCGCCGGACTTTGCCATCACCTCCGGAATGCGAAACGAACCGCCAATCTCCACCAGTTCGCCGCGCGAGACGATCACCTCTCCACCGTCAGCCATCGTATTCAGCGCCAGCAAAACCGCAGCAGCATTATTGTTCACCACGATCGTGGAAACAGACTCGCGCACCTTGTTCTCGAACCCGGCGTTCAGCAGTTGCCGAAACAATCGCTCAGCATGCGCGTCCCGCTTGCCGCGAGTGCCCGTAGCCAGCTCAAACTCCAGATTCGAATAACTTGCGGCAGTCTCGCGAATGTGCTCGATCGCTGAATCGCTCAGCGGAGCCCGTCCGAAATTTGTGTGCAGGATCACCCCGGTCGCGTTGATCAGCGGCCGCAGAGAGTAATCCAGAGAGAGGCGAACTTGCTTCTCCACTGCGCCGGCCATGCCCGTAAGCGCAAGCTCCAACCCAGCTTCATCGAGTAGGCCCGCTGCGATTTCCCGCCGCAACCGGACGAGCACCACACGCGCGGCATTTGTTACGGATTCCTGCCCAGAACTTAACAGGAAATGCATCGCGGGATCACGCACCACCTCATCGACCGATGGAAGCTTGCGAAAAAGCTCCGATGATGAAGTTTGTTTCACTCGAAGATTGTCCCACGATCAGAATGAAACACGATATTCACCGCAAGTCATCCGCTACAGCGTATGCAGGTAAGCCAGCAAATCCTGCAGATCTTCGGCGCTCAACGTCTGGCTGTATCCCGGCATTTCGTGCCTGCCATAACGAATAATTTCGCTCACGCGATCGTCATTTGCCGGCAGCCCACTCACCGGCAGATAAGGATGCTGAAAAACTCCCTTCAACCCCGGGCCTTTTCTGCCCTTCGTGGAATAGGGACGGTGGCAGCGGTCGCAGTAGCTGTCGTAAGTCTTGCGTCCGGCAGCCTGCTGAGTGTTCAGGCCAAGTTCGGCATCCGATCTGCGCCGCTCCACATCGCACCCCGTAAGAATGCCAAGAGATAGTAGCGCAATGACAATGACTGCATACGCCACTGACCGGTCGCACGCCGTGGTGACCCGACGATTCTTTCGGGGATCCGTCCCTCCCAGCCCCCGCACTCCCAATCCTTGACCTTCGGCCCCTCGCATCTTCACACTTCCTCTCGCATGTTCCCGGCGCTTGTCGATCACTCGACATACAATGATCCGACATACAATGATAAGGCAAGCGGAAAGCTGCTAACCCAAAGCCATGACTGTCGCCGTGAAACGGGTTTATGACTCGCCGTCGCGCTCTGACGGAGCGCGCATCTTAGTAGATCGTCTGTGGCCGCGCGGCCTTCGCAAAACCGAAGTCGATCTCGACGATTGGTTGCGCAACATCGCTCCCTCGAACGAACTCAGGCAGTGGTACCACGCGCAACCCGACCAGTGGCAGCTCTTTCGCAAGCGTTATCTGAAAGAATTAACTTATCCTGACGCCGAGAGAGAATTGCAGAAGCTCTACGTTCTTGCTCAAAAGAGAAAACGTCTTACGCTTTTGTTTGCCTCAAAGAACGAGAAGTATAACAACGCAGTCGTGCTGAAGGATTTGCTCAACGGAATGCGTAAGCCGCCGACCGGCACCGGCGGCCTTCGATCCCCGCGCAAGCGCGATGCCGCGGTCCGCCGCCGCGGTTGAATATGTAGGGACAGTTGTCCAAGCCCTGCACGAAGTCGTCCAGTTGGACGAAAGTCGACCGCTCCTATCCTTTAGAATCACCGCATGAGAGCAGTCTTTCAGTGGAGCCTCGGCACCCGTGCGCTGGAACTCGGCAAACGCACGCTGATCATGGGCATCGTGAACGTCACTCCCGACTCTTTTTCTGACGGCGGCTCGTACTTCGATTCCGACAAAGCCACCGCACACGCACTGCAACTGATCGACGAAGGCGCAGACATCATTGACATCGGCGGAGAATCCACCCGCCCCGGCGCCAGCGTCGCCGCACAGACAGCTACAAAAGATAAAGCACTCGGCACCAACGCGGCTGCGATAAAGCCTTCCGTCAGCGCCGAAGAGGAACTGCGGCGCGTGCTGCCCGTGATTAACGCCATCAAAAAGGCGCGGCCGGATGCAGTTATCTCCATCGACACATACAAAGCCAGTGTCGCCCGCGGCGCCGCCGCGGCCGGAGCTGAAATTGTGAACGACGTGAGCGGCCTTCTCTGGGATAAGCAGATGGTTCGGACGATCGCCGAAATAAAATACGGTGCCATTCTCATGCACATGCGCGGCCGTCCCGAAGAGTGGCACGCTCTACCGCCGCCCGGCGATGTTGTTCTCATGGTCAAGCGTGAACTCAGAGAGAGAGTGGAAGCGGCCGTACAAGGCGGCGTTCGCCGCGAGAGGATCGCGCTCGATCCCGGCTTCGGCTTTGGAAAAAAGTTCGAGGAGAACTATCCGCTGCTCTCGCGCTTTCAGGATCTGCAATCCCTGGGCTTTCCCCTGGTAGCCGGGACGTCGCGGAAATCTTTCATCGGCCGAATGTTGGCAAAAGACAGAAAAGACGCCGCGCCTTCCGACCGCGTCTACGGAAACCTCGCCGTACACACCGCATTGATTCTCAAAGGCGCGCACATCCTGCGAACTCACGACGTAAAAATGGCTGTGGAGGCTGCGCGAGTAGCCGACATAATCCTAACCGCGCGCTGATCTAGAACTTTTTGCTCGAATCCAGCAGAATCGTCGCCGGCCCTCATTCACCAACTCAACTTTCATCATCGCTTGAAAGCGCCCAGTTTCGCAGCGCAACCCAGCGGCACGAATTTGCTCCACAAAGAATTCGTAGAGCAGCCGCGCCTTTTCCGGCGGCGCTGCACTATCGAATGACGGACGCTTGCTGCGCCTAACGTCTCCGTACAACGTAAACTGCGAAACCGCGAGCACGCTTCCGCCAGCCTCCTGCACGCTTCGGTTCATTTTACCTTCGGCATCTTCGAATATGCGCAGGCCGGCGATGTTCTCTGCCAGGTAGGCCGCATCGGCTTCCGTATCCTCCCGGCCAACGCCCAGCAAAACCAGCAATCCCAAACCAATCTCGCCGGCAATCTCCCCATTCACCGCAATGGGCACGGCTTACCCGCTGCACCACAGCACGCATAAGATTCTCCCAGTTAGGATTTCGATTGCCGGTTCCAGCTCAAGGTGTCGGCAGCATCGACTCTTGTCCCGCCACCGCTTGCCATCGTCTATCGCGGTAAATGTAGACGTCCGTAAAACGCACCTTCGCCACGATTTTGCCCTGCGCGTCTGTCGCCGTAGCCAGCCCACGGATATAGCCGAAGTCGCCGTAGACACGCGGGGTCAACTCGGTTAATTCATTGTGCGTCGGCCGGTGGTCGGCGGCTTTGGCGAGCGTCGTCACACGATCGGAAATATTTCCTTGCGGATCCACGTCCTGAAATTCTTCAGCGAGCAGGCACCCCAGAGTCGCGGCGTCATTTTTTTCAAGCGCACTGGCCCAGGTTTGCTCGATGTGAACCAGCGCCCCTCCATCTTTGTTTTGTCCCGCAGGACAAGGCGCTGCCCAGGTGAGCCGACAGAAAATCAACAGGGATAGTCCGAAGAATTTTTTCACATTGCACCCCATGAAGCAAAGTAAATGACGGCTCATCATAAATGCACACCACGCCATTGTCGCGTTTGACCATCACAACTGCCAACCGTTAGGATTCAGAGTGTGCAATTCGAAGTGGACAGAGCTTTTGCCGTTGCGCGAGGTCCCTTCCTTTACAGTAATTCGGCCGGACGATTACACTACACACTCGCCTTTTTAGTTTGCTGGAGAGAACGGCCGGGGATGGCGTGGACCCTTCAGGAATGACCTGCTGGAAAATTCGAACCGTCGGGCGCAGGTTCAGGCACATCAGAGTAAGACATAACGGAAAAAACGCCGGATTTCGAGGTCAGGTTAATAAAAGTTTCGCGAAGTCGAATTGAGCGGTCGAGCCCGCATGGGCCACAACACAAATCGAGGTAAGTGAGGAAAAACATGGCAGCCGTTGACGAGAAAGTAAAGCAAATTATCGTAGAGCAGTTGGGTGTGGACGAAGGCGAAGTCACCTCCAGCGCTTCGTTCGTGGACGATCTAGGCGCGGATTCGCTCGATACCGTAGAACTCGTGATGGCCTTCGAGGAAGCCTTCGACATCGAAATTCCCGACGAGGACGCGGAAAAAATCCGTACCGTGCAGGACGCCATCGATTACATCTCCAAGCATTCGAAAGGCGGCAAGTAGTTTGGGACGCAGGGTCGTAGTTACCGGCATCGGCCTGATCTGCGGCGTCGGCAATACCGCCGGGGAGGTCTGGCAGTCGCTGCTCGCGGGCAAGAGCGGCGTGGCTCGCATCACGCAATTCGACTCCAGCGCCTTCGCCTGCCAGATCGCCGCCGAAGTCAAGAACTTCGATCCTCTGAACTTCATCGAAAAAAAAGAAGTTAAGAAGATGGGACGCTTCATCCACCTTGCCATCGCCGCCGCGGATGAAGCCTTCAAAATGTCGGGCCTGCAAATCACACCCGAGAACGCCGAGCGTGTGGGCGTTCATATTGGTTCCGGCATCGGCGGATTCGACATCATCGAACGCGAACACACTGCGCTGGCGCAAGGTGGCCCGCGCAAGATCTCCCCGTTTTTTATTCCCGCAGCCATCATCAATCTCGCCGCCGGCCACGTTTCCATGCGGGTTGGCGCCAAGGGCCCCAACGAGGCCACGGCTACGGCCTGCACCACGAGCGCTCACTCGGTGGGAGATTCCTTCCGCATCATTCAACATAACGATGCGGATGTCATGATCGCCGGCGGCTCCGAAGCTGCGATTACTCCGATGGGTGTCGGCGGATTCGCTGCTATGCGCGCTCTTTCCACGCGCAACGACGAGCCTGAAAAAGCCAGCCGCCCATGGGACAAGGATCGCGATGGCTTTGTCATGGGCGAAGGCGCGGGCATCTTGATTCTCGAAGAACTCGAACACGCGAAAAAGCGCGGGGCAACGATCCTGGCCGAAGTCGCCGGCTACGGCATGTCGGGCGACGCTTTCCACATGACGCAGCCCGCTCCCGAACACGAGGGCGGATTTCGAGTCATGCGAAACGCGGTACGCGACGCCGGTGTTAGCCCCGACAAGGTCGATTACGTCAACGCCCACGGCACCTCGACGCCCATCGGAGACACGCTTGAGGCGCACGCCATTCGCAACTTTTTCGGGGAACGCAAAATTCCCGTTAGCTCCACCAAGTCGATGACGGGCCATCTGCTCGGCGGCGCCGGCGGCCTGGAAGCTGGCATCACGGTTCTCGCTCTGCGCGATCAGATCCTGCCGCCCACGATCAACCTCGAGTGCCAGGATCCTGAAACCAATGGCATGGATTTTGTCCCCAACCACGCTCGCAAAGCCAAACTTGAATACGCCATGTCGAACTCCTTCGGCTTCGGCGGCACCAACGGCGCACTGTTGTTCCACCGCTGGTCTGAATGAACTCTTTCCAGTCGCGCAAGATGTGGATCGGCTCATGAAAGTTGAAGTTCAACGTCTATCAGTTGTAGGCTTCGCTGCGCCTGTAGAGTAGGAAGTCAAGATTAAGCGTCTTTCCGGAGATATCGCCGATGCGAAAAATGCTGTTTGGAATTGCCGCCCTCGCCGTTGTGACGGCAGCATCTCTTACGCCGCTCTCTGCGCGATCGAAAGATGACGCAGCCCAGAGCAAGCAAAACACGCAGGACAAGCAAGACACTCAGGGTAAGCCGAATACGCAAGATACGAAGACCGACGGATTCAAGCCGGAGCAGGCCACTAGCAAAGGCTCGGTCACAATTAACGGAAAGGTAATTCCCTATGACGCTTTTGCCGGCACTCTTGTAGTCCATCCAAAGAATTGGGATGACGTGCCTCAGAACGCCGACAAGGACAAGGACGACAAGAGTTCGCTGCCCGAGGCCAGCATGTTCTACGTGGCTTACATAAAGTCTGGCGAGAATCCACAGCGGCCCGTCACCTTTCTTTACAACGGCGGTCCCGGCTCCTCTACCGTCTGGCTTCATATGGGAGCGTTTGGTCCGAAGCGCGTTGTCACCGCCGACAATGCCCACACTCCGGCCGCGCCGTACCCCATCGTGAATAACGATTACAGCCTGCTCGATGTGAGCGACCTCGTATTTATCGATGCCCCCGGCACCGGCTTAAGCCGTCTCGGTGGCAAGGATCGCGAAAAGGCGTTCTACGGCGTCGATGCCGATGCCGACGCCTTCGCCGATTTCATTTCGCAATTCCTGACCAAGTACGGACGCTGGAATTCTCCAAAGTATTTGTTCGGTGAGAGCTACGGCACCACACGGTC
The DNA here is from genome assembly GCA_963808195.1 of uncultured Acidobacteriaceae bacterium. Classification (GTDB taxonomy): domain Bacteria; phylum Acidobacteriota; class Terriglobia; order Terriglobales; family Acidobacteriaceae; genus Sulfotelmatobacter. Next base: position 51,605 of record CAWEEW010000002.1, on the reverse strand, counting down.
GGCCGCGCTGATCAACAAGCTCGAAACCGAAAAGTTCATCGACTTCAACGGCGTGATTCTCCTCTCGCAGATTTTGAATTACGACAATAACGCCGACACGCCGCAGTTCAATCCCGGCATCGATATGCCGTATCAGATCGCTCTCCCTACCTACACTGCATCGGCCTGGTATCACCACAAGCTGCCCGACGCCCCCAAGGATTTGGCGCCGCTGCTGGCCGAGGTCGAGCACTTCGCCATGAACGATTACGCCGTTGCGCTCGCAGCCGGGGCCACGCTTGCGCCCGATCAGAGGAAGGCAATCGTTGCGAAGTTGCATCAATACACCGGCTTGCCCGCCGACTACATCGAGAAAGCCGATTTGCGCGTCAACGTCGGGGAATTTGTAAAGACGCTGAAAGGCGACAGTGATATGACTGCCGGCCGGCTGGACACTCGCTTCTCTGGTCCGACGCTCGATCCATTGAGCAAGGAAGCGGAGTATGATCCGCAGTCGGCCGCGATCGGCTCAGCTTACGTCTCGGCCTTCAACGATTACGTGCGCAAAGATTTGAAGTTCACCGAGAATCGGGAATATAAGCCAGAAGTTGACATTGAGAAGAACTGGAATTATTTGCATCAAGCCCCCGGTGCTCTCACGCCGCTACCCCAGGCCGTAAATGTAATGGTCGATCTGGCCAGCGCGATGAAATATGACCCAAGCTTAAAAGTTCTGGTGAATGCAGGCTATTTCGATTTAGCGACGCCATTCTTCGGAGCCATCTTCGAAATGCAGCATCTATCAATTCCCGCAGCGCTGCAGAAAAATATCGACTTCAAATTCTATGAATCAGGACATATGGTCTATGCCCACGAGGTCTCGCTGAAAGAACTGCACGAGAACGTGGCGGCTTTCATCGTGAGCACGGAGAATTCGAAATCGAAGTAGGTTTAGCCCGAACTGTGGATCATCTGCAGGCGAAGGGAATAGTTTCTATTTTGGGTGCGGAATTATCGAGAGGATGACGTATTCATCGCCGCGAATCACAAAATAAAATCGCCAGCTGCGATTTACTCGCCCCTGCCAGATGTCCTTCGCCTCGTCGTATTTCTTGGCGCGCAGCGAAGGATGGGATAGATCATTGAGCAGAAATCCGAGCTGCTTACCAAAAGCTTTTCTCACCTCGGGTCGCAGACCCGCATAGTCTTTATCGGCGCGCTCCGCAAAGCGGACTTTCACTTCCGCTTTCTCGCTTTTTTCTTTGTTTTTCCGGCTCTGCGTTCAAGGGCGGAAATGGCTCCAGCCGCAGACGTATAAGGACCATGCGTTCGGCCCTGGGCAACGTCCTCTAGGCCCTCGGCTAGATGGCGATCAATCACGGTTTTCGGCGTAAACGTAATCTTGCCGTTCTCAAACGACGCTTCCAGTAGATCGCCAATATCCAAATGCACCCGCTTTCGGATGCTCTGAGGGATAACAACCTGAAACTTTGTTTTTATAGTGACGAGATCCATTCTTAGCACTCCTGTTAGAAAGTATAACAGTTCAACCATCCAACATAGAAATACCCGGAAAGCTGGTGCAAACCTGAACCGCCGCCGTTCATGCCAAGTCTTCGATAGTACGCCCTAATACTTTGCGTGCCCTAGCCCAGGGAAGCGTGGTATTTTAGCAACCAATCGCTAGAGCGAAGACAAACCAGCGATCAAACCAGCCATGATTACCCGGCGCGAGTTCATCTCACGAATTGCCCAGGCAGGTGGCTACGGCGCGGCTTTCATGACTATGCATTCGCTCGGCCTTCTGGGCATGGCCGAAAGCGCACAGGAAAAAGATTTTCCGCTTCCATCCTCCGCTGGCCGCGGAACCAAGGTCATCATTCTCGGCGCGGGGATTGCCGGCCTGGTCTCCGCTTACGAAATGCGCCGCGCAGGCTTCGATTGCACCGTGCTCGAAGCGCGCGAACGCCCCGGCGGACGAAACTGGACTATTCGTAAAGGATCGAAACTTGTCTTCAACGACGGCACATCGCAGGAATGCACCTTCGACGAAGGAAATTATTTCAACTGCGGCCCCGCGCGCTTACCGTCCATCCACAAAACCATGCTCGGCTATTGCGACGAACTGGGCGTCGAGCTCGAAGTTGAGGTAAACACCTCGCGCAGCACGCTGCTTCAGAACGATGCTTTTTTCGCCGGCAAACCCATTTGCCAGAGGCAAGCCGTCAATGACACTCGCGGTTACGTCGCCGAACTGCTGGCCAAATGTGTGCAGCAAGGCGCGCTTAATCAAGCGTTCACTGCCGACGATCACGCCACCGTCATGGAATTTCTCAAAGCCTACGGCGCGCTCACCAAGGATTACCAATACCAAGGCTCGGCGCGTTCCGGCGACCGGCAGCTGCCGGGCGCGGCCGATCAAATCGAAATCCCTCGCGCCCCGCTCTCTTTCTCTGATTTGCTTCACTCGAAGTTCTGGCATCCCATGCTGTTCGAGGAATTCCTCGACATGCAGGCCACCATGCTTCAGCCCATCGGCGGCATGGACCGCATCCCCTACGCATTCGCCAGTTCCCTGGGCACGCTGGTCCGCTATAACTCGCCAATTACTGAGATCAGAAAAACTGCGAACGGTGTTCGCGTGCTCTATCGTGACGGCGAAGCTGGCCCGGTGCGTTCTCTGGAAGCGCCATATTGCATCTGCACGCTGCCGCTGACCATCCTGCGGACCATCCCCACTGATTTCGCTCCTCGCGTGAAATCCGCGATCGAACAGCCTATCTACGATTCCGCCTTCAAAGTTGCTTGGGAGTCGCGCCGCTTCTGGGAGCAGGATGGTGACGAAATTTATGGCGGCCTCTCGTTCCTCACGTCGGGCCCAGTCGAGGTCGTCTGGTATCCCAGTGCGAAGTTGATGTCCAAGCGCGGCGTCCTGGTCTCCGGCTATGCCATGGAAAACTTCGGCGACTTCGGCAAGCTCCCCTCCACCGAAGCAAAGCTTGCAGCATCCAGAGCGGCTGTCGAAAAGCTGCATCCCGGCAAAGGTAAAGAGCTGGAGAAGCCGATGTACATGTGCTGGGGCAAGGTGCCGTACAGTCTCGGCTCCTGGATCAGCCGCGGACCCGACTATCCCCCGCAAAGCGAAGCGGCTTATTACGATGGACCATACCGCGAGTTGATTGTTCCCGATGACCGCATCTACTTTGCCGGCGATCACTGCAGCCATCTCATCGGCTGGCAGGAAGGCGCAGCGCTCGCAGCCCAGCGCGCCATCATGATGATCGTCAAGCGCGTCTCTGAATCAGCTTGATCTGGGTATTTGATCTGCCCGGCGAACAACTTTCAGGATGGAGAAACCAATGCGAAAAATTCTTCCGGCACTTACCCTCACCCTGCTCTCATTCTTCGTTCTTGCGCACACCACTGCCGCTCAGACGACTGTTCGCCACATCCAGGAAGATGATCGCGCCATTGCTACCGGAGTCTGGGTGGGCGATACTCTGTATCTGAGTGGACAACTAGCCGCACCCGCAACGCCCGCCGATGCTGCCAAAGGAACTCCCGCAATCTATGGCGATACCGAGGCGCAGACCCAGAGCACACTCACCAAGATCCAGGCAGCGCTCAAGGCCGAAGGACTCACTATGGGCGATGTGGTCATGATGCACGTCTACCTGGTTGGCGACCCCGCGAAAGGCGCCAAGCTCGATTTCCCCGGCATGATGGCCGCCTACCCGCGCTTCTTCGGAACCAAAGACCAGCCCAACAAGCCCGCCCGCAGCGCCATGCAGGTCGCAGCTCTGGCCGCTCCCTGGGCCTTGGTGGAGATCGAAGTAATCGCGGCCAAGGCTGCCGGAAAGCCAACCCACTAAGTCATAGATTTATTTGAAGATACTTAGATCGTTTATAGAGAAATTTGTTCTCAACCCGCCAGTGCACCGCGGGTAATGGAACTTTTGTACCCGCTCCCCTACGCCCTTCGGGTCTTTCCATCTTTTTCACGGCACGCCACAATAATTCTCGAACCATAACCGCACGCTGATATGGAAAAAGCTCTCGCAACCGCCCTTGCACCCGCGCCTTTCGCCAAGAAAAAGGTGGCGGCTCGCGCCGCCTTGGTCGATCTCAAAGAGTCTTCCAGATTTCTGCTGACCGAATGCTTCCGCCAGTTCGGTATCGAAACGGTTGTCACTTCGGCTGGGTCGGCAGAGCGTCTGCGCCAGGAGAAATTCGAGGCTTGTGTCATCAGTCTCACTCCCGGCGCCGAGCAGGTCATGGATGCCGCGCGCACTTCTCCCTCGAACAGCCGACTTATCCTTTATGGTCTCGGGGGCAGCGCGCAGGAAGCGATGCGCTTTTCCAAATACGGCATCAATGCCATGTTTCAGGAGCCTTTGGAGCGGCCCGCAGCCATGAAGCTGGTGCGCGCCACGCACATGCTCGTGCTTCACGAATTCCGCCGCTACGCGCGCATCCCCATCATGACCGAGGTCACGGTCGTCAGTCAGGATGGCCACCGCCTCAGCGCCTCCAGCCTCGAAGTCAGCTCCGGCGGCATGTCGCTGAAAAGTTCCGAAGATATGCCCGCGGGAACGAATGTCGAAATCGCTTTTTCACTGCTCACGCTGCCGCGCGTCAACGTGCGTGGCGTAGTCACTTGGCGAAAGAGTAAATCTTTCGGCATCCGCTTCGACGCCAGCGACGATCGCCGCCAAAAAGTCAAAGCCTGGATCGACACCTACCTCGAAAGCTAGCGCCGGAATGGTCGTGTGGGGACGGGCGCCTTCGCCCGTCCCGCCGAGCAAAGCGAGGCGGCCCCATCACGACTCCCGCTACAATAGCCGGGTGACCGAAGCCACCACCCGCGAACCACCCGCAACCGAGGTCACTCCCCCCCCGCGTCGCTTCACCCTCCGCCAACGCATCATCCTGCGCATCATCATCACCGCCGGATACTGGTTCATCCGCCTCATCGGCCCCACCCTCCGCGTCTGTGTCTCCCGCGAAGAGGGCGCGCAAGAAACCGTCGCGCAGCGCCCGCTCATCGGCTCTTTCTGGCACGCCTGCATCATTCCGTCGACGTACTTTTGCCGCGACCTCGGCATCCGCGTAATGAGCAGCAACAGCTACGACGGCGAATATATGGGACGCATCATCCGCAAATTCGGCTTCGTCGCCGTGAAAGGCTCCAGCAGCCGCAACGCCGTGCGCGCCCTGCTCGGCCTGCGCCGCGCCCTGCAGCAAGGCTGGACCGTCGCCTTCAGCATCGACGGCCCCCGCGGCCCCCGCTACCAGGTGAAGCCGGGCCCGGTGGCCCTGGCGCGCTCCTCGGGTGTTCCCCTGACGATGTATCACATGGCCGTCGACCGCGCCTGGGTCCTCAACACCTGGGATCGTCTCATCATCCCCAAGCCGTTCTCCCGCGTCCTAATGCGCTTCGGCAAACTCATCCCGGTGCCACACGAAGCCAGCGACGAAGATCTGGAACGTTACCAGCAGCAGCTACAGGATGCCCTCGACCGAGTCTGCGAATTCGCCGAAGAGCATGTAAGCCAAGTCAGTACGCCAGAATTCCCCTACTACAACTGAACTGGATGGGGGCCGGTCCTGCCGAGGCATTTTGTTGGAGCTAGCACAAACCGGATGCCCCACCCGTGGTAGTTTCACGGGTGGGCTGCGATGCTGATGGGGATCAGGAGATTTTACGGATGTGAAGCTCCGCTTTCCGGGTCTCATTGACCACAACCGGTCCGCATTCGCCATAGGCGTAATGTCGAAAGCTGCTCCACAACCACTCCTCGGGCTTCAGAACTAAACCTCGCTGAACCGGATTGCGATGCATGTAGCGCAGCTTTTCTACCCGCTTCTTCTCGGTAAAAACAACGAAATCGTAGAAGCGGCGTTGCCAAACGTGTCCCTCGGCGACGGGGGTAGTCCAAAGCGCATCTGTCTGGGCACTGGAGTTGACGCGAAGTTCGCGCAGCAGCCGATGAGCAAAGTTTTGTTTTAAAGCAGCCAGCACGAGCGAAGGATTTCCGCGCTCCGGCTCGGTGAAGAGAAGATGGACATGCTCAGGCATGACGACGTAACCGACAACCACAAATTGATGACGCTCGCGGATCTGTTCCATAACTTCGAGAAAAAGATCGCGGGCACGAGGCGTTCCGAGAAGGGGACGGCGCTGATAGCAACTTGTGGTAATGAAGTGGGAGTATCCAGCGCCGTAGTAGCGGTGCAGGTTTGCCGGCATTGAAAGGATGTAACAGGAACGCGACGATTTCGCTGTGACCAATGAACATGCTAGGGAGAGTTCTCCGCAGCCCACCCGTGAAACCGCCACGGGTGGGGCATCCGTGTTGAGTTAGAGTACGGCTCGGCTAGCCAATGGCCCGCGCAATGCCAACTGCGCGAAATGCGTCGGTCTCAACCACCAAAGTTGGTTACTAAAGGACATGTACCGACGTTACTAACGTGCTAAACACTCCCGTGCGGCTGAGTTTCATCTAATTTTGAAAAGGAGGTTCTATGGAACAGCTTTCAAGCAACCTAGGTCTTACCTGCGAGGCCATCATGTGGGTTGGTGATGGTGCGCAGCTAATTCCGCACGATGAGCAGCACGCTTTCCGCTATGAGGTGCGGAGCCAACGTGGGAACATCATCGGCTTCATCAACACTGACCGAGCGAGGCAACACCCTGGCGTGAAGTGGGAGCGCTCAGTGCTGCACGATGGAAAGATTGAAGAGTTGGTTGGAAAGTACACGACAGTGCACGAAGCATTCGCAGCATTCTAAAGAAGGTCACCAATGTGGATGCGATGATACACAAGACGGCCTTTGTCAGGCAGGCGGGCTGGCCCTGCCGACGCATTTTCGTCGGAGCTAGCGTGAACGGGATGCCCCACCCGTGGTGGGTTTCACGGGTGGGCCGCGCCGCCGATGGGCAGGAGACTTTGCAGGTTTGTCGGCATTGAAACGATGTAACAGGAACGCTAGGATTTAGGTGTGATCGATGTACACGCCAGGGAGAGTTTGCAGCAGTCTGAATAGAATGAAGTAAGAATAATAATGAAGTAATAATAATAATGAAGTAATAATAATAATGAAGTAATAATAATAATAATGAGGATGTGGGAATGAGTGTCTATCGACTAAAAGCAGAACCCGGCGTAGAGCCTCATAAATGGAAAATTGAGAAGTTTGCAGAGATCAGTGGAGATGAGAAATTTGTGCGCCACGTGACGGAGTTGAGCACGATCCTCAGCGCCACGCTGATTGAGGGCCAGCAGCGCGACGATGTGAAAACCGCCATTATGACCGTTCTGAGCGACGGGCTTATGCCTGCATTTGCCGAACTGGAAAAGATTCGGGCATCTGACGGCAAACCTATGCCTACCATGGACCAGCGCGAGTTGTATCACGACTTTTATCGAAAGCTGTGGAAGGCGTACAAAGATCTAACGCAGCGGACGGCTGATGCAGCTGGCTTCAAAATCGGGTTTCTTTTCAAGGTCGATAAGGACTTCGCAAAAGGCTTGAAAGAATTTCAAACAAATTATCCGGGCGTCCGTTCGGAACTAGGTAAAGGCTTAGCAGAAATAAGGGATCAGTGGCAGAATGAACTCGCGAAATTTAGGAACACGTTTCTTGAGCACCAAGACAGTGATCAAAAACAGTTCGCAAAATTTTATCGACTGCCTTACGCCGAATCGTTATTCGATACAGTATGGAACACGATCGTTGATCTTATAGCGCTTTTATTCGAGAGCAAATTGCCATACGGAACCAAGCTCGCGTTACCTGATTTGAAGAAGAATCCGAAGTGGCCCAATCGATATGTTTTCGACGTTCCTGCGCTGCGAAACTTGGAACATCCATGAGATTAGGGGGCCAGCTGTGATTCCTCAAGACGTTGTACCTACGAAAACTGGAGCGCGAACTGACTGGTGGGGGCTGCCTTAAAGCAAAACCCCTAGACAAACCAAACCCCACAGCTCCTACTGAAACAACCTGCCAGCCCACCCCGAGCATCTGATTGGCGCCCTTTTTCTCCGCCCGTGCGCACTGTCCTTCCGGCGGTTCGTTGCCGGCTCACCATGGTCGCCACCGATTTTTGGAGTAAAGAAGTATGAAAACTTCCACTAAATTCGCCGCCTTCGTCTTAGCCGCCGCCAGCCCCGCGGCTTTCGCCCAGCAGGAAACAGCTCAACTCACAACCAACGGCACGGGGCCCGTCGCTTACGTCTACGTATCCAGTTATCCCACACAGAACCAAACCCAGATCAACGCCTACGCCGCCGACCGAAAGGGAAGTCTGAGACTCGTTCCTGGCTCACCCTTCGTAGAAAACGGAAGCACGCTGGCTGTCGGCGGAAAATGGCTCTACTCCTCCGACACCGTCAACATTTATTCTTTCTCGATCGCGCCCAATGGCGCTCTCAAACAAGTTTCTTCCATCAATGCTCAGGCGTACAACGGGTATGCGGACGGCGGCCCAATTAGCCTCTTCCTCGACCGCACCGGCAAATCGCTCTACGATCTGGATATCTACGGCAACATCGGCGCCAACAACACCTTTCAGTTTTTCGATATCGATCAAAACAATGGATCGCTCTCCTATGTCGGCGCAACCAGCGCGGCAACTCCCAATTTCGAAACGCCGCTCAGTTTCGTCGGCAACAACCAATATGGCTACGGCGGCGGTTGCTATCACGGCGACCAGGCGCTCTATGGCTTCTCGCGCACCGAAAGCGGTGTCCTTACCGACCTCAATCTGAACCCGCCTTTCCCCTCGGCACAAAACGGCGCTTACTGCCCATATATCGCGGTGTCGGATGGCCGCAACCATCTCGCCGTTTCCCTGTCGCCCAACAACGACATGACCCCCACCGGCCCAACCCAACTCGCCGTCTACACCGTCGAAAGCTCTGGCACCCTCACCACTACCAGCACCTACCAGAACATGCCGGTCATCGACGTCACCAATCTTGAAGCGATGTCCATGTCCCCCTCCGGCAAACTGCTCGCCGTTGCCGGCTCTGGAGGCGTGGAGGTCTACCATTTCAACGGCGCGAATCCAATCACGACCTTTACCGGCCTCCTTACCTCGGATGCAATTTCTCAGGTTTATTGGGATAACTCCCATCACCTGTACGCCATCAGCCCAACTTCCGGAGAACTCTTCGTATTTACCGTGACGACCACCAGCTACGCGCAGTCTCCCGGATCGCCCTACGCGATCGCAAACCCTTATGCCGTCGTAGCGCGGCCAAAGCCATAAACGAACCTACACTCCAGCGAGTTTTTAGTTTGAGTCTTTAATGTAGGGACAGCCGCCCTCGGCTGTCCTGAGCAAGCCGGAGAGCCTGCCCTGAGCTTGTCGAAGGGGGCTGTCCATCGAGCGCAGCTCGACGCCTTCCGGCAGCCGAGCTTTTCGTTTTTATGTCAGCTTTTTTCTACAGCCGGATCGCCTTTTCGATGGTTCTAACTAGGGCAATAATATACTTGCCTCGCCCACCATGAGGGCGTACGATGATCTCGTTAATTCTGGATCATCTTATGGCTGACGATGCAACAGACGGCGAAAAAATAGTTTTAATTTTATCCGAATGGACCGCCGGAACGTGGGTGTATTTCTCGATTCTCGATTTCCGTGATGGCAACCCGATCACGGGAACGATATTCGCAGCCTTAGCAATAATTTTTGCGGTCTTCGGTGTTAAGTGGCGCTATGTAAAAACGATTGTAGGTCCGCGTCTTGCCTCATTCATAGAGGGCATCGCAAGTAACCGCCTATCTCGCGGGATTGTTTACTCGGTGATCGCCGTTGCGTTATTGCTGAGCATCGGCTTTCAGGTCTACCGTCATTACTATCCTTCTCTGACAACAGATACTTCGACGACAGACACTTCCGGCCCCATCCAACCGCCCATGCCCTTGGAATCTCTCACCGTGAGTCCAATTAAATTGGTTTTCAAAGATCAAGCCACAGGGACGACGAGCAGTCCTCAAATTGTCACTATCATAAACCGAGCTAGTGCGCCTCGATTTATCAAGGAGATGAAGATTACAGGGAACTTTTCCCAGACAAATGACTGTCCGCCTGAGTTGATGATCGGAGATAGATGCAACGTTGAGGTTGAGTTCACTCCAGCGACACCCGGTCTCACATACGGGGATTTAGAGATTTCGAGCAACGACCCACTTTTCTCTAGCGTCAATCTGTTTGCGAAAGTGGATTTTAGCGGTTCCGGGACAACTTTACATGCGCTACCATCCCCGCCCAAAGATAAGCCGTTACCCGACTGCACGGTTGATCTAGCGTTTTACACCAACTATGACAACAGCCCTAGGCCACCCTTGTCGGAAATACAAGCGGCAACGGATAAGTTGGTGGATGGCTACAGAAGACGAACTGGAGAATGTCCCAAGAATAATTGGCTGAATGAACAAATCAGAAAACAACAGTATCCCGTGTGGGCCAACGTAAATTGCGAAGCTCATGGAACGGGTATACGGGTGAATGGTCAGGACACGCACTTCAACCAAGATGTTGATATAGAGAACTTGCCTTGCGACACGGGGGTTGATGTTGTGAAAGACGCCAAGGGAACAACTTTTGGAGGCAAGATTAAGATACGAGTCGCTAAACCCGGCCAGGGCGATAGCGTCTTTGTGAAAGGCCCTGTGAGATAGGAGTCGTCAACGCTTCACTTCTTTGAAGGCGGGGAACGTGTGAAGCACAACCAAATCGCCGTTTATCATCTTTTGCAGCCGCACCTGAAATTCGACTGAGCGACGTATCTCTATATGGAATTGAGTGCCGTCACGGAAAAATATGGTCACACCGGGCATGTCGTCATTGGCAACGTCAATTTCGTTGACGACTTTACCAGCGACGGAGCGGTAGGTACGCCAGCCACGGACAGGTTTGAGTCTTGCCACGGGGGAAACTCCTTTTGCTCTATCGAGCAATACGCGCATGAGCTTACCTGTAATCATCCCGGCATGGCAAGAGGAAAATCTAAGACAAGTCCGTTGAATGTGAGGTTCGGCAAAAGGCTTGGCGCATTACGCGCGGAACGCGGTTGGACCTACACCTACATGTCGGAGCACTCTGGAGTCGCGACGACGTTTCTTCACGGCTTGGAACATGGAACAAAAGAGCCGTGCCTGAATACGCTCGATGTCCTCGCCAAGAGTTTCGAGATGAGCATGAGTGATTTACTAAAGGGTATTTGACAGCCTTTGCGAAAAGTACATACTTTCGTAGGAAAAATGAAATCTAATCAAGAAGAAATGTCTGAGTCCCAAAAATTCGATGCCGTAATGCGGAAGATTCTCAGCGTATCGAAAGATGAACTGAAAAAGCGCGAGAAGGCATGGAGGCGCAAACGCGAACGGGCAAAGAAAAAGCGGGCGACTTCTTAGCCCGCTGTCCTCGGCCTTGCCGCCGAGTGGCCCGTGTCTGGGTAGTTCTCGCTCAATTTGGTTTGCCAGTGAGTTGAGCGAACGTAATGCGCTTCCCGACGATCTGCCTAACGGCTAGATCGAAGCGGCCAGCGTCATCAAGTTCTTTGCGGTTGTTGAAGCGAAACATTTGTTCGTCAAGGTAACGGTGAAGATGAAACGGTTCCACGCTTACATACGTACCAGAGATACCGCGCTTCAAGAGCGACCAGAAATTTTCAAGGCCGTTCGTGTGGACGCGGCCGTCTACATACTGAGTCGCATGGTCAACGACTTGATGCGCGTAGTCTTGCGCGAGTCCGTCATAGGACATGAGTGCATCGGAGTAGAGCGCCGCGCCAGCAGTTACATGCTTGCGTACTTCCTCTTGCAGCACAGTCTTGCGACGGCTGGGAACGACGGAAGCACGGACCTTTCCGCCACGTTCCAAGATGCCCATCACGGCGGTCTTGTCCTTGGTGCCAGTGCCAGTGATCCGGCGTTTACGTTCACTAATGTGCATGTTCCGTGCTTTTCCGCCGATAAAGGTTTCGTCCACTTCGACTTCGCCACCGAGTTTAGAACCGAAGAAATCGTCCTGCATTGCAAGACGAATCCGTTGGAGCATGAACCACGCCGATTTTTGAGTCACGCGCACATCGCGGGCAATCTCATAGCTGCTGACTCCGTTCTTGCAGTTCGTAAGCATCCAAGTTGCCGTGAGCCACTTGTCCAGCGAAATCGGCGAGTCCTCATAGATCGTTCCCACTTTGACGGAGAACTCACGCTTAGAGTGGTGACTGCCGCATTTCCACGTCCGGCGCTTGGCGTTAAAGCTGACCTTGGCAACTCCACAACCGGGACAAACTACGCCGTTCGGCCAACGACGGACAGCAATATAGTCGATGCAGTTGTCAGGATTCGAGAAGTAAACAACCGCTTCCTGAAGGCTTTTAGGTTCGCGTTCCATGACTGAAATGTATCAAAAACAGATGGGCGAGTCAAGTAATTTATTGCCCTAACTAGGGTGGAAGGGAGAACGCCCAGAGTCGCAGCCAAATCGAATAACGTGCGTAAGGACGGGCTTTTCTCGCCGCGCTCTAGCTGCCCGATGTAAGTCCGATGGTAGCCGCTTCGCGCTCCGAGTTCCTCTTGCGAGATTTTGCGCTTGAGCCGGAAATTTCGCAGTTCGCGGCCAAAGGCGATTTCCGGGCTGGTTCTGCGGGTAGAAGGCACGCATAGAGCATCGGCAATTGACGACTAAAGTGCGACACACTATAGTCATCTTTGTACGATGGAATACGCCCTCTTTCTCCGACTGCTGGCCGAAAAGGTATATACGGCGCACCTGTCCACGGGACAACCCGTGCGGGATACGACCGATTTCAATAAATGGCTGACAGAACTTGCGGACCGGGCGGAGACGAATGCGGGGGAAGCGGTAGAGACATTCTTTGGAGACTTAGGCTAGCTTATTCGGAATCCTTGCGCGGCCTGTACCCACCGTGCGTCTTACGGCGTGCTGCCAGCTTGCGAAGTAGTCAGAGCCGCGCTGGTCGTCATGGAGCTATCGTTGTGCCTGGGGCCTTCGCGGCTGGCAAGTAGTACCCTCCATTTGACTTCCCACCACCTCGCCCGGTAAATTTCTCTCTCCACTTATTTGTTCTTTGACATGTCCTTCGGTTTGCGCGTCTTTGCCTCGAGGCGAAGACAGGGAAGCGGGTGCAATTCCCGCGCTGCCGCGCAACTGTAAGCGAGAACATCGCAGCCGTCCACTGGGATCAATCCCGGGAAGGCCGTCTGCAAATTCCGGACGCCCGAGCCAATTGCTAGTTGCTAACTGCTAATTGCCGCCCGTGCATCCTCACTCGCAAAGCCAGGAGACCGGCGTAAACCGTCCACCTTAACCCCTTTCGCGTGAAAAGGAGGATGGTTATGCGCGCACTTCGCGCCTCGTTTCTGATTTTCGTCGCTCTCGCGGCAGCATCCGCTGCCGACCTCAAAGTCAAAGTCATCGACCCTCAATCCGCCGCCGTTGCCGGCGCACAAGTCACACTGCTGGGAACCGAATCCGCCGCATCGTCAGCGAAAACTGCCACAACATCCGCAGAAGGAATCGCGACCTTCCCGGACCTTCCAACTCGCCATCAATTGCAGGTGCAAGTCCTAGCCCCCGGCTTCGCTCCTCAAACAGAAGACATCGCCGGGCATTCTGACAGCATCACCATCCAACTTCACCTTGCCACAGCCTCAGAAACCGTAGTCGTCACTGCGACCCGAACCCCCGTCCCCGCCGGGGAAACCGGCGCTAGCATCTCCACGCTGGAAAGCGAGCAACTCGAAACCATGCAACCGGTCGCTGCCGACGATGCTGTCCGCTTTCTTCCCGGCGCAATCGTTAACACCGCTGGCCAAAGCGGAGGCCTCTCATCGCTCTTCGTGCGCGGCGGCGATTCCACTTACAACAAGGTCATCGTCGATGGCGTCACCGTCAACGAGCCCGGCGGCACATTCGACTTCGGCACGCTTCCTCTCACTCAGGCCAACCGCGTGGAATTTCTCCGCGGCGCGCAGAGCACGCTCTACGGCTCCGACGCCATGACCAGCGTGGTGCAGGTCTTCACCCGCACCGGCAGCACGCCCATACCAGAACTCCGCTTCGGCGCCGACGCCGGAAATTTTTCCACCGCCAACGGCTACGCATCCCTCGCCGGCGCTCGCGGCCACTTCGATTACAATCTCTTCGCCGACCAATTCAATACCAACGGCTCCGGGATCAACGACGCATATTCGGATTCTTTGCAGGGCGGAAATCTCGGCGCGGCGCTGACCGATAAGATCTCGCTGCGCGTCCACTTGCGCCACTCCAACAGTCACACCGGTATTCCCGGCGAATATAGTTTCAACGGTTTCGTTCCCCTGGTTCCCGTCAACGGTCCAACGGAGCCGCTTGAGCCTCTCCCGCCCGATCCCTCCGAGTGGTCGCAATACAACAATCTGATCGGTGGTGTCGAACTCGCAATCGCCGCTCCCAACGGATGGCAGCATCGTCTCTCCGGCTTCGACTATCTCTACCGTTACAACGAACTCAACCTCAACGGCGATCCTTCTCGCGTCGACTACTTCGGCGACCCCATCGATTTTCAATCGCACGAAGTCGACCGCATCAACCGCGCCGGCTTTGAGTATCAAGGAGATTATTCCGAGCGAAGCTGGGCTCACACCACATTCGGATATCGCGTCGAAAACGAAAACGGCTTCGTGGGTGACGTCAACTTCGGTCAGACTCACGGCCAGCGTCTCGAAGATGACCTCTATGCGCAGCAGCAACTCACCTGGGGCCGGTTATCCGCGGTTGCCGGCGGCCGCTTCGTCCACAACAGCGCCTACGGAAATACGGGAGTCCCGCGCGTCGCTCTCACCCTGCTCGCGCGGCGAGGTGGCGAGGTTCTGTCCAATACGCGCCTGCGCTTCTCTTACTCCACCGGATTCAAGGACCCTCGCCTGGAGGAGACATTTGCCGGTCTGCCCTTTTCTTTTCCAAATCCCAGACTCAAGCCGGAGCGTGTCCGCGCTTTCGAAGCAGGCTTCCGCCAGGATTTTTTCAACGGAAAATATGTTTTGAACGCTACTTACTTCAACAATCTTTTTCACGATCAGATCAACTATGAGACCGTCAACCCAACCACCTTCCAAGGCGAGTACTTCAACGTGAACCAGGCATTTGCGCAAGGCGCGGAGGTCGAACTTCAAGCCAAGCTGCGCTCCCGCTTGCTGCTGAATTCGGCATATACCTATACTTCCACTCAGATTCTCGACGATCCCGCTCCGATCGATTCTCAATACAACGTCGGCCAGCCGCTTCTGCGTCGGCCAAAACACTCCGCCACTACGTTGCTGTCTTATCTCGGCAATCGCTGGGGGACGAACCTCGGCGGCAGCTTCGTAGGCCGTCGCCCGGACGATGATTTCTTCGGCTTCGGCATCACCCACGCCTCCGGCTACATCCGTGCCGATCTCGGCGGATGGTACGCGATCAACTCTCGCGTTTCCGCCTATGCGAACGTCGAGAACGCCCTCGACCGCCGCTACAACGAAGTAGTCGGCTATCCGGCCCTGCCCATCAACTTCCGCGCCGGCTTCAGATTCCGCATCGGAGGAGAATAAATCAGGAAGGATCGAAGTCGGGAGATGTCAGAATCATGTGGGGACAACCGCCGAGCTTGCCCTGAGCGGAGCCGAGGGGGCTGTCCCGCCGAGCGGAGCGAGGCGGCACTTGGCAATGCTGCAAGGTTTTTCTTTAGGAACGAAGCGGTCTCGGACTGACCACCGTAGCGCCGTCGCCCCGGAGGGGCGCCTGAGAATAGCCCGGCGCGTTCAGTGCCGGGTAGCTTTCGCAAATCGGAATGCGTCCGTAGGGACGCCTGAAATCCTGTCCTATACTCTTTCAGCTGGCCTTTTCCGGCGTCCTAGCCATCTCCATCGGCAGTCCCGCAGCCAACTTTCCACCAAAATACTTGGTCCGCGCCAAAAGCAACTTCTCAATATCCACGCCGGTCAACGGCTGCTGCCGGCCCAGCAGATGCGTGACCAGCGCAATCTGCGCGAAATGCTCCACCGTTTCCATCTTCATGTAGGCGTGCTCAATGGTGTCGCCGTAAGTCACCACGCCATGATTCGACATCAGAATTGCGTCATACTGCGGCACGTACGGTTCTAATGTTTGCGCCAACTCCGATGTTCCCGGCGTTCCGTAGCGCGCCAGCGGTATGCATCCCAAACCCATCACCACTTCGCAAACCAGCGGCTCCGTCAACGCCATGCCCGCTGCTGCAAACCCTGTCGCCGTCGGCGGATGCGCATGCACAATCGCCTGAATATCAGGCCGCGTGCGGTAAATCAGCAGATGCATCCCGATCTCGCTCGTCACATTCCGCCG
The DNA here is from genome assembly GCA_963808195.1 of uncultured Acidobacteriaceae bacterium. GTDB lineage: Bacteria > Acidobacteriota > Terriglobia > Terriglobales > Acidobacteriaceae > Sulfotelmatobacter. The sequence continues at coordinate 35,242 of CAWEEW010000002.1, read as the reverse complement.
TCCGGCAACCCGCTTGCCGTCCAGGTCCACAATCACCATATCCCAGGCTCGCATCGCCCCTTTGCTCACGCAGGTAGGCGTTACCAGGATCCGCTGGTCGTCCAAACGAACCGAGAGATTCCCGTCCATCGCCGCCACGAAGCCGCGCTTGTGCAACATCCGCCCGTAGCGGACAATCTCTTCCCTGTGTTTACGTTCACTGGACATGAATAATCTCTCGGGGGAGTGGCGAAAAGCGGTAGAAGCTTTCGCCCGCATAGTATCGCACCTGGCTCCCACAAACAAACAAATTTACCAAAAAAGACAGAGAAAGTTGCCTCCAAAGAGGGAAATAAATTGCGGTGTTCGCTCCATATTTCGCCTCGGCCCTGATCGTTCCCTGAGAGGTTCTTATAATCTGGCTCTGTGCTGGTCTCCGACTTCAACTTTCATCTCCCCGAAGAACTCATTGCCCAGGAACCTCTCGCCGCCCGCGACGGCTCCCGCATGTTGCATCTTCAGCGAACCAGTGGCCAATACACTGATCGCCTGTTCCGCGATTTCCCCGATCTGCTGCGCCCCGGCGATCTCGTTGTTTTCAACAACACCCGCGTCTTTCCTGCCCGTCTTTACGGCCGCCGCGAAGGCTCTCGCTCTCAGGCCGTGAGCCCACACAATCCCGCAGCACGCAGCTTTCTGCGGGGACGCATCGAGATCTTGCTCACGCGCCAGCTTTCTTCTCACCCCAACAATTGGGAATGCCTGGTTCGCCCCGGACGCAAGATTGACGTGGGCGAACGCCTTTTTTTCGGGGAGCACGACGAATTGCAGGCCGAAGTTTTCTCTCGCGCTGAGTTCGGCGAACGCCGCATCCGCTTTCAGCCTCTTGTCGGGAAAAATGACAAAGATGACCATGACAAAGACGACAGCCAAGACGACTTCTTCGCCGCTCTCAGCCGCATCGGCCACGTCCCACTTCCGCCTTACATCGCCCGCCCCGATTCTCCTCGCGATCTCCATCGCTACCAAACCATTTATGCCCAGCAGAATGGATCGGTCGCAGCTCCCACCGCCGGCCTTCACTTCACTCCAGAAATCCTCGACCGCATCCGCCAGCGTGGCACCGAAACCGCCGAGATCACCCTCCACGTCGGCTTGGGAACCTTTCAGCCGGTTCGCGTCGATCGAGTCGAAGATCACAAACTTCACTCCGAGCCTTACTCCATCTCACAGTCGGCCGCCTCCGCCATTAACGAAGCGCTCCGAACTTCGCGCCGAGTGATTGCCATCGGCACAACCACGGTTCGAACTCTGGAACACGCAATTCGCCAGGGCGGAGGCTCTATCGCCGAAAGCTCGGGCGCAGCCGACCTCTTCATCTATCCCGGTTTCGAATTCAAAGCGGTCAACGCGATGCTGACGAATTTCCACCTGCCACAATCTTCTTTGTTAATGCTGGTCAGCGCGTTTGCCGGAAGAGAAAATGTCCTGCGCGCTTACGAACACGCCGTGCGCGAGCGTTACCGTTTCTATTCCTACGGAGATTGCATGTTTATCGAGTAACGTTGATCGAACAAACGTGAAATCAAATAGTGCTCGCCGTCAAACATTTCTAAGCGGAATCCCAGAAACCCTCTGTGCACCTCCGTGCCCCTCTGTGTTTAAGTCTTCCCGTCCCACATCTGAATTGACCCCTCCCCCTGCGTTATACTTTCTGGGGGAGAGCCCCGATGTCCATTGCCGTCAAACAAGCCCCAATCGACTCGTTCGTCACCGAACTCCGCAAGTTGCCCGACTCTGCCTTCGACCAGGTTGAGCAGCTTCGTGCGTTCTTGCAGGATACTCCGGTCCATCCCGAGTCGCTCACTTCCTATCTCACCTGGGATCGCCAGCACTACACCCGCAACCTGATCGATAAAACTCCTCTTTATGAGTTGCTCGCCATCTGCTGGGAGGTCGGCCAGGCCAGTTCCGTGCACAACCACAAAGACCAGAATTGTTGGATGGCCGTCCCCATCGGCCGTCTGCTGGTCGAGAATTTTCACGTGGTTCATCAGGATTTTGCCCTCGGCAAAAGCGAAATCCAGGCCACCGACACCGTCGAGATGAACGCCGCGCATCCCTGCGCCGTCGATCCGCTCGAGCCTGTGCATCGTGTGTTCAATCCGCGCGAATTTAACCAGCGCGCCGTCAGCCTCCACGTCTACTCTCGTCCCTTCGACAGCTGTATCGTCTACTCCGCCGAGCACGGCACCTGTGGCGAAATTCAACTGCATTACACCACCCAATACGGCAAACCAACGTAACTGCGCCCCTCCAGAGAACTATTGGAATCCCGTCCTCCTAGCGGTAAGTTCAAGTGTGGAGGAGGTACCCTTGCACCGCCTTGTATGGCTATTAATGAGTATTGGCCTGCTTGGGGGCATTGTTTATTACCGGAATCAATCTGCCCAAGCCAGATTGCACGCTGACCAATCTCAAGATGAGGAGACTAAACCTAAGGCCAACTTTCAGGACCAAGCCAAAGATAAGATGGTAAAATTCGCAGGCCCGCTCGCGGAGTTGTTCGACAAATCACAGTCCGACGAAGCAAACGCTCAGGACAAACCGCAAAAGCCGGTGCCCTTGCGAAAGCCACATCCCAGCGACCTCATCGCTCCATCGCCTGTCGGCACCAGCACAGCTATCGTTCGCAAAACATTTTCCGTCTCATCCGCTTCAAATTTTTCCTTTCAGGTTCCACCTCACGCCACCAGCCCGCGACTGCGCGGTTCTTATCATTCCTTTGTGCCGGCGTCCCGAGATCAAACGAACGACGACCCAGGCGACATCGACCTTCTTCTGATGAATGACGAACAGTATGCCGATTACCTTCACGGCCACTCCGCCGACGTGCTCTACTCCGTCGACTCTTCTCACGATCAGGACGTCAGCCTTGGCCTTCCCGCCACGCTTGATCGGCCCGCGCAGTATTATCTGGTCTTCCGCAATACCTCCGGCAGCCACAGCAGAAAAGCCGTAAAAGCAGACTTCCGGATTGATTTCTAGCCATCCCTGATTCTTGGAAGTGTCTCAGTTTCCGCAAAGCCTCATGTGGGGACAGTCGCCCTCGGCTGTCCATCGAGCGAAGCTCGATTCACTTTTTCTCTAAGCCGGCAGCCGAACTCCGCTCGGCTTTCTTGAATGGCGCAGCAGGTTCCCCGCTGCGATAAATGCCCCCTTCTGATTTAGGCTTTAGCCCGGAAAGCATGCAGGTTTCATCCACTCCCCTTGCCCGCTCCGGCTGTTAAACTACTGCCTTGTCCCCTCGATCAAAACCTCCGGAACCCCAATCTAGCCCCGTACCACCATCCTCTGACCCCCAGCGCATCTTTCTCATCGACACCATGAGTTTCATCTTCCGCGCCTATCACGCCATGGCGCGGCAGCGCTCGGGGATGTCCACCAAGTCCGGAATCCCCACCGCGGCCGTCCTGGTTTTCGTCAACATGCTGCGCAAACTGCGTGACGATTTCTCCCCCGCCTATCTCGCCGCCGTCTTCGATGTAGCCGCCAAGACTTTTCGCGATACCCAGGCTGAAGCCATCACCAAGGTCCGCAAGTTCGACATCAAGACGCGAACTTTCACCGAGATCGAATACAAGGGCTACAAAGCCAACCGCTCTGCCATGCCCGAAGATCTCGCCCAGCAGATTCCCTACATCCGCCGCGCTCTCGAGGCTTACCGCATCCCCATCCTCGAACTTGCCGGCTTCGAAGCAGACGATGTCATCGGTACTCTCGCCCGCAAAGCCGCCGCAGCCTCTCATCCCGTCTACATCGTCTCCAGCGATAAGGACATGATGCAACTCGTCAACGATCAAGTTCACATTCTGAACCCTCCCAAAGACAATTTGATTTGCGACGCCGCCAAGGTGGAAGAAATTCTGGAGGTGCCCCCCGAGCGCGTCGTCGACATCATGGCCCTCCGCGGCGACTCCGTCGACAATATTCCCGGAGCTCCCGGCATCGGCGACAAAGGCTCCGTCGAAATCATCAAGCGCTTCGGCACCGTCGAGCAGGCTCTCGACCGTGCCGCCGAAGTCGAAAAGAAAACCTATCGCGAGTCTCTTCAGAACAATCGCGACATCATCCTGTTCAGCAAGAGCATGGCCACCATCGACACCAACGTTCCCGTCGAGCTCAATGTCGAAGCCATGCACGCCGGGGAGCCGGACGTCGATCTCCTCCGCCAGCTCTTCACCGAACTGGAATTCACGTCGTTGTTAAAAGAATTGTTGCCTGAGGTTCAAGTCACTGAAACTCATTACGCGGAAGCTGAATCCGCCGCCGATGTAGAAAAAGTTCTCAGTTCTCTCGGATCGGATAATGTTCTGGCGATTGCTGTAGAGTCCGATCAAACAGAACCTGCTTCGGAAGCTGAAGAAGAAGTCGTTGAAGAAGAACCTCAGCCGGGAATGTCAGGCATGCTCGCGCTGACCGATGATTCACCTCCCGCGCCCCCAGCCGCTTCCCGGCGCATCGCCGTCTCGGCCGCTGCAGGTTCGGCAACCATCGTAAAGCTCGACTCCTCCGACGCCGCTGCCGAGTTGCGCTCGATCCTCGCCTCCGAGTCCACGCCCAAATCAATCCACGACTACAAATCCGCAATCCATGCTTTCGATTCCCTCGGCATTCCTTTGCAAGGTGTTGAGCATGATCCCATGCTCTACTCCTACCTGCTCGATCCCACGTATTCCTCGCACCGTTTGCCGGAAGTCGCCCTCCGTCGCTTCAATCTCCGGCTTAGCCGGCTCCAAACCAACAACGACATTGCCGAAGCCGCCGACGTCACCGGCCGCCTGACCGCCGCGCTGCGCGCAGAGGTCAAACAAGCTGGCCTTACCAAGCTCTACGAAGAAATCGATCTGCCGCTCGTCCCCGTCCTCGCCCGCATGGAGCAGGCCGGGGTAAAAATCGACACCACCGCGCTTGCGAAAATGTCGTCCGAACTCGAGCGCGAGATCGCAATCAAAGCCAAAGAGATTTGCGATATCGCCGGATGCGAATTCAACATCGGCTCTCCCAAACAGCTTGGCGACGTTCTCTTCAACCGGATGAATCTGCCCAAGCCGGTCAAATACGGCAAGGGCCGCACCATATCGACCGCCGTCGATGTTCTCGAAACCCTGGCCGAGGACTATCCCATCGCCCGAATGGTCCTCGATTACCGCCAGCTCACCAAGCTGAAGTCCACCTACGTCGACACTCTCCCCGCGCTCATCAACTCTTCTACCGGCCGCCTGCACACCACCTTCGGTCAAACCGGAACCGCTACCGGTCGGCTTTCCTCCGCCAATCCGAATCTGCAGAACATTCCCATCCGCACCGAACTCGGACGCGGCATTCGCGCCGCCTTCATCGCCGAACCCGGCCACGTCCTGCTCACCGCCGATTATTCGCAGATCGAACTCCGCCTGCTCGCCCACTTCTCGCGCGATCCGCTCCTCGTCGAAGCCTACCGCCGCGGCGACGACATCCACACCCTCACCGCCTCGCAAGTCTTCGGAGTCCCGCCGCTCATGGTCACGCCCGACCACCGCCGCCAGGCCAAAGTCGTCAACTTCGGCATCGTCTACGGCCTCTCGCCCTTCGGCCTCTCGCAAAATCTCGGCATCGAGCCCGCCGAAGCCAAACAATTCATCGCCAACTATTTCGAGCAATACAAGGGTGTCCGCGCCTTCATCGACAAAACCTTGGAAGAATCCCGCCGCGACCTGAAAGTAAAAACCCTCCACGGCCGCATCCGCCCCATCCCCGACATCAATAGCAAAAACGCAAACCAGCGCGGCTTCGCCGAACGCACCGCGGTCAATACTCCGCTGCAAGGCACCGCCGCCGACTTGATCAAAGTAGCCATGATCCGCATCGACGCTGCGTTGCAAGAACGGAATTGAAATCAAGAATGACGCTGCAAGTCCACGACGAATTGGTCTTCGAGGTTCCAGAAAAAGAAGTGGACACGATGCAATCCCTAGTCCGCGAGCAAATGGAGAAAGTCCACGCCCTAGTAGTCCCGCTGTTAGTGGAGATGGGAACAGGCCCAAACTGGAGAGATTTGGATTAAGCAAGCCCCGTGTGGGTCGGACACTCCTGTCCGACAACTGCCGACACCACCACCGCTCATGTAGGGACAGCCGCCCTCGGCTGTCCCCCGAGCGAAGCGAGGTAGTCTAAGCTCCCTCTAACTGGGATTCGCCCTCTATGTTATACTAAAATATAACTAGGAGAAAATCATGCACACCACCAACCTGCGCAAGGTAGGAGGCTCAGTCATGCTAGCCGTCCCGCCCGCCCTGCTCAACATCCTGCAATTGGAGCCCGGCGCCAGGGTCGGCATCGTGGTGGAAAGTGGTCGCCTAGTCGTGCAGCCGCGGAAGCGTCCACGCTATATGCTGAACGAACTGCTCGCCCAATGCAATCCTACGGCGCGTCGCTCGAAACAGCGTTCGAAACGACGCTCGAAAGAAGACAAAGAATGGCTCAATAGCAAGCCCGTCGGCCGCGAGCTAATCTGATGGGACTAGGCATAAAGCGCGGCGAAATCTGGTTCGTCAGTCTCGATCCCGCCTCAGGCCACGAGCAGAAAGGTCGCCGCCCGGTGCTTATCGTCTCACCCGAGCCCTTCAACCGAATCACCAAAGTCCCCGTAGTTCTGCCCATCACAAGCGGTGGCAACTTCGCACGTATAGCAGGTTTCGCCGTGCCTTTGGCGGGAGCCGGAACCAAAACAACAGGGATCATACGCTGCGACCAGCCCCGCGCCCTCGATCTCGCCGCGCGCAGCGGCAGGAAACTAGAGAACATCCCGGACGCGATCATGGACGAGGTGCTCGCGAGGCTAGCACCGCTATTCGAATGATCGATCTTCGAGTGAGCGTGATCCTGAATGAACCGCAGCCCTAATCGGCGCTAAACTCAACCCGATGCTTCATCCCGCCGCAACCCTTATCCTCGACTGGCTCCGGCAGATCGGCCTGACCGTTCGCCTCGCGCCCCTCGACGCCGATACCTTCCTGCCCGGCGTCACGCTGGCGCCAGGCGGCCTCATCGTCGACCCCGATCGCCTGCTCTATCCCGGCGATCTCCTCCACGAAGCCGGCCATCTTGCCACGATGCTGCCCGACCAGCGCGCCTCCGCCGGATCGAATGCCGGCTCCGACATGGGCGACGAGATCGCCGCCCAGACCTGGTCCTACGCCGCCGCCGTCTCACCTCGGACTCCCGCCCGATATTGTCTTCCACTCCACCGGCTACAAAGGCTCCGCTGCGTCCCTCATCCAGATTTACCGCGATGGCAGCGCCGGCGTTCCCCTGCTGCAATGGATGGGCCTCACCCTCGACTCCACCCGCGTCGCAGCAAGCTCCGTCCCGCCCTACCCGCACATGATTCGTTGGCTCCGCACCCAACCTGTCCTTGCTAAGCCGCACTCCAAACCAGACCGCGCACCTTAGTACGCCTCAGCGCCCGCCTGACCACCCTAAACTCCGAGCGCCTTCTGAATCTCCCCAGCAATCCCCGCCCAACGGAAGTTCAGACCGCACACACTCTCGGGAGTTGGAGCAACGAATAAGACTTTGTGTAACGAATCCGCCGTTCGAAACACCATACAGAAAACGGAGACAGTCAAACCGGCGTGAGTGCGGCGCAGTTTTCAGGCTTCACGTCTACGGGAGTAAGGGCCGCCTAAACAATAAGGAGGCAGTATGAAAATCGCCGGCGTGGTTGTTTTGTTTTTTTGCACTGCATTCAGCTACGACACTGCAGCCCAGCACGTATCTGGAGCCATAGCGGACAAATGGCGACAGCTAGGAGGGTTGACCAGCCCGCTGGGCGCTCCCACTACGGACGAACGCGCCGCGGCGCGCGGGGGACGCTTCAATGAATTCAAGAACGGCTTCATCTATTGGAATCCGAGCCCCAGTATTGGAGCGCATGCCGTATACGGCCTTATAGGCCAAAGGTGGAACCAGCTTGGCCGCGAGGTTGGATACGGCTATCCAGTCACCGACGAACAGCCGGCCAAGAACGGCGGACGCTTCAATGACTTCGAGAACGGAGGTTCGATTTATTGGCATCCCACCTTTGGAGTGCATATCGTGTACGGCGCGATTCGCGGCAAATGGCATGAGCTGGGAAGAGAGGCGGGCGCTCTTGGCTATCCGGCGTCCGATGAGGCGGCCGCCTTTAACGGCGGCAGGTTTAACAACTTTCAATTTGGAATGATTTACTGGCATCCAAAGTTCGGAGCCCATGCCGTCTATGGTCGCATCGGCGAGAAATGGATCGCTCTCGGACGCGAGCGCGGTGTCTGTGGTTATCCTACCAGTGACGAATATGATTTTGATGACGGTCGCGATACCGGTGAATACGGGATTGGTAAGCGGTTTCGCAGAAGCGATTTTTCCAACGGATATATTCTATGGTCAAAGAAGCGGGATCAGCTATACCCGTCTTGCGGCGCTACAGCGCCTTCCCAACCGCTACCGGTGCCTTCCGGGGAGGCTTGTACCACCAGCGTAACCATCCAGAACCAGTCCTGCCTCAATGCCGATGGTACCGCTTCCACAATTCTGACTCCCGGAACGATAACGGCAACCGGGTGCGGAAGCACTCTAACCAACGCCCAATCGAGAGCGAAACAGAGTTTTCAGCAATTTAGTTGTCTCGACGAAAGTAATCAACCGTCCCCTGGATGCTGCACTTACTCCCAGAAGCAGGTTGCGCAGGGTTGCCTATGCCGATGAAGAACTGGCCAGCTGCGCCGGGAAGGGCATCCTCATCCTTATGACGGCTGCCGACTCGAGCCCTGTTTTTGGCTCGGGTGGGATCTTTTATGCATAGAAGACCTAGTCCGGCGAGCAAGACCAGATTATCCTCATGCCATGGGCGTTAGTGTGTTTTCAGCACAGCGTCCTCGAACCTATACTCCCAGCGCCTTCTGAATCTCCCCCGCGATCCCCGCCGTGATCGCCTTCATCTTCTCTTCTGACTCCGCCTCGACCATCACCCGCGCCAGCGCCTCCGTCCCTGAATACCGCACCACGACCCGCCCGTTCCCATCCAGCTCGCGCTCGGCCGCGTCGATCGCCTTCTGCACCTCCGGCACCTGCGCAAACGGAATCTTCTCCCGCACCCGCACATTCTGAATTTTCTGCGGAAACACTTTCAAATCGCTCACCAGCTCCGCCAGCGGCTTCCCCGACCGAACGATCACATCCATCACTCGCAACGCGGTCAGCAATCCATCGCCGGTGGTCGCATCGCCATCGCGAAAAATAATATGTCCCGATTGCTCTCCGCCCAAGGTCGCGCCCGTCTTCAGCATCTCCTCCAAAACATATTTATCGCCCACATTCGCCCGCAACATGCGAATGCCGGATTTCTTCAACGCAATCTCCACCCCCATATTCGACATCGTCGTCGCAACCACGGTCGATCCGCTCAATTTCTCGCGTGACTGCAAATCCCGCGCCGTCAGCAGCAGCACGCCATCTCCATTCACCACGCGCCCGTCGCCATCGCAAAACAAAGCCCGGTCCGCATCGCCATCAAACGTCACACCCAGATCAAACTTCCCGCCCGATTCCGCCACCGTCTTCCCCAAAGTCTCCGGATGCAGCGCCCCGCAGCCTTCGTTAATATTCTTTCCATCCGGTGTCACATGCGTAAATGTTGCCAGCACCCGCAACTCGCGAAACAATTCCGGAGCCTCCGCAGTCGCCGCCCCATTTGCGCAATCCACCAGCACCCGCAGCCCGCTCAAGTCGGATGTCACGTTCTCAGCCAACGACTCGATATACGCCTTCCTCAGTTCCATTTCACCCGGAAGAGACGGCCCTGCAATCTTCAGCGCAGTATCGTCCGCCGCTCCCGGCCTGCCCAGCAGTGCAAAAATTTCGCCCTCAATCGCCAGCTCACGCGCATCCGTCAGCTTGAATCCGTCTCCGGAAAAAACTTTGATCCCATTATCTGTCCACGGATTATGCGAAGCCGAAATCACGACCCCCGCCGCAAACCCGCGCGACCGCGCCAGGTACGCAACTCCCGGCGTCGTAATCACGCCCGCGCTGTGCACTTCCACTCCCACCGCCGCCAGCCCCGCCGCCACCCGGTCCGCAATCCAGCCGCTCGATTCCCGCGTGTCCTGGCCCATCACCGCCCGCGGTTTTGACGCGTTGCGAATCAAGTCGTGTCCCAGCGCCCGCCCAATAAGATACGTGCTTTCCTTCGTCAGCGGAAAGTCTCCTGCCACGCCGCGGATTCCGTCCGTGCCAAATAATTGTCTTTCCTGACTATTCATAGACTGTTCGAGCTATGGATTTTGTCATCGAATAAGAGTTGTCATTCCGACCGAAGTGGAGGAACCTGCTGTTGCTTATGTCTTGAACGATCTTGCGTCCTCAATGCCCATTCCCCGCCGGCGCACTCTTTTCCATAATCACCGTCACTCGCACGGGCGTCGGCTGTACCACCTGCACCAGCGCATCCGGAATATATACGTTGGTCACAAAGGTTGATTGAGTGACGACAGCAGAAGCATCCACCGGATCGGTTGTGGCCACATCTACCGCTTCCACATGATGCGCCGGTCCCGTGATCGTAATGCTCTCCGGGTCCACCAGCACTCTCGCGATCTGCTCTCCCGCCGGAACACTCCCTGTTACCTTGGGATGAATCTTGACCTCCCGCGTCAGCCGCGTATCGAAACTGAGATGCACTTGCCCCGGCACAACCTGCACGATGTGCAGACCGCGCTGATGCCGGATCTGCTCCGCGGTCAGATCGAACGTGCGCTCGCCGGGTTTGGCGTCGCCCAATTCAAGTTCTGCATGAAGGTCGGTCGACCGCAGTTGCCGGATCAGCCGCTCCGGCCCGCGCACCCGAATCTGCGCCTCGGGAATTGTGACCGAGCTGATTTCCAGATGCTGCGGCACATGCTGAAACTCGATCGGCACGCGCACCGCCACTTCCGCCGTCTCTTCATCCGGAGCGATCGCCAGCCACAGCCCAGTCGCAATCAGCAGCGACAAAATCTTCAGCCAGAAGTTATGCAGCACCCAGCGCCGCAGGAAACTCATCATAGCGGCCGCTCCGCATCCGAATCTGAGTCCTCGTCAGCCAGGCGTACCTGCGTTCCCATGCCTGCCCGCAGCGGCGATTGCAGCCCCGCGTCCGATTCGTCGCTCGGCGCCACCACCGTCGGCAAAGCCACGGGAGACATATACCGCCGCAGCTCGCCGCTCAACCGTTCGCGAAGCTGCTCCACCGTCAAATCCCGTTCGATCTTTCCCCCAACCGCCATGCTGATTGCGCCCGATTCTTCCGACACAATCACCGCAATCGCGTCGGTCTCTTCGGTGATTCCAATCCCGGCCCGATGCCGCGTCCCCATCTGTGTTGAGAGCACAGGATTCATCGACAGCGGCAGAAAACAAGCCGCCGCCGCCAGCCGGTCTTTCTGGATAATCACCGCGCCATCGTGCAACGGCGCGCTCGGCCGGAAGATCGTCGCCAGCAGATCGTACGAGAGCTTCGCGTCCATTGCCACGCCGCTCTCAATGTAGGTCCGCAACCCAATCTCGCGCTCAATCACGATCAGCGCGCCGGTCTGGTGTTGCGAAAATAAATTAGCTGCCAGCACAATGTCGTCGTAGGAATCGCCTTCCACCGCCGACCCGCGCAAAAAGCTCACCCGCCGCCCCACATCCGATAGCACATGCCGGATCTCCGCCTGGAACACCACGATCAACGCGAACACCACATACGGCAGCAGATGCCCTACCAGCCAGTTCAGCGTGACCAGCTCCCCGATGCGCGCCAGGTAAAACGTAACCGCAACTGCACCAAGTCCCGCAAGCATCGGCGCTGCCCGCGTCCCCCGGATCATCACCAGCACTTCATAAATGATCAACGCCACCAGCAGAATGTCGAGCACCGTAAACGACACTCTCAACCATGGCGCCGTAAGTTGCGTCACCAGCTCTCCATCCGCAGCTAAATTTCTGGCTCTAGAACCCTACATTCTAATGCACGCCCTGAGATTCAACGGAAATAGGTGAGGAAGGGGGTAGTGGGGCAGCTTGAAAAAAGCAGCGTGCATTTTCCCCCGTCGGCGTCATCCTGAGCGCAGCCGTTTTTCAGGCGGAGCGAAGGATCTCCCGCTTGACCGGCCCGCAAAGCCAAATTGCACCACCACTGAAATTCAAAACCTTAGGTAATTCAAAACCTTAGGTAATTCAAAACCTTAGGAGACCCAACCTAGATGGCTTCTCGAGGAAAACATCGGACCGTCAAAGCAAAAGAAACCAGAAAGAAAAAGTGGTGGGTCAGTTTGGCTTACGCGCTCGGTCGGTTGCGTGTGAGATCCCTCGCCCCTCTGGAGAAAACGCCGGGCCTCGGGATGACGCCGACGGGGAGAAGTGCACGCTGCTTTTCAAACTGACCCACAACGAGGAGGGAAGTGTTGCGGGGGCGCGAGAGCGGAAGTCCGAGGCGCCTTAATAGATGAGCTTTAGAGAAAACTGAATTTGCCGCGAGGTTCCCGCGGTCTTGCTGATCATGCCAAACCCTGTACCCGCCATGATGTTCGCAGGAAGCCCCATGTTGACGATGTTGAACAGATTAAATAACTCCGCGCGGAATTGCAGGTCCGCTCGCTCCAAACCGCTTTCTCGGTGGCCAATCGGAGTTGTCTTGATGAGTGCAAAATCGAAGTCATAATATGCCGGGCCGCGAAACGTATTACGGCCAAGTGTTCCAAATCGCCCGGAGTTTGGTCCGGTCCCGCCCGCGATCCCGATAGGAATCGAAAAGAAGCTTCCGTTGTTCGTGCCCAACCCAAAATAATCGTCGCGCGGTCGCGTTGAATTGCCGGCGCTCGAAAGGTCAGGTGTTCCGGCCTGTTCCGGCCGGTCCGCGCCAATCGTTCCCGCACCCGTCTGCTGGATTCCCGAATACACCGTAAACGGCGAACCACTGGTGATCGTCGAGATGCTCAGCAACTCCCAGCCCTTCGTCAATAGGTTGGTTCGATCTGACTGAAGTCCCAAATGTTCGAAATGCAAGCCCTGGGCCGCGCTCAACGTGAAGGCGTGCGTCACGTCAAAGCTCGACGGCCCTCTTTCCGCCTGTGTATTGAAGGGATCCTGCGGACTAAACAGCGTCACTGCGCCGGTGGATCCCGTTCCTCCCAGGATGCCGCTGACATCATCCAGCGATTTGCCCCAGGTATAGCCCGCCTGCAATGACGGACCGCCATGCCCGATATTTCCCGACAACGAAGTCTGCAATGCGTTGTAAGACGAGTGCGCCGTCCCAGTCAGCACAGACTCGAATCCAAAACCTCCCGTCACCGCGCCGCTACCGTCGAAGTTTGTAAACCGCGCAAATTCCGCATCCGCTCCGGGATACGCATTTGGATAGGACATTCTGGGAAGTCGAAACGCCGATGTTCCAACATACGCGACATCGGCTGTGAGGCCGCCGAAAGCCCGTTCCAGCCCCAGCGTCCAGGTTTGCAGGTAGCCGTTGTTGAAGCGCCGGTCAATTCCGGACAGACTCAGCAGTGAGAGCTGATGACTCGGAGCCAGCGTTGCCAAATCCTGCTGGTATCGATTTACGTCCATCACCGTGTTCGCCGGCACTTTTTTCGGATCGCCGCTGGCCAACACGTTCACGCCGGCGGTGTTATAAACCTGTGGCAATTCGTCCGGCGTGATTTGGAATCCGTAGGAAATCTCCCCGTTTTGCGCCGCATTGACACGAGGATAAACAACGTAGGGTGTTGACCCCGTCAGAAGATTGTCCTGCCATATATTCGGCGGAATCACCGTGATCGATCCGCCCATGTGCACATGCACTGCCTGCGGCGCATTCCAGTCCACTTGCACACGCGGCCCCCAGCCGTTCCAATCGGTTTGATAACTAGGCTGCGGATTGATCAAATATTCCTGTCCAACCCCAGCGGCTGGGAACGAGTTCAGAAAACTCGACGTCCGCCGCGCCCGCTCCGAAATCGGCGTGTAGACCTCATATCGCAGCCCATAATCGATCGTCCAATGCGGATTGATTTTCCATGTGTCCTCGACGTAGGCGTTCACATCATTCCGGTTGATTGCCGCCGGCCCAATGTGCGCGCCATCCGACGCGAAGGGCGGCGCCACCGCGATCGTGTATGCGTACGGATACCCCAGCAACAGACTGCTCAAAGTGTCTGGCAGAGGCTGGCCAGGCTGAACATCGTGCTGTCCACTCGCGGAAGGAATGAAAACCGGTGAATAAACTGTTCCGCCGCCAAAATCGTATTCGCCGTTCGGGCTGATCCCGAAATATGTCGTGTCGCGATTGAGGCGTGCTTCCGCACCCCACTTCACCGTGTGTCGCGGCGTCGTCCAGGAAAAATTCAACTGTCCCTGAAACAGATTCCCGAACGCTGACATCACCGAGCCCGCCGCACCGTCGTACGCCTCAAACAAACCATCATTGAACTTGAGGGCCGGGTCGGTGTGGTTCGGCGTCACAAATGAAGGCGTCGTCCGCGTAAAACTCACCGATGCCGACCAGAGAAAGCGTGGTGACGGGGTGCGCGTGTAAGTGATGACCCCGTTTCGCTGTCGATCCACGTACTGCACGCCAAAGCTCGGGTCGAGCAGTGTCTGATCCGGATTTGTTGTCGGCCCCGTCAGATTGTCGTAATTGAATCGACCAAACAATTGTCCTTTTGCGCCGACTTTCTGATCGATACGGATGGAAAACTGATCCGTATCCGTGTTCACGTTTGAGGGCGCAGCATAGGTTCGCGCGCCATACGCGCCGGTTGGGTTGTTGGGCAGTGGGTAGCGGTCAAGCACGGCAGCAATCGCCGGATTCACAGGCACCTGCAGAGTGTCCGTGCTGCCATCCGGATATTTCACCGTGTCCTGGCCCGCTCGCTCGGCTGCTGTTGGAACAGCCAAGACCTGGGTCGTTCCCAGCACCTGCCTGAATCCCTGATACTGCACAAAATAAAACGTGCGGTCTCGACCGTCATACACATGCGGCAACACGATCGGTCCACCATTCGTAAATCCAAACTCATTTCTACGGAATGGAGGAATCCTGCCCGGCTCCGCAATCGATGGGTGATCGAAATAATTCCGGGCATCGAGGGCAGAGTTTCTTAAGAACTCGAAGAAAGATCCGTGAAAGCCATTCTTCCCAGATCGTGTCACGATATTAGTAAAGCCCGCTGCGCCTCGCCCGATGTCCGCCGGCATCCAGCCTGAGCTCGATTGCAATTCCTGGATCGCGTCCACGTCGAAATTCGTGAAGGTGCTCCCGCCCATCTCTGGATCGCTGACATCCGCACCATCCATCGCGAACACTGCCTCTACCCCGCGCTGTCCGTTGATGGCAAACTGCTGGGTGAAATTCGTCTGCCCGTTCACGTCGGTCATCGTGCCCGCCGCTAGCAACAACAACGCGCTGAAGTCGCGTCCATTCAACGGCAGCTCATTTACTTTTTGGCTCGAGAGTTTCTCCTCGCCTGTTCCGCCAGCCGCGTTCGAAGTTGTGCTTGGGCTCCCGTTCGAAGCTCCTGCCGCAGGAGTTTGAGGGTTGGCCGCAATCGAAAGCACGTTTTGATCGGATACCGTCAGCACAACCGCCGTGCCAAGAATATCCACTGCCGCAGGCGCTGTCGGACTTCGCCCCGGCAGTTGCACGCCGACCGTATGTGGCCCGAGTCGAATGTCAGCAATCGCGAACCTTCCATCGCTGCTTGTAACCGCTGATAGTTTCTCTTTAGCGGCCGCCGTGTATACCGTTACCTTCGCTCCGGCCACCGGTTCACCGGCAGCCGTGCGTACGACACCAGTCCACGCTGGCGCAGGCGGAGAACTCTGTTGTGCTTCAAGCGAGACCGCGGCCATTAGTCCCAACAGTAAACACTTCTCTACCAGTCGGAAGGCCTTATGAAAGTTTTGAGCGATTGCGTGTTCCTCTGCGTGTCGGTATACACGCGTGAAAATTAACAAGTGGAAGGATTGAGCGCCCCAAGCGCGATTATATCCGAGACAAGATCGCAGACCGCAAAAGCGTCTCTAGCGCCTGGTGACAAATGCACTCCACTGATTCCGGCAACTAACTTCCAATTTGCCCATCATCCAAACCTTAGGTTAGCCTTTGGAAAAACGAAAGGCATAGCAATGGCGGCCAACAAAACCAAACCCACCAAATTAAGAGTGGCGGCATTCATCGATGCCATCACGGACTCGACCAGGCGCGCAGACGCCAAGACGCTAGTCAAGTTGATGCAACACGCGGCAGGCGAAAAACCCAAAATGTGGGGACCGTCCATCATCGGCTTCGGCAGCTACCACTACAGGTACGACAGCGGTCGTGAGGGCGACATGCCGCTCATCGGTTTCTCCCCGCGCAAGGCCGCGACTGTTCTGTACAACATGATCTGCTCAAGCGACTCCAAGGATCTCCTGCCAAAGCTGGGCAAGCACTCGACCGGCAAAGGATGCCTCTACATCAAAAAGCTCGCTGATGTAGATCAACAAGTGTTGGAGACCCTGATCGCGAAATCCCTGGCTGCCATGAGAACGCAGAATCCCACTTAAGGATGCGGTGAGAGGCCAGCGTCCTCCACCATGTAAACCGCCAAAGTAAAACAATGGCAGGCAGCCGGAGCACCTTGCCCGTCGGGGTGAAACGCCCCATCGATCCAAATGACGAACTCTGACATAATCTCCGCATGTGCGGGCGCTATCGATTGTCGCGTAGAAAGCAACTTGTCGAAGAGTATTTCGACAGTGCGGGAGAAGACGACTGGGTTCCTCGATACAACATCGCTCCTACTCAGCCCGTTCCGATCATTCGCCAGAATCCGAAGGAGCCCCGCCGTGAATTGTCGCTGGTCCGTTGGGGCTTGATTCCATGGTGGGCAAAAGACTCTTCGGGCGCGGCTGCAATGATCAATGCAAGATCGGAGACAGCAGCCACAAAGCCCGCATTCCGCGATGCGCTTAAGCTTCGCCGATGCTTGATTCCCGCAGACGGGTTTTACGAATGGAAGAGAAATGGGAAAGAAAAACAGCCCTATTGCTTCGAAGTGAATGACGGTGAGCTATTCGCGTTCGCGGGGATCTGGGAAACGTGGAAGGACGCTAGTCGCAAGACAATAGAGACTTGTTCGATCCTGACAACAACTCCAAACGCTGTAACCTCAACCGTTCATGACAGAATGCCCGTGATCCTCGAACCCCACAACTACGATGTGTGGCTTGATCCGGGGATGACAAAAGTGGATGCCGTCACTGACATGCTGAAGCCGTTCGACGCACGGCTGATGCGGTCATTCCCCGTGAGCACTCGCGTGAATCACGCAGCGAATGACGATGCGGAATGCTCGACTCCAATCAAGGTCGCACAGAGTCAACAACTACTCTTCTGACACGATCACTCTCGCGGACCGGGAAGGCTTGCGCCGCAGGGTCATCGGCTCGGTCCCGCAAACGCTCCACAAATAGCACTTCGTATGGATCGCCTGACCGAATTCATCGGTAACCGCATATTCAAGCGGAACAGATTCGGCGCAGACAGGGCAATTCGGAAGTTCAAAGGCATGAGCGGAATACATTCTGCCTCCGATCTGGCCTTATCAAAGCACGATAATTACCAAATTAAGATGTGCCGGTTAAATCCTTGCGAAGCAATAGATTGGTGCCGGTCACACTTTCAACCTGGAATTGCCATTAATGCATAAATTACCCGATGACCTTACACGATTAACCGTAGCGCCACTACTGTTTGCCGGCCCTTTTCACCGTAGCCCGAATCTCCCCACGCGCCACGCGCGCCGAAATTTCCTCTCCCGCTTTCACCTGCTCCGCATCCTTAACTAATGTTCCGGAGCTATCGAACACCAGCGCGTATCCACGCTCCAGAATCGCCAACGGAGAAAGCGTCTCCAGCGCCCGCCCCATGCGCTCCAACCGAACCTTATTCAGCAGCAACTGATTTCTGATCGCCGCCGCCAAGGCCGCCGTCCCCGCCTCCAACTCGACTCGCACTCCGGCCAGCATCCGCCGCGCATCGTAATGCCGCACCGCCGCCGCAACCGTCTCCCACTTTCGCCGCATCTGCTCCAGCTTTTGCCGCTCACTTCGCTCTAGCCGGTAAGTCAAATCATCCAGCTTTTGCTGCCGCTGCCGGATCGCATCCATCATTCGCGCAAACGCCCCATGCTGCGCGTGTTCTACCAGCGCATGGCGCGCCTCCAGCAGCTTGCGCTCCATCGCCCGCACCAGCCGCTCTCGCACCGCCTCCGCCTGATCCTCCACTTCCCGCCGCGACCGGATCACCAACTCCGCCGCCGCCGAAGGCGTTGGCGCGCGCAGGTCGGCCACGAAATCCACAATCGTAAAATCGGTCTCGTGCCCCACCGCGGAAATCACCGGAATCTCCGACGCCGCTACCGTCCGCGCCAGCCCTTCATCATTGAACGCCGCCAGGTCCTCCGCCGACCCTCCACCCCGCGTCACGATAATCACTTCCACGCTGCGGCTCGCGTCACTTCGACAAGCGTTGAAATATCGCACCCCGCTTGCCACTTCTCCTGCCGCCGAATCCCCCTGCACCTGCGCCGGATAAATCACCGCACTCGCCGTATGATGCCGCCTCTGCAGAATGTTCAGGATGTCCCGCAGCGCCGCCGCCTGCGGCGACGTCACAATCCCAATCTTCGCGGGCAAAGTCGGAATCGCTTTCTTCCGCTCCGCCGCAAATAATCCCTCCGCCTCCAGCTTCGCCTTCAGTTGCTCGAACGCAACCTGCAACCCTCCCGCGCCCTTCGGCTCAATGTACTCCGCCGCAATCTGCAACTCCCCGCGATCTTCATAAATTGTGACTCGACCCCGTACGATGACTTGCATTCCATCGGCAGGACGAAACCGCAGCAGCCGCGCCTTCGAACTGAACACCACCACCCGAATCTGCGCATTCCCATCCTTCAGCGTGAAATAAAGGTGCCCCGAATTCTGCGCCCGAAAATTCGAAATCTCCCCCTCCACCCACGTATCGGAATACTCCCGCTCCACATGCACCCGCACCGCAGCGACAAGCCCGCGCACAGTCCAAACCCGCCTCTCCGGCGGCGTGAACCGGAACCCAAGCTGATCGGTTAGCGACATCGATAGGAGAAGTCTAGCAGCGACGAAACGAACCATGTCTTAAGAAATAATGTCTTAAGAATACGGAGGATGCCCCATGTCCCTGCGTTCTTTGCAGGGATAGGGCGGAACTTGACTTGCATCCTCAACTCAAGGAGATCAAAATCCCCGCCCCTTCGGCAAGCTCAGGGCAGGCTCTGTCGCAAAAGACGCGGCAAGAGCGAGACACCCTTGAGGATTAAAAGCCCCCTGTTGTCATGGAAAACTCCGAACTTTAAAGCGGTGAAACAGGAAGGAAAGGAAACGCAGAGCGATACTACTTCTTCTTGGCGAGGCCTTCGAAGTAGGATCGTGCTCGATTAGCGATAACGTCTGCGGGGTCTGCCGCTTTCATCCTCTTCTTCATATAGAGAGAGCCGCGGAGGGAGGCCAAAGTAGCAATTAATGCTACCAGCGCCACTAACATCTGAATCAGTGCGCTTCCTGAATCTCGCCTAACGTAACTATATGCCAGCCGCATGAGCACGAATACTCCCGCTAGATATGCCGCTGTTCTTAAAGACTCAGTCAGAAGTGATAGATTGCCGACGCGACCCCACTTCGGTTTCGGAGGCTTACCCTTTGACGAAAATATAGTGCCAGTGGATTGGCCCTTACTGTTGTAATGTTCCTCTTTGCTGGTGCCCCAAAACGTTCGTGTTTTGCGTCTTTCGTCTTTCTGGTAGTCGTCCCGCCCCCGCTTGAAGTCCCGTTGTTCCTTGCGCTGCCTTTTTTTAACGCGCTTGTCAGCGTCTTCCTCATGAGGTATCGGGCACTCATGCACGACACGGCCACGAAGATCTATCCAGTGCCAAGCAGCCAGTTCTGGCGGCAGTGGAGTAGCGCAAAAGAGGACCGGCACCAGCCTCTTTCTTCCTTTAGAAAGAGCCGTAGCGATTTCTTTAGCGACGAATGAAGACTTATTACTCTCGCAGCACCAGCACAGCACAAAGACGGGTGCTTCTTTCACAGCGCTGATAATCTTTTCATCCCAGGGGTCGCCGGGTTTCAGCGACG
Source organism: uncultured Acidobacteriaceae bacterium (assembly GCA_963808195.1). Classification (GTDB taxonomy): domain Bacteria; phylum Acidobacteriota; class Terriglobia; order Terriglobales; family Acidobacteriaceae; genus Sulfotelmatobacter. The sequence continues at coordinate 15,010 of CAWEEW010000002.1, read as the reverse complement.
TTACATCAAGAAAGACCGCATCCTCCGCTGCAACACCTAGAAGACCGGCGAGCGGCCTGACAAGTGGCTCATCGTGTCGGCTGTAGGAGACGAAGACCTTGTACTTATGCTTGCGCGCCACGGCACTAGATTGTATTCGACCTATCCAGCTCTAAGTAGGCAAATCAGACCGTTGGCCGGTGGGGGCTGGCCCGGGCTGAGTTCCGTCCCCGTAAACAACTCTCGAGGGTGCCGTCCAAGCCTAGCTTGGACGGGGTTTTTCCGGACGGGTGGCCCATTCAAGCCTGGTTTCGGCTTGAGTGGGATGTTCGCGTGTCTGAGGAATTCAGCGGGGAAATCCGCGCCCTTCGTGATTTTTCTCTGCCTGATCTAATTCAACAACCGACTCATCAGGAAACCAGCGTGCAGTGATCAACCGCAAGCGGGACGCACCGGTGCACCAACACCGATGCGCCCCTAACCAAAGTCGCCTGAGATCGAGGCAACATGGCTCTTACAAAAGGTAGCGGTTTCGCTTTCCTTCTTCAATCCGCGCACCCCAGTTTTGTCCATGCGAGTTCCATTCTGGAACTTCAGCCTCCTCTGATGGCCATCACTCAAAAACTCAGAAGGAGATCAAAAATGCAAAAAGCACATTTGTTTGAAGCGCTGTTGATGGTGAATCAAGGAACCGACAATGCCGTCCAGGGACTACAACGGCTCAAGAAAAAATCGGACGTGCTGCAGGAACCCTTTGCCGAGACAGTTGCGCGTCTGGAATCGGACCGCGCCCAGGTGAACGTACGTTTCTTCGCCGTCATCGAAGCGCGCCAGCAGCGCGAAACGGAGCAGCTAATACGTAGTTAGACTCGGCGTCTCTCAGGGCCGGACGGCGGCGGGGTGCCCCACTTCTCGCTTCCTTTGCGAGAAGTGGGAATCCCGGAAGACTCAATCTCTGAAGACAACGAGAACCTACTCCCCTCCCAACAACCCAAACACTCCAACCCCGTTCGTCGTCCCCACATACACTTTCCCGTTCACAATCATCGGGGTGATGTACTTGTTCCCCGGGGGCTGGCCCAGCTTTGCTTTTCCGCGCATTACCTCGGAAGAGGCTGCCCCACCCTTCGCGGTTCGAAGGGTGGGAATCCCTGAAGCCTCAGTCTTTAAATACAACCAAGACTCACTTCCCGCCCAACAATCCAAACACTCCCACTCCGTTCGTCGTCCCCACATACACCTTCCCATTCACAATCATCGGAGTGATGTACTTATTCCCCGCGCCGAAATTGTCTCGGCCACCGGAAGCTTGATTGGTGTTGTACAACTCCACCAAAGTTTCCGCATTGTAAGCGTGAAGCACAGCAGGGTTTGTATTCTCGCTGGCCCAAACGATCCCGTTCGTGCCTCCATTCGCAGAAATGCTAGGAGTCGCCCCAGGATATCCAAAGGCGTTCGCGGTCTGCGCCACTGGCGTCGTCAACAGCTTTGCGTTCTTGAACTCGAAGGAGAGAATCGGCTGGCCCACCGGCCCGTAATACAGCCGGTTACGAAAATACGCGGGCATCGACCAGATGCCGCCCGGCAATACTCCCGAAAGCTCCTGATAGTTATTGTTGGTGTTCGCGTTGAATTTCCCCATCGAGTTACGGTTCACCACATACAGATTCGTATCTTTGCCTGCGCCTGCCGCGAGTTGCCACGTCGTCCCGGAAGAGTCTTTCATCGGCGGAAGCAAAATCGCTCCGCCCGAGCCTAGATCGACATCGCCTTCACTCTCTTGCGGCCCATTATCCATCTCGAAATAGTCGGCCACGGCCAACCCGCTCTTCGTCGTCAGCCGGATGAACGCGTTGCCATAGTCGCCGCTGCTCGGAAATCCGCCGGAGTTCAAGCTCGTGTCGAAAATTCCGTTGGCATCCAGAAAAAAGATGTTGCCCGAACTATCCGCCGTCAGCCCCGCACCAGACCCCCAAATCGCGCCCTCATTGCCATTCGGGGTCACGTTGATCACCGACTTCTGCGCCAGCGTAGTTGCGTTGTATCCCATGATCCAACCCGTATACGGGCGGATGTCGCAGTGCGACGCCCACGTCAAATAAAGCTGGTTCCCCACGAGCAACAACCCCGAGCGCTCCTTATATTGCGCCGGATCGAAGATCACAAATCCGCCCGAGCTGTTATCCCCCGTGCCCGGATATTTTGCCATGATATCGACCGGCCCGCCGTTGAGCTCGTTCCCCGTCGTCGCATCCAGTGCATGCAGCCGTTGATAATAATTCCCCGACGAGTCCTTCGACATCGCGACCACATAAATCACGCCATTCGATCCCGCCGGCCGGCTGATCGCCGGTGTCGATGTAATTCCGATCTCCGGCGTAACCTGCCCGCACCCGCGATCGTCCGACGTCGTCTCGCCAGACTTGAGCGTGCTGATCTTCCACAGTTGCGTTCCACTATCCGCATCGAACGCATACACCGAGTCGTGTTCCGTGGCAACAATCAGCACGTTGTGCGTGCCGCCTTGCACCGTCACCGCTGAGAGATAGAGAGGCTCTGCGTCCACCAGGCCGTCCACGGATAACGTGAATAGTCTTCCGAACAGTGCCGGAATTTACGTTACTCAGCGTGAGCGTCGTCTCCGCCGAATTCAGCCCGGTCCGTCCGTTGTTATTGTGGTATGTGAGAACCTGTTGCTGCGCGCTCGCGCACATCGAACTCGCTGCCAGAAAACCAGCCGCAAGAAGGGAAGCCGCGAATAACCTGGTTGCATGTTGCCCGATCCTGAACGCCTGTAGCCGAAAAATGACCTGTGGGATTTTCACGACGAAACCTCCTCGATGGGCTGTACTGCCTCTCAGCGAAAGGGCGCGCTTAGAAACAAAGTTGGGTACTTAGTTGCAGAATCACCCGCGGAAGAACAATTAAATATTCGTGAATGGGGAAATCCTAGATTCGCGTAGAAATTCTCACAAGTCACAGTAGGACATCGTGACCTTGTTGGATGGGCACAGCTACCTTATCGCTACTTCGCCTTAAACACTGTCCTCCTGCCACCGCCTTCCACAGCACCTTCGTGTCCAGCATCTGTTGCACAGTGCACCGCAATCACCGATCACTTTCCAAGCCAGTTCTTGCAACTCCGCATCACGACTCATCTCCGCCACCGGCTCACCACATACAACAAAATCGAAAGCACAACACTGACCACCAGTGACGTAGCCAGCGGAAAATAAACCGTCGTATTTTTTCCGCGATAGGTAAAGTCACCCGGCAGTCTGCCCAGAGGGAAGTGCATCTTTCCCAGCAGCATCAGCGCCGCTCCCGCCACAGTCAGCGAGAGCCCCAGGATCACGAGTAATTTCCCCAGTTCCATCTCGAGAATCTTACCGCGTCTCGATGCCAGGTCACTGGTCAGATTAAGAGTTTCTTCGGCTCGCGCGCCCGAATCTCTAGGAGGTATTAGTCAGGCTTGGGAGGGTTAGAGTTCCAGAGGTCGCGGAAAAAGTCCGTACCAGTGAGGTCCGGGAAGGGCACGAGTTCCACTCGTGCCATTAAGTCATTCAAAATGAGTCCGCGCTTCAGCGCCTGAGGTAGCCTTTGCGGGCTACGGGATTTTCCGCAGTCTCCTAGCTTGATCTGGGAATTAGCATGCGACTTTACGCCACAAAGTACTTGACAAATAAATCCGCAGAAGCTACCGTATTTCCCAATGGCCCGTCCTCGCCAGCACCGTGTTCGGCGCATCCGCCGACCCGCCCGTGCCTGGCCGATGCCCGCGCTCCGCGATCCGAGCCCCAGTCCAGCCGATGACCTCCGCTTCATCCGTGACACCATGGAGCGCTCCGCCTCCTTCACCGCCGTCCCAGGCTGGGGACAGGTCTTGCTCGGCCTCACCGCCCTCGCTGCGGCATGGCTGGCTTCGCGGCAACCAACCTCCGCCGCGTGGCTCAAAGTCTGGCTCGGCGAAGCCCCGGTCGCAGCCCTCATCGCCATTTTGTCCATGCGCTGGAAGGCCAACCGCCGCGGCCTCCCACTTTTTTCCGGACCCGGCAGCAAAGTCGCTCTCGGTTTGTTTCCACCCCTCGTCGCCGGTGCATTTCTTACTTTCTTGCTCCAGCGCCACGGCTTCAGCTCTGCTCTCGCTCCCACGTGGCTTCTTCTCTACGGTGCAGGCATCATCACGGGAGGCGCGTACTCGGTCTCCATCGTCCCCGTCATGGGAGTCTGTTTCATGGCGACCGGCGTAGTCGCCGTGGTCGCGCCCGCCGCTTGGTCGAACTGGCTGCTGGCTGCCGGCTTTGGCGGCCTTCACATTCTCTTTGGACTTCTCATCGCCCGGAGGCACGGTGGCTAGAGCGTTGCCGCAGCGCCGCAAGCAGACCAAAGCCGCAGCGCCGGCTCGCCCGCACACTCCTGCCCGCGCGATTGCGCTCCCTGAACTCGATCGTCTGATTCACGAACGCATGCGCCTCGGAATCGTAAGTGCTCTCGCCACTAACGCGAGCCTGAGCTTCAACGATCTCAAACGCATTCTCAAAACCACCGACGGCAACCTCAGCGTTCACGCCCGCAAACTCGAGGAGGCCGAATACATTTCCTGCCTAAAGTATTTCGAAGGCCGTGTCCCGCGCACCGACTATCGTCTCACCGCCGCCGGCCGCCGCGCCCTGGCCCATTACCTCGACCAAATGGAAGAATGGATCCGCGTTACCCGCGAAGAATAGTAAGGAAAAAGTAAAGTAGGGACAGCCGCCCTCGGCTGTCCATCGAGCGAAGCTCGAAGATTTTGGATCATGCGGCCCGATCTTGATCGACGAAAATAGTCTCTTCCATCGCAAAACTTATTTCTCTCTCTAGCAGACTCCGCTTGTCCCGTGCCGCGAACTCTGCCATAATCCCGGCACAGTTTTGCTGGAACACGAAGAGGCTGGCCGCACACACCTCTTCTTACCACCCCGAACGTTAGGTTGTTCTGAAATCAAAAATTAAGTGCAAGTACAGCTCTGTTCAAAGCAGGGCCGGAGATCTCGTGACGCCGTTTCTTAAGCTTTCTCCCCCACGGCGAGTCGTGACTATCATCGCTCTCGTCGGTATTCTTTTGTTCGGCCCATCGCCCGCGCTTTCCGAGGACGTTCTCACCTACCACTACAACAACGCGCGCACCGGACTCAACGCCTCCGAGACCACTCTCGCTCTCAGCAACGTGAACACCACTTCGTTCGGAAAATTATTTACGGTTTCGGTAGACGGCCTGGTCGACGCCCAACCACTCTATCTTTCTTCTGTTCCGATTCAGAGCGGCACAACTCACAACCTTCTCATCGTCGCCACTGAACACGACTCCGTCTACGCCTTCGACGCCGATACCGGCGCCGTGATCTGGCATATCACCACTGTCAAGGCCGGCGAGACTTCCTCCGACGATCGCGGCTGCCTGCAGATCACTCCGGAAATCGGGATCACTTCCACTCCCGTCATCAGTCGCCCGCCCGGTTCAAACGGAGTTATCTACGCCGTTGCCATGACCAAAGATTCTTCCGGCAACTACCATCAGCGCCTCCACGCGCTCGACGCTCCCACCGGCAACGAACTCTACGGTGGTCCCGTCGACATTGCCGCCAAGTATCCCGGAAAAGGCGACGGCCGCTCCGGCGGCAACGTGGTCTTCGATCCCGGCCAATACGCCGAGCGCGCCAGCCTGCTTCTCGTGGGCAACGTGGTTTACCTGACTTGGACTTCGCACTGCGACATCCGCCCCTACACCGGCTGGATCATGGGCTACAACAAAACCACGCTCGCTCTTCAGACCGTCCTCGACGTCACGCCCAACGGCTATCAGGGCTCGATTTGGGGTTCCGGCGCCGGCCCGGCCGCTGACAACACCGGCAACATCTTTTTCTCCGATGCCAACGGCATCTTCGACACCACTCTGAACTCCAGCGGATTTCCCGCCAGCGGCGACTACGGCAACGCCGTCCTCAAGCTTTCGACCACCAAAGGCCTCGCCGTCGCCGACTACTTCGAAACCTATAACGGTCCCACAGACAGTGAAGATGACGTCGACCTCGGTTCCGGCGCCGCCATCCTTCTCTCCGATATGAAGGATTCCTCCGGCGCAACCTGGCAACTCACCGCCGTCGCCGGTAAAGACACCAATCTCTACCTCATCAATCGCAACAACCTCGGAAAATACAACTCCACCAGCAACGTCGTTTACCAGGAACTCGACGGAGTCCTGCCCAACGGCATCTGGTCCATGCCCGCCTACTTCAACGGCCGTCTTTATTATGGACCGGTCAACGAACCAATTCTTTCTTTCCAATTCAAGAATGCCAAGCTGCTGCCCACACCCGCAGCCCAAACCACCAACACCTTCCGCTATCCCGGAGCCACTCCCAGCATCTCTTCCAACCAATCGCAGAATGCAATTCTCTGGGCCGTCGAGAACACCGGCCACGCCATCCTCTACGCCTACAACGCAACCACCCTGCAAATGCTCTACAACAGCGACCAGGCCGCCAACGAGCGCGACCACTTCGGTGCCGGCAACAAATTCATCACTCCCGTCATCATCAACGGCAAAGTCTACGTCGGCACCACCAAAGGCGTAGGCGTCTTCGGCCTCCTCCCCGACCCGAAATGATTGTGGCTCGTGTGGAGCGGACACTCTTGTCCGCTGCCTTTGAAGTTGGTTTTGATCTTGTCCTTGACCTTGATTTTGATCTTGATTTTTTGTGGGGACAGCCGCCCTCGGCTGTCCGGTCGAGCGAAGCTCGACTAGCCTGCGCCACCACTAAACCCCTGTCATCCAGAGACCCGCGCCCTTTGCGGGTCGAAGGACCTCTGTACTCGCAGCGCCACTGCATCTAAAGCCTCGAAGGACCTTCCTAAGAAAGGTTGTCATTCCGAGCGGCCTCATCGCGAGGAACCTGCTGTTCGCTGGCATCGTGGAGACAGCCGCGCTCGCTGTGGATTCGAAGCAGCCCTGTGGTCCTGCGTTTGCAGTTCGCACATTCCAGATCAGGCTAAGACCCCCCGCCCCAGTGCTACAATCCCCGGCATGAAACGCCTAGCACTGTTTCTCCTAGCCGCAACCCTAGTCTCCGCCCAATCCGCTCCCGAAGTCGAAATCACCGCCGAGCCTCACCATCACCTCACTCTCGAAAACAAATCCGTGCGCGTCTTCAACGTCGAGGTCGACCCCAACACCGAAACTCAAATGCACTGGCACCGCCACGACTACATCGCGGTCACGCTGGGCGCGGCCGAAATTTCGAATGCAGTAAAAGACAAGCCACCCGCCACCGTCAAGTTCACCGACGGAGACACCCGCTTCGCCTCCGCCTCCTTCGCCCACGTAGTGCGCGATCTAAGCCCGCAACCCTTCCGCAACGTAACAGTCGAAATTCTCGAAGACGAATCCCTCCGCCAATCTCCAGCGAAATGGGATGAAGACCGCGGCCTCGCCGTCCTCGACCACGGCACAAAACAAATCCTCTTCGTCAAAGACGCCATCCGCGCCACCGAATTCGAACTCCAGCCCGGCGGAGTAGTTCCCAAACACCATCACGCCGGCCCAGTTCTAGTAGTCGCCATCACCGACCTGGCCCTCGAAGAAACCATCGAAGGCCAACCCCTCACCCCCGCTCATCCCGCCTCCCACATGAAATCCGGCGACTCCAAATGGCTCCCCGGCAACCTAACCCACACCCTAACCAACACCAGCCCGCAACCAGCAAAATTCGTAACCCTGGAATTCCCGTAAATCTTTTCCGAAGTCGTGCTTGAAGTCTGTGCCTGATGCGGTTGCGTAAAGTGCATACTTCCGAAGCTTTTAGGATTTGTCATTCCGAGCGGCCTCATCGCGAGGAACCTGCTGTTCGCCGGCGGCGTGAAGACACCCCTCCCCGCGCCTGTGAATTCCAGCACGACCCAAGCCCCATGTGGGGGCAGTTCCCCAAGCCTGCCCTGAGCGGAGCCGAGGGGGCTGTCCATTTCGAGCGCAGCTCGAATTACCCTGCCCGCTATCCCGATTTTTCTTGTCAATACCCCTCCCACCCCCAATTTCCCCTAATCCCATGATCCTGCACCAAATATATTTCTGCAAACTATGTCACTTTAACCATTACTTTATGATATAATAGTTCTAGAGTCGAAAATAACAGAACGCGACCCACTCCGGGTCGCGTTTTTTTGTGCCCAGCCCAGTTTTGAAAGGGCGCGGCTTCAGCCGCGCCGCAACGCCACCGCAGAGACCAGCGCCTTCAGGCGCCGCCTTTCCACCTCATCACAACCGGAATCAATGAAGGAAGAACCAATGCCAAACCGCACTTCAGGCCAGAACATCCAGAACCACAAACTCCGCGGAGAGTGGGCCGAACTCCGTTTCATGCAGCGCGCCACCGAGCGCGGATTCCGCGTCACCAAGCCCTGGGGAGAAACCGCCCCCTACGACATCGCCACCGACCACCACGGCCACTTCCTCCGCGTCCAGGTCAAATGCACCATTTACCAGCGGGGCAACTCCTACGCCTGCACCATCTGCTCCAGCCACGTCGTCTACACCCCCGACCAACTCGACTTCTTCGCCGCCCTGGTAATCCCCGTCGACACCTGGTATATCCTCCCCATCCGCGCCACCAACAACCAACCCGTCATCGTCCTCTCCCCGCACCTCACCAAATCCAAATACGGCCCCTACCAGGAAGCCTGGCATTTGCTAACGAAATAAGGTTCGTGTAGGGCGGACGCCCTCGTCCGCCACTCCCGCTCAGCGAGATGAAGCGGGTGCCCCATCCTCGCCGCATTCCGAAAGCAGAGATAATCCGTGCTCTAAAGCGGCAAGAGCCTGCCCTGAGCGGAGCCGAAGGGGCGGGGATTTTGACTTCTACAGACGAAATAGCACCGCCCCCTATAAAATCAATGCACAACTGAGGATGATGCAAACCAATCGCACCGCCGATCTGCAACCTATGACTCTCATCAAATCCAAAAAACGAGTTGCCGATCACGGAGAAGTGTTCACCCCGAGCTGGCTTGTAGAAAACATGCTCGACCTGGTGAAGGCCGAGTCCGAGCGCATCGACTCCCGTTTCCTCGAGCCCGCCTGCGGAAGTGGTAACTTCCTTGTTCCCGTTCTAAAGCGTAAACTGGCCGCCGTGGAAGCGAAGTACAGTAAGTCGGACTTCGAGAAGCGGCAATTTGCCCTGTTGGCAGTGATGTGTACCTACCGGATCGAACTCTTGGCGGATAACATCACCGAGTGCCGCGCTAACATGCTTGAGGTCTTTGCCGACTACCTGAATCTGGATGAAACGGATGAGGTGTACCGAGCCGCTCATTATGTCCTCTCTCAAAATCTCGTGCATGGCGATGCACTCACCATGCTCATGGATGACGGACACCCCATCACCTTCGCTGAGTGGGGCTACCTCGGCAAGGGACGGTTCCAGCGGCGCGACTTCCGCCTCGATGTTCTTACGCAAATGTCTTCTTTCAGCCGGGAAGGTTCGCTTTTTGCCCATCTCGGCAAGCATGAAATCTTTACGCCCATCAAGGAATACAAGCCAATGACCGCGCGTGAGCTTGCTTCCCCGGCTCTTGACGTTGGCTTGGGTAAAGCAATATGACTAAGGAATCTCTGATAAACCCAACTGTCATTTCGAGCGGAGCGGGATTGCCCGTCTTTCCGGGCAATCCTGCGGAGTCGAGAAACCTGCTTTCCGTGGCATGTGGACTTGATCAGAGCTTCCCTAACAGCCCATGTTGAAAGTACGATTCGTATCAGGGCACGCATTTATGCGTATTGAAAGTACGATTCGTATCAGGGCACGCATTCATGCGTGCCGCAAGTCCCGCATTGTCAGTAGGCCTTTAGGCGCTGTTTCGCGGCGATGAACTTTCACCACAGGCTGCTAAAGCAATATAGTGAAGCCATATGAGCGAGCAGGTCAGCTTTTCTCTTCCGCTTCGCGGGCGCAACCCCGACGTCCTGACCTGCATAGCCAATCTCTCCAACGACGAAGTATTCACTCCGCCGGCTGCCCCATCCTTGCCGCATTCCGAAAAGCAGGAATTGCCGGTACTTTAAAGCGGCATGGATGGGGATTTTGACTTTCCATCCACCACTCCGCCGACACCTGGTACATCCTCCCCATCCGTGCCACCAATCACCAACCCGTAATCGTCCTCTCCCCGCACCTCACCAAATCCAAATACGGCCCCTACCAGGAAGCCTGGCACCTGCTCATGTCAGGCCTCTGAACTTTGCGGGACTAAACCTGGCTTTGTCATTCCGAGCAGCCCCATCGCGAGGAATCTGCTTTCCCTTGCGCTATCCAAAAAATCTGTCAAAATGGTGGCCTTCCCCGGGAAAGGCTCCTCCATATGAAAATTCCAGAGACGCCCCCGTCTGTCCCCAAGCTCGATTTAATGAAACGCCTCCAGGCCTATGCCGAGGGCAAGGCCACCTGGTATCGAGACGAAACGCCGCTCGGCGAGAACGCGAAGAAAGCCAGCCAAGCGCTGCACACACGAATCGTCGAGATGGTCGAAAAGGTTCTTGCTCCGATAATGGATCGCACAACCGCCCGGGAGCTCGACACCTTCACCATGCACGATCAAAAGCACGGCAGGAAGGTCGCGCACTTGATGTGGCACATCCTTTCTTCGGAGCGTCAGCTAACCCTGACCCCGCCGGAGATAGGACTCCTAGTCCTGGCGGCTCATCTTCACGACGCAGGCATGGCCCTGAGTCAAGAGGAACGGGCGAAAAGATTGGCACCGGAATCCGATCTTTGGGACCGTGCTGAAGCGAACCCGACGATAAAGCGAAATCTAAAACGCTTGCGGGACATGCTCACCGACAGCAAGCTCGCGGATTCGAAGCGAGTCCGCGTAGAAAGCGAACTCCTTCAGGCGGAGGAGGCTTTGCTCGCCTTAGACACTAGAGAGCGGCATGCCTTGCGTGAGCGGTACGAAGAAATCGTTACCCAACTAAGCTCTTTCCACGTCAAAGATCCAACGAAGATTCCCGACGTCGAGGAATGTCTAAGCTTTGACGGTGACTCCTTGAGGAAAAAGCTAATCGACATCTGCGTAAGCCACAATGACGACGCAGATGCGCTAGTGGAAAGAGACCCTGAAAAGTTCGACCGTCCGCGCTTTCCACGTGATTACCCCGTGGGCTTGGCGAACGCCGACACGCATATGGCGGCTGCGGCGCTACGACTCGCAGACATTCTCGATTTTGATCGCGAGCGAACCCCGCCGACGCTCTTCCTCTATTTGGTGCCTAGCAGCTTGAGCCACAGCGTGAACATATCGGAGCTTGAGTGGGGCAAGCACCTCTCAATTTCGAATTGGGAAATAGATCAATCGGCCGTTGTTTTTCGAGGGCGCTGCAAGAATCACATCGTCCACCACGCGGTAGTGCAGTTCTGCAAAGCCATCGAAGAGGAAATCACATCGACGAGGGCCACCTTCGCTATCGGCGATACCCAGAGCTGGCCGTTCATACTGCCAGAGACCGTCAAGGCCGACATTCACGAGGACGGCAGCTATCACTATGTCCCCTACCAGTTCGAACTCGACGACTCTAGGGTGTACGAACTGCTCATGGGCCGAGCGATTTACAACAACTCGTTGGTTGCCGTGAGAGAACTCATCCAAAATGCGGTTGACGCCTGCACCTACCGCGACGCTCTGAGCAAGCTAACCGAGCCGCACTTTCAACCCGACACACTGAGCAGGATCGCAGTTCGGTACGAGGAGCCTGAAAGGGACAAGGAATACCCGGTTCTGCGTGTGATCGACACGGGGACTGGGATGGACGAGTGGCTCATCGAGCGCTGGTTCCTAAAGGTCGGTCGGTCCTTCTACAGCTCGACTGAGTTTGCACGGGATCGAGCCCAATTGCGTCGTGGTGGCGTAGACTTCGCACCCGTATCCGAGTTCGGCATCGGATTCCTTTCCTGTTTCCTGCTGGCGGATCGGGTAGATGTCGAGACAGCGATGTGGGAACCGATTCGCGGTGATACTAGGAGAAGACATCTAGAAATCGATGGTCCCACGCGGCTCATTCGAATCCGCGAGAACGCCAACATTGGACTACAGAGACTTCGCGGCACTAAGGTCTCACTCACGCTTGTGCGGGGCGGACGGGTCACGCCGGAGTATGGGCCCGTCCCGCCGACATGGCAACAGGTCAGGGATTATGTACATGACCTGTGTCAGGACATCCCATATCGGCTAAATCTGGAGTATGTGAAGGACGGGGAGATCGGTCAAGAGCATGTTGACCCCAGGCCGTTAAGGGTCGCCCTTCCGTCTCCGTTTGATTCCCGGGCCTACCGCATCGTCGTAGCGCAAGAACGACTAGGCTTAGAGGGGGAGATCGCCATCGTTCCTTACGCAGCGGTCCGCGAGGCGGATCGAGAGAGGCGAAAATCGTCCGCAATCCAAGTTCCCAACGACGCGAGCGAAGAAGGGCAAGCGCCATCCAGCACCTTCCGTCGCATGCGCCAGAGTTCTACCCTGATTCGCGGTGGGTTCAAGGTGGGCCGCGTTCCGGGCTCACCAGTGGGAAATCTGGGTGTAGTTGTCGGAAGTCGAATCAGAATTTCCTGGAAAGGTGCTGAACTCGAAAGGTATCCGATCACGAATCTCGCACGTACCGCAATCGCGGACCAGGAACTGATAGCTTCCGGGATAACAGAAGCTTGGATGACGAACTTAATAGAAAATAGGGCGCTGCTTCCGGCGGGCTTTCTCTTCGGCCTGGCCTTGGACCGAGGAACGAAGTTTTCCGACTTGCGGTGGCTTGAGCGCTGCTCGGCGTTAGCTGTATATGAGCTTGCGAGAAATACGTGGAACTGGTGGCTTCTCGATTCAAAGAATAATAAGAAGAGCGATCCAATACTCGACTGGGAACAGGGGCAGGGCAGAGCTGCTATCCCATCATATGATCTTTGCTGGCATATGCTTCAGTTGGTGCTGCCCCGTGTCGCAGCGGACCGCGTGCTGACTGCGCATGGGGATATCTATGTCATGCCACCGATACGGGGCTGGAGGAACACCCTTGGGGCGTGCAACGACTTTGTCTCCGCGCCAGTTCGTTGGCGAAGAGTGGCCACGTTCGAGGGCTCTATCGCCGACCACTTGTATCATGAGTGGGGTGGCCATCGGCTCTTTAACCGCAAATACGCAGATCGACTAAAAGATTTCAGCGAAGAAGACCTTCGGGCGGCGGGCGGAGTCCTTTCAGCACTAATCAGTGACTGCAATCATGGCAGGCCAACCGAACTAGATGCAGAGAAGGCAGCCCTGCTGCGGAGGCTTGGGGATACAGCACGCGACCTTGAAATCAGCTCGGTGTCGGGAACTCTGAGACTAGCGACCCTTCTTCCCAGACGCAAATGACATCACGAATCAACTTCGTAAACTTTCCCTTGCATTCTTCCGCATTCATCTGCTATAAACAATCCACCGAGAGCAGATGTGTGGCTGAGCCGGATTTTGTTGCAACTCTCGTGCGTGCCCGGCATCTAAGTTTTCAGAGAGCGTCGTAAGAAGTTCTCAATTGTCCCGGCCACGGGACTTCATTCGGAAAGCAACTGGTTTCACGTAAGGCCTTCCGAAGGGTACCTTCAAAGCAAGGACCTCCAAGGGATCTTTTCTCAATTTCTTGTCTTCCGTATCGGGCTGCCTAAAATGCAACGCCGAAAGTGGCGTTTTACCCCGGACGGAAGGCCATACTGTTGCGCGCGTCTGTGAGCGCCAAATAAAACCCTTGTCATTCCGAGCATAGCGAGGAATCTTGGTTTTTGCCGGCAGCTCTCCTGCCGCCGCCCCCAACCGAACCCTTCCCGATGTGGAAATCATCCGGAAATTCTGTGGGAAGCGATCATTGACAGGATTAAACGTCGCACGTATGTTTGTAGGGTTTCGAGGACAGTCGGATTCGCTCTAGTAGCGAGTTCGCCTGGACTGAATTCGCGCCGCCTCGGCGGACCGCGATTCGGTCTTTGACAACTAGGTTGAACGTGCCAGTCGTGAGAAACGAATTCGGGCATTAGTCCGAGCGATCTCACAAGATAGACCACCGTGAACTTTCTCTTCGCAAGAAGCGGAAGGCTGAACGGTGGCGCCATCCCGCGCTGTTGAAACCAGGAACCGGCTTTTGCAAGCCGCTCTGGATGTGCGGCGATGGCAGTCTGCCAACTACCCGTCGGCAGACATCAGGTTTCAAACGAGAGTTTGATCCTGGCTCAGAATCAACGCTGGCGGCGTGCCTAACACATGCAAGTCGAACGAGAAAGGGGAGCAATCCCTGAGTAAAGTGGCGACCGGGTGAGTAACACGTGACTAACCTACCCTCGAGTGTGGAATAACATCGGGAAACCGATGCTAATACCGCATAACATCGCAAGATCAAAGGAGTAATCCGCTTGAGGAGGGGGTCGCGGCTGATTAGCTAGTTGGCGGGGTAACGGCCCACCAAGGCGAAGATCGGTATCCGGCCTGAGAGGGCGCACGGACACACTGGAACTGAAACACGGTCCAGACTCCTACGGGAGGCAGCAGTGGGGAATTTTGCGCAATGGGGGAAACCCTGACGCAGCAACGCCGCGTGGAGGATGAAGCCCCTTGGGGCGTAAACTCCTTTCGACCAAGACGATAATGACGGTACTGGTGGAAGAAGCACCGGCTAACTCTGTGCCAGCAGCCGCGGTAATACAGAGGGTGCAAGCGTTGTTCGGAATTATTGGGCGTAAAGGGTGCGTAGGCGGCGCGACAAGTCACCTGTGAAATCCCCAGGCTTAACCTGGGGCCTGCAGGCGAAACTGTCGTGCTGGAGTATGGGAGAGGTGCGTGGAATTCCCGGTGTAGCGGTGAAATGCGTAGATATCGGGAGGAACACCTGTGGCGAAAGCGGCGCACTGGACCATAACTGACGCTGATGCACGAAAGCTAGGGGAGCAAACAGGATTAGATACCCTGGTAGTCCTAGCCCTAAACGATGATTGCT
>CAWEEW010000001.1:0-994760 GCA_963808195.1 uncultured Acidobacteriaceae bacterium | reverse complement strand
CACGGGCGTGTTTGCGCCACCAGTTCAGAAACTTGCAGATTTTTGTCCGGTAGTGCTGCGCCAGATGCGGCGGCATGGTGTTCAGTAGGAATTTTGAATAGCTTCTGTAAGTATGGCCGGGCGGTAATACGATCTTGCGGTTGCCGAGCGCCCGGTCACCGGCGTAACGGTTGCCGAAATTCGCCCCTTCCACGCGGGCCACGACGCGCGCCCATGTATCAGGCTCAAGGAGCTTGAACAGGTACAGGCCTTTTCGCTGGTCGTCCCCGTAGGGCTGGCATATCCGCATGGAAGGCAGCGGCACACCGGCCATATACATCAGGTCGTAAATCTTGTTATAGGCGAAGCCGAACTTCCCGTTGGCTGCCCAGATATCTTCGACTTTCCAGTCATAAACGGGATAGAAATTGTAAACCGCACCGGAGATTTTCGTGCTCCAGCCATGCCCTTCAAATGTTTCCTTCCGTTTGTTTTTGATCGTCCGGAAGCGGTTCAGGCTTTCATCGGCGCGGATGCCTACCAGGCAGGCCGTTTCCACGTCGCCGCCGGAAAACCAGTCAGCAAAATCAATAATGAATTCCTCGAATTCCATGCCCTTGCGAAAAAACGGAAAATAAGCAGGGTCTGAAATCACAGACGGATGATCGGGCATGTTCCGTATCCATGAAGCTTTTTTGTCCGGGTCCCAGCAAAGCCAATAGGGATGAATCTGGCTGACGGCGTTTCTCAAATTGAGCGGTAGGCATATCCAGTGCCCGCGCACGTCAGGCGAGGACATGGTTTCATGGATGAGGTCAATCGTATGTTTGTATTGTCCTTCCAGATCAATGAACAGAACGTCCAGCGGCAACTTGCCATGTTCCCTGGCTTTCGCAAGGGCAAGGTTTAGAAGGACCGATGAATCTTTGCCGCCTGAAAATGATACATAGGTCTTATCAAAATTCTTGAAAATAATATCCAGCCTTTTGTTGGCCGCGTCATAGACATTCTGATCCGTATATCTTTTTGCCATCGAGCATACACATCGACACTAGCGCCAGAGAACAACTACGACCTTGAGGCCGCCGCCCTGCACAATGGCGGCACTAAAATCCTCACCAAGTGAAATCACTTTGCATCTGCCCGGCCATGCGTTTCCCCACCTTTGTTGGTTGCCACAGGTGAAAATCACCATGAAGACGTTTTTGTCATAGTGTCAAACTTATTCGTTTGTGCTGTGCAGCAACACTGCTAGTTTTGGGCCGTAAATCGCCGCTGAGTGCGGTGAAATTTTGGAGCCAACCAAACATTTAGGCTCAATGTACGCCCTCCCCTGCCCCCTGGACGGGGGAATTTACGGCTACGGAAAGGCGGCGAGGCTGCCCTTGTTGATCCGGCTAGCGCCGTCCTTCAAGGGGAGATAAGTCTGGCTGTCGAATGTCTAGTGGTCGTGAAGAGACTGTTGCAAAACCAGAAGCTTAGTCTGATTTCAATTTCGAGTAGACATCATAGAAAAAGGCATCGAGAGCATACGCGTCGGGCAAGCCAGTGGCTGCCTTGAACGTATCCATCATCTGCGTAAAGGCCATGAACTTTTCGGCTTCGGAAGCGCCCCGAGGAGGGATGTAGCCGAACTTCTTCAAGGCTTTCGCGACAGGTTTGTTATGGACAGTCCATTTTTGCGGAGCATGCACAGCAAGGACTTTGCTGATCGCATTCAATCCGAGGCCGTCAATACGATACTTGCCTCGCGGTGCCAGGAATTCGTTCAGAACCTTCGGTACTTGGCCGTCCGCGCCGATGAGCTTTTTCAGACCGTCTTGAAGCTTGTCCTTCTTTCGAAAAACCCGATCCCTGCGAATGGCTATGAGATGGCCAAGCGCCAGGACCGTGTAGAACCCCTTCCACCCGTCCACATCAAAGTCGAAAGCCGGGTAATCGAGGAATTGCTTGATGCGCTTGCCTCCGGCTTTTCGGCTTTGGTAGGTCGCCTCGAACTCCGACGATTTTAAGTATTTCTTGGCAGCGGCGACGGCATCGTCCCAACGCTGCATGACCGCAGCAGTTTTTGCTGCAAAGTCATCTTGAAGTTTTCGCTGTTCGTCGCGCAGCTCTTTGGCGCGTTTGCGAAGCGATTTCCATTTCCGCTCGTAATCTGAAATTACGCCATCTCTCAGCTCGGCCGCAGCGTCAAAAATGCCATCAAACCACCGCACCAATTCACTCAACACTGCGCCCGACTCAACAAAAGCGGCGCACTCAACGTTTCCTTGGAGGCCGCCCCGCGAGAGATTGCCGGAGCCGACAATCGCGAAGTTCTTTCGCCCTTCGACGATCAAAACCTTCGGGTGAAACGTAACTCCCTTTTCAGCGTGCAGGGCAGCCTTCACGCTATTTGAGCTGGAAAGCTTCTGCCATTCCCGCAGAACCCTCGGCTCCGTCTGGAAAAAACTCGTGCCCGTGAGCAAGAAGATCTCCGCTTTTGAACCGGAGATAGCAGTTTCGAGGATCTCCCATCCTGACCAGTGTGCGAACGCCGTGCCGAGGCGAATCCTGTCTGCCGAGGCGAGTTCTGAGAGAAGGTCAAACGACTTCGGCAGCCCAACTACAATCGCGCGACTGTCAGGAAAAAGGCTCATGCTTATCTGTCCGGTACAGACCAATGAACAGGGGCGGAGGGAACGGGACTTGATGCCTAACTTATTGAGTTAGCTATAGAACATAAGTCATGTTTATCAGTTCTGCCCCCAATCATGCCCCTAAATAAAAAAAGTCAGGGGCCTTTTTGCCCGTTTATGCCCGCCACCGTTCGCTGCTGAATTTTACGGCCCCGGCGGATAAAAGCAAGCCGGTTACTTGACATAGACTGACTCGCGCTGCACTGTGCCGCCATATACTACACCTGAAAAGGCTCCTGTACCCCACGGGGGCCTTTTTCGCCCCTATTCTAACTTGCCCTGTATATGACTTTCCCGTAGCCTCAACGGTGGATTGCACGGGTTGTCCGTGCAGTCACCGGGGCGTCAAAACCCTTTATATTCGCGGCTGGCATCAGCCGTCATTGGTGCCGTTCTCCTAAAGAACAGCATCAGAGATGCCGCTTCTCGGTCTTCTGACCGGGTGGCGGTGGCGTATGTCCAGCCCGCGAGGGTAAAGGCTATCGCGCCGTTACGAATATAGCGGTTTTGAACATCCGGTCGCCAGAGACACCTCTGGTGGCTTTTTTTCTTATCAACAAAGGAGCGGGAATATGAAGAAACTTCTTTTAGCGTCTGCGCTTGCCATACTTTTTGGCAACGCCTGTCCGGGCCGCAGAGCAGGACATGACTCTCGGGAATGCTTATGTAGGTTTAGGAGGTAGCCTTGTTATCCCATCTAACCGAAGCATTACGGCAACAGGAGTGCTGCCCGGATCTGGGAATATTCATTATAAGGACGGAGAAGCCATTTCATTAATGGCTGGCTACCACTTTACCGACTTTCTGGCTGGTGAAGCGACCTTGGGCTATGCGGGTTATGATTATAGCAACATTTCAGGAACCTTGGGCGGGGTTCCCGGCACCGTTAACGCAAACGGCCATGATCATATGACCGTCGGTCTTCTCAATGCTTTGGTCACGCCTTTCCACGCTAATCATATTACGCCTTACTTCGGCGGCGGCTTCGGGTTTGTCTCTGCGAAATCCGCTTTAAATTCAATTTCAGCGGGTGGCGTGACGGTTCCAGTAAATTCCAGCAGCAGCAAAACAAGCCTAGCTTGGGATGGCTTGCTCGGTCTGGACGTTTCACTTACCAACCACTTTTCACTAGGAGGCCGCTATCAATACATATGGGCCAGTAACTCAGATAGCGCAACATCTTCCGGTGAAACCATAAAAGTAGGTGATTCAAGCGCCAGTGTTTTCACGCTTCAGGCGACTTATAAATTCTAAAAGTTCCTCCAACTTTTAGGGAGAGGCGCTGCGATTGGTAGCGCCTCTTTTATTTCCTTTCCTGAACCTAGGCAAGTTGGTGCGGGCGGAGGGACTCGAACCCTCACGAGCCGTTAAGCCCAACGGATTTTCATACCGTCTACGGCTTTCGCCGCCCGGACGCGGCGCTTTGAAGCGCGCGCGTCAGGTTTGCGGTCTGGACTATCCCTTCACCGTCCCCCGGAAGATCCGGGGCTTAGGTGCTGCCCGTCTAGTCTCTACACCTTCCCGGCTGGAGTGTCTCCGTCCGGGCTTGGCTCGGGATTGCCATTTCAGGTTTCCCCGAATTTGAGCAGTTCTGCATCGCCGGTTTCCCAGGCGAGCACTCAAGTTTCCTTAAGTCCGTTGCGTCTGCCATTCCGCCACGCCCGCGTGGCTGGTCATGTACAGCTTTCTATCATAGAGCAGGCAGGGGGAATTTACACGTCAGCTTCCTGCGTAACGTCTTGGTCGATTTTGAGTTTTCGGCTGGTTTTGTTTCTTTTTCGGTTTTGGCCTCATGATGTTGATGGCGGCGGCGTCAAGATTGGTCTTGATGTGCGCGGCGTAGTATTTCTCGATCATCTCGACGCTGGTGCGGCAGTTTTTGGCGATCTGGTAGATGTCGGCGCCTTCCATCAGGCGCAGACAGATGTACGTGTGCCGCAGGCTGTAGGCCGTTCGCGGCCGGCCTTCGCGGTCGAACCTGAGATTTTCCTCGTCCAGAATCGTCTTGAAAAGCTCGCGCTGCCATTTCGGAAAAATGAGGTCTGTCGGTTGCGGAAGGCGCCATTTTTCGGAGCCGTTGTTCAGTGGTGTTTGGCCCCTTCTCGCCCCTGCCCTCTTCGTAGTGCGCGCGCGCGGACGGAGTCTGGCTTTCAGTCTCTCAAACGGGCGCACAGCGCCGCTCATGCTCTTGCAGTAGCCGACACCGCGCTTGCCGCGCACCTCGATTTCAAGGATCGTCTGACCGCTCGCGTCGTCTTCAACGATTGTCACGTCCCGGAATTGAAGGCGCCGCGCTTCATCGGGCCGGAGGCCGGTGTTGGCCGAGAACAGCACGTAATCGTGAAGCTGTTCGCATTCCCATTTGAAGCGCGCCTGCTTGGGCTCATGCGCGCGTTTTCTCGTGGCCTCGTAGAGCTTCTTGTATTCCTCGGGAGAGAACCACGCCCGGTGCGAGATTTTCGGGGATGATCTGTATGGCTCGGAAAGATCGGGAAGGTGATCGAGCCATCCATGGCGGATGGCGGTTTTCAGGGTTTGCCGGAGAGCCACGATCTCCTGATGCATGGTGTTGTGGGCCGGCGGTTTGCCGTGTTTGGCCATCGCCTCTTCGTGGCGATGAATGCGGTATTCCTGGACCTTGCCGGCGGTGATTTCTGAAAGGCCGAAGCGGCCGAAGAACGGCACAAGGTGCACCCTGCGAGCGCCAGCTGCTGGCCTTCGACGTAGACTTTGCTGCGCTGGCCCTGTGTGATGATGTCGTATTCGCGAAGGAATAGTTCCGATGCTTCGCGGAAGGTTTTTTCTGTTTTGATTTCTCCGCTGCGGAGTTTGCCGCGCAGTTGCAGATACCAATCCTCGGCGATCTCTTTGGCTTTGGAAAGGCTGTCTTCCTTTGTGCTCGTCCGGCGGTTCTTGCCGGCGAAATAGCTGGAGCACTGCCAGTGGCTGCTGTTCGGGCGTTTGTAGACGTGAACCTTGCCGCCCAGGATGTCGTATTGTTCCGCCATCGCGGATACCTCCGCAGTCCTTCAAAAACGCGCAAGTGTGAAAGACATGTGTAAGTATATCGCGGACGGATGTTATGTCAATAAGTTGTTTTATGGCAATAAGATAATGAATATTAGCGAATGCTAATGTACGATTTTAAGTCCGCTGCGTCTGCCAATTTCGCCATCCCGGCCCGCGAATTATTCTAGCTCACACCATGGCATTGGTTCTGAAACTGGCAACGAATCAAATTCTCGCGTGCAGCACTGGGCAATGGATTACTTTAACCCGCGCGTGTAGAAAATCCGCTAATCGGGAAGCAGGAAGCCTAGCTGAATGAGAAGTTGAGTACTTGAAAGAACACGACGACAAAACAAGATCCGAAAGGAAGATGAAGAGATGAGAAAAAAAGAAGCACGTCTGCTGCGGCTACCTTAAAGCTTAGGCTGAAACTGCAGCGGCCGCGCCGCTACGTTGCTTGCGTAACTCTGCCAGAAAGGTATCGGCCGGAAGCGTTCCCTTATTGCGGAACAAAGTAAGCAGTGGATCTTCCACTTCACCCGCTTCGGCGACGACGGTTAGATCCCGCTGCTGCAGCGACTCTGTTTCCAAACCCTCCGGTTCCACCAGCAATTCGGGCAGCACTTCGCGATTCTCCGTGAGTGTTCCGAGGAACTTTTCCAGCACGGCTCGATGTTCCGGGGTACTCTGGGTGAATTGCACGCCCATCCCTTTATCCGGATGCATCACTCGAACCACACCTTCGGCCCGAAGGTCCACGCCGGCGGCGCGCATCGACAGTGTGACCCTGGTAGCCGCCGGAAATGGCGAAGCAATCTCGAGGTAACAGCCACCCATGCTCAAATCCGTGAGCCTGCAGGCTACCGGCGGATCGTCCTTTTCAGCATCGGGAGAATTCCGGCCCAGCCACTCGCGCAGCTGCCGCGCAACGTCCGGCGTCGGATTCTGGAAGCGCAAACCGACCTGCGTTCCCGTACCCTCCCAGGCGAACTCCGCTACAACTTTCAACGGGACGGCAGAACCTGGCAGCGTGAACGACAACTCCCAGCGGCCAGCAGGTTTGCTACGGCGTGGCAGGCTCAATGCCAGGCCGCCTTCTCCTATGTCGGTGGTATTCACCTTAAAATGAGCGCCGGATTCGAGGCTCGACATCTCCACCGGAAACTGCACTGGAATTCGTGCATTGTGACGGCGCTCCTTCTTCATCAAAGCCCGCGCCACGCGAAAACTTGATTTAGCCTTCTCGCTCGATACCGGCTTATAGAGCACAAAGTGCGCCCCAAGATCAAAAGCCGAACGAACACCCTTCTCAGGATCCAGAATTGCCACGGCAACCGCCCGCTTATTGCACGGAGCCGACCTCGCATTGCGCAGCACGTCCGCCGCTCCAGGTCCGCCGCAATCTACGATGATGGCCTCAAATCGCTCCCGCGTCAGCTGGCGCACAGCAATTTCCGCCGTGGCGCAGTGTTCAATCCCGATGTCAAGATCCCCCAGAGTGCGTCGCAGTACTCGTACGATCTTTTCATCCGAACAGAGCAGCAGTGATTTCAGGTTCATGGCAAGGTCCCAAATGCATCGCACAGCCGTACAAGCAGCCCAAGCCTTTCGCAAGGAATCGACGCTCTCCGGAAGGCACAGGTCCAACCACCACTTTATGCCTGGAAAGACGTCTACTCAATAAAGCTGCGCAGTCCGAGATTACGCTGGTAACGTGGCTATCCTTAGAACTGGTAACGTGGCTATCCTTAGAATATGATCCGCATTCCAGCCACCATAATGGTGGATCGCCCATCGCGACCTAAGATTGGGAGGGTGGCATCGGTGATAAGTGACTTCTAATCCAGCGATTTAAGGGTTTATCCTTAAAGTGAATGAGGAATTTTATGATTGACTTTTGCGGAACCTTGTCCTAACATATTCAGTCTCCGATTAGCTTTTTGGTCCTTGAGGATGCCCGTCGATATTCGATGGAGTTATCGTTTCGATGCATCCTTAGAGCACCCGGAGAATCATATACATAGAGTAGCAGTAGAGCATTAAGTCCATCCCCCATTTGTAGGAAAGGGCATTTTTCATGGCGAAGCGACGCGGCAATCCGAATTGGGGCAAACCGGAGCCGATCGGTCCGATTGTCCCTACCATCACAGAATTCGAACAGGTCGTGCGCGAGTACAAACTCTCCCCCGACCAGTATCTACGTTCAACCCGTCTGCGCGAGTGGGCGCGCCGCAACAAGAACTCCAAATACATCCCGGAGCCTCTCTTGGAGGCGTGGGGATTTGAAATCGAGTCCACGCTATAAAGACAGGCTCGTTAAGGACTTTTGAGGGTCGCTGAGAAGCGGCCCTTTGTCTTTTGAAGGCTATGTGTTTGAATCGCGATGTTTGTAGATTCTGGGGGGCCGGAAGTGAAAGTACCGAAGACCGGCAACCTGAGACCTATGCCTAATGCTGAACTGGCTGCAAATCCCTCTTCCTGAGTTGTTTGCGCTGTTGGCAGCCATCGCCTTTGCTGCCGGCCTGAATGTCTATGCCACCGTCGCAGCGCTCGGTCTGCTCGCTCGTTTCGGACACGTGCCCCTCCCACCGGCCCTTCAAATCCTGGAAACCTGGCCCATCATCGCCGCCAGCGGAGCTCTATTCGTAGTCGAGTTCTTCGCCGACAAAATTCCCGCATTCGATCTGATTTGGAGCGCCCTCCACACTTTTGTGCGAGTCCCTGCAGCCGCATTGTTGGCCTACGGCGCAACCCGGCAACTGACTCCTGCCGAGCAGCTCCTCGCAGCCCTGATGGGAGCAGCCATCGCCTTCGCCGCTCATGGAGGCAAGACCGCAGCCCGGGCCGCCGTAACTCCTTCGCCGGAACCGTTTTCGAACATCACCCTGAGTTTGGTCGAAGACGCTCTTGCCGTCGTCCTCACCTGGCTAGCTACACGTCATCCTTACGTCGCAGCCACAATTGCGCTTTGCCTTGTAGCAGTCATCGTGATGTTGGCCCGCTTCGTAATCCGAGCGCTGAGAGCACTCTTTCGCGGCGCCGAAATAGAACTATCTGGGAAGCAAACTTAGGGCAGGGTAGAAATGCGCTTTCAAGAAAACGGCTGGGCCCTCTGACCCCGGAGTGATTGGGATCCAAGGGCCCGGCATTAGCTCATCATCGATTCGCCGACGACGGCCCCTGTGCCTGCTCGCCCGGAGATCCCGGCCCCGAAAGATTTCCGATCACATCTCCCGAAACGATCATCTCCACGCGTCGATTCAATTTGCGGCCGGCAGCAGTCGTGTTGTCCGCGATAGGATCCGCTTTCCCCAACCCTCGGGCTGCCACATTGTTCATGGAAACTCCCGACGTCACCAGGTAATCCCGCACCGCCTCGGCCCGCTTGTCCGATAGAGTCTGGTTATACTCATCGCTTCCAATCGCATCGGTATAGCCATCAATTTCCAGCTTCAGATCGGGATAGGCCAGCACGATGCCTGAAATCCTCGCCAGGCGCTCGCGGGCTTCCGGCTTCAACGTGTACTTGTTGAAATCAAACAGCACGTCGGGCATGCTTACGATCAGCCCCCGCGCCGTATCGCGAGTCTGAAGCACCTGATTCAGCTGCGCCAGCAGTCGCGCCCGCATTTCCTCTTTCTGGCGAATCGCTTCCTGCCGCTGCTGGTCCGCCTGAGCCGCAGCCTGCTGCGCTGCGGCCGTCTGAGCCTGCGCCTGTTGCTGGGCCGCGAGAGCTGCCGCCTGCTGCTGTTGAGCCGCAGCCTGAGCCTGTTCCGCGGCCGCGCGCCGACGAGCATCCTCATCGGATTGAGCCTGCGCTTGCGTGGCTTGTTGTTGTGCTGCTGCCGCATCGGCTTCCGCCTTCGCCTGCGCTTCCTCATGAGCACGCCGTTCGGCGTCGATTCGTGCCTGCTCCTTGCGGCGCAATGTCAGCACGCGTGCATCCTCGGCCATCTGCGTGGCTCCGCGCGCCGCAGTGCCAATCGGAGTGCGCCCTTGTTTTCGCTGGTAATAATCTTCCGCACGCTGCAACATGTCTTCCGCTTTGGTCAAACTGTCAGGAGCGTACTGCTGCGCTCCGGCAGCTTTCGCAATCACCACCGCGTTGCGCGCTTCCAGCAGATCCAACGGAACCGTCGCCGAAGCCGTGCTCGAAGGCAGCTGATCCGCCGGGATATCGATCACGTACTGCGCCCCTTCCAGCGTGTCGAATTTCGTATCGATCGGCTCTTCAAACCCCTTGGTTCCCTCTCTGATGATGTTTTCTGCCACCACTTTATTGCTGGGGTGCGTCACCGAATAATAAGGTTCAACGGTCAGGATCATGCCAAAAGCCTGCAGGTCCGTTGTGACGTCAATCTTGTCCTTGCCGTTATCGCCGGGAACAATCTCACCCAGGTTCACCGCCCGGCCCTCCGGCGTAATCGCCCACAACACATAAGTAAGGAATTGCCCTCCGAAGCTGCTCGCGACTCCAAGATGCGTGAACTCCGCGTTAATCGCCAGCCGTCCGCCTTTGCCTTCAACCTTCGCGCGCCCGCCAACCGCAGGCATCAACTCCGTCCCGCGAAAATCGACTTCGGTCGAACCGCCGCGGTGCCGGTAATTCACTGCCTTGGTCGTGCGCGCGTACACATTCACCCGAAACACCGGAATATCGTTCTGCCCGGTATTCTGGTTCATCTGCTGCGGCGCAGCGTCCTGCTCAGGCGCCGGCGTCTGCGCCGGGTGCGCGCTATCCGGATAAAGCGGCGCGCTCGGAGTGTCCTGCGCGACCGCGATTCCCGCCGATATCAACCCTGCCAACATCAAAATCGCTATCTTTTTCATAAGACCCTCACAGGCCAACCATCCGGCCAAGGATTATCCGCCTGAAAACCTCCGAGGTGGACTTTGATTAAACTCCACCGTATCAGCCGGTTGCGAGAGTCATCCATACAGGGCAACACCTAGAGTCGCAAAACAATCAACCCAGAGGCTTCTATCGCTTCAACCTGATTTACAGGCATCGCCGACCGCCGATTGCGTTTTAGTACCCAGTTACTCTGCCGCGAAGTAACTGTTACATCTGTGCCAGTCGACATGCGCCAACGAGCCATTCCCGCAACCTCGCCGCTTCGCTACGATTGAGTTGCCCGAATTCAAGATCATGCATGTGTCGCTTCCAAGCAGATTTTCTAACGGGTTGCCTTCGTAGCGCTGCAAGACGCTTCTACGGACGCGTCAGGGTTTAAAAGGAGTTGTATCTTGGCATTCACCGAACACAATCACGTGGTAACCGGACAGCACGATAATTTTCACATCCTCCAGCCGCAGCCGCGCCCTCATCAACCCATCTGTCAAGTACACGTACCGGAAGGTGGAGCGGGATGGGCATTCGTTTTGGCTGCGTTCGCCATTATCGGATTCGCAGTAATCAAACGCTACAGCGAAAAGATCTCCTTCCAGCACACCGCCTAAACTTTCACGGTCTGCCATTTCTCGCCACGCCGCGAGAAGTGGCAGCTCGCGTGGATAAATGCTCGTGTGAACAAATGCTCGTGTGGAGCGGACACTCCTGTCCGCTGCCTTTGACTTTAGCTTTTGTTTTGGACCTTTCCATCACCCCGAATTCGAAGGAGCTTCTCCTGCCGCAAGCAGCAACCGTGGAAGAGCGGTAAAGCCTTTGGGTAGCGCAGCGCTTCAGCGCTGGTTTTAGCCGCTGAGGGACGTCGCCCCGCACAATCACCGGCCGTCACCCTCCGTCAAATCTCGCCCAAACCCCCTGCTCGATCCCAACCTTCGCTGCTATACTCGCCAGTTCATCCCTTCCCACGGGCCCAATCATTTTCGTAGAGAGGGAGCAGCACCCGCCCATGGACCTTCGAGTATTGCGCGTCGTCGTCGCCTCGCCTGGCGACGTCAAACCTGAACGCGACACCATTTCCAAAGTAGTCGATGAAGTAAATCGCACCATCGGACGCGAGCGTCACCTTGCCCTCGAGGTCTATCGCTGGGAGACCGATTCCCATCCCGGCTTCCATCCCCAAGGCCCGCAAGGGCTCATCGATCCCCAACTAAAAATCGAAGACTGCGATCTTTTAATCGGGATTTTCTGGAGACGTTTCGGCACGCCCGTGAGCGACGCGAAGTCTGGCACCGAGCACGAATTTCGCCTTGCCTACAAAGCGTGGAAGAAAAAACATAAGCCGCAGATCATGGTCTATTTCTCTCAGAAGGCGTACACACCGAAATCGAAAGAAGAAACTGACCAGTGGGGACTCGTCCTTCAATTCAAGAAAGACTTCCCAAAGGAGGGACTGTGGTGGGAGTACCAAAATAAATTCGAATTCGAGCGGTTGCTCAGAAACCACCTTACTCAATTCCTACAGGAGCAGTCGCCGATCGAACGTAAGAGCGAAAAGAAGCAATCGGAAGCATCCCCACTCACCCCGCTCTTTCAGCTCCCACCCCCGCCCGCCGACTTCACCGGACGCGCCGCCGAACTCGCCGAACTCCGCGCCGCCATCGAAAAAGGCGGCGTCCACATCTCCGGACTCCAGGGCCAAGGCGGAGTCGGCAAGACCGCACTCGCCCTCAAACTCGCCGCCGAACTCGCCCCCAACTACCCCGACGCTCAAATCTATCTCGACCTCAAAGGCGTCAGCGAAAAGCCCCTCACCGCCGCCGAGGCCATGTCCCACGTCCTCCGCACCTTCCATCCCGAAGCCAAGCTCCCTGAAAAAGAAGAGGACCTCCGCGCCCAATATCTCTCCGTCCTCCACACCAAGCGCGCCCTGCTGCTGATGGACAACGCCAAAGACGCCTCGCAAGTCAAGCTGCTCATGCCGCCGGAGGGTTGCGCGCTTCTGGTAACATCCCGGCAACACTTCGCTCTGCCCGGTCTCCGAGCGAAGAATCTGGAGACTCTTCCGCCACAAGACGCAAAGGATCTCCTTCTCCGGATCGCACCTCGCATCGACGGCGAAGCCGAGGCCATCGCGAAACTGTGTGGCTATCTGCCGCAGGCGTTGCGGCTGGCCGCGTCGGCGCTAGCCGTGCGCGTAAACCTTGAGCCGCAGGACTATGCGAGGCAGCTTGCAGACGAGAAGAAGCGTCTGGAACTGTTGGCTGGCGACGACGAGAGCGTCGAAGCCTCCATCACGCTCAGTTACAACCTGCTCGACGCCGAAACGCAAACGCGATGGCGCATGCTAGCCGTGTTCCCGGATACCTTCTACCTCATTGCTGCCGCAGCCGTGTGGGAGACGGAAGACGACCCAGCCCAAGGAACACTCAGCCGTCTCCTACAGTTTTCCATGCTCGAATGGAACGATGCCACCAAACGCTACCGCCTGCACGACCTCATGCGTGCCTTCGCCCGCGGAAAACTGAGTGAACAGGAGCGCGAAGCCAACGCATTCCGCCATGCCCGACACTATCTTGAAATAATCCGCAGCGCGAATGATCTTTACTACCAAGGTGGGAAATCAATGATGCGTGGGCTAGGCGTATTCGATCTCGAGCGGGCCAACATCCAAGCCGGGCAGAGATGGGCTGCCGCCCATGCAAGCTCAGATCACGACGCCGCGGACCTATGCAGCCGCTATCCTGGCTTCGGGTTCGCCGTTCTATCTCTGCGCCAACATCCCCGCGAAGAGATCCGCTGGAAGGAGGCAGGCTTGGCCGCCGCTCGGGCGCTGGAGGATCGAAAGGCGGAAGGCCAACATCTCGGCAACCTCGGCATCACATACGAGCATCTAGGCGATTACAGGCGTGCGATTGAATATTACGAGCAGCACGCCGCCATTGCACGCGAGGTAGGCGACAGGCACGGAGAAGGTAGCTCGCTTGGCAACATGGGAGCAGCATACGACCTATTGGACGACCACACGCGTGCCATCGAATGTCACGAGAAGTCCCTCGCGATTGCTCACGAGTTGGGCGACCGCCAAAGCGAAGGCCAAGCGCTGGGCAACCTCGGCCTCGCATACAAAAATCTAGGCGAGCACCGCCGCGCCATCGAATATCATGAGCAGGCACTAGCCATCGACCGCGAACTGGGCGATCGACGAGGTGAGGAACAGGATCTGGGCAATCTAGGCATCGCCTACAGGAGTCTCGGAGAGCACCGCCGCGCCATCGAATACTACGAGCAAGCATTGGCCATCGCCAGTGAGATCGGCGACCTCCGCGGTGAAGGTAATGCGCTGTGGAACATGAGCTTGGTTCTGGACGAACTCGGCGACCGTAAGAATGCCATTGAACACGCCGAGGCCGCATTCAAGATATACGAGCAAATCGAAAGCCCCGCCGCCGGGAAGGTCAGAGCGCGACTCAACATCTGGCGAAACAGCTGACCGCTTCCCCACGACTTATCATTCCGCCTACGTACAGGCAGCCCAGTTCTCTCCCAACGAGAAATATGGCACCGGGAGAAAACCGCCTGAGGTAAAATAACGCCATGAGCCCAGAAGTTTCTGATCTTCTGAAACGGGCACTCGCGCTTACGGTTGACGAGCGCGCGGCATTGGCCAACACCCTGCTCGACAGTCTCGAAGAGACTGACGAATCCGTTCAAGCCGCCTGGGACGAAGAAGTAGCGCGTCGCATGCAAGACCTGC
Source organism: uncultured Acidobacteriaceae bacterium (assembly GCA_963808195.1). Classification (GTDB taxonomy): domain Bacteria; phylum Acidobacteriota; class Terriglobia; order Terriglobales; family Acidobacteriaceae; genus Sulfotelmatobacter. The sequence continues at coordinate 980,491 of CAWEEW010000001.1, read as the reverse complement.
AAGCGGGCAAAGCCGTGACTGTCCCTCGGGAGGAACTGCATCAAGAGTTGGTGGCGATGCTGAATGAACGCTAGAAGCGTTCGCTACCACCAAGGCGCAACCGAAGATATAAAGAGCGCAGTGGGATGGTACAGCAAGCGCAGCCGCAAAGCAGCGTCAGACTTTATCGCAGAACTGGATCGAGCTGTCGACACAATCCGTGAATATCCGGAACGTTGGACTATGGGAAAGGGCAACACTAGGCGGTTCCTTCTTTGGCGATTTCCTTTCCATTATTTATTCTGAACAAGATGGCGTGATCATCATTATGGGCGGTCGCGCACGGTAGCAGGCGGCCTGAATATTGGAGTGGTCGCCTAAATGAGCGCAAGCTACAATTAACCACATGGCCACCCAGCCCTTCGCCGACGTTCCCACTGCCATCGAGGATTTCCGTGCCGGCCGCATGATTGTCGTCGTCGACGATGAGGACCGCGAGAACGAAGGCGATCTCACGCTCGCCGCAGAAAAAGTCACGCCCGAAGCCATCAACTTTATGGCCAAGTATGGACGCGGCCTGGTTTGCCTCACCATGACCGAAGAGCGCCTCGAACACCTGCGACTCGGTCCCATGAGCGCCCAGAACACTGCGCAATACGGCACCGCATTTTGTGAGGCGATCGACGCGCGCGTGGGCGTGACCACCGGCATCTCCGCGTATGACCGGGCGCGCACCATCCAGGTGGCGATCGATCCCGCGACTAACGCCTCCGACCTAGCGCGGCCCGGCCACGTCTTCCCGCTTCGCGCCCGCAAAGGCGGAGTCCTGGTGCGCGCCGGACAAACCGAAGCCTCGGTCGACCTTGCGCGTCTCGCCGGCATGATTCCCGCTGGCATCATCTGCGAAATCATGAAAGATGACGGAACCATGGCGCGGATTCCGGACCTTGTCGGCTTCTGCCAGGAGCACGGCCTCAAGATGCTCACCGTCGCCGAACTGATCCGCTACCGCATGGCGCATGAACGCTACGTGCATCGCGTGGGCGAAGCGATGATCGATACGCCCTTCGGTGAATTTCGCCTGATCGCTTACGAGAGCGAGGTCGATGGCGGCGAATCGCATGTGGCATTGATTAAAGGAGAAATGCCTAAAGGAGAGATACCCAAAGGAGAAACGCCTCGCGGCGACGCAGAGAACGGCGAATCGGCCGTGCTGGTTCGCATGCACGCGCACTGCCTGATGGGCGACGTGTTCGGTTCAACCGGATGCGAGTGCCATGGGACTCTCGAGGGTTCTCTTCGCCGCATCGCGCAGGAAGGGCGCGGCGCTCTGATTTACTTGCATCAGACGTCTCAAGGTTTTTCCGTGGAAAAAGTCGGCGAGCGCGGCGCGTTAAGTTTCCACCGCGGCCACAAGGTGTCCTCCCTGCTCGACAACGAGCGGCAGACGCAACGCGAGATCGGAATCGGAGCACAGATTCTTTCTGACTTGAACCTGCGGCGAATCCGCCTGCTGACTAACCGGCCTAAAAAAGTCGCGGCACTTGAGGGCTTTGGAATCGAAATTGTCGATCAGGTTCCGGTGGAAATGGGCGGAGCGCGGGCAACCAAGAACTGAAAAGCAGTCTGGGTTTTTCTTCCTGGTAAGGGTTCGCGGGCGAAGGCGCCCGCGGCCACATGTCAGAACGGTTTGCGCACGATGACTTCCGCATCTCGGATGAAAAACTGCGCGGAACATTGCTCCGAGCCGCAAATGACAGGCATAAGTCCGTGAATTTGCCGACGTGTGATCAGGCCGAGCATGCCGCAGGACGGGCAAGCCAGCACGGCCCAGTAGGGGTCTTCCTTTTCGCCGACTTCGCCGGCGTTCTCCAGAACAAAAATTGTTCCGGGCTGCATCTGTTCGGGAATCCACTCGCTGAGAAGATCCAATTCACCGACCATGCACTCCTCCTGGGTTAAACTTTGAACACAAAAACCTGGATGCAAAACGCGCCGCACAACCTGAGACCAAAACCTGGGTACGTACAACTTGCCTACGAAACCTTTCTAGCACGCCGCCCTGTGGACGGAGTTGTTACCGAAGTGTTCAGCTTTCTGGCTACGACCTCCGCGCGCACCTGACGCACTGCGTCGCTGAGGCACACTCCCAAAATGGGCTGGCTGGAATTTTTCAGGATGTCCACAATCTGCCGCGCCGAGGTTTCCAGGTAGAGATGCTTGCCGTCGGTGAGCAGATGAACGTCAGACGTCCGGCTGACGATCTCAGCCAAGCCTTTACTAAACTCCCGCTGCAGGAAACGCATCACTTTGCGAACGGCCTGCAGTGAGAATCCTTTGCGTTTGAGTTCGCAGATCACCGCAATCTCAGTAACGTTCTGCATGGAATAGAGGCGGCGATGTCCCTGACGCTGTGGCTTGACCACTCCGCGCTCATCCCACCACTGAAGCTGGCGGGCGCTGATGCCGGTCAGGGAGATCACTTCTCGTGATGAAAAACTCTCTTGCATTTGCTTCCTATTCTGTTTGAAACAACTTACAGCGTGAATGTTTCAAACATCTTAGGCGGGAGCTGGCAGGAGTCAAGCAGGAATCGTGCGCAGAGGTTAACTAGAAGAGTGCGTAGCGCGTTCGGCTAAAGCCACAGTTGATTTGGTGGGTTTTTTCGGCGCGGCTAAAAGCCGCACCCTTTCAAAACGAGGGTCCGGCCCCCGCCGACGAAGTGGACGATTTCCAGGCGGTCACCCTCTTTGAGCGGCGTTTCGGGCCAGTGATCGCGCGGAACGATGTTGCGGTTCAGTTCGACGGCGACACGGTCGGATTTCATATCGAGAGATTCAATCAGGGCTGCCAACGTGAAGGGAGTCGGGGAGTCGGGGAAGGCGCGCTCGTCTCCGTTGATATAGAGGGTCATTTCTTCAACCATCTGCGCTTAGGCGCCGATGGAATTTGATTGTCTCACGATTGTTTTTACGAAACGACCTAGATTAATCGGATTTGCGTAATGCGAATTTGCGGGTTACCGTGCGGCCTTCGTGGTTGGCCTGCACGATGACGGAAGAATCGGGTAAAACCGATTCTTCGACTTCGACGGAGATGGCGGCGTTGCCGGTCGCGTCCGTGATAGCCTGGGTATAAAAAGGCGCGGCGTCGGGACGGGCGAAGCGAAACGTGAGGCGGGCACTGGCTACCGCCGTGCCATCCTCTGTGACCCGCAATTCCATTGTCAGATTGCGATTGGAGTGGACCGACTCGGCATTCATCCATTCCAGGTCTAGTTGTTTGATTGCGGCCAAGGTTTCGGTCTCGGCGCGATCCAACATGCTTTCCAACTTGCCTTCGCGGATGGCTTCGAGAACCTGACGATGCTGGTCGCGTAGTTGCTGCTCTTTCTGGGGATCTCCAAAACCAGCCTGGTTGGCCGTGCTCGCGTATGAGACCGCTCGCTTGCCGACGCATCGTCCGCGCACAAAGACTTGCGTCTGCAGTAATTTCTCGCCCTCGCGCGCTTCGCTTTGCACGTGGTAGATGGTGTCGCCGTGCTTAACGTCGGTATTGAAGCCGAAGATCATAGGAAAATCTTAATTTAGCGATTGAGTGATTGGGTAATCGGGCGATTGAAAGCCGAACCGGTTTCATCTTATCGCTTTGAGTGGAGCTTCCGGATTCATTTTTAATTGCACAATCTGCCGATTGCACGTGACGTAATATTTTCTTTCCCGAATCGGCAAAATCACGGGCAGTTCCCTTGACACTCTCGCACACCAACACTAATCTAGAATGTTTATTAGCACACGGCGCGAATTATATATAGCCTGCCCTATGCCCGACAATTATTTCGCTGGCTACCTGCCCTTCCTGATCCACATTTTGCTGGCAGGCGGAATTGCGACCGCGATTATCTCCCTTTCCTGGCTCGTCGGACAGCGTAAACCGACGCGCGCCAAACTTTCCGCCTACGAATGCGGCATGACGCCTGTCGGCGACACGCGTGGGCGCTTTTCGGTCCAGTTTTACCTGGTCGCCATGCTTTTCATTTTGTTCGACGTTGAGGCGATCTTTCTTTATCCCTGGGCGGTCATCTTGCACGATCTCAAGCACTTCGGCCTTTGGGAGATGCTGGTTTACATCGGGATCGTTTTGGTGGGCTTCTTCTATGTTTGGAAAAAAGGCGTTCTGGAGTGGGGTCCGACGCCTCGGCGGAGAGAACGCTGATGCCTGTATCCCCCGCCGTGACCGATCTCGAACAATTGAAGACTCATCCAGTTGTGGCGCGGCTGCTCGCATGGAACCGCGAAGCCGTGCTGGGAGCTAAGTTCGACCGGGAAGAGATGACGATTGTCATCGATCGGGCGAAGATACTCGACGCCTGCACCTTGCTGCGGAACCGTCCGGAGTGCGATTTCAACTTTCTTTCTGACATAACCTGCGTCGACTGGTATCCGGCAGAGCCGCGGTTTGAAGTGGTCTACCATTTGCTCTCAATCCCGCGGAAAGAGCGGGTGCGGTTGAAGGTGCGGCTGGACAGCGGCAATCCGACAGTCGATTCGCTGACTCCCATGTGGCCGGGAGCGAACTACTTTGAGCGTGAGGTTTTCGATCTGTTCGGGATTCGCTTCAGCGGCCATCCTTATATGGTGCGCATTCTGATGCCTGAAGACTGGGAAGGCCACCCACTGCGCAAAGATTATCCTGTGGAGGGTTACAGCTAGCGATGGCGCACCTTTCCCCCACGCCAGTGCTTGAGCCCGGACAGGATCGAACCATGATCCTGAACATGGGTCCGCAGCATCCTTCGACCCATGGTGTGCTGCGCGTGCTCCTTGAGATTGATGGCGAGACCATCGTGCGGATTATGCCGGATATCGGCTTCTTGCACACCGGGATCGAAAAGACTTGTGAAGCAAAGTTTTACCAGCAGGTAGTCCCTCTCACTGACCGCATCGATTATCTCTGCCCCATGACCAACAATCTTTGTTATGTGCTGGCCGTGGAAAAGCTGTTGGGGCTGGAGATTCCACCGAAAGCGCAGTGGATGCGGGTCCTGATGAACGAGCTGACTCGTATCAACTCGCATCTGGTGTGGCTGGGGACGCACGCGCTGGATATCGGCGCAATGTCGGTGTTCTTGTATTGCTTCCGCGAGCGCGAAGAAATTTTGAAGCTGTTTGAGATGATCAGCGGCCAGCGGATGATGACCTCATATTTTCGGATTGGAGGCTTAGCTCTCGAGCCACCGCTGGGCTTCTTCGAGCGCGTCAGTAAATTCGCGGAGAGATTTCCTGAGAAGGTAGACGAGTACGAAAATCTGCTGACGGGGAATCCGATTTTCATGATGCGCACCCAGGGAGTCGCGCGGCTTTCAAAAGAGGACGCGATCGCTTTGGGCGCCTCTGGCCCAACGTTACGCGGAAGTGGCGTCGATTTTGATCTTCGGCGCGACATGCCGTACTCCGGCTATGAGAATTTTAAGTTCAAAGTGCCGGTGGCGCAGGAGGGCGATGTGTTCGCTCGTTACCTCTGCCGGGTGCGGGAGCTGCGGGAATCAAACAAAATTGTAAAGCAGGCTCTGGCGGGCATGCCGGAAGGCCGCATCAAGGCTGACGCTCCAGGGATTGTTTTACCCGATCGCGAGAAGATGAAGACGCAGATGGAGTCGCTCATCTATCACTTCAAAATTATTACTGAGGGGTTCGCGGTGCCTGCGGGAGAGGTTTATCAGGCGGTGGAATCGCCTCGCGGCGAGATGGGCTATTACATCGTAAGTGACGGTACGGCAAAACCCTACCGCGTACACATGCGAGCGGCCTGCTTGGCGAATTTGCAGACTTTGCCCAAGATGTGCGAGGGCGGCCTGATCGCGGATGTGGTGGCGGCCATTGGAAGTATCGATATTGTGCTGGGAGAGATCGACCGGTGAGGAGAATTTAGTAATTGTGTAATTTAGTAATTGGGAAATTGAAGACCAAGCGCGTAGCGGCGCTTGAGTTTCCCAATTACTAAATTTCTCAATTACCAAATTGCATGAAGTTCTCCGACCAATTCGAAACACGGTTTGCTGAGATGGTGCCGCACTATCCGACGAAGCGGTCCGCGCTGGTGCCTACCCTTCTTTATGCACAAGATGAAATTGGCTTTCTGTCGGATGAAGTGATCGCCGAGCTAGCTTCGCGCCTCGATCTGACGGAACTCGAAGTGCGGAATGTCATCAGTTACTACTCGATGTTAACCACTAAGCCGCGCGGAAAGTTTAACGTGCAGGTTTGCACCAACATCAGTTGCATGGTGCGCGGCGGAGAAGAAATTCTTCGTCACTGTGCAAAGAAGCTGGGCGTTGGTCACAAAGGAACAACCGCCGACGGAATGTTTACCTTGGAAGAAGTGGAATGCATCGGGGCTTGTAGTTGGGCTCCAGCGGCGCAAGTGAATTACGATTTTCATGAAAACCTCACGGTGGAGAAGATGGATAGGGTTCTCGACGAATACAAGATCAAGGCATAGCAATTTTTTGATTTTTGATTACTGATTGAAACTCAAAGACTAAGGCTCAATCAGCAATCAGAAACCAACAATCAACAATGGCTTCACTCGTCTCCCATCCCGATGAGGTTAAGGTCGTCTCCCGGCGCTTTGGCCAGGGCGCAACGAATATTGACCGGTATCTCGAACTGGACGGCTACAAGGCCGTGCAGAAAGCGCTTGCCATGGAACCGGACGCGATTATTAACGAAGTAAAGAACTCCGGGCTGCGTGGCCGCGGCGGCGCTGGTTTTTCGACGGGAATGAAGTGGTCATTCGTCCCGAAGCAATCGGCGAAGCCGAAGTATGTGCTGTGCAACGGAGACGAGAGCGAACCGGGTACTTGCAAAGATCGATTGATCTTTGAGCACGATCCGCATTCGGTGATCGAAGGCGTGATGATCGCGGCTCTCGCGGTCGGTGCGGCCAGTGGCTATATCTATGTTCGTGGCGAATATCGATATCTGTCGATCATCATGCAGAAGGCGATTCGCGACGCATACGCAAAGGGATTCATCGGCAAGAACATTTTCGGCAGCGGCCGCACTCTCGACATTTTCTGGCACGGCGGCGCGGGCGCTTACGAAGTCGGCGAAGAATCGGCGCTGATGGAGTCGCTCGAAGGCAAACGTGGAATTCCGCGGATTCGGCCTCCGTTCCCTGCGGTGGTGGGGCTGTGGGGCGGGCCGACCGTCATCAACAACGCGGAGACGCTAGCGAATGTACCGCACATTATTCTTGGCGGCGCCGATTGGTATGCCAAGCTGGGCACGCCCAAGAACGGGGGCACACGGTTGTTTTGCTTGAGCGGCAACATTAACAAACCCGGCGTCTACGAGCTGCCGATGGGTTACAACCTGAGAAAGATGATCTACGAAGTCGGCGGCGGAATTCCCGGCGGTCGTGAACTGAAGGCGGTGGTGCCGGGCGGGTCTTCTTGTCCAGCGCTAAAGGCTGATGAAATCGATGTCGCGATGGATTTCGATTCGGTGGCAAAAGCGGGATCGATGCTCGGTTCCGGCGGAGTGGTTGTGGTTGACGACGCGCAGTGCATCGTTAAGTTCGCTCTGCGGACGATGAAATTTTATAAACATGAGAGTTGCGGCTGGTGTATCCCGTGCCGCGAAGGCACAGATTGGCTGGAGAAGACGTTGGCTCGCTTTCATCGCGGCGGCGGCCTGATGAAAGATATCGACAACATGCAGTATCTCGCTGAGAACATGCTGGGACGGACGTTTTGTCCGCTCGGCGACGCGGCCGCGATGCCGACGATCGCGTTCGTAAAAAAATTCAGAAAAGAGTTCGAAGACCACTTGGAAGGCAGACCGTGCCCTTATGAGAAGCAAGGCGCGGTAGAAGAAGTGCCGGCGATGGCACACTGAACGAAATTGAGTAATTGGGAGATTTGGTAATTGAGTAATTGAAAAGCTTTGTTGAGGTTGCGGTATGGGTTGCAAGCCCGAACAGATGCGGGATCGAACGAAAGTATTCGCGCTTCGCATCATTCGTCTCTTTCGGTCTTTACCTTATCGCACGGATACTCAAGTTCTAGGCAAACAGCTCTTGCGATGCGGCACTTCGGTTGCGGCGAATTATTGGGCGGCGTGCCGGGCTCGGTCAAAAACCGAGTTTGTGGCGCGAATTGCTATCGTCGCCGAAGAGGCCGATGAGTCTGTTCTTTGGCTAGAGCTTTTGATTGAATCGGGAATTATAAGGACCGAGATGACGGTAGATTTACTCAAGGAAGCGAAAGAATTAGCGGCGATTTTGACAGCTTCGCGCGAAACCGCCAAAAAAGCGGCTTAGGGCTCTTTAAATTACTCAATTACCAAATTACTCAATTACTCAATTGTTTATGGCTGACGTAACACTCACAGTCGATGGCAAGAAGGTCACGGCTCCCGCAGGAACGCTTCTAATCGAAGCCTGCAAGAGCGCGGGCATCGAAGTGCCTTCGTTTTGCTATTACCCCAATCTCTCCCTGCAGGGCGCTTGCCGCATGTGCCTGGTCAAGATCGAGAAGATGCCGAAGCTGCAGACCGCGTGCACGACAGTGATAAGCGAAGGCATGATCGTCACTTCCGACAGCGATGAGATCAAGCAGGCGCGGAAGTCGATGCTGGAGATGCTGCTGGGCAATCACCCTCTGGATTGCCCGGTGTGCGATGCGGGCGGCGAGTGCGAATTGCAGGACATGACATTCTCCTATGGCGCCGCCGAATCGAAGTTCATGGAGGCGAAGAATCACAAAGATGAGCAGCAATGGTCGCCTGTGGTTTTTTTTGACCGGCCACGCTGCATCCTCTGCTACCGCTGCGTGCGCGTCTGCGGCGAAGGCATGGATGTGTGGGCGCTTGGCATCCAGAATCGCGGCGTGAGCTCGATTATCGCCCCTAATAAAGAAGATCACCTAGAGTGCGAAGAGTGCGGCATGTGCATCGACATTTGTCCGGTTGGCGCACTCACCTCCGGCGCGTACCGCTACAAAACGCGCCCGTGGGAGATGAAGCACGTCGGTACGATCTGCACGCACTGCGGCGATGGCTGCAAGACCACTTTGGGCGTCCGGCGCGCAGACACCGGCATGGAAATCGTACGCGGCGACAATCGCGACAAGAGCGGCACCAACGGAGATTTCCTTTGCATCAAGGGCCGCTATGCCTTCGATTTCGCAAACCATGAAGAACGGTTGACGCGGCCGCTGATTCGCAAAGCAGGCAAGCTGACGCCCTCGAGTTGGGAAGAAGCTTTCGAGTTGATTGGAAAAAAGTTTGCCGAAGTTCGCGACCGCGATGGCGGGGCGGCAATTGGCGTGGTTGGATCGACCCGCATTACGAACGAAGAAGCGTACCTGCTCTCGAAGTTTGCCCGTACGGCCCTCAAGACGAACAACGTCGACCACCATCGCACGGCGGACTTCCCTGCCCTTGCGGCGGCGTTGCGAGGCAAAGCAAACGCCACAGCCAGCATGGCAGATGTCTTCACCGCACCGGCGATTCTGCTGATTGGAAACGATCCGACTGAACAGCATCCTCTTCTTGCCTGGCAGATCCGCAACAACGTTCGCTTGCATCGTGCGCGACTCTACGTAATTAATTCGCAATCGATCAAATTGCGGCGGCAGGCAACGAGCTTCATAGAGATTCCTACTGGTGCGGAAGGACGGGTTGTTTCTTTTCTTGGGGGCAACGATTCCTCGGTTGATGCACTGATCGGTTCAACCACTAACAAAGACGCGTGGCTTGCATTACGCGACAAGCTTTGTGGCGAACAGAACTTAGTGATCATTTTCGGTTCTGAACTTCGCGGAGAGAGTCTGGTCGATCTCGTAAAGTTTGGCTCGACGATTTCCGGAGCGAAATTTCTTTGTCTCGCCGACTACGCCAATTCCCGTGGCGCCGCCGATATGGGCTTGTATCCCGACCTGCTGCCGGGATATCACGCTACCGCCAAGAACAGCCTGTTTCATCAGGAATGGGGAAACATTCCGCAAGCTGCCGGCATCGATCTTGCAGGCATGATCGATGCCGCCAAAGCGGGCAAGCTGAACGCGTTTTATGTTGTCGGCTCGAATCCTATTGGCCGGTTGAATATCGACCCTTTCGCATTCTCGAAGAGCTTCGTCGTGGTGCAGGATATGTTCCTGACCGAAACGGCGGTGATGGCTGACGTGGTGTTGCCCGCGGCGAACGCTTACGAAAAATCGGGAACGTTCACCAACACTTGCGGCGACCTGCAACTGGTCAAGAAAGCCGGCGAGGTCACAGGAACGAAAGCGGACTTCGAAATGATTGTCCGTATCGCCGACGCCATGGGTTTTGAGGTTCGCAAACTCGTGCCTTTCGGCGGCGGCACCTATGCGGACATGGGACAGTCTCGCGGCACGCAATCGGGCGAAGCTGACCGTCATGCGGTTTGGCTGGAAGCTCACGGACTGGAGCCAAAGCTGAGCCCGTTCGATGCCACGGCGATTCTCGACGAAATTCAACGGCTGGTTCCGGGTTATGACGTCTCTCGCATGAACTTGCTGGCGGGCAACAGTCAGCATACGTCGCTCGAGCACGTGGGACCGGGAGTCGCGCACAACACGGAATCCATTGTTCCGGCGAACGATAATCTCTTCACTTCCGGAACGCTTGGGAGATATTCACGCGCGTTGAAGTCGGTGATTGAGAGTCACGAGATCAAGCCTGCCGAGGTTGCGGCGGACTGATTCAGTTTTTTTCCACCGTTTGAGTGCTGTTTGGTTAAGAGAGGTCAGGAGAGGAAGCGGGCGCGCATTGTCAGTTGGCGTTTTCATACTCGTGTCGGTGATCAAGTCGCTGATCGTGTTGATCGTGCTGCTCACTGCAGTTGCGTATACCGTTTGGCTCGAACGCAAAGTTGTCGGCCACATGCAGAATCGCTGGGGGCCTACGCGGGTGGGGCCGTTTGGACTTTTGCAGCCGATGGCCGATGGGATCAAGCTTCTGTTCAAGGAAGATCTGACGCCGCCGCACGTCTATAAGCCGCTATTCATAGCGGCGCCGCTGATGGCGGTGACTTTTGCGCTGACTTCGATTGCCGTTATTCCGTTCGGCAACTCGATCACGATTTTCGGTTTGAGCATTCCCCTGCAAATTACCGACGTCAACATTGGGCTGCTGATGATTCTCGGCGTGACGTCGCTCGGGGTGTATGGCGTGGCCTTGGCAGGCTGGTCCTCGAACAGCAAGTATTCCCTGCTCGGCGGACTTCGTGCCAGCGCGCAGATGGTAAGTTATGAAATTGGGCTTGGACTTTCGCTGGTCGGTGTCATTATTCAATCCGGCAGTCTTAGCCTGCGCACGATTGTGGATGCACAGGGCGGCCACATGCTGGGCTTTATTCCGCGTTGGAATATTTTCCACGGACAGTTCATTGGTTTCTTCATTTATTTAACCGCCGCATACGCGGAGACCAATCGAATTCCGTTTGACCTGCCGGAAGCTGAAACCGAACTGGTCGCCGGTTACCACACCGAATATAGCGCCATGAAGTTTGCAAGTTATTTCATGGCCGAGTACGCGAACATGATCACGGTGTCCTGCGTGGCTACGCTATTGTTTCTGGGCGGCTGGCATGGACCGCTCTTCGGGCCTCCGTTGCTACAGGCAATTCTGCCATTGTTCTGGTTCGGCGTGAAAGTTTTCGGATTTCTCTTTCTCTATATCTGGGTGCGCGGGACATTGCCGCGCTTCCGCTACGATCAACTGATGGCTTTCGGCTGGAAGTTTCTGTTGCCGGTCGCGATTGCTAATCTGGTGGCGACGGCGATTGCCGTGGCCTGGTAAAAGCAGTACCGAGTACCTAGTAAAAACCGGGCGCTTGGTTCTACTGGGTACTGGGTACTGGGTACTTACGATGAATTTTCATCTCATACTATTTCTGGCGTTCGGCGCGGTCTGCGTAGGAGGGGCGATCAACCTGCTCGCGCAGCGGCATCCGATCAACAGCGCGCTGTCGCTGATCGCCGTGATGGCCGCGCTCGCTGGCGAATATTTGTTGCTGGGCGCGGAATTCGTGGCTGCGGTGCAGGTGATCGTTTATGCCGGTGCAATCATGGTGCTGTTCGTCTTTGTCATCATGCTGTTGAATGCCGGAGAAGAAGAACACACCGGCGGAAGGCGAATCGCAATTTTACTTGGCGTGCCGGGAATGTTGACCGGGAGTGTGCTGACAGCGTGGGTGGTGCTGCGGCATTCAGGAACGCAATCCGTGCCAATTGGAGCGTTGCCGGGATCTCCGAAAGATATCGCTCAGCTTCTCTTCCACGATTTTCTGCTGCCGTTTGAAGTCACCTCCGTGCTGATTTTGATTGCGATCATGGGAGCGGTGGTGCTGGCCAGCAAGCCGGAAGCGTCGGTGGGAGAAGTCGAGCGATGACGCCATCCTACGTGCCGCTCTCGTATTATCTGCTGCTCAGCGGATTCCTTTTCGCCTGCGGCGTAGCGGGATTCATCATCAAGCGCAACATCATCAGCATCTTTATGTCGATTGAACTGATGTTGAACGGCGTGAATCTTTCGTTTGTCGCGTTTGCGGCGCACTGGCACACGCTCGCCGGTCAGATTTTCGTTTTCTTCGTCATGGTCGTCGCGGCCGCGGAAGCGACAGTGGGCCTCGCAATCATCATCGCCGTCTATCGTACACGGGAGACTTTGAACGTGGATCAGGTGAACCTGCTCAAATTATGAATTCGTCCCTCAATCTCTGGCTGATCCCAATCCTGCCGCTGGCAGGTGCGGCGATTAACGGCTTCCTTGGGAAAAAGTCTTCGCGCACCGCTGTGACCACGATCGCGCTCTTCTTCAGCGGCGCAGCTTTTGCCATGGCCTTGTGGGTTGCGATACGGTTTTCATCGCTATCACTTCCCTACGAGGAGTACCTGGCGCACTGGATTCGCGCGGGAAGTTTTAGCGCCGACTTCGCTTTCTATCTCGATCAACTCTCGCTCGTCATGTTGCTGGTGGTGACGGGAGTCGGATTTCTGATTCACATCTACTCCGTCGGCTACATGTGGGACGACCCCAGCTACTACCGCTTTTTCAGCTACTTGAATCTCTTCATGTTTTTTATGCTGACGCTGGTGCTGGCCAACAACTACCTGCTGATGTTCATCGGGTGGGAGGGCGTCGGGCTCGCGTCGTATCTGCTGATTGGGTTCTGGTTCACGAAAGATTCGGCGGCGTCCGCCGGCAAAAAGGCGTTCATCGTAAACCGCATCGGCGATTTCGGCTTTCTGATCGCGCTGTTCCTGCTGATCCAGCACTTTGGATCGCTGAATTTCGATGCGGTGTTTCAGGGCGTTATTCCGCTGGGCCCGGAAACGATGGGAGCGGGTTTGCTTACGACGATTGGAATTCTGCTGATGCTGGGCGCATGCGGAAAATCGGCACAGATTCCTTTATATATCTGGCTGCCCGACGCGATGGAAGGCCCAACCCCAGTTTCGGCTCTGATTCACGCCGCGACCATGGTGACGGCGGGCGTCTATATGGTTTCACGGTCGCATGTGATCTTTGACCGCGCGCCGATCGCACTCAGCGTGGTTGCAATCATCGGAACGCTGACTGCGTTTTTCGCCGCCACGATTGGCATCGCACAGACCGACATCAAAAAGGTTTTGGCCTATTCGACTGTTTCGCAGCTTGGCTACATGTTCATGGCGTGTGGCGTAGGCGCTTTTTCGGCGGGAATATTTCATTTGATGACGCACGCTTTCTTCAAAGGCCTGTTATTCCTGGGTGCAGGTTCGGTGATTCATGCGGTCGGCGGCGAGCAGGACATGCGAAAGATGGGTGGGCTGCGCCTCTATGCGCCGTGGACGTTTCTGACGATGACGATTGCCACGCTGGCCATCGCCGGGATTCCGCCGCTGGCCGGCTTTTTCAGCAAGGACGAAATTCTGTGGAGAGCGTACAGCAGCGAGCACGGCAGCTGGATTTTCTGGCTGATCGGCGTTCTCACTGCCTTCATCACATCGTTCTACATGTTTCGATTGTGGTTCCTCACGTTTCTAGGAGACTACCGGGGCGTCAGAGCCGTCGAAACTGCTGGCCATGGCGGCGGACACAGCTCCGCGCACGGTCATGGCAATGGCAATGGCCATGATGGGCACGGCCTACCTCACGAAAGTCCGATGGTAATGATCGTGCCGCTGGCCATCCTCGCAGTGCTGTCATTCGTCGGAGGATGGGTTGGGATCGGTAATCGTTTTGAGAATTTTCTCGCTCCTGTTTTTCATGCAGGTGCGGTTGCGATCACGGAAACGGCAGCCGAAACCGCTGGGCATCTCGAACTTTACCTCATGCTAGTCTCAGTCGCTGCGGCTTTCCTGGGGCTTTACCTTGCTTACCTGCTCTACCATAAGCGCGAAGATCTGCCGCAGAAGATCGCGGACTCGCTTGGCAGTTTGTATCAAACGGTCGTACACAAGTACTACATCGACGAACTCTATGCAGCCCTTTTCGTCAAGCCTTTGATCGACGGCTCCACGCGAATTCTTTGGCACGATGTGGATCAGAAAGTGATCGATGCGGCGGTGAATGAATCTGCCGATGGCGCACGTCACGCCTCTGACGAGGTTCGCCAAATGCAGTCTGGGAACATCCGCTCCTACGCTGGCTGGATCGCGGCAGGCTCGGCCGCGGTGATCGCATTCATGATTTGGATGGGAGTGAGATGAACGGCGTCGACGATCTCAGGTCCATTATTCTGACTTTGGTGACATTTGCTCCTCTGGCGGGCGGATTGCTCTTGATGCTTTTTCCTCGCCGCGATCGTGACATTCGAATTTTCGCGCTTGCCGTCTCGCTCCTGACGTTCGCGCTCTCTCTCCATCTTCCGGTCTATTTTCAACGGGCAGCCTACTTCGATACCGGATTTCACTACGAGATCGATAAGCAGTGGATCTCCTCTCCGAATATCCACTACCACATGGGCGTCGACGGAATTTCGTTATGGCTGGTGGTGCTCACGACGTTTCTTACTCCTTTGTGCGTGCTGATTTCCTGGAAGTCGATTCACGAGCTGGCCAAGGAATTTTTTATTCTGCTGCTGATTTTGGAGACGGCTCTGATCGGCGTCTTCACATCTCTCGATTTATTTCTCTTCTACTTTTTCTGGGAAGCCACGCTGATCCCGATGGCGCTGCTAATCGGAATGTTCGGCCACGAACGCAAAGTCTACGCCGCAGTGAAATTCTTCATGTACACGATGATAGGGTCGGTGTTCATGTTGGCGGCGATCCTTTGGCTTTACGCGCATACCGGTAGTTTTGATTATGTTGAGATTCGCGATCAGATCGCGCGCCACGCGGTGCCGCAGTTCCCTGCCGCCGCGCAATGGCTTTTCCTAGGTTTCTTTCTCGCATTTGCGGTCAAGGTTCCTCTGTTTCCCTTTCACACATGGTTGCCCGACGCTCACGTGGAAGCGCCCACCGCAGGTTCGGTGCTGCTGGCTGGCGTTCTGCTCAAGATGGGCACATATGGAATGCTGCGCTTTAACCTAGGCCTGTTCCCGGAGCAAGCGCGGCGTAACGCTCCCTGGGTGATGGCGCTAGCCTTGATCGGCATCATCTACGGCGCTCTGGTCGCGATGGTGCAGCCGAACATGAAGAAGTTGATTGCGTACTCGTCGGTCAGCCATTTGGGATTCGTGGTGCTGGGCATCTTCAGCTTTACCCAGGCAGGACTGGATGGTGCGATGTTCGTAATGCTGGCTCACGGAATTTCAACCGGAGGGCTCTTCATGCTGGCCGGCGCTCTGCATGAGCGCCGTCATACCTACGAAATCGGCGAGTTCGGCGGACTGGCTACGCCTATGCCGGTTTATGCCGCGTCGTATTTGGTGATCGTACTGGCGTCGGCGGGCCTGCCCCTTTTGAACGGCTTCATCGGCGAATTTCTGGTCACGAGCGGCGCATTCCAGGCCAGGGCAGTTTACGGAATTCTGGCCGCTACCGGCGTCATCTGGAGTGCGGTTTACTTGCTTTGGATGTATCAGCGTGTCTTTTACGGGAAGGTTACGCAGCCAAAAAATAATTCTCTCAGCGATCTGTCAGGATTCGAAAAGCTGGCCGTGTGGCCCTGCGCAGCTGCAGCTTTGGTGATGGGTGTTGTGCCGATTTTGTGGCTGAAGGCAATCGATCCTGCGGTTCAGGTGGCACTCACTCCCTTCGTCCGGGTTGCGAGCCGGGTGACCGGACAATGATCGTCGAGACGCTAAACGTAACCGTTGCTTCCGCCTTTCCGCAGACGCTTCCGCAAAGCGTCGATTACGTCCGCATCCTGCCGGAGATTGTTCTGTGCGCTTTCGGCATAGTCGTGATGTTGCTCGAACCGCTCCTCGACGAACGAAAAAGTCAGAAGCTGCTTGGAACGATTGCTTTGCTGGGATCGCTTGTGGCAATCGCAGCGACATGGTTCATGGCACAGTCTCCAGGGCTGGCCTTTTGGAACATGGTGAAAGTGGATGGCTTCAGCATTTTCTTCCACGTCCTGGTCATCGCGATCGCCGCTGCCGTCATCCTCACCTCATACGAATACATGGCCGTGCAGCGGATCCGCGCCGGAGAATATTACGCTCTCATCCTGTTCGGTGTGGCAGGCATGGCACTGATGTCGTCGGCGGTGGAACTGGTTCTGATTTTTATCGCGCTTGAGATCTCTTCTATTTCTTCTTATATCTTAACGGGATTTCGCCGGCACGAGGCTTCGAGCGCAGAATCTTCTCTGAAGTATTTTTTGCTCGGTTCATTTGCCACTGCTTTCTTTCTCTACGGAGTGGCATTGATGTTCGGCGCCACTGGCTCGACTAATATCGATCAGATCAGCAGTACGTTGCTGGCTGGGCCAATCCCGCTGCTGGCGTTCATCGCAGTCGCGTTTATGTTTGTGGGCTTGGGTTTCAAAGTGGCTGCTGCTCCGTTCCATGTCTGGACCCCTGACGTTTACGAAGGCGCTCCGGCGCCCATCGTGGGCTTTATGTCCACGGCGCCCAAGGCTGCGGCTTTTGCCGTTCTGTTGCGCGTAATGTTCGTGGTTAATGTGCCCGGCAGACTCTGGCTAATCTGGGTATCGGCCGCGCTCTCCATGACTTTGGGCAACGTGGGCGCGCTTGTGCAGAACAATGTGAAGCGGCTGCTGGCTTATTCCTCCATCGCTCATGCCGGTTATCTGTTAATGGCGTTCGCTGCCGCGCCTGCGTTCGGAACCTCCGCGGCCATGTTCTACACCGCGGCCTACGCCGCGATGAACGTTGGCGCATTTGCCGTGGTCAGCCACTTCGCGAATGCCGGCGAGCGTTACGTAACCCTTGAAGACTATGAGGGGTTGGGACGCACTTCCCCACTGCTGGCGGCGACGCTTACCATATTTCTGCTTTCGCTGATCGGTATTCCAATGACCGGTGGATTTTTTGCGAAGTTTTACGTGTTCAGTGCGGCGATAAGGGCCAATTTGATCTGGCTGACGATTATCGGCGTCATTAACAGCGGCGTAGGAGCCTACTATTACTTGCGCATCATCGTGATGATGTACATGCGCGAACCGCGGAAACCCGTTCCGGTCACTCCGGTTCCCTTTGCCGCGAGGCTAGCGCTGGCGGTTTGCATTATCGCGACTCTGTATCTCGGCTTGTTTCCGAGTCGTATCCTGCAGTTTACCCAAGGCTCCGCGCAGCAACTTGTACAGCGCGCGGCCCCCAGCACAACAGTTTCCGAAAGATTCTAATAAACTATCTTCAATATCCTGAACCGGGTAGTGGGTCATCTATGAAGGTGTCGGCTCTGTCAAGGGATTCGTTGGGCGCACGAGTGCGTGCACTCGGAGAAGAGCGCCATTTCGTTCTGGTTGAAAAATGCTTTTCATCACCGACCCAGGCTCACTGCTAATCTTTCCGGGTGGACTCGGTCCGACCCAGCCATCTATTCGGCCACAACATCGACCATGATTACCTGTTCGAACTCCCTCGCGGGAGCGGAGCGCCCAATCAGTTTGACGGTGTTTGATAGGACACACCATGAACCAGCTCCGGGCTACTCCACGTGCGCACCGAACTTGGAAATTTGCTGATAGTCCCAACCGCGACGCCACATCCAGTACAACCGCACGGCCAGCTTGCGGGCCATTGCCACTTTCGCGATCGCACGGCCACGACGCATAGCCAGGTGCAGGAAGCGGCGGCGCCAGTCCGGCTCGTAACGGACCACGGCATGGGCGGATTCGATCAGTAGAAAACGCAGCAGGGAGTTGCCCTGTTTACTGATGTGCCCGAGACGCTGCCGGCCGCCACTGGATTGCTCGCAAGGAATGAGCCCCAGGTAGCTCCCCACTTGCTTGCCACATCGAAAACGATCGGGCACTCCGAGAATCAACACGAAAGCCAGGGCGGTGATCGGGCCCACGCCAGGGTGGCTCATGAGCCGTTGCGCCTCCGGTCTTTGTTCCGCGGCCTGCTGAATCGACGCGCTGAGTTCGTCGATCCTGGGGTTCAGGCGGTCTAGCAGTTCCAGCAGATCCTGCCGCCGCCGTGCACTCCAGGGCGCCAACTGCAGCGCTTCCAGCTGGGCTCGCCCGAGCTTGCTCCACAGCCCTTTCTGGCGTCGTAATCCTTCGTTCAAAGCGATGGCCTGCAGTTGATTTTTCACTCGGGTCCGCATCTGCACCAGCCGATGCCGGTGCCAGAGCAGTTGTCGCAGATCTCGATTCTCCGCACTCGGTACCCAGATTCGGGGAAAACGATTCTCCACCAGCAACTGCAACAGCAACTCCGCATCCTGACGGTCGGTCTTCTGCTTGCGCACGCGCTTGGTTCGTATCTCGCCGGGATCGCCAATCCACAGCTCGTGGTGCAGCTCGGCGAGCAACCGCTCGAACCAACGCGCGTGCCCGGTCGCCTCCATCCCTATCCGCACCTGCTGTCCGTGCGGACCGCGATAGAAGTTCTCGGCCTCTAGTTTGTGGCTAAGCTTGCGCTCGCCACACTCTCCTGTGCCAGTGTCGACAAACGCGATTTGCTGAAAACTCGGGTGATAATCACAGCCTATAATCATCATGCTCGGCTCCTTCCTTCCGAGCCTTTGGTCGGTGATGCTTCCAAAGTCTACTCAGTTCGAGGGAGCCGACACCTTCATGAAATCAGTTTGAAACGCTGCGTGCACTCTGCCCATCGGCGTCATCCCGAAGCCCCGCGTTTTCTCCAGCGGGCGAGGGAGCCCACGCGCAACCGGCCCGGCGCGAGCCAAGCTGAGCCATCACTGTTTTTCTTTCTGGTTTCTTTTTGTATGCTTCACGGTCCGATTTTTTGTCTAGAAGCCATCTAGTCGGGGTTTCCTAGGGTTTTGAATTTCGATTTGACAAGCCTCCCAGGCTGCGGCATCATGTCTGCAACAATGGTCGGTACCGTGCGACTGATTGGGTCGAACGCCAACAATGTATTTTCGCAACCGCTAGTTCGATCCAATAGTCAGGAATGGTTGCAAATCTGCATAGCATTTCAGTCGTGAGCAGGGAGGGTTTTTCACAACTCGATTTACCGCGTTTACCGGAGTAGCGGCTGCGGTGGGCGTTGCGGGAAATTGGGGCGTGATCAACTAGATTTCAAATGAAGCAGTTTCTGTTGTTAGTAGTCCTTGTCCTAGGCGTTAGCCCAATCACATCTTTCGCATCTTCGTGGCAGCAGGTAGCAGCGTTGAGCTCCGGTTGCGACGTGTGCCTCAGTGGCCTTGCGGTGAGCCCAAGCGGCAACACAGTGGTTCTTGCTATCAACTCCACCGTGGCGCTCTACGAGAAGCCCGCAGCAGGCTGGTCCGATGCAGCAAATCCAACGACCGTACTGACGTGCTCCGATCCTGACGTTTTCGCCATAGGCGTGGAAGCCTATGGGGTCGCAACGAACGATGGGACGGTAATTGGAGAAGCGTATAAGAATGTTAGTGGCGGGCAAGAAACTCAAGTTCTCCTGGTTTGGCAAGAACCAGCGAACGGGTGGGGAAGCCAGCAGAGCGTCAGTCAATCGTTTGAGCTGGAGGCCACCAGTTTAGCACACCCTTGGAACAGCGTGGCTGTTGATGCGCATACGATAGCCGTTGGTGACCGTTCGGATTCCGATGCTACGGGAGCTGTCTACGTTTGGAACAACCCGCCCGACACTCACTTTTCGATTGCAAAACTAACGGCGTCTGATGGGAGGGAGTACGATCAACTGGGGTGGAATTTGTCCCTCAGTGGCGACACCGTTACAACGGGAACATGTCCGGAGTCGGGTTACGACCGGCAGGGTGCGATCTACATATTTGTCAAACCTTCAACCGGATGGCGTACTTCCACCCAGACCGCTGAGTTGAAGTACGCTCCGGATGACAGGATCGGTTTCGGCTGCTACATAGCCAGCAACAGCGACACGGTAGCCGCGGGCGATTGGGCTTACAACAACGATGAAGGCCGAATAGAGATTTTTGAGAAGCCGTCATCGGGCTGGAGCGATAGTAGCACGCCCACCGCACAGGTTAAGGGCTCTTCTAGCACTGGACCGGAGTTCGGGAGTACCGTGAATTTCGGGGAAAACAGTGCAGGTGATGAGATGCTCGTCGCCTCTTCATCCAATCTCAATGGATACAACGCAGCAGAAAATATTTATTACAAGCCTAAGCAGGGTTGGGGCAGCATAAGCAACCTTCCCACTCAGACGATTCCTGTCGTTGACCTATACCGTCCTCTGAATGGCTTCGACGGCGCTGGGGCAAATACAGTAGTCTTCGCCGACTGCACCGCAGGAGATAGTTGCGGGGTCCTTGTTCGTGTATACCAATATAAATAGTGGCAGTTACAATAGAGGAAGCTGAATTGCATTCTCATTAGGGTTAAAAGGCCACAACCTCATTGAGCAGCGCCCTAATATTCTAAGAAAATGGTGGCGTTCTCGTGCGAGCAGTCTGCGCACTACTGATGTATCATGCAGCCGGCGAATGCTCTTATCTTGAGGGCAAAGGCAAATACACCACGTACCGCAGACTGAAACGATAGACGTTCAAGCAAGTTTCAGCCAGAGGCCGTGATCCAAGATCGCGGCCTTTGCATTTGGAACGAAAACTCAGGAGATCGAATGATCGTCAACATGTCGGAGAAAGCAACCGAAGAGCAGATCAGCCACATCATCGAGCGCATCCGCGAGGCGGGCTACCAGCCCCACGTCACTCGCGGGGTGGAGCGCACGATTGTTGCCGCAGTAGGTAATGGCCGCCGAAACGAAATCGAAGCTCTGCAAGTCGCACCCGGCGTGGACAATGTGGTCGCCATCGCCCAGCCCTTCAAATTGGTCAGCCGCCAGGTTAAGCCCGAGCGGTCGATTGTGAATGTGGGCGGCGTCCAAATCGGTGGGCCCGGAGTTGTGATCATCGCCGGTCCTTGTTCCGTGGAATCTCCAGAGCAGTTACTGAGCACGGCTCACGCGATCAAGCGCGCCGGCGCAACCATGCTGCGCGGAGGCGCGTACAAGCCGCGCACCTCTCCCTACGACTTTCAAGGTCTCGGTCTGGAGGCGCTGAAGATTCTGCGCCAAGCTCGCGAGCAGACCGGTCTTCCTGTCGTCACGGAAGTGATGAGCACCGAAGATGTGGAGATCATCTGCGAGCACGTTGATATGCTCCAGGTTGGAGCGCGCAATATGCAGAACTTTGCGCTGCTGCGCCGCCTGGCAACTGTGAAGAAGCCCATACTCTTGAAGCGCGGTCCCTCCGCAACCGTTAAAGAATGGCTCCTCGCCGCCGAGTACCTGCTCTCGGGCGGAAATAGCGAGGTCGTACTGTGTGAGCGCGGCATAAAAACTTTCGAGACCGAAATGCGCAACACCTTCAACCTTGCAGCCGTGGCTCTAGCTCGCGACCTGTCTCACCTGCCAGTTATTGCCGATCCTTCACACGGCACCGGCAAGCAAAGCTTGATTGCCGCAGTCTCGCGGGCCGCAGTCGCGGTGGGAGCGGATGGATTGATCATTGAAGTACATCCCTGCCCGGAGCGTGCTCTTTCCGACGGAGCCCAGTCTCTCGATTTTGCGGGCTTCGAGAAGGTGATGAAGGCAATTGCGGAGCCTTTGCGCCGAGCCGCCGTGGCGGAGGATATGGTCCGCGCGTAAACGCACTGCGTTGTTTAGTGTGCTGGGCTGGTACCCGGCATTTTGATCTGCATCGATGGATCACCAAACAGAATGAATGTCTTGCGAACGCCGATATCGGTGATGCCGGATTTTGCTTTAAGAATCGCGTCTCCAAGGGCCAGTTGCGGCGAATTGAAGGCGTTCTGCACGACCAGCTTATCGAGGTTCGTCTGCGGCGGAGCCTGATTCAGGCTGCTAGAGGCTAAAACCGCGACGGCGCCTCCATTCGGAGCCAGCATCAGAGTCACTGCCAGCGGTTCCTCATAGACATCCTGGAAAAATCCATTGAGACAGTCCATGATAAGGAAGACTGGCAAAGATGAGCCGTTTGTCAAAGAGATTGCTGTTGAGTTATCGAACAGATCTGTACCCGACCACTGCTCCTCTGAGCCATGGCCTGCATAGTTCACCAATAACTGCCCAGAGTTGATGGCAGCGAGAATGTCCTGCCTGGCAGCGGGAATGCCCGTCGTCGCAGCAAAGACATCAGTAACCTGGAGTGCGGATGGTAACTGAGCCTGCACAAGCAGACTGTCCTTCGTAAAGTTCTCATTCTCATTTACGTCGGCGACCATTAAGGCCTGCGACGTCCACGGACCATTGGTCGATTGACCCTCGTAAGTCGCGATCTTGTTAGTGACCAAAGTAGCTTCGTCCGCCGTGCTCACCGGCAAGCGCCCAGTAGCAATCGTTGGCATGCCGCTATCGTTGAAGTCTGAAAACCAGTCATCCGATGCGGTCATCAGGCTGGTAGTGGGTATGATTTTTGTCGGCACAAAGTCCAGGTGGCCGAATCCCAAGTAATTGCGCGGATCGAGCGACGCTCGGCCGTTGAGCAGCAGATATTGCGGCGCGGTGTGCCACGCCTTGACCGCCGTTCGCAGGAAGCTCTTGATTGCACCCGGACTATGCTCCCCAAAGTTAAATTCGTCGTACAAGTCATCAACTGACACTACCGCAGTTGACTGACCCGCCGCTTCGTGGGCGGCAACAAGTGGCTGCAGCGCAGCCGTAAAGCTCGTTGCCGAAACCATGACGATCTGGCTGCCCGGCAGCGGATCGTGCCAGTGCGATGGACGGTTCTGCCGAATCCCAGGCGGCGTCTCAACACGGTCGTTTGTCAGAGCCAACAGCGTACGCGGTCCCGCGCCAGACGAGTTGGTCAGCCAGGGCACTTGCACCTCGAGTGCATAACCAGCAGTCTTCGAACCCGCGGTCGACATTACTTGAGGAGTAAGTTCCACCGGTTGGCTCGGATCTGTAATGTCAAGTACGACTGTCGGGGCATTGGTGAAACCAGTTACCTTCAGCTCGTCCCCGGCCCTTCCTGTGAAAACCAACCGGTTCGTGTCCGCGACGTAGGAATGCTGATACTTGATCCGAATCGATTCGATCAGGCTGGTATCGTATTCTCCACCTTGCGCCGTAAGAGTGACGGTGTTGGGTCCTTCCTGCAAAAGGCCCGGAGGTAAGGTTGCTCGGAACGTACCTTGAGACTGACCCGTAAAGGTCAAGTCGCCGAGCGTCGTGCCGTTCAGCGCGACAGTAACATCATGCGGCATGGCGAGAATTATCCCTTGCAGAATCACCTCAAGCATCGCCGGTTCCGCGGAGTTGCTGTCGAGGTGAGGCACCTGCATAGTCTGTTGCACAGGCGTAGTCGACACCAATGGCCCAAAGAAGTTATGGCCGTTTGAAGTAATAAGCGCAGCGAAATAAGTTGTGTGAGGAGTAAATTCAACCGTAAACGGGAAGCTGGACTCAGGCTGGTTAGAGCCCGTCGATGGCGGTAACTGCTGAATCCGTTGTCCCGGAGTATTGCCGGTGGCGAGCCAGTAAACTCTTGTACCGGTATAAGGTGTGTCGATTCCAGTTCCATAGAACCCGATTGCTGCCTGTGGCCCAAAACCACCGGGGCCTGCCGACGCACCCATTACCTTGATCGGCTGCTCGATCGCTTCAGCGTAAAGGTGAAGCAGCGCTGGATCGATATTCGGATCCAATCCGGCCTTAACTAATTCCGGCTGTGTAACCTGATACCATCCCTCGTGCTGCACCGCGATCTTGACCGAAGGATGACCTGCCAGTGCAAATTGCTGTTGCTGCTGCGTAGTCGTGGGGCGGAGATTCCGTAATACATTTTCTGCCGGATGACTCGGTTCACTAGCGCTTGCCGCGAGTTGAACCTGGTTCAGTTGGCTCAACATCACAGTCGCATCGGCGGTTGGCTGAGGCGACTGTTGAACACTGACGGCTTCTGAAGTAACAGGTCCATGCAACGTTCGAGTACCGTTGACGTCCACATCTTCGAGCCAATAGTCGCCGCCCGCACGTGCGGACCAATCGAACCACGAATAGGTTTTGCCTGAATGCTTGGGCAATGCCCCGCTCATGAGGAGCGCGGATCCGGCGATCAGGGAAGAATTGAGTTGAATGCGCTCGCCTGCTTGTTCCCGGTAAACATTGAATCCAAGATTGTGCGATTCCCCGCCGGTCTTCCACAACAGCATGACACGATTCGCGCCGTTGCTGTCCCTGCTCACCTGCACCGAAAAAGACTGGAGCTGAATTTGGGTCGCAGCTGTTATGGTCTCCGGCCACGTGGAGGAATTGTTCGCGCCGTTCGGATCACTCTGGTCCGCGCTAACCTTAGTTGTGTTCACCGCGATACCAGGCGCGCCTGCCAGTACGACAATAGTGATCGTTGCTGTGGCTCCACTCGTCATGCTGCCGAGTAGGCAAGTGACCGTGGCCTCTGCCGCTGAACAGGTTCCCTGAGTGAATGAGAGTACGGGGTTACTCACATTCGGAGGCAAAGGATCGATGACCGTAACATTCGTCGCGGTCGCGGGGCCATTATTCGTAACCGTGAGCGTGTAAGTCAGAAGATCGCCGTCAGCTACTGTTGGGCTCGGAGAACCTGTCTTCACGATTGCCATGTCCGCGCTGTTTGCGTTGGCGACAACCACCGTCGCGGTGGCACTGTTACTCGTCAAATTAGGAACAATGTTGGTCGCCGAAGCCGTAACCGTTTCCGCGATATTCGTTCCGGATGTCGTTCCGGCATTTACCTGCAACACTAGAGTGAAGGTGGCACTAGCATTGAGAGCGAGGCTGCTACTATCCGTGCAAGTGATCGTTCCAGTGCCACCAACAGGGGGGGGGCACGTCCATCCCGCGGGGGCAACGATCGATTGGAAATTTGTATTCGGAGGGGTGGTCTGTGTAAACGTCGGCGCCGTGGCCACTGCCGGACCGTTATTCATCACGGTCTGTGTATAAGTAATGTTACTGCCAGCGGCAACAGTTAGCGGCGCTGCTACGTTCGTCGTAATCAGATCGGCATCCGTTGAGAGAGCAACTATGTCCGTGGCGGTCGCGCTGTTGTTAGTCAAGTTCGGATCGGTAGTTGCGGAACTAACGGTCACTGTGTCGTTGATCGCCGTCCCATGCACGGTTCCCGCGGTTACTTGCAGCACCACAGAGAAGGTGGTGGATCCAGCAGCGAAGCTGGGGTTGGAACACGTAATTGTCCCGGCGGTGCCGGTCGTGGGTGTGGAACACGACCATCCGCCGGTGGGAGGACTGATCGAGAAAAATGTCGTATTCGGCGGCGTGGTTTCGGTGAACGACGCACTGGTCGCAGCACTCGGCCCACCGTTAGTGACAACTTGCGTGTACGTGATGTTATTGCCAGCCTGCACGGGTACCGGACTGGCGACATTAGTGACGGAGAGGTCAGCCGAAGCTGCGACCACCACGCTGACGGAGGCGGTGTTGTTGCCGGGGTTGGCGTCAGTTGTGGCCGAAGAGACTGTGGCTGTCTCCGTGAGCGTTGACCCCGAAGCCACTGTGGTGCTCACCGTCACCACGAAGGTGAAGGTCGCCGTGCCATTGGCAGCAAGACTCCCGATGGTGCAGGTTAGGGTTGCCAAGGTGCAAGTCCATCCAGGAGCGTTCAAAGACTGCGCAGTCGTACCTGCCGGAGCCGTCTCAGTAAGTTTGACGGTGGTTGCTGCTGCAGGACCGCCATTTGTTACAACCTGCGTATAAGTAATGTTGTTGCCTGCCGTTACCGGATTTGGGCTTGCGGAGTTCGTAACACCTAGATCAGCATCGCCGGTAACCGAAATCCCTGTCGTAACGGTTGCCGTGTTGTTGGCCAGATTCGAGTCGTGAGACGTAGTCGCGACGGTTACGGTATCTGTGATTGGCGTAGTTGTACCGGTGTTAACGGCGACCACCACAGGGAAGGAACTTGTGGAATTCGGCGCAACGCTGGGGTTCGTACAACTGATGGAACCGGTTGTCGTGCAAGTCCAGCCCACGGGTACTGGACTTAGCGAGACGAACGTTGTGTTAGTTGGGATCGCCTCGGTAAACGTCGCCGTGCTGCAGTTGCTTGGGCCGCTATTGGTGACAACCTGTGTGTAAGCGATATTAGAGCCAGCTGCAACCGGATTCGGGCTGCCACTATTGGTGATTGCCAAGTCGCAGACTGCCGCTACGTTCGTAACAACACTTGTGCTGTTATTGGCCGGGTTGGGATCGGTGGTTCCTGAGGAAGCGACCGAGGAATTCGCAGTTATCGTTGCCACCGTCACCGTGGCAGCGAGGTTCACCACAACAGTAATGTTAGCGGATACGCCAGAAGCCATGCTTGTATCGCTACAGCTCACATTGCCGGTTCCACCTACTGCGGGCGTCGTACACGTCCAGCCTACGGGGGCAGAAACGGAAGCGAAGGTAGTATTGGTTGGCACGGCCTCCAGGAATGTTATGCCTGACGCCGTGGCGGGGCCATTGTTGGTAACCGTCTGCGTATAAGTAATGTCATTACCGGGGTAAACAGTAAGCGGAGTCGCCACCGTACTCAGTGCCAGATCCGCCTGCCCCGCTGTTGCCACTACGTCGGTCGCAATGGCTGAGTTTGCTCCGAACGCCTGATTGCTGGAGGTGACCGTCGCCGTATCGGTGATGACCGTCCCGCTGGCTGTACCGGCCGCAACTTGCACGACGAACTGCACCGTGCCACTTGATCCCGCTGGGGCAGCCGGAGCCGTGCAGGTGATCGAGCCGGACGCACCCACCGCCAGAGGTGTACACGTAGTTCCCGGTGGAACGGAAATCGAAACGAATGTCGTGCCGGGAGGAGTAGTGTCGGTAATCGATGGATTCGTGGCCGTGGCGGCGCCGACGTTCGTGGCAGTCTGCGTATAAGTGATGTCGCTTCCTGCAATCACAGGATTCGGCGACGCAGAGTTGGTGACTACCATTTCTGCCTGCGCCGTCGTTCCTACAAGGGTGGACGCGCTGGCTGTGTTATTAACGGAGTTCGGATCGGTCACCGAAGAATTTACTGCGGCGGTATCTGTAATTACGGTGCCGTTAGCGACGCCAGAATTTACCTTTACTAACATCGTGAATGTGGCCGTGGTACTTCCCGCCATACTCGGATTGTTGCATACAACGTTACCGGTAGCACCGACAGCAGGGGTAACACAGGTCCAGCCTGCGGGAGCGGCGATCGAAAGGAATGTCGTGTTTGCGGGAACAGCTTCGACCAATGCCGCATTGTCGGCGGCACTAGGACCGTTGTTGGTGACGAGCTGCGCATAGGTAATGCTGCCGCCTGCAGCGACAGGGTCCGGAGACGCGGCGTTGGTCACACTTAAGTCAGCAACGGAAACGACGGTGGCTACGTCGGTGGCGCTGTCATTCGAGAGGTTGATCTCGCCACCGCCACTGACTAGCGCGGTATTTGTGACAGTAGATGGCGCGGTCGGCGCTACATTGGCAATGATCGTGATCGAGGGATAGAAACTATTCGCGGCAAGAACGTTGGAATCGACGCAGCTAACAGTCTGAGAGGCAATCGCGCAAGACCACCCTGTGCCACTTGCGCTGGTAGGAGTCAAGCCAAGCGGCAAGGTATCGTTTACTGTAACTGGGCCGCTGGTCAACCCGTAAGGGCTAAGGTTAGAAACCGGAATCGTGTAAGTAGCTGTCAGTCCGCGCGTAAAGTTTCCAACGTGACTCTTCCCGAGGATCATGTCCGGAGTGCATTGCGCGCCCGACTGCGTTCCGGAGGTCTGTGAGATGGAGGCATTGGTCACCGTAGTGCCAGACGCACCCGGTGTCGATCCATAGGGTACGCCGGGATTCAACGTAAGTCCGTTTGTGCCTCCAGCGACGCTGACACTGGCAGGCGCCGCGGAAATCAGCAGCACTCCGCCGCCGCCGCCGCCGCCGGGGCCGTGACGATTGCCGAGAGTGTATGCCTGCGAAGCCCATGCGTTCCCGCCATTGCCGCCATTCGCGCTGATAGTTAATCCGTTCTCACCACCGTTAGCGGACAGAACCACGATGCTTCCACCCGCACCACCGCCGCCGCCCGCGTCGTTGGATGTGCCGTTGTATGCGTTTAACCCGTTGGCGCTTAGCGTCCCTGTCCCATTGAGTCCGTAGGTTCGAATGATGATGATGCCGCCGCCCGCCGAGCCGGAGCTGGCCAGGGCATCACCGTCAGAGTTATTGCGCGTGCCCGCGCCTCCGCCGCCACCCATGGCAACACGATTGATAGTCGCGGGAAAAACCGTGCCGCCTTCTCCACCGACACTGAGGTTTGTATTCCACGAATCCCCGCCAAAGCCTCCTGCGCCGCCGTTACTACCGCCGCCACCGCCCGCGTTCTGATCGTTAGCTGGGGGATCGCCATCCGTGCCGCCACCGCCAGCGTTGCCCGGGGCTCCGCGCGCGCTGCTGCCATCGGTGCCCGCTGTTCCGCTGGGATAGTCGGTCGTGGTTTTCAGGTAAGTCCCACCGGACTCAACCCACAGTGGCGTTCCGGCGATACCCTCACCCTTGACCGCATCCACACCATTCTCAAGAACTCCTGTGTAAGCGGCTGGGGCAGCGTGTAGAAAATCTGTAACAGCACCTCCCGCGCCGCCGCTTAGTTGCATCCCCGCGCCGCCGCGGAAACCAAGGCCATCAACAGAAATGGTTGCTCCGTTGAGCGTCAGCGAGCTCGAAGTGTCGAGCACTAACACTCCGCCCGTCGAGCCGTTCCAAGCGAGAGCGGTCGGCGGGGTGGTTGCATTGAACGAAGCCGTGGTGTATTGCGGCACCACAATCACCTGGTAAGTGCTCTGCCCCGCGGTCGCGGAAGCGGCGGAAGCATGATAGGCAAACACCAACCCACCGCCCGACCCCGCTCCGGAGATTGGAACGGACCCACCACTAATCGCTCCAGTCGCGGTGACAAATTCGTAGTTGCCTGCACTGTTGAGAGTGGTGAATCCCTGGCCAGTGCTGCCGTTGCCATAGAGGACGCTGTTTGCGTCGTTGATGCTGGCGTCTTGCATCTGGATGACGAGTAGAAGGTTGCCGGAAGCGATGGCTGCACCGGCTCCCGTCGGCGTGCCCACGGGAATCGACTGCGAGCCCGCAGCCACGCTCGCAGCGCCTGGATAATACGTGTTCAAAGTCCCGGTAAGGTTGGTTCCGGGAGCGGCTTGCGAGACTCCGGCGCAGGCCACCGATTGCACCGTGGCCACGGCGACATATGTATTGTTGCCAGTGTTCGGGTCGGGCGGAGTGTTGGAGTCGGAGACGCTGGCAGTATTTGCATAGGCGCCAGAAGTAGCGGCCTTCACGACCACGGCAACCGTTGCGGTCGCGCCGCTGGCAAACGGTGTTGGAAGCGTACACGTAATCGGAGGAGGAGCAGCAGTACAGGTCGTCCCTGCGCTGGGCGTGATCGACACCACTGCCATACTCGCAGGCCAGGCGTCGGTCAATACAACACTGTTCGCAGCGGAAGTACCATTGTTTGTGACGGTGATATTGTACGTTGTATTTTGTCCAACAAAGATTGCGCTCGCAACACTCGTCGTGACTCCGATATCGGCGACGCTAGGGTTGATCGGGATTGCCCCCTGCGCCCAGTTAAACGTGGCGTTAGTGGTCGCCGTGCCGGCGCGTGTTTCCACAACCGCGGCAGCATTGCTGCAAGTAAGAGTGGTCGCCGTGGATGCGGTACACGTGAAGGTTCCGTTGTTAGTACCGTTATTGAACCCGGCGATAGTGAAGCTGTCTCCGGCAAAGCCATTGTTAATGCCGCCGGTAATCGTTCCAACGTAAACTGCGCTCGTGCCTGCTGCCACAATTGCGGTCCCCGGGTCGGTTTCCGTAACCCCAGCCTTATTGTTGAGCGTCAGTGTAGTAGCGGTGGATGCGGTCGCGGTAAATGTTCCGTTGTTAGAGGCGTTAGTGAAACCTGTCACGGTGACGGTATCGCCTGCGTAGGCATTCCCTGTGCCGCCGGTGATCGTTCCGGTATAAACAGTGCCGGTTGTGACCGTTGCCGTAGCAGTGTGCGTTTGGGCAACTCCGTTCGGATTGTTGAGGGTAATCGTGGTCGTCGATGAGGCCGTACATGTGAAGGTGCCGTTGTCGTTGGCGTTGGTGAACCCCGTGACTACCACGGTGTCGCCGACGTACGCGTTGCCTCCTCCGCCTGTGATTGTTCCGGTATAAACAGTGTTGCCGCCAAAGCGATTGGCCACGCTCGAGAGAGTAAGGGCGACAGTGGTGGGCGCGACGGATGCGAGATTCAATCCGGTAGCGTTGCGCACCACCGACGTAAGAGCAAGGCTTTCGTTAAAGCTCTCCGAGACCGGCACGGCGGGAGCGCCGGCTCTGCTGCTGGCTGTGCCGGTTATGTCGAGAGTCGCATTGGGGTTAGTTCCGGAGGTTGCATTCCACTGCTGAACCTGTGGACCATCGACCGTGATGGCGCTCGTTCCCACTGCCAGCGTGTCAAAGACCATTCCATTGATTACGCTCGCCACATTCACCTGCGAGTTGCATTGCGATGCAACTGGGACTGTGCTGGCCACGCATCCCGCGACCGCACCGTCAGCCGAAGCAAAGGTTCCAAGAGGCACGGCCTGGTCGACATCGGTAAAAACAGTCGCGCCGGCTATTACGCCGACCGTCGCAGCGGTGGGAATGTTGACGGAAACAACGACCGGGAGATTGGTCCCGGACGCAGGATTGAGCAAATACCAAAGCTCCACGCGGCGCGTGTTTCCGCTATCGTTGTGCACGCCTACAAAAGTGAGGGCCGTGCCGCTGTAAGTGACTCCGGTAACCGTCGTCGTCGGGCTGTTCGTGATGTTCATCGACACGCCGACCAGCAGCGCACGATTCGCCGTGGCCGAAGTCGTGTGATTGAAGGTAAGTGTCTTCGTGCCCGCCCCGGTCAGTTCTGCCGTGGTGTTCGTGCTTGGGCTACTATCGACTGCGACCTGCGCGCGCGAAGAAGTTGCGGCTAGAAGAACAAAAATCAGACCAAGCGTGCCGAGAAGCGCGTTCGTTTTTTTGCCTGCGTCCGACGAGTGCAGACCTCTCGATGCGCGCAAAAGCTTGCCGGCTACGCGTTGTCCGCGCGCCGCGCCTTGCAGCAATTTACCGCCGATGCCTTTTAGTTTTGCAACCACAATTTTTTCCCCGAGCCTCACTTCTTTGGCGAGGACAATACCTAGGATTTGGTCGCTGCGTACCGGGGGGTCATCTTGCTCTCCACAATCGCCTCGAGTAATGAAAAGATTCTTATCAAGATCGATAACCACGAGGCGGTGAACCCGGAAGCCGCTATGACCTTTCGTAAGTACAATATCGCCCTTCCGTAATTTGCTCACGATTACGGGAGTAACATAGACAATCTCGCGGTCACGAATGATGGGGGACATGCTGGCGCCGCGCGCCTCGAAACGCACGGTCAAGCCTTGATTCAGCAGCTCGCGACAGATGGCCTCGAAGCCTTCTGAATCGGAGCCGCTGTTAGTCATGAAAGTGAAGGATTTTTTCGACGGCGCGCTGGTCGGGCTCGAACGAGTAGCGATAGCAGGGGACGGAATCGGCCAACTGCTCAAGGAAACTTAACGCGGATTCCACATACTCATGCCGATGAAACGGCACGAAGGCGCGGGCGAATAATTCCGCGACCATCTGGCTGCGCGTGAGGCGCGTGATTACGTTGCCGTGTCCGTGCTCGAGAACGAAGATGCGTTGCAGCGGAGCGCGCTGCGGGAGAGCGAAGCATCCCTCACCATGCCAGGGAGTGCCGTACATGAAGATCTGCCTGGGATCGTCGCCGGTCTGAAGTTCGCGAGCCGGGCTCTCACGAACAATGATGCGGTCGTCGCTCAGGATTTCTACTTTGTGAAGCGAAGTCCAGAGTCGCGCCGTGGTGCTCTTGCCCGCGCCGGAGTGGCCGACGAACAAGTTGCTCGCGCCGTCTGGGCCGACGATGCCGACGCCGTGAAGCTCGATGGCGCGCTCCTGGGTTAGGCGGTGCATGATTAGGAGTTCGTCTAGGGGATAGCCCAAAGGGCCGACCGCAAGGGGAATTTCCGAAAAGTAGCTTGCTCTCATCTGGAGGATTGCCCGGCGAAAGTGACAATCCACCAGCAATCTTTTGTAGGGCCGACCCTCTGATATGGGGTCGCCGAAGTCGAACTGGAATCCTTTCGTCCGCGCACATAGCCGCCAGGTTGTTCCTGAGTCGAAGACGCTGCGCCAATGGGTGGGAGAGAGATTTGCAACCCACTCCACTTGGATGTCGATATCGGGAGCGCCTGTCTCAACGCGAAACGGCTTAAGCCCAGAGTCAAAGATCACGTCGGCATCGCGGCTGCCGAGAAGCCGCACTGACACGCCCCCTATCCGCAACTGACCGCGGTGCGTAGCGCTGTGGCTTTCACGCGGCTCGGGTGGCGGCGTTCCAAGATCGCTCGTCATTCCCATCTCGCAGTTTGCGTCCATTTGTGCTTATGACCCAAAAGTCTGAACGCAGGGTGAGAGGAAGGGGCTGCAGCTGCTGCCTTGCGATCCGCCGGAGCTCATGGTCTTGCAATGCCCTAGTACAGCCTCCTCCGGGCGCAGACTGATGGTCGTCAGTTGCGGCGGCTCATATGTTTTCTTGCTTTTGGCTCGTTTCGGTTCGAGATTCATTCAGCCTCCAGTTGCTCCGCTCTCATAGCTTGTAAACGCCCGACGCAGGGAGATGCGACCCCTGGCCATAGGTCACCCAAATATTCGCACCGTCGAACGCCACTCCAACGGGGGTGTTAGTGGCGGGTCCGAGCTGGAAAACACCGACGATGGCTCCGGTGCTCGCACGCAGCTTTGTTACGGTACTCGGCGTCGGGTTCGCTACCCAGATATAGACGCCATCGAATGCCACGCCCAACGCGGCTGCACTAGGACCCCCGACGGAGAAGGTGCATGCTCCAGCCGGCAGGCAGGCTCCGTCGCTCGCGCGCAGCTTGGTGACCGTCCCGTCGTCTGCGTTCGTCACCCAGATGTTCGCGCCGTCATAGGCGACGAAGAAGGGGTTCTCGCCGACCGTGTAGCTGGCGAGGACAGTTCCACTGGTGGACAACTTAGTGACAGCGCCAGGGCCTGCTAGGCCGATTGAGTTCGCAACCCATAGACTGGTGCCGTCGAAGGCAATGCCGAGAGGGACGGATCCAGGTGGACCACCCGAACTGAACGTGCAGGTCCCGACGCAGGCACCGTCGGTCGCCCGCAGCTTCGTCACTGTGCCGCTATCGTTCGCAACCCAGATGTTCGCACCGTCGAACGCCACAAGACCGGGACCCGTCCCGACGTCGAAAACGCAGGTTCCCACACATGCGCCGTCGCTTGCCCGCAGCTTGGTCACGGTATTGTCCCCGCCGTTTGCCACCCACATATTCGCCCCATCAAATGCCATGCCGGTGGGGCCGCTTCCTACCGGAAAAACGCAGGTTCCCACACATGCGCCGTCGCTGGCCCGCAGCTTGGTCACGGTATTGCTAGCTAGGTTCGCTATCCACATGTTCGCGCCATCGAAGGCGATCGCTTCGGGCTGAAGGCCGAGGTTCGCCGTGAACAGAGCTGATATGTCTCCCCCATACCAGTGCAGCAGCGCTGCGTCTAGAGGGTTATTCGGGTTTTGCGCCTGCCCGCGCAACCCGAAGAACAGCGTCGCTACGGCGAATGCAATTCCAGCGCATCTTGACCTCATACCAAACCTCCCTCCCCACGGAAATCTAGGGTGCAGCCGCCCGCATTGGTTTTCATCAGAACTTCGACACAGTGTTGGCGGATGCGTTCGTGGCCCAAACGAAGCCGCCGTCAAAGCTCAAGTAGACCGGGTCAACCCCCACGGTGTACGTGCCAACCACGCTGCCTGTAGCCGCCGAGAGCTTGGTGATCGTTCCGTTGCCGCTGTTGGCGACCCAGATATATTCCGAGTCAAAGACGATCCCGCGCGGGTCCGGCCCTACCGGGTACGAGGTGCTGCCGAGCGTTTTCGTATTGATTTTTGTAACGGAGTTGCTTGAGGCACTACTGTTCGTAACCCAGACATTCGTTCCATCAAAGGCGGCGAACTCTGGGTAGAACCCAACAGATATTGGAGACAGCGAGCCACCACTTGAATTGAGCGCCACAACCGTATTGCTCTCGTAGCAAACAACCCACACGTACGTGCCGTCAAAGGCCATACCCCACGGATAGGCGCAGGTGGGGGAATAGGTTGTGACGGCGCCGGTGGTCGCAAGCACCTTGCTAACAGTGCTGCTCCCGGAATTCGAAACCCAAATGTTTTGCCCGTCGAAGGCCATCGCGGTTGGATTCGCGCCGACGCTGAAGGTACCCAGCACTGACCCTGACGCGGCAGCTATTTTTGTTACTGTTGCTCTGGCGTAGTTTGAGGCCCAGATGTTCGCACCGTCATAGATGAGCATGTTCGGGCTTTGGACGGTAATAGAGGTTACGAGCGCGCCGTCACTCGCATTGAACTCGTCTATTTGATTCGTACCCTGGCAGGCGACCCAGACGTGGGAGCCGTCAAATGCCATACCGGTTGGGCCGACACAGGTGTTGAGACTCGCAGCGGTGTTAATTTGATACCAGCGAAGAAGCGCTAGTTGGATTGGGTTGTTAGGGTTTTGCGCGAAGAGCTGGATCGTAAATAACAACGCCACCGTGATTTTGGCTGCTCGGAGAAAAAGCGATTTCATCTACAACCTCAATCCTTATCGATTGCCACAACTTCCGCATCCCCCTGCCGCCACACCCGGGTTGTTGAGAATCGGCAGAATCTGCTGCGGTCCCACCCAGCTCTCCACATCGATTTCTTTGCGCTGAATGCGGCGCGCCGACTCCAGCAACTCTTCGTAATGACTTCCGCCAACGCAGAATTCACATTCGCCATGCGCCGGGGTCTCGACACCGATTGCCGCCGCCCGCAAGTGCGCAACGTGGCAGAGAAAATCAACCGGGCTCTCACGATCGCCGTTCTCCAGTTCGCCGTTGGCCGGACACATCCCACACAGCGACTGAATGCGGCACTCGATACACTTCGTCACACGGGTGCGCTTGCGTGCTCGCACGTCGCACAACGAATGCGCCCACGCTCGTGCAAGACCCTCCTGACGGACATCGAATACGTCCTGCTGCGAGCTGATGCAGATGCTCATTTCCCCGTATGGATTTACGGCGAAAGAATTCATCCCGCCACCACAGGAATAGACGGTGTCTATTTGTGCCAGGTTGGGAGGACTCTCCAAGCCGTATTCCGCCAGACTGCGGTACTCGCCCGCCTGTTTCGCAGAATGCATGTCGAGCGCGACCACCTCTTCCGGCGTAAGCCGCACTGCCAGCGGACTCTGGGAGCAGTCGATCCTAGGATTAATCTGGCCGTCAAACTTGAACTCGACTCCTAACTCTTCTTCCGCGAACTGACGCATGGCGGAGATCTCGTGCTTGTTGATGCTGGTGGCCACCGTCTTCAACTTGAGCGGCAGGCCGCGCTCGCGCAGCAGATTGATTCCCCGCAGGCATCGGTCATAGGAGCCGGGGATCATCGTCAACGCTTCGTACGTTTCCCGGGTGCGGCCGTACAGCGTGATCTCAATGGCGAACGGCGGCCACTCCGCGAGATAGTCCGCGATTTTTTCGTTAATCAGAATGCCGTTGGTGAAGAGGGTGATCAGGAAACCTTTTTTCTTGGCGTAGGTGTAGATTTCGAGAAAATCTTTGCGGGCGAAAATTTCGCCGCCAGTGTAGAGAAGCCAGAAGCAGCCCATCTCGACCAGTTCGTCGAGCATGCGGAAGTGTTCTTCTGTGGTCATTTCGCGGCTGCGGGCGTCCTGATCGCCCATGGGGAGATTGTTGTAGCAGTGCTGGCACTCGAGCGGACAACGGCGCGTCACTTCTATCGAAACCTGCGTGGGGGCACGCTGGCCAGCCTGCTTCTGGTGCAGGTCCGCGCTGAATGCCCCGTAGGTCAGTTGTTCCATACCCCTCCTAGTTCGACAAGTTGGTGAGCGCTAGCGATCAATCTGCACCTGCCGCTAACTCTAGCGTTGATGATTCCATCGCAGGCATTGGAACGTTCGAGCAGACTTCGACCAATCCTACGGCGAGCATGTCGTTTAGGAATTGCTTTGCATCGCGCTCGGCTTGCTCACGCTCGACCGAATATTCCGCTTCGACAACCTCAATCAACTCGTTGAGGCCCTTGGGAGTTTCCAACGCCTGCCAGATTAAAGATCCGGTTTCGTTGAAGCTATAAATCGATGCCAGATCCCCGACTTTACCGCGTATGGGAACAATCAACGTTTCCCTGGCGACCCGTCGAGAGACAACGGATTGCGAACGCACAAACACTTGATCCAAAAACGGCGGGCAAGACACCGCATCAGTTGCCGATTTTCGTGGCACAAATTCATCCATAGAAAATTTTGATAGTTACACTTTGATTACCGCAGAACTCCACAGACAAAGCAATCGGGCGTTTGGGCATGGGTATCCCAGTAGTTATCGCCTTCAGAGAGGCGTGCGGCTTGCATTTCCCGGTGAAGAGGCGGTGTAAGGCGGGCCATCGCGCAGTCGAACTGTTTAATGCGATCGGTGTCGTTTCGACGCAGTCAGCTTTTTACCGCGGCATCCTTTGTTCGGTTGCGATAGAGGGATGGGTCCACCTGCTTCGTCATCGCTGCGATATCTAACTCCCGATCAAGAAAGACCCTGATACCTTGCGAGGCACCGGCGGGGTCGCGGAGAACATCGTGATACGGCTGGCGCCTCACAAGGATTTCGCTTCTTTGAGCAAGCCATGCATTCACCTGGTTGAGGTGTGCCCGGAGCCCCGCGATTAGCGCCGCTTCCGGCACGACCGCCCCCGAAGTTCCCCGGCGCCGGATCATCTCTGCCTGCGAGGCAACCACCTCGGGCAGCGGGCGCTCCATAAAGATGATTCGATAGACGCGTCCGACGGGCACGGCGAACAATAGCTGAGAGATAACCTTCACGGCTTTGCCTTCCGCTTCATCGATGCAAGAAGGTTCCTGCGGAAGTCGCTTGATTCGCTCCCACTCGCAGTAACCGCGAGGATTATCGGTATCGGCAACGCGTTCGCCGTCGGAAAGAATCGGCACGCCGCCGGCGGCCAGCATCTGCATCATGAGCGACGTACCAGAGCGCGGCAATCCTGAAACGATGGTGATCACGCTTCAACCTTTGTCTGTTGCTTGCGCCTCATGCGAAGAAAAATCTCGCGATGCCTCACCGATTTTTCGATGTCGCCGCCGGGTTGCGCATACAAAGCGCCCAGCCAGCGGTGAGCGGCGATCAGTCCGGGGAGCATGCTGAGCGATGTTTCAAAAGCCAGCACCGCGCGGTCGCGATGCCCGAGCCGCGCCAGCGCTACGCCCAAACAAAAATGACCCATGGGCAGAAAGTGTTGCAGGCCTACCGCGAGCAAAGCTTGTTCAGCCGCTTCCTCATTTTTTCGCTGGCGCAGTCGAGCCACGGCCAAGCCCAAGTGCGCCTCGGGACTATCGCCATCGATATCGAGCGCGCGCTGAAAAGCACGTTCCGCATCATCGGTGCGCTTCTGGCGCAGATAAGTTTCGCCGATGCGTAAATGTAAATCCGGCAAGCGAGGATCAGCGCTCTCCGCTTTAAGAAGATAATCCAGAGCCCCATCCATGTCGCCTTCTTCAAAATGAATGATACCCATCAACAGATCGGCCCACGGTCGCGGCTTCGGCGTTTCGTCGGCGGGCGAAGCGTCCCGCATATCCCTCTTCTTTTCTGCAATCGCTTCGACCTCTACACCGGGTTCCGCATTTTGTTGTGCTGGTTGTTCTTTCCGCACAGGAGGCTTCGGCTTTAGCGTTAAAAGTTTTTCCAACTGTTCTTTCGCCTCGGCACGCCTGCCCAGCGCAAGATAACACTGAGCCAGATGCTGCATAAAGCGTGCCTCGTCCGGCCACTTGCTCGTTAGCTCTTCGAACATCGCCAGCGCGTCTGTATATCGACGGGCGTCGATGTATACGCGAGCCAGGTTGTAGTGCTGTTCGCGCACGGCTACTGCGACTGCCTTTTCCTGGTCTTCGTTCAGCGGCTGAATGTAGCCGAGAGCGACGAATTGTTGCAGCACCGCCTGCGCCGCGGCAGGATCCATTCTCAAATCGGCCGGGTGCATTCCACATTCGCCCGGTTCGTTCTCCCAACTTGGGATCCGCTCGATTCGCGGCGGCTCTTCAAAGGCTTGCACGAGTACGCGCCCATCCATATCTTCGCCGATTGGCAGCCCAAACAGTGTCAGGATGGTCGGAGTTACATCCAGCAGTGTCGCCCCATAAATTCTTTCATCCTGCTTGATGTGATCGCCCTTCATGCAAACGATTCCGAACGGGCGATGCTGCACAGCCGGCCCGGCTGGCTCCTGCGGGATGCCGCGGGGCCGCAGATGATCGGAATGAAACCCGTGATCTGACACGATCAGAACAGTCGTATCCGGACCGGCCAGATCGAGCAGAGTTTGCAGCATCATGTCATGGAAGCGGTAGGCGCCGTTGACCACGTCTTTGTAAATCTCGAACCTGTCCTCCGGAATTCCCTCCATGCGAGGCGGATGGTAATTCATAAAACCGTGGCAGAAGTGGTCGATGCCGTTGTAGTAGACCGCAAGAAAATCCCACTCCTCGTTCTGCAGAATCCATGTGGCGGCATTATGAATCGAGCAGTTCTCCGAGAGAATCTTCGAGAACGACTGCAGCCCTTTATCTTTTTCCTGATCGATTTCGGCCGCACGTGGAATCCAGGGCAGGATTGCCGCTTCCGTCACCTCGGCGGGATGCATGCGCAGAGCCGCAAACGTATCGCGCATGCTCTCGGGATGAACCGCACCCGGTGGCAGCGGCCAGGGCTCACCCAGCGGCGCTACGGCATAAGGGTAAAGATCGGAAACAGAAATACCGTTGATTGGTTCCGCGGGATGCCCCGCGAACCAGCCAAGCACATGCGCCTTGTATCCGCGCTGCGTAAGAATGTTCCAGAGCGCCTTCACTTTGCGCGAGGTGCTGGTGACGGGCCGTACGCCGCCAGTTTGCGGGTCGGGTTCCATGAATCCCCAGATTCCATGCTTGTCGGGCCGCTTGCCGGTGGCGATGGAATTCCAAAGCATGGGAGAAAGAATGGGACGCAGCGTCGCGAGGTTTCCGATGACGCCGTGATTTACGAAGTCGTTCAGGGTCGGCATCAAACCCTGGTCAATGAGGGGATTGGCGATCTTCCAGTCGGCTGCATCCCAGCCGATAAGCAGTACTTTCTTAGCGAGAGGTTTAGTCATGAATAGTCAAACGGGGAGGCGCGGTCCCGAGGGGAGACACAGTTTACTACATTTTGCGACCGCAAAACACGTCGCGAACGCGGCTGGGCATATGCATCAGGCCCGTGCAGACCTTATGTAAAGCTAGCCTTTAGAGGGGATACGAAGCCTAGGGTTCATGAGCCGCGACGAAGGCGATAATCGTATCGCCGCGGACTCCCGTATCTTTTTCAAGCTTCTCGAGTAAGCCTGACTCGAGATCGTCGGGGTCGGGATTCATTTCGCAAGCGGCAATTTCTTTCTCGGACGCGCCTTGGAAGCAAAGTTCGCACACTCCTAAGCCGCCTTCCGAGCGGACCGGAGGCCCGAACACGCGGCAGGTCATCGGACGTGACTCGTAGAGTTCACAGTTTCCTGTCGTTGGATCGAGAACTGGACAGGGCTCATCATTGGCAAATTCAGAAAAACGCTGAGCCGCATCGCCTCCTTGGTCCAAGATTCCGGTCACGGGGTCTCCGGGAAAATCTCTCGCCAGCCGCGCAAGGGACTCGGTAGCCCGCTCGCGAATGCGAGCCGCACGCTCCGGCTCGCGGAGGGCGAGCTCAGCGAGGCCAAGCCGCAACCGCCGGGCATCAAGTTGATTGATAGCAAATACTCCGATGCAACACTGAGTGCATCCTAGGCGACAGACAAGCCATTTGCCGCTGCGCCGCGTCGCATCGGCCAAAGCGGCATCGACGATCTGAATCAGTTTCTGGTCTTTATCCTTAGCATCCTTAACGGAATCTTTCTGGCGATCCCTAACTCGAAAATTTCCAACTCTGAATTTATTTTCGAATCCGCCGGAAGATGAAAAATGCCGCGCCATAGCGATGAGTGAATCATACAATCTCATCGCTACGCGCGGCAGAACGTCGTTCAGAAATACATCTCCCGAACGGCGACGGAGCCATACCAATGCCTTGGCTCCAGTCGCCAGAAGCTCCCCACCCCTTCCCCCAAAGCGGTAAGGCTCCTCACTCGGGATTGATCTCACTGGAGGACCCGACTGGCCAGGCGGGTTAAGCCTGAGCTGTTTGGCCGCTGGTCACCCGTGAGCCTGACTACATTGAGATAGTGATCGAGCGATTAAAAACGTTTCATCGGCCTGCGGAATTTCTTACAGACGGGCCGATTCACGGTACGGCTCGAAATGAGCTGCCACGCGGCTCTGTACGTCCGTCTTCGATTTGGGTAAGATAGCTGCCACTTAATTAGGGCAGTCCCCCGGAGCGTTCTCGTGCAATTCCACGCTTTCGATAGCCTCTACTTGGAGCAACTTCGCGCCGGAGACTTCCGGACCCAGGAGCATTTTGTGTCTTATTTCAGCGAGTTGATTCGGTTGAAACTATGCAAGCGTCTGCATTCCCGGCCGGAAATCGAAGATGCCCGGCAGGAGACTTTTACCCGCGTTCTCTCCGCATTGCGCAGGGATGATGGTGTACGCCAGCCGGAGCGCCTGGGCGCGTTCGTCAATTCTGTTTGCAACAATGTGTTGCTGGAGCATTACCGCTCGGCTTCTCAGGAGGCTCCGGGCGCAGAGGAGGAAGCCGCGGCCAATATTCCCGACCCTGCGCTCAGCGCGGTCGACATCATCGCCAACCGCGAGATGCAGCGGAAGGTTCGCCGTATTCTCGACGAGCTTCCGGAAAAAGATCGCCGCCTGATCAAGGAAATATTCCTCGACGAACGCGATAAAGATGAAGTCTGCCGGGACCTGGGAGTCGACCGTGAATATTTAAGAGTTCTGTTGCATCGCGCCAAGAAGTCATTTAAGTCATTGTATTTAAAGAAGATGAAGGAGCGCGCGCTACAAGAGTAAAGTCCGCGAAACGTTCGGCGTTGTTTTGTCACTATCCAAGTATGAGGAGAGCTTCTGTGATGGAACATAGTGAGGCGATCCAGTTAATGGCCGCCGAAAAATATCTGCTCGATGAGCTGTCAGCCGATGTGCGGGATGAGTTTGAAGAGCATCTCTTCGGCTGTCACGAGTGTGCGATGGACATGCGCACGGCTTCGGCATTCCTGGAGCAAGGCAAGGCAGTATTGGCTGAACCCGTCGTCGCGACGGTAAGAGAAAAAGAGAAGTCGCGGCCCGGACTCTTCGGCTGGTGGCGTCCTGCTTTTGCCATTCCGGCGATGGCCGCTCTTTTGCTGGTGATTGGGTATCAGAATCTGGTGACCCTGCCGCAACTGACGCGGTCGCTCAACAAACCACAGCCGCGTGCGCTCAACAAACCACAGCTTTTGCCTGCGACCACAGTCCATCTGCTTACTTACGGCACGCCTACGCCGCTGGTGGTGCATCAAGGGGGGGGCTTTCTCTTGAACGTAATCGCTCCGCCCGACCATCGCTACCCGGCATACGAGGCTGACTTGCGAAGTCCAGCAGGAGGAGTAGAATCGGTCGCGATTTCGGCTTCGGACGACGATACCTGGCCAATCGTGTTCCCCGGGGCGAACCGGCAGAGTGGCACCTACCACGTAGTCGTCCATGGCATTATGGCAGGCGGACAGAGTGTAGAAGTTGGAGGGGCTTCTTTTCAGTTGCAAGTA
The DNA here is from genome assembly GCA_963808195.1 of uncultured Acidobacteriaceae bacterium. Lineage (GTDB taxonomy): Bacteria > Acidobacteriota > Terriglobia > Terriglobales > Acidobacteriaceae > Sulfotelmatobacter. The sequence goes on along the minus strand of CAWEEW010000001.1, from coordinate 938,043 downwards.
CAGCAGTAAATCTCAAGGCGGGAGGAGATAAAACTATGGCAGTAGCAGAGATACCATTTGCGGGCACAAGGCGTATCCACATTTACCATGGAGAAGCGGATCTCCTGGAGCTGGATATCACACGGCCGTTTCAAGAGAAAATAAGATCGCAGGCCAAGGTGGAATTGTACGGGCCTGGAGAAGACAGCCACTACGAATTCAAGCAAGCTGGACCCTTCCGTTTGGAGGGCATTGCGTCGTACGAATCCGGTTACACGCAAGTCGCAGGCGCGCGGAGTATGAAGCACGAAGGCCGTTATTCCACGCTGGCCACATCGGTCCTCGAGGGCTTCAACGTCCTCGAAGTGCTTACTGCGGATCGCATCGTCTCGCAGATTTCCACCGCCCATCCCATCGATGGCGCGGTGCCTGAAGTCTCGTTCATCGGAACCCGCTTCGAAAACCTGAGGATTGCCGGGCACAAGGTCGAGCTCGACACCAATCTCGACATCCTCGGTCCTAGGCCTGCGCCGGATGCGTCGTATTTCGATAACCAGAATGTGATGGGCCGGATGGCGCAACAGTACGAGAAACTCAGCAAGGACGAGAACCTCCCCGACTGGGGCAGAGAGCGGTATCCGCGTGATTGCGAAAAATGGAGAGAGACAAACGATGCAGGCGCCGATATCGCGAAGTGCTCGTTGGTCAATCACATAAACAGCGGTCATCGGTCGTTCGGGCATATGATCCACGTACCGCACTTCGGAAAGTTCTTCCTGGCCGAACTGCAAGTGAAGCGCGAAAAGGCCACGAACCCGAGAGATTACGACACATACTCGTTTCATCTGACCATGGTTCGAATGGAACTGGGATCTCCCACGACTGGACAGGGTAGCGGGGGGACAACCGGTACGAACGGTCAAGGCAGCGGGGGCTAGAACCGCTCCAGTCGTGCCGCAACGCCTCCGCGCACGCGAACTAGCCAATGCGAGGATCGAAATTGGTTCACTCCAATCCGATCCTCGCATCACCGTGGTTGATTTTATGCGTCCACTTCCCGATTGATACAGGATCCTTTCCCTTCGTCCCTAAAGCCCAAAACGGCGGACGGCCCGACACCACTGTGATCGCGAATTCCCTCCTAGGGGAAGAAATCCTACAGAAACTTTCCTGGTTTCAAGTTAGAATCCAGCGACACCGGAATGCTAAATGCTAACCCCGAAGAACGAGCATCGTACCCCACAGAAATCACACGCACGTGAATGGATACCAACGCCAAAACTGGCCGCAGCGTTCTTGCTCATCCTAAACCTCGTCATTTTTCCGGCCTGCCCGCGTCGTCGTGATCCTCAAGCCGCTCTCGATCATGCGAAACAGACCTACCAGCATGGCGACATGAGAGCTGCAACAGAGGAGGCAGAAAGAGACTACAAGGAGTTCAGCAGAATCGGTCCGGAGTGGGATTGGCAATTTACCATCATGAGGGCGAGAGGACTTTACGGTAGCGGAATGTCTGACCAAGCTCTGGATCTTCTAGCGTCGGCGCCGGCCCCTCCCCCGTCCGGCGACGTCGCCGTTCAGAGACAACGACTCGAAGCGGTCATCTACGCCTCCATTGGCAAGTTTCCCGAGGCGGAGCAAAGAATTCGGGAGGCGGAGAAAATTTGCACAAGGGACCTTCCCGCCTGTCGAGACATGTACAGTACCCGAGGGAAACTGGAGATGGAATATGGTCACTACCTCGAAGCGCAAGTGTTCTTCGAACGCAATTTGGTTTCAGCCCGTGCGCGACACGACAAATTCCAAGAAGCCAACGCCTTGGTGGACCTAAGCTGGTCTGCCCTGCGGCAAACCCATTTCGATGAGGCCCTCGACTGGGCATATTCTGCCCAGGAAATCTCGAAGGCGAACGACTTTGGCGGGGACGCCCAGGCTGCGCTGGGAAACCTGGGCTGGGCGTACTACAAACTGGGCGATCCAGAAAAGGCGGAGGGGATGTTTGTCGAGGCGGAGCAGCAGGCTGGAAGACTTGCCAAGGTGCCTCAACAAGTGAACTGGCTCCAAGCATCCAGTTACGTTTACGTGGACGAACAAAAGGTCGGCGACGCCGAGCAGTCGTCCAGGCGGTCGCTCGACCTTGCACGAAAGAGCGATAACAAAAGGGATATTATTAACTCCCTCACCGCATTAGCGTTTGTCCTAGAGCAAAGCGGCAAACTGGAGGAGGCGAGGCGTTACGCGGAAGAGGCGCTTGACATAGCGCAGAAGGATCAGAATGGGGTGTACGTAGCCTATCTGGTGCTGGTTAAGGGCCGAATTGCCGAGCGACAGCATGACGCGGCCGCAGCCGAAGCTGCATTTCGCCAGGTCGAGCAATCCGAATTCACTCCGGTATTTCTCAAGTGGGAGGCCGAGCGCTCGTTGGCGCGGCTGTATGAAGATGAAAATCGAGCGGACATCGACACCGAATATCGAACCGCACTGAGCACCTTTGAGGCAGCACACTGCGACCTCAAGCGCTTAGACACTCGATTGCCGTTCCCTACGAATGGCGCACGCATCTACGAGGACTACATCCACTTCTTGGTTGCTTGGGGCAAAACAAATGAAGCTTTGCAAGTTGCGGAGTATGCTCGTGCCCAAACTCTGGCTGAAGGCGTTGGACGCGGGTGCAAAGCGAAGTTTGCGCCCGATGCGCTGAATGCAACGGAAATCGCGCGCCGCGCCGGCGGGACGATTCTTTTTTACGTGCTTGGCCAGGAGCATTCTTACTTGTGGGCGATCACGCCGCATGAGGTCCGGTTATTTCCGCTCACCGCCAACCAATCTGAGATCGATGCAGCGGTACAGCGCTATCGCAAGAAACTCGAAGGTCCTCCCGAGATTCTCGCCGCCTCCAACGACGGAAGTACGCTCTACAAGATGCTGGTTGAACCGGCACAGGACCTGCTAAAGAAAGAAGCGCTGGCGAGAAACAACAGTGTCTTCATTGTTCCCGATGGCGGCTTGAATAGTCTGAACTTTGAGACGCTTATTCCCGAAAATCCAACCGCGGAAACTTCAGCGTCGAAACCGAAGCATTACTGGATCGAAGACGTGACCATCGCCAATGCCGCGTCGCTGACGATGTTGCCGGCATCACATGGTCGCAGCTCGAACCTTGCTGGCAGCTTGCTGCTCATAGGCAATTCGGTCGCTCCGATTGCTGGGGCTGACAATCCGTATCCTCAATTGCCCAACTCCGCGGTCCAGATGGAAAACATCGAAAAGTATTTTCCAGCCGGACGGCGGCAGGTTTTCGCGCGGGAGCGGGCGACGCCAGCCGCCTATCTCAACAGTCATCCGGAGAACTTCTCCTACATTCACTTTGTCGCGCATGGACTTGCCAGCCGGTCGGATCCTCTCGACTCGACCATTATTTTGAGCAGGGACCCCGCGTCCAACGAGGCGCAGGACGAATCCTTCAAACTCTACGCCCGCGACATTATCGGCACTCATCCGCTGCGGGCCGAGCTGGTGACCATTTCCGCCTGCCAGAGCACTGGCACCCGCACGTATTTTGGAGAAGGCCTGGTCGGGCTGTCGTGGGCGTTTCTGCGAGCCGGCGCGCGCAACGTGGTTGGCGCGCTTTGGGATGTCAGCGACACCTCGACCGCCCAGCTCATGGACAATTTTTACGGCGAACTCAAGCGTCGCCGGCCTCCGGAGGTCGCCCTTCGATCGGCCAAACTCGCGATGCTCCACACCAACGAAGCCTCCCGCAGGCCCTTTTATTGGGCGCCTTTTCAGCTCTATACCGGGGGTCGATGAACCAACTACAGTCAATTTCGGAGAGCACAGGGACGAATGCTGGAATAGAATAGCCGCTTTGGCATTCGTCGTTTTGGCGGTCGTCCTTTGACATTCGTGGCTATGGCAGTCGGCACACAGCAATCGTCGCCTATGAGCAATCCGGAACTCTGGAAAAATTGGGAAGGCCGGGTAGTTGATGCAAAGTTTCCGCTGCAACGGTGGCTGGGTGGTTCCAATCACAGCGCTGTATTTCTCACGGAGCGTGGTAGCGGCGAGCCGCAGAAAGCCGTTGTAAAACTCATCCCCGCAGAAAATTTGAACCGGGATGCACAGCTCTCGCGCTGGTCGGACGCCGCGAGGCTTTCGCACCCCCATCTGATCCAGCTGTTCGAATGTGGAAGCTGCCAGATCGATGATGCGCGGCTTCTCTATGTCGTCATGGAATATGCCGATGAGGACCTGGCGCAAATTCTTCCCTTGCGCGCGCTCGCACCCGCTGAGATATCCGAAATGCTCGAGCCGACGAGTCAAGCGCTGACTTTTGTGCATCGGGCCGGGTACATCCATGGGAGCATCCAGCCCTCAAACATTATGGCTGCCAGAGAGCAGCTGAAGATTTCTTCCGACGGCCTTCGCAAGCCTGGAGAGCGGCCACGCGAGTCCACTGCTTACCAAGCGCCCGAGGTTTCCGCGGAAGGCGTTTCGCCGGCATCGGACGCATGGTCTCTCGCAGCTACGCTGGTCGCAGCGTTCACACAACACGAGCCCGAGCGAAACAATTCGGACGTTGCCGTACCCGAAGCGCTTCCGGACCCCTTCCGCGAAATCGCGTCCCGCTGCCTGCGGCGCGATCCCCGGCAGCGCTATACGGTTGCCGACATTCTGAGCCGGCTTCAAGGTGGAGCGCCCGCTCAAAAGCGGACGATTGCACCGCCCACTTTAAACGCAGGTCGCAGGCCGTGGATCGTGGTGCCGCTCGTCGTCGTAGCGCTCGCTTTGCTTGTGTTCGCGGGCAGGGAGTTTTTCCATCAACCGCCAACTCCAGCCGTGGAGATTGCCCCGGCCCAACCTCAACCAATGGAATCCAACCCTCTCAAAGCACAGCCACCCGCACCGTCACCGCAGAAACAAACCGAAACGCGAGAAACAACCCGCGGCGCCGTGCTTCACCAAGTTCTGCCGGAGATATCGCGCAGCGCGCAAAACACGATTCAGGGCAGAATAAAAGTAAGCGTTCGAGTTACTGTGGACGCATCCGGAAATGTCTCGCAAGCAACGCTGATCTCTGCCGGACCCAGCAGATATTTTGCGAATAAAGCAGTGGCGGCAGCCCGTCAGTGGAAGTTTAAGCCCCCACAAGAAAACGGACAGCCGAAGGCAAGTGAGTGGCTACTGCGCTTCCAGTTTGGACGAAGCTCCACGCAGGTTTTTCCGACGGAAGCCAAGCTTTAAGCTCGGCCGGTCAGCTTTAGGATTTGTCGTGCTTCTTCAACTTCCAAACCATCTGCCGCAGCATCCCAAGGAGAAATTCTGCGTCGCCTTGTTGCAGATGGAGACGCAGCACAAAACGCCGAACCGCCGCCTCAAACGACTCCGAGGAATTCAGCTTCGGATAACCGCTCGCACGAAGCGCGTCAAACAAAGCATCAATCACTCGCTCGATCTCAGCCGATGAGGCCGGGCTTCCCTTCTCCAGTTCAGCCCGAACCGCCGGATCACGGGCTAATTCATATAGGCAAACCGCAACCGCCTGCCCCAAATTCATCGACAGATGCTCTTCATCGGTCGGTACATGCAGCAGCCAGTGACAATGGCTCAACTCGCTGTTGGAGAGTCCAAATTTTTCGGATCCAAAAAGTAGGGCGCATGGTCCGGATGCGAGATGCCCGCGAATGACCGGCGCAGCTACCTCCAAGCGCCTCAGGGAATGGTGCAGGTCGCGCGGACCGACCGCAGTAGTTCCGACGACAAGCGGGCAGTCTGCAACCGCCTCGGCGACAGTTTTGTATTCTTCGGCAGCGGTGAGTACTGCGGCAGCGCCAACAGCAGAGCGAGCCTCACGAAACGCCGCCTCGAACGGATTTACTACCCGCAAACGATGAAATCCAAAATTGCTCATCGCCCTGGCAGCCGCTCCGATGTTGAGAGGATTGCGCGCCTTCACCAAAACGACGCGTAGATTCTCGAATTCAGCGGGAACAGGCAAGAGATATATTTTACGTCAGCTTCCGCCGGAGCAAGTATTGCCAGCCCAATGATCGCAGGGGGTCGAATCGCCTCCCTTTTGGGGAAGTCGCGCGCGGCCAAGGTGGGGCGCATCACAACCAGCCATTGCACGCGCCGTGCCGCAACCCCCTTGTTTTGTGAAGTGCAAATGTAAAAGAATTGTCAAACGACGCCATCCGGGCCGAAAATGGGTCGCAACCGTTGTAAGCTTGCCCTGTTGAAGGCTGGGCTGCTGTTTTGCTGGCCCGGTTAAACGGTTTCAAATTTGGCAAGGGATGGCTTCCGATGGCACAAATGTCGGCACCGCTGAGCGTAGCAAGATCGGCTGACCCTATGAATCAAGCACGGCCTATGGGCAGGATTCTAGTGGTCGAGGACGATCCCGCAGTTCAAAAGGCGTTGAAGCGTCTGTTCGAGACCGAGGGGTATACAGTCGAAGTGCAGGCGAACGGCAAATCAGCGCTGCAGAGCTTTCAGGCGTCGCCGCCGGCGGTCATCATTCTCGACCTCCGTCTGCCCCAACTTTCGGGCAGCGATTTGTGCAAAGAGGTAAAGTCGCAGGCGCCCACCCTGCCGATTGTGGTCCTCAGCGCAACCAGCGATGTCTCCGACAAGGTGCTGCTACTGGAGTTGGGCGCGGACGATTATGTAACCAAACCTTTCAGTCCGCGTGAGTTGCTGGCTCGAGTGCGCGCCGCTCTGCGGCACACTGCAAGAACCGTGACTGTAAACCTCGTAAGCTTCGACGGCATTTCGGTTGACTTCAAGAAGATGGAAGTCCAGCGCGACGGTAAAGTCATAGTCCTGACTGCGCAGGAATTTAAAACCCTGCAGTTTCTCGTGCAAAATGCCGACCGGGTCATAAGCCGCGACGAGTTGCTGAACGAAGTGTGGGGATACCAGAACTACCCTTCCACACGAACCGTCGACAACCATATTCTGAAACTTCGTCAGAAGCTCGAACGGGACCCGGCGAGTCCAGTGCACTTCCGCACGGCGCACGGCATGGGCTACAAGTTCGTCCGCTGAGATCCCTTGGACCCTTCATCCGAATCCGCGTCCCAAATTCTCCAACAGTCCGCCAGCTCGCTGGTGCCGCGAACGCGGCTGCGTACACGATTTCTCCTTTCCATGCTGCTGATCACCGCGGGCCTCACGGCCACGAGCTTGCTCGTGGTGCGGCGCAGCGTTCAAAACCACGTCCGGGACGGCATCCTGCAGGATCTTGGAAACTCGGTTACAACATTCCAAAACTTCCAGCATGATCGCGAATTCATGTTGACCCGCTCTGCGGAATTGGTGGCAGACCTGCCGATTACGCGCGCGATCATGACGGCTCCCGATCCAGCCACTATCCAGGACGCATCCCGCGACGTATGGCAGTTGACCGGCAGCGATCTTCTGGTGCTCGTCAACCGCAATGCCCAGGTTGTCGCGTTGCACACGAAGTCGGCGGGCTTCACGCGAGCGACGGCCCAGCAATATTTTCAACGCTCCTTGAACGAACCTTCCCTGAGTCAGGACGATTCCAGCCACTGGTGGTTCGGCGACCACCATCTCTACCAGACCTTCACCCAGCCGATTTACTTCGGCTCCAGGACGGAAGGCCCGTTGCTTGGCTTTCTGATCATCGGCTATGAAATCGATGACCGGCTGGCCCACGAGGTCAGTAAGATTTCAGCGAGCCAGGTTGCGTTTTCTTACGGCGCCGAAATCGTCGCAACCACTCTGAAGCCGCCGCAATCGGGCAGCACAAGTTTGCGCGAGCTGTCCGAAGGATCGCCAGAAAGCGGCCCGCGCGATGTTGAACTGGGCGATGAAAATTTTCTGGTTACGTCACTCAATCTCTCCGGCCAGCAGGAACCACCAGTTCGTTTGACCGTGCTGGGGTCGTACGATCAGGCGTCGAAATTTCTCGACAAGCTGAACCGCCTGCTCCTCCTTCTGGGCCTCGCCGCCGTTCTTGTCGGTAGCGCGCTCGTGTTCGTGATTTCACACACCTTCACACGTCCGCTGGCCAGCCTGGTAGACGGCGTTCGCGCTCTCGAGCACGGAGATTTTCATCATCCCCTAGACCCCCGCGGCGGCGACGAAGTCGCGGAACTCACGTCTGCATTCGACCGCATGCGTTCGAGCCTGCTCAAGACGCAGCAGGCACTCCTGGAGTCCGAACAGCTAGCCACGATCGGGCGTATGGCCAGTTCGATTTCTCATGATCTTCGCCATTCGCTGGCCGCCATCGTCGCCAATTCTGAGTTTCTTTGCGATGGCCGCCTCAGCGCGGCGCAGCGCGAGGAGCTCTACCAGGAAGTTCGAACCGGCGTTAATCAGATGACGGACCTCATTGATTCCCTGCTCGAGTTCGCGCGGAACAGAGAATCGCTGAACCCAACCTACGCCAATGTCGTCGAAACCGTGCAGCGAGCCATGCAGGCGGTTCGTTTGCATCCACGCCATCAGGGCACTCTGATTGAGGTTCTCAGCAACGGCCAAAACTCCGCCTGGTTCGATCCGCGAAAACTGGAGCGCGCCCTGTACAACCTTCTCCTGAATGCCTGTGAGGCCGCCCCCAGCAAGGAAGGAAAAGTCAGAGTCGCGATCAGCCGCATGGGCTCCTGGGTCACTATCGCCGTCTCCGACAACGGGCCTGGCATCGCCGAACCGATTCATGACAAGCTTTTTCATCCCTTCGTGAGCTACGGCAAAGAGAACGGAACCGGGCTCGGCCTCGCGGTGGTGCAGAAGATCGTCCAAGATCACGGCGGCGAAGTTTCAGTAGAACGCACCGCGGATGCGCATACCGTCTTTCGGATTACAATTCCGGGACGCGCTCCGCAAGGTTCGGCGGACGTAGACGCGATGACAACTCGTCCCGTGATGCGTCTACACGGCGACAGCATGAGCCAGAACTCAATTCGACATTCGGATACGTAAAGCCGCGCATATTTGTGATTTCAAGATGATCCGCGTGTCGCTTAGGAGGAAGTGTGACGACCCCCTGGAGAAAGACGACAACAAAGACGACGAAGACCCTCACGCTTTGGACAACCGCCACGACGGCGGCCGCTTTCGTCCTCTTGTGCGCTTGCAGTATGGCGCAAGAAAACAGCGCTTCGGCGGCTTCTCCGCCAAACGATACTTCGCTGCGCGAACTCCACTCGCAAGTGCGCGAGCTGCGCGAACTGATCGAGCAGATGCGAAATGAGAATGCCCAATCGCGCGCCGAAATGCAGGAGTTGCGTCAAGAGCTACAAGACACTCGCATGCTTCTGGCCCCGCTCGCGGCGTCCGTGAATACAAACCCTTCCTCCGGCTCTTCGTTGCCTTCACAATCTGCCGAGACCGCAACTGGCTCCGCTTCACCCGTGTCAGGAGAGCCCACAGCTCCAGAACCGTCCAGGTCGGCAAGTCTTGGAAGCCGGGTTCAGAAACTCGAAGAATCGACGCAATTGCTGGGTTCGAAGATTGATGAACAATATCAAACCAAAGTGGAGACAGCCTCGAAGTATCGCGCCAGACTTTCGGGAATTGTGCTGATGAATGCCTTTCGCAATGTTGGAGCCTCCGACAACCTCGACCTCCCCGACTATGCGCAGCCGCCCGTGCCCGGCACTTCCCAAACGAGTTTTGGGGCCACCTTGCGGCAATCGGAGATCGGGCTGGAGGTTTTTGGACCGAAGCTGGCTGGCGCAAAAAGTTCAGCCAATGTGCAATTCGATTTTTTTGGAGGATTTCCCGCAACCAATAATGGAGTCAACTTCGGCATCACGCGCCTGCAAACCGCAAGTCTGCGGCTCGACTGGAAGAACACTTCCGTGATTGCGGGGCAGGATTCTCTCTTTATCTCGCCGCTGTCTCCAACCTCGTTTGCCTCGCTTGCCACTCCCGCCTTTGCCTACGCTGGAAATCTGTGGGGTTGGACGCCCCAGCTTCGCGTCGAGCACCGCTTCGATCTGAGTGACAGCCAGACGCTCACCTTCCAAGGCGGAATTCTGGACAATCTGGATTGGCAGCCTCCCGCTAATCCGTATACTCGCGTCGCTCAAGCCGGTGAAAGCACCGGCCAGCCGGCTTATGCAGTTCGTACAGCCTGGTCTCGCCCCGCGTTTAACCACCCATTGAGCGTCGGCGTAGCAGGCTACTATGGACGCCAGGAATGGTCGTGGAGCCGATTTATCGACGCCTGGGCAGGCATGACCGATTGGCAGATTCCGATTCTTCGCCGCCTGACTCTTTCCGGTGAGTTTTATCGCGGACGCGGGGTAGGAGGTTTGGGCGCTGCCATTGGGCAAACCATTCTTTTCGGCGGCAATCCAGCCTCCGCTACGGCACCGATTCACGGCCTTGACTCTGCCGGCGGATGGAGCCAGCTCAAGTTTCAACTCACGCCGAAGCTGGAACTGAATGGCGTGCTGGCGGAGGACAACGCGTTTGCCTCCGACGTTCGGGGCTTCGCCACCGATGCCAATAACTTCGGAGAGATTCTGGGACGCAATCGAGGTGAGCTTGCCAACCTGGTTTACCGGCCGCGCTCTGACTTGCTGCTTTCGGCGGAATTCAGGCGATTGCACACTTTTCCCGTCTATGACAGGGCCAGTGTGACCAACCAGATCAATCTCTCGATGGGGATTCTGTTTTGAAAATCTCTCACATTCGGGTGAACGGACGTCGCTTCGCGCAGTGCCTTATCTTCTTATTTCTGCTGCGGCCGTGCCTTCTCGCCTCGGCGCAAAATGTTGAACTGAAGGGCAAGGCGCAACTCACAAGAAATAGCCGTCACCTGGCAGATGCTTCGAACCTTGTCGTCTGGCTCACCCCGTTGGGGAGCACCCCCGCACCTGCGCCGCCGCAACAGCAAAGCTCACAAATTCCCAAGCTTATTCAGAGGGACAAAAGTTTCCACCCCCCGTTGTTGGTGATACCAGCGGGAGGGAAAGTAGAATTCCCCAACCATGATCCGTTTTTTCACAACGTGTTTTCGTTATTTGACGGCAAGCGTTTCGATCTCGGACTCTATGAGAGCGGCACCACGCGCTTTGTCCAGTTCGACAAGCCCGGAATTTCTTTTATCTTCTGCAATATTCACCCGCAGATGAGCGCCGTAGTGATCGCCTTGAATACTCCGTACTACGCCATATCGGACAAGCGTGGTGACGTTAGCATTGGAAACGTAGCGCCTGGCCGCTATCAACTCCATGTCTTCCATCCCTCGGTTTCGCCGGATGTGCTTCAGGCGACGGAGCGGGAAATTACTGTTGGTCCGGGCAACACCTATCTCGGGACGTTCGCGTTTGCAGAATCTGATCTCGAACTGGCACACAAAAATAAGTACGGACGAGACTATGATCGCCCAGACCCAGACAGCCCGGCCTATGCGCGTCCTTAAAGGGTCGAGGCGTGCTACATTCCAGCCTCTAGCTCGCCTTCGCTGAGAAGTTGAAGCTCGATCCAGCCTTCCATCGGCATCGCGTCTACAGGCAGTCGATTTTGCCAAAGGCTGAAGCGGAGCCGCAGCCGACTCGTCGGCGCAATGGCCACGGCTGTTGGCTTGGGCTTGCCGGCAGTCGCATTCTTTGATCCCGCTACAGTTTGGACTACATCGAGATTCAGCGCGGAAGCCGGTGCCGCCATCAGACAACTCAGAGGCAGTCGAAACTCAAAGCTGCGTGCGAGCGCAACCTTCGCGCCATCGTCACCTTTGGCAGCCGTCGCCGGCGATGAATCTTCCCGCCCGTCAACCGTGAACCCCGTCAGCTTGCCATCCTGCACTTTGGCGTCAAGCCGCAAACTCCGCCGGGGGCGCGCCTCTTCGCTTGCCCACGACTCCAGATTGACCACCAAGTCGAACTCTTTATCCGGTACAGGCCCGGCAAAGTCCAGCCGGCCGTAGACGAACTCGCTGTCGATTCCGGCATACACCGAATCGAGCAGAAACTGCTTGCCGTGCATCGCGCCAGCACGTTGATCGGCGGTAAATACTGCGGCGCCCATCCACTCGAAATAACGAATCTTGTCGCCCGTGATGCGAGGATGAATGTAGGCCGTCTGCGGCGCGAATGCTGGACGCACTTCGCCGCCGGTGATGGGCTGGGAAAGATAATCCGGCGGCATTGCTCCCAGCGCCTGATAAATATTCGACAGATGTTTGCGGTAAAGCTCGTCAAAATCCCGGTCGTTGGCCGAGTGATGCTCCGGTCCGTACCACCAATTCCAGTCGCTGCCCTCGGCGATCAGAATTTCTTCATAGGCAAGCTTTTGTTGGGCCTCGGTCGCTCGGCCTTGATTCTGCGCGTAAAAGTCGCGCGCATGCTGCAGATAATCCCAGGCCCGGTTATCTTCTGGAGCTCCGATCCACACGTTGAAATTTGCATTGATCCAGGAACCCGGCACAAGCGACGGCAAGGTTGAGAAATTGCAATGGCGCGCGATCGCCTCCGCCACCGTTACAGCCTCGAGATTGCTCTCGCACTGCAGCGCGTCGTAAAATCGCCGCAAAAATTCACGCCCCGACTTCGGATAATATTCCCAGGCATTTTCTCCGTCGAGAATCACCGACACCACGGCGTCCCGGCCCTGCGCCAGCACCGGCTGTGCTGCTTCTTTGATGTTGTGCAGCAAATGTCCGGCAGCGTCGTTCGGATCCATGCCCGAGTAGACAAAACCGATTAGGTCCGAGATGGTATGGTCGCGGAACACCAGATTCATCGCCGTCTTGCCACTTTCATAGCGATGAATGTTGTAGAGTCGTTCCGCCAAATGCGCGGGCAGCCGCCCATTCCCATCCCGCTGGAAGAACAACCCCGTGCTGCGGCCAAGTACGCCTTCGTCGGTGGCCATCCATCGAATGCCCAGACTGTGCGCAATCGCCAGTACTTCTTCAGAGACGCTGCCTTCCGAAGGCCACATGCCCTGCGGCTTCACTCCAAACACCTTCTGGTGAAGATCGAGCGCGCGCACGATCTGCTCGCGCGCGTCCTCGGGGTGCCGAAACCGGTTCTGCGGCAAAGGCAATCCCGGCGACGAAGTTGCCCCTGCATTCGTGTCGCACACCAAAGGCAGAATCGGATGATAAAAAGGTGTCGCCGAAATCTCGATCGACCCTTTCTTCGCAGCGTCGGCATACGCCGGGAGAACCTTGCCCATCAGTTCCCGCTCGCGCGCAATCACAAATCGCTGATCGTCGAGTGAATAGTTTCGCTCTTTCCTGATCAGTTCGGCGACGTCTTTATCTTCCAGAAAGAATTCGTCGAACCACGCGATCTGCGACAGCACCTGCAAATCGGTGAAGTCACGCGCCTGAAAATGTTTTTCGGCACGCTCCGGGGAATATGCGTTGTCGCGATATTTCTCCAACAATTCCCGATAGCGCGGATAGCGCCCAATCAGGTTCGCCGGATTCGCCTGAAAAAGATATTGCAGCGCGAACTGGCGTTCCTTCGCGTTCAGATCGTTTGCGGGCTTGGTCGCCACGCTTAGAAATGGATCCTGCGCCGTTCCCTCGACATAATCCTGAATCTGCGCCATCAGCGACGGCACTAGATTGAAGTTCTGGTGGACATTGGGAAACTCATCCAGGAGTTTCACCATCCCGTAGTAGTCTTTGAGTCCGTGCAGGCGCACCCAGGGCAGGCGATACTCGCCCGTCACCAAGTCCTTATAGAACGGCTGGTGCTGATGCCAGAGAAAAATCAGACGCAGGGCGGGCATGAGCGGAAACCTCAGTCTAGCATGGGAATTCAGCTCTGAGTCTGGCACGAAAGGCGCTCAATTGTGACCCGAAAGGCCCTAAATCGTTACAGGGAGGGCCGGGCAACCTGGGTTCCTTCATTGGGCGAGGAAAGCTTAGCGTTTCCTACATCAACGTCCTACTCCTGCAATCTGCAGGTAACACCTGAGATGTCACGACGCTAGTCTTCCGATACACTAAGAACTCGGAAATGCCAGAAACTCCCATCCTCGCCCCTGACCACCCCACCCTCCTCTCCGATCAGGATCTTTATCTTTTCAACGAAGGCAGTAACTACCGTCTTTACGAAACCGTGGGCGCGCACCTGGTTTCGCGCGACGGCAAGGCGGGCGCGGTCTTCAGCGTTTGGGCGCCGAATGCTCAACTGATTTCGGTGATTGGAAGCTTCAATTCGTGGAATCCCCGCACGCATCTGCTCAAAGCTCGCGGTGATTCCGGCATTTGGGAAGGCTTCGTTCCCGGAGTGGCGAAAGGCGCGCTCTACAAATTCCATATCGAATCGCGGAGCCACGGGTACCAGGTCGACAAAGCGGACCCTCTCGGTATCTGGCACGAAAAACCTCCGCGAACCGCCAGTGTCGTGTGGGACCTCGATTACGTATGGGGTGACCGCGAGTGGATGCGAAATCGCGCCGGCCACAATTCCCTGCACGCCCCACAATCGATTTATGAAGTCCACCTCGGCTCGTGGATGCGAGTTCCAGAGGAGCACAACCGTCCTCTGACTTATTGCGAGACCGCGCCCAAGCTGGCGGAGTATGCGCAACGCATGGGCTTCACCCACGTGGAATTTCTGCCCGTGATGGAGCACCCCTTCTACGGCTCCTGGGGATACCAGACCACCGGCTATTTCGCCCCCACTTCGCGTTATGGCACGCCGCAGGATTTCATGTATCTGGTCGATTACCTGCACCAGCATGGCATCGCCGTGATTCTCGACTGGGTGCCATCACACTTCCCTTCCGACGCCCATGGCCTGGCTTACTTCGATGGCACGCACTTGTACGAGCACGCCGACTCGCGACAGGGTTTCCATCCCGACTGGAAGACGCACATCTTCAACTACGGGCGCACCGAGGTTCGCAGCTTCCTGATGTCGAGCGCCATGTTCTGGCTCGACAAGTATCACATCGACGGCCTGCGCGTAGACGCAGTCGCTTCCATGCTCTACCTCGACTATTCGCGCAAGGAGGGAGAATGGATTCCCAACAAATTCGGCGGCCGCGAAAATCTCGAGGCCATCGACTTCCTTCGCCGCTTCAACCAGGAGGCTTACAAAGAGCATCCGGAAATTCAGACGACCGCGGAAGAATCCACTTCGTGGCCCATGGTTTCGCGGCCAGTCTATCTCGGCGGTCTGGGCTTCGGCTTGAAGTGGGATATGGGCTGGATGCACGACACGCTGCAATACTTCCAGCAGGATCCCATCCACCGCAAATATCACCACAGCAAGCTGACCTTCCGCATGCTGTATTCCTTCCAGGAAAACTTTGTCCTGCCGCTTTCACACGATGAAGTCGTCCACGGCAAGGGATCGCTTATTGGCAAGATGCCCGGAGACGAGTGGCAGCGCTTCGCGAACTTGCGGCTTCTCTTCGGTTACATGTTCGCGCAGCCCGGCAAGAAGTTGCTTTTTATGGGAGACGAATTCGGCCAGGTCCGCGAATGGGGGCACGATACCAGCCTCGAATGGGACGTGCTGCAATACCCCGTTCACAGCGGCATGCAGAACTGGGTCTCAGCACTGAATCGCCTCTACCGCAGCGAACGCGCGCTGCATATGCTCGACAACAGTCCCGACGGTTTTGAGTGGGTTGATTGCAATGACAATCTGACCAGCACGATTTCGCTCCTGCGTAAGAGCGACTCACCGAAAGATACCGTTCTCATCGTGTGTAACTTCACTCCGATTCCGCGCATAGCCTATCGAGTGGGCGTCCCCGAAGGCGGCTATTGGCGCGAGTTGCTCAACAGCGACGCCAAAGAATATGGCGGCACCGGCTGGGGTAATCTTGGCGGAGTTCATGCCGAAGCCGAACCAGCCCACGGCCGCCCTTGTTCGTTAAAGCTCACACTGCCGCCGCTCTCGGCGTTGTTCTTCAAGGTGAGCGAGTAAGCATCTGCCTACGATTTTGCTGGGCACCGTGCCGCGTCCAGCAGTCCAGTATGCAAGTATTTTCATTTTTGACTCGGATCGTCTTGCGCTAGATACTTGCTCTCCGCATTCCCTGCGGACCAGCCCGCGCTCCGACTATCTTCCATTCGCCCTACTTAGGAGGACACTTATGTCTCGGTCGAATTCTCAAAATCACAAGGCCCCAAAAAATCGATCTGCCATTTCTTTGAACCACGCGCTCGACCGCAAACTGCTCGGTTACGTTGCGGCAGCCGGCGCTGGGGGTGTAAGCCTGTTGGCACTCGCGCCAACGAGCCAGGCCGAGATCGTTTTCACGCCAGCGAATCAACTCATTACGAACCACGGTACGCTATCCCTTGACCTTAACAATGACGGGGTGACTGATTTCACTCTTAGAAATATTTTCGAAGTTTGTGTCGAGACCAGTGGCGGTGCGCGCCGTGCTCCAGAGTGTAGTGAATTCACTTTTCAAAACTTATACGCACGCGGGAACGGTTCGAATGCGGTTGCGATGGGGGCAACTTCCGCTTCGGCGTTGCCGGTTCGCACGACGGTTGGATCGGCGGACAAATTCGGCAACGATGTGACCTTGGAGTTCTGCACCACACAGAACGGAACCTTCCAGCATGACGGCGGTCCATGGCTGAACAAGAAGAACCTCTATCTAGGTTTGCAATTCACCATCGACGGACAAATTCACTACGGTTGGGCCCGGCTCACCGTGAGTACGAACAAGACCACATGCGTCACCAAAGCGCTCCTGACCGGATACGCATACGAGACGGAGCCCAACACGCCGATCACGACGGGAAAGCTTTCAGGAGATGATGAGGTTGGCGCAGTTGAGCGCCCCGAAGCCACGCTGGGCGCGCTGGCGCTTGGCAGCGTGGGACTCGGGGCCTGGCGACGAGACGGCGGCACCAACTAGAACCCGACATCCTTGGGCTATATGCGCGTTCTAACCTCGGATGCTCTGCGCCGATACGCATCGGGAGTTTCAATTAGAAATGTTGTTTGCCCAGTCAGCGTGAGCAGGTCGTGATCTCCGCTCACTAGCAGATCGGCGCTCCCGCTTTGAGCCAGATCCAGAAACGGCTGATCGTTAGCGTCGCGGCAAACGGTCGTGCATCTCTCCACGCGATCAATCACCTCGCAGTGAGGAAGATAGTCGGCCAAGAGTTCTCGTGCGTCTTCGGATCTGAGCCGGAATTTTGCGTAACGGAGAACGCGCGTGAGTTCCGCGGCGGTTGCGCGAGAGACCAAGGGCACGCAAGCACATTCGCGCCAATGCTGACGGAGCCAAGCCAAACGACCGTTCGCAAATAAAAGCGCCGAGACGACTGTCGTCGTATCAAAGACCACACGCTGGCTCACTTGCTTTTGCGTGCCCACGTCACAGCCGATGTGACATCCCGCTCGTCAATCCCCATTTGGGCAAGCTGGGCGCGCACTTCCTCGGCACGGCTGCGTCGCAGCGGACGGAGGATGATGCTTTCACCATCCGTGCTCACGTCGAAATATTCCACCTCGCCGAAACGAGTGACGACCGCCTTGGGCAGAGTGATCTGGTTCTTTACGGTCTTTTTGGCTAGCATGATAACCTGATTCAAGGAAACAAGGAAATCTTACCACAATTAAGTCTTCAGAAGCCATAGGAGGCTGATCCTCTCCTCCTTACTCTGTCCTCAAGAAGTTCACGTCCGGTTCAGACCGGTTTCGACGATTAGCCGTTGGTCTCAAGCCCCGTGCTATCCTGCCCTCAGAAGCGCGCCTCGCATGCGGATACTCACTCGCTACATTCTGCGTGAAGTAACTTCGCACGCCCTTATCGGCGCGGCGATCTTTACTTTCGTCCTCTTCACGCGAGATTTGGGGCGCATTCTCGAACTTGTCGTCCGCGCCAGCGCGCCGCTGCCCAGCGTCGCCGAGATTTTCTTCTACACTGTTCCGCTTGCGCTCACCTACACCATCCCCATGAGCGTGCTGGTCGGGATTCTCATCGGTCTGAGCCGCCTTGCAGCCGATAGCGAAATCACCGCCATGCGCGCCAGCGGCATGGGTGTTTGGGACTTCGGCCGGGCGCTGGCAATCTTTGTGCTCGCAGCGTGGCTGCTGGCTCTGGGCAATGGTCTATATTTGGCGCCATGGTCGATGGCGTCACTCGGCCACCTCGAGGAGCAACTCAAGGGTTCACAAGTTTCCTTTGAAGTGCAGCCGCGAGTTTTCTATGAAGGTTTTCCGAAGATCGTGCTCTACGTGCAGGACGTGCACACCGCGCAGGGTGCAGCAGTGTGGAAGGGAGTATTTCTCGCCGACATCTCCGACGCAGCCAATCCCCGAATCACGCTGGCCCACGAAGGCATTCTGGTTCCCGAGGGCCAAGACCGCCTGCACCTGCATCTGGTCGACGGTTCCACTCACGAGACTGATCCCAAACAAGCAGACCACTACCAGATCTCCACATTTGACCAAACGGACATTCCAATCGATCTGCCATCGACGGAGAACAAGGCGGAGGAACAGATTCCTGTCGGTTTGGTCAGCACATGGTCCCTGCGCGATTACGCCAAGCGTGTCGATCCTGTTTCGGCTCGCTGGTACCTCATCGAGTTTCATCGCCGCTTTGCCTTGCCCACAGCCTGCCTGGTGCTGGCCATGGTCGGAATTCCTCTGGGGCTATCTTCGAAGAAGAGTGGCAAGTCCGGCGGGTTCGTGCTCACCATTGTTCTGGTTTTCTTGTACTACTTCGTTTCGCTTATCGGAGTGTCGTTGGCGCGGCAGGGCACGGTTCCCCCCGCTCTCGGAGCGTGGCTGGCCAACATCGTGTTCTTTGCTGCCGCGCTGTTTTTGCTGTGGCAAGCCGAGCGCAGGCCGATTGCGCTCTCTGCCGTAAAGCTGCCATGGAAGCGTCCGGAATTGCAGCCCAACGGAGCGATCCGGGCATTCGGACTCGGGCGCAAAGACAATGCCAACGCTTTCGAGCGCGCCTCCACGCGGCGGCGAGTTTTCAGTGCGAGTTTTCCTACGCTCCTCGACGACTACGTGCTGCGCGATTTCTTCGTCTACCTGGGAATGATTCTTTCCGCATTCCTTGTCCTGTTGCTGGTCTTCACCTTGTTCGAGTTGCTGGGAGACATTCTGCGCAATCAGACACCACCGATTGTGGTCGCAGAGTATCTGCTCAACGTCGCTCCTTACTTGTTGTACAGCGTCGCCCCCCTGATCATGATGCTGGCCGTGCTGATCACATTCGGACTGATGAACCGCGCGAACGAAATCACCGCCATCAAAGCGACTGGAACCAGCATCTACCGAATCGTCACACCCGTGCTGATCGCCGCTGCGGTGCTCGCCGCCGGCTTATTCTTTGCCGATCAGTTCTACCTGCCACGCACCAACCAGCGCCAAGAGGCGCTGCACAACCAGATCAAGGGCAAGCCGCCGCAAACGTATCTGCGCCCTGACCGAAGATGGATCTTCGGCCAGAATAGCGACATTTACTACTACCAGTTCTTCGATCCCGACCGCGACCAGTTCGCCAACGTCACCATCTTTCGCATCGACCCCGCCAGCTTCGCCATCACCCAGCGCATCCATGCCGATCGCGCTCACTGGGCCGAAAATCTCGACCGCTGGGTCTACGAGCAAGGCTGGCAGCGTTCTCTGCAGGGCGCGGCCATCGCTGGATATCGCAACTTCGACGTTTCCACGTTTCCCGAACTTAGCGAGACGCCGTCATATTTTAAGAAGGAAGTGAAACAGTATTCCGAGATGAACTACGAGGAGTTGCGCCGCTATATTCGCGACCTGCAGCAAAGCGGCTTCGACGTGGTGCGCTTACGCGTGCAGTTGAACAAGAAGCTTTCCTATCCGCTGATAACACTGATTATGGCCGTGCTCGCCGTCCCGTTTTCGCTTTCGGCGGCGAAGAAGGGAGCCATCACCGGCGTCGCGGTCGCAGTAGGAATCGCCGTAGTCTACACCGTGGTATCGCGATTATTCGAAGCGATGGGAGATCTGAGCCAACTCCCGCCAGCGTTGGCCGCCTGGTCTCCAGACCTGATTTTCACTCTGCTGGGCGCCTATCTGATTCTGAAGGTGCCGACTTAAACGCGGCTTTCTGGCAACCACCGAGCCGAGCGCCAAAGCCTACTTCACCGCGACTCCCCACGGATAGTTATCGGTTGTGATTGGCGGCAGTGGAGTCAATTGGCCCGTCGCAGGAGTGAGGGCAAATTCCGAAACATTCGCCGAATTTAGGTTGGTCACGAAGAGCCACAAATCGTCGGAGCGAATCGTGATCGACTGGGGAAACGAGTTGACCGATACCGTAGCAGGTGTAAGCGGCGATAAAGTTCCGGTTGCGGAGCTGATTTTAAAAGTTGAAATTGTGCCAGATCCGGTATTCAAGACGTACAGGAACTGCCCCAGCGGATTAACCAACAACGGGCCGGGGCTATTGCCGACAGCATACGGCGAACCTGTCACCTCTTGCAGGCTGTAGTCGGCGTTCGGGCATTGCGCCGACACTGCAAAGCATATCTTGTATGCACTGACGTTGTTGTTGGGGCTTTGGTTCGAGACAAAAACGAATCGGTTACAGGGGTCGACGGTTACTCCGGAAGGGACGGTACCGGTCGCAATGCCTGGCGCCGAGGTCGTTGAGGGCACCAGCGTAAGCGCTCCTGATGAGGAGACGGAATAATTCACCACCGCATAATTTGCCGAATCTGTCACGTAAAGATTCTCCGTTGCAGGAGGCGTAAACCCGGCGCAAGACGTATCTTGAGTTCCTAATACCGGGAACACCGTTGGGGTTACAGCCAGCGCCGACGCAATGGGGCTTTGGCCTCGCGCTTCTGCAGGCAGTGGAAACGGGGAACCCGATACCTCGCTCAAACTGCCGCCGCTGCCGATGGAGAGCACCGAAACCGTTCCGCCCAAGTCGGCAACGAAGAGAAACTTCCCCGCCGAGTCCATCGCTTCCGCTACCGGATACGCGGAGTCGTTCAGTGTTGTTGTCCCCACCACGGCTAACTTTCCGTCAGACGCAACTGAATACGTGGTAATGCCAGTGACGCTATCCCCGATTTGAGAATTCTGAGTCACGATCACGTAAGCGTATGCACCGGCCGGATCAAGCACCACAGCCGTAGCCGCTCCCGGCGTGGGCGGTCCATTCACGTTGTTGATCTGCGCGACGCTGCCGTTGCCCAAGTTAAGGCTGAAGGTATCCATCACGGCGCTGCCAGTGTTCGTCGAGACGACGATCAGACCATTGTTGGAAGATGAATACTTGGTGCTACAGGCTATGAGAAAGCCGACCGCAAGCAGAACCAGAATCGCTACAACCCAGGTAAACCTTGTCCGCATTCTGCGCCTTATCTCCTGTAAGCGTGCTGCCGCATTTCCCCGGCGACCGCATGCCGGGCGTGACCCCTAATTGAGGGCGTGAATTGCCATCCATTTATGTATCAGGAATGCGTAGGAAGAGCAAACCCGGCACGCATTTATTAGAACTGCCGAGGCGGGCAGGAGTTGCCTGAAGGCCGGTGGCTAGGCGTTGGTCATTTGTAGTCGCTGAAGGAATTGCTGATTTTTCATGGCGCTGCCGACCACTCTTTTAAGCTTCTCGCTCTACTGGAACCGCAGCATCTGAATTCTCTTCCGCGGCGGCGAAGGCCCCCGGCGTAAGCGGCAGATGAAGCTCAACCCGAAGCCCTCCCTCTGGCCGGTTGAACGCCGACACGCGTCCTCCATGAAAGCGCACAGCTCTTTCAGTGATAGCCAGCCCCAAGCCCACCCCACCCGTGAGGCGGCCGCGATCGTCGTCGATACGGTAGAAAGGCAGGAAGAGCTTTTCTAAAGCGTCGAGCGGAACGCCACAGCCGCAGTCGCTCACCTTTACGACGGCTTCCTGTCCATTGGCGCTTTCGATTTTTTCCAAGCCGATCTCAACGGTTGTACCCTCACCGGTATAACGAATGGCGTTGCGCACCACGTTTTCGACCGCGCTGTGCAGCAGCGATGCCTCTCCGCGCACGCACCAGTTCCCATCGGGAATATTACTGCGCACGTGGCAATGCCGCGCCTGCGCTTCGAATTCCGCATCTTCCGCCACACTGAGCACGACTTCATCGAGCGGAACCAACGTCGAAGGAACCTTCTTTCCCCCGTCTTCCAGCCGGGCCAAAGTCAGCAACCGTCCAATCAGTTCATTGAGACGGCTGGCCTCGAGTTCGATGCGCTCGAGCATGGTCGCGCTTTCCGGTCCAGAACGCTGCCGCGCCAGGCCCAGAGCGACGTTTAAGCGCGCCAGCGGAGAACGGAGCTCGTGCGAAATATCATTCAGCAAACGTGACTGAGCCTTGACCAGAGTTTCGAGGCGCGCCGCCATGGTATCGAAATCGCGCATCAATCCGCCGATCTCGTCACGTCGGTTGCTGTTAGGCTTCCCCGCTCGGGCGGTCAGATCGCCCGCCGCAATTTGATGCGTCGCGGACCGCAACTGGGTCACAGGCTTCGTGATATACCACGCGAGGAAATAGCAAACCAATCCGGAAGAAACAACTGCAATGACCAGGCCCGGCGCCGGTATTCCCCACGGCCCGAAGAAGACCCGAGGCCCGGGCGGCAATTCCATCGCGATGGTATAGAGATGGTTCCCGTCGGTTGAATACTTCGACTCGGTTAGAATTTGCGGCCGCGGAAAAACCGCCCCGGGTCGTGGCGGCAGAGGCTTGCCAGCGGCGACGTGTTCCGCCCAACCCGTGCTCGAGCGCCCGGAAATCTCGTTTCCCCGCTCGTCGAAAACGTAGGCTCTCACGTGCTGCTTATGTTGCAGATCTTCCAGGTAATCGTGCGCTTCTCGAGTTCCACCATGTTCATAGGCGTTAATGGATTCCGCGAGCGCAGTCGTGCGCAGCGCATCCCACGTCGAATTGCGCTGAGGGCGCAAGGCCAGCATCACGAGCACTGCCAGCACCAGAAACAATGCCTGTGCTACCCAGAAAGAAATAAAAATCTTGAGGAAAAGGCTTTTCACGGTGTCGTCTTTACCTTCTCCCGTGGCCGGGCAAAGATGTAACCAACACCGCGGATCGTCTTAATGTGCTCGTCGCTGTCGGTATCGCCAAGCTTCTTGCGAACCTTGCTGACGTGCATGTCGATGCTGCGATCGAATGGAGAGAATTTTCTGCTGAGTACGGCGTTCACCAGGCGCTCGCGTGGGACGACACGTCCGGCCTCGCGCAGCAACACCTCTAAGAGATTAAATTCGACCGAGGTAAGGTCAACTGGTTCGCCATCGCGGCGGACGCTGCGCGTGGCCGGATCGAGTTCAATTTCGCCGACGCGAACAATGTCAGGCGCTGCCGGGACCGTCTTGTCGCTGCGAGTGCGACGCAGGATCGCTCGAATCCTCGCAACCAGTTCGCGTGGATTAAAGGGCTTTGGAAGATAATCGTCGGCACCGATTTCGAGACCGACAATGCGGTCCACGTCTTCGCCGCGCGCCGTGAGCAAAAGTACTGGCAGTCGCGAAGTTGCCCGAATTCGGCGCAGCACTTCGAACCCATTGATGCCGGGCAACATTACGTCGAGCACGGCCAGGAGATAACCACCGCCGTTGGCGCGCTGCAGTCCGCTCTCGCCATCGTGCGCGCACTCGACCACAAACCCCTCGGCCTGTAGGTATTCGCCGACCAGAGTGCAGAGTTCAGTATCGTCGTCGATGACTAAAATTCGCTCCATCTTCGCACTTTTCATTTTGCACCACGCGGCAGCGGCTAAGGGTAAAGAATTGTCAAACCTGTCGCTAACGAAAGAGTTAACTCGAAATCGATATTCAGAGTTTCCCCTTTGACAAAACTTTACGCGGATTGACTGACTCTTTACTACCTTGTTATCGCAACTCGTGTTCCTATAAGTGTACGCAAAATGCCGGTTCCGAGTTAGGAGCGGGCCACTAGGAGTCACCTTTATGAAATCGATCAGTCTTCGCTTTTTAGTCGCTGCGTTGGCCGTGATGCTGGGCAGCGCGATCGCCAATGCGCAAACCGCCGATGCGCCTCTGGCACCACCCACGCACAAGCACGGCTTCGGCCCAGAAGGCCACATGATGGGCTTCTTCGGTAAATACCTGGATCTCACTGACGCTCAACGCGCTCAGATGAAAGCCGTCATGCAGAAAGAGCATGCCACCATGCATCCCCTGATGCAGCAAGAGCGCCAGTTGGATCTGCAGCTCAAGACGTACGAAGAAGGCACCTACGATGAAGCTAAAGTGCAAGCTTTGGTCTCGCAGCAGGCGCAGACGCTGGTACAACTGAAAGTCGAGCAGAGCCGAATTCACAGCGAGCTCTATCAGTTGCTTACTCCCGATCAGCAAGCCAAGATGCAAGCGTTCGAAGCCAAGCGGGCTGCACGCATGCAACAGCACATGCAAACCACACCGGCAAGCGATACACAGAGCAACGAACAGTAAATTCAAAGCGCGGGGTTGAGTTGAGCTCGGCCCCGCGCGACGCCTTCTGCGCATCCCGCCCCCAGGAGCGACGCCATGGATTCTGCCCAGATGTTCGTCTTCGACCTCGGATGGTTGTTCTTTGCCGCCTGGGGAACGATTCTCACGGCGCTCGGCGTAGTTGCTTTCGGGCACGATATCGTCGCGGCTACGCAATCACAAGAAGGCACGAACGAACGCTGCCTGGACTGATTCGGAAGGACTGGTTCGGACGGATTAATCGCCCGTGTCAGATCCTTATGGCCCCCTGCCAAGACTTGAACCCCGCCTGCTAGAATTTCATCTACAGAACCTGCATGATTCCCCAGAGTATGCGTCCGCTGCTGCCCTACCTCAAGCGTTATCGCTGGGGTTTTGTAGCAGGCGCCGTATGCGTGGTGTTGAGCAATGGAGCGTGGGCCGGTTTGCCCAAGGTCATCGGCAATGCCGCGCAAAGCCTTGAAGGCGGGGTCAACCGTCACAAGCTCTTCATTTTCGCGTTACAAGTACTGGCGTTGGCCGTGGTGCGTGGCATTTTCCTCTTCCTCACGCGCTGGATCGTGATCGGCGTATCCCGCGATATCGAATTCGACCTGCGTAACGACCTCTTTGCGCATCTGGAATCGCTTTCCTATTCCTATTATCAGCGCATGCGCACCGGCGACATCATGGCAAGAGTCACCAACGACTTGAATGCGGTCCGCATGCTGATGGGACCAGCCATTATGTATTCGGCGAACACCGTGGTTTTCACCGCCGCGGCGCTTTGGTTCATGATGCGCAACAGTCCCAAGCTGACGTTCTACGCGTTTCTGCCGCTTCCCGTCGTCAGCGTGGTCATTCAATACTTCGGACGGCGTATTCATGAGCGCTTCGAGCGAATTCAGGCGATGTTCTCCGACATTTCCGCACGCGCGCAGGAGAATTTTTCGGGGGCCCGTGTGGTTCGCGCCTACGTGCAGGAAGAGGCCGAGATCGCTTCGTTCGAAACTGCCAATCAGGAGTACATCGCTCGCAGCCTCAAGCTGGTACGACTCCTGGGCATGTTGTGGCCGACACTCGAACTGATGCTCGGCGTGGCCATGGTGCTGGTGCTGTGGATCGGAGGCCGTGAAGTGCTGGCCGGCCATATGCAGATCGGCGCGTTCACTGCCTTCAACATTTACATGATGCAACTCACGTTTCCTATCATCGCGCTGGGCTGGGTGATCAGCATCTTTCAGCGCGGGACGGCGTCGGTAGGCCGCTTGAATGAAATCATGCAGGAGCAGCCCAAGATCAAAGACAGGCCTGAGGCTCGGGACCTGTCCGTGGAGGGAGAAATCGAATTCCGCGGACTGAATTTTGAATACGATGGCAAGCAGGTCTTGCGCGACCTGAACCTGCGAATTCCCGCTGGCAGCAGTATGGCGATTGTGGGTCCGACTGGATCGGGAAAAACCACGCTGGTCAATCTGATTCCTCGTGTCTACGACGCAGCACCGGGAATGGTATTGCTCGATGGCCAGCCGATACGCGAATTTTCACTCGTATCGCTGCGCGAGAGTATCGGTTTCGTGCCGCAGGAAACATTTTTGTTCAGCGAACGCATCCGCGAGAACATAGCGCTGGGCGTGGCGTCGGCTACCGATCAGGAGATTCACGACGCGGCCGAGGCCGCTAACATTGCCCTCGATATCGAAGGTTTTTCCGAGCAATATCAGACGATGGTGGGCGAGCGCGGGATTACCTTATCTGGAGGACAGAAGCAGCGCACAGCGTTGGCTCGCGCGCTCATTCGCAATCCGCGCATTCTCATCCTCGATGACGCACTCTCCAGCGTCGATACCTACACCGAAGACAAAATCCTCAATCACCTGCGCGAAGTGATGCAGGGCCGCACGACTATCTTCATTTCTCACCGCGTTTCCACGGTACGCAATGCCGACCGCATTGCCGTGCTGCATGAAGGACGCATCGTGGAACTCGGCACCCACGACGAACTGCTCGCCTTGAACGGCTACTACAGCGACCTGTATAACAAGCAATTGCTGGAAGAAGAGCTGGCTGAGGTATAAAGCTGAGGCGAGGGCTTAAGCAGTTTTCGTGCTTGATATGCAGCGAATCGACGCGCCCGAGATTCTCGATTCCGACGCCTGTTCCCCCGCCGATGTAGAGATTTCCATGCGCGACATTGGCCGCGTGAACCGCTGGTTTGGCGGAGTCGCGACCACACAGAAGATGGTAGAGCGTATCGCCCAGGCGAATGGATTGAATCGCCTTTCCCTGCTGGAAGTGGCTGCTGGGTCGGGGGAAGTACCGGAGCTGGTCCGGCAGAGACTGGCGCGCCGCGGCATTGCGGTGGAGGCAACTCTGTTGGATCGCGCGGGATCCCATCTTCCGGCTGGAAATCCTCGCGATGCAAGTCTCATCGACCGGAATCGCTCAGTAGTGGCCGATGCGTTTGCCCTTCCCTTTGGCGATGGAGCGTTTGATCTGGTGAGTTGCTGCCTTTTTGCGCATCATCTGAGCCCGCAGCAACTGGCACAGTTCGTGCGCGAAGGCCTGCGGGTAAGCCGGCAGGCGTTGCTGATCAATGATCTTGTGCGGCATCCTTTGCATCTAGCTTTGGCCTTTGCCGGATTTCCCCTTATGCGCAGCCGTGTCGCCTGGCTGGATGGATTGACTTCGGTGCGGCGGGCATACATCCCAATAGAAATCCGGAGCATGATCTCATCGGCTTTTTCTTCCGATGCCTCGTCTTCACGGCCGCGCGTAGAGATCACACGCCATTATCTTTTCCGCATGGGAGTGATTGCATGGAAGGCTCCAGTTTGAATTTCGGACTTGCTGTGCTAGGGCGCCGTTCACGTTGTCGAGCAACTCACCTGTGGGACAGGGCAAGCCGTAACGGAATTTCGCTGTAAAACCGGGGGCAGATGAGGTAAGCTGCTCCCGGCTATATGAGCCTGCTCCTATGGTTGATCCCGATGGGGCTTCTGGCCGTGCTGCTCGGCTTGATGCTCCGAGGCCGCACCTACAGGGCGTGGCCGTGGTTCTTTGCCTACGTGGTCTTTGGGTTGGCCGCGGACGCGACGCGTTTCACAGTATATAGCCATCCCCGCCCCTACTATTTTACTTACTGGATCACCGACGCCGGCTATGCAATCCTCGGAGCCCTGGCGATGTACGAAATACTGCGCAAGGTCCTGCGCGGGCTGGCGGGTGTCTGGTGGGTGCGCTTAGCTTTTCCCGCGTTGGTTGCCGTAGGCGTTAGCCTAAGTCTAGCTCATGTCCACTACACCCCGCCGCGAGTCAGCGGCCTCCTTTACTACATTGTCGTGGGCGAAATCGCCGTGCGGTTCTCGCAGGTACTGTTATTTATTGGACTAGCAGGGTTCTTCCGGCTTTCTAGTTTTCGCTGGAGCCTGCATGTTCTCGGCATCTCCGCTGGGTTTGGACTCTACTCCGCAGTTGCCCTGCTGATCACGATCAAACTTTCGGATATTGGAACCAGATTCACTTTTTTGTGGGGAGTGATTTCGCTTGTAGCATACTCTTTGGCCGTATTGATTTGGATTTGCTCGTTCAGCATGCCCCGAGAGTATGAGCATTCCGTAGCTAAACAGGCGGAGGTAACACCCAATGACTTGCAGCAGTATCCGGACGAGCGAAGGAAAGAGCGCCGGCGGCTGATTGGCCTCAGCGACTTAAGCCGCACCGTTCGTCTGCGCTTACGGCACGAGTGGAACTCGAGGCCCTGACTCGTGGCTTGTGACGGCTTGCAGGGGATTTCTAGCGAACCACGAGCACTTCGCGGATATTGTCGCGGGCAAGAAAGAACTTGATGGAAGCAAAGTCGCGGAAAAGCGTTTCGATGTGGCGGTTGTTGAACACGCGTTGCAACTGGAAGCCATCTGTAATGGCGGTGTGGACGGCTCCCGTAGGCCCACGGCGGGCTTCGCGGCGCAGTTCGATTTTTTGCATCTCAAGCGTGTCGGGGCCGACGATGTGGAAGCGGTGACAGGGCGAATCCGGACCGGCATCGCGCGTATGGAAAAACGCCAACAACATTCCACTAGGTTTCAGCACCGACCATAGCCGTCCTACGACCGGTTTCACCAGGCTCTCATCGAGATAATCTGGCAGATTCCAGCACAGGACAACGTCAAAGTGAGCCGCGGGATAGACCAGATTATCGGCAAGAAACTTGCGGCTATCGAGAACCGCATTCCCCTGCTCGTCGGTGGTGGGAAGTTCAGGATCGGTGGAAGCGGTCAGCAGATCCTCGCTATAGATTCTGTGGCCGCGCTCGGTAAAGTGACGAATATTTGTGGGCGAGGTCGAACCCAAATCTAGTACACATAGACCTTCCGCGGACTCCCAGGAGCGGGCAAGCTTCCCCAGGCCGCTGGAGCGGCGGGTAAGCTTTTGTGAGCCTTGTGCCGGAATGGTCTCAGGCCCGGATGAACCGCGAAAAAGTTTCATGAAAGTCTGCGAAACCGACGACATCCTGACTTCTGAACCCCTGACATAATTTTCCCGCAAAAGGGTCGCGAACCTACTTAATATCCGTTCTATGAATGTCAACCTTACCCTTCAGGTAGGCGCCTTCTTCAATTGAGATGCGCTGAGTGGAAATGTCGCCGGTTACCACGGCAGACTTGCGCAACTCGACGCGATCGCTGGCTTGAACATTGCCCTCAAGCTTTCCCTGCACAACCACACCTTTAGCCTCGACGCTCGCCTTGACTTGGCCGTTCGGGCCCACGGTCAAGCTGTTTCCTTTTAGCGCGATGCTGCCCTCGACTTGGCCATCCAGATACAAATCCTCGCTGCCTGAAAGTTCGCCCTTGATGAAGACCGACTTGCCGATTTGCGCCAACCCGCTGGCGGGTGCGCTCGATGGTGCGCTCATGAAAAACTCCTCTTGATGCAAATGACCTGGCGCAACGGAACCCGTGCAGCCTGCTCAGGAAAGCTCTCTCAAGCAGGAGCAGCCGCTCACTCACACGACTATACGCAAGCCAGTGAGTGCGCGGCAAGCGCTCTCTGCACAAAACCAGTACCCATTTCGCTGTAGACAACGCTTGGAGCCGAATTGCTACACTAACTGATGAGCAGTTTGGGCTTGAAAAAATGAAGGCGGAAACCACTTCGCGGATGGTGCGGCGTCTTTCGTTGGCGGCCCTGATTACCGGCATGGCAGCGTCCTCTTTTGCAGCCGGAATGCCCCGAAATGAAGCCCAGAATTCGACTCCGGCGATCGAATTGGTGCGGGCTGCCGTGGCCAATGAAGTGGCAGCCGCCAATGACAGCTCGAACAAGCACATGTTCCGCTCGCGAAAACAGACTCCCCAGGGATCCCAAACTCGACTCTATGTCGAAACCCGGGAAGCAATGGCCGGCATGACTGTCGCCTACGACGATCATCCCCTTACGCCGGAACAAGTGCAGGGCGAGCAAAACCGGCTGGCTGGCTTGGTCGGCGACCCCGAACAGCTGAAACATAAACACTCTCAGGAACAGGAAACTGCCGAACACACTCTGAGGATTGTGAAGGCTTTGCCCGAAGCTTTTCTTTACGAGTACATGCCGGACGGCGACACCGCTAATTCGACTACTCCTAATCCGTCTAAGGATGCAGGCCAACTGGTGCGCTTGAAATTTCGGCCAAACCCGGAATACCACCCTCCATCTCACGTCGAACAAGTGCTCGAAGGAATGCAGGGATTTCTTGTGATCGACCGCACCTGCAGCCGCATCGCGACCATTGATGGCACTCTATTTAAGCAGGTTGGCTTCGGCTGGGGAATTTTAGGCTATCTCGACAAGGGCGGCCATTTTCTGGTGGAGCAGCGCGAAGTAGCGGATGGTTCGTGGCAGATTTCGCGGATGTCTCTGACCGTCAACGGAAAAATTCTTCTGTTCAAAAGTATCGCGATCAAGTCTGACGAAGCCTTCAGCGACTTCCGTCCCGTACCCGCAACCACAACCTTTGCGCAGGGAGTGGAAATGCTGAAGGCGGAGGACGCAAAGCTCGTTCAAGTTAAACCCGAGGCGATGAAGGCGGAGGGCAAGTCCCGCTAGTTTGGATTCTGTTCCGGCTGCTTAGGCGCTGGCTGTGACCGTAGCCCTTACGGTCTCTTTGCGCACCGTTAACTTCTCGATAAGGTCTTCTTTAACTCGATATCCCGTGCCTACTGCATTGCTGATCGGAATCATCCCTTGCGACGAAACCTGCACCTCCGGATCGATGATGTCTTCCTTCCAATAGCGCTTGGAGGCCGAGACGTCGCCAGGCAGACTAAAATTTTCGAGCGTTGAAAGCGCGATGTTGTGCGCGCGGCCGATGCCCGATTCGAGCATCCCGCCACACCAGACCGGGATCTTTTGCTTTTGACAAATGTCGTGAACCTTGCGCGCTTCGGTGAAGCCGCCGACCCTGCCGACTTTGACATTAATAATTCGGCAGGCGCCGGTTTCCAAAGCAATCGCCGCCGCGCGGGCGCTGACGATCGACTCGTCGAGGCAAAGCGCAGTGCGCAACTCACTCTGCAGGCGGGCATGATAGAAAATGTCATCGTCCCAGAGCGGTTGCTCAATCATTAACAGGTTGAATTGATCGAAGGACCGCAAATGTTCAACCTGGTCGAGCGTGTAGGCCGAGTTGGCATCGCAGCTCAGTATGATGTCGGCCCAGCGTGACCGGATTTTCTCCAATACGTTGACGTCCCAGCCCGGCTTCACTTTCACCTTGATGCGCCGGTAACCCGCGGCTAGTTCGGTGTGGATTTTGTCGAGCAGTTGCTCCACCGAATCTTGAATACCGATCGAGACGCCGCACGGAATTTCCGTTCGAGTGCCACCCAGCAACTTCCACAGAGGCAAATTCTTCTGTTTGGCCTCGGCATCCCACATCGCATTTTCGAGCGCCGCCTTTGCCATGCGGTGGCCGCGAACTCTGGAAAAAAGACTTGCGCAGTCACGTGCTGAACTCACGTCGCGGCCCATCACTGCCGGGGCAAGGTAGCTCGTAATGGTCGGCCAGCTACTCTCGATCCACTCGCTGCTATAGAAAGGGTCTTCGCCAGCCACGCATTCGCCCCAGCCATCGACTCCTTCGCAATGCGCGGTGAGCAGTAGGATTCGACGGCTGTAAGTACGTCCGAAACTCGTCTCAAAAAAATGGACGAGCGGCATGTGGATCTCGCGCAGCGTGATGGCTTCGATCTTCATGGTTCAGTATTTGGTACCGAGTACCCAGTACCGAGTAAAAGAATGCGCGCATACTAGGTACTCGGTACTGTGTACTGGCGATCTCATTCTTCCGACGCGTACGACCACTTCTCATCCCACTTACCCAGCAAGAACCTGCCGTTGCCTTCCGCATCGCGCTCGTAGCCTAGCACAGCGAGTCCGTTGCCGAAGGCCGCAATAAATTCATCCCGGTTGCGTTCCTGAACTTCTTTTGCTTTGCTTTTCGTTTCCGGGGTGGACTTCCATTCATAAATCTGCGCAGGAACTTCAATGACGGCTTGTTCACTGAACGTTGGGTTCTTTCCCGTCGCCAGTAAACTTTCCACGCGCTTTGACCTCAGCCACCATTCGGCGATCAGACGGTCGCTCTGCAGCCCGCCCTGCAATGGCGACGATGTGATTCCATACTGATTGATATTGTAGCGGCGGGAGATGGCTCCCAGCTTTTCAATATTCAGATACGCGTTCTTGATCTCAAGCGGATCGAACGTCCACTCGATGAGTTCGATGCCGCGCGAGAGAGCGTCTTCGCGCTGAAACAGTTTGAGCCGGCGTCCAAGCCCACTATTGCGATACTCCTTCCGTACGGCCAGCATGTGCGAGTGCAAAAAAATGTGGCCGGACCTCGTGCCTGGAACCGAAAGCGCGAAACCTACCATCCGATCGCCATCGAACGCGCCCATCACTTGCCCGCCAATTTTTTTGGCAACTACGAACATGCGAAGCGGAACCAAGTCGGCGTCCGCAAAATTCCAGACTTCCTTTTGCAAGGTTACGCAGGCTTGCAACTCATCCAGACCTCGACAGTGACGAATCGCGACGTTTTCCGCAGTCACGACCTGCTCTCCTGTCGCTTGGCCTGCTGCCAAAGCGATTCCAACTCATCCATCGTGGCCTGCTCGGGCGTGGTCCCGTTCTCATGGAGACGTTCCTCCATCCACTGAAAGCGGCGGCGAAACTTTCGATTGGTGCTGCGCAGCGCAGATTCGGGATCGATCTCGAGATAGCGTGCAATGTTGACCAGCACAAAAAAAAGATCGCCGACTTCTTCTTCCAGCCGCACCCGCAAATCTTCGGGAACGGCCTGGCGTCCAGATCCGGCTACCCCGCGGGTTTCAGGGCGAGGGCCGGGCGCGGGAAAATCCCGCAACTGTTGGCGAAGTTCGGCAGTTTCTTCGCTAAGTTTTTCGAAAAGGCCATTAATCTCAGGCCAGTCGAAACCAACCTGCGCCGAGCGCGAACTCAGCTTGTGTGCTTCCAGCAGCGACGGCATCGACGAAGAAATTCCAGCGAGAATCGATGGCACCGTCTTCCTCGCAGCGCGTGCTTCTGCTCCGTCAGCATTTTCGCCCGCCCGTTTTTTCCTTTCCTCGACCTTCAGCGCCTCCCAGTTGCGCTTAACGTCAGCCGACGTTTCGGCTTTTGTGTCGCCGAAGACATGAGGATGCCGGTCCACAAGTTTGCACGAAAGCCGATCGAGAACGTCATCGATGGAAAACGATCCTTGCTCCTTCGCCATTTCCGAATAGAAAAGCACCTGCAGCAAGAGGTCGCCGAGTTCGCCGGGAAGTTCGTTCCAGTCGCGATTGTCGATGGCTTCAAGAACTTCATAAGTCTCTTCAAGGGTGTAGGGCTTGATGGAATCGAAGGTCTGCTCGCGGTCCCACGGGCAGCCTCCCGGAGCCCGCAGGCGCTCCATGATTGCGACTGCGCGTTCGAAACGTTCGCCGGTGGTGGACATTGCCAACCACTTTAAATGAGCCGCTTCATGGGAGCAATGCGTCTACGTAACAAATTGGTCGATCACGATAAACCGTGGCCAGCACAGTCGCATCGAACCTTCAGCACTTAAGCTGAAAACGAATTTGCAATCCCTGGTTTTAGGGGGAAATATCATGCCCGATACTTTGGTAGGAAAAACCGTCGCAATCCTGGCAACAGATGGCTTTGAACAATCAGAACTCGATGAACCTAGAAAGGCGTTGGAAGAAGTTGGCGCGCGAACTCAGGTAGTCTCGCCAGCCGACAACAAAATTAGAGGATGGAATCACAAAGACTGGGGCGAGGAGGTCACGGTCGATGTGCCGCTCAAGTCTGCTAAGCCGGCGCAATATGACGCCCTATTGTTACCCGGCGGAGTGATGAACCCCGATCAACTCCGCATGAATCAGGACGCAGTGCGTTTCGTTAAAGATTTCTTCGATCAGGCAAAGCCGGTTGCGGCGATCTGCCACGGCCCTTGGATGCTGGTCGAAACCGGCACGGTGAAAGGTCACACCGTGACTTCGTGGCCGTCGCTGAAAACCGACGTCCAGAACGCGGGCGGAACGTGGGTGGACGAAGAAGTAGTCTTGAGTAACGGGGTGGTCACAAGTCGCAAGCCTGACGATATTCCCGCCTTCAACCGCGAGATGATCGCATTATTCTCGAAAGGCATGACCGGCGGCACAAAGCCACTACAAAAGGTCGCTTAACTCAACGTACGCAAGAATTCTCTCAAATCCTGGCCCGCAGCAGTCGTGCAGTGGGCCCGGATTTCTTCACTTCTTGTAAGCCTCCAACTTAGGCGCGCAACCTTGGGCCAGTCGTTTCAGCGGTACTAACGTTACCTTCTCTCTGTGGTGGGCCGGGTTCAGACTTAAACTGGAGACTCTATAATTAATCTCGCAAGTTACGCATCTCACTGATAACCAATGGTTTTAGCCGCAAATCAGCGGGCATCGCTCGAGGGCCAGCACTTTCAGGTGGTGGTGATCGGCGGCGGCATCAACGGCGTGGCCGTGGCGCGGCAGTGCGCCCGGTCGGGAAAACACACGCTGCTGGTGGAACAGAATGACTTTGCTTCCGGAGTAACCAGCCGATCTACGCGCATCATTCATGGCGGATTGCGCTATCTCGAGCACGGCGAACTCGGCCTGGTACGGGAATCCTTGCATGAACGGGAACGGTTGTTGCGCAATCGCTCTCACCTGGTGCATCCCATGCACTTTGTGCTGCTTTTGAATGAGCAAAGCCAGCGTAGCGCGATGAAGATTCGCGCGGGATTATGGCTCTATCAGCGCATGGCTGGAAAACCGCCGAGCGCGGATGTCACGGAGATGGAATTGAAGCGGCTGGAGCAGGCATTGGATGCCGGACACCGCTGGTCGTTTTTCAACTACGAAGATGCTCAGTGCGAATTTCCAGAACGATTGGTAGCTGAATGGCTGATGGAAGCCTGGGACGCGGGAGTTACAGTCCGAAATCACATGGAAGCGTTGGCGGTCGATGTGGCTCACGGCCGGGTTCGCGGCGTGCTGCTGCGTGATCAAATCACAGGCCGGGAAGTACGCGTGGATGCGGGCTGGGTGATTAACTGCAGCGGACCATGGGCTGATCGTGTATGCCAGCGCTCGTCGATTCGCATGGCGAAGCCCATGCTGGGCGGGGTGCGCGGTTCGCACATTGTTTTGCCACGATTTCCAGGCTCGCCAAATGCGGCCCTTTATACCGAAGCAGCAGATGGCCGTCCCATCTTCATCATTCCCTGGAATGATCAAATCTTAGTGGGAACAACCGAAGTCGCCGATACAGGTGATCCCGGAAAAACGGTTCCCGCAGCCGATGAAGTCACCTATCTCATAAGTTCTGTCGCAAAGTTATTTCCCAAGGCGAAAATTTCGGCGCAGAGCGTCAAGCATGCTTTTGCCGGAGTTCGCCCGTTGCCTTACTCGCCGGATAATCGTCCATCCGCGGTAACTCGCAAACACATTTTGCACGACCATGCGGATGACGCCGCGTCTCGCATGATTTCGGTGATCGGCGGAAAATTGACGACTGCGGCATCGCTGGCTCGAGAGTGCGCGCGAAAGATCGGGCTGAACGCCGCAGAACCAACTACTATCGCAATGGGGCAGGAAAACTCTCTGGATCCGCTGCTGGACGAGGCCGTACTCGAAATTGCCAGGATTGGCTCCATCAGTGAAGAATCGGCGCGCGGCATGTTGGAGTGGCATGGGAAACGCGCCGCGGATATCGCGCGCATGGCACTGGTGAGTGCGGAACTGCGAGCGCCGATTTGTACCCACACCACGCATGTGATCGCTGAAGTGGTGGAAGCCTACCGCCGGGAATACGCCGTGACATTAGCCGATGTGCTGTTGCGCCGCGTGCCGGTTGCGTTGGGAGCGTGCTGGTCCGAGTCTTGCAGCCGCGAGGCGGCGTTGCGCATCGGCGCGGTTTTGGGTTGGGACGACCACATGATGGGAGCGAACTTGGAAGCTTTCGAAACGGAGCGCACCGCTTTTTTTCGGCCGGCCGGAAGGCCTGAGGTAGCTCTCGAAGCGGCTGCCGATTGATCCCGGCCGATTCTCGTCTGACCTAGCGTCGTGTCGAACTCGCCGCTTCGTGCGAGCTTTCCCGCAGTATCTCTGCCGGAATCTCTTTCAGGGTAAGCCCGAACTCGAACATCGGCGTCTCTGTGCCACGTCCCCAGCGCGCGACTTCCCAATGTGCGCGCACAAACTTCACATCGGGATGAGCCGTCAGATCCAGCAACAGCGGAAACTCGCCGCGATAAAACTTCTGGGGATATGCGGCCATCGACTTCGCACCCCACGTCGTCCCGTCGGCCGAACCATAGATCGCGACATCGAGCGACTCCTGCTCAATAATGTTCGTGATATCGAGAGTCAGCAGAAACACGCGGCCGCTGGCACCGCTCACATCTACAGTGGGGCCGTCGCCTTTGGCGGTAACGACTGTTTTCTCAGGAACTAGAGAGGTATTAAGCATCACAAGAGAATTCTAGCAAAATAGCCTTCATTGTTGATTTCTGATTGTTGATTTCTGATTGCTGATTCTGATTGAGATCCCACTCCAATTCCTGCTATTCAGTCCGCGCTGACTCAAACGGTTTCTCACTCAACAATCTGAAATCAACAATCAATAATTCCTGCTACTCCGACGGATGCGGTCCCGTGAACTCCGAGCAGCAAGGCTTCTCAGCGGGTTTGAATTCCATCAATTCGATTCGCGTCAGATCGGGATCGTACAGGTTGAGCTGCCACTTGCCGTCCCTGCCCATCTGGGCTTTCTCTTCGCCATGCGGTTTCCAGCCGTGGGATTCCAGAACCGCCTGCGCCTTCTTCATGTCGGCGACCCCGAGCGAAATGTGATTCATTACGCCGGTCAACCGCAAATCAGGATGCTCCGGCTGGTTCAACATATATTCCAGCCAGTCGGTGCCGTCCGGCACCTGCAGAGCGACCCAGTCAGTTTTTCCAGCCTGCATTCCACCGTACCAGTAAGGGCGAAAGCCAAGAATATCTCGATAAAAATGGTCTTCAGTGTCGCGGCTGGAAACCAGAAATCCTGCATGAATCATGTGCCGCGAAACGGCCGACTCCGGCGGCGCTGGCGCTTCCCCCTTGCCGCGCTCGACAAATTCAATGCGATGGCCTTCGGGGTCGGTCAAGGCGATAGTGAGACTGTGATCCGCGTGGCCTTCAACGGCTGCCACTTTTACGCCGTGCGCGACCAGATACTTGCGCAGCGCGGCAATGTTGTCGGTAGCGAACGCGACGTGATCCATACGGTCGGTGGCTTTCGGGTCGGGCGCGGTGCTGAAGCCGACCCATTGCCTGCCCACGAGGTATCTCACGAGTTCGCCGGATTCCACCGGCGGCTCCGAAGCCAAGCCGAGGGGGCCGCTGTAAAGCTGTTTCACTCCGTCGGCGTCGGTGGTGTAGAACGCGACATGATCGATGCCAAGAATGCGCGGCCGAGCGGGATGAGCCTGTGATTGAGCGAACAGCACTGACGCAGTGAATACGATCGCGAGAGTAAGCCTTTTCATAGCGTGATGGATTCTACCGCGAACCGAACTAAAGTTGATCCAGAAATCGCCGCAGCAGCCTTCCGGCTTCCTCAGGCTGCTCCCACGCGGAGTAATGGCCAGCCTTCGGAATTATGCGCAACTGGCTACCGGAAATATGCAGGCGCATCAACTCAGATTCGTTCACTCCCGTCAGTATGTCTTCGTCTCCGGTTACCAGCAGCGTCGGGACATTGATTGTCTTCAATGTATCCATGGAGCCCGGACGCTCAGCCATACCGCGCTGCACTTGGGCAACGTCTTCGGGAGACATCTTGCGCATCATGTTCAAAGCCCCAGTGACAAGGTCCGGACGCGTCTCTCGCGTGCTCTGGCCCAGCAGGCGTGGAATCGTACTTTCGAAAAACGGTTCGGTGCCGCGGTCGAGAACGTCATTTGCAGCCTCTAGGCGTCCGGCACGGGCTTCGGCTGAGTCGGCCTGCGCCTTCGTGTTGCACAGGCCGAGCGCCGCAACTCTGCCACGATGCCTTTGCCAGAATTCGAACAGCAGATATCCACCGATGGAAACACCAACCAGAGGAGCGCGGCCGACATCAGCATCATCCATCACGCTGGCGAGATCGGCAGCGTGCTTTTCTATTGTGGCTGGGCCTTCCCCAACGCCTGAATCTCCATGGCCGCGAAGATCCGGCAGAATCACGCGATAGCGTGTGATCAGAAACTGGGCCGCTGGAATCCAGAATTCGTGATCTGCCGGAAAAGGATGGAGCAGAACTACCGGAGGGCCGTCGCCGAGCACCCAGTACGCGATCTCCGCATCGGCGCTGGTGATGTGGTGAGAAATGATCTGCTGCATGGAGACGATTTGATCACAAATTCGGCTCCCGCCGCGCGTATGCCGGGGAGATTTGAAAATTCTACGGGTTGGTCACTCGCTGAGCGCCCGCCGGAGCCGCCAGCAGCAAAGGTTCTTCCGGCATCACGATCCATGCAATGGGATATGAGATCAAACCAATCCCCGTCATGAACGACGTGATCAGCCAGACGAGCCGGACGACCGTTACGTCAACGTCGAAGTACTCGGCAACGCCCAGGCAAACGCCGGCGATCTTGCGTCCTTGCCGAGGCCGCACCAGTCGCTTTCGAGCCACCGACGCCCCCACGCGAACGCCGCAGTAGGCGCAAACCGCCGCATCGTCCTGAATCACTTTGCCGCAATAGTTGCAGTACATGGCTCTAGTCCTCTTTACCACCGTCTACAAGACAATACGTAATTGTAGGCCGAAAGTTCCCTCATTCCGATCGATATCGTCAGGGGAATGGTGGCGTCACACGAGCAGGATAACGTGTGATCAAGGCGCGTGCTTATTCCCGGTATGCTTCGCGGATGTGTTTGCGGGCAGCTTCGGCTGGTGGAGTGCTGCCATTCTCGGCTAGAACCGCTTCATATTTCTTCATGGCCAAGTCGCGCTTCTGGAGCAAATCGTACATTTCGCCGGCGGCTAGGTTGGCTTTCTGCAGCGTCTCCGGATCGGAATCTGGAACCTGGCTGACTTGTTCGTAGGCGGCTGCGGCTCCCGCATAGTCCTTTTGGTTGCGCAGTAGCTCACCCAGACCCCATGCGGCGATTTCGTAGTGCAGGTTGCCATACTTCCCTTCCCGTCCACTCTGCCATACTTTGCGATAAGCTGCGGCAGCCTCGGTCGCATGGCCGCCGACACGCAGCAAATTCGCTTCTTCCAGTGGGAAGAGATAATTTCTGGGATAGCGCATCCCGAGATCGTGCATGAAGACGCGCGCCTCGTCGTAACGGTGCTCGCGGCGCAGGAACAGGCTGAGTACGACCTTGGCGTCAACGCTGTTTTCTCCGCTACTGTCGGCCACTTCGCGCAGATATTGGAGCCCCTTTTCTTTGGTTCCGCTCAATCCCACCAGAGCCACAGCGGCTTTCACGCTCCAGGGCAGGCTACCCAAAACGTAATTGTGTGTGCCCACGACCAGCTTCGCGTCTACGTAGTTGGGGTCGAGTTCGAGCACGCGTTCATGGTCCTTGCGCGCGCCCACTGCATTGCGCAGTGAGGAAAACCAGGCCCGCTCAACCAGCGCGGTGTAGAGAGCGAACTGCGCGCGAGTAACGCCGCGCGCGTAAAGTGCATCCCGGCTGTTTGGGCTGGCCTTGAGTAGATCCTCCTCATAGCTCTCGGCGCGTTCCACCAACTGTTTGATTTGCTCTTTCACCTTCGGATCGGCGGTTCGATGGGCCTGGCCGATAAAACTGTCGTTCGAGTACTCGCCAGTGTTCATCGCTCCCATGCGATAAAGCTCGCGCATCAGAACCGCGCTCAGCAGGTGGTTGACTGCCGAGGGATCGTTCGGCCTCCGATCCAGTAACTTTTCAAACTCCTGGATCGCGTGGTCGTAATCCATGTTGTAGAAGTGATCAAAGGCGGTGTCCGCCAGCGGATCATGGGCGGGCGACGAAGCTGTGATCGACAGGCTCTCGGGCACAGCGCGGGCTTGTCCTATTGCCGCCGGAGACGCCAGACAAAGTAAGACAAGACAAAACAGCACTGCATTCCTTGGCATGGGTGTGGAAGATTTCGGAACCAACTGCATCGTCATTCTTTAGTTCTTATCTCTCAAACTCTGGCCTCTGGCCTTGAGTTTTAGTCTATCCGATGTCTCTCGAAGCACGGAACGAACCAAAGACGTTATCGGGAGACACCTAACATTTTCCTAATGGATTCAACACTTGACTCTATAATTCGCGCAGTTACCGGCAGTCAACGTACCTCCGTAACCGGGCCATCTTTACCTGAGCTGACGAGTAATAATTGCGCGGAAGGCCGTGGTTGTTGGGTGTACGGAAGTTGCAAGTATTTGAGTTGAAAATACCTTACTGAGTGCAGAGCTTTGGCTGTCGGCTTGCGTTGCTGAAAGCAGAATTCCCACCGTATGGCTGATGTCATTCAAGATGCGCAGCAGGAGTTTTGGCGGTCCCCGACCGTAGTCGAATCCGTGGGAGAGATTCCGCTTCCGGGCGCGGCACCGGTCATGGCTGACGCCTGTTCCGAGTGCGGGGCAGAGTTCA
This sequence comes from uncultured Acidobacteriaceae bacterium, assembly GCA_963808195.1. Classification (GTDB taxonomy): domain Bacteria; phylum Acidobacteriota; class Terriglobia; order Terriglobales; family Acidobacteriaceae; genus Sulfotelmatobacter. The sequence continues at coordinate 897,514 of CAWEEW010000001.1, read as the reverse complement.
TGATCCACGCGCGTTTTTGCCATACCTGCGGGCGAAGGCGTCCCCTGCGAGCCGCAGTTGAGGTCGATTCTCCCGCAATCGCCGGGCTCTGGAATCGGAACCTAACGTGGCTCGGGACGGCCACAGATTCCGTTACTGCTGCATGGCGCAAGATTTCCTTCCCCGACTGGCTACACTATCTGCATTTCCATGAGATTAAACGCTGGGTCGGCCTGCCGACGGCGGCGCTGGTCGCCTTTATGATCGGCATCGGTTGTGTCGCCGGGGCCCTCGGCGTGAGCTTCTTCTACAAAGCATCAAACTTAGCCGAATTCCAGGCGATCCAGATGTGGCGGATCGAATGGCTGTTGGCCGCCACAGCGTCGTTTGTCGCCGGAATTCTGCTGAAAAAGCCTTCGGGCACGAGCCACGACTAGGGCTGCCTTGCTCTCCCCCGGAAATGTTACTTGCAGCTAGCTCTAGTTTTCCCCGTCTGCATTTGCACTCGTTGTAGCGGTTTACGATTCGCCGCCGGAACTTGCCCCCCGCCGCTGCTGGCTCATTCGATAGAGATGGTGAACAGGCCCGGTCCCGCGCCCCAAGGGATGGCCGGCTGCAATCGCCGCGGTTACGTAGGTTTTGGCCAGCAAGGCAGCTTCTGCGATCCCTCGATCAAGCGCTAAGTGGCAAGCCATCGCCGTGGCGAATGCGCAACCCGTGCCGTGAGTAGAATTCGAACGTTGCTTTTCGGCTCTAAAAACTTCCTGCTGCACACCATGTTTCGACGTGAAACTCAACAAGTCAATCGCTTTATCGAGATGCCCTCCGGTAATCACTACCGCCGTCGAACCCATCTCATGCAGCTTCTCCGCCGCAGCCTTCATTTCTTCCAGATCCCGAACCTTTAACCCCGTAAGGGTAGCGGCCTCATCGACATTCGGCGTGATGACATCGACAAGTGGGAGAAGTTTCTCGACAAGCATCCTGGTTCCCGGCACATCCAGCAGTTCAGCGCCAGAAGATGACAGCATGATCGGGTCAAGAACTATGTTCGGCACCCTAGCCTTGCCTTGCTGGCTAAGAAATTCTGCCACCGCTTTAACCACTCTTGCCGTGCCGAGCATTCCGATGTGAATGGCCGCGACCGGCATATCGGATGCAAGTTCCTGCAAGGTCTCGACCACCAAGCCGGGATCGACCGTCTCGATCCGGCGCACGCCAGAGGTCGACTGCACGGTCAGGGCGGTCACGCACCCAACCCCATAGCAGCCGTGGGCGGCGATGGTCTTAATATCGGCCGTCACCCCAGCCCCCGAGGACGGATCAAAACCGGCAATAGTTAAGACAACGGGCGGTCTCTCGGCCATAGTTTTCTCGACCTTACCATGAACCATGCCACATCGGAGCGGCCTCAGTCTGTGACCGCGAACACCATTTTCCCGACTCTCCAACGACCCACACGAAAGGACGATCTCGTCCCAGAAAACTGCCACTTTTTGAGGCAACCATCTACGCAACATGCTAGCAATAAACAACTTATCCAGATATTTCCCGTAAGTTATTGAATCAATTGATGATGAAAATACTTCTCAGTCTACATTGCGTTGAGTATTTACCATAACATAAACAGTCAAGCTCATTGTTTTAAGCAAGATACCGTATATTACTCATCATTAACAACAAGTTACGTGAGATATCGATCACTGCCAGGTCACCATAGACCCTTCACTTTCGGGTTGACAAGCCTCCGCCCGGCCTCTAGCATTTACAGAACGTTAACCCAATTTCTGGCCAGGAAGACTTTTGAGATGCGAGGAGAACTGAATGCATCGACGTATCGCTCATGGACTGATGATCACTTTACTGGTCATCGGGCTGGGAGCTGCACAGGGACCAAACAGCTCGGAGGCCACACCAAGCCTTGGTAGCCTAGCTCAAAACACGCCAAAAATTCGAACGCAACCCGGCAAGAATCCGGCGTATCAAGTTGGGACAGCCTCTTGGTATGGCGAGGATTTCGTCGGAAAGCCAACCGCCAGCGGTGAAGATTACGACATGTACGACATGACCGCCGCGCACCCCACGCTTCCTTTGGGAAGCTATGTACGGGTTACCAATATGCGCAATGGACGGGTAGTCGTCGTCAAAGTAAACGATCGTGGTCCGGTAGTGCCCGGCCGCATTATCGACCTGTCGTTTGGCGCCGCTCGAGCCCTGCAGTTCGAACATCGGGGCTTGCAGAAGGTGCGGATCGATTTGGTTAAGCCTCGGACCGAGCACCGACCGGTTTACCAGACCGTCGCATATAACCACCCACTGTATAACCACCCACTGGTGGAACTTCCATAAAACCCCTATACTGTGAGGGATGCAGGCCAGTCTGCCCAAGCCCATCCCTCACAACAACCCCCTAGAAAAAAATCTTGCTGGCAACGTTCTTGGCAGGGGTGATTGCAGCGGTAACAACCCGCGCGAGAAGTTAATTGTCGCTCTAGACGTCTCCACTGCGGTCGCAGCACAAAAAATTGTCGCGGCCGTCGGAGACTCCGTGCTGACTTACAAAGTCGGCATGCAGCTTTACACAGCCGAAGGCCCGCGGGTAGTGAGGGATCTCGTAGCTTCTGGCCGGCGGGTGTTTCTCGACCTTAAGTATCACGACATTCCGAACACGGTCGCTACGGCAGTGCGCGAAGCGGCTCGTCTCGGCGTGAGCATGTTAACCGTGCATGCGAGTGGCAGCAGTAAAATGCTGCGCGCTGCGGTCGACGCTGCTCGCGCGGTGAATCCTTCCCTGTCGGTTCTCGCCGTCACGGTACTCACCAGCCTCGACCAGAATGATTTGGAGCAGGTCGGGATTCAAGGGAGTGTCCAGGACGAAGTCCTCCGATTGTCGAGACTAGCCCTGGCGAGTGGATGCCAAGGAATCGTCACTTCAGCCCGCGAATCCGCAAGGCTTCGCAGCGAACTGGGAAACGATTTCGCAATCGTAACTCCTGGCGTGCGCCCAGTCGGCAGCGACCACGCAGACCAGGCTCGGGTCGTCACCCCCGCAGAAGCAGTTGCCGCTGGAGCGAGCCACATTGTCGTTGGGCGTCCTATCACAGAAGCGGCTGATCCCGCTGCCGAAGCCCGGTCAATTCTGCAACAAATCAGCTAAAGGGATTTGTGTAACAACCAACAAATTAAGCAGCTCTGTCGGGAACGCATTCCTTAACCATACCCACCTTCTTCGCAAGGATCGCTGACAGACGTTCCGCCTGTTTGATCTCTGCATTGCGTTCCCGGCGAAGCTCTTGCAATCTTTGCTCGTAGAGCTGGGGTTCCAACCTCTGGTGAAGTCTCATGATGGTGGTGGATTTTATCATGGTCTTGGTCTTGCAGTTGTCGCGCCGTTTTGTAGCTGCTGTTGCCGCTAGGTTGTCCAAGCCCAAGCATATTCCCCTGCCATTTTCATGTTTCTCAGACCGCAGGGAGGCTTGCGCTGGGCGGTTATCTCCTCGATCAAACCAAGCTTGAACAAATAGCACTCTTCGTGAACTGCGTGACCTCTTTCATCCGTTTTAGAACTTTCGAGGGAAACAGGTTTCGCGCAAACGCAACAGATCGGAAGTTGAAAGGCATGAGCGGAATACATTTTGCCCCTCCTCCGAAACATATTCGCACGTCAGATGCCAAAAGCGCTGTTTGCAGCTAAGACAATGCAGCTCAGGAACTTGCCGCTGGGAACGACCATGGAGATGAACTGCCAGAATGTCGCCATTGCGGGAGTAACTTACACGGATCGAGCAGCGGTCAGCGAAAGGAAGCTAGGTCGCGCAGAGGAAGCGGTGAGAACGAGGATAGGGATCGACGGTGCAGCGGCTTTCATTTCTTTGCACAGATACAGATATTGTCCTGACAACTTTGGGTGATGCAAATCTAGGATAAAGTCCTCTCGATGTTCAAATTCATCGAAAGCGTCTATGGTGCAGCGGTGGCTCCCGCAGTCGTCGTCTTCCGTAAATCTTCCGCCGAACCCTGCAGCAAATTCCTCAGTACTGCAACTTCTGCTGTGATGCCGGTGCGAAGCGCAGGATCTACATCCGGCGCAAACAGCGAAGAGTGATTCGACGGCAACATCGTCCCCGAAGCCTTGGCTTGCGCGAACTTCTCGGGATCCGCGCCTCCAAGACTGAAATAAAATCCCGGAATTCCTTGCTCAACATAAAATGAAAAATCCTCCGAGGGCGTAATCGGCTCCTGGATTAACACATTCTTTTTCCCCAGCGCCGACTCGAGCACTCCACGCATTCGCTGCGCTAGTGCAGGGTCGTTGTACACTAGGTCCGCGCCTTCATAGACATCAACCAACGGCGGCCGCGCCGCACCCGCCGCTTCAGCTTCCGCCTTCGTGATCCGCCTGATCGCCGCGAGCACTTGCTTGCGCACTTCCGTCTTATTCGTGCGGACCGTCAATCCCATCTCAGCTTCATCCGGAATAATATTGTTCTTCGTCCCGGCGCGAATATAACCCACCGTGATCACGGCCATATCTCCCGGCTTCACTTCGCGCGAAGCGATCGTCTGCAAGGCCAAAATCGTTCGCGCCGCGATCACAATCGGATCGATCGTAGTCTGGGGCGCGGAACCGTGCCCGCCCTTGCCGTAAATCGTGATGCGAACGGAGTCCGCATTCGTGTTGTAGACCCCCGGCGTAATTCCGACCTCTCCCGCGGGTAGCGTGTTGCCCACGTGCAGCGCCACCGCCACATCGGGTTTGGGAAAGCGAGTGAACAGGCCGTCGGCAATCATCGCTTTCGCTCCGCCGATGGCTTCCTCCGCGGGCTGGCCGATCAGGATCAGCGTTCCATGCCAAGTCTCTTTGCCGCGTGCCATGATCGCCGCTGTGCCCACGATCGACGCCATGTGCAGGTCGTGCCCGCAAGCATGCATCACCGGCACATCGTGTCCGCCGTCATCCTTGGTGCGGACTTTGCTCGCGTAAGTCAGACCAGTCTTCTCCTCCACGGGAAGCGCGTCCAGTTCGGTTCGCAGCATCACAGTCGGGCCCGCGCCATTCTTCAGAACAGCGACCACCCCAGTGCCACCGACATGTTCCGTGACCTCATACCCTAGCGCACGTAATCGACCGGCCACCTTCGCTGCAGTCTGCGTTTCGTGAGCAGAGAGTTCCGGATTCTGATGCAGATCGACGTAAAGCGCATTCGCGTCGGGATAAACTGCATCAACTTCTTCTCTTGCGGTAGGAGCCTGAGCGCTAGCCAAAGCACTCAAAGAAACAAATAGCAAAAAACGAGGCCAAGTCATATCCCGCATCATAACGGGCTTCCGGAACCGGCCGCAAATTCACACTCACCCGTAGAGCAAGATATCTGTCACTACCTGCTTGAACAATACTTCTTTCCGATTATTGACCCGCTGCAAACCGTCCCTATATTCGCCGCACTTCAATCTGCGGGCGAATTCTCGCGCGTGTTTCCTAAAGCGTCGACGAGAGACTGTTTTGCGAAATCAATCTTGGTTTTTAAGGACGAATGGAGAAAAGCATGCGTAGCGCGAAGACGCTGACGTTATTCCTGATGGCCCTGCTTACAAGTTTGAATGTTGCCGGACAGCAAATCACGGGGAACATTCGCGGAACTGTGAGCGACCCGAGCGGCGCGATTGTGCAGGCCGCCACAGTTACCGCAAAACAGATCGAAACCGGATTGACCAGGGTTGCGATCACAGATCGTCAGGGAGAGTACGTGCTGGTCGAACTCCCGATCGGGCACTACCTGCTAGAGACGCAGGCAAAAGGTTTCCAGACCTACTTGCAGCAAGGAATCTCGCTGGACGTGAACCAGACTGCGACGGTCGTCATTCGCCTCAAACTCGGGTCAGAGACGCAGCAGGTTGAGGTGAGCGGGGATGCAGCTTTGGTGCAGAGCACGGTCAGCAGTCTCGGGCAAACCGTGATGGAACATGAGATCCTCGACCTCCCGCTGGACGGCTGCAATTTTTCTCAGTTGGGGCTGCTTCAACCCGGCGTCGTGCCCTTGACTCCTGGACTGCTCGAAGCCGGTGGCCCGGCGCGGCAGAATCAGGCCTACGCCGTCGATGGTCAGCGACCGGGAATACTCTAGATTTCATTTTTTAAAGTAAACGATTACTGTGCTATAGAATATGCGGTGTGGGGGCGCCGACGTAGCCGATACTTCCGGAGAAGTGGTACAACCAGAACCATGCTAGAGCGTCTACGGGAAGAAGTCCTAGAGACCAACCTGGAATTGGTGCGTCAAGGTCTCGTGTTATACACCTTTGGCAATGTCAGTGGCATTGCGCGCGAGAAAGGCCTCGTGGTGATTAAGCCCAGCGGCGTGCCTTACGCGCAAATGAAACCCGAACACCTGGTGATAACGGATTTGAGTGGAAATATCGTGGAAGGAAAACTGCGGCCCTCCTCCGATCTGCCTACCCATCTGGTGTTATATAACCAGTTCGCTGAAATCGGCGGGGTTGCTCACTCTCACTCTGCATATGCGACTGCATGGGCGCAGGCGCGCAAGCCCATCCCGTGTTTCGGCACGACTCACGCGGACTATTTCCATGGTCCGGTGCCCGTGACTTCTGAGATGAGCGATCCTGACATTGCCGAAGAGTATGAGAAAAATACCGGCCACGCGATCGTTCGTAGCCTGCGACAAACGAATTCGTTTTCGATTCCAGGTATTCTCGTGGCCAATCATGGCCCGTTTGCCTGGGGAGCGGATGCCACGACCGCCACTCAAAACGCGGTGATTCTTGAAGCCATCGCGCGCATGGCCTATTTCACGCTCGGCATCGACTCAGCGGCCCAGGCGGTGGGCAGAGCGCTGCACGACAAGCATTACCTTCGCAAACACGGCGCGAACGCATACTATGGGCAGACCAAGAACCCCGACAAGGACCAGCAATGACCCGTTTGCCCGCGATTGCAGTGCCCGCGCGGCTGGTGCATTTATCTACTATCGACGTGGCGATCGTGGTTTTTTATTTTGCACTGGTGCTGTCGATCGGATGGTATCTGCGGGGGCGGGCTAACACCGGCGAAGATTTCTTTATGGCGGGGCGGGAGATGACGGCGTGGGTGGCCGGTCTCAGTTTTCTTTCCGCGAATCTGGGAGCGCTCGAGTTGATGGGCTGGGCTGGGTCGGCCTATCAGTACGGCATTCTAGCGACGCACTGGTATTGGATCGGTGCTATTCCGGCCATGCTGTTTCTCGCGCTGGTCATGATGCCGTTCTATTACATTTCGAAAACCCACTCGGTGCCGGGCTATTTGCAACTGCGTTTCGGCGAGCCCAGCCGCGCGTTATCGGCGGTATCGTTCGCTTTCATGACCGTGCTCATGAGCGGCGTCAACATGTTTGCCATGGCCAAGGTGATGCAGATCGTGCTGGGCTGGGACATCAATTTCAGCATCTGGGTCTCGTCGCTGACGGTCGCGATTTATGTAACTCTCGGCGGCTTGCGCTCGGCCATTTTTAATGAAGTGCTGCAATTTTTTTTGATCTGGGCCGGGGCGCTGCTGATTCCGATTCTCGGCCTCTACGAAGCTGGAGGATGGACCAACTTGAAGTTGCAGATCGCGCAGCGAGCTTCGGAGCAGTACGTGCATCTGTGGTCGGGTTTGGGTTCGTTCACCAACAATCCGATGGGAATCCACTGGACCGGGATCGTGTTTGGGCTGGGCGCGATTATATCTATGGGCTATTGGACCACGGATTTTCTGGTGGTGCAGCGCATCCTGGCGGCGAAAGATATTCGCAGCGCGGAGATGGCGCCCATCATCGGCGCCGGCTTCAAAATGCTGGTGCCGATCATCGTGATTCTGCCCGGTCTGCTGGGTTTGGCGGTGTTGCCGGAGAAACTGGTTCCGGAATCGGTGGCCTCGGTCACCGGAGCTCATAGCTATAATGACGTGCTTCCGCTCATGCTGGCGCGCTATTGTGGTCCAGGACTACTTGGCCTGGGAGTTACAGCGCTGATTGCCGGCTTCATGTCGGGCATGGCGGGAAACGTCAGCGCCTTCACCACGGTCTGGGCCTACGACATCTACCGTCCCTTTATCAACAAAACGGGCAGCGATCATCACTACGTGAACATGGGGCGCTGGACCACGGTGATCGGGGTGCTAATCAGCGTGGGCACGGCTTATCTGGTCATGCAATTTGCCAGCATCATGGATTATGTGCAGGCATTGTTCAGCTTTTTCATCGCTCCTCTGTTCGGCACGGTCGTGCTGGGAATGCTGTGGAAGCGCGCGACCGGGGCTGGCGGATTTTTGGGATTGCTGTCGGGAACGCTGTGCTCGATCAGCATGTGGGCGTGGGTGAAGGTCGATCCTACAGCTTTGCGCTATGTTGCGCTTTCGCCGCACGCGAAAGGATTGGCGCAGGATATGTATCAGGCCCTTTGGTCATTTATTGTGTGCGTGGTGGTAACAGTACTAGTGAGTCTGGCCACCAAACCCATGCCGGACGCGGCTTTGACAGGTCTGGTCTATGGCTTGACAGAAGTTCCATCGATTGGAGATGTGCCGTTTTATCAGAAGCCGCTGTTCTGGGCAGCCGTGGTCACAGTGATTTTCTTTGTGCTGAATATTATCTTTTGGTAATAGTTTTTATTGGTAATAGCTTTATCTTCGATGCTGCGGTGCTGCACTTTTCTGGTTCGCGGGATTTTCGAGGAAGCGGAGGCGACGCGGGATGATCTCAATCTGGTTTTTCATCGGCATTTCGCTGGCAGTGAACGGCGCACTGATCCTGGCCGCCGGCGTCTATCAACTGGTGAATCCTCCAGCCAACCCCGGCGTCGTGTTGTTCAATCTGCACGCCAACGTCTGGTGGGGCGCCGCACTTTTGCTGTTCGGGCTGATTTATTGTTTCAAATTCGCACCGAAGCGGGCCTAGTTGATTTTGGTATTTTGAAGTTTGTATTTCGCAGCAGGGAGTTTTATGGGGAATAAGAAAATGACGATGGGGTTAATCGTGGGCAACCGCGGATTCTTCCCCGATCACCTGGCGAAGAGCGGGCGCGAAGAGATGCTGCGGGTGCTGGGCAAAGCCGGCATCGAGGTGGTGGCTCTCACCCCAGAGCAGAGTAAATACGGAGCGGTGGAGACACGGGAGGAATCGCGTCGCTGCGCCGATTTGTTTCGGCAGAATCGTGAGCGGATCGATGGCGTGATCGTTACGCTGCCAAACTTTGGTGAAGAACGCGCCATCGCGGATACGCTGCGACTGGCCGATCTGCGCGTACCCGTGCTGATTCAGGCCACGCCCGACGATCCCGGGAAGATGACGATCGCGTTTCGCCGCGATAGTTTTTGCGGCAAGATGTCAGCCTGCAACAATCTGCGGCAGTATGGAATCTTGTACTCCATCACGACACTGCACACGGAGAGTCCCGACTCGCCCGAGTTTGCGATGGATTTGGAATGGTTTGCGGCGGTATGCCGGGTGGTGAACGGCTTTCGCAATCTGCGCGTGGGGGCGATCGGCGCGCGCCCCGCGGCGTTCAATACGGTTCGCTATAGCGAAAAGATATTGGAATCGCAGGGCATCTCGATTGAGACGCTCGACCTTTCCGAGGTGCTGGGACGCATCGAGCGCATGAAAGATAATGACGATTACGCGCAAGCCAAGCTCGCGGCCATTCACAAATACGTGGACGCGAGCAGCGTGCCCGCCACGGCGCTGTTGAAGATGGCGAAGCTGGGAGCCGTGGTCGACCAATGGATGGCCGCGACCGAGGTCACTGTCAGTGCCGTTCAGTGCTGGACTTCGATCGAAGAGAATTTGGGCGTGGTTCCCTGCACCGTAATGAGCATGATGAGTAACGAGCTGCTCTCGAGCGCCTGCGAAGTGGATATTTGCGGTGTGCTTGGGATGCATGCGCTGCAACTCGCGTCCCAAACTCCTTCGGCTCTGCTTGATTGGAACAATAACTACGGATCCGATCCGAACAAAGCGGTCTGCTTCCACTGCTCGAACTTGCCGAAGCATTTTTTCCGCTCGGTGAAGATGGATTTTCAAGAGATCATCGCCGGCACGGTCGGCAAGGAAAATACGTTCGGCACCTGCGTCGGGCTGATCAAACCGGAGAAGATGAGCTTCGCGCGGTTCTCCACCGACGACACAGCCGGCAAGATGCGGGGATACGTGGGCGAAGGACGATTCACTGACGACCCGCTGAATACCTTCGGCGGCGCCGGCGTGGTCGAAATCCAGAATCTGCAGAAGCTTCTCCATTTCATCTGCGAGCGCGGCTTTGAGCACCACGTCGCTGCAAATCTTTCGACCGTCGCCTCCGCGGTCTATGAAGCCAGTACGCGTTATCTGGGCTGGGACATGCACTATCACGGTTGCGAAAATGGAGCCTGTTAATGGCTATGGTGGCAGGAGTCGACTTCGGAACCCTAAGTGTTCGTGTTTCTCTTGTCGACAGCGAACGCGGACTGATCGGCTCCGCCAGCGCCGAGTACCCACTGCACCGCAAGCGCGAAGATCCGGAATACGCGACACAGTCCCACGACGATCACATGCGCGCGCTTTCTTCTGCAATGCGCGATGTTCTGAAAAAAGCAAGTGTTGCGGGCAATCAAGTGCAAGCCATTGCGCTCGACACCACCGGTTCGTCCGTGATCGCGGTGGGCAAAGATCTCCAGCCACTCGGCGAGTATTACCTGTGGTGCGATCACCGCGCGAAGGCCGAGGCCGCCGAGATTACCGAAGCTGCGCATCGCGAGGGATTGGAGGCTATTCAGTGGTGCGGCGGAATTTATTCGTCCGAGTGGGGATTTTCGAAGCTCCTGCATTGGCTCCGGCACAATCCTGATAAGCGATCACAGTTTGCCTCGGCGTTTGAGCATTGCGATATGGTAGCAGCCACGCTGTGCGGGTTCACCGACCCCGCGAAAGTGAAGCGCAGTATCTGCGCGATGGGCCACAAGTGGCTGTGGAACCGGCAACTCGGCGGCCTTCCTCCGGAAAGCTTTCTGGTAAAAGTAGACCCTCTCTTGACTGGAGTGCGAGCGAAACTCGATGGAGAGTTCGCCACCTCCGACCAGATCGCCGGTAGGCTGTCCGCTTTTTGGGCGGAGAGGTTGGGACTCAGGGCTGGGATTCCGATTCCGGTCGGCGCATTCGATGCTCATTGGGATGCGATTGGCGCGGGTTGCCGCACCGACGACATCGTCAACGTTGTAGGCACCTCGACTTGCATTATTGGAATAACGTCGTCGATCAATCTAGTGCCGGGAGTTTGCGGCGTGGTTGAAGGCAGCGTCCATCCTTTGCGCACCGGAATCGAAGCCGGACTTTCGGCTGTGGGAGACATCTTCAATGCGATTGCCACGCGCGCTGCGACCGATGTGACGACGCTGAGCGCGGGCCTGGAAAATTATCGAGCCGGGCAGACTGGCTTGTTGCGCATGACGTGGGACAATGGCGACCGCACCGTGCTGGTGAATCCGAACTTGCGCGGCATCACGCTGGGATGGAACCTACAAAGCACAGCGCAGGATGAACTCTTTGCCGCCATCGAGGGCACGGCGTTTCATACTCGCGTGATTCTCGACAGGATGGCCGGACACGGGGTGCACATCAAACGCGTTATTAACGCGGGAGGCATTCCGCAGAAGAATGATGTCCTGAACCAGGTTTATGCCAATGCGCTCGGGCGTCCAGTGCTGGTTCCGAGCACGAGCGCTGTGAGTCTCGGGTCGGCAATTTTCGCTTTCCTGGCCGCTGGGATTTTCAAAACGATCGAGGACGCACAGGATAAAATCAGCCCTTCCCACCGGACGTTCTCACCGGATGACTCAGCCCAGCGAACGTACGAGCAGCTCTATCCTTTATATAGCAAGTTATATTTTTCTCTCGGCCAACGGGGCAGCAACGGTCTGGGCGACATTTTGCCCACGTTGATGTCGGTGGCCGAATCGGCGGCGACGCGGTAGCACAACTAAACGAGGAGCGGCAATGAGCGTTCAGAAAGTCGTGCGGGCGATGGTCATCGGCGCGCTATGTTCAACGGTGGTTAGCTTGACTGTGGAGGCCAAGACGAAGGTGACAAGCCAGCCTTTTGGTAAATTGCCGGACGGAACTCCGGTGGAACTTTTCACGCTCATCGACGGCGCCTACGAAGCTCGTATCGCAACATATGGCGGTGTGGTGGTTTCGCTGAAAGCTCCTGACCGTCAAGGCAAGCCGGCAGACGTTGTGCTTGGCTTTGACGATGTTGGCGGTTATGTTGCCAACTTCAACGGTCCATCTGATGCCTTTTTTGGAGCGATCATCGGCCGCTATGCGAATCGTATTGCGCACGGCAGCTTCACGCTTGATGGCGAGAAGTACTCACTGCCTCTCAACAATGGTGAAAACTCCCTTCACGGAGGGCCGCACGGCTTCAACAATGTAGTCTGGAAAGCGAAACCGATCGCGAACGGCGTGGAACTAAGTTATCTCGGTAAAGACGGTGAGGCGGGATATCCCGGCAATCTGTCGGCCACGGTTCGCTACACGCTAGTCAAGAGCGATTTGCGAATCGAGTATTCAGCAACGACCGACAAAGCGACCGTGGTGAACCTGACGAATCACTCCTACTTTAATCTTGCTGGAGAAGGTGACATCCTCAACCATCAGCTCACGCTGCACGCCTCTCGCTTCACCCCCGTGGATGCGGGCTTGATTCCAACAGGCGAGTTGAAATCTGTGGAATCGACACCGTTCGATTTTCGTAAAGCAACGGCCGTTGGCGCACGGATCAATGCGAACGCCGAGCAACTTCACCTTGGCCGCGGCTACGATCACAACTGGGTGCTGGACAGCGGCGGCGGAAAATTATCGGAAGCCGCGGAACTTTACGATCCCACAAGCGGGCGCGTCCTGAAAGTTCTGACCGATCAGCCCGGAATTCAGTTCTACAGCGGTAACTTTCTCGACGGATCGATCAAAGGCAAAGGCGGCAAACCGGACGAACCACACGCGGCCTTGTGCCTTGAGACCCAGCACTTCCCCGACTCCCCGAATCATCCAGATTTCCCAACCACTGAGTTGAAACCCGGCGAGCGATATCACACGGTCACGGTTTACAGCTTCTCGGTGCGATAAATTGGTTGAGTGCTGAGCAGCCAGCCGCTTTTGAGAATACGTTTGCTCATCGCAACGACCGTCTCAAAAACCTCTACCACCAGTCACTGGTTTTTGCCCAGATCAAATCAGTCGTACATGTGCCGGATCGTGGCCCGATTTCATCCGTTTTATATCGATGACAAGGGGCACGCTAACTGCGCGGTTCGGAGTAACAGAACGCGCGTGGGTCGGATGGTTAAGGGAGGATTAAATGCTCATCGAACGGCGCGTCTGCGGGCCGAGCCTTTAAGTGGTCCAGCCACACTTCCGGCGCTCTTGCGTCGAACCTCTGCGCGAGCCGCCTCAGGATTTCTATGCGCGGCCTTCAGGTCCCACCGGCAAAGCACGCAGCGCATGCCCAAGGTAAAAACAAAGTGCGCGTAAGCCGGACAATTCTGGTTAGTGCAAACCTTCGTCGACATCTCGACTCATCCTTGCGCTCGGCTCGGAGGATCGCCGCAGATTGGTTACTGAAGCTGAAGGTAGCACGATGCAAGGCCGGCGCAGAACGGAAGTTCAACGGCGGCGAATCGGATTTTTTTCTGGGAACGAATAAGCCCCCATGCACCTGAAAAAGCGCCGGAGGCTTGCGCTAGAGCTCCCTTACTTCCCTGTCAAAATCCCCTCGATCTGCTTCAAGTGATTGATGTCGTGGCCGGCAAACATTCGGACGATATGTTCGATCGTCTCCTGGCCGCGCTCAGAGTGCATTCCATAGCGTTTCCACTGATCGGGCGTCAGAGACTTGAGCAGCGCGAGATTGGCTTCGCGCATGGCGCGAAATTGCTCGAGCGACTTGTGGGGATTCCGCTTCTCATAGTGGCCGCTGATTACCCAGGTATCCTGATCAAAAGCCACGACGGGAGTTCCGGGAGCGCCGAGAATGAGGCGCATACGAAAGCCGCCGACAATTTCTGTGTCGGCGAGGTGCGCGAGGATTTCGCTCACCGACCACTTGTCCGGAGCCGGCCGCTTTCTCAGTTTGGCCGTTGACACGCCCTTGATGAGACGATCGATTTTCTTTGCAGTTGCAGCTTGCACCGCCAAAGGCTGCTTGCCGTCGAGGTAGCTAACCACTCGTTGTGTGTATTGCTGCGGGGTTTCTTTCATGGAGGTGCTCCTCCTTAACGATGAGTTGCGCCGGGCTTCGCCCTAGCTTGGACAGCTGAGGCGGCTGTCGTACCTGAGTTTACTCGCTGGCTTTCTGCCCTGCCTTGAACACGGTCCACGGTCCGGCCTTCATGTCGCGCAGAAGCAACTTCTGCCACGCGTATTCAGGATGATGCTCTAAAAAGTCGGCGGCCATGAAATCCGCGCCGCAGGGATGTCCGGCTCGCGCCACAAAGCTCATTTTCGCGGCCATCCTGCTGTCGGTTGCTTTGCCTTGAACCGCGCCGCCCGGGTTGTAGCCCTCCCAACCCCACTCTTTCACTCCACGGGCCGTGACTTCGACATGGCCGCATAGAGAGCGTTCGTCGGCTTGCTCTTTCTTCTCGAAGCTGTCGACATGATCCGACAAAAAGGCTTCGGCCATCTCGACATCGATCTTCCCTTTGGCGCTCTGCACAAATTCGTCCGCTCGGGCGTGGCGCGCGTTCATCGACGATGAGGCATCATTCGGGTTGAATCCGTCAGTCTCTTCACGAATCAGCTTGGGATCGCGGGCAAAGTTTGAACTGACAAAGTATCCGTCTTTCGTTCGCCATAGCGGCGTGTTCTTCAAACCAAGTTCGAGATAGGCAATCTCACCCGTCTTGCGGTCGCCGATCAGCCAATCATTAGCGTATCCACCGTTGTTGCCTTCCTTGATGATGCGCACATAATCATCGATACTCTTTGAATATTGCAGCGCCTTGCGGGAGCGCATGAATTCCGGTTTGCCGTTCGGGTCCCAGCCTTCGAATTGAGTGATGGTGGTTTCTGTGATCATGATGCCTGCGGCGTTCACGCCGAAATCATCGTCGCTGGTGATCACTCCCGGAAAGCCGTCCATCAAGATGCGCTCTCCGTGCTCGGGCAAAATATCGAAGACGATCACCCATCGTTCGCCTGCGAGGTAGCTTGTCCAGTTGTTGTGTGCGATCACGATCTGATGATCTTTGGTGTAGGCGCCGGTGGCGATGAAAGCGCTGCAATTCCCCGGAGCTTTCAGGCTCGGCGGATTTAACTTCTGTGCGTGCTTGTTCAGCCACGGCACGTAGTAGTCCGGCACTTCCTCAAATGCGTTCAGCGCGACAATGTCATAGACGTCAAGATCGACACCGTGCGCCTTCACGCCGTCGGCAATGCCTTGCAGCTCATGTTGATACTCCGCATCGATGTGAGGCCAGAGCATCTCGCGAGCGGTCTTGCGAAAGAATTCCCAGTCGCGCTGGCTGGTGTGAGTGTCAAAAAGCTTGATGGCTTCGAGTGCGTCGGCAATTTCAGGCGCAAGCAGATATCCGTGCTGGAAGCCGATATTGGACGGCGAACCTTCCAGATGAACATAAGTCCAGCCGCCCTGCTGGAAGCGGTAAGCCTTCTGCAGGCGCGCGTCCGAAGTCCCCGTAGCGGATTGTGCCGGCGAAGCGGAAGCAGCAAAAGCAATCAGGATGATTGCCAAAAACCGCAAAGATGAAAGCACGATCCTGCCGGACATTCGTGT
Source organism: uncultured Acidobacteriaceae bacterium (assembly GCA_963808195.1). GTDB lineage: Bacteria > Acidobacteriota > Terriglobia > Terriglobales > Acidobacteriaceae > Sulfotelmatobacter. Next base: position 881,734 of record CAWEEW010000001.1, on the reverse strand, counting down.
ACCCCGTGAGTTTTGAGTAGACGCCATTGTAGCCGATGTTTCGCGCTCTCAATCATGAGGTATTCATCAAACTTTAACGCACCATTAACAAATCCGCGCTTTGCCGGATGCCATAATTCTGCGCTTGCATTTCCATCGAGCCTGAAGTGCGTTCCTACGAAGAAAACCGGGCACGTCATAGCCGCGGTTCATCTGGTTGCGCTGATAACTGGCGCTGATAAAAGGATCTTGTATTCATGAGAAGAATGGTTGTTTCCGCTCTGTTATTGGCCGTCGCCGCTCTCTTTACTAGCTGCTCCTCCAGTTCTAAAATCCCCGACGCCCCCATGCCAAACGTCGCCGGTCCATGGGAATTCATTGCTTCGTCCACAACCAGCCCGGGATTCTCTACCGGCATCGAAGCCGCTCTTCAGGAAGCCCAAGTTTTCAGCACCCAGACTGGCACCTTTGTCTCCACCGGGCAGATTTCCGCCGGCGGCGCGCAGGTCAATTTTGTGGCTCTCAATGGTCTAAAGAATGGCGTCCCTTCTACCATCGGTTTCGCCGGGAATTGCACCGCTGCCACAATCGACCCGACGACTGGTGTGACTAGCGGAAACAGCCTCACGGGGAGCATCTCAGGCCTCGCGGGTTCGATGAATTTCACCTACGTGGAAGGTGGAAACGTCTTCATGGTGACCGGCGATCTGAGCGCGGACGGAAAGTCCATGATGGGCACCTACACCGAGCAAGCTGCAGAAACAGGGAACACCAACGGCACTTGTAACGGAGACGGAACGATTCTCGACCAGGGAAATATCACCGGCACTGTCGTATCGAAACTCTCCGGCACGTACACCGGAAAAATATGTGAGCCCCTTGATGGTTCCTGCGCTGCCGGCGCAAAAGACAGCGCAACCGCCACGCTAAGCGAGAGTTCCAGCGGCACCCTGACCGTGAGCGTAGTTCTGACCGGAGCCGACAATGCTTCCATTTCGCTGCAAGGCCCGGTCACCGGAAATTTCATTTCCGTGCAAGGCACTTTCAATGGGCAGACAGTTGTCTACGAGGGATACGCGGAAAATATCCCTTCGGGCAACTTCATCGTCCCGACCCTCTACCTTGCGAATCTCGACATCAACAGCGCCACGCCTGCCGCCACCTATGCCGGCACCCTGATTGTGCCCCAGACTCAGTAGAGATACAGACCGATCTTTTCAGATGTCGGTACGCTGTTCGGTATGCCTCTGGAGATACCAGCAAGGCGCGTATCCAGCGTGGGGGAAAAGCGTGTTGACGCAGGTCTGCGCCTGGGGCGGATCGAAGAGGAATTCAGTCTTGCCGTTTTTCTGCTGGACTGCGTCGTAGTGCGTGACCGTGACCTGTCCGAAAGCCTGGCGGCCGCGGGCCACACAATAACGAAACACAGCGTAGTCAGCCGCGTAAGCTAAACCCGCAAGCACAGCGGCGGATAATAAGGTTCCGGCCATGAGCCGTATCAGCAAATAGCGAATTCGCGCGCTCGTTACCGGGCTCACGTGTGCAGTATAGCCGTCCCCGTCCCAGCACACGTCCATGGTGCGCAGAGATTTTCCTAAACAATTAGAGCGATAAACCGGGGTCCTCGTTGACAACACCCCGTCTCGACAGGCACACTACCGCATTCGCTGCATGCGGACCGCGGCGAGCCCTTGTGGGCCAATCGCCTATGGGACAATCTAGGGAACGGGTGCGGGCTGAAACGTAGTTTATCGACATGGAGCAACCAGTCTCCTATACCTTCGATTCGACCTTGGACACCGTGGACCATGCGGAAGAGACAGCGACCCGCATTTCCAAGGAACTCGGCTTTGGGGAAGATGAAGTGATGCAGATCTCGATGGCCGTGCGCGAAGGCGCGGTCAACGCGGTTTTGCACGGCAATGCCTACGCTCCAGATAAGAAAGTGACGCTGGCCTTCGAACAGAACGCGGAGGGCCTCGTCATTACGATTCGCGACCAAGGTAAGGGCATAGACTTGAGCAGCATTCCCAACCCGCTCGCGCCGGAAAATCTGCTCAAGACTTCGGGACGCGGCATTTTTCTTATGCGTTCTTTTATGGACGTGGTGGAAATCCGCCCGTCCCCGACAGGTACCGAAATAAAACTGATCAAGCGCGTCCACGGAGCATCCGCGGGCGCCAAGGAGGGGTCTCAGTGAGCATGAAACTTAGTTCTCGGCAGGTGGACGGGGTCACCATTCTGGACTGCAGCGGACGTATCACCCTGGGGGAAGGCAGCGTCACCCTGCGTGACACCGTGCGCGACCTTCTTGCCAAAGGCAACAAGAAAATCATTCTGAACCTGGGCGAAGTTAACTACATCGACAGTTCCGGCATCGGTGAACTGGTGAGCGCTTTTACCACCACCAAGAACCAGGGTGGAGAGCTTAAGCTGCTCAACCTCACCAAAAAGGTGCACGATCTGCTCCAGATCACCAAGCTCTACACCGTGTTTGACGTGAAAGAAGATGAGACGGCCGCGGTGAAGGGATTTAAATAGCTTGCTGCCTTGACTTCAAATAGCTGGCTGCTTTGAAAGGGCGCAGCTTCAAGCCGCGCCGTAGAGGTCTCCATTCAATGGATGTCATTCCGAACCGGGCGCCAAGCCCGGTGAGGAACCCGCTGTTCTGCTCAAAATCTCCACGAACGAGGCTGCCCCACTCGGCGCTGTTTCGGCTCGGCTCGGATGTCCAACTTCTCAAATCATCAGAGCACTTCTGTGTTTCCTTTTCCGGAAAAACCACTCGAATAGTTGGCCGCAAAGCATCTGCCATCAATACCGCGGCCATAGAATTCAATTGTGACCCTAAGTTGGTCCGCTCTGCACGCACTCCTCTTGTTCTCCGCGCTCCCGCTTTTTGCGACTTCCAACTGCCTTTCCATCCGCGAGGCTAGCCAGCATGTCGGCGAGACCAAGTGCATCATTGGTAAGGTTGTGCGAGTGAAGGTCGGCTCAAAAGGAGTGCACTTCGTGGACTTCTGCGAAGAGCAGGCGTACTGCCCTTTCACTGTCGTGGTCTTCCCTCACGACCTTAAGGACATCGGCGACGTACGCCGCCTCACAGGCCGCGTCATCGAGATTCATGGCCCCGTTAAGCTCTACGACGGGCGAGCTGAAATCATTTTGAACCGTATCAGCCAGTTGACCGGCGGCTCGACGCTGATCCCGCCGTTGCCCAAGAACTACGACGTGGAAAAGCAAGGCCACTATAGCGCCGGAAGAATGCGGCCTACCAAGAAACCGGCCAAAACCTACTCCACGCCCTCCGCGAATGCGACTTATGGCAATGAAGCCGGCGCTGCGGAGGAGCCGCCTCAGTGAATGTACATAAATTCCATCCCAATGTACATCGGTGTTATACTCTGAAAGAGGACGACTCAATGCCCGCTCGGAACCGGTCGCACAAACATTTTCAATTGGACTCGGCGAAAATTAAACGTGCCCAAAAGGCTTTGCGTGCCACTACCGAGACAGAAACAATCGAGCGCGCCCTAGATTTCGTGCTCTCCGAGGACCGAAGCAACCGTCTGGCTCATGAGGCTAACGAACGGTTCCTGAAAAGTGGCATTCAGATTAAGGACGTATACGGCGTACTGGACGAGTAAATGGCATCGTCGCTGCTGGACACGTCCGTGTACGTCTCTGCCTTCCGTCGCGCAACTGCCTCGGCTTTTACTCCAAGAAATGACGATCCGGAGTCGCAACTCTGGCTGAGCGCGGTGGTGCTGGAGGAACTCTACGCGGGTGCGACTGATCGGAATCGTGAGGAAGTGAAGCAACTGCAAAGGGGCTTCGACCACGTGGACAGAATCATCGTTCCGACCCTCGATGACTGGGCTCAAGCCGGCCGCGTGCTGGCCCAGTTAGCGGCAAAATACGACTACGAAGCGATTGGCCGGGGAAGGCTCACCAACGATGCACTGATCGCCGTGAGTGCTGCCCGGATGAAGATCAAAGTAATTACCACCAATGCGCGAGACTTCGGACGCTTAGCCGAATTCTGCGCTCTTCAGTGGCAACTCGATACATGAAAGCAGAGTCCTACACCATCCCCTTCCTCAACTCCTCCAGCGGATAGCGGGTCCCGCGCCAGATGATTCCATCATTTCGCAAAGTTTGAATCATCGAGAGCAGCAGCGTGTAGACGAAAAGCATCGTGCTGACCGGGTGCAGCACGAAGTAATAAGCGGGAACCTTCGAATGCCACGACATCCCAACATAGATCGCGAACATAGAGAGCAACGCGATGGCGTAAGGCAACCGTTCCCAGCCATGCGCCAGCCACACGCCGAAAAATGGCATCAGATTCAAGAAAGCTAATCCGAACGCCGAGACCAGCGTTCGCCACCACTGAAAAGAAAGTACGGCGAAAAAATTCTTGGTGAGATTATTCACCATTCCCATCGCCCCGTTCGCCCAGCGTATCGAAATCAAATCGGCGCCAAACACATTACGCTGCGCGAATCCTGCGTTCTTCACCACCTTGCCCAGCTTCATGTCGTCGAGCACTTCCATGCGCAAAGCTTCGTAGGTTCCGATCGACTCATATGCGCTGCGGCGAATTAAGTTGAAAGCGCCCACGCCCATGTGATCCTGCGATTTTGGATCAGCCACCTTCCACGGACGGTGCCCGAATACAAACATAGTCTGGAAGAAAGCGATCATCATGTACTCGCCCGGCCGTTTCATGATCATCTGCGGAAACAACACCACATGATCCGCCCGTTCCGCCTCGGCATAAGCCACAGCGCGCCGCAATGAGTCAGGCTTGAACAATACGTCCGCGTCAGTGAAAAGCAACCAGTCTCCTTCAGCCTGATTCGCAGCCGTCCACATGGCGTGGGTTTTACCCAGCCATCCCGCAGGCAATTCGCAGTGGTGAATTACATGAAGCGTTGGGTGCCCCATCCTTCTCGCGCTCTTTGCGAGAGGATGGGGGTTTTGACTTACCTTGTCCATGATCTCTCCGGTCCGGTCTGTGGACCGATCATCCACCGCAATCACTTCGTAATTGTCGTAGTCAAGTTCGAGCAGGCGGGTCAGGGATTGCTCGATGGCTTCTTCCTCATTGCGAGCCGGAACGATAATTGAAACTCTGGGTTTACCGGAAGCTGAGTTGCCAGAAGCCGAACGTTGGTCCCATTCAGGCTGGGAAACATCAACAACGCTGGGCATGCCGATCGCCGCATCCACAATGCGAGAGAACCACGCCAGTGCGAGAATAGTGCCCGCGATCCAATGGAAGTAATGCATCCCTCTTAATTCTTCCCAGCCCTAATCGTTCCTTCGGTGCCCGCGCCGTCGATGCGAACTTCCCTGCCAACGACCGGCGCAAATTTCATCCCATAAAACAGTATGGCAGAGGAGAGAGCGGTGGCGATCACCGGCGACACGAAAGCAAGTTGCAGCGAGTAGTGGTCGGAGACATAGCCGATCAACGAAGCAGACGGCACGTCTCCGAGAAGATGGAAGATAAAAATGTTAGCCGCCAAAGCTGCGGCGCGAATGTGCGCGCCCACAGAATTAATCACAGCCGCGTTCAGCGGGCCAGTGTTCAGCAGCAGCAAGAATTCTGCGACGAAAATTGCGACGATCATAGGGCGACCGCTGGCGTGAATCGCAATCCACATGGCCGGTATTCCCAACGCTAGGCTGACCGCTGACACTAGGTAGTGCGCCGCACGAGTCTTCCGCAGCAAAGCGTCCGATAGCCAGCCTCCTGCCAAAGACGCTACCAACCCGTTGACGGCAATGCTCCCTCCAAACAAAAGATTGGCCTGGCCCAGAGAGTAGCCGCGAACGCGATGCAGAAAAGTCGGCATCCACACCTGCAATCCGCCCAGCGCGAAAGTCATCATCGCCATGCCAAACGTGGCCGTAAGAAACGCCGGATTCTTGACCAATCCTCGCAAAGTGTCACGGCTCGGCGATTTTTCCAGATGATCGAATTGTCCGTAAGCGGGTTCCGGAACGAACAGCAGTAACAGAGCCAGCAGTGCGCCGGGAGCCGCTCCCACGTAGAATGGCGCACGCCATCCATACGCCGGTCCCATGAAGCCTCCGAGCACATAACCCAGAGCTATGCCCACGGGGATTGCCAAATAGAAGACGCCCATGACGCGGCCGCGCTGGTGTTCGGGAAACATGTCAGCCACAAATGTGGGAGAGAGAATCACAAAGCTGGCCTCACCGACCCCCACCAGCGTGTGCCGGATCAGCAGGCCGGTGAAATCGTGGGTGAAAGCGGTCAGCAGCGTTGCGCCGCTCCAGACGAGGGCTCCGGCGACAATGACCGACTTACGCGAGAAGCGCTCCGCCAGTGGCCCCATGAAGGGCGCGACGCACATGTAAAAGACAAAGAAGACGCTGGTAAGCATGCCGAAAGCGGCATCACTCTGGTGGAATTCCGCTTTGATCAGGTCCTGCACTGCAAATAGCACGGAGCGGTCGATGTAGTTGAAGAGGTTCAGCGCGGTCAGCAAAGCCAGCGCGGTGCGGGGATAGAGTTCTTTTTTCGCCACGGGTCGAGCGAATATAGCATGCTGCGCTTTCTATCTCACGCCACGCACCCAATCCGCGCATGCAATCCATTGACTTGCCAGAACTTGGCCCCTATCATGGGCGCTCACACGCATCCGGAACCCTGTAAACGACCGCATGATCGGCCAGACTATCTCGCACTACCACATCGTCGAGAAACTTGGTGGTGGTGGCATGGGCGTGGTCTACAAAGCTGAAGACACTGAACTCGGCCGCTTCGTCGCGCTCAAGTTTCTGCCTGACGAACTGGCGCAGGATCCTCACGCTCTGGAACGATTTCGCCGCGAGGCTCGGGCTGCGTCCGCACTGAATCATCCGAATATTTGCACCATCTACGAGATCGGCAGGGACGGCGAGCAATCCTTCATCGCCATGGAATTTCTTGAGGGCATGACGCTGAAGCACCGTATCGGCGGTCGCGCCATTGAACTCGAGACGCTTCTCTCGCTCGCCATCGAGATCGCCGACGCACTCGATGCCGCTCATGCCAAAGGGATCGTTCATCGCGACATTAAGCCCGCGAATATATTCGTCACCACTCGCGGCCATGCCAAAGTACTCGACTTCGGATTGGCAAAGGTCGCAAGCAGCAGCGGTTCGCACAGCCAGATGGCGGCCGCCAACACTCAGAGCGCGGCCGACGAACAGCTCACCAGTCCCGGCATGGCAGTGGGCACCATCGCGTATATGTCGCCGGAGCAGGTTCGCGCCAAAGAATTGGACGCACGCACCGACCTGTTTTCCTTTGGCGCAGTGCTTTATGAAATGGCGACGGGCTCGTTGCCTTTTCGCGGAGAAAGTTCCGGTGTCATCTTTGCTGCGATCCTCGAAAAAGATCCAGTGCCGCCGGTACGCATCAATCCCGACCTGCCGCCGGAGTTGCAACACATCATCAGCGGCGCGCTCGAAAAGGACTGCAACCTGCGCTACCAGAGCGCGGCTGAGATGCGGGCAGAATTGCAACGCCTGCGCAGAGATACGGATTCGCGCCGTTCTGCCGCGGCCGTCGAGACCGTGGTTTCCACGCCAGCTTCCGGCTCGCGCTCTCGCTCCGCAGTGACAACTCAGCTACAGCGAGCGGCGACTGAACTGAAGAAACAAGATTCTTCCGGGAAGGCCGACACTTCCAAAACACGGGCGTGGATCTGGAAGATTTCTATCCCGGTGCTGATCCTGATCGCACTGATTGCTGCAGGAGTCTATTACCGCTCTCGCCGAATCCCCAAACTCACGGACAAAGACACCGTGGTGCTCGCCGATTTCACCAACACCACCGGCGATACGGTTTTCGACGGCACCCTGCGCCAGGCGCTCTCCGCGCAGCTCGAACAGTCGCCCTTTCTAAATCTGCTTTCCGATTCCCGCATCGCTCAAACCCTCTCTTTAATGGCCCAGCCTAAAGATGCCCGGGTCACCCATGAACTGGCTCGCGAAGTCTGCCAGCGAACTGCGAGCGCGGCCGCGCTTCAGGGTTCAATCGCCCAAGTCGGCACCGAATATCTTCTAACTTTGAAGGCGGTGAATTGCTCGAATGGAGAGCCGCTGGCCAACACCACGGCGCAAGCTCGCGACAAAAACCATGTCCTCGATGCCGTCGGAGAAATGGCCTCTGCGATGCGCGGCAAACTCGGCGAATCGCTCGCTTCCGTGCAAAAGTATGACGCGCCTGCGGAGAACGTAACCACTCCATCTCTCGAGGCGCTGCAGGCTTACAGCCTAGGTTACAAGGCGCAAGTCGTGAAAAGCGATTACGCCGCTGCCATCCCGTTTTTTCAGCGGGCAATCAGCCTCGACCCCAACTTCGCCATGGCTTACGCCCGGCTGGCGGCAAACTATTTCAACTTGAATCAGACAGTGCGCGCGGCCGAGGCCAGCCGCAAGGCTTTCGAACTTCGCGAACGCGTCAGCGAGCGCGAAAAATTCTACATCGCTTCGCACTATGGACACTTCGTCACCGGCAATCTTGAGGAAGCGCGCAAATCTTACGAACTGTGGGCGCAAACCTATCCTCGCGACTCCAGCCCTTCCAATAATCTTGCGGTGATCTACAACAATCTCGGAGATTACGCCAGCACTCTCGCCCGAGCTCAGCAGACTCTGAGGATGAATCCCGGCAGTGGCACAAGTTACAGCAACCTGGTCACCGCCTACCTCAGCGTTAATCGCCTCGATGAGGCTCGCTCCACGGCTGAAGAAGCAAAATCACGCAATCTCGATTCCCCGCTCAATCACGCGAATCTCTACCTTGTGGACTATCTTCAGCACGATGCCGCTGGCATGGAGCGCGAGGCGAATCAACTCATGGGCAAGCCGGGATACGAAGATATCGCGCTCTATTACCAGTCGGAGACGGCGGCTTGTGGAGGCCAGTTCGCTAATGCGAAAGAGCTGTCGCAGCGTGCCGTTGAATCCGCGCAGCGCGCCGATGAAAAAGAAACCGCGGCTGGCTACGCGGCGGAAGCCGCGCTTCGAGCGGCGTTGGTCGGCGACATGACGTTTGCGAAGCAGCAAGCCCAGACGTCGCTCCCACTCTCCGAAGGCGGCGACGTTAAGGCGATGTCGGCCATCGTGCTTGGACTAGCCGGCGATTCCGCAACGGCCATGCGTGTGGCGGACGATCTCAACCGGCGCCTGCCCGAAGACACTATCGTTCAGTATGATTATTTGCCGATGATTCGTGCCGCCGTCGCGCTGCACAATGGCGCGGCGGAGAAAGCAATCGCGGCGCTCGCTCCGGCCGCTGCGTACGAACTCGGTGCAGCATCGCAGAACTTGAATTTTCTTGCCTACCCTGTCTACCTGCGTGGTCTGGCGAATCTTGCCGCTAAGCGCGGCCCAGATGCCGCCGCCGAATTCCAGAAGATTCTCGATCACCCCGGAGTCGTGCTCAATGAACCGATCGGCACGCTCGCCGTGCTAGGACTAGGCCGGGCCTATGTTCTAGCGGGGGACTCGGCGAAGGCGCGTACGGAGTATCAGAATTTCTTCGCGCTCTGGAAAGATGCTGACCCAAGCGTTCCGATCCTACAGCAAGCCAAAGCAGAATATTCCCGGTTGAAATAGCATAGCTGCAGAAGAAGATTGGGACGCTGTAGGAGAATCGACTTTTGTGGAGACAGCCGTCCGGGCTGTCTGGCGGCCCAGGTTTATCGGGCCGCTTCTCTTGCCACGAAGATAAGCCTCACCCTCGCGGCCATTTCGCTACTACCGTGGTGGAAATACCTCCGCGCGGTCGAAAGTCTCCCTTCACCTCAGCCCATACCGGTTTCGCCCATCGCACCACATCCTCCAGCACGCGGTTCACAACATTCTCTTGAAAGATCCCCAAGTTACGATATGCTTGCAGATATTCCTTGTATGACTTCAATTCCAGGCAGACTTTGTCCGGCTGGTAACGCAGCGTGATCACGCCAAAATCCGGCAGTCCTGTCTTTGGGCAAACCGAAGTAAACTCAGGATCGTCGATCACGATCTCGTATCCGGGAAACTGGTTCGGCCAAGTTTCAATTTCGGGGAACTTCGCGTCCAACCCAGCAGCGGCGTGTTGAGGCGTGTAACGGCGCGGTTTTGCCATGGAGATATTGTAACGTTGTCCAAGCTTGCCCCTGTGTCCCAGCGAGCCGCAGTGAAGACAACGGCATCCGCCGCCTCCTGGCAGCATCTAAATGAGTATCGGCTCAGAAGGTGAGCGTGCGCTCCTAAGGCCCGCACCGGTGGTAAATTAATGCTTGCAATTGTCCCGTCGATACTCTGAAAGATAACCAGTTGGCAGCAACGAACAACTCGAATGGCAGGCCAGCACGCAAGGGGCGCACTTGGGTGGTGATTGGAGTGCTGGCGGTGCTGGCCGTGATCCCGGTTTTTACGCGTCCGGGGCCGCTGCGGGTTCGCACTACCACGGTGGAGCGTGGCCCCATTCGAAGTCTCATCTCTACCAACGGGAAGGTTGAGCCCATTCAGAATTTCGAAGCTCACTCCCCCGTGCCGACGACGGTGAAGCGTCTGCTGGTTAAGGAAGGAGATCACGTGCGGCGTGGGCAATTGCTGCTGCTACTCGATGACGCCGATCTGCGCAGTCAGGCGGCTCGCGCCCAGGCTCAAATAAAAACCGCGCAGTCCAATCAGTCCGACCTTACGACTGGTGGCACGCAGGAAGAGCTTCTCACTCTGGATTCAGAATTGACTAAAGCTCGCAACACCCGCGACGCAGCCCAGCGCAATCTTGAAGCCTTGCGCCGCCTCCAACAGGAGGGAGCAGCATCGGCTGGCGAGGTCAAGCAGGCTGAAGATGCGCTGCAGCGTGCCCAGGCCGACACCACGCTCCTCGAGCAAAAAAAGAAGGATCGTTACTCCAAACCCGAAACCGCAAGAGTTCAGGCGCAGGGCGCGGAAGCGCAAGCTGCTTACGATGCGGCCGAAGACGCCTTACGGAAATCCAGCGTCCGCGCCCCGTTCGATGGCATCGTCTACGCGCTTCCGGTGAAACAAGGCGCCTACGTGCAAACCGGCGACCTCTTATTACAGGAGGGCGATCTCTCCCGCATGCTGGTGCGCACTTTCGTCGATGAACCCGACATTGGCCGCCTTGCCACTGGTCAAAAAATAGAAGTGACCTGGGACGCGATTCCCGGCCGCATTTGGCCCGGGGTTGTCAGCACGATCCCCGCCACAGTAAAACTTCGCGGCTCCCGCAACGTCGGCGAGGTCACCTGCACGGTTGATAACCACGACCTGCGCCTGCTCCCGAATGTCAATGTCGGCGTCACGGTCGTTACCGCCGAACACAGTGGCGCGCTTACGCTGTTGCGCGAAGCCGTCCGCATGGACGATACCAAGCCCTACGTTTACCAGGTGGTAGACGACAAACTCGTGCGCCGCGAGGTTGAAATTTCTCTCCAGAATCTCACTCGCGTGGAGATCACGTCCGGCGTTCCAGAAAATGCCGTGGTGGCATTGTCCTCGGTCGACTCCAAGCCTTTGAACGACGGCGCCCGCGTAAGGGTGGTCCCCGGTCCATGATGTGGACTAGCCCCCGGGAGCGTCACCCTGAAAAAGCGTCACCGCCCCTCAAAATTCTGGCGCACTGTGCGAGGGCAACCCTGCTGGCAATATCTTTATTGCTTACCCTGACTTCGGTTTCGCGGTTCTCACTCGCCAGCGACAATCCCCAGGCCCTTCTAGCCGAAGGCCGCGTCGATCAAGCGATTCCGATACTTCAGGGGCAAATCCAGCGTGCCCCTAACGCCGAAAGTTACAATTTGTTGTGCCGCGCCTATTTTGAGCTCGACGACTGGAACCCGGCAGTCTCTGCATGCGAGACCGCGGTTACAATCGAACCGGGTAACAGTCTTTATCACCTATGGCTGGGTCGCACCTATGGCGAAAAGGCCAATCGCGTCAATTTTTTGAGCGCAACTGGGCTGGCCAGAAAGGTTCACTCCGAATTCGAGCGCGCAGTGGAACTCTCTCCCGCCAACGCTGACGCCCGAACCGATCTTGCCGAGTTTTACCTCGAAGCCCCGGGAATCGTCGGCGGTGGAAAAGACAAGGCTGCCGCACAGGCCAATCAGCTTATGCCTCTGAATCCGGCGCTGGCACATTGGGTGATGGCACGCACGGCCGAGAAAAATAAGGACAACGCCATCGCCGAACAGGAGTATCGTGCCGCCGTCGAAGCCAGTCATGAGGGCTCTCGCGCTTTGGCAAACCTCGCCGGCTTTTATCGCCACATTAACCGCATCAATGACATGGAACAGGCTTTGCACGCACTGGAGTCTTCACGGAATCTCGATCGCCCAGCGGCTCTCGTCGACGCCGCCCACATGTTGCTTCGCACCGGAAACGATTATCCTTTGGCCATCCGCCTCGTCCGCCGCTACCTTTCTTCCGGCACAACCGTCGAGGAATATCCCGTCTTCAAGGCTCATTATTTGCTTGGCGAACTGCTTGAGAGACAAGGCGACAGCTCGGCTGCGGCCGGCGAATATCGCGAAGCCCTGGCTCTTGCTCACAACTTCCGTCCTGCTCAGGACGCTTTGAAGCACGTTACTCGCTAGGATGCTCGGCCCGCGATAAGCTAGGGAAATAGAATTTCGTAGACCGTGCCAGCGTTGAAAGTGCCGCCGAATGGAGTTGTACCGTAGACAACCCCTTCTTGTTTGCAATCAAGACACTTCCGTAGGGAAAATATTCGTCGGAACCTTCTTGAAAACTGTAAAGTGTTTCGGATCATTGCCGCCCTTGGCCCGCGAGTTCCTTGTAGGTGGGCCGTCTCCCGATGATCTGCGGGCAGCTAGATCAAACCACGAACAAAAGGCGTAAGCGGATTTTTACCTGCAAAACGGGCTGGAGCAGGGTGCGGCACAAGTTTTTCGGCTTACGCCTCCGCCGGAAAAGCAAACGCCAGCGCAGCCATTTTGACGTGCGACGACGATTGAAGCGAGGCAGCCCGTCGAAAGAATCGGTAGTGGGCTAATTGTGTGTTGCTGATCGAAACTGTTCACCGGGCCATGGCATTGATTTATCCAGCAAGATTCTTCTTAGACGGCGCGGTCCCTTTCGGCGCGGAGACCGCAGCCGCTTTCTTCTTAGTCGCACCGAAATAAGCTAAACCTTGAGCACCCGTCAATAGCCCAAAGAACTCACTCTTCGCAGCTTTCAAGAGTTCTTGCACTTGGTTGAGGGCAGCCGTCAGCGGTGTGTTTTCTGTTTCCTTTGCGTAGGCTCTGATCTGACAAATGCCCGACCTGAGCGTCAAACCGCGATCGTCGAGGAGATAGGGCTTTCGGGAGATCGGCAATTCTGTGTGTCCATTAAAGAGTTTTCGCCATGTGGCGAACACTTTGTCCACAGCGCCGATGAGATCGGCAACGCTGGAGGAAGACGCACCTGCACAGTAAGGGCGCATCGTCGTGGACCAGAACGATTGAGAATCGAGAGGTGATAACGGGTTCGAGATCGTCAGCTCAGGCAACCCCTCAATTGGGTTGTTAGCGGGGAAACGTGTCTCTACGCACTCGTTCTCGGCATAGCCGATGGCGAACGCGGCCCTGAACATTTCAACTTCACGTGCGGCCGGAATCTCTGGCGCCCACATATCATCAGCGTCGACCCACATCGGATACGCGTGCTGAAGAAACGTTCTTGCGACGGCGTACCAGAAGAACAGCTTCTTCGCTGATTTAAGATCGCGCGCACAGTACCCTCGATTCGTTGGAGGACCTGAGAGACAGCGGTTCTTCTTGATGTCCATGAATTGATTGTTAAGCCGAAACCAGGGTCGGGACGGGGTAGAGGCTTTTACTCTACAAGGCGTGAGGTCGTCCATGAAACCGATGAATGGCCCGTCCGTCTCACCGTGCGCCTTCTTAAGAGCGTGACGAGGATCGTTCGCAGGGAGACCACCCACGATCTTCTGATTTTTTTCCTTGCTTCGGCGGTCTCGCTTGAAGTCCGTCATCGTCTCCTCGGACCATTCTCGAATGCTCACGCGCTCCACTCCGACCTGTACTTGTGCTGACTCCTGAAGTATGAGATCGCAAGCGCGTTTCAGTTCTTTCGGATCGTCCCACGAAATTTCTAAGAGCTGACTCCTCGTAAGCCTCGTCAGGTTGAGCAGTGGAATGCTTCTGTTCTTGTTCGCCTTCTTTCCCTTTGGTCTATACCGCCAGACCGTGAATGCGACAGGCCACTTCCCTTTTACATCGAAGAACTCACTTCCGTCGACGAGAACGCCTGCAACATCGTCGAACGCTTCCAACATGTGCGCTCTGATGTCTGCAAAGATGGCTCGCCGCGTGAGCCACGCCGATTTCGTGAATAGAAGCAAATAGGAGTCGTCCGGGAGACCGTTCGATCGCGCGGCCTCGCAGATCAGTTTCATTTGCGCTAGGAAACAGCAGTATCGTTCGTTGCCCGCGTCCGCACCCGTCAGCGCGACGATCGACTCGTGAATCTTGTAGTCAACTGCCTCGGCGCTCTGATCCTCGTCACTGCGATAGGGCGGATTGCACAGAAACGCGAGCGGCTTATCGGGTTTGTGTCCCTTCTCGGCTAGGTACGTTCTAAGTTGCTCCAGATATTCGTCTGCACTCTTATCGAGAAAGTTGAGTCCTTTGTTCTCGGAGACCTTCGGAACCACGGTAAATTTCCCATCGTGCCACTGATCCCCTTGCATCCGCTTCTGCACCGCATAGAGCAGCTCGGGCTCGATTTCGCTGACTACTTTGTGCCTCAGTTCAAGTGGGGAACGCCAATTCGTTACCAAATTCCCGCTTCCACACGCGGGATCGATCACGAGATAGTTCTTCCCAAGGTTGGGGATGTGCTGCTTAACGAGCCACATCACGAACTTTGAAAGCTCGCGATCTGTGAAGAAGATTCCATGCTTCTTGCGGAAGTCTTTGTCGACCGCATCCAGCGCTTCGTCATATCGAGCGAAGAAGTCGTCTCGATTTTCGCCAGGAGCTAGATGAATCCGACGGTCCTCGACGTACTCTTTGAACTTAAGCCGCTTCGCGGGGACGAGATCGGTGATGATTTCTCCGGCGAGAGTTGCTTGTTGATTCACCTTGTCGCTGAGCTGGAGCGTTGAAGCCTCGTTCCATCCGTAGACCATGCTGTAGAACCCGCGCACGGCTTTCACTGGCTGCTTCGGATCGAAGAACGGCTTCATCTCCTTCAGGACGGCAGTGAAGTTTTTGAGCGTCACCTTCTGACGAACCTTCTCTCCTTCACGGATCGTCTTTTCAAACGACGCGATCTTCTCCAGGACTATTTCCGGGTTCGAGTGGAACAAACTTCCCGATAGCTCATCCCCGTGCCACGTCGCGAGCCTGAGAAGCGCGTTCCGTTTGTTCTGGTATCGAGTTGCAAATTTTGTTCCGAGGCTACTTGCAGCAGCCGTACTGCTGAGAACGTCGTGCCTGATATCTTCGGGGAGATCGCTCACGCGCCACACGCCCAAGAAGTCCTTGGCGGCTACGATGACCTGACTAAAGTCCAATTCCCTTTTGTAAGCAAGCCCCTGGAACAGCCCAGTCAGCCAAGCGTTCGTTTTGCCTTTCAGTTCCAGCACGAATAGACCAGCGACATAGCCATCTGAGCGGCCCGTGTCCTTTGTGAACGCGTCGCCGTAGACCGTGCGGAAATACGTGATCGCTCGGTCCTCGTTCGCTGTTTCGTGAGGTCGGGAAAGATACTGGAGCAAGCCCTCGACGTGGGCAGGAATAGATTTAGCCATTCGGGCGTGCCTCCTCGTGTACGCCCCCGAATAGACACGCTTCTCGCACGCGTTGAGAAACGCTCCACTATTCGAGGGTTCGCTATCCCCTTAGAATTTTTGGGCCGGGCATTCTGTGTGGGGAGAAGCTCGCTTACAACGGGCAGCAGAATGCACGATTAGAATGAAACAGCGGGCTTCGATGGAAAAGGGTACTT
Source organism: uncultured Acidobacteriaceae bacterium (assembly GCA_963808195.1). Classification (GTDB taxonomy): domain Bacteria; phylum Acidobacteriota; class Terriglobia; order Terriglobales; family Acidobacteriaceae; genus Sulfotelmatobacter. The sequence goes on along the minus strand of CAWEEW010000001.1, from coordinate 865,735 downwards.
CGGTCGTAATCCTTTAAAATTTGACGTTTGAGTTCTAAAACGGGACTGGTCGCTTGGCACCCGCTTAGTTGCTTTCCCTGTAGCTTTATGCAATGGGATCATTCTAAAAAACGAAAATCGGCACGGAGTGGGAGATTCGAACGATCCTTAGCGATCGATGCGAGCTAGAAGAGCCTGTTCGCTTTGCATCCCTTTTCTCTCAGCGGCTCGCGGTATCATTCCTCTCGCGTCACATTATCCGTAGGATCTTCCCAGGAATCCCGAAGGTGAGAACTGATGACAAGAAAATCGTGGAGTAAGAGGCGTGTCACCGCAATCTTATTGGCTGTGCTTCTCTTTGCGCCGGCTGCATCTCTTGGCGAGACCGTAACCTTGCAGCATGCGGTGGAGCTCGCCCTCAAGCACGCCACCAGCATCGGCATCGCCTCCGCGGACCAGCAACATGCCTCCGCCAGCTACCGCGAGTTGCGCAACAGCTACATCCCGCAATTGAACGCGGGAGCCGGAATCGGCTGGTCCGATGGATTTCCGCTGAGTCTCGAAGGTGCGGCTCCATCGCTGTTCAACGTGACCGCGCAATCGGCGCTCATCAATCCTGCATTGAAAGATTTTATTCGCGCCGCGCAGTCGGAGGTCGCGGTCACAAACCTGCGCACGAAAGACCAGCGCAATCAGATTATTCAAGACGTCGTGTTGAGCTATACCGAACTGGCGAAATGGGAGGAGCGTTCGACCCGCCTGCGCGAGGCGGAGGCAGCCGCGGTCAAAACGGAATCAGCCGTAGCGCAGCGCGTGAAAGAAGGAATCGACAGCGCTCTTGACGACAGCAAAGCTCGCTTGTCCGTGGCCCGCGTGCGCTTGCGAATTGCCGAAGCTGGCGGCGCAGCCGACGTTCTGCGCGAACATCTCTCGCGGCTCACGGGTCTGCCAGCAGTCTCTTTCGAAATTAACGCGGAGTCTGTGCCGGCGTTCCCAACCGTAGAACAATCAGAACAGTCAACGGACAAAGCAACCGACGCAAATCCCGCGGTTCAGGCAGCCGTGGAACATGCGCGCGCGCAATACTTGAAGGTAAAAGGTGAACGCAGATCACTGTGGCCAAGCATAGATTTCGCAGCTCAATACGCCAACCTCGCCACCTACAACAACTATCAAAAATTTTATACGGCCGGCAGCTTCCAGCCCAATAATGCGACTGTAGGCGTAGCCATCCACTTGCCTTTCGTAAATCTTGCCCAGCACGCCCGGGTCCAGGAGGCTGAGTCAGAGGCCTTCAAGGCAACCAAGCAGGCAGAAGCCGCGCGGAACCAGGTCTCGGAAGAAACCTTGCGACTGCAGCGCTCCGTGACTCAGATGCAGGCCGCGCGTGACGTGGCCGAACTCGAGTATGAGATAGCCCAGAAAAACATCGAAGCCATTCAAACCCGAATGGAATCTTCCGGCGCGAACCTGCACGATCTCGACAACGCCAGTTCTATCGCCAGCGAGCGTCTCATCACGCTGCAGGACGTCACCTTCGAACTCGAGCGTAGTCAAGTGGCACTCCTGCGCGCCACCGGAGATCTGGAAAAGTGGGCCATGGGAAGCAAGTAGGCGGAGTAAGTAGGCGAAGTAAAATAGGCAATGAGAAGCAAATAAAATGTGAAGTAAACAACCGGAGAATGCCTCTTTTCCCCGTTCGCTGCATCAAACCACGTACTCAACGAAGAACCTGCATAAACACTGGTTTTGGCCAACATCGATCACCCGTGGATGTTAAAATAAAGACTCACTCAATATGCCTCTTAAAACGCTGTTTCTGAACCCGCCGTCCTTTGAAAACTTTGACGGGGGCGCTGGCTCCCGCTGGCCCGCCACCCGCGAAATCGAAAGTTATTGGTATCCGGTGTGGCTGGCTTATCCGGCTGGAATGCTGGAGGGCGCGCGTTTGCTCGATGCGCCTCCACACTACATTTCGGCCGAGCAGACGATCGAGATTGCCAAGGATTACGAATTTCTTGTGCTCTTTACCAGCACTCCTGGATTTCCGGGCGACATCGGTTTGGCTCGCGCTATCAAGGCCGCGAATCCCACGATGAAGATCGCCTTTGTGGGACCGCACGTGAGCGTGCTGCCGGAAAAGTCTCTGCGCGATTGCCCGGCGATTGATTTTGTCGCTCGCAAAGAATTCGATTACGCAGTGGTCGATTACGCCAAGGGCAAGCCGCTGGAGGAGATCGCCGGCATTTCGTTTTTGAAGGACGGCAAGGTCGTACACAATCCTGATGCGCCTCAGATCCAGGATCTCGACGCTTTGCCGCATGTCACCGACGTTTACAAGCGCGACCTCGACGTTACGCGCTACAACGTTCCGTTCTTATTGAATCCTTACGTCTCGCTCTACACCACCCGGGGCTGCCCGGCGCAGTGCACATTCTGTTTGTGGCCGCAGACTTTGAGTGGACATCCGTGGCGCAAGCGTTCGACGGACGATGTTGCCGCCGAAATGTCCAAGGTCAAACAGTACTGGCCGGAAGTAAAAGAATTCTTCTTTGACGACGACACTTTCAACATCCAGAAGGCGCGGACGATCGAGTTGTGCGCCAAGCTGAAGCCGCTGGGACTGACCTGGTCCTGCACGTCGCGTGTGACCACCGACTACGAAACGCTGAAAGCGATGAAAGAAGCCGGATGCCGGCTGCTCATCGTGGGCTACGAGTCTGGCGACCAGCAGATTCTCAAGAACATCAAGAAGGGCGCAACCATCGAGCGCGCGCGGCAGTTCACCAAAGACTGTCACAAGCTAGGGCTGGTGGTCCACGGCGATTTCATCATGGGTCTGCCTGGAGAGACTCACGAGACCATTAACAACACCATTGCTTTCGCCAAAGAACTTGATGTGGAAACCATTCAGGTTTCCGTGGCGCACGCTTATCCTGGGACCGAGCTCTATGACTATGCGGTAAAGAATGGGTTCATGGTTGGCGACAACAAGATGGTCGATGAGGGCGGGCACCAGTTGGCGCATATCCAATATCCCGGGCTGCCGGCGGATGACATTCTGTCAGCGGTGCATCGTTTCTACGACGAATATTATTTCCGGCCCAAGGCTGTGTTCCGCATCCTGAAGAAGGCAGCATTCGACAGCAACGACCGCAAACGCCTTTACAATGAAGCGAAGACATTCCTCAAGTTGCGCTCGCAGCGGAACAAGATGGTGAAGCAGCATAGCGACGAGGCTGCCGATCTCGCCAAGGCGTGATAAGGAAGCGAGCCGAACGCGCCATTATGTGTCGCAAAGAGCGCGACACGTTGCGCGGCTCGCCCAGATCCTTCGCCAAGCAAAGAACGCTTGTCTCAGGATGACAATCGAAACTACCAGCGTCTAAACTTCCAGTGAACTTTCGCAAGTATCTTGTGCTGGCCGGTGTCACGGTCTTCGCTGCGGCTGGGGACTCGATGCTCTCGCATGGCATGAAGCAAGTCGGTAGCATCTCGGTTGGCCGGCTGCAGAGCGTTATTTTCGCCGTGCTCAATCCCTGGGTCGCAATCGGGATCCTTCTTCTGCTCGCCTTTTTTGCAACCTACATGACCGCCCTTTCGTGGGCCGATCTTACTTATGTTCTGCCGGCGACGTCGCTGGGGTACGTGATACTCGCCCTGGTTGCGAGATTCGTTCTGCACGAGCACGTCAGTCCGCTGCGCTGGACGGGGATCGCCCTGATAACAGGGGGAGTGGGATTTATTGCGGGAGGGCCGGAGATCACGACACATGATCATCCATCGCACAAAAACGAAGAAACAGAAGCCCCAGTCACCAGCGGGGTCGAGCGATGAGAACGGCGGGAGGAGTCGATAAGGAAGCGAGCCAAACGCGCGAGTATTGTGTCGCAAAGAGCGCGACACATCGCGCGGCTCGCCCAGATCCTTCGCTGCGCAAAGAACGCTTGCTCAGGATGACAGGCGATCTATGAGATTCGTCTATACCTGGAGCGCAATTCTCGCCATTGTCCTCGCGTCCGTCGTCGGTGACATACTTCTGGCCCGGGCGATGAAGCAGGTCGGCGATGTAGGGGCCCTGCGGCGGCGGGCGGGGCTGGGCGTGGTGATCGGGCGTACGCTCGGGAATCCAAACTTTCTCTTCGGCGTCACGGCGATGGCCGTCGCGTTCTTCAGCTTGCTATTCGCGCTCTCGTGGGGAGACGTAAGCCTGGTAGCTCCCGCCGCCGCTTCCCTGACCTTTATTGGCAATGCGGTCGCCGCAAAGATATTTCTTCACGAACGAGTTGACCATCGCCGCTGGATCGCCGTTGGTCTGGTGGCGGCAGGGGTGGCGCTGCTGGCGGGGTGAGGCTCGCTTGGCGTGGATGGGAGTGGAGAATGGTAATCGAGGGCCAGGTTCCGTTTGACCAAGTCCGGAGGGTCTTTTTGCAACAGAATCCTGACCCGGCGTTCAGGGCTACTCGGTATGCCCTTGGCCTTCTTGGCGCGGCGGACAAACAGTTTGGTGCATGGCTCAGTGTCTCCCTCTCCTCGGAGGATCTTCTGGGCATCATGCTTCCGCCCCACCGAGAAGGCGGGCTCGAACTGATCCCGCCGTCTGGTTCGACGGTGTCCGATGTGCTTGGGAGAGTGGAATCGCTTCCTATATCTCACGTCTGCCGACGGAGGATCGAAGAGCTATCACGAGGGCCCCTGTCGACGGTGTTTCTCAGTGCCCGGCCGCTAGCCGACCCTGCCTATACGGATTATCGGGGCCTTATCGGTCATGGGTACAAGGGACTCACTCACCTTGATGGCCTACATCGCCTGATCGCGTGGGCGCGGTCGGGCCACTCCGGGATTGCAGCTTATGTAGCAGGGGCCTTCTTGCCCTAGCGTGGGCAGCACCGATAGCCTAGGTCCTAGAAATCAGGGGCCGGGGTTATACTTCGAGACATGCCGGAGCATGTTGAATCAGCGGAGGCGCTAACAAAGACGCTCGCGGAAATACTGGTGAAATGGCCGCTCTATCGCGTATATACCTACGCAGGAACTGCGTGTCACGGGACCGAGACCGGTGCCTATAAGGTCGAACGTTATGGGTTCCTGCCTGCGCAGATAAGGATGTTCTGTAGTAACGGCAAGTGCGGCTATGAAACTCTTTGGGAGCTCTCAGACAACAAACTCTATTTTGGACGGGCGTTCATTAGCCAAAAGCGGTACCTGTGCCGAAACTGCGGTGACAACGCCGTACACTACTGCTTTATCTGGCAGGAGCAAAAAACGAGTAACCTATTCGTGAAGGTCGGACAGTATCCGGAGCTGGAAGAACGAATACCGGAGGCTCTTGCGCATGCTCTCGACGGAGACGACCTGAAGTTGTACAAGAACGCGTTGCGAATGCGTAATTTCAACCTCGGGGTCGCGGCTGTATCGTACATGCGTCGCATCATTGAGAACCGGATGAATGACATGTTGGAAATCCTCCATGAATCAGCCATTGCGCACAATGCCCCGGCTGAACTGTTGACGCGCCATGAGGCAATGAGGAAGGAAAAGCGTTTCAGTGACAAGATTGATTACGCGGGTGAGTTGCTTCCTTCCAGCCTCCGTCCGCCGGGCAAGCCAAATCCGATGGCTATACTTCATGAACTTGCTAGCGAAGGTTTACACGCCAAGTCGGACGCAGAGTGCGTGGATATTTTCGACTCTTGCCGCCGAACCTTTGAGTACGTTTTCGGAAAGGTGCGCATTGAGACTGAGGATGCTAGGAACTTCGTTAAGGGAATGGCCGACTTGGCAGAAAAGAAGGCGAAGAGCTCGACGGATAAGCAGGCGCTGAATCCAGCCTCGGGGTCGTAAAGAAAAGCCGCCTGCGCCGTCCGGGTTGTAATGCGCGGGAGATCCTTCGCTCCGCCTGAAGGGCGGCTGCGCTCAGGATGACGTTCGAGGGGCGGGTAGGGATGCTTCGGCTGCGTGGGATTGTCCTTCGGACAATCCCACTTCGCTCAGCATGACAGGGGGGAGCAGGTGTACGTTCCTGCGAAAACTTGTCAAGACCCTGAGCATTAGGTTTTTTGCGTAAGGCATTGGTTTCGTTGGGGATGGCCGGAGTTGCGCTTGAGACCGGTGGGCATTTCTTCACCCTATTCGAAGCGCGAACCGGAGAGATGAAGAGATCAAAACAAAATCCTGTGGCGTTGGCATTCGGGAATCCCACCCTTGCACAAAACGCAAGGATGGGCCACCCGGCGGAGTCAACTTTTCTTCAAGGCACTAAGGTTACCGCAACCCGCACTCCCGGGTACCTCACATTAGACAAAAAATACTGGCCTCCGACGAAATCGATATAGCAGTGGTCGGTGTATGCCCATCGAGCAGGCCAGGGCTGTCCGATTTCGAACCGGTAGCCGCCATACGCGAAGTGCGGATGGCCCGCTACCATAGACACGCGCCCAACGGCAAAGTAGTGCTCACGTCCAAAGTGCGCGCGAAAATGTTCATCTGAAATTCGCCGAAGCTCCACGCGCCTCTCTTCATGTGCAACGCGCTCCTCATGAGCTACGTGTCGCTCTTCATGCGCCTCGTGCCTCTTTTCTTCATGGGCTTCGTGATGTTCTTCTTTGCGCACCTCTTCTCGTTCCCGGTGCTCGTCCTGAGCAACAGCAGATACGGCCCCTGCTAACAAGAATGACGCAGAAATGGAAACAACGATTGCAAATCGCTTCATGGTCCCTCGCAGAGAAATTGATTTCGACACCGATGCGGTCGAAGGCGCGTGCCTCAGTTCAAGTTAGCAGGATAAGTTTCAAAAGAAAGTTACCGAAGAATAAGGGAATCGTTACACCCTTTGCGCACGGGGGCTTCATGCCGTCCTCCTTGTTCAGACGAGTTCCGATGGCACGCCGCGAGTCGTGGAAGTGACACACTCAGCACGCCTCTCTTTCGCCCCTGCGGGGCTGGTTCCGTTCTCATCCTGACAACCCACGGCTTGCGCCGTGGGCTGCATTCTTTCGCCCCCCTTCGACAAGCTCAGGGCAGGCTTTCGGGGCTGCGATTACGACCGATGGAGAGTCAAAATCTTTGCTCCCACACCTCGGGGACGCGGGTAGGGATGCCCTTCGGTAAGCTCAGGGCAGGCTTTCGGCTGCGTGGGATTGTCCTTCGGAAATCCCACTTCGCTCAGCAAGACATGGCGAGCAGGAGTGCACGATGCCTTCGAGCCCTCTCGCATTCGCGATGCGCGCGGGAGATGCTTCGCAAGGTGGGATTTGTGGAACCGCAAAGAACGCGAAAGATGGGGTGCCTGGCCGGAGATCTCAGAGGACTCCCTGACGGGCCGCTGCTGGATCGACGGGCATGGGGTCCCTCGACTCCGCGTGACCGTCCTTCGGACGCTCACGCTCCGCTCGGGATGACAAAGCGGAAGCGGGGCGGGCGGCGGAAGCGGGGATGCTTCGGCAAGCTCAGGGCAGGCTTTCGGCTGGGTGGGATTGTCCTTCGGACAATCCCACTTCGCTCAGCATGACGGGGGCGGGAGTGTGCGTTTCTGCAAAAACTTGTCAAGACCATGAGCATCAGTTTTTTTGCGTAAGGCATTGGTTTTGTTCGGGAAATAAAGTCGGGAACTACGTCACTTTTACCCCTGTCGATGTGGTACGATAGTTATATACAGTGAAAATTGGCGCAGGCCTTCCGGCTTGCGCCTTTTGCTTTTTCTAGCCTTCTGGTTGATTATTTCCTCGCAAGTCATTCATTCGATAGGAATATGGCTGGCGATATCCAGTTTATCCGCTGCGGTTTGATGTTCTAACAAAGGGTAAGAGCAATGGCGCAGGCCTCTCGGGCTTGCGCCATTTTTGTTTGCGGGCTGATGCACAGCATGTGTAGATCACACGCAAAAGGCACGAGTAGAAGAGGTTGCGGAAAAAGTCCTTCGCCGATGGAATGTTCGATCTGGCGGCTGAAGCCGCGGTTGATTTTATTGGTCTTTGCGGCGCGACTGGAAGTCGCGCCCTTTCAAAGCCGCTGCGAATTGAGTTTTTCCGCAACCTCTAGAACCCGTGCCCTTTCCGGTCTCGTTTGGTTTGATCAATGTCCAGATTACTAGCGCTCTGGGAGTTAACAAATTATGGGGAGAAGTGGGAAGGGCGGCGGGCGGGGTGCGAGTGGGCGGACGCCGGGGGGACGGGATAATACGAAGCATCGGGGAACGATGGCGGAGATGCAGTTCATGCTGGACGCGGCGAAGAGAGGGTTTGGGGTGGCGAAGCCATTTGGAGATAACGAGCGGTATGACGTGATCCTGGATGCGGCGCGGCGATTGTGGAGGGTGCAGGTGAAGGCGAGTGGGGCGCGACATCATAAGGGATTTGCGGTGCGGGCATGCTGGAGGACGAGCAAGAGGCATATGCCGTATACGAAGGATCAGATTGACTTTCTGGCGGTGGTGATCCAGGGAACGCATCCTTCGACAGGCTCAGGACAGGCTCCTTCGACGGGCTCAGGGCGGGCTTTCTTGCAAAGGATGCGGGAAGTGGGGCATCCGCGGGGGAAAAGGATTTGGTATGTGATTCCGGTGGAGGCGCTGGGAGGACGGCTGCATATCAATCTTTATCCGTTTGGGTGTAGGAAGGATGGCGAGGAGCGGTTTGAGGAATATCGTGGGGCGTGGAGGTTGCTGGAATGTGAGTGATGGGAGTAGCGGTGACTCAAATCCTAAGAGAGTGAGATTTGTGGAATCCCACCCTTCAAGTTCGGGGTAGGCTGTTTCGCAAAGGATGCGAAAGATGGGTCAGGTGGCGAGATCTCAGAGGACTCCCTGACGGGCCGCTGCTGGATATCGACGGGGATGGGGTCCCTCGACTCCGCGTGACCGTCCTTTGGACGCTCACGCTCCGCTCGGGATGACAGAGCGGAGGTGGATGACAAAGCCGAAGTGGGGAGGGTGGGCAGCCGCGCCGTCAAATTAATATCTTTCCGCTGCAAACCACGAATCCAAATCCGAGGGCACGCTAATTGTGCCGCCCTGCGTGACGGCGCCGGTACCCACGTTGAAGCCATAAATCTCAACATCCAGCGCACCATTCACATCGTTCACGCCGTAGGCAATCGTTCCATCGGGGCTGAACTGCTGCACCTCATAGAGAATTGAACTCGTTTGCGTGATCTGCTGCGTGCTGAGATTGACCGCGCCGATATCGGTTACGCCTGTCGGATCGGTGAGGAAAACATATTTCCCCGAGGGATGCGCCAGCCCAAAAATGAAATCGCCGCAACCTGCCAACATGGATGTGGTGCAGTTGACCTGAGGCGTGGTCACATTCGGCAGTTGGTAAACATCAACCAGGTCCGCATTCGGTCCCTGATTGTAGTAAGAAATGAAGGCGAACATGAGTTCGCCTTCAAACTGAACGCTGGCGTACTCGCTCGCGGCATAGGAACTATAGCTATAGATTTCTTGATCTGGTCCCAAGACACCGGTCTGCGGATCGACCGAGCGTTGGTTGTAGGTGATAGTGGCGCTGGCGTGCGGTCCGTAGCAAAAAATACCGTCGTACATCTCGGTCCCGGCAGTATTGAATCCCAAAACAGATAGAGAGCAATCGTTTCCGCTTGGATCTGAATCCAGTTGATACTTCGCCTCGGGGACGGGAGAACTGAGTTTTCCGTTCTCGGGGTTTATCAAGTTGCGCACGATGGCGTATGGAGTTACGAATTGCGGTGAGGTGGGTCCCGCGGCTATCGAATAAAGAAACTTGCCGCTGGGATCGGGCACCAAGCCGTACGACTGCGTCGCCTTGAGTTGCTGCACGGGAGTCGGACCGGGTACTCCGGACGCATTCGTATCGTAAATGTATAGCTCGCGATCCTGCTGCGAGTCGTTCAGGTAGGCACTGTAGTAAAAGAATCGCCCGTTCGGAGAAGTCACCACAGTTGGATAGGTCGGCTCCGGCAGCGTGAGCGTCCCCACTACCGCAGCCTGCAGCGTGTGCGGATCGACATTGTAGGTGGTCAGCGTCGAGCCATCGACCACATAAACAACCGGCACCGGCGATGAATGTGGCGAACTGGAAATAATCTGGTTGGGGGTTTGAGCGAAAGAAAACCCGGAAAGGCAAAACAGCAAACAAAGGGTAGCAGTACGCAGCATATCCCGCTCTCATTCGGACGTGAATCTGATGAGGCCCGGAGAAAACAGGTTGCCGTGGAACAAGGAAAAAGCGAGAGGGCACAAGCCTCACGGGCAGGGCGCCAAGTCAAGTTCCCTGCAAAAGAACGCAGGGACAAGGACGGGACAGCCGCGAGAGTTGAGATTTGTTCGGAGAGAATGGACTAACCCGTCACAGCGACGGATGGTCAAAATCCCATCTCCCACACCTCGGGGACGTGGGTAGCGATGCTTCGACTGCGTGGTATTGTCCTTCGGACAATCCCGCTTCGCTCAGCATGACAGGGGGAGATTTTAAACTTCGTCGCTCTCCTTCAACTTCGCGATCACGCCGAAATCTTCCAGTGTGGTCATGTCGCCTTTGACTTCGCCGCTGCTGGCTAGTTCGCGGAGCAGGCGGCGCATGATTTTGCCGCTGCGGGTTTTGGGAAGGGTGTCGGTGAAGCGGATGTCGTCGGGCTTAGCGAGAGATCCGATTTCCTTCGCGACCCACTTGCGTAATTCTTCTTTCAACTCGGGAGTTGGCTTGCGGCCCTGCTCGAGTGTCACAAACGCGGAGATGGCTTGGCCTTTCAGTTCGTCGGGACGGCCGACCACTGCGGCTTCGGCGACTGCTTCGTGTGCTACGAGGGCGGACTCGATTTCCATGGTGCTGAGGCGGTGGCCGCTGACGTTGAGGACGTCGTCGACGCGGCCCATGATCCAGAAGTAGCCATCTTTATCTCTGCGGGCGCCGTCGCCGGTGAAATAGACGCCGGGAATCTGCGACCAGTATTGCTTTACGTAGCGGTCGGGGTCGCCGTAGATGGTGCGCGCCATGCCGGGCCAAGGTTTTGTGATGACGAGGAATCCGCCGGAGCCGAGGGGGACGGGTTGGCCATCCATGGTCATGATCTCTGCGGCAACGCCGGGGAAGGCTTTGGTGGCCGATCCGGGCTTGGTCGCAATTGCGCCGGGAATCGGAGCGATCATGATGTTGCCGGTTTCGGTTTGCCACCAGGTATCGGTGATTGGACAGCGGTTGCCGCCGATGATTTCGCGATACCACATCCAGGCTTCGGGATTAATCGGTTCGCCTACAGTGCCGAGGAGGCGCAGACTCGACATGTTGTGCTTCTTTGGCCATTCGCTGCCCCACTTCATGAAGGTGCGGATGGCGGTCGGCGCGGTATAGAAAATATTTACTTGATGGCGCTGAATGATCGACCAGAAGCGGTCGGGCTCAGGATGGTTGGGAGCGCCTTCGTACATGAGGGTCGTGGCGCCGTTCTGCAACGGTCCGTAAACGATGTAGCTGTGGCCGGTGACCCATCCGATGTCGGCGGTGCACCAGTAGGTGTCTTCGTCTTTGAGATCGAAAACCCACTTAGTGGTGAGGTACGTGCCAACGGAATATCCACCGGTGGTGTGGACCAGGCCCTTCGGCTTGCCGGTGGTGCCGGAGGTGTAAAGGATATAGAGAGGGTGCTCGGCGTCGAGGGGCTCGGCCGGACAAACATCGGAGGCGGTGGCCATGAGTTCGTGCCACCAATGGTCTCGGCCAGGTTGCAGGTTGATGGGCGTTCCGGTGCGCTTGTAGACGACAACATTCTTCACGCTGGGACAGGACTTGAGCGCTTCTTCGACGGCGGGAAAAAGTTTGACTTCGGCGCCGCGGCGGTAGGAGCCATCCTGAGTAATGACGGCAGTTGCCTCGCAGTCGTGGATGCGGTCGATCAGGGCGTGGGCGGCGAATCCGCCGAAGATCACGGTGTGGGGAGCACCGATGCGGGCGCAGGCCAGCATGGCGACGGGCAGCTCGGGAGTCATGCCCATGTAGATGGCGACTCGGTCTCCCTTCTTTACGCCGAGTGTCTTTAGAACGTTGGCGAACTTTTGGACCTCGCGATGAAGCTGCTGATAGGTGAGGGTGCGGATTTCTCCGGGTTCGCTCTCCCAGATGATGGCAGCTTTGTTCTTGCGCGTCGAATTAACGTGGCGGTCGAGACAGTTGTAAGAGAGATTGAGTTGGCCGCCGACGAACCACTTCGCCCACGGGAGATTCCATTCGAGGACCTTGTCCCACTTCTTGAACCAATGCAGTTCACCGGCGATGCGGCCCCAGAATTTGTCGGGCTCGGCGATCGATTCGTTGTAGAGGTCTTCGTATTCATCGCGGCTTTGAATATGAGCACGGCGGCTGAATTCGGCGGGCGGCTCGAAGCTGCGCTGCTCCTGAAGAATGGAATCGATGCTGCTGGCCTGAAGATCGGCTATCGCTCTATCTGACATGAACAGAAACCTCGACTTGGAGGAAATTGGAAATCGGTCATTGCGCGAAGATCGTTAGTTGTCGGCGCGTTTGCCGCAGGAGCACCGCGCCATTTTACTACTAGCGGCCCAGAAAGCGGATGTGATGCGCTTTCTGGTTTCTTTTTGTATGCTTCACGGTCCGATGTTTTCGTCTAGGAGCCATCCATGTTGGGTTTCCTAGGGTTTTGAATTTCCTAGGGTTTTGAATTTCCTAGGGTTTTGAATTCGGTGGTGGTGCAATTTGGCTTGCGCGCCAGGCCGATCAAGCGGGAGATCCCTTCGACTTCGCTCGGGGCAGGCTCTTCGCTCCGCCTGAAAAGCGGCTACGCTCAGGATGACGGCGGCGGGAGAAGTGCACACTGCTTTTTTAAACTGACCCATTACCGGATCATGAGGCAGCGTGCATACGCGGGAGGACTCGAAGAAATAGCAGCAGTGGGCGTGGCGCCGGGAAACTATGGCACTCGTAAACGACCTGACCCTTGTCTCTCCTAGAACGGAAAGACAAGGACAGATCGCGAGGTTCTCGCGCAAAATAAAATCTCCGCTCTCGAAAGATCGCACCCGGCGCGTTACGAACCACGTACGAGCAGATCAGTACAAAAGGGAAGCGTTGAAAAAATCGTTCAGATCGGAAGTTACGCCCGTCCCACCCAAAGTTAGCGTAAGGGTATGTTGCCCATAAGTCAGTTTACAATTTATAAACAGAGTCGGCAGCCCGCGGTGGGTGCTGGCTCCGTTGGACCACATCTGTCCGGTGGCGATTTGAGTTCCATCCAAAGAGACAAAAAGTTGCATAGAGACATTTGCTGACGTCGACCACAGACTGCTGGTTACGACCAGCAGCGCGGGGCCATCCAGTGGAGCGTTAAACTGCGCTTTCAAAGGTAAGGGACCCACTTGGTTGATAATCTGCAGTACTTGCATTGGAATCTCCTTTCAAATTCGTCCTCTTGAGACCGTTACGGAGGCAGATTCTGTCTAACTCGGGCAAATGTTGCGGGCCCTGCGAACCTAGTTAGTCGAATCAAGTCCCCAGCATTGAGTTAGCGGACGCGGGGATTGTAGCATGGCACATCGACAGCGGATTCGGCGATTGCTGATTAATGGAAAGTCTCATGGATAATGCAGACGCTGTTTCAATCAGCCGTCAACAAATCCGGAATCAATAATTTACTTTGAGCCGAGGCGGATGAGCTCCGCACGCAAACGCGCATGTTGCTGGGTTTGGCGAAGATAGGACATTTCGTTGCGGGCAGGTTTGGCGCGGATGATTTTGATTACGTTTTGCTTTTCTTCTGGAGACCAACGGGCGAGGTCTGGAATGAGAGCTAGGAGCAGCGCCCAGTTTTCTAGAGATTGTTGCTCGTCTGGAGGGCAGCGGTCCGTGTTGATTCTTAGGGCCCGGGTTACAGCGGCCGTAGAAGCTCTACGGATTTTCTGGCTGTCTCCATCAAAGTCGCGCGCCATGCGGCGGTTGATTTGTAGGCCTAGGGTGCGGGTAGAGAAGGTGTCCCAAGGGCCCTCAGCGGCTAAAGCCGGCGAGAATTTGGCGGCATCTATGGCACGACTGGAAGTCGTGCCCTTCCCGAGCTTGCTATTTCTGAGTGTCGCGTCTACAGCGCCGAGCTTGCTATTTCTGGGTGTCTCGTTTACGGCACGCCTTAAGGCGTACCCTGATACGAATCCGTTCCCATCAGGAATATCGTAGAACATGTGGGCTTCGGCCAGGCGTTTCAGGATGCGCCGTGGAGTTCTATATTTTGGATTTGCGGCGATCTTTTCTTCTTCTTTCTCACACAAGTTTTGCAAATCCCGACGGCCCGGCCGGAAGCCCAGCTTGCGATAAAACCAGAAAGCTCCGGAGTCGATGGCTTCGTCATTGTTCTGGCCGATCTGGTAGGGATAAATCGAAATACACTTTGCGCCAGTTAAGGCGCGCAGACAACGGAGCGCCTGCGCGTAGATCCACGCGGTTTCTCCCTGACGATAGGTGTAGAAGGTATTGAAGCCGACTTCGATCCATTCGCAGAGGCCGATGGCTTCGATGTAGTTGATGGGCACGCCATTCGTGAGCGTGTAGCCGGCAACGTAGGCGCGGAGCGGAAGGCGGCGGTCAGGCGGCAATCCCCAGAAGTGCATGACAACGCCACGGCCCAGGTCGGCGCGGACTACGGAGCGGGGATCACCCAGCGTAGTGCCATACAGTTCGCGGTAGCGGACGACCATGATCTCGCGGATGGCTTGCATTACGGATTCTCCCGCGGTAACAGAAAGCCTTTCGAGTTTGGGCGCGGGCCGGGAGAGTTCGCGGGTGAGGGAAACTTCGCTACGCTGGATGAGCGGGGCGTTATGAAAATAGACGCGGCGAGGACGCGCCCAGTTGCGCGTGCGAGAGAGCTTGAGGTTTTCGAGTCTCCAGCGAATGGGCAGACGAAGCGAATCGTAAAGTTCGGCGCGTTGGGCTGATGCAAGCGGGAGTTGCTCGAAGCGGTCGAGCAGGAACCGCAGAGCGTTGTGGCGGCCGCGGGCAGCATCCATCCAACTGGACCATGGAATGTTGGCTTCTACGGCGGCGTCCTCTTCAAGCAGCGGGATGAAGCGAGGCCAAGTGTTGCCGCGGGAGCGTTCGGCCTGATAGTCATCCCAATAGTCGTTCCACGCAATTTCGACATTGCTGGGAATGCGGCGCGCGAGCCAGTTTGCGACGTCGAAGGAGAGAATATCCTGCATGGTGGTGCCGGCGATGCCAGAGGTGTCGAAGTCGTCGAACGCCGACAAATCGGCGTTGAGGTCACGAAGATTTTCGATTCGTCGATGGAAGGTATCGAGTAGATGTTCGACCGCGGAAACCTGAGACTGCGCATGCGGAAAGGCGCGTAGAAAAAGCAGGCACTCGTGGAAGCGAATGAGTTGATGAGGATCGGTGAATTGGAACTTCGAGAGTTGGGCCAGAAATCTGGCAATGATGGCGGCGTGGCCTGGATCGAAGCGATTCTTAGCGGCTTCGAGTTGGGTGAGAAGATCCCTCGGATCGCGCGACATGGCGGCGACCTAGTGTAACGCAGGCAGACTGAGTCCCTTCGACAAGCTCAGGACAGGGCTCTGCCTGGACAGCCGAGGCGGCTGTCCCCACATGATTTTAGGAGAGATGGGAAGCTCCAGACTTTGACCGCCAGGCAACAAGGGGGACTTGCTGCCTGGCGAGTCTGGTCGGGCGGGTGGCCTCCGGTTTGGAGGGCCGCCACGAAGGTGGTTCAACTCAACTAGTCGCCAACGCCGCAGGTGCAAACACCCTTCTTGCTGCCATCCAACTGGATCGCGAAGCACTGGGTCTGCAGCCGGCTAACTTCAGCGGCGCTGAGAGTCGCATCTTGCGAAGCGGTCTCAGTGATCGTGAAGTTGCTGTTCTGGATGTGCGTTCCCCACGAGCGAATCGCCGGAGTCGGGTTCAAGCGAGTCGGAAGCGGGCAGATGCCGCCCACTGTCGGAGTCGACACAATCTTGATCAGGCCGGTGGAAAGAACGACGCCGGTCAGCGGATTGCCGGTCAGGTCCGTGTTAACCGAAAGCGTACGCAGACCATCGGGAGACAGGAAGCAGCTGCAGCACTCGGTGAGTTCTTGGCTAGGATCGAACACGAAGATCGCGGCGCAGATGTTGCTGTTCGCGCCTGACGTTCCGCTTACCGGTGCAAAGGTTCCGGGGTTGGTGAGGCGCACGGTGCCATCGGGAGCGCCGGCGGTGTTGGCGTTAGCAAAATAGTCCACTTTCAAAGTGTCGGGAGACGGAGCGGTGGTGACTGCCGCTGCCGATCCGGCACAAAGGGCCAGAGCTAATAGACACACTACGACTGTAGCGAAGTGACGCATTATTCTTCCTCCTACGGGTTTACGCCGCCCTGCTGGGGAGGAGATTAGCTCGGGCTATATGGCGCTTGGTTACTTTACCCTGAATCGAGGATCGTACAAGACTCCAGGTGAGCTAACCCAAAGGCACTAACCCGCCGAAACTGGCTAGCAGCAAGGCTTTCGGCGCGAGTGAAGAATCTTGCAGGGTTAGTCCGGTCAGCTTTTGCTGAGGTGGCTTTTCACGATCGGGCGCGAGAGAACTAGTCGCCGGTGCCGCAGGTGCATTGTCCTCCTCTGCCACTATCAAGCTGAATGGCATAGCACTCGCCCTCGATGCGGCGCTCTTCAGCGGAACTGAGGGACGCATCCTGGGATGGGGTTTCGGTGATCGCGAAGTTGCCGTTCTGAATGTGGGTTGCCCAAGCGCGAATTGCTGGCCGAGGAGATAAGGATGTGGGGAGCGCTGGGCAGACTCCGTTGACGAGCGGAGGTGTCGATACTATTTTGATCGAGCCGTTTGTCAGCATGACGCCCGTTAACGGGTCGCCAGTCAGATCTGTATTTACCGAAAGAGTGCGCAGACCGTCGGGAGAGAGCAGGCAGCTGCAGCACTCCGAGATCTCTTGATTGGGATCAAAAACGTAGATGGCGGCGCATATGTTGCTGCTAGTCCCGGGGTTGGTTAGGTGCACCGTGGCATCCGGGGCGCTGGAGGTATTCGCGTTCGCGAAGTAATCTACTTTGAAAGTATCGGGGCCAGGAGTCGTAGACGCCGAGGCGTAAGCAGCGTTCAGGGCCAGAGCTAGAGTGCACAGGACGAGAATAGCAGTCCGGAACATGGGAACGGTCCTCCTCAGTGTCGTATGCCGCCAAGGCGACGGCTGGAACTACAGGGCCCGTGGTTACTTTACTACAGCTGGCCGGAATGACGCTGCCAGACTCTCGAACTCAAACGTAGCTTTTCTTCTTCCAAACATCCCAATCGTCGCGAACGGCTTGAAGCATGGCTTCCGCGGAGTGGTGCAACCACTTCGCTTTTTGCTTATCGATGTGATGAAGGATGAGTTTGCGTGCGGAGGGCGTGCCGAGATGAACGTTGGCGGTTTCCCACCCCATGGCTTGCAGCAAGCGAAGCTCGGTATCGGGGGCGGTCAAGGAAGCGAGTTCGATGCGGGAGCAATGAGGCCCGAGGCGGCGAACGATCCAGCGCCCGCGGAGCTGGACGAAAGGATCGGGACAGCGGACGGCGCGGGTAATGATGGTCTGGTAGAGGATTTCCGCGGGGCCTTTGTGATCTTGAGCCCACGAAGATGCGGAAGGCACGAGAGCCTTGGCTTCACGCGCGATGCGGCCGCCATGGAAATCGGCAATCGCAACATAACGGGCATGGCCGAGACTGCCAAGCCCGGCCACGCGGTGCGCGAGACGGTAAGGGATGCCCGACGCAGGCATGAGGTGTTCGATGGCATCGATGGCGCTAATGGGAGCTTGCGCTTTGAGAGTCGTAAGTGCGTCGATTCTCTTCCAGAAGTGGACCGGGTCACGCAGCTCGCCTTCAGCGATGAGGCGGAGCCAGGTGTGTTGCTCACCAAGGACAAACGGTCGGCCTTTTTCGTTGAGGCTTTCGCGATAGCCTTTGAGAATAGCGTCGCAAATATCTGCGCGTTTGACGGGGAGACGTCCGGCCTCGGCGGCAAGATGGGCGCTGACCGCAAGGCGCACCAAGTCGATGGTGTAGGCCATGGGCCATGCTTCATCGAAGTCATTGACTCCCCAGATGAGCCGGCCCTCGACGTCGCGCCAGGTGCCGAAGTTCTCCACGTGAAGATCGCCGACGGCAAGCACGCGTGGGGCCTGCGCGAGATCGGGACATACCTGCGGCCAGACTTGCGCCCAACGGTAGTAAGTGGCGCGGAGAAACATGAAGACATCGGCCTTCATGTTGGTGTGCTTTACGCCGAGATCTTTGCGATCAATGTTAGTGCGTTGCGCGAGCCAAGCTTCGAACTGGCGCGTCGCTTTAACGACGTTCATGCGGGCAACGATAGCGGCGGGGAAATGGGAAGTCAATGGCGTGGGAAAGAGTTTTTCACCACAGAGGCACAGAGAAAATCCTTTGATAAGTGTGTTGGGGCAGACACACTGACCTAGAATGTCCACCCTTCGCTCCTAGGCCGCACCGCATAAATCCTTAGTTTTCAATTCCATGAAGATTGGTGTTCGTCCTGCGATGTAGGTTGGCGTGCTGCAAGCGGTACAGGGGAGGCGTTATGCAGATGGCGATCACATTTATGGCGGTGGTGGCGGGCCTGATTTTTTCGATAGCGGTAGCGTTGCTGGCGGAGGAAGTGATTTTCGGGCAGGTGTTCCGGCTTTTCTTTTCGCAGCAGGCGGCAGCTTTGAAAACGGAGCAAAAGCGCTGAGGCGCAAAGGAGAACGACGATGCTGGCGTTGAGGTATTTGCTGATCACTTGCGGCGTGGGAATGATGATCGCGGCCATATGCATTCTTACCTACGATCTTTATCGCGAATTGTTGTATCGGCGATTGCTGCAGGCGCCGGGAGGAGCTGTTGGCGCGGTGCCGGTGACACTACGGTGGCGAACTTCGCTGGCGCTCGGGATGCTGGCCTGGGGACCGCTGCTAGTGGCTTTCAGTATTGTGGTGGTGCCGAGCGGGATGGCGGGCGTGCGGGTGAGCGAGATGAACGGCACGGTGCCGGGGACGCTTTATCCGGGGGCGCACATGGTGGTACCGCTGGTGGAAGATGTGGCGTTGTTCGATACGTGGGATCAAGTTTTTACGACTGGAGTTTCAGAAGACGGAAAAACCGCAGCTACGAACGTTGCTGCGAAGGCTCAGCTTCTTGATGTGCAGGCTAAGGAAGGTCTGACGCTGGGGCTGGCGATCACGGTGAGGTACCGGCTGGATCCGAAGAAGCTGGATTACATCCAGGGGAATTTGCCACGTCCAGTGGAAAAGGAAATTGTACCGCCGACGGTGGCCAGCGTTTGGCGGGAGATTGTGCCGAACTATACGGTGCGGGATGTTTTTTCGGCGAAGCGCGAAGAAGTGCGCCACCGCGCGGCAGGGCTTATCACGCAAAAGCTGGCAGCGGATGGGATTGTGGTGAAAGAAGTGATGCTGCGGGATATCCAATTGCCGCCGGAATACGCGAAAGGGCTGGAGGAGCTGTTGTTGAAAGAGCAGGAGAACGACCGCATGGGTATCGAGACGGAGCTGAAGGGCAAACAGGTGCGAATCGCCGAACTGGAGGCCGAGGCAACGAAGGTACAGCAAGTGAAGCAGGCGGAAGGCGAAGCGCAGGTGCATGTACTGCAGGCCAAGGGTGAGGCCGATGCAATGCAATATACGTTGCCGCTCAAGCAGAAGCAGATTGAACAGAGCCGTCTGGAGGCGCAGGCGCGGAAGGAAGCGACCATCCAGAATGCGGAAGCGGAGGCCCAAGCGAAAGTAATCGACAGCAAAGCGGAAGGCGAGAGGAGGACGTTGCTGGCGGAAGCGGAGGCGGGACGCATTCGTGTGACGGCGGCGGCGGATGCAGAGCGGTTGAAAGGTGAGGCGGCGGTTTTGAAGGAGAATCCTCTGCTGATTAATAAGATTGTGGCGGAGCGGCTCTCGGATAAGCTGCAAATCATGATGGTGCCGGCCGATGGAAAGTTCTTCTTCGCCAACGATGTGCTAAGAAGCGTGAGCGTGGCGAATCAGAACGGGCAGGTTGAACAGCGATAAGAGTGAGTGGTCGGTGGTCAGTGGGAGTCGTTCGCATCTGCGGTGTGAGTACGATTATGTGCTCGCTGCCGAGAACTCTGGCCATCGGCATTTTGCTGGCGATGTCGATCGCGACGGGTAACATACGGAGTACACGATCCTTCCTCGGTTACGTTTGCTAGAGCAGCTGCTGATTGTTTTCCTCATCTGTGGTGTCGTCAGAAGCACTACAGCAGGCGACTGGAATGTACCCGCGCAACAGTTAGCCCGCAGGATTGTCGCCGTGACGGGGCCTGGGGCCGTGGCGGTTACGGTAGAGAATCGATCGTCTCTCAGCAAGAAAGATCTGGATGCGATCAGCAGTTTGTTGCGCGCGGAATTGCAAGCGGCGGGAGCGCGTCCAGCGGCACCGGAGCAGTCGGCCGCGACAGCGACGGTGACACTATCGGAGAATCCTCAATCCTACGTGTGGGTCGCGGAGATTCATCAGGGAGCGGGAGAATCTGCGGTGGTCATGGTGTCTATGCCTCGCAAGGACCAGGCTGGATTTGAGCATGAAACGATGCCGGTTACGCTTCGCAAGATTCCGCTCTGGGCACAGGAGGATCGCATTCTGGATGTTTTGGTTCTTGAAGAAGACAACGCGCCGAAGCAGATCGCCGTGCTCGATGGTGAAAAGATCGCGCTCTACCGTTTGAAAAACGGAAAGTGGCAGCAGGAACAGGTTCTGGGGATCACACATGCGCGCCCGTGGCCGCGCGATTTACGCGGGCGCGTGGTTGGATCGAGGGATCACTTAATGGACGTGTATCTTCCCGGCGTGTTCTGCAGGAGCACAACTGGTCTGCCGCTGGCGCTGAATTGCCGTGAGAGCGATGACCCGTGGCCGCTCACGTCAGATGCGGCGATTCCGCCGCTTGGGGGCTTCTATTCCGCATCGCGAAACTTCTTTACCGGGGCTTTGACGCCGGGAGTTGGAAAACTGACAACCGTCGCGAAGTTCTATTCCGCCGCCGCGGTTCCCCGCGACAAATATGTGCTGTGGTTGTTCGCGGGGACGAACGGCCAAACTCATTTGGTAGATGGCATGACCGACCAGGCTGCGAAACTGGGCTTGGGCAGCGACGTGGCGAGTGTAAGAGCCATGTGCGGAACGGGCTGGCAAGTGCTCGCAACAAGCGTGGGGGACCGGAACCTTGAACAAGACTCAGGCTCCGTGCGGGCTTACGAGATCACGGATCGAGAACTCAATCCGGCAAGTTCGCCCTTGGATCTTTCTGGCAAGATCACGGCGCTATGGGCGGAGGCGAAAGGCGGCAGCGCAATCGCTGTTGTCCGGAGCCGGGAGACAGGAGAATATGAGGCGTTTCGCCTGGCAGTGGGTTGTAGTCAGTAGCATGCTGCTTATGCCGGCGGCCAAGGCCGAGACGCGTCCGCAATACGGCGGAACGTTGCGCATTGCTATGCGGGAGGCGCCATTGTCCCTCGATCCGTTGCTTGGCGGGGCGGATGCGACGCGGTCCGATTCCTTTGCGCAGCGGAACTTGCTGGCTCTTATTTTCGAAACATTAGTCACCTTGGACGATCGGGGAAGACTCCATCCTGGACTGGCAACCGACTGGCAGGCAGCGCTGGGAAACCAGCGTTGGCAATTCCGTCTACGCAGAGGCGTCAGATTTCATGACGGCGCGCCACTAACTGCGGAGATTGCCGCGTCTTCGCTGAGAATGGCGAATCCATCATGGAAGGTTTTCACGGAGGGTGATTCGGTAATCGTGGAACGCGACAAAGCTGACCCTGACTTGCCCGCGGAACTTGCGCTGACGTGCAACAGCATCGTGAAAAGAAATGGCGGGAGTAAGCTGAACGGAACTGGGCTGTTCCACATTGAGGATTGGCTGCCCGGCAAGAAACTGACGTTGGTTGCGGAGGAGGACCAATGGCGCGGGCGAGCTTTTGTGGACAAGCTTGAAATAGAAATGGGGATCAACCTTCACGAGCAGCTGGTTGAGTTGGAGACTGGCAAAGCGGATCTGGTGGAGATTGCGCCGGAGCAAGGACATCGAGCGACGATGGAGGGCAGGCGGGTGAGCAGTTCGCAGCCGATGGAGCTAGTGGCGCTGGTGTTCGCGAACGATGCTCAAACGCTCGATGAGAGAATCTTGCGCCATGCGCTCGCGGACAGCCTGGAGCGAAATTCGATGCGAAGCGCATTGCTGCAGGGCACGGGACAACCAGCGGCGAGTACCCTCCCGAACTGGATGAGCGGGTACGGATTCACCTTTTCAAGCGATGCCGATCTGGATAGAGCTCGCCGCGAACGCGCACAGGTCCGCTCCGCGCCGAATTGGACGGTGGGATATGATGCGAACGATTCGGTTGCGCGGTTGCTGGTGGAACGTATCGCCCTCAATGCCAAGGATGCCGGGCTTGCGTTGCAGCCGACTGCATTAGCGACGGCGGATTTACTGCTGGTGCGGATTCCGTTGGAGACGGCGGATCCTTGGATTGCGTTGTCGAAGGCGGCCAGCATTCTCGGCATGGCGATGCCGAAACGAAGTGGAGATACGGTGGGAGATTTGTACAGCGCGGAACGGGAACTGCTGGCAGGCCTGCGTGTCATTCCGCTGTTTCATTTGCCGATGGAGTGGGCGTCGTCACCGATGCTGCGGGATTGGCGGCCTGGTGCGGACGGAAGTTGGCGACTCGATGACTCCTGGATGAAAAAAGAACAGCCATGATGTTTCGCCGAAAACTGCTGGTCGTGTTCGCGCTGACCGTATTCCTGTCGGTGGCGACCGTGGCGTTGATCGTCTCGGAGGTGACACGGCGAGCATTCGCCCGCACCGATGACGAAAGAACTGCGGCGCTCGTTGCGCAGTTCAAGCGCGAGTTCAATCAGCAGGGCGAGGAGGTGGCCCGGCGAGTCGATTCGATTTCCGGGTCGGACGCGATCAGCCGAATGGCACTGGCGTTGAACCGTACGCCGGCGGATTCCGGTCCTTATTTTGAGCTGGCCAAACTGACGGCGGAGAACAATCAACTTGACTTTCTGGAGTTCGTGGAAAGCGATGGAACGATCGTTTCGTCGGCGCAGTGGCCGGCTAAGTTTGGATACCCCGAGGAAGCGTTCGGCGATTTCGCTGCCGTATGCCAAGAAGGAGCGTTTCTAAAGCAGGAGCCATTGCAGGACGGAAGCTCGCTGGGTTTGTTCGCGGTGCGCGCGACCCGTTTGGGAGAGCATCCTGTTTACGTGGCGGGCGGGAGGCGGCTGGACAAGAATTTTCTTTTTGGACTGGATTTGCCACCGGGGATGCGAGCCTTGCTGTACCAGAATCGTGGAGACCGGTTTTCGGCGGAAATGCTGATTGATCCTTCCGCATCTCGCGCAGAAGCACATCCGCCGGAAAAGTTAGAACCGCTGGTCGATGCGGTGCGGCAATATGATCAGGAAATGACGGCAGTGGTGTCGTGGTCAGGGAATCAAATCGATGATGAGGTCTTTCACGCGATTCCGCTGGTCGGAGCGAGCGCGGCGAATGTTAAACATCGGCCGCTTCTGGCAATTCTGCTGATCGGCAGTTCGCGAAGAAATTATGTCGACCTGAAACGGCGCATCCAGTCGGCGGCCTTGCTGGTGGGAGGCGGAGGAATTGCGATCGCGATTCTGCTCAGCAGTTGGGCGGCGGCACGGGTGACGCGTCCCGTGGAGCAATTGGCGCACGCAGCCCAGGAGGTAGCTGCAGGCAATTGGAACGTGCGGGTAGACGTGCTTGGCACGGATGAACTGTCGCAGCTGGCGGATTCTTTCAATCGAATGACTACGGAATTGCTCGGGCAAAAAGAACGTTTAGTCCAGACCGAGCGCGTTGCTGCATGGCGCGAACTGGCGCGGCGCCTGGCGCACGAGCTCAAGAATCCGCTGTTTCCGCTGCAGCTGACCGTGGAGAATTTGGTGCGGTCGCGTCAACTGAGTCCGGAGCAGTTCGAGGAAGTGTTCCAGGAGAGTTCGCGAACCTTGTTGGCCGAGATTTCAAATCTTAAAGGAATCATCGAACTGTTCAGCGAATTTTCCCGCATGCCGCAGCCGCAATTCGCGCGGGTACAGGTAAATGACATGATTTGTGGCGTGGCTCAGCTGGTTCAGGCGCAACTGCAAGCGCCAGATCGTGCGAAGATCAATTGCGAATTGCAGCTCGATCCGCAGCTTGAGCCGGTGATGGCAGATGCGGACTTGCTGCATCGTGCCATATCGAACCTTGTGCTAAACGCCATCGACGCGATGCCACAGGGCGGAGAGCTGACGCTGCGCACGCGCCAAGAGAATAACGTGCTGATCGAGGTCACAGACACCGGATTGGGGATGACGGCCGAGGAGTGCGAACGAATCTTTACTCCTTATTATACGAAGAAGAAAAACGGCACTGGCCTGGGGTTGGCCATCGCGCAGTCCGTGGTGAGCGATCACGGTGGAAGAATTCGGGTACGCAGCCAGACGGGCCAGGGCACGACGTTTGTGATCGAGTTGCCGCGTAACTAAAGATGCGGCAAAAGACGCAAGCTAAATTGTAAGGATCAAAGATCGGGAGGACGGTTGCCGACGAAAGCACATCTGTTGATTGTGGACGATGAAGCGACCACGCTTGCGTCGTTATCGCGGGCATTCCGTCTCGCCGGGCACGACGCGACCGTGTGCGACAACGCAACAAAAGGGGTGGATCTCGCCAAGTCTCAGAACTTCGACCTGATCTTATCGGATATGGTGATGCCCGGAAAAGGTGGCATGGCCTTGCTCGAAGAGTTGAAATCGCAAGGAGTGACAGCGCCCGTTGTCATGATGTCAGGGCAGGCGGACATCGAGATGGCGGTGCGGGCCACTCGGCTGGGCGCTTTGGATTTTCTGGAGAAGCCGATCTCCACCGAAAAACTTTTGCTGACGGTTGAAAACGCGCTAAAGCTGCAGCGGCTGGAAAGCGAAAACCGGCAACTCAAGCAGCGACTAGGCAGGCACGAGATAGTATGGCAGGGCGCTACAATGCAGCGCGTGATGGCGCAAGTGGAGCGGGTCGCGGCGAGCGAAACGCGGGTCTGCATTCTGGGAGAAACAGGCACAGGAAAAGAACTGGTGGCGAGGACGATTCACGAGCGCAGTACGCGTGCCGCAGGCGCGTTTGTAACGCTGAATTGTGCGGCCGTTCCGGCGGAGTTGATCGAGTCGGAACTTTTCGGGCACGAAAAAGGCTCGTTCACTGGAGCCGCGGGAAGGCATATTGGAAAATTTGAGCAAGCGAATCATGGCACGATATTTCTCGATGAGATTGGCGATATGCCTCTGGCGATGCAAGCGAAACTGCTGCGAGTGCTGGAGGAAGGGGAAGTTGAGCGCCTCGGCGGCGACAAGCCCGTGAGCGTGGACGTGCGAGTGGTAGTGGCGACACATCGCGATCTGGAAGCGCGTGTACGCGAAGAGAAATTTCGTCAGGATTTGTTTCATCGTATTTATGTCTTTCCGCTGTTCCTTCCGCCGCTACGTGAGCGGCGAGAGGATATCCCAGCGCTGGTCTCGCACTTCGCGGCGCAGGTGAGCGCGCAGAATGGGTGGAAGTTGGTTCCTTTCACTCCCGAGGTGATCGCCGTGTTGCAGTCGCATCGTTGGCCGGGGAATGTGCGTGAATTACGAAACATCGTCGAGCGATTGATGCTGCTTGCAACCGAGGGCCAGGTGGATCTTGCGACTGTGGAAAGTGCCATGCCGCGAATCGGTGGGGATCGAGTTACAAATTCTCCTGGCTTTTCTTCAGGAACGCTGGCCGATCGGGTGGATGGTTTTGAGCGCGAGGAAATCTTGGCGGAGCTAAAGCGCAACCATTCGAACGTGAGCATGGCGGCAAAATCGCTGGGGCTCGAGCGGAGTCATCTTTACAAGAAGGCGGAACAGTTGGGAATTGACCTGCGCGCCATGCGACGGGAACAAGGGACGCCGCAAGAATAATTTCAGGCGGCTACTGGCTGCTAGCTTCTGGCTTAGTCATCTTTTCGTGTCGTTTTTTTTAAAACATAGTTCAGGAGAGTGCGTTGATCGGACCCGCGCGTCGTTGGAGATTCGACGTTTCTGTCATCGGTCTGTTCGTTTCTATCTTCTCCTTTGTATCTACGAGTGTCTCCGCGAGCGAGCCACCTTCGGCTCCTGCATACGGAGTGCGCATGGAAGAGGCGTGGATTCCAATGAAAGATGGCGTTCGACTGGCCGCGACACTCTACGTGCCGGACGGGGCAAAGCCTGGTGAAACATTCCCTGCCCTGCTGGAGTACTTGCCTTATCGCAAAGATGATGGCACGGCGGCCAGCGATTATCCGAAGCACGCATATTTTGCGCGGTGCGGGGTATGTGAGTGTGCGCGTCGATATTCGTGGATTTGGCGCGAGCGAAGACGTACCACCGGAGCGGGAATATTCCGAGCAGGAACAACTGGATGGAGAGCAGATAATTGCGTGGCTGGCGCATCAGCCCTGGTCGAATGGAAACGTAGGAATGTTCGGCATTTCCTGGGGAGGGTTCACTGCTCTTCAGATGGCCATGCGGCATGCGCCAGGGTTGAAGGCGATTCTGGCGACATGCGCGACAGCGGAGTTGTTCCACGATGACGTGCACTATATCGATGGCATTGCGCATATTGATGAATTCGAACTCAACATGGATATGGCGGAAGGATGGACAGGAGCTCCGGACTATACCCTTGACGAAAAAATTTTAGGACCACGCTTCGACACACCGCCATGGTCCCTGCTTTATTTGAGGCATCAGCGTGATGGGCCGTTCTGGCGCGACCGGGTGCGTCCGTTGAAGGAGATCACGATTCCAAGTTTTCTGATTGGCGGATTGCTCGATGGATACCGTGACAATGTGACCGACATGCTGATGCAGTCAAGCGGGCCGGTGAAGGCAATTGTCGGACCGTGGAACCACACATTTCCGAACGATGCCGTGCCAGGTCCGCAAATCGAGTGGCGCAACGAGGCGGTGCGCTGGTTCGATCACTGGCTGAAAGGGCGCGACACAGGCGTGGAGCGCGATCCTCGGCTGGTCATCTATATGCAGCATTGGCATCCGCCGGAACCGAGCCTCGAAACCGTTCCCGGAGAATGGCGACACGAGGATGTGTGGCCGCCGAAAGATGTGCAACCTTCAACTTTGTTTCTGCAGCCAAATCACACATTGGCGCAGACGGCGGCGCAGCCTGACAAGCATCAGCTGAAGTACGTGCCGTCGATTGGTGTGGAGGCGGGATTCTGGTGGGGCGAGTTGCTGAGCGATGTGCGGCCGGTGGACGCGTTTAGTCTGGTTTATGATTCCGCGCCATTGCCGGAGGATCTCGCGATCTTGGGGCGCCCGCACGCGTTGTTGCGAGCCTCGGCATCCGCGCCGCTGGCCGATTGGGTTGCGAGGCTCTCCGATGTGGCGCCGGACGGAACGGTCACACAAATTACAGGGGCCGCGATTAACGGCGCGCAGCGCGATTCGATGATCGAACCACGCGATCTGGAACCGGGCAAAGTCTACGCACTCGACATCGAAATGCATTTGACTTCGTGGGTCTTTCCCAAAGGCCATCGCATTCGCGTAGCAATCTCGAATGCCTTGTGGCCGATGATTTTGCCAACGCCCTACCCCATGACGACTTCATTAGAACTTGGCGGGACCGGCGGTTCACGAATCGTATTACCGATTGTGCCTGAGCACGGGACTCTTCCGCCTGCTTTTTCTCCGCCTGAGCCCTCCGAACAACGAGCCGACGTCAAGGCGGAAGGATTTCCATGGCCGGGTGAGTGGACGGTGGAGCGCGATGAAGCTCGACATAAGACGACCGTGCACTGGAAGGGAAAAGAGGGCGCGACATATCCGTGGGGAACGGAGAGTGACTATGAAAACCTGACCTACGATGCGGATGATGCACATCCCGAGACGAGTTCTGTGCAAGGCGAGGCCGAGACTGTGTTTGCACTTAAGGGCCGCACGTTGACTTGGCGCGGGCATTTGCTGGTGACCACAGATCAGAAGAATTTTTATTACAAATACACGCGCGAGCTGCTGAAAGATGGCACCTTGATAAAGTCAAAGACCTGGCAGGAGACGATTGTGAGAGATCATCAGTGAGGGATCGGAGACAGCTCGCCTCAGCGGCTAAAGCCGAAGTCGAAGGCAAGCCATTTATCGCAGCGCTGAGCCACCCAAAATCAAGAACAAATTCGAGTTTTTTTCCAGCTCTGAACGTCGTGCTCTTACTGGTCCGTGCGTGAACAGGTCTTCTTCCGTGTGAAAGTCGTTATTGTTTGTAGATCCTGCCGTCTTTCATGACGAACTGAACATTTTCCAACAGGCGAATGTCGGTGAGGGGATCGCCCGTTACGGCGATGATGTCCGCAAACTTTCCCGGCTTGATCGATCCGATCTCGCTGGAATGGCCCAGCAGTTCAGCGGCGTTGCTGGTTGCGGCCTGAATTGCCTGCATGGGAATCATTCCGTATTTCACCATGAAGGCGAATTGCTTGCCGCTGGTGCCGTAAGCGCAAACCCCAGCGTCGGTGCCGAACGACATTTTCACTCCAGCGGTAACCGCTTTGCGAAAGTTGTCGCGCTGGATCTGACCAAGCTTGGCGTCGTGCTCCAGGAAGTCCTTGGGCATGCTTCCGTTTTTCCCGGCTTCTTGAATGCACTCCTCGTCGTAGATATCCATATCGAGATAGGTGCCGTGCTGTTTGGCAAGAGCGATGCCTTCGTCGTCAATCATGGTGGCATGCTCCACGGAGGCGACGCCAGCGCGGATCGCGTTCTTAATACCTTCGGGCGAGTGCGCGTGCGCTTCTACGCGCAGGCCGAAATGACTGGCTTCATCGACCGCGGCGTGCAATTCTTCCGGAGTGAATTCCTGCGAGTTTGGATTGCTGCCATGCGTGAGCACTGCGCCACTGGAAAGAATCTTGATGTGATCGGCGCCGTCGTTCGCGAGCTGACGAATGACTTTGCGCACTTCCCACGGTCCGTTGGCCTCTCCGTAGTGCAAATCCCAAGGCAGCAAGATGTCAGGAGCGAGTCCAGTGGCTGCGCCGGCTCCGCCGGAGATGGTGACGTACGCGCCTGCCACAAACATGTGCGGGCCAACGATATCGCCACGCTGGATGGCGTCACGAAGGGCAATGTCCCCGAGAGCGCGATATGTGCCTACGTCGCGCGCCGAAGTAAATCCGGATTCAAGCATTGCGCGGGCATTAGGGACGGACTCCAGCGCAATTCGCGCAGCCGTCTTCTTGAACTGATCCATGGGTTCCGTGTCGTGCGCACCATCGGCAAGATGAGTATGGCAATCGATGAGACCGGGAAGCACGGTCATTTTGCTGAGGTCGATAACTATGGCATTCGACGGAATTGCCACATTGTTGCCAACGGATTCGATCTTGCCATCGCGAATGATAATGGTTTGGCTGGCAAGAACGGCGCCCGAATCGGGATCGATCAGTTTGCCGGCGTAGATGGCGGTGACTTGCGCATCGGCGTTAGAAACCAGACCGCACAGGCCGAAAATGAAAAGACAATTCAGGACAATGGCAGTAACCGATACATTTCTCTTGATCATTAGTCTTCGTCGCTAAAACAGCTCAGCATCTAGTCTGCGGCAAGGGTCGTTGGCGCTAATCCACGTTTGAGATCGGCGGCCAGCAACCGGTGAAACAATTGTTCCCCTGCCTCGCGGCGAACCGAGAGACGCCCGGCGCGATAGGCGCGGGACTTGAGGCCTCGCTGCACGTCTTCGCAAATGCCCAGATCTTCTTCTTGCACGCGATTGCCGACGTTCACTGACTGCTCGTTATATTCGCGATGAGCTTCGCTGATATCGCCAAAGTAAAAATCGAAGATCACCGTGCAGTGGTCGACATCGACCGGGATCACCAGATTCGTGTCCATGTATCCCTCGTAGCAGTTGATCATCAGGTTAGGATGCTGCCAGAAATACCATGCGCGATCGCCTTTACGCGTTGCGCCGGTAGAGGCGTCTTCGTCGGAGGCGACCATTGGGCTCGACTGCAGGCAGTATCGGTCTTCGTTCTCGATGGTGTACTGCTTGTAATCAAGAACCGAGTTCAGACCTTTGTGCAGATGGGGGACGTGGTAACCGCCGTCGAGAAAATTATCGACAAACACTTTCCAGTTGCAATGGATGTTGTAGGTTCGCCGGTCAAAGTAGTGAAGTTTGCCGATGCCGAGAGGAGCGACGCGCTTGACCAGGCCGCCGAGAAAGTCGGCGAGAGGTGAGGCGTCATCGTCCAGGTTAACGAAAACGAAGCACTCCCAGGTTTCCACTCGGATAGGAACGAGGCCTTTTTCAGCACGATCGAAATTCTCAACTCCTTCGAACTCCGGCATGCCCTTTAGGCATCCGTCGAGGCCGTAGTTCCATCCGTGATACGGGCAATGCAAAAGAGTGGCGCTCCCGCAGGGTTGAGTTACGACGGCAGCCGCGTGATGGCTGCAAACGTTGTAGAAGGCCCGCAACACGTTGTCGTTGCCGCGGACGATAACTACAGGTTCTCCGGCGACGGTAGTGCTAATGAACTGGCCCTGCGTTTCTACCTGATCCGTGCGCGCGACGAGCTGCCAAGTCTTGCTAAATACGTTGAGGCGTTCCAATACCGCGATGCGCGAATCGGTATACCAGGATCCCGGAATCGTAGAAGCCTGGGCAAGAGGCGCGCGATCATCGTAACTAGATAGAATTTGGTCGATCGAGGATTGCATTGTCTGCGAGTCTCCGGTTAAAAGTTCGACGGATGTTTTGAATTTGTGGGTACGCTTCGGTGCGCTATAACGCTTTCAGTTTCACACCGGAACTGGAAGCGGCCACCTTCCGCAGTTCGTGGCGACTGCGAGCGGCAGGGGCCGACTCCGCGCCGACTGCTCGCTGCAGAACTGCGAGAAACTGCTGAATACGAGCCTCTTTCTTTTCCGGCATCTCCCCTCGTTTGCGGAAAAGGCCAGGATCGAGTTCCGCCGTAAGCAAAGCATCCTGAAATCGTTCCATAGTCCAATCCAGAATAGAGACAATCATTTCCACGTCCATATCTTGACGCAACTCAGCGCGCTCAAGACCGAAGCGCACGAACATCACAGTTCCGTACGGATCCTCGGCCATGAGGAAGCGATTGATTTCGCGCTTCAAGGTGAGATCGGTGCCGTAGTTGCCGAGCAACGCAATGCGATACGGGATCCAGTCTTCGTGCAGCATGTGCTCGGTGCGAATCAGCCAATAGTGGAGAATACTGAAGAAGCCCTCGGCGCGCACGTCTGCCGGCGCATCCAGATATTTGGAAAAAGATCGCACGGCGCGTTTGTAAACTTCGAAAAAAAGCCCATCCTTACTTCCGAAATGCTGGAAGATCGAACCCTTGGCAATACCCAGCGCGGCGGCGATGTCGCCGACACGAGCGGAGTGGTAACCGCTCTCCGCGAAATGGTGCATGGCGGTTTCGATGATGCGCGATCGCTTGGCCTCGGATCTAGGGCGGGCGACGCGTTGACGGATGTAGAGAGGCGGAATAACGGGATTGCTGGCGATGCCGGTCATGAATGACTCCAAGTCACGAAAGCATATCGAAGACGATTCTAATAATCAACTTCATTTTTACGGCGTATTGCAGTACTGTAAAATGTCCAAAGATGTATCTTGTGACTTTAAGTCAATTTTGAGAAGCCAGTTTCGATCCTATCGTTTCCAATCCTATCTATGACGCCATTGTCGTAGGCGGCGGCCACAACGGACTGACCGCCGCAGCTTATCTGGCGCGTGCCGGTCTTTCTACGCTTGTGCTGGAGCGTCGCGAAATTGTCGGCGGATGTTGTGTCACGGAGGAGATCGCCCCCGGTTGCCGGGCTTCGACGACTTCTTATATCGCCAGCATGCTGCGCCCTGAGGTGATCAGTGATCTGAAGCTGGCAGACCATGGCCTTCGCATGATTCCTTGCGATCCGGCGATTCAAGTTCCCTTCCCTGATGGCCAAGTGCTCCCATGGTGGGTCGATCGCGAGCGTGCTAAAGCGGAGTTCGAAAAGCTCTCGCCGAAAGACGCAAAACGCTTCGTTGAGGTTGACGATCAACTGAAAAAGTTGGCGCGATACCTTCAGCCATTTTTTATGGAACCTCCGCCTGAACTCAATACATCGTCGGTGGGCGGCTGGAGCGATCTGTTTCGCGTGGGGAAGCGGTTCCGCGGGATCTCCAGCAGCGAGATTGCCCAACTGATTTCATTTCTAACCGGAAGTCTTGGTGAGTTTCTTGATTGTAATTACGAATCCGAAAAAATGAAGACGCTGTTCCTGGCAAACAATGTATACGGAAAGCATGGCGGACCGTACCAGCCGGGGACGGCAATTGGACTCTTATTTCACTTGTTAAGCGGCGGCGAGCATGAACTGCAGGGTTTCTCCGGGCACGTGATGGGCGGCATGGGATCGATCACGCAAGCGCTTGCCGACGCGGGAAAGAAGCTGGGAGTTGAGGTTCGAACCTCGGCTCCGGTGGCGCAGATCGAGGTGCGTAGTCGGCGCGCACGCAGCGTCGTGCTGGAAGATGGAACCGAAATTCGTGGGCGAATGATTCTTTCGAACGCCGATCCCAAGCGGACATTCTTGAAAATGGTTGCAGCGCGCGAGCTTCCGGAGGATTTTCTGTTTGCCGTACGCGGCATCAAGATGGACGGACCGTGCGCGAAAGTCAATCTGGTGTTGTCAGAAGAGCCACGATTCACGGGAACCTCGCCGCAAGCCACTCCCTTGGAGCGCACCTTCTATACGCTGGTTCCGTCGCTCGAGTTCGCGGAACGCTGCTATGACATCACGAAATTTGGAGAGATCCCCGAAGAGCTGTGGGTGGACTGTGTTGTTTCGTCGAATGCCGATCCGTCGCTGACGCCGCCGGGCAAGCATATCCTGACCTGCTTTGTGCAATATGTACCATACAAACTGCGTGAAGGGAATTGGGACGAGAAGCGCGAACTGTTAGGTGATCGCGTGGTGAAAAAAATTGCCGAGTATGCGCCCAATGTGCCGAACGCAATTATTGCCCGGCAGGTGCTAACGCCGCTCGACCTGGAACGGACTTACGGATTGACCGAGGGCAATATTTTTCACGGAGATTTGCGGCTGGAGCAACTTTTCTTTATGCGCCCGGTGGCGGGATGGGCGCAGTATCGAACGCCGATTCGCGGGTTATATCTGTGTGGCGCGGGAGCGCATCCCGGAGGCGGTGTTACTGGCGCGCCGGGGCGCAACGCGGCGCTGCAAGCTCTGCGGGACTGGAAGAAGGGCAGTTTCAAATCGGCGGCATAGATTCGATGTCAAATGTTCGATTTCGACAAGTTAAGGAGCAGGCATGAAAAAGAAAGGAATCCTAGAGCGGCTGAAAGAAGGTCCGGTGCTTGGGGACGGAGGGTACTTGTTGGAACTTGAGAAGCGCGGGTGGGTGCGCGCAGGTCCATTCACTCCTGAGGTTGTGCTGACGCATCCCGAAGCTCTACGGGAACTGCACGTGGAGTTTCGCGAAGCCGGGTCGGAAGTTCTACAAGCGCTCACGTTCTACGCCAGTCGCGACAAGCTGGCGACCGTCGGACTCGAAAATCGACTGGAAGACTTGAATCGAACGGCGGTTCGTATTGCGCGCGAGGTTGCAGGCGATCGTTGCCTGGTGGCGGGAAACTTGAGTCTGACGTGGATGTACGAGCCCGGAAGCGCAGCGGCGGCCGACCGGGTACGAGAAACATTCGATGAGCAGTTGGCCGTACAGATTGAGGAGGGCGTCGACTTCCTCATCGGCGAGACTTTTTCATGGCTGGGCGAAGCGCTCATTGCGGTTGAGCGTGCGAAGAAGACCGGTTTGCCCACCATGGTCACCATCTGTTTTGAGAATAAAGATGAAACCGCCGAGGGCAAAAGCGCAGCCGACGCGGCCAAAGCGCTCTTTGACGCCGGGGCCGACATCGTGGGGATGAATTGTTTGCGGCCACCGCAGCACACTCTGGGTCCGATGGAAGAGATGCGTAAAGCGGTTTCGGGATATTTGGCTTGCCAACCGGTCGCCTATCGCACTCCGAAAGAGAAACCCGATTTCACGAGTCTCCCAGAGTTTCCTTACGCATTAGATCCGTTGCAGCTTACGCGGAAAGAAATGGGAGAGTATGCGGCGCAGGCACGCGACATTGGGATCAACTTTATCGGAGCATGCTGCGGAACGGTGGCGATGCACATCCGCGAAATGGCGTGCGTGCTTGGCAAGCTGCCGGAAGATTCGCGGACCTGGAAAAAGGGTGGCGAGAAGCCAATGTCGGCCTATGAGTATTACGATCACGACAACATGAAGGCGGGCGGGACTCGGAAATAATAAGGTAAATAAACCACGAGCAGGCTCCTTGAGAGCCTGCTCTGTTGGTTTACAGAAAAAACTAACTGGCGTCGCGCAGACGAGTATCCTCTGCATGAACAAGCGGCACATTCACCAAGTGCTCGCTTAGAAACCATACTTGCAACTCATTGGCGCGCAGCACATCGCTCACCACGAGATCGTTCGTGCCAAGGTCGCCCAATTTATCGGCGCGCTCAGCCAGTTCTCGACAGTGACCGATGATGATCTGGTGCGCATCCAGCAGACGGGAAATCTGCACCGGAACCTCTTCCCTGCCCCGCGGTGGACGCTCGATGCGCGTGGTTTCGGCAACATCGGCAGCCATGGCAATCGATACGCCACCAAGCAACTGGATTCGTTCTGCGATAGTATCCACGATCTCCGATTGCTCTCCGTAGTGTTTGTCGAACAAGAGGTGCAGCTGATAGAAAGTTGGTCCCGCGACTTGCCAATGCGATTTTTTGTAGAGATCGCGCAGAGTCATGGTGTCGGCAAGCAACAGATTGAGTTGTTCGGTCATCTCCAAACGAACCGGCTCTTCCAGTTCGAGAGGCAACAGATGAGACACGGTTCCATACGCCTGAATTTCTGGAGAGCGCTGGTGAAGGTGCGGCTGTGCCGTTACTTTTACCCGGCTCGACGCAGGCCCCTTTCCATTGAGATCCTTCTTAGCCATAATTAATTTTCTCCTCGCGATTTCGTTATCTCGATTGTTAATTCGCATACCTTGGCGCTTGTTCCGATGCTGGGTAACCGAAGTTGGATGCGAAGCATCATCTTGGCGACAGCAATTTCTATCGAAGCAGAGTTCAGCGCCGGAAGCGATGGATCGCCGCCGGCGAGAGAATCGAAATCGATGAAACCGCAAGCGCGGTGCGTGCAGTGATCCAACGCAACTATTCACCGAAGTTTGACGATGTAAGGAGCATTGTTTATGATTGAAGTGCGGGGTGGAGCAGTCTGGTAGCTCGTTGGGCTCATAACCCAAAGGTCGGTGGTTCAAATCCACCCCCCGCAACCAATTCCTTTCAATCAGTTGCAGCCTTTGGGTACAAGCCCATCCGCTCACTCAGACAACAGTTGCTCTACATCCTGCCCATGCGCAGCCCGTTTCTGGTCGCTAACGGCCTGAGGTAGATGTTTAACGCTTTGCACCTTTACATCCGTGTGGTTAGCACGCAACACTGAGGCCCGCGTTCGTATCCTCGTCGAGGCCGCTATGGACACGGGTGTTCGTGGCGGATCCAAAGCGACGTTTTTGTGATCCTGCTGCCGAGAAAATGTTCAGTCGCCAGTAAGCTGCGAGCCTTGGTCGACACGAAAAATAAATCTGTTCGCGAATGCGTGAAGCCGTTGAATGCCCCCGGGAATGCGCGGTGTGGTCTATAATTGCGGCCACGGATGGCTCTCACCGCTGGCACCAGACTCGGCCCTTATGAAATCCAGTCGCAATTGGGTGCGGGAGGTATGGGTGAGGTGTATCGCGCGCGAGACAGCCGCCTCGACCGCATCGTCGCCATCAAGGTCCTTCCCTCGTCGTTCTCGCTCGACAAAGATCGCTTAGAGCGGTTCGAGCGGGAGGCGCGCTCCGTTGCGGCTCTCAACCACCCCAACATCCTGGCGGTACATGACATCGGAACCCATGATGGAATTCCGTACATGGTGTGCGAACTGTTGGAGGGTGAGACTCTGCGCGAGCGCCTGCAGGGCGGAGTTTTGTCGCCTCGGAAGGCCATTGAAATCGCGATACAGATTGGCCAGGGATTGGCCGCAGCTTACGACAAAGGAATTATCCACCGCGACCTGAAGCCCGAGAACATTTTCCTCACGAGAGACGGACGAATCAAGATTCTGGATTTCGGTTTGGCCAAGATGGCGCGAGGCGGGTCCGGGGCGACCAACAATGTGCAGACTCTGACCTCAGCGGACATTTCACTGACCGAGGCCGGACAGGTTCTTGGCACCGCGGGCTATATGTCGCCGGAGCAGGTGCGCGGGATTGAGGTCGATCATCGTTCTGACATTTTTGTGTTCGGCGCGATTCTGTTCGAGATGCTCAGCGGCCAGCGTGCCTTCCGGCGGGATACGGCCGCGGAGACGATGACCGCAATCCTGAAGGAAGACCTGCCAGAACTCACGGAACTGAACCGCAGCATCTCTCCGGCGCTGGATCGGATTGTGCGCCACTGCCTGGAAAAGAATCCCGACCAGCGCTTTCAGTCGGCTCGCGATCTTGTCTTCGCTCTGGAGGCGTTGTCTCCCACTTCGAGCTCGTCTTCGCTGGGAAGGGTTGCCCAGCCCACCGTGGTGCAGCGCGCACGCCGCTTCCAGCCGCTGATCGCTGTGTTGCTGGTGGCATTCGCAGCCGGCCTAGGCTACCTTGCCGGTCACAGAGGCAAGGCAAGTTCGGAGGTGACGTATCGTCAGCTAACCTTCCGCAAGGGAACGATTGTGAGCGCGCGCTTTTCGCCCGACAGCCGGACCGTCGTCTACGATGCGGCGTGGGCTGGGCTGGCTCCGGAGTTGTTCTCGACGCGTGCCGACACCATCGAATCGCGGCCCCTGGGATTGAGCCAGGTCGATCTGCTGGGCATTTCGTCGCAAGGCGAGCTTGCGGTTTCTTTGAAGCCAACGCCGCTTACGGGATTCTTCGGCACGCAGGGCACGTTGGGGCGTACGCCACTCACGGGCGGAACAGCGCCGCGGGAGGTGCTGGAGAACGTCGAATGGTCAGACTGGTCGCCCGACGGATCGAACCTGTTGGTGGTGCGCACCGTGGCCAACGAGGAACGCATCGAGTATCCCGCGGGCAAGGTGGTTTATAAGATCGTTGTACCTGGCTGGGTCAGTCATCCGCGAATTTCTCGCGATGGCAAGCGGATTGCGTTTTGTAAGCACAGCGCCAGAGGCGACGATCGTGGCTCCGTGACCGTCATCGATTCCGATGGCGGCAATGCGAAATCTTTCGGAAGCTTTGCCAGCCTCTATGGGCTGGCTTGGTCGCCGAAGGATGATGAAGTTTGGTTTACGGCGGATCCTGCGACCACCACGATCGCGCGGAGGTTAATGGCGGTTAACATGTCAGGGACGTTCCGTCTGCTGGCGGCCGCCCCGGGGGATTTGACGCTGCACGATGTCGCAGCCGATGGCACCGCCATCATTGCTATCGACGATCGCGAGCGCAAGATATTTTTTTCTGGAGGCCCCGGGAACCAAGATCGAGAGCTTACGTGGCTTGATCGCGCTGTGCTTGTTGCTCTGTCTCCTGATGGCAAACAAGTGGTGTTTCATGAAGGTGGAAAAGGAGGAGGGTCCATGGGCGTGATCTTCCTGCGCAAAACAGACGGCACCGCCGCCGTGCGTCTGGGCGAAGGCTATGCTGTCGCTCTTTCGCCGGATCAGAAATGGGTGCTGGCGCTCACTCCGAGCGACCCGCCCCGTTACTGGCTCATTCCTTCCGGCGCAGGGGAAGTCACGGAATTGAAAATGCCGGGAATCGAGCACATCGCATTGCAGGGCTTCGCAGCTGATAGTCATCGAGTGGTGGTCATGGCAAATGAACCAGGAAAGCAGGCGCGTGATTTTTTGTTTGATCCGGACACGGGCAAATTGCAACCGCTCACGCCAGAAGGCGTCCGCGCATTCGACACGCCCGGTGGCAAGTTTCTGATCGCACGCGGCGACAAAAATATTCCTGAAATTCTTCCACTCGAAACTGGAGCGCCGGCTCGCGCAATAAAAGGATGGCAGGAAAAAGACATCCCGATTCAAGTGACGGCGGACGGAAATGCAGTGCTGGTGGCTGCCTACAATGGCATGTCAGCGGCGATCTATCGCGTTGGTGTGGACAATGCGAGCCGGCAACTGGTGAAGACGCTGCAAATGAATGACCCTGCCGGTGGGTTCGGTATCACCCGCGTCGTCACCACGGCCGATGGGCAATACTTTGCTTACAACACGCTGCGCCAGTTGTCAGAACTGTACCTGTTACAGGGACTGAACTAAGTTCATCGGATTCCCACCCTGCCACACGAAACACCGATTAGAAAGTCCATTTAGCTGAAACCTGCAGTTGACGCGGGTTGAACATAGTTCTGGGCGTACCGAACAACCGACTCGGCGCTGGGGCGGTCGCCACGGGACCGAGCGAGGTGATCTCTGCCGGACAGCTTACCTGCCCGCGCTGAATGGCGAGCGAAGCGGCATCGTTGTAGTGTTTGGGCACAGGGCCGTTGAGGGCGTTGGTGCCACCGCAGAAATCCGGTGTCCCGCCGCCGTAGACCGAAGTGACCTCGTTGATGTTCTGGCGATTGAATACATCAAAGGCATCGAAAGCTAAGAGAAGTTGCTTATGTTCGCCGAACTTGAAGGAACGTGACGCACGAAGATCAAAATCATAAAATTGGTCGCCATAGTAAGCATTGCGCGGCGACCAACCCACGCGGTCAGTCACGGGGTTAGTGTCGCCGTTGATGTCATTGCCGACGAACATCGTGAAAGGCCGTGGGGTTTGCAGGGACACGATCATGCTGAACTCAAAGTTTCTCAGGACGCTGCTCTGTGGCGTGTCGGCGGTAAAGTTTCCGACAAATCGATGGCGAATATCCTGCACGGAATTGGCGCGCTCCAGCGCGCGGTCGTAGAGGTCTTCCGGAGTACTTACAAAAGTCGTGAAGGTGCCGTCGTCTCGCGTGTGTGAGTAGGTGTAGTTCGCATTGAAGCGTAAATACTGTCCTAACTTGTCGGTGACGGAAATTGTACCGCCGTCATATTCAGCGTTTCCGGAACCGTCAAGGAAGTACATGAGGCCCGCGTTGTTGTACAAAACTCCGCTAAACGCATCCTTCCCGTCGAATGTCTTGTTGCCGGGGAAAGGACCAGTCGGAGTGATCGGTGGGCCCGGTATCGCGACAGCAGGAGGACAAAATGTAGCGTCATTGGCTAATCCGGCGGAGGGGCAAACGTTCAAGTTCTCCGGACGGATTTGCTTGTGAGCGCGGAGGAACAAATAACCAACACTCAGAACTAATCCTTTGCCGATCTCCTGATCGATCTGCAAACTCGCCTGCTGGGAGTAAGCCAGGCGCATGTTGCGGTCAATGCCGCCGCCGCTGTTGGTGACAAAGCTGCCACCTGGTGGCAAGTTTGGATCCTGGCCGGGACCGGGGCCAGTATTGAAGTTGGGTGGAGTCTGGCCGGTTAAGAGCAGAGTTTTTGCCGCCTGCGACGGCGTCGGCACGGTTGATCCATCGGGATAGGGCAAAGGACAAGCCGAACCCGGCCCTGCGCAAGGGTTACCCGGGTTGGGAGCATCGAAGCTGAGCTGGTTCAGCGCCCAGGTTGCTGTTGAGTTCCCTTGCCTTACCCAAGGCTGCGCCGCGTTTGGAATCACGACTTCGCGTTGCGGGTAGGTGACGAAGAAGAACGTCATGTTGTAGTGATCGTCGAAGACTCCGTACCCGGCGCGAATCACCGTATGCTTGCCTGGGGAGTATGCCAACCCTAGACGTGGCTGGAACCCGCGGTGGTCGGGATTCACGATCTGCGATAGGCCAAGTTCCTCATCCCAACGTAAGCCATAGTTGACGGTTAGTTTGGGGCTGAGCCGCCATTGGTCCTGAAAGTACAGTCCGAAATAGCTGTGGTTGAGGCTGAAGGCGAAGTCCTGAGGATCGACGTAGGCATTTTGAAAACTCGTGGGAATCACCGGAGGTAAACTGCCCGCGACAACCGGGCCAGTGCCCAGCGGAGCTCCCCAGAAAACGATGGGTACTCCGTTGAGAGGATCGTTTGGATTCGGTCCCGGCCCGCTTGGCGGAGCCGTTCCTGTGGGACACGGCGGGCCGGGTACGGCGGGCACATCGGCCGTCGGATTAACGTAGTTGGCGAAGTCCACCATGCAGTTGTCGCCTGGCAGGACGATGCGCATGGGCGTGAAGCCAGGCCAGATCACGAAATTCTGGATGAAGTTCGCGTCGACGCCTGCCTTGAGGTAGTGAGTGCCTTTGATCCAGGCAATACTGTCGGAAACCTGTTGCCGGCTTTCATCAAGGGCGTCGAACGTACCGAAGTTGTGGCCGAATGAAAGCTCGTTCGGCAAGTCGAGATTCGGCTGGCCGGTGGTCGCGGGAAAGTTATAGTGGCGCCTCGCATACTGTACGAGAAACGTATTCACCACATTGGGTTTGACCAGCGTATTCACAGTGCCAACTAATGATTGATCGCGCAGGAAGGTATTGTGTCCATCGCTGGGCGCACCGATTCCGCCACCATCAAGCGTATCTCCGACCAGCACGTTCTTATCCCGAGCGTCGACAATTCCGTAGTGAATGGTGAGTCGGTTGTTCGTGTTGATTTGCTCGTCGAAGCGGGCGAACCCGTTGTCGTTATCGAGCGTCTTGAGAGTGTTCAGATCCTCGGGCGGCAGGCCCACAGCAATTTTGGCCGCATCAAATACAGCCAAATTACCGATCAACGTACTGGGAAAAGTCGGCGACTCTCCGAGCCTCTGGCCCTCATAATTGGCGAAGAAGAAAGTCTTATCCTTTCGGAGGGGCCCGCCCAGTGTGCCGCCGAACTGGCCGCGGCGATACTGATCGTATTGTGCGGTTTGCAGAAGAGAGCGCGAATTGGCAGCCTTGTTGCCAAGGTAGCCGTATAACGAACCATGCAAGTCGTTGGTGCCTGACTTGGTAACCACGTTGACGATTCCGCCCAGAGCACGCCCGTACTCGGCGCCGAAGCTGTTGTTGACTACGCGAAATTCACTCACGGCTTCCTGCGACGGAGTGGCCCGCTGCGAACCTGTGCCTTCGTCGATGTAGTCTGCGCCGTCGACAGTGACAGCATTGCTCAAGTCCCGCATGCCTCCGAAGGAAATGCGTGTGATATCTGGCTCAGTGAAGGTGGATTGAATGCTGGTTCTGCCGGTCGCGACACCCGGCGTGAGCAACGCGAAATCCACGAATTGCCGACCGTTTACCGGAAGCGATTGAATCTGCGGTGCATCGATCACCTGGCTGATTTCGGTGCGGCTGGTTTCCACCGGAGGCGCTTCAGTGGTTACCGTAACCGATTCGCCGACGCCTGCGACTTTCAAGGTTACGTCGAGGGTCGCGGTCTGGCCGACCGTCAAAGTAAAGCCGGTCTCCACAGACTTGCCAAAGCCCGTAGCCTGCACGGTAAGCTCGTACTGGCCCGGTGGGAGATTGGGAACTACGTAGTAGCCCGAGCTATTCGTGGTGGCTGCGTAGCTTTGATTGGTGCCGAGGTTGCGCGCACTGATCGAGGCTCCGACGACGATCCGACCGCTGGTATCCTGCACAGTGCCGTTCAACTGAGCGAAGCTAAGCGTGGCCTGCCCGAAGGCGTGAGGAACCAGACAAACCGCCGTTAACATCACCAACCAAACGTTCAACGTGGAACGCTGCCTCATGACTTTTCCCTCTTCAAAGCTAGGCTAAGTGATCACGAGTAACAACAGGCAACTCCACAAAGCAAAACTGCGTAGCCCAAGAGCTACGCTGTTGCCTGCCAACTTGCGTCTCCGAGATACACAGTGTACCTACTCCCGGCCTATCCTCAACAACGGTTAGCCGAGATTAGGCAGAAGTACGCCCAAACCGGAACGCCACTATGGATGGTGAGCATCGTTTGAAAGGAAAAAACTGTCCAATACATCTTTGGTACGATGGTCATACCAAATGGGTATGATGCAAAATACCGGGCCGGTTACGGTGTCCGTTAAGCAAACTTCTTAGATCTGGCCCGACCGGGCTCACTGAGAAAGCTGTTGCAAGCCCTCGTGCGATTCCGGACGCTGATCTGTCTGGCGAAGAAACAGGGCGACGACGAACACGACTGCGCTGCCAAGCGCCGCCATCCACATGCTTAACGACAGGCCGTATTTTTCCGCGAGGTTGCCCACAACGATTGGAGCCGCCGTAGCGCCAAAGATTTCGCCAACCAAAGTCGCGAGACCGATGGAGGTAGCGCGGAACTGAGGTGGAACGCTCTCCGTGGGAACCAGCACCATCAGAAGGCTCGCCATGCCCTGGCCAGAATTTGTGACGAATACAATCGCCGCCAACAGGAACGGATACAGGTAAAAAACCGGCACCAAAAACGCGAGAGGGATGAAGGCGGACATGGCAGCTGAGACCAAGAGAACGGGCTTGCGGCCGACTCGATCAGAGAGTGAGGGCAACAGAAAGCCGAGAAAAAAACTGCCCAGCCCGGTGGCTCCCAGCAACAGGCCGGCTGTAGTCGCAGGCTGGTGCGCGACCTCTGTGATGTAGAGCGGCGCGAACACATTCAGCGCGAACAGCCAGGACATGAAACCGGTTGCTCCCAGACAGCAGAGCCACATGTTGCGAAAACGCAAGAGGGAAACATAATCCCGCAACGTCGGTTTTTCGTGGCTCTCGGTTTCTTCATGAGGCGGCTCTTTGACAAATTTCCAGATCAAGGCTCCCATCAAGAAACCAGGAACGCCGGCAAGGAAAAATGCGGAACGCCATCCCCAACGCGCCGCCACCTGCGTGGTCAGCACAGGCGCTGCCGCCAGGCCTACGAGGGCGGCAGCGCTCACTACAAATCCGATGTTTCGCCCGCGCCTCTGCACCGATGACGATTCTTCGATCAAGGCTGTCATGATCGACCACGTTGGTCCTTCCGCCAGGCCCATCAGACCGCGAATCCACAACAGTTGATGAAAGCTGTGCGCCAGTCCCGTCATCCAGGAAAGGATCGAGAAAATAAATACAGCCGGGATCAGCACTCGTTTGCGGCCCACGCGATCCGACAGCGCGCCAAAGAAAAACGTGGACGCCGCCCACGTGATGGCCAACACCGAAGCCAGCGTACCGATCTGCGCGTGGCTGAGGTGGAATTCCGGAGCGAAATACGGTGCAAGATAGAGGGGCGACATGCGATCGAGAAAGACCGTGCCCCAAGTGAAGAACAGAATTGCGACCAGCGTGCGCTCATAACGCTTCGAGGAATTCATGCCGCTGCATCATAGCAAACGATTTTCAGACTCGAACGATCGCACGGTTTTCTGTTTTGGCATTCCGTTCCGGCGTGATCTTTCACCGTAGCGGCTACCTCAGTTGTTTCGAACGAAGGTAGACGGAAAGAGAATTCACCAACGACCGGTTACAGACCGTCTTAACTCTTGTCGTGTTCCAATCCAAACGAATTCCAAGTCAAACGAAGAGCTTCTTGTTCACCGGGATGCCGTGCTCGCGGCAGTACGTCAGATAGTGATCGATGAACCAAAAAACATCCAGTGTCTCAAGCAGGCTGTTGTTATCGTCATAGAACTCGAGTGAACCGTTGAGCCAGAAAATCGTTTTCATCCCTTCGTCTGAAACCAACGTGTGGGTTGCGCCGGGACTTTCCTGTACGTAGCTGCCGGGACGCGCGACCCAGTCATACTCCAAATAGCGCCAACTGCCTTCCACGGTATACCCAAACACGCGCCCCCGGTGGCGATGCCGGCCCAACATGCCGCCCTCTTTCACCCACAAAACGTTGGCATACATGTTGCTTCGCACGTCGAACGCCAGGTGGCGGATGGCGCAATTTCCCTTGAACGGAACCCACGGCGATTCGCTTTCATCGGCGCCAATGTGAATGTCTGGAAAAGCGTAGTCACTTACCACTGCGTCAATACTCGTCTTCGCTGCGTCTGCGATTGTCATAAGCTCCTCGTGGAAACTCACCAAAATATTTCCGTGATAACCTGCGATGCCGCAATCGCGGAAGTTAGCACAATTCAATGCTAGAGAGCGAGTTTTTAATCTGTTGCCCAGCGCTTATGGGATTTCGGTTCACTTCAGCAGTGTTCCAAACCCCTTCACCAACCTCCCAATCGACCGATTCAACTGTTTCGGTGAATCAACTCGCTAACTCCGCTTTGAGTAGTGATATAACTTCCGCGTCGGACTGATATGTCAGAAGGCGATGACGAACACATGGTGAGCATGGTAAGAGATGTTACCTATCAGGTTCTGCGCGAATTGGGAATGACGACGATCTTCGGGAATCCGGGATCGACTGAATTGCCTTTCTTGCGCGACATGCCAGCCGATTTCAAATATGTCCTCGCGCTGCACGAGCGCGTTGCCGCAGGCATGGCGATCGGCTATGCCATCGGCCGGCGAGAAGCTGCGTTCGTGAATTTGCATTCCATCGCCAGCGTGGGCAATGGACTTTCGGCGCTGATCGACGCCCACTATTGCCATGCTCCGTTGGTCGTGGCTGCGGGACAACAGGATCGCCGCCATGTGCTGGCCGAACCATTTTTAGTCAGCCGGGCCGTGGAAGTGGTGAAGCCCTATGTCAAATGGGCTTGCGAGCCACTACGCGCGCAAGATGTGCCTGCGGCAATAGCTCGGGGATATTATCTTGCGACGCAGGCGCCGATGGGACCGGTCTTCA
The DNA here is from genome assembly GCA_963808195.1 of uncultured Acidobacteriaceae bacterium. Classification (GTDB taxonomy): domain Bacteria; phylum Acidobacteriota; class Terriglobia; order Terriglobales; family Acidobacteriaceae; genus Sulfotelmatobacter. Next base: position 820,838 of record CAWEEW010000001.1, on the reverse strand, counting down.
TTTCCATCCCCATGGATGACTGGGTGCAACCCTGTTCTCCGCTATCGGTCCGCAACGTAACGAAGACCGTTATGCCTGATCCCTCAGCACTGGATGAGGTAGTTCAGGCGCTGGACTCAAGCGCGAATCCAGCCATCGTTGCCGGCGCTGAAATCGAGGAAGATGAAGCGTGGAACTCGGTGATCGCTCTGGCGGCGCACCTGGAGGCGGACGTATATCAGGATCCAATTCCTCCGCGTTGGACGTTTCCTCGCATGCACCGCCTTTTTCGCGGCGGCCTGCTTCCTGCACAGCAGCCGCTTGCCAATCAGTTGTCCGCGTATGACACGGTGATCGTGTTGGGCGCTCCTGTTTTTCTTTATTACACGTACGTTCCGGGAAATCCAGTTAAGCCGGGGACAAAGCTGTTTCAGCTCACGAACTCGCCCGAGCGAGCAGCCGCCGCATTAACCGGCAGCAGCATCGTCGGAAACGTCAAAGTAGCCGCTGAATATATCCACTCGCATGCGAAGCCACGAACACCTAATGCGACGACCAGACGCACTGCACCTCCCGAGCCTGCGCCAGAGGACCCGATCACGCCCGCTTACTTATTCAGCGTACTGAATAAAGTAATGCCCAAAAATGCTGTGATCTCAGAAGAGTGCCCGTCATCGAAGGGAGACCTTGATCGCCATCTCATGCTGGATGAGCCAGGGTCGTTTTATTCCGTACCGAACGGTATTTTGGGATTTGGATTACCCCTTGCAACCGGCTTGCAGTTGGCTCGTCCGGATCGGCGGGTGGTTTGTCCAATCGGAGATGGATCTATTCAGTATTCGATTCAAGCGCTGTGGACCACAGTGCAGCAGAATGCTCCGGTTGTCACGATCGTGCTGCAAAATTCAGACTATTCAGCCCTCAAGGGATTCTGCGATTTCACTCAGGTCGGTCGAAACGTCCCCGGGATGGATATTCCCAACATCGACATTGTTAAAATAGCTCAGGGCTATAGCATGACCGCACAGCAAGTCGATCGCCACGGAGATCTCGAGGCTGCTCTGACAGAAGCATTTGCCGCGAACGGTCCGCGACTTATTAGCGTGAAGGTGGCAAAGGGCGGGCAAAAGTGCATGGGAATGGATCAGACGGTGAACCCGCCAAAGTATCGCTGAGGGGACTTTGGTTTCAGTTCGCCACAGACTGCTCCGCTCCCAGACCCGTATTCGCGCGAACCAATAATTCGTTGAATTTTGATTCGGAAGCGGGTTCACGACTTAACAGCGTTCCGACGATCGCACCCATAAAACCGAGAGGCACACTAAGAAGTCCGGGATTTTCCAGCGGAAACCACGCTTGCGCCTGAATCAAATGACGAGATGCGATTGCGGCCTCCGGTGCATCAATCCCCATGAATGTTGGGCTGATCAGGATAAGGCCAATCGAGGCTAGCAATCCTACAGATAAACCGGCAACCGCTCCCGCGGTGTTAAAGCGTCGCCAGAAAATCGATAGCAGGATAACCGGGAAGTTAGCGGAGGCTGCCACGGCCATGGCCAGCGTTGCAAGAATACCTGCGTTCGCCGCGGGACCGAGAACAATTGCAATCAGTATGGACATCACTCCAACGCCGAGCGCGGCAATCCGCGCCACAAGCACGGTTTCGCCCGATCTGCGCTCGACGCCGCGATGAACGACGTTCACCCAGAAGTCGTGAGCGAAAGAAGTCGAAGCGCTGATCGTTAATCCTGCGACCACCGCCAGAATTGTTGCGAAGGCAACCGCCGACATGACAGCCAGAAGGAGTTCGCCTCCCAACGCTCGCGCCAGCAGTGGCCCTCCCATATTTGTGCCGCCGTGAGCAACAATGTAGTCGGGCCCCACGATGGAAGCCGCGCCCAGCCCAACCACCGAGGTCATCACAAAGAAGCTTCCGATGAGAACCATCGCCCATACAACACTCTCACGCGCAGTTTTCGCATCGGGAACCGTGTAGAAACGCATCAAGATATGAGGCAGCCCAGCCGTTCCGAAAAGCAGTGCCAGTCCTAGCGAAATTAGGTCGAGGGGGTCCGTGCGGAGGTCTGCAACGCAAACCGGGCCGAAGGAAATCCATGACTACCAGTTGCCCTTGCTGATGATAACTCACACGACTGGCCGCAGAAAAAAACTTGCCAAGATTGAAGTCAAAATGCGCCAGCACCAGTACGACAATCACGACCATGCAACTCGACAACAGCGCAGCCTTCACAATTTGAACCCACGTTGTCGCCAGCATCCCGCCAAAGACAACGTAGATCATCATCAAAACGCCGAATCCGGTAACCGCGGTGTTGTAGCTGATGCCCGAGCCTGCAAGGAGCAAGTTAACCAGCGCACCGGCGCTGACCATCTGCGCGATCATGTAACCGGTAATAATGGTCAGCGTGCTGAGAGCCGCCAGCGCCCGCACCGGCCGCGGCCGGAAACGGTATGCGAGCACATCGCCCATCGTGTACTTGCCGGCATTGCGCAGCGGTTCGGCGATCAATAAAAGAACCGTCACATAGGCAATGATTCCTCCGACGGAGTAAAGAAAACCATCAAAGCCTTGCAGCGAGATGAGTCCGACGATGCCAAGAAATGCCGCCCCGCTCATGAAGTCTCCGGCGATGGCAAACCCGTTTTGCCATGCGTTGATCTGCCGTCCAGCAGCGAAGTATGCACTGGCTCCGTGAGAGTGCCTCGCAGCCCAAACCGTAATTCCTAGCGTTGCGGCGACAAACAGAAAGAAAACAACCAGAGATGCGGGCAATTATCTTTCTCCTCTGATGTGGCCTTCGTGTTCCAATAAATCCTTGACGAGCTTATCGAATCTGGAGGAGGCCCTCAGGTATAACCATGCGATGATCCACCCCACAACAAACTGGGAGAGGGCAAAAAGATACGCCACAGTCACGGTTCCGACAACTCGGGTAGACATCAGCCGTGGTGCGTAGCCGACAAGGACGGGAAGAAGCAAATAATATGCAAGAAAGAAAACGAAAACCGGAATGATAAAAGACCTCTTGACGGCAAGCAGGTGTTGAAATTGCGTGCTGTTCGCAATTCGGGTCCACTCCACATCCTTCAGTGGCCAGGCTCGAGTTGGACTCCTCCGCAGGATTCATATGGTTTTGGCGCTCAGGGATTGTACACGTCTTCTTCGCGTCCCAAGCCTCCGAGTGTCTCTACCTTTTTCGTTTGATTACGGTACTAAAGAGGTATGGATGCTCCTGATTTTTTTACGACGACTTATCGGTCGCCCAAATCAAGTTTTTCTGGGCGCAGTGGAGGTTTAGATGTGAGGATGTTTTGTTTTACGGAATCTCTGCTCATGGTTCGTAAAGCGGAAAAGAAGTTCGAAAGCATACCCAAAAGGTATAGAATGGCTGACCGTGGAACTCCGTCACGTTCGATATTTTATAGCGGTTGCAGAGTGCCTTAACTTTAGCAAAGCGGCGCAACAACTCCACATCGCGCAACCGCCCCTCAGCCGCCAGATCCGGCAACTGGAAGAGGACCTTGGTGTTGCCCTCTTTCTGCGCAATAAGAGGGGCGTGGCCTTGACTAAGGAAGGCCGGGTCTTTCTCGAAGAAGCGAGAAAGCTTGTGGCGCAGGCTGGACATGCGATGGAAGCGGCTCGCCACGCTTACGAAGGAGAATGCGGCAGCATCAAGATTGGCATTCCTTCCCGCCTGGGAGGTGTGCTGAGCGCGGCCGTCGCGGAGCACTGTAAGCGCTTCCCTGCCCTGGACGTCCAGCGCAATGACATTTGCTCCAGCCTGCAGAACGAGGCGCTGCGAAACGGAGAAATTGATATTGGCTTCTTCCGTCCCCCAATCGACCATGCTCACCTGGATTGTGAATTGCTGTTCGAAGAGGAGTTTGTCGTCGTTCTTCCGGCGACGCACCGCCTAGCGAGACGCAGATTTTTGAGAGCAAAAGACATTGCGGGCGAAACTTCGATCATTTTTGACCGTAGTTTCTCGAGCTGGCTTTACGACAAAATACTCGGTTTGTACAGTAGGCAGGGCTTGAGGTCACATCTTACCGTCACCCATGTCGAGGACGAAGAAGCGGGCGCGCTGATGGTCGCGGCGGGCAAGGCAATTCTGCTTGGCGTAGGCGCAACCGCGAATCATTCTGTTCCCGGTGTCGATCTGGTGTCCATCCGGCTGAGTGAGCCTGAGGTCAAAATCGAACTTTACATGGCATGGCGCAAAAACGAACAATCCACCGCGGTATTCTCCTTCCTGGACAGCGTGCGCCGAGTCATGCAGCGCCCCGCATACGGGGACATTGCCTGATTCGAACCCAAACATTTCGATCCTTCCCGGGCAAACAGAGCGTCCGAAGGCTCCTCCAACGTGCTTTAATAACCGGCCGTGCGTTGCAGTCGAGCCGCCAAGGAACTTCTAATATATGACCCTCATCCGATTTAACGCCTCGAACACCACCCTGCTATCCTTGATTATCATGATTGTTACTGGAGCTATCGCGATTTCTTCCGCCAACCCCGCGCTCGCCGCAGCCGCGGATTTCGGTCCTTCCAATCCATTCTTTACACCCAGCACGCTGCCTTTTCACGCTCCGCCGTTCGACAAGATCAAGGACGAAGACTTTCAGTCCGCCATTGAGGCCGGCATGGCAGAGCAGCAGAGCGAGGTTCAGGCAATCGCCGACAATTCTGCCGCTCCTACTTTCGACAACACAATCGTGGCAATGGAGAAGACCGGCCAGCTTCTTGATCGCGTCATGACGGTATTCGACGGGATCACCGGGGCGAATACGAACGACACACTGCAGAAGGTGAAGACTCTCGAAGCCCCTAAACTGGCGGCTCACCACGACTTCATTTTTCTCAACACGAAACTCTTCGCGCGCGTAGCTGCGATCTACAAAGAGCGCGCCGCGCTAAAGCTGGACTCCGAATCTCTCCGTCTGGTAGAGCGCTATTACGACAATTTCGTGCATGCCGGCGCCAATCTTTCCGAAGCCGACAAGACCGAACTCCGAAGACTTAACGAAGAGATGTCTGCGCTTTCAAACACCTATACTAATAAAATTCTCGCCGCCACTAAACAGGGCGCCTATGCCACGACCGATAAAGCCGCCCTCGCCGGATTCTCCGAGGCTCGCATCGCAGCCGCCGCGCAAGTAGCCAAGAACCGCCAAGTCGAGGGTTTTGTCATTCCACTTCAGAATACGACGCAACAGCCTGATCTGGTTTCGCTCAGCGACCGCGCTACCCGGCAGGCGATCTTCGAGCACTCATGGAACCGCACCGAACGCGGCGATGCCAACGACACTCGCGACACCATCGCACATCTCGCGCAGCTGCGCGCGCAGAAGGCAAAATTGCTCGGCTTTCCGAGTTTTGCGGCATGGAAGCTCGAAGATCAGATGGCCAAGACACCTGAAGCCGCTTTGAAGTTCATGGATGCCATTGTTCCTGCCGCCACCGAAAAAGCCGCTCATGAGGCCAAGGACATCCAGGACATCATCGACTCGCAGAAGGGTGGCTTTCAGCTCCAGCCGTGGGATTGGAATTTCTACGCCGACCAGGTTCGCAAAGCTCACTACGATCTCGATGACGCGGAGGTAAAACCTTACTTCGAGCTGAACAATGTTTTACAGAATGGCGTCTTCTACGCTGCCACTGAGCTTTATGGCGTCACGTTCAAAGAGCGGCACGACATCCCGGTCTACCAAGCGGACATGCGGGTATATGAGGTGTTTGACGCCGACGGAAAGCACCTCGCACTTTTCTATTGTGATTATTTCAAACGGGATAACAAGAACGGCGGCGCATGGATGTCGGAATTCGTAGGTCAGTCCCGCTTACTAGGAAACACTCCGGTTGTCTACAACGTCGCAAACCTTCCCAAGCCCGCCGACGGCGAGCCTGCTTTGATCAGTTTCACCGACGTAGTTACGATGTTCCACGAGTTTGGACATGCATTGCACGGAATGTTCTCCGATGCCGAGTACCCCACTCTGGCCGGAACCTCAACTGCGCGCGACTTCGTAGAGTTCCCCTCGCAGTTCAACGAACACTGGGCCCTTTATCCAGCGGTCTTTGCCCACTACGCAAAGCACTACAAGACCGGCATCCTTATGCCCGCGGAACTCGCCGCCCGGATCAGGAAAGCCGCTACTTTTAATAAAGGTTACGACATGACCGAACTGCTCGCGGCCGCCGAGCTCGATATGCAGTGGCATTTCCTCACTCCGCAGGCTCCACTCCAGAATCCAGATGAGTTCGAAAAGCAGGCACTGGACAAGACTCACCTGAATGTAAGCTATGTTCCACCTCGTTATCGAACCACGTTCTTCAGCCACATCTGGCAAGGAGGTTACAGCGCGGGTTACTACGCTTATCTCTGGACTCAGATGCTAGCCGACGATGCCTACGAATGGTTCAACGAACATGGAGAACTCAGCCGCGCCAACGGCAATCGCTTCCGGAAGATGGTTCTATCCCGCGGCAACACGGAGGATCTCGCCAAGATGTACGAGACTTGGCACGGGGCGCCACCAAATTCGAAGGCGATGTTGAAGTATCGCGGCTTGGATGAATCTTCGGAGAAATAGCTCGACCTACAATGTGTTCCATTGTCTAAGTAAGTCATCCACCTAAGCTTTGATTAGGACGATGCTATCGTTTCGTCATTTCTGTTCCTGCTAGTACAGGACTTAGGGCATTTGTTGTCGTAGGCGATCTGGGAGCAGACGCTAAGACTAGATCGAGTTGGAATCCATGATGATTTCTTCCGGATCGGCGGCCATTCGCTGCTCGTAACGCAAGTAATCGCTCGAATTACCGATGAGTTGGGAGTGGGTGCCGTTGAGCCAGCTATTCACAACTTCGACGATTACTCAGCTTGCCGACCTCGTTGCCCACTCCTCCGCCATCAAAGCAGTTGCGCCCATTAAGCGGCTGGCGCGGCCGGTTGCCGTGCCGTAGTGCATTAGCAATAGTATCGTCGACTACCAGAAAGAGCGCAGCCGCACTGGCCGTTTATTGGCCAATACCAACCACGGATTCTTTGCGAGGCTCAATGGCTTGTGACTCGTTAAAGAAGAACTCTATTATCTCAGCTACCTGCTCGGGACGATCATAGAACGAGTAATGCGTCGCTCCCGGCAACTCGATGTGCCTACTAGCAGGAAAAAGCCTAGCTACCACGTTCGACTTTGCTGCCGCAGCTACCTGATCATATTCGCAGCCGATGATAAGAACCGCGACATTTACTCTCGAAGCGTGATCGAGGGTACGATATGAGGCTAAATCAAGAATCTGCTGCGCATACTTAAAGGTGCTAGTCTCGGTGCGAAACGGCGCCAACACGGAGTTACGCAAGTGGATGTTGGTTAGCGACAACACCTGTACAGCATTAGCCTTGGCATCGCCAACGCCGAGGCTTACTTCACTCTCCACTGGCACGGACAGAGACCGTTGAATGGAACTAGTTAGAGCAGGGTGCTCGATCATTCCCTTGCACAACACTTGCAGGTTCCTAGTGTAGGGCGTCTCCAGCTCGGGATGACTAGCGACTTCAACACCGCAGCTAAGAAATACCATGTCTACAACCGGATCGGGCCGACGCAGGTAGAATTCGATAGCAATTTGGGGACCATTACACCAGGCCACCAAGTGACATGACTGGATCTTTTCCTGTTTTACAATTGCCTCGAGATCATCGGCTTGGTCACTTAACCGCAGCAACTCGGAGCCCGAAGTAAGCCCGCGAGTTTCCCAGATGATAATGCGATAACGCTGCATCAATACATCAATCAGGCGATACCAATAATCTAGTGGTTGTCCCAGCGCGTTGATCAAAACAATGTATTCACCCTGGGCACCGACAACGTAGTAAGTCAGGTCGCTTCCATCTGTTGGAATGGTTCTTTTCTGCATTGTGCCCGGAAGGACCGCAATGCGCTCATCCCGCGCCACTCGTGCCTTTAACTGTTGCTTGTGGATGGAAGACAGAAATGCCACCAGTGTTTCTCGGTCAATCTGCAATTCTGTGGGTAAACTCTTCTCGTGATATCTCGCCACATGCTCGGCCTGTGCAACCTGATTTTCACCCCACTGATGGCATAAAAGGTGGTCAATGGCGTTCAAGTCTTCTTGGTTATGAACGGAGAGCACGCTCAATTCATAAGTCTCACCGAGCAACTCACAAAAGTCAGTCCAGGAGGTCTCCTCGGCGCTGACGATGCAGCAAGGAGTATTACTGATTTCGTTTACCGCTGCGATTTGCAACATTAGCTGTGCGGCCTCGTGCATGTTCACCAGATTCACGGTCGCGTTCTCGGGAGCGTAAATCCGCAATGCCTGAAAGTCGAAATACTCCGGCGAGCGTTCCTGTATTTCGGCAGTCACCGCATCCAGCGCATGAAGCAACCGGTATATCCCCTGTCCAGAGTCATGAACCACGCAATTCGGGCCGACAAGCCAGGAGGTCAGGAACAAACGAGCGCATATGTCATGCGCGTCGCAGAAGGTGCTAATTAGGAGTTCTTCATCTGACAATTGCAGCACGCTATCTTGAGCAGGGTTTTCACGCGAGCAGTCGTAGATCGACCCCACGTAGTTCAGGACTTTTACTTCAGTGGTCGCAATCAAAGAAAGTGAACGCCTCAGGGAATCAGCTCCAAAATCCTTACCTGTCAGTCCGAGCAGCTTACTTGCTCCGCCGAACAACCAGGCTTCTTCTGCCGTGATGCTGCCCTCATGAACGGTTTGCCAGTGGACCAATTTCAGTCGCTCTTTCCACTCGTTGTTCAACCCCGTGTGATCGTCCGGGATGCGAGACAAGCTTTCCTGAACTACAGTCAGCACTTCCTCGACAATTCGCGGGTCTAGATCTTCGAATATCCAGGTGATGACCTGCTGGGTTGATGCCAATAACCCAGCGGCTATTTGGGTCGCTAAGATGGTATTGTTTCCTAAGATGAGACTGCTTGCCATAGTCAACTACTCCAGTTTATTGACCAAGAAACCAAGTTAGCGTATGGCGATCACATAGGCTTTAGTCGCGACGAATATCTAGCAGTATTTTGCTTATATATCATCGGCGGGTTGCGTGAAATAATTTTGGTTGAGCTACGGAAATCGTAAAAGGCCGCACCCATCCATCAAGCCTTGGCCTGTTTTAGGTTTCGGAATGGAACGGTATTGAAGAATTCGTGTAGGATACTGACATGTTCAGGGCAAGTTCTTGCCATGCCGACTGGGCAAGCTTGATCCTCGAGCCAAGGGTTACTCCTGCTTAGTTGGACTCCCATCCCAAATGCTCGCTGGCACAAGCACATCGCCGCGGAATAGCGCACGTGCGGTTCGAATGAGGCTTGAGCGACGCACTTGCAGTTGATTACTCGTTGTGTCCTCCACTTCAAGTTCTAACGAGAACTCCCCGCTGGGATGCTCAACCGAGATTCGCTTGACGGAGCCTTCGGTTGCAGGCACGATGCCGGAGGCGACTGAACCGGGGAGCACGCAAGCCGTCCCAACTGTCACCGCTCCTAACACGCCGATCGCCGCGTGACATTTGTGCGGAATGAAGGTACGCGTAGCCAAGTCTCCTCCGTCGCGGGGCGGCGCAATCAACGTCATCTTGGGAACCACCTTCAGGCGCACGTCACCTAATCCCATACGCTCACCTGCGAGAAGGCGAATCTCTTCCAGCCGCGATTTAAATTTCTTATCGCTGTCAAGTTCGGCAGGACTCTCGTACCCGGATTTTCCAAGATCAGCAGCGCGGAGTACGACGACCGGCATGCCGTTGTCGATTAGCGTTGCCTCAATGCCACCGATTTCGTCGATCTCGTGTCCGGTCGGCAACAACGCACCACAGACCGAACCGGCGGTATTGAGAAAGTCAATGCGAATTGCAGCGGATGTACCTGGTACACCTGCAATGGACGTCTCCCCGTCGTATGTAACTTGACGGCCGGGTGTAGGCACATGGGCGACGGCTACATTTCCGGTGTTGACCATATAAATCTTGACCGGGGTAACCGGATCACGCGACGCAATCAAACCACACTCAATCGCAAAAGGTCCAACGCCAGCGAGCATATTGCCGCAGTTCGGCGTCACATCCACGAATGGTCGGTCGATGGATACCTGCGCAAAGAGGTAATCGACATCGATTTCCGAGCGTGCCGAGCGGGAGACTATCGCTACTTTGCTAGTCAGAGGATCGGCGCCACCAATGCCGTCGATCTGGCGAGCGTCGGGAGATCCCATCACGGCGAGCAACACTCGATCCCTAAGCTGGACATCGCTGGGAAGATCGCTGGCGAGAAAAAAAGGCCCCTTCGAGGTACCGCCGCGCATGAGCGTACAGGGGATCGGGGTTTGCGGAGACTGAGGCATGCGATCTTCTTATCAGTGAGTCGTCTTTCAGAAATCTTCTTTTCAGCTAGCTTCCCTTCATAAGTATTTGATTCCAAGTTCCGCGATCTTCGAGCGCAACCCATAGATATCCAGTCCTAGCTCTCCGCGGGCGAGCCGTTCGCGAGTCGCCTCTTCTTTGAGAACCCTCTGCTCGGATGCGGCGACCACCTCGCTCGCAACATCGCGTTTCACAACTACAACTCCATCATCGTCAGCGACCACCACGTCACCGGCTTCGATTAAGGCTCCGCCGCACACTACTCCTACATTCACTGATCCTAATGACGCTTTGACCGTTCCTTGCGAACTGACAGCACGGCTCCAAACCGGAAACTGCATCTCCGTCAGAGATCGAATGTCGCGACATCCCGCATCGATCACCACTCCCTTCACACCACGCGCGCGCAGGGAAGTTGCCAGCAGTTCACCAAAATATCCGTCTGTACAAGGCGACGTCGGAGCGACGACGAGGATGCACCCTGGATGGCAAACCTCGACTGCGACGTGAATCATCAGATTATCCCCAGGCGGAAGCGACACGGTAACTGCCGGCCCGGCAATTGCAGCGCCCGGATAGATTGGGCGCATATAGGTGGCGAGCAACCCGCATCGCTCTTGCGCCTCGTGCACGGTCGACACTCCAATTTTCTCCAGCGCTGCTACCACATCCGCTGACGGTTGCTCCACCTGGCGGATCACTACCGGGTTGTTCATCCCAAATCCTCCGTCACCTGCGGAAAGATGCGCTGATACGCCTCTCCGTACTTGATGTTCTTGTTCGAATTGCGTGAGGCCTGTACTCCACGCTGTAACGCCACGCGCTCGTAGTATTGCCACAGGTGTTCCTGAGCTTTCATTTCCTTGAACGCCGCGTATTTTTTCGTCCACACCGGAGTGATGTCGAGGAGAACCTGTGGCTTCCACTCACATTGCTCAGGTTGGTGCGGCTCGAACAGAAACACGGGAGGTGCGCCTATTACGAGAGTGCCGGGTTCGTGTCCATGCGCTTGGGCAATGATGCGAGCTTCCTGTGCGGCATGCGACACCAGCGGATGATCGAAATTGTACGGATCGTTGAGTGCGTGGGTGAGAACGAATTCCGGACGAATCTTTCGGTAAAGCGCTGCCAACTCGAATAGAACGCTGTCTTCGATTCGCATCGGATAGTCACCGACGTCGAAGAAAATCGTGGTTGCACTGAGAATTTCTGCTGCACGCGTGGCTTCTTCTTTTCGATTGGACTTCACCTTCTCCATCGTCATTCCCGGCTCGCGCCATAATTTCGCCGATTCGCCACGTTCGCCGAACGAAAGGCAAACCACAACGACTTCCCAGCCACGCCCGGCATACAACGCGATTGCTCCTCCCGCGCGCCAGACAAAATCTGCGGAGTGCGCGCTGACGACCAGCGCAGTTTTCTTTTCAGCCACGATTTATACCTTTCTTAAATCGGATTCTTGATAACTGGATGATGCCGCTAGCCTATACTGTTCATGCTTTAGTAACTACCTCGACTGGAGGCGTACCGTAAGTGTGAAATGATTCAATCGTCTTGAGGCCCCACGCCTGGCCCTTCCGGCGCTCCGCCTCGGTCCAGCGAATTGGTTTCCAGTCCGGCGCCAGAATCAGCCGCGCTCCAGCGTTGCATATCTCCACCCGATTGCCTCCGGGCTCGTACACATATAGAAAAAACGTTTGCTGAATGGCATGCTTGTGCGGACCCGTTTCGATGTAGACGCCGTTTTCCAGGCAGATATCCGCGGCCAAAAGCACTTCTTCCCGGGAATTAACCGCATAGGTCAGATGATGAAAACGTCCTCTGGTCCCGGTGTGGTCACGTGTGTAGGCAAAATCATAGCTCTTGTTCGTGCAGGTCATCCACATGGCGGCCTCTGATCCGTCGTCTAATACGATTTGTTCGGTCAGTCGAAAGCCAAGATACTTTTCGAAAAACTCGCGGTTGGCCTGGATATCGACGGCCAATCCGTTCCAGTGGTCGAGGCGGCGGACATTGATGCCGCGCGCCGGAAACCGCTGCGACTGATTTTTCAGTGCCGGTTTCAACTCCGGCGGAGCTTGATACCACTGGGTTTCGTAATAAAGCTCAATCTTGTGCCCATCCGGGTCCTGAATGAGAAACGCGGGACCATGCGCCAGATCGCCGTTCGTCCACCCGATGTCGAAGCCGGATCCCTTCAGCGCTGCGACTCGTCTCTCGAGAGCTTGCGGGCTACGCGTGCGATAGGCGACGTGACCCAACCCCGGCAATTTCGACGCAGTGAGTTTCAACGAGTGGCGTTCATAATCGTCATATGCATGCAGGTAGACCGAGTCGCCTTCGCGACCGGTCTCGGTCATCCCCATGATATCGATGAAGAATTGCAAGCTCTCCTGTGGCTTCGGAGTCAGCAATTCCAAATGGCCCAGATGAGCCACATCCATGACTGGTTCACTCTGCATGGTCACCCCAGCAGCATGGTACCGCTAGTCTTACCTTAATAGGTACGCGATTTTATTTTTCATCGACAAAAGGTCAGCAGAAATGTTTCGAGGTTACTTCTTTGTACCTCAGTATGCGTCACTGTGTCCTCTTGACAATCAATTCTGGAAGTGAGGAAATGCAGCACTGCTTTCAGCACACTCGACATCACCTGAATGAATGATTTTGCCACCGATCCGCCGTCCATCGCCAGAATGCTGCGCGGCTATTCGATTGAGGTGAACCCCAATCAGCCGAAGGTCGTGGATACGGCGGCGACCCGGCTCGATCCAGGCACCGAAGTTTTTCTCACCTGGATTCCTAGCACGAATCCGATGAACATGGTCGGGCCGGCGGCCAAGCTGCACAGCGCCGGACTACTTCCGGTGCCGCATATCGGTGCTCGCCATCTCGTGAGCGCAGCACAACTCGAACGCCTTGCCGCGCGTCTCGTAGATGAAGCGGGGGTTGACCGCGTTCTCATTATCGGGGGCGACCGCGCCGAACCCGCTGGCCCCTATGACTCGAGCCTGGCAGTGATGCAGACCGAAGTATTTCAGAAGCTCGGCGTTACTTGCATGGCCGTGAGCGGCTTTCCCGAAGGCAATCCCAACATCTCTGACAAACTTCTTGATGAAGCGCTCGCGGCAAAAATAGATTTCGCACGCGATAACGGACTGAAACTTTCGATCATTACGCAGTTCTGTTTCAAAGCCGAGCCAATCGTCGAATGGCTGCAACGCCTTCGCGCCCGCGGCCTCGATGTTCCGGTGCGGGTGGGTCTTGCCGGCCCAGCGGGAATACTTACCTTAACCCGCTATGCGCTCCACTGCGGCATCGGCAATTCGCTACGCGTGCTGACCGAACATCCGTCGTTCGCGAAGCTACTCACCGAAAACGGCCCCGAGCCGATCATTCGAGGTATCGCGCAAGGTATCGCGGCGATTGCAGATTCAAGAGATTCAGCGCCCCCACTGGGCATTGCCGGGCTGCATTTTTATGTCTTCGGCGGGTTCAATAAAACCCTCGAATGGATACACGCTCACCAATGAGGGATAAAGACTTGCAAACTTCCCCCTCATACTTGCGCCGTGCGCCAGCCTTTTGCATAAGTCTCGCGCGCGACCCTGGAGTAAGGCACCGGACTGACCGTGGCCCGAATCTCGATCTGCTTATGGCGTTCGACGGTCGTTTTCCGTGAACCGCCACCGGCTTCGCCCCAAACGATCCTGACTTCGGAGCCGATCTCGACGTCTGGATCCACAACGCCGAGCGACAGCATCGAGCGCTCGTTATAGCTGTATCCGCTGAACATCGAAAATCCAACGGGCTTTCCGTCGCTCATCACTTTGTCGTACGATGCCGAAGCGTAATTGGATAGCGGGAGGTCGATGTACTTGTATAGGTCGCCGGGTTCAAACATTGACGCTATCGTCTTGAGGACATCTTCGGAGTCCCAAGCAAACGTCACTTTCTTTCGTTGCGGCTCGCTCTGCATTTTTTCGAGCGCTTCTCTTCCGATGAAGTCGTGGTCAAATTTAACGAACGGCCCGTAGCCCAGCGCATATGGCGACAAGTAGTAGTCCTCGATATTGTTGGAGTCGAAGCTGCCGCCAATCGAGCCTGTACCTTCATAGCTCGTTGCAGGCAGCCATTGTCGATAGCTCTTCATTTTCTCACCGGTATAAACGGCAGGAAGAGGAGACGGAATCCATCCCGACTCAAGCGTGTTGGTGGCGTATGCTCTCGATCCGATTTCGCGAAGACCAAAGTCCTTGCCGGCATCGACAATGGCAGCACGGATTTCCTCACGTTCGTCATATGGTCCCCAAACCTCCAAACCGGGAGCGCCCGCCATACCGTGGCGCAGTGCGCGGACTTTTCGCCCCGCGATGTTGATGACATCCATGTGGAAGAACTTGATTTCTGGAACCGGCCCGCCGTTCAGTTTCTCGAGAATCTGCGCGGCATTTGGGCCCTGAATCTGATAGCGATAGCACGTTCGGATGACAGCCTTCGCCTTCGGGTTCGACGGAGACCTGTCATCTTTTTCGATCTTGAGGTTGTATCCTCCAGTCTCGCTGTGGAATTGAATCCAGTTGGCAACCGGCGCGCGCCCAACGAATACCAGCCGATTTTCCTCGAGATGAAAAAGAATGCCATCGCCAATCACATAACCGTCGTAGCTGCAGGGAGCGAACTGTTTGGCCCGGTTGACGGGAAACTTCGCGAAGCTGTTGGTTCCGAGATACGAAAGCATTTTGAGAGCGTCAGGGCCTTCAATGTACACATTCACCATGTGGTGAGACTGATCAAAAAGAACGGCGGTCTCTCGCCAGGCGCGTTGCTCATCGCGCCAGTTTGAATATTCCGAAGGGACGACCGGATAGACGTAAGCTCCAATCTGCGAATTGCGCAACATGGTCACCGGATTCCCGGCGGCCTGCAACAAGTCCTCCAAGCTTTTCTCTTTCATCCCTTTGCTCTCCTTGTGAGACTTTGGCGAACGGGATTCGCCTGGTACTGGTAAGAGGTGTAACGGTCGAGCCATCAAGGCAGTCGGTGTAGCCGCCAAAGTACCGATCAGTATATGAAAGGCGCAGGAATTTGCAATACGCTGGGGATTGACGGTTAATGCAGGAAACCAAGGCACTTTTGAGACACCGTCGACCGCCGATAGGCGATCAGAAGCGGCTGTGATGCGCAACAAAAGCGAGCTTGCGAAGCACCAGTGAGAACTGGCATGCTGAATCGTCATGCCGGAGCTTCCGGACATCCTCGCTTATATCAGCGCCCTCGAACCGCGGATTGTCGGGCAACCGATCAAGCAAGTGCGGCTGGCGAGTCCATTTCTGCTTCGAACCGTTAAACCTCCGCTAGAGAATGTTGAGGGTCAGACGGTGCGCGAAATACGGCGCGTCGGCAAACGCATTGCAATCGGCGTAGAGAACGACCTGTGGCTGGTGCTCCACCTGATGATTGCGGGCCGGCTCCACTGGCGTCCCCCGGGCGCTAAACTCGCAGGCCGCCAAAGTCTGGCTGCGTTCGACTTTCCCGAAGGTTCTCTTGTTCTCACTGAGGCTGGATCGAAGCGGCGTGCATCGTTGCACATTCTTAGTGGCGAGGAATCTTTGCGTGACGCGGACCCTGGTGGAATCGATATCCTGAGCAGCGACCTCGACTCTTTTCGGGCGGTACTTATGTCGGAGAATCGCACGCTTAAGCGGGCGCTGACTGATCCGCGGCTTGTGAGTGGAGTCGGAAACGCGTATTCGGATGAGATTCTGCACGCGGCGCAACTTTCGCCAATATCGCTCACGCGGAAACTGACGCCGGAGGAATGGGAGCGTCTATTTCTTGCGGCCCGGCAAACTCTTCAACGCTGGATCGAGCGCTTGCGAGCCGAGGCTGATGTAAGTTTTCCCGAGAAAGTCACGGCCTTTCGTAAGGGGATGGCTGTCCACGGACGCTACGGAGAGCCGTGCCCGCGCTGCGGCGAAAAGGTTCTGCGAATTCGCTATGCAGACAAAGAAACAAACTACTGCGCCGGTTGCCAGACTGGCGGAAAAGTGCTCGCCGATCGAGGGCTATCACGCTTGTTAGGGTCGGATTGGCCACGCACTCTGGAAGAACTAGAAGCGCTGACCCGACATTAGAAGCCATCTCGTAAGTATTCGACTGCGGCATGCCGAGGCTAACGCCGTTGTGTTTTCTGGCTCTGGACGGCACCGTTCGGCCACTGTCGCTTGCTCAGGGCAACGCTAATAACTAAACGAGGCTGCGGAAAAAGTCGAGCAGCCCGCAAAGGCTTACCTCAGGCGCTGAAGCGCGGACTTATTTTGAAAGACTTAGCGGCACGAGTGGAACTCATGCCTTCCCAAAGCTACCTAATGCACACTTTTTTCGCAGCTTTTCTGAACGTCAGCCCTTCGCGGAAGATCGCTACTGTGGCCAGAAACGCGTCGCCTCGCACGCGGTCTTAGATTCCGCCTGCACCCAAATGAAAAGACCGATTCTCCTCTTGATTGTCGGACGGATTTGCCCAAACAATCAGCTCCGGCACGAAGGAGCTGATCAAGTCATGGTGCTGGGGCAACACTCGAATGGAGTAACCGTGTAAGCCAGTTCGCATCGTTGGTTTAATGACAGCCTCGAAGAGATCGATCCCGGAGCCATCTCTTCCCGTTGATTGCATCGGGATCACCACTGAGTTCTTAATCTCGCCTTCAGCGTCGACCTGCCCCATCAAAACTTGCACAGCAACGTCTTCGGGAGTGAGAGCGTTCAAGGCGATGCGTGCGGACACCACAATCCGTTCACCCAGCCGGATCTCGGAAACGTCATTCTTTATGGAATCCACTTTTATCGTTGGCCATGCGGTTTCGACCTTGCCCAGCCATGAGGCCAGACGTTTCGCCTTGGCGGAGTTTTCAGCGCAAAGGTTTAGATAGCGACGGTGTGCGACCAAGTAATATTCATCGGCATATTGCGTCACCATGCGGTGCATGTTGAACTCCGGACACAACGTAGCGACCGACGACTTCATACACTCGATCCACTTCGACGGCATTCCGTCGGCTCGGCGCTCGTAAAACATCGGCACGATTCTGTGCTCGAGGAGTTCATACAATGTTTCGGCTTCCACCTGATCCTGATATGCAAGATCGTCGTAAACCTCTCCTTTGCCGATGGCCCAACCTATATCCGATTCGTTTTGGTTGCGCATCTCCCACGCCTCGTCCCACCATCCATCCAGGGTACTTACGTTAAGGACGCCATTGGCCTGGGCTTTCATTCCGCTGGTGCCGCTGGCTTCCATTGGGCGCCGCGGAGTGTTCAGCCACACGTCACATCCCTGCAGCATGTAGCGCGCAATCGCCATATCGTAATTTTCCAGGAATACCAGCTTCCGGCGAAATTCCGGCTTCATGGCTAAACTGATAATGGCTTGAATCAATTGTTTTCCATCATTGTCCTGAGGATGGGCTTTGCCGGCATAAATAATCTGAACGGGGCGTTTTGGGTCGTTCAGCAGACGGGACAAGCGTTCCGGATCGCGAATAAGAAGATTGGCGCGTTTATAAGAAGCGAAGCGGCGTCCAAACCCTATGGTCAGAGCATCCGGGTTCAGCACTTCATCAGCCTCATCCAAGGCACTTTGAGTGGCCCCGCGGTTCGCCAACTGAACGTGCAGTCTTTTCCGGGCATAGGCCACTAATCGCTCTCTCCGGCGCTCATGTGTACTCCACAATTCCGGCGCTGGAATGGTTTCGGCTCGCTGCCAAAGCTTGTCATCCGCGGGCTCGTCCCGCCACTTTGGCCCGAGATAGCGGTCATATAACTGGTTCATCTCGAAGGAAACCCAGCTACTGAAATGCACTCCATTGGTCACATATCCAATGGGGACGTCCGATTCGGGCAAGCCCTTCCAGATCGGATTCCACATGCGCCGGGAGACATTGCCGTGGAGTCGGCTGACTCCGTTGCTGAAAGAGGCCAAACGCAAGGCCAGGACCGTCATACAAAAATCTTCAGACTCGTTGGCAGGATCTTTTCGACCGAGCCCCAGGAATTCGTTACGTGAGATTCCAAGGCGGCGGATGGCCGGGGAAAAGTAACGATCCATCAGAGCGGGAGAAAAATAGTCGTGACCGGCTGTAACCGGCGTATGAGTAGTAAAAATGAGATTGGCTGACGCCAGCACACGCGCTTCGCGGAAAGAGAGCTGTCTGGTTTCCATGAGGCGCAAAATTCTCTCCAACCCCAGAAACGCAGAGTGCCCCTCATTCATGTGAAAAACGGTGGGCTGCAATCCCAGGGCTTCGAGTAAGCGATAGCCTCCGATTCCCAACAAAATCTCCTGCCTGATCCGGTTCTCGAGGTTTCCGCCATAAAGGTGATGAGTAATTTCACGAGATGGGGATGGATTCTCTGGAATGTTTGTGTCCAGCAGAAACAGCTTTAGCCGTCCAACGTTGACCGACCACACTCGCGCGGTGATCGGACCTTCGGGCATCTCAACTTGAATCTTTACATCCGGAACAAGAGCGATTGGCAAAGTGTGAAAGTCGTTGTCTTCGAAGGCTTCCTGCTGCCAGCCCGCGGCGTTCAAATATTGGCGAAAGTATCCTTGCTGGTAAGCCAGGCCCAAACCAACTAGCGGCAATCCCAAATCACTCGCTGCCTTCAGATGATCGCCAGCTAGAACTCCAAGTCCGCCCGCAAAGATCGAAAGGCACTCGGTGATGCCAAACTCGGCAGAAAAATATGCCACCACCAATTTGGTGTCATTCTGATGTTCGCGGCGGTACCAACTACCTTCTCCTGAGAGATAAAGATCGAGCCTTTCTGCGACTCCGCTTAAATGCGCCAAAAAGGAGTCGTCATGGGCCGCAGCCTCCAAAGCAGACTGGTCGATGCTTCCGAGTAAAACGATCGGATTGTGCCCCGAGGTTTCCCAAAGATCGCGGTCCAGCCTAAGAAACAACTGAACCGCACCGGGGTCCCAACTCCAGCGCAGGTTGTAGGCAATTGGTAACAGTGGCTGCAGGGGCTCGGGCAAGAGGGGACGAACTGTAAAAGTCGAAACAGGCTTCATCAGAAACCTCACATCGATTGCCTAGACCGCATCTCACGTTTCCTGCACAATCGCTCGAAAACAATCGTCAAAGCGAGGCTAGGCAATCGCACAAGTTATTTCCTAGAGTATCCCTTTCAGAAGGCGTGGAAGATTAAAGCGTGGTGGAGATGTCCGCACAAAAGGTCATGGCGGGAATAAGAACTCTCACTAATAATTTCCACGAATGCTACAAACCGATTCTGTGGTCGTTCCCGAAGTCGCGGTGGAC
This sequence comes from uncultured Acidobacteriaceae bacterium, assembly GCA_963808195.1. Lineage (GTDB taxonomy): Bacteria > Acidobacteriota > Terriglobia > Terriglobales > Acidobacteriaceae > Sulfotelmatobacter. The sequence goes on along the minus strand of CAWEEW010000001.1, from coordinate 801,100 downwards.
GGCCATTTCGTAAAGCAGGAGAAAGCTGAGGAGAAAGAGTGCCCAAATTTCATGCGGCATCACAATGGTGTCCCACCACCAGTGTTCCGCCAAGCTCGAAGGGATGCGTCCATCGGTTTGCATCGTTTGCAGGATCGTTCCGCCGGGAATCAAGAATGGGACCATCAACAGCAAGGCGAGGATTGCCGCAGGTCGCGCTTTCCGGTATGAGGCGAACACCCAGCACAACGGCAGGACCAGCAAAACCGCGTCATAGAATCGATGATAAACAGGCAGCAGACTCATAACCGCAATGGAACTCAAGTCCAAAAGATCGAGCTCGTCTTGACGGCTTCTTCTCCGCCACACGACGAATAGCCACGCGGCAAGAAAAACTATGCCAATCAATTCGGCTAAGCGGTTGGCCTCGCTGACACTGCCCACCATGGAATATAAAATCACCTGAAGATTGAGCAGCCCGAACCGCATCGGGTTGACGGGGGTAAAGTTCGCAAGGATCCCGCTCTCGAGCAGAACGTGATTGTCGTTCAGATAGTTTCCGAACCACGGAGTGTGGCTGACTTCAAGCCTTAGCAGCCCGACGGCGGCAAACAGCGCCAGCAATGCTGCCGCCCCTGCGAAGATTCGCCAGCGCCGGCACACCACATAATAGAGAAGAAAGCAGAGTCCAATCTGCGGTTTCAATCCGGCCGACAGCGCGAGCAACACTGCAGTTGGAATTTCATATCGCTGGCGAGCGGTCCAACCCGCGATCACTCCCAGCTCAACCGCAACCAGCGCCACATTGCCGGTCACGAACCCTGTATGAAACGGCGCCAGCGCCAAGATAAATGCTATGAGCAAACCGCCTCGAATATCGCGATAGGAAAAGCCGGCGAGTTTCACCAGCACACTCAGCATGAGTCCGAAGAGCGCGAGGTTGATCGCGAACCAAAGCCCATATGCGAGATTCCACGGGAGCCAACTGAGTGGTGCGACCAGCACCAGCGACGTAATCGGATAGGCCGTCGGAATGCCCCGTTTGGCAATGATCGAACCATCCGCCACTTCTCGCGGAACGAACTGAAGATGCGCCGCCTGCGCAGGCCACAACTTGAGAAGAGTTTGTGGACTGTAAGGATCGAGGCCGCGAGTCCACGCATCGGCTTGTATATAAGGAGAGAGAAAGTCGTTAAACTGCGTTGAGCTTTGAATCGCCCGCAGCGGTCCTCGCATCACGAACTCGGCGCCCGCGGCCAAAATCAGCGCAAGACACAGCACACTTTTCCAATCTTGCGCGATTCGAGAATTCGATTCAGACGCATCCCGAGAAGATGGCATGGATTCGCGCTTTGCGCTAGACCGTCGGCTGCCTGAAACTTTGGACCGGAGAGAACCCAACAAACGGCTTGGGGACGGCACGCCTATCGGACTTGAACTGCGCCGCAAGATCGATCAACAGAAAGGCCGCCACCCAGAAGAACACCGAGAGGTAGGAACCGACCGCAAAAAGCCAGTCTTCAAAGCCCGCATGGATCAATCCCGCTATGACGATCATGGCGAACACAACCGCGTAGTTGTTCGGACTCTCATTTCTCCGCATCCATGAATAAGCCCGAGCTGCCGCTCGCAACAAAAGAACCAACAGAATGATAAACGGAACAATGCCGAGCAATCCCACGTATTCGGCCAGCGCCAAATAGCTGCTGCCGTGCTCGCGGTTCGAACCCCACTTTGTATAGATCGACGAGTATTGAATGTCAGTCCGCTCGGTTCCCAAGTCGCTGGTTCCGAAGCCAGTTCCAAACCAGGGGTGCTGTTTGATGGCGGCAATGCTGTCATCCCAGGGTGCCTGGCGCGATCCGAAGACGCCTGTGTTAGGGCGAGATTGGTCGAGCTTGAAAATGAACCGACCGGTCATCGAATCCAGCAACTCGCCCATGTGAGAAGGATTGGCGACAGCCATGATCTCAAGGAACAAAGCTGCGGCAAAAACCCCTCTCACGAGTAATCCGGGGCGGCGTAATCCGACTGTAATAAGGATGACTAGAACTGCATCTGCAATGATCGCCGCGCGGCACACGGTAACGTAGAGGAGAACTCCGCAGAGTGCCAGTGCAATGTAGCGGCGGCGGCGCTCCGCATGGTCGCGGGCCATTAGAGCCGACCACAGGAGAACGGGGGTTAAGGCAACTCCAACCACAGCCCCTAGGGCGTTCGGGCTTCCAAAAAGATCGTAGCCCAGCACAAAATTGCAGAGGGCCGCGATATAGACCATACCCTCACAAGCGAGAACCAGGCCGCGAACAAAGGCGTCCTCTCGTCCTGCTAAGGCGACCCGCGCACCCGTTGATGCGTACAAAAAGAGCAACAACAAACTTGCCACCTTCAGAGATGCCGTGACGGGAGAGTTTGAGGCGCTGGCTGTGGCCAGCGCGGTGAGAACGCAAAACAAGGCAATCAGATGGAACGATTCAAAATGCTTTTCGCGATTGCTCTTCATCCAGAGAACGAGGCCGGCCAATCCTCCAACAGCCAGGAACAGCCAGCGCAGATAGGTGCTCGCTCCGGCGAGCGGCAGCCCGGTTCCAGCCACAAGAAAGCATGCCAGTGTGACCGGGAAAAAAACCTTCTGGAACTTCCAAAGGCAGGCGAGGACCATTTCGACCGCGACGATCGCTCCTAGGTACGTGGAGTTGGCGAAGAGGCCCGGACTCCGCTGCAGCTCATGAAAGAGAGCCCAGAGTACGACCAGTCCGAGAGGAATGAGTAGAAATCGAAGTTGAAATTTCATCCTGCGCTTGCGCTCCAACCCCAACCGGCAACGGAAAAACTATTGTACAGGGCAACGATACGCCGTACTGTGGCAGCCTTTGCTTCTTCAGCAACTGTTCGTTAGCTGGCTTCACTGCAGATTGTGCACGCAGTAGGAGGTTCCGGCTATCTGCTCCCAGCCGGCCAGCTGCACTGCTTCGGCTGGACACACCGTTACGACGACCTTTGCACCGGTGTGCGCGAAAATATCGAGGACCTGTTGCTGCACGTGCTCGGGAGCGTTCCAGAATTCGGCAGTACCGCCACCGATGCCCATAATTTCTGCAACGATGCGCAGCTTCGCCAGGTGGGCCCAATAAGCGCCGGTTCCGTTCATGATTACCGCGACTTTGTCTCCCGGCTGAAGGCCCATCTGCGAGAGTTGCTCGGCGGCCGCAATGTCCTGCAGAGTTGAGTTGGGCCCGCTGCCTGGGATTGCAAGATGATGCAGGGCGACACGAATCGTGTAGTCGGTGGTTGAGAGCAGCATGGTGAAGCTCACCGCCAGCGCAATGTAGGTCGCGCTCTTTCGAGCATCCGGGCGAAGACGCACGGCCGCAAGCAATGTTACAAAAAGGAGTAGAACAAATCCGCCCAGATAACGATCATTCTCGACTAGCGGCAGATATAGCCCCATGCCAGCCACTGCGATTGCGAGCAAGGGCCACAGTTCGCGTAATCCTCCCCAAAATGCCGCTCCGCTCAGAAGAATAAGGATCATCACCCCGGCAACCAGGTCCGGCCGGGAACGAAACACTAATCGGAGTTCACTGCGAAGTGTGCCGGTGAGCACTTCCAACTGCGGCCCGAACTTGAAATGCCATTGCAATCCCTCGTTCCAATAAGAAGGATCAGTCCACGGAGGATACGTGCCCACGACCGGGCCGTCGAACTCAAATACTGGAGGATGCTGTAAGAGTTGCCGGGTCGGGTGAGCGGGGATGCCACTTGCCTGCTCGGCCCCTTGCCAGTTTCTCCAAAACGTTCGCGGAGATACATACCAGGCGTAGTTAAATTTGCCGGTGTCGCTAAAAGTAAACCGTCCCTTTTGATGCGACAACAGCAGGATGAACGGCGCCGAAGTACAGAGAAAAACTAGCGCGGCTACAAGAATGCCGCGACGCCATTCCGAGTTTGATCGTTTCCATACGTAGCCCGCTGCGAGGACCACTAATCCCACGGGAAACAGAATTGCTTTCGTCAAATACCCAATGCCAAGCGCGAAGCCAAGCAGGGCGAACCGCCAGATTTTTCCTGCACGCGCGCAACTTAATAACATTCCTGCTGACCAACACACGCAAGCCAGCACCGCAAGATCGGGAGTCATGTCCCACGGAGTATCCACTTCCAAAGCCAGCCAGAGAAATATTGGATAGGCGAGGAGCAGCATCATCCATTTCGGCAAGGGCGCCGCATCATTCGGACTCAGTTTCGAAAGCCTTTGGCGGCTCCAAGCCATCAACTCACGTAACAGAAGCCGAAACGCAAACAGGGCAAGGACAAATACTCCGAAGTTGACCAGTCGAGCTACGGGAAACTCCCGCTCCGGCGAAGGCTTCACAATTCCGAGAAAAAGGCCAAGAGTCCACGGATACAACGGACTCCACCATGCATTGATGGCATTGGCCCAATCATGCCGAAAAAACGACCGGCCCACGTCCAGATAAGAGATCCCATCGGGATCCATCGCGTAACGACCAAGCCATGCGTGGAACAGCCCAAGAGCGAGGGTCGCCGTCACGAGAACGCGTTCCAGCAACCTTTCTTTATGTCCTGAGAGTTCGTCGGGTTGGGACGTCATATTCTGCGAACTGCTTACGAGCGCAGGCGATAGCTCAGCAGGGTCTCTCCGGATAGATGTAGTCCTCGATTGCAAGAGTCATTTGTACCATGCCAGAGGCGCGGTTTCCGGTTCGAAGAGAGGCAAGGCCACTCCATATATTTTCCGACGGAGGCAGAAGGTTTTTGATATAGTTGCCCACTATCATGCCGCGTTCCGCGATGGACGAAGCGAATTATCCGGCTCCTGTTCCGATCCCTGACCCGGCCCGGCTTATATCGCTCAATCGAAATCAGATTCGCGGTTTCTGGGCGTCGTGGGGTGGGTGGACGCTCGACGGAATGGACTCCGTTGTCTATGCGCTGGTGCTGGTGCCCGCGCTTCGCGAGTTGCTGCCGCACTCCGGCATTGCGGCCAACAAAGGCAATATCGGCTACTACGGATCTTTGTCCTTTGCCCTGTTCCTGGTGGGTTGGGGACTCGCGTTCTTATGGGGGCCGATCGGCGACAAGTTTGGGCGCGTTCGCACCCTCATGCTGACCATCGTATGGTACTCAGTGTTCACGTTTCTGAGCGCGTTCGTCAGCAACGTCTGGGAGCTGGCGATCTTGCGTCTGCTGGCTGGAATCGGAATTGGCGGAGAGTGGGCCATGGGCGGGACGTTCGTGGCCGAAGAGTGGCCCGAGAGTCGCCGTAGGATGGGCGCGGGATTCATGCACACCGGCTACTATGTCGGATTCTTTCTCGCCGCGCTGGCCAACTATGCCATCGGCAGCCACTATGGCTGGCGCGCCATGTTCGTTGTCGGCGGGCTGCCCGCGCTGTTGCTGGCATGGCTGCGGCATGGCGTGTCAGAACCAAGCGCATGGAAGAAAAAAGAGAATGTAATTCGCTCCTGGGCATTGTGGCGTCCCTTTGCAGTTTTGTTTTCCGATACCCTGCGCCGCCGCACTATTTTGAATGCGCTGCTCATGCTGGCCTCGATCTGTGGCCTGTGGGCCGGCACGGTGTACGTTCCTACGGCCATCACGTCGCTGGCCGAAGCGGGCGGGCACGTTGGCCCAGCCGCGGCGCAGATCGCTTCCTATGGCGTGATGTTGATTTCGTTTGCCACAATTCTCGGCTGTCTGGCCATGCCGTGGCTGGCCGAGCGGATTGGCCGACGTGGGGCGCTCGCCTTTTTCTTCTCTTTGATGTTGGTCTTTATTGCGCTCACCTTCGGAAAGGTCTTCTACCTCGGTCCCAGCGCGCTGCCCTGGTTCTTCGTGTGCCTGTTCTTTCTTGGGCTGGGCGGAGCTAACTTTGCCGTCTACACGCTCTGGCTGCCTGAGCAATACCCCACGGAGTGCCGCGCCAGCGCCTTCGCTTTTTCGACCTCGTTTGCGCGCTTCGGCGGCGCGGGGATTACCTTCCTAGTCGGTTTTGGTGTCCGTCACTTCGGGTCTTTAGGAATTCCAGTAGCGATGACGTCGATCGCCTTCGCACTCGGTCTGCTGCTGATTCCATTTGGCGTAGAAACCCGCGGACAGAGCTTGCCCGGCTAGGCAATAAAGGGCTCTCTTCCGGGAGAGAGCCCTTTTGTATTTTCCTAGAGCCTGGTTTCGCTAGGCCACGCTGCGCGCCTTCGCCGGCGACAGGCCCACCGCACGCAGGCCCGTGTTCGATTCCTCGACCGTGCGGGCCGCGAGTGGCTTCAGCCAGAACAAAGCCAGGAACGCGGCGATCAGGTCGCAGGCAATCATCGCCCAGAAGACCTTGGTCCACGAGCCTGTCTTCTCGAACAGCCAAGCGGCGCCGAAACCGGCAAAAAGCGCACCCGTGCCCTTGGCGGTGTAGACGATGCCGTAGTTGGTGGTCGCCCAGGTCTTCCCGAACAGGTCACCGGTGATGGAGGGGAAGAGCGAGAAGATCTCTCCCCAGGCGAAGAAGCACAAGCCCGACAGTGCGATGAACCAGACGGGACGGCTGATCAGTTGGAGCAGGGCAAACACCGCGATCGCCTCCATGGTAAAGGCGATGAACATGGTGTTTTCCCGGCCGATATGATCCGACACCCATCCCCAGAAGGGGCGTGTCAGCCCGTTCAGGTAGCGGTCGACCGAGATGGCCATGACCAGAGCGCTCATGCCCCATGCCACGATAACCTTATCGACGTGGAAGGAAACCGCCATGGGGTTAAGCTGGGCCGTGACCACCAGGCCGCCGAAAGACAACATGGTCATCATCAGATAGATGACGTAAAAGGAGGGTTGGCGCAGCATCTGCACCGGGGTCATGTCCACGGTCGAACTGCGTACGTGTTGCTTGATCCTTGTCTCCTTTTCCGCCCAGTTGGGAGGAGTCCAGCCCACCGGCGGCTTGGCCAGGAATAGGGCCATAGCCAGCACCACAACCCCCTGAATGATGCCCCAAAAGACCAGAGTATGCTGGTAGCCGGAAGCTGCGATCATTTTGGCAATGGGAGCCACCGTCACCGCTGTGCCGATGCCGTAGGCTCCGGCGGTCAAGCCAACACAAAGACCGCGGTGGTCGGGAAACCATTTGAGCGCGTTGCCAATGGTTCCCCCGTAGACGATGCCGGCACCAACTCCGCCCAGACAATACCAGAAGTACAGGCCGCGAAGCGTTTCGGCTTGTCCCGAGAATATCCAGCCCAAGCCAACCAAAACGCCGCCAACTCCCAGCATCAGGCGCGGGCCGATGCGGTCGACGAGAGCTCCTTCAAAAGGAACCAGCCAGGTTTCCAGAAGAATGAAGAGACTGAAAATTCCTTGGATCGCCGTCAGCGTTACATGGAGATGCGCCTGCATGGGTTTGGTGAACAGGGTCCAGGCATACTGCAGGTTGGCGATGGCCATCATCGCAACGATGCCAGCCACTAACTGAACCCAGCGATTGGGAATACGCGACGGATGAATCAGCGGAGCCGCAGATGCTGCCATAGACATGCCTCCATGACGGCTAGTCGAACTTCAACACGGAAGATTCGCACTTCGCTGCAGGTATCGCACCGGCAGCCGCCGCGCTCGTGGCGGCGATTTGCTGCGTCCTGCCAGCTGGCTTCAGCACGTTCCTGACCCGAGAGTGAGCCAACTGGTGCTAGACTGGTCCAGTCATCGAACCACTTAGCGGCAGCGAATTTAGCACGCCCGTCCGGGACTGTCAAGAACGGAATCATCGCAGGGGTGAGTTTCTCAGGTGGCAACTAGTGAGAAGCCGCGCATCACCTTTGCGTTGCAGGCCGGGTTAATACTTTTGGAGTCCAGCTGTTTCTGTAGCCCAATAGTGACGCGGCAAGGTACGCAGAGACCAACCCATGAACGATAGTCTGCAAGCCCAGGTTGAAACTTACCTGTCTCATCTCGATGGCCTGATCCGCCGTGGCCGGCAGCTTGGCGAGGCCTTGGTAGCAGATCCTTCCGATGGATCGGTAATCGCCGCAACTCGCGCGTGGCAGGAAGAATGCGGAGTCACCATCAATCAATTGTCCGGAGGCAGCAAGGCCCATTGGCTTGCCCGTGCCTTTAGCCAGGCATTCCTGTTGCGGTCAGACACTGGCAGTGCGGTTGAAGGTGCTGCGCCGGAAGAGATCGTCAAGCGGCTGCTCGACGTACTCGAGCAAGCGATCGCTATTCTTTCGCAAAAAGACGACGCCGCAATTACCTCTGCATCATCGGCGCAGCCGGCTCCTCATCGCTTTGACTTCGTTCACAATACGGAGATTCTTCCCGTTCTCGAGCAGGCTTATACCGATAGCCGCCACGCCTTCGATGAGGGAAAATTTGACGATGCGCTTTTGAACTCTTGTGGAATTCTAGAAGCTATCGTTACGGATGCATTGGAATTCAAAGGCTTGGCTGCGCTGATTCAGTCAGGCGCACCCACAGAGAAGATTTCCGACTGGTCGTTCGAAACGCGGCTCACCGTGGCCGAGAGAGCCGGATTGATTCGCGGCGGTTGCACCCGCCTTCCGGCGGTGGCGCGTTCGTATCGAGATCATGGTGAGACCGGCCCACGGACTGTAATTTCCGAACGCGAGGCGCGGCTCGCGGGCCAGGTGCTTCACGTAATCATGAGGGATTTGGATCCGGGAAGGTAGCGCCGCTAGACCGGACGAAGATTTAGGGCGGCGTAAGCCAATCAATCTTCCAGATCTTGCCGAAAGACAGGCTGTGACGGATCAAGACTTCCATCGATCACTCCCATCAGCAGATTTCCGTAAGCGTTTGTCGCTTCTTCTAGAGAAGCGTAGCCTCGCTCGCGCTGCACCGCCCCGCTCGGAGAATAGATGAGGGTGAAATACCGGCCCGAAGAATATTGCAGTTCGAGCATCTTGTCGGGCATATCAGGATCGCCCTTCTGCCCCAGCACATCCATCAGCGCGACCGTCCACTGCCTACCCTTTGGGTCGGCTACGGTGTCACGCTCCACGTATTGCCAATCGTCCATGCTCCACAGTGGCATGTTTATCTTGACCTTCATTTCAGCAGTTGAGCAAGCGCTCTCGCGACGTGCGACGCGGTAAATGGCTTCGGAATCAGCAAGACTTTTTGAGCGTTGCGCTCGCCGAGGCTTGCGTCCGCTTCCTCCGGAGTATCACTGATGATGACGATCGGAAGCTCGGCGTGATCGGCATGATGACGCACGCTGTCGAACAATGCCTCACTCATTTCGTACGCGGAGCAATCGAGCACAAGCGCATCGGCGCGGTGCTCAGTCACCAGATCGTTGACTGCGGCGGTGTACCCCGAAGCGACCACTTCGTGGCCAGCGTCGCGAAGAGCAAAGGTGAGAAGCTCGGCAATTTCCGGCGTGTCGTCGATGAGTAGGATGCGGCTCAACCGTCCGCTATCCTTTACCGGCGGTACCAGGCAATCGCGCTTTCTTGCCCTCGCAAGGCTCGATATCGAGCATCCAGATGCGTCCGCCCGCGGTGTAGTAAGCGCGATGATCGTTTTCGATCATCACTCCCCACGCCTCGAGCGTGCGCATCACGAACGTGACCCCTTCGAAGTTGGCCCGCGCATGGCTGAGCACTTCATTAGTGTGCCAGTTGTCGGTGAGGACCGCGTCGCCCGGATGCACGCGCAAGACGGTGTAGTAGCGGTCGAATGCCGCGTCCGGCCGCACGTCGCGCGTCGAACCGCGCTTCTTGCCTTCCGTGACAATATAACTTTCCTGTCCCTCGGGTTCGACTTCGGGTCCGGTTTTGTTAGCGGGAATGTTCGCTGTCGTGTTCATAGGGTTTGCGCAACCGCCTCCGCCTCTGCTGCCGCTGCCATGTTGGTCAGGTTCTTCGCGTCCGCTGCCTGAATCAAGGCTTCGGGCAGTTCGACTCCCATCATCTTCCATTGCTGGTTGGCGAACTTCTGCAGTGAAGCGATGTGCTCGGCGTGGAGATGCCCGAATCGTCCCTGCAGTTTCAAGTACTCGGAAACTGGCCGCATGCTCTGCGGACGGAAGCTGTAATCATATTCGCGCTTCTCCGGATTCCACTCCCACATAGGATAGAGGCCGCACTCTACGACCAGCCGGCCAAGGTCGATCGAGCGCGGAGTCTCGTACACGAATCCTTTCTGACAGGGAGTGTAGATCATGAGATAGGCAGCGCCTTTGTGGTTGAGTCCCTTTCGCACCTTGTTCATCAGGTCGATGGGGTAACCGACGCTTGCTGTGGCCACATAGCAGTGTGGATGTCCAGCCGCCATCATGCGCGCCAGATCCTTCGGAAATAATTTCTTCCCTTCCGGAACTTCCGGACCGGGAGGAGAAAAAGTCGTCATGCCGCCGTAGGGCGTACGCGACGAGGCCTGAATACCGGTGTTCGCGTACTGCTCGTTGTCGTAGCAGATGATCAGGCAATCGTGATTGCGATAAAGCGCGCCGGAGATGGAGGCGAGTCCAATGTCGGAGGCGCTACCGTCGCCCGCCTCGCAAATAATGTTCGGAAACTCGCCCTTCCATTTGCCCTTGCGGATCATCGCTTCATACGCCGCAGCTACGCCCGCCGTGAAGCTGCCGGCGCTGCCAATCTGCGTGTGCGCCCATGGCACGTTGTAGGGCGTGCACAAATACGAACTATTGGCGACGTACATGCAGCCTGTTGGTCCAACCAGAATCGTATTGTCGCCGGAAGCCTTGCTCGTCATCCGGTACTGAATGGAGGGTCCGCAGCCCGCGCAGGTGCGATGGCCCGGCACAAACGGCTCGGACGACGGTAAATCAGGATTATAGAAACGCGCTCCCTGATTCGGGCTGCCGAGAATCGGTAGAATTTGCCGCTGCACCTCAATGGTTGCCATATCAGTCCTCCAAATCGCAAAGCCAAGACCCTGCATCAATCTTAACGCTGGCGCGGACTAAAGTCCGCTACCAGAAACCTTAGTGTTCGAATCCGACCCAGTGGGTGCGCTTTTCGATCTTGCCGCGTTTTTGCGCATCCAGCATTTTTTCGGTCATCCAATAAAATTCTTTCAGTACGATCGCTTCGCCACCCATGCCCGCCATGAACGAGAGCACCAGCGGCCGCTCTTTGCTTTCGTAGAGAGCCGCGCAAACTTCAGCGTATAACGAACCGCCGCTGCTGACGCTGCCGAGGCCCATGTTGGTCTCGATGACGCCCACCACCTTGAACTTGCTGAGGACCTCGTTGACGCGGTCGGTTGGATAAGGCCGGATGGTGCGCAGGCGCGCCATGCCGACTTTCAATCCACGTTCGCGCATGTGTTGAATGGCAAAACGCGCCGTTACCGCATGAGCGCCTTGCAGGAAGAAAACTACCTCGGCGTCGTCGGTCATGAACTCTTCAACCCAGGGGTCGTAGCGACGGCCAAAAATCTTCGCGAACTCGTCGTGCACTTCCTCGATGACAGCCATCGAGCCCTCCATGGCGCGAGCCCGCTCAAGCTGCAGTGGAGGCCCCTGCTCCGGCATGATCTGCGGGCCGTGCGACACAGGATGCCGCGGATCGAGCGGATAGGGATGCTTGTAAGGCGGCAGGAATTCGTTGACCTGCCCCTGATCGGGCAATTCCACATCACCCGTGATGTGCGAAACGAAGAAGCCGTCCTGACAAACCATCTGCGGCAAAAGCACGCGCGGATCTTCGCCGATGCGAAACGCGATCAGATGATTATCGAACGCTTCCTGCGCATCGCAGGACCAGCCCATCAGCCAGCCCATGTCGCGAGTGGAGAGTGCGTCGGTATGTTCGGAGCCGAAATCGCCGGGAGGATCGAGCGTGCGGTCGGCGATCATCATCTGCACCGGCATGCGGCTTCCCGAGATCGGCGAATAAAGTTCGTAAGCGAACTGCACGCCCACGCCGGAGCTGCCGGTAAAAACGCGCGCTCCAGACGATGAAGCGCCGTGCGCGATACTCAGCTGCGAGTGCTCGCTATCGGCCACGATATATTCGGCATCGAGTTCGCCGTTCGCAACCATCTGCGCCAGCGCCATCATCGTCGCCGTGTAAGGACGAATCGGGTAGGCCGCGATTACGTCGACATCCGCATATTTAGCGGCTTGCGCTGACGCGACGCAGCCATTAATCCGGACCATTCTCTTCTTTGCTTCGGTAAGCGTTGCCATAGTTCACTCCACAAATTCCAAAATCTCTATCGTCGACTACTGCTGATGCGACGTTGCTGTAGTTTCAGTTCTAAATATTCTTTGCCGGACGCTCGCCCAGGTTTCGCAGCTCCTCGGCTTGACGTCCGTGCAGGCCGGGCGAGATCGCGAACGCTGTATCCATACGCACGACTCCGGTATCGAAGTCGAGCTCAGGCACGCCCTCCAGGCAGCCGGTTGGACACTCCTCAATGCACACGCGGCACCCTTTGCAGTAGTTGACCAGAATTTTATATAGACCGTTCGACCGCTCCGGACGCGCGATACAAGGCTCGGGACATACCAGATAACAGTTGTCGCAGGCGTTGCAGGTACCGCAACTGAAACAGCGGGCCGCCTCTTCGACAGCCTGTTCTTCCGAGAAAGCCTGAATCACTTCATCCTGCGTTTTACGCCGGCTGTTTGGATTCAGCATCGCCTGCTGAACGCGTGGGAAGTGCGGGAAGTACGTCATGTTCATGCGATTCAAATCCATGATCACGTCCACCGGAATCGTGCGCGGCTGCAGCGCCTCGCCACGCATCACCTTGTCCAGGTTGAAAGCGACACGCTTGCCGTCGCCAACGGCATTCACCACCATCAAGGGTTGACCCAAACCGACCTGCGCGATGTCTCCGGCGGCAAAGAAGTTTGTGTCGCCGAGACGCCCGAACTTGTCAATCCTGATGGTTCCGCGTTCGTTCTTGAACTCGTCAGGCAGCCAACCGACCGAGGCACGCTGGCCGATCGCAATGATTACATTGTCGACGGCGAAGCGCTCCGCAGCAGCTTCGCGATCGACGTTGATGGGGGAAGCGTTAATCGCACCGGCAAAGCGTGCCGGATGCAGTTGCAGCGACTCAACCTTGACGTTGCCCAGAACAGCTGTCACCGCGCGGCCATGCCACAGGTCCACTCCCTCTTCGAGCATGTCATGCAGATCTTCTGGCGAGGCGGGCATCTCATTAGGATTCCCCTCCACCGTGATCATCGTCACTTCCACAGCGCCCTGCCGCAGCGCCTCGCGAGCACAGTCGATGGCTGTATTTCCTCCACCGACCACGGCGACACGAGCGCCTAGTTTCACCTTGGAGGTGCCCATGCCGATGTCGCGCAAGAACGGAAGGCCGTAGAGCACGCCCTCTTTGTTCTCACCTTCGGCTCGCACACTGTTGGGCTCGGTGAGGCCAATGGCCAGCACGCAGGCGTCGTAATTCTTTTTCAAATCGTACCAGGTAACGTCCTTGCCGACCTCGACGTTGGTTTTGATGGTGATGCCCAGTTGCTCCAGGCGCTCAATTTCGCGATCGAGAATATGAGCGGGAAGAACCCAGTCAGGAATGCCGCCGCGATTCAGTCCTCCAGCCTTTGGAGATTTCTCGAGGATCGTCACTTTGTAGCCGAGGCGCGCGAGTTGATACGCGGCGCTGTGGCCGGCAGGGCCGGAGCCGACCACAGCTACTTTTTTGCCGTTGGGCTTCCCGGGCTTTACCACATCGTGCGTCAGAGCTTGTCCGAGGTCGCCGAGAAAACGCTCGACGGCGCGGATCGAAATGGCCTCATCATACTTTCCACGGTTACAGGCTTGCTCGCACGGGTGGTAACACACGCGGCCCGTGACGGACGGAAAAGGCATGTCCTCCTTGATGAGTGCGTAGGCATCGATGTACTTGCCGCGTTTCACGAGGTCGAGATAACCCTGAATTTTTTCGTTGGTCCCGCAGGCGTTGTTGCACGGTGGCAACTTATCGCGATACACCGGACGGATCGAGCGCCAGTTGCCGGTGGGGAAGAGGTCTTGTCCTTTTTCCTGCGACGGTGCGGGCGTGATGCCTGCGAATGGTACGGTAAGCCAATCGGGAATTTTTGTGCCTTTAGTCGACATGAATTCCTTCCTACACAGCCACTGGATTCAGCGGCATAATATGTAACTCGTTGAGCGCCATTTCGAACGCGTTCTTGTTGGCAATCATCGGTTCGATGGTTTTCATTTTGACGATGCCCGTCGTCTTTACCACTGCGGCAATCAGCGGGGCCGCGATATCGGGTGCAATCGATTTATTTCTCTCGGCAGCGCCTTCAGTCGAAAGACGGTCGAGGCCCAGCTCACCCAGCCGGTAGTAAAGCCATTTGTGCTGCGCCAGCTTGGCAGCATCAATGCACACGAGTTGAGCCAATCGCTCCGGCCCGGGAACGAAACGGATCATGTAATCCGGCGTGTAGTGTGTGTTGATCACTAGCGTGCCGCCTGGGGGCATGCCGCGCATATAGTCCCAGCCTTTCACCATCGTGCCCTCCACCAGCACGACGATGTTGGGCTTCTCGTTTTCGTAGGTGAGTTCATTTTCGAGAATTTCGTCGCTAATCCGGCAATATTTGCGCGTGGGGCAGTTGGTGCGATCGGGATTGTCAACGTAATTCTCCATAGCCTGCGCGTACTTGCCTTCGAGCCGCGCCGACGCCGAGATGGAGTTGACGATGTCGCGACCCTCTTTGTCCATAATGATGCCGCGTGTCCAAACCGTGAGTTCGGTATAACTCATAATCAAACCTCGTTAGTCTTCGTAACATCAGTGCTGCGTTATCGCAGATGCGCCGGGGTACGAATCCCCAGTGCTGTGATTTAGTTTCGATGCATTCGCTCGGGTCAGTTGCGAGAGACTTCCGTGATCGGACTCAAGAACCGCCAGAAAATCGCTGCGCAGAACGATCAATGGCGCGTGTCGCGTGCCATTCTGAAATTCCACAATCGCGAATAGTGCCGCCTTCTTGCACAGGCTTTCGATATCGGCGCCGGTAAAATCTTCCATCTGTTCCGCGAACTCGTCGAAATCGACATCTGGAGCCAAAGGCACGCGCTGGCAGCAAAGGCGAATGATGGCGGTGCGGTCGGCAGCGTCTGGCTTGGCGAACGGCAGCATGTAATCGAAGCGTCCGCTGCGCAGAAGCGCCGGTTCGATGCGCTCGGGACGATTAGTCGCCGCCAGCAGAATTACGCCTTTGACGTCGCGTAGGTTATCGATTTCGCGCAAAAGCTGACTAAGAATTCTCTGATAAACATCGGTGCCGAATTGATCCGCGCCGAACTTTGGCGCGAGTGCGTCGATGGTGTCGAAGAACAGAATGCATGGCGCGGCACGTCTCGCTTTCTTGAAAACTTCGCGCAAGGCTCGCTCAGATTCGCCGAGCCACTTCGAATAAAGCTGCGGGCCATCGATGGCGATGAGCGGCAGTTGCTTTTCGCCCGAAAGTGCACGAGCCATTGCGGTCTTGCCAGCGCCGGACGGTCCGACAAACAGGATGCCTCGCGGCGGCGCGAGTCCGACCTGCTCATAGATCTCAGCGCGCAGGTGAGAGTGTTCGACGATCCCGTCAAGCAACCGTTTCACCGGCGCGAGGCCTCCCAAAGATGCGAAAGTCGACGAACTTTTCTCAATCAGAAATTCGCGAGTCGCGCTGGGCTCGACTTCTTTTAAGCCGGCAAGAAAATTCTCTCGTGTCACCTGCAAAGAATCCAGTTCCACCGTTGCGGCGCCGTCGGTTTCGAGCGGATAAGCAGAGAGGAAGCCGCGCAGGGCAATCATGCCCACCTCTTGCCCAAGCGCTTCGAGATCAGCGCCCACGAATCCGTGGGAATGCTCGGCAATCTCCTTGAGATCGACATCGGGCGCGAGCGGCATAGCACGGGTGTGAATTTTAAGAATTTGCAGCCGTGCCTGCGTATTCGGAACACCAATTTCGATTTCGCGATCGAAGCGGCCCGGACGCCGCAGCGCAGGATCGAGCACCTCAGGAATATTCGTTGCACCGATGACGATGACTTGCCCGCGGGCCACGAAACCATCCATCAAGCTGAGGAGCTGCGCTACGACGCGCTTTTCGACCTCGCCACTCACTTCGGCACGCTTGGGGGCCACGGCGTCAATCTCGTCGATGAAGAGAATCGCGGGCGCGTGGCGTGCAGCTTCTTCGAAGACCTCGCGGAGCTTGGCCTCGCTTTCGCCGTAGAACTTTCGCATGATTTCGGGGCCGTTGAGGTGAATGAAATGCACGCGGCTTTCGGCAGCCACGGCGCGCGCGAGAAGCGTCTTACCCGTACCTGGCGGGCCATAAAGCAACACACCCTTCGGCGCCAGAATCCCCAGACGCTCGAAGACGCGCGGATACTTCAGCGGCAGTTCGACGATCTCGCGAACTCTCGCAACTTCACGCTCCAGGCCGCCGATATCTTCATAGGAAACGGCCGGGGCACGTGCGACGGTTTGGTCGCCCTCCACCACGCGCAGGTCGGTGCGCTTTCCTATGACGACCGCTCCTGAGGGAATCGTGCGTACGACCTGAAAGTTCACAGCTTTGGAAAACGTTGGGACGCGCACCACGCAGCCTGCAACAACCGGGACGCCGACCAGATCCTCGAGCATTTGCTCGGGTGCAATGGTTGCCGGCGGCGCTCCCTTCCACAAAGGTGTGAAGCGAACGGCCACAGCTGGTTGAGGTTCGACTACTGAGACGGCTACTTGCTCCTGCAATCCCGCATTGCAATTGCTGCGGCAGGTTCCATCGATCTGGATCATGCCTTCGAGGCCTTCGTCAGCAAGCTCCGCGCGTCCAACGGCCATCGTGCCGCCGGAGATTTTCAGGATGTCGCCTTCGCGCACACCGATGCGCCGCATATCAGCCGGTGCCAATCGCGCGATGGCGTGACCGACATCCTCGACGCGAGCTTCAGCAACGCGCAGCGTAATCGTCGCAGCCGGGTCACCCGCGTGGTCCACATCGCGAGAGGCGAAAGCTTCGCGCGCTGCGTCATTTCCCAGGTCGGTCAAATCTGATCATCCCCAGATGGTCGGCAATTGGTCATCGCAAACGTTAGTGCGAACCCACTTCGCACTCGCGGAACCGTTCTGCTCAAGCATTACTTCTTCAACACAATCTCTTCGACGTCCTCGATGTGACGCCGCATCGCGGCTTTCGCCGCTTCGGCGTCGTGGCGCTTGATGGCGGCTAGTATGCGGTTGTGGCCAGCCAACGATTTTTGCGGACGCCCCTCGACTTGTAAACTTCGCTCTCGCGTTTCCCGCAGCAAGTCCATGAGAGTATCCAGCACTTTCAGCACAACGCTATTGCCAGACGCTAATGCAACTGCGTAGTGAAATTCGGAATCCTCGGCGATCGTGCTCTCTCCAACGCGTAACTTTTCCGCTTGCCGTTTGAGGATATCTTCCATCTCAGAAATCTCATCCGCCGAGGCATGCGTCGCAGCGCGCGAGGCCAGTGATGGTTCGAGCATCAGGCGAAAATCGAGGAGTTCGCTCATCAACTCCTCTTTGTGCTTGAGGGCGTTGGCCAGCGGATTCGCCACCGAGTTGGAAGTGATTTCGCGAACGATGGTGCCCGCGCCTTGACGCGGTTCCACCATGCCCATCAGTTCGAGGCTGCGAATCGCATCTCGTATGGAGCTGCGGCTAACGCCAAGGGTCTCGGCAAGTTCGCGCTCCGAAGGTAGTTTGTCACCCGGCCGCAGCTTCTTGAGAATTAGCCGCTCGATCTGCCGCGCAACGTCTTCATAGACTTTGTTGCGCCGTATAGTCTCGAATTCGGAATTGAGGATTGGAGGCAACGTGGCTCCCAAGTGGTCTGCTAAGTGGACCAGATGGAGTATACCCCCGCTGTCAAGCCGCGGGCAAATTATTTTCCGTTGATTTAAGAAACGTCGATGAGCGTGAGTGCAGAACGCCCGGAGTCACGAAGGTTTTGTCGGCTGCAGCGCAGCAAGGCTGCTCTGCCCGAGCAACTTCGCGCAATTGTACACCGCTCGCGTATGCGTCATCGGAACACCAACCTTTTCGCCGAGTTCCACCACCGAGCCGACTAGGGCTTCCAGTTCCATTGGCCGACCGGCTTCGAGATCCTGAAGCATTGAGGTCTTGTGTTCGCCAACTTTTTCCGCGCCAGCCATTCGCTGATCGATGGAAATTGGCAATTCCATTCCTAACTTCTTCGAAACCGCTTCCACTTCTTGCATGATGTTGCGAATCACGTCCGAGACTCCCGGATCGCGCAACATCTGCACCAGCGTGGCGTGGGTCAACGCGCTTACCGGATTCAGCGAAGCGTTGCCCAAAATCTTCACCCATATCTCTTGCCGAATGTGAGTGGTAATGGGACAGCGCAAGCCAGAAGCGGTGAGAGCTTCGGCGATGCCGCGGCAGCGCTCAGAGCGCGTGCCATCCGGTTCTCCAATCGAAATTCGGTTGCCGTCGGTATGCTGGATCACTCCCGGCGCGGTAATTTCGGTGGAAAAATAAACGATGGACCCGACCATGCGACGAGCTTCAATGGCTGCGGAAATCACTCCATTGGGATCGATGTGCTCGAGCCGAACGCCTTCCCATTCGCCGCCCAACCCTTGAAAGTACCACCACGGAATTCCATTCTGCGTGCTGACAACTGTGGTCTCCGGGCCGAGCACCGGTTTCAACTGAGGAGCGAGTTGCGGCAGGCTGTGGGCTTTTACTCCAAGAAAAACAACATCCGCTGCTCCGGCTTCTTCCAGCAAACCAACAATTCGAGGCCGGGCCTCGAAGTCTCCCTCTGCACTTTTGACCTGCACGCCAATCTCTTGCATCGCCTTCAAATGCGGTCCGCGGGCGAATAGCGTGACATCGAGACCGGCGCGCGCCATGCGGGCGCCGAGGTATGCGCCGATTGCGCCTGCTCCCACGATTAGAAACTTCATTCGTGCTCACCGGCCAGGGCTGCAGCGACTGCCCGGCGCCGAATTTTTCCCGTCGCTGTGGTGGGGATGCTCTCGACCAGATAAATTTTCGTTGGGCATTTGTATTCTGCCAGAAATTCTCGACTGTGCTTGATCAACTCCGCTTCGGTCGCGCCATTCTTTTCATGCAAAACCACGGCTGCAGCCACTTCTTCACCCAGGGTAGGATGGGCGCAACCGAACGTGACCGCGGCAGCAACCGCCGGATGCCTCAACAAAACTTCGTCAACTTCGTGAGGAGCGATGTTTTCGCCTCCGCGAATGACGATGTCTTTGATCCGTCCAGTCAGATGCAAGTAGCAATCGGTGTCGAGATATCCCTGATCGCCGGTGCGAAACCATCCACTCACGAAGGCACGAGCGTTCGCGTCGGCATTATTCTCGTATCCTCGAAACACATTCGCGCCTTGAATGGCCACTTCGCCCCGCTGGTTCGTTCCAAGATGATTGCCGTCTTTGTTCATGATGCTGATGCGCAGGCCGGCGCCAACGCCGACCGAACCCGCCTTCCTGTGCCGCGGAGGCAGGGGATTCGAGGTCATTTGATGCGCCGCCTCCGTCATGCCATAGGCTTCGACAAAAGGCACGCCAAATAATCCTTCGATTTTGTGAATCAGCTCGGAGGATAATGGTGCGCTGCAGGAACGAATAAAACGCAACGAGGCTGCGTCCGCCGGCTTCTGGCGCGTCCGAGCCAGCAGAAGCTGATGCATGGTCGGCACGCCTGAATACCAAGTCACATGGTGCTCGCGCGCGGTTCGCCAAAAAGAGAGGGCGTTGAACTTTGTTGGAACAACGACCGTCCCGCCCGAAAGCAAACTCGCCATGGTGGAACCAATCAAGCCATGGACGTGGAACAGGGGCATAATGCAGAGCGAGACATCCGCCGGGGTAAGCGCGTAAGTATTCGCGATGTTCGCCGATGACACGGCAAGGTTGAAATGCCGCAGAGGAACTCGCTTGGGCCGTCCCGTACTTCCGCTGGTGTGGAGTACAAGCGCAATATCGTCCGCGGTAGGCTCGGCAGCTTTTGTGCCGGAAGGCGCATCCACGATGCGAGCAATTCCCTGCTCCGTCATCTCAACCGAAAAAATCGGAATCTTGCGGTCGGTGGCAGCCGTGCGCACAAACTCTGCTCCGACCGGGGGGCAGAGCAAAACCCGGGCGTTGGTATCGCCCAGGAAAAAATGGAATTCTTCGTAGGGGTATGCCGGATTCAAAGGAGCTGCGATGCCAGCGATCGATGCAGCGAGGAAACTCACAATCGCTGGCAGACCGTTCGGCAATGCAATCGCCACCGCGTCGCCGCGGCGAATACCGGCGGACGCCAAAGCGTTCGCCATGACCAACACCTGCTGGCGAAGAGAATCGTACGTGACTTTGATTCCAAGCTCGGGAACGACAATGGCCGTGTGGCTATCGGCGAATTGTAAAACGTCAAGTAGCGTGTCTACCGACTTGAGTGTCATTCGTTCTCGTGTTCTCGCCTCTGGAGTGGACCGACCTTGGATACTGGTTCTACTCTTATCGGCTGTTCATTTTGCGCTAACCAACATCTGCCACACGGCACTCGCCATGTGGTCTCGGGCAGGCATTAACGACCCGCGTCGCACGAACATCGTCGCGTCGAAATGATCAGTCCGAATCTATCCCGAGTACCCTTCGGCCTTGAGTGCTTTCTTGAATTCGGCAAGGAAAAACTGCACATTTTCTTCGGTAGCGAGAGGCCCCATCAGGCCGATACGAAAAATTTTGCCCGCCAATGGGCCGAATCCGCCGGCAATCTCAATTCCCGGACCTTGCAAAAGTCGGCTGCGAACTTTCGCTTCATCCACTCCGTTCGGCACCAACACTGTGTTGAGCGTTGGAATTCTGTGAGCGGCAGGCACATGCATGCGCAGGCCCATCGCTTCGATCTCCTGGACGAATAATTTGTGAGAACGGCGATGCCGCTCCCAGCGATTCTCGATTCCCTCTTCCGCGATCACCAGCAAGGCCTCGCGCAAGGCAAAGAACATGGAAATTGGCGCGGTGTGGTGATAGCGGTGCGATACGGTCGAGTAATCATGAATCAGCTTGAGGTCGAGATACCAACTGCGCACCGGCGAGGTGCGGGCACGCAGCCAATCCATAGCCCGCGGCGAAATCGCCAGCGGAGACAGGCCCGGAGGACAACTGAGCCCTTTTTGCGAGCAGCTGTATGCGATATCGATTCCGGTTTTGTCGAACTCAACCGGAACTCCACCGAGGGACGTAACACAGTCGCCGATAACCAGAGCACCGGCTTCATGAGCCGCCGCGCAGATTGCGCTGCCCGGCTGCAACGCGCCCGTGGACGTCTCCGCGTGCACGTAGCCGACCACCTGCGGCTTTTCGCGATGGATGAATTCCGCAACCTCCGCGTCGGTGAAAGTTTCTCCCCATGCCTTTTCAAAGCGAACCACGTTTGCGCCCTGGCGTTTGGCCATCTCCGTAAGACGATCGGAAAAATATCCATTCGCGAAGATCCCCAACTTGGCTCCGGGTTCTACAAAGTTGGCGACGGCGGCTTCCATGCCCGCGCTACCTGTTCCCGAAATCACCAGCGTGGAGCCCACAGTGGTGCCATAGGGGGCCTTGAGTAATTCCTGAACGTCCTGCATCACATGGATGAAATAGGGATCAAGGTGCCCAACGATCGGCTTAGAAAGCGCCTGATAGACGCGAGGGTCCACCATTGTCGGCCCGGGCCCGAAAAGATAACGCGTGGGCGGCTGCAAAGGTGCAAATAAATCAGTGGTCGAAGTCGGGTGTTGTACGACGCTCATAGGCCTCTTTTCCAGTCAGACGCAATCGAATCCGCGGCGGAGAACCTTCCAAAGCGGAGCTTTCGGAATGACAAGATAGGGTGGAAGTAAATATCGGCACGGCTAGTGTAGTCAAGTTAATTTTATTGGCGAACTCTATTAGTTTTTCTTATACATCGGCAAAACTTTAAGGCGCTCCGTGCGTCAACGAAAGAATGCCCAACGCACCCGTGATTTTACTCTTCTGTGAAGCGGACTTTCAAAAGGTCGAGACGACGGTTGTCACGACAGTGTTCAAATCCGAGATAAGGACAAGATTCAGCGAGCCGTTACGAAGAAGTACGCGGTCATGACGATGCCGACGCCGATCACCACGTACCTTATCTTAACGGGATCGGCTTTCTGCGCGTAGTGCGCTCCGAACCAACCGCCGGCTAGCGCGCCCGCGATCATTACGATACATTGCGGCCACAAAACGGCACCCGCCACAATGAAAGTGACGACGGCAGCCGCATTAATCGCAACGGCGAGCAAAGTCCGGACCGCGCCCATAGCATGAATGTCCCGCATCCCAAGCGCTGCCAGCATTCCCAGCGTCATGAATCCGATACCGGCGCCGAAATATCCGCCGTACACCGCGACCAACAACTCGACGATTGAAGTCATCGTAATTGCTTGCCAGGAGATCTTGCGGAGATCGTCGACGGCGGCCGTGTGCCCTGCGATTGATCGGATGTTATTGCCGAAGGCAAAAAGCAGGGTGCCGGCGAGCAGCAGCCACGGTACGAGTTGAAGAAAAGTGTGTTGCGGAGTTCGAAGCAGTAACACCGCTCCAGCCCATCCCCCAGCCACGCTGGTCGCCAGCAGCGGGATAAGTAGGCGCAGCGGTGCGTCCAGTCGCTTCAGGTAGGCAACGGCACTGGCCGCTAGACCCGGCCATAGAGCCACCGTATTGGTAGCATTGGCCTCGACGGCTGGTACGCCGGTGAACAGCAGCACGGGAAACGAAATGAAGCTGCCGCCGCCAGCCACTGCGTTGAGGGTTCCGGCAATCGCGGCGGCAAAGAAAAGCTGGATGGCCTGAGCAAAGTGCAAGTTCATGTTTATCAGAAAATCGAAACTCAGAGAAGCTGCGCATTTAGCTAGGGGGAGAACCCTCGCGCAGTTTGAGGTAGTCGAAGTATGTCAGCTTATAACTCGATTCGGCTCGAATCCTCCGACGGGTAATACTCCTAACCAAATACACTAACGACGCTCTGTTAGTGCGTTCTTCGTACTAGCTTTGAACCTACGCCGGGAAAGTACTAGAAGTGATTCGAATTGGCGCTGTAGAAAAAGTTTTCTTGACAATTTCCATTTCGGTATGGTAAACCCGCCAGTCGGTACTGGTCCGCTAATCATACCGGATCGAAGTCTGATTTCGTGACTCTCGGTAGTTTCGGTCAACCCGAACCAACAAGGCACTGCGAGTGTCCGCACTGCCCTGAGGCTCTTTTAGCAAATCATCCGGGGAGAAGAAACCCATGCGCTCGCTAACAAAGCTTCTCGTGCTGCTGGCACTTGTAATGGCGCCAGCTTCGATCATTCTTGCCCAAGGCACGGAACCCGCCCCCAGCCCCGCCGCAGCAAGCGCAACCAAGGCCGAAGTCGACCAACTGCGTGGCGAAGTCGCGGCGCAACGCCAGACAATCGAGGAACTAAAGGCGATGGTGGAGAAGTTGGTTGCGGCGAAAACTTCCGCAGCGGACAACAGCTCGGCACAGATTCGGCCTGTCTCCAGCAGCGCGGCTCCGGAAGCCAGTTCCCTTCCGGTCGAAGGTCGCGCCAGTGGGGCGCCCCGTCTGATGAATGCGGTCCTGCTTGAGGCCGAGCCGGTAGCGGTTGTGGATCAGGCCCCGGCGAACGCGGCTCCGAAAAAAGACACTCCTCTGACGGCGGGGTGGAACGGCGAGCATTTCTTCATCAAGAGCCCCGATGGGCAATTCAGCATTAGCCCATATGGCTATTTGGACACAGATTACCGCGCGTACAAAGGCGATGGCGCGCCTTCCGACACGTTCCTCGTTCGCCGCGCCCGTTTCGGCTTTCAAGGCAACTACGGCTCGCACTTCGATTTCGCGTTGTTGACCGACGCCAATTCCACGACTGGCGCAATCGTTCGCGACGCTTATTTGAACGTCCGCATCCGGCCCGAGTTCCAATTCCAGGCTGGCCAGTTCAAAGAGCCGTTCGCACAGGAGACTGGAATCGGCGCCACCAACCTGGACTTCGTCGAGCGTGGTTTGCAATCGTTGCTGTATCCCTCCGCCGTAACCGCGTACCGCAGCCCCGGTATCGCTCTGCACGGCGATATTTCCGGCGGCGTTATGCAGTGGTGGGCGGGCGCGTTCAACGGCCGCGGCGGCGTTACGGCCAACGTCACGAATGAGCCCGATTTCGTCGGCAGACTTCGTTTCTATCCATTCCGCAAAGGCAAGAGCGACTGGGTAAAACAACTTGCCTTTGGTGGATCGATCAGCCATTCACGCTCGCGCGGTCTTTCCAACGATGTCAGCTTCTTGGGCACGCTGCCCGATGCAGCATATACATTCTTTCCCCAACTCCGAATCAACGGTCCGGTTGAGCGCTATGAGGGCGAGTTCACCTACATCAAGTCAGCGTTTGCGTTGCGCGGCGAGTACGTTCAGATGCAACAGCAGCGTTATGACATCGGTTCGGAAACGCCCGGCGGATTGGGATTTCTCTCCGTGCCCGGCATTGGTGCAAAAGCTTGGAACATTGCTACAACTTATTTGCTGACCAAAGAAAAGCGCCCGGAAAACGGCACTCCGCGAGTTAAGAATCCTCTCTTCGGTCCCGATACTCCGGGCGGAAAAGGGCGCGGCTGGGGAGCGTTCGAAGCGGCAGTCCGCTATACCGGCATTCAGGCCAACGCTCCCGGTGAAACCTTCGATAATCCTTTCACGCCCGGCCTAGTTCCGACGTACGACTATCACACCGATGAAGTCACCTTTGGTGTCAATTGGTATCCCAACTACTGGGTGAAGTACATGGTCAACATCGGTGTCGACCAGCTTCACCAACCCAGCACCACCGGGCAAGTGCCGCAGAATTTCTTCGTCGTCATGCAGCGGTTGCAGTTCCGCTTCTAGCGGCGGTTCGCTCTATGTCAAGGATGAAAACCATGAATGGCTTTCTTAAACAACGGGCAGTCGCAACTGGACCCGAAGGGAAATCGCAGGAGGGAATTCGATGAGATCGAGGATCTTGTTCACCATTCTTCTCACCGCGCTGTTTGTGATTGCAAACGGTTGCGGCAACGTGAAGAACTGCCCAGTGTGCGGCACCACCAAGGCGGATGGCTATGCCGTCATCGATGTCATGCCCGTACCGGAGCATAATCCCACGGGCGAACCCGGTGGCCCTTTCAATTCATTCGATATTAGCCTGGTGGATTCGGTGAACCATCGCTTCTTTGTGTCGGACCGCATTGGTTTGGATGTTGCGGTTTTTGACACGCAGCAGGACGTGGCCGTGAACTTCTTTTCCGGCGCGAATGGAGTCGCTGGCGGCGGAGTTACCGCGAGTTCCTGCGCGGTCGATAATCCAGCGGCGCCCACCCTGTTTATTCCGCCTATTGTCACAGAGGCGGGAAATTGGACTCGTTTCGGTTGCCGCACCCTCAACTTCCACATCCCTGGCTTCGGTGCCAACAATCTGTTCGGAGGCTTTCCCGGCGCTCAGTGCTGTGCCGCGCGCGCTAACGGTGTGAATCCGCTTTCCGCACCCGATGGGGAAGCTTTGAGCCCCGATAACAAAACCTTATTCGTGGGCAACGGCAGCGCCAGCGTAGCGGCCTTCGATCTCACCACAACGACCTACAGCACGACCGCCACCAGCCTTCCTCCCGGACCGACCGTCATTGCAGAATTTCCCACTGGTGTGTCTGCCGATTATGATGGCCCGAACGGCGTAGCTCCTTGTATCGAGTCCGCTAACGGCCGGGCGTTTTCCGACGCCACCTGCGGGGACTTGCGGTCAGATGAAATGTCCATCGGGGTGGTCAACGGCAAAACGATTCTGCTTGTGGCAAACGGCGATCCCGGATTTCCATTTATCACCCTGATTGACGTGACGAACATCGTGAGCCCGACTGGCACCTTCACGGCGGACCACTGCCTCCCCTTCGCCAACCAGACGCCCTATGGCCCGCCGCTGGTCGGAAGCGGGCAGGGAAGCCTCACTCCCGCCGCTGGGCCAATTAATCCTCCAACGTGCATCCTCGGCCAGATCTATTACGACGGCGCAGTCCAGAACGATTCCAATGTCGTGATTGATGACGGCGGTCTCAATGGCCCTGCCGGGTTCATCTGTCCCGACCCCTCCACCACGGCGCTTTCTGGCGTTACTGGCCATGGAGCGGGCGCGTACATCCTTGGCCCCGATAGACCTTGCCATCATGGGCCGATGCTCGATCCAAGCGGAACGTTTTGTGCCAGCCAGGCTCCCCCGTCTGCTGGGTGCTTCGGAGCTGTCGCGATAGCCGGGATCGGGGGTTCGGTATTCAATCCCAACAGCGGCCGTTTTCTGGTCACCAACTCGGATGCGAGTGCCACCGATCTGACCTTCGGCACCGTAGACGTTATCAATCCCAACCTCGGAAGCCCCAATGGGCCGTTTGTCGAAAACTCTTTCGATATGCCGAATTGCATGCCCACCAGTATTGTTCAAGGTCCGGGCAACAATTTCCTGGTCGGCTGCGGAGACCACGATGGCGAGGCCTTCCCTCCTAACGAATACGTAATTGATGGAACCTCAGGGAAAATTTTGGCTACTATCACCAACGTTGGCGGCGTTGATGAAGTGTGGTACAACTCGGGCGACAACCGCTATTATTTGGCGGCCCGCGACATGCCCACAGGAGCGGTGCTAGGCGTGATTGACGCCAAGACCAACACTTGGTTGCAGAACGTCACCACCAATTCCAACTCGCACAGCATCTCCGTCGATTCAACAAATAATCACGTGTTCGTGCCCTTGCAGGCTGGCACCATCTGTACAACGCAGAGTGCGAATGGTTGCGTCGGCGTTTATGCTCAGCAATAGGAGTAAGAAATCCGGCGAGTCTAAATGGAGAAACTGCGTTAGGATTAGGAGTTAAGAAGTGGAGTCGATCATGGAGATTTCTAGAGGAATGCGGAGCAATTTTCTGTTGTGGTCGCTTTTGCCGGTTCTAGCCGGTGCGGCACTGTCAACTGACCAACCTGCCCCTAAACCAACTGACGTTCCTGCAACCGTGATCGCGCACTTGGCCTTGCCTCAACAGACTGGCAACCAGATGCTGTTGCAGAGGGAAAACGGCAAGCAATATCTTTACGTCCAGCAAGCCGCCAAGCAGGGCTTCATGGTGGTTGACGTGAGCAAGCCAGATAAGCCGAGCCTTCTCAAGCGAACCGCCGAATCGAATCAGGCAACCTCTGGTAATCTGGAGATGGTTAGTCCTGACGTAGCGATTGCCGAAGCTCCGGAAAAAACACCCACGACTCTGACCAGCAGCAGCCGGGCAACCGAAACGGTTCGCGTGCTCGATCTAAGCGACCCGCACAATCCGAAAACTCTGGAAACTTTCAATAAAGTGACCAGCCTTCTTCCCGACGGTGGCCACGGCTTGCTCTACCTAACTAACAATGAAGGGCTGTGGGTTCTCCGCTACAACCATCCCTCATTCCTGGAGCCGGCGAAGAAAAAGCCGCCATGCGACTCAAATTCGGAAATCATGGCGATGCCGCCCGATTGTGACTAAGCTCTCTTACTTAACCAGCGCGGGCAAAGTTTCCTTAGGTTTTAATAATCTGAAGCTTGGCGAACCGCACATTCCTTGTCAATCGTCCGGATTGATGTGATCGTTATAGTCGTCGGAGCCGCCGAACCGGTTTTATTCATCGCGTCTGAGCTGGTGCTCATGGTCGGTGATTCTTTCCCGGTTACTTCCACGCGCTGACCCAGGTAGTGTTTCAGCCTCGTCTTGCCGGTCGCCTGCAGTTCGTAGGTCATGGCCGGATTCTGCTTGGTCAAGACGTAGTCGCCACTGGACCGGCCAATGCAGCCTTGCACAGTGATCTCATCGTCGGATGTCTTAGACTTCTGATCGCTCTTGGCAGGGGCACTATCTTGCGCCAGGAGAAAGCTGCCGGATAGCAGCAAGGTGACGAAAAATAATCTCTTCATAAGCGTCTCCCCTCGCCCATTGGGATGGCAACATTATTGCAAAGGTTGGCTTGAATTCGCGATGGCTTCAATTCGTGATGGAGCTTCGGCGCTACTTCACGTGCGTCTCCTGATAATGCACTTCCTTCCATTGCCCCGAGCGCTTTATCCAAAGTTCGGTGATGTAGACCCGCGAGTAACGTACCTGCGCCTTGGGCGGGAATTGCATAGTGACTTCATAGATGACTAGGACTGCATCCGGACCGGCCGGAATTAACTTGAGGCCCCACAGCGTGTAGGTGAAGACGTTCGATTCCGCCAGTTCAGCTAAGGCTTGCAGCTTATTACGTTCGCCCTTGCCATCAACTTCGACACCCTGATAATCATCGGCTAACAGCTCACCGTAAGTCTTTTTGTCTTTGTTCTTGATCGCTTCCCACTCTGCCTTAATCTTTGCTTCGAACATCTCTTTCAAAGCTGAGTCGGTGCCGGGTTGCTTGCTTTCTGCAGTCTTCGCCGGCGCTGCAGGTTGCTGTGCGTACACAGAAGACGTCAGCCAGACTAGGAAAGCAAATGCAAAGACAAAAGATCGTCGCACGATCCCTCGCGAGTAAAACCAAGAAGAGATTTGAATGGGACTGTCCACCTGGCTCTAATGCAAGTCCTGGACTTTCCTTTTAACTGCCACGAGCAGCGGCTGAGGAAGTTCAGAGTAGCCTTCTTCGGCGGCAAAATGCTGGCCATCGGAATAGATCCAGTCCAGCAAGTCACGCAAAGCTGCCATCCGGGCGACATCGTTCGATGAAGCTCGTACATAAACCCAGCTAAAACTCGTGATGGGAAAGGAATCGGCTCCGGATGCATTGGTTAATGAGGCAGCAAAACTATTCCACCGCGGCGCTTCCACCGCCTGGCAGGCCGCCATAATCGTGTCGGCGGAAGCTCTCACGAACTTTCCAGCAGCGTTCAGGACCGCAACCGCAGAGACGTTCCCCTTGGCTGCGTATTGCGACTCGACAAAACCGATGGTACCGGGCTCGCCTTTTACCCGCTCAATCATATCTGCGCTGCGCTCCGCAGGCACACCGACCGGCCATGCCGGAGAAGCAGTAACTCCGATTTGGGCCCGAAACTTAGAACTTACCTTGGAAAGAAAGTCAGAGAAGACATAGTTGGAACCTTTGCCGGGAGGACGGTTCACCACCTGAATCCGGAGGCTGGGCAGAGTCACTTCCGGATTGAGCTTCGCGATCGAAGGCGAGTCCCACGTTTTAACATCGCCCAGAAATATCTCAGCTAACACCTCGCCAGACAGACGCAGCTCTTGGTGAACATCGGGAAGGTTATAGATTGGCACGATGCCGATGAGCACCGCCGGTAGTTCGATCAGGTTTCCTTCTTTTCGCTCCTTGTCTGTGAGCTTCGCTTCGCCGGCGCCATAGTCGCCTACGCCATGGGAGATCTGCTTGATGCCCTCACTGGTGCCGACCGTGAGGTAACGCAACTGAACGTGTGAGTTGCGTTTCGCATACTCCTGTGCCCAACGGTTATACAGAGGGGCCGGTACGCTTGATCCGGAACCGACTAGAACAAGGGCATTCTGGGCGCTAGCCGGAAGAGCGCACAAGTTCAGAACGCTAAAAAGAACCGCAAGAATAATCAGGGAAGGCCTGAACCGCGTCTGTGATAACCGGTAGCGACTGGATAATTCACCACTTACAGTGGAAACTTGCATCCTATCCATTTACTATTCCTCCATGGCTGCGTTTCTTTCTCGCGATTTATCGCCGAGCCGTCGGAGCGTGCAAGCAAAAACAGCTGTTAGGTTAGCATGGCGCATAGCTGAGAAAACGTATCTCTCTGAGCTTGCTGTTGTCATCCAAGGAACATCATGGATAATGATTTGGCCAACGACACCTCGATTACTTCGCATCGAGAAGTCGAGGCTTTAGCCTGGGAAGTGCTGGCGGCGTCTGAAACCGGTCAGATGATTCCAGTGCCTTTTTCAGCACGACCGGGCTTTGATCTCAATACGGCCTATGAGGTTGAAGCGATTCTCAAACGGCTTCGCGAAGCTAGTGGGCACAGAGCCGTCGGGCGGAAAGTTGGTTATGCCAACAAGGCAATGTGGCGAATGTTAAAACTCGAAACCCTGGTTTGGGGCCACATGTATGAGGACACCGTGCACTACACCGACAACAACTCTGCTACTTTGACGATAGCGAATGCCCGCTCACTAAAGATCGAGCCCGAAATCGTCTTCGGTTTGAAAACTTCACTTACCTCTGACAACCTGGATGCTCGCGCTGCTCTCGAAGCAATCGACTGGCTGGCATTAGGATTTGAAATCATCGACTGTCCGTTTCCCGGATGGCAGTTCCAACCTAGCGATTTCGTCGCGTCTTTTGGCCTTCATGCCGCTCTCGTCGTCGGAGAAAAAATCGTGGTGCGCCCGGAATCGATCCCTCAACTGCTCGACGATCTGCCGCGTTTCAAGGTACGAATGCTGAAGTCTCGCGAGTTTGTCGAAGAAGGATCGGGCAAGAATTCCCTGCGCAGCCCTGCGCTTTGCCTAGCTGAACTGGCCAGTGCGGTTGCCAAGCGGTCGCCAAATGAGCCCTTGGCCGCAGGAGAAATAATCAGCACAGGCACTCTCACCGCTGGGCATGCGATGAAAAAAGGGGACGTTTGGACAGCCGAGGTTACCGGACTCGCTGTTCCGGCTCTGACGTTGACTCTGGGATAGAGTCGTGAAATTGTCGTTGCTAAATAAAGAGCGTGCACAATCCCGTGGCCACCAGCGCACTTCCCCACACTAAGTCGAAGTTGAACCAGGTTTTGCGGAGAAGGGCCAGACCGAACTTGCAATAGACAACCCACGCGATCAATCCCGTCACGGAAAGATAAGCCGTCGTGTGAACTACAGTGGCGAGTATTCCCGCCAGAGGGCTGGCGACGGCAGCCATGTGATGATGCCCTGCCATTTGACTTGCGGCTTCAACCGTGCTGCTACCCAGCAACACAGGCAGTACCATCAAACCTGCACCGTGGGCTGATGCCATTAGAAACGACCAGACCGTCAAGTCTCGAAAGCCCACTTGCATGCGGACCCATCGGGGATGCCGGTGACGAACCAAGCCATAGATTCCAAGCCCTACCAGAAGCACAGCAACCGAGTAACGAATCACAGGAAGCGGCAGCGCCATTCCGAGAAACATCGCAGCCAAGACCACAATGCCGATAGCCACTGCGTGGCCGAGCGCGATTGGAGCAAGTGCTTTAGCAACGGCGCTGCCCTTCCCTTCCTGCAACCCCAGCGCGACCGCGAACAGCCAGCCCATCCCAGGGTTGAGCCCGTGGTAGGCACCGAGGAGCAACATCAGCCACAATGCGCTCGAACTCAGCGCCGCATGGTTCATTTCGCATCCGAGAAGCAATAAGAGTCTGACGAAGCATCGCCGCCTTCCAGCCGCACCTGATGTGCACGCAGCCCATCGAACTCGACGAAAAACTTTCCATCCAGGCTCATCCCGCCCTTTGGGTGCGCGTCGACCTTTACCATCCAACTCTTCACTCCGTCGGGATAGAACTGCTCGTCCCATGGCGAGTACAGCGAGTTGGTGAAATAAATGCGCTTGCCGTCGCGGCTGATCTCGACCATTTGCGGCGCACCATTCAGCTCCTGCCTAGGCTTGCACGGGTGAGCCGCACGGCGCACGATGCCGCCAACATGGACTGAACCTGTCTTCTTCGGGTTGGCAGGATCGGAGACGTCGTATTGGATGAACTCGCCGGTGCCCCAGCACGAAACGTACAAGAAGCGGTCGTCGAGTGAAAGATTAATGTCCGAAACCAGCGGCGGCACGGCCTTGAACCCCTTCAGCAAAGGCGGTAGCTTCTCCGGGTCGGCCGGTTCGGCGGGGATTTCGATCACTTTACGAACCGCCCACTTACCTTTCTTGCCATCATCTTCGCGGTGCCACATCCAGATCGAGGACGAAAGGTCTTTGAGCGAAATGACAACGCCGACGAACCCATAGGTCTTTTTAGGATCGTGGGAGGGCCGCAGCTCGAGCACCATCTGCTGCTCCGCGCCCAAATCCACTTGCTGTAAGTGACGGCGCTTGTCCAGATCCCAGATATGTATCTTGTGACCGTACTTGCCGGCCAGCAGCAACTCCGCGTTGAGGCCGTCTTTCACCATGTTTGGCGTGCCCCATTCGGAGGTCACCATCGCGTCGTGTCCCAGGTGCCACCAGAAGTCATAGGCCAGCTGCTGCGGGCCACGATCCTGCTCCCATTGACCCTTCAGTTCGAAGGTGTTCGCATCCATCAGAAAAATTCCGCCGGGGCCATCTCCGTTGGCTGCTCCCAGCGCGCTGCCATAAACACCATCGGGTCCGCAATGAATTGTATGCGGCGAAGTGTAGCCCGTCTTCTTTATGAATTCCTCGGGCTCGATCACCTTCACGATTCTTGGCTGCTTGGGGTTCGCTTTCGTGTCCAGAATATGAATTCGCGATGACCCGATGCCGGGCACGATTAAATAGCGACGCTCCATATGCGGATGCGGGGCCTGCGGACAAAGGCACGCGCTGCAAGCATTCCAACCGAAATGGTGCAGTTCATTATCCCCGCGAGGAAAATCCACCTGCCCGACAAGTCGACCATACTCGGCAGAACTTGGGTTGAGATCAACGACGCCCATGGCATCGCGTTTTCCGTTATTCCCGACGTTGAGCAACGCGACGTAAGCGAGGCGTTCGGGCGGCGCCTGCATCGCCATGCCTGGGGAAGGATAAAAGGTAGGGTCCGGCAGCAATGCCATATCGAGGTTCTCCGTTGGTAATTTCCACGAATAAGGGTCTTGAATCGAACGGCGTTTTTCGCAGTTTAGCGCAGGACAGAAAAACACGCTATGGCGGATTTCGCTATGTTCCAAAAGCCGGAAATCGGATCAGAAGCTGATCGGAGTGCACAAACTCGCTGTTAAATTCCGGGCTTGATTGTCGACCAATGAAATCGGCGTCATACCGTGCTGGGGTAGTCCTTAAAATCTGGTGAGCGCGGAAGGATTCGAACCTTCGACCCATGCCTTAAAAGGGCATTGCTCTACCAACTGAGCTACGCGCCCGCCTTGCACCAAACTCGAAGATTACAAACAATTTAATGTACAACGATCGATTCTGCCGCGTCGGTCGCTTCGGAGCCGGCGGCACTTGCTCGCAAATATATGGCGAAACAGTACCACACGAGATTCCGGAGGCCAGATTCCTCGACGGCCTGATCGAACCAATCTTTGTAACCTCGTAAGGGCTGCCCTTGTATGTTAACAAAAAAACGGCCTTCTCTGTTTAGTGAACGTTGCTGAAGCACTTTGAACGCTGCCACCGCAACGACACTCAGGCGAATATGGCGTGCCTTTCCAGTTTTTGTCTTGGGCAGGCTCACGAAATTTCGAGCGAGATCGACCCTCGGCCATTCGAGGCCGTACTGCTCGCTCGGCCGCATGCCTGTGGGTAAAGCGATCTCGAATTCTGGGCAGGTGCGCCGCATAGTTGCGATAACCAAACAGCTTCGACAACGAAGCTCCAACCATATCCTGGCCGATCCGCCGATGGCTGGCCCTCATTGCGAAACAGCAGCTGACAGCAAAATGCCTGCGACTTCGTCAGGACGTTCGACATGGCAGTCGTGGCCGGTAATCGCCGCCGACGAGAATGATCCTTGATCGCGCGCTCATGGACCCTCCCGAGCATCGCTTTTCTTGGGTTGACATAAGACCACAATCGATCTTGGGGCCAGTCGATATTTCGTCTGCCGTAAAGGGATTCCGTCGTCCGAGAAATCATCTGGACTGGGCAAAGCGGTGTCCACGATTCTGTTCCACTCCTGCGCTGTTCCCTCTTGCACATCAAACTCCAACTCTTCCCAGTAGGCATTGATCATTACGTAGATGTCGTCATCACCTTGAGAAGCGCCGTGCAGGCAGAATGCCAGGCTGTGCGATTCGGGGGACAAATCGACCGTGGGGCCGATGCCGTACCAGGAAACATCCTCCCGCCAGAACCTGCTCCGGCTCAGCGAGGGATGATTTTTTCGGAAGGCAATCATGTTCTTGAAGAACCGAAAAATGTCGGCGTTGGCTTGGAGTTGACTCCAATCAAGCCATCCAATTTCGTTATCCTGGTTATAGGGGTTATTGTTGCCAAATTGCGTGTTCAGGAACTCGTCCCCAGCCCGAAACATCGGCGTCCCATTCGATAAGAAGAGCAGACAGCAGAAATTCTTTACTTGCTTCCGGCGCAACGCGAGGACTTCCGGGGAGACAGCTTCATCCCCTTCCTGCCCACAATTCCAACTGTAGTTCGCGTCGGTACCGTCCTGATTATTATTTCCGTTTTGCCAATTGTGCTTGCGGTCATAAGCGACAAGATCGTAGAGCGTGAAGCCGTCATGGGATGTTACATAATTCACACTCTGATATGCGTGATAAGCGTCGGCGCGGTTGTCTGGAAATAAGTCATCGCTGCCATAAATACGTCGCATCACCTCAGGAACCATTCCGGTGTCGCCTTTAACAAACCGGCGAATGTCGTCGCGAAACCGGCCGTTCCACTGGAACCAAGTCAGGCCCGGAAATCCGCGCCCGAGTTGATAAGCGGCCGTGTCCCAGGGTTCTGCGATCAAACGCACTCGGCCTAATTCCGGGTCCGCGG
The DNA here is from genome assembly GCA_963808195.1 of uncultured Acidobacteriaceae bacterium. Classification (GTDB taxonomy): domain Bacteria; phylum Acidobacteriota; class Terriglobia; order Terriglobales; family Acidobacteriaceae; genus Sulfotelmatobacter. The sequence continues at coordinate 766,429 of CAWEEW010000001.1, read as the reverse complement.
CAATTTCACTGAAGATTGGCGCTTCGCCCCAGTTGAGAGATCCGTCGGCATTGCGGCTGAATACCGACGCCAGATCAAAGCGGAATCCGTCGATATGCATGCCTCGCTTCCAATAACGAAGACTATCAATCACCATCTTGCGCACATGTGCCTGGCCGAAATTCAACGTATTGCCCGTGCCGGAGTAATTGGCGTAGGGGTTTGCGGGATCGGAGGACAGCATGTAATAGCCGGGGCTGTCGAGACCCTTGTAGCTGTAGATCGGCCCTTTGTAGTCGCCCTCGCAAGTATGGTTGTATACGACGTCCAGCACGACGCCGATATCGGCCTGATGAAAAGCCTTCACCATATTCTTGAATTCAATACGCAGCTCATCATCACGCTGCGTGCTCGCGTACTGAGCATGCGGCGCGAAGAAATTCAAAGGCATGTAGCCCCAGTAGTCGCCCTCCTGTGGATCACGCTGAAAAACCGGCATCAGTTCTACAACCGTCACCCCAAGCTCCTTTAGATAGGGGATCTTTTCCACGAGACCGGCGTATGTGCCGGCACGCGATGAGTCGACACCTGAGCTTGGGTTCTTCGTGAAACCTTTCACGTGAAGTTCGTAGATGACCGCATCCGACTCATGATACGGAGGCCGAACCCCCGACCAGTCGAATGTCGATCGGTAATCCATCAGCACCCCCAAAGGCGCGCTGCCTGCATTGGATCCTTCTCGCATGGCCAAGTTCCGATCGAAACCGGGTGGAAAGAAAATGCACTTCGCGTACGGATCGAGGAGAACCTTCTGCGGGTCGAAGCTATGGAGTTGAGGAATAGTCTCTCCCGAGACGGAGTATGCGTAATAGCGAGCCTCAGCAATCTTTGTGACTGGGACGCGGCAGTGCCAAATCCGCCCCGACTTGTGGTGCAAATAATCCAATTGAAGCCGCAGAAGAGGATTCACTAGATCGGCTGGAGAATAGAGCAACAGAGTGACGCTCTCCGCATGTTCCGAGTGAATGGCAAAATTGAAGGCTTGCTCCGCTTCGATCCAGGTGACGCCAAGCGGCAATGGGTTGCCCTCAGCCTGGTCCCAAGTTGGTCGTTTCGTGAGTGGGGCCGACACGGTATCTGCAGGCTTGGCCGGACCATCCATGTTGGCGAGCACATCAACGCTAGAACGGTTCACTGTCCCTCTCTTTTCATCCACTCCAACCGCTCGCTTCGCTCTCAATGCGGCAGCGCTACAACGCCACTAAGCTGCGGCAACAAACCAAGCAATTTGCTCGCGCCATTCCACAAGATCTGGACTCCAATGCACACCAGCAGGAACGCGGTGAGCTTTAAAATTACGTTTGTCCCGGTCGGGCCAATTTTGCTCGCGAGCCGATCGGCGTAGCCGTAGCAGAGATAAATGGTTATAGCAATGAAAGCGGAACCGATCGCCGCCGCGAGAATTACAAGAAGGTTTGGGCCCAGGTGCTGCAGCGCATTCGCGCCCAGAGTGATCGCAACCGAGATGGAACCGGGACCAACTGTCAAAGGAAGCGTGAGCGGGTAAAACGCCTGGCTCAGAGCATCTGCGCAAGTAACCGTTCGGCTGGCCGGCCGGTCGCCCGCGTCCTTCTGGTTCAGCATCGCCCAGCCGGATGAAATCACGATCAGCCCACCGCCGACCTGCACAACCGGAAGCGAAATGCCAAAGAAGGAGAGCACGTGCGCCCCGAGGGTAAAGGACGCGATCAGCAGTATGAAACTATCCACTGCAATGCGCCGAGCCAGCACTCGTCGGGTCTCGGCCGCGTAGTCTCGCGTGAGCAGCAGAAAGACCGGAGCACCTCCGATCGGATCCACGATCGGAAAGAGCGCGCTCACGACCAGGAGAATACTCTTGGCAACTTGAATCACCAGGCTAACCTTCCGTTAGTTTCTAGATTTGAGCGTTCGCCCATCCGCGGTCCACATGGACCCTGACGGATGTTGCAGGACTGACCGAGCGCTTGGAACTCTCCGTCAAATCCTGCAGCCATTGAAAAGCCTGAGAGGATAGCATGTCTTCTTCCCGGACGCGCCAACGCCAGTTGCCATCGGCGCGGCCCGGCACGTTCATACGAGCTTCGCTTCCCAAGTTGAGCAGATCCTGCAACGGAGCGATCGCGAGCGCCGCTGGTGACGACCATGCCAGCCGCATCAACTCCGGAGCGGCATCCACACTGGTTCCCGGCGCACGCTTGAGGTAGCTCCAGAAATTTTGCCGCTGGTAGTCGGGCAATCCCTCATACCATTGTCGAGTCGTGGCATTGTCGTGCGTGCCGCTATAGGCGACTGTATTGTGGACAAAGTTGTACGGCAGATATGGATTGTCCGCATGACCGTCGAAGGCAAATTGCAGGACGCGCATCCCCGGCAAACGAAACTGGTCGCGCAGGGCCTGAACGTCGGGGGTAATAAAACCTAAATCTTCCGCAATGAATGGAAGATGACCCAGCTCTGCTTGCACGGCTTGGAAAAAGCTGGCGCCCGGACCCGGCACCCATTGCCCGGATTCAGCGGTGGGCGCGCCGGCCGGAACGTGCCAGGCAGCCGCGAAGCCGCGGAAGTGATCGAGGCGAATCACATCGACGTGAGCCAGTAGCGCGCGCAACCGATCGATGCACCACTGATAACCGGTCGAACGTACAGCATCCCAGTTGTAAACAGGATTGCCCCACAATTGGCCTTGCTCGCTGAAATAATCGGGAGGAACTCCAGCAACGAAGCGTGGGCGCTGCCGCTCATGGAGCAGGAATAGCTCAGGGTTCGCCCAGACATCACTGGAATCCGGTGAAACAAAGAAAGGAAGATCGCCGATCAAGCCCACGCCCTTGGCATGGGCATGCTCCTTGAGTTGATCGGCTTGGCGGAACAGCAGGAATTGCGCGAAGCGAACCTGATCGATTTGACTTGCTAACTCTCGACGCGCCTGGGCGAGCGCACTCGGGCTACGCTGAACCAACTCTCCCGGCCACTCGAGATAATAAGCTCCGCGATACTTTTCTTTCAGCGCCCGGAACAGAGCGTAGTCTTCCAGCCAATGCGCCTGTCTGGCGCAGAACTCGTCGTAGGCAGGCGTGAGATTACTATCAGTTCCTTGCCCGGCTTTGAAGTTTGTCCATGCCTTTTCGAGCAGCCGCTGTTTGAATGGGATAACAGAATCGTAGTCAACCGCATCCGCCGAGAACTGAGACTGAGCATCGCTCGCCTGGATCAGCCCATCCAAAATCGAAGAGCCGGGACTGATCAGCAGCGCGTTGCCAGCAAACGACGACATTGATTGATACGGTGAGTTTCCGTATCCAGTGGGACCCAGCGGTAGGGCCTGCCACCACGCCTGGCCGGCGTCGTGGAGACGATCAATCCAGGAGAACGCCGACGATCCCAGATCGCCGATGCCATACGGAGACGGCAGAGAGGTGACGTGTAACAGCAAGCCAGAAGAACGATATTCAGATGGAAACGGCGGCGCAACCACAAGCGCGTCATCGCCGCTCATGTCCGGCCTCCAGGGTTAGCAACGACCGCGAACGAACCCAGCGCATTATTCACCATCTCCTCCGCCTCGCGAAGGATCGCGTTCAGATGCGTCTGACTCTTAAAACTCTCAGCGTAGATCTTATAAATGTTCTCGGTACCGGAGGGTCGCGCTGCAAACCAACCGTTCTCCGCCACAACCTTCAAGCCGCCGATAGGGGCATCGTTGCCCGGGGCTTTGGTCAGCTTGGCGGTGATTGGCTCGCCCGCCAGGTCTGACTCCCTCACCGCGTCCGGCGTGAGCTTTTCCAATTTCGCTTTCTGCTCAGGTGTAGCTGGCGCGTCGATGCGCGTGTAATACGGCGTGCCGAACTCCGCCGTCAGTTCTCGGTAATGTTCTCCGGGATCCTTGCCAGTACGCGCGGTAATCTCCGCCGCCAGCAAGTCCATGATCGGCCCATCCTTGTCGGTCGTCCACGCTGTACCGTCAAGGCGCAGAAAACTCGCTCCGGCACTTTCTTCACCGCCGAAACAGTACGAGCCATCGACCAAACCCGGCACAAACCATTTGAAACCCACCGGCACTTCGCTGAGCTTGCGGCCAAGCTTTTTGACGACCCGGTCGATCATGCTGCTGCTTACCAGTGTCTTTCCCACCGCAACTGTGTTGCGCCACTGAGGCCGGTGCGTGAGCAGATAGCGGATGGCAACGGCAAGGTAATGATTCGGGTTCATCAAACCCGCAACCGGAGTTACGATCCCGTGCCGATCAGCGTCAGTATCGTTTCCGAAAGCCACCTGGTACTGATCTTTTAGGGCGACCAGTCGGGCCATCGCATAGGGACTCGAGCAGTCCATACGAATTTTGCCGTCGTGGTCCACGGTCATAAACGAAAATGTCGGGTCAATTTTTGTATTGGTGACGACGATGTCCAGTCCATAAATCGAGTTGATCGGTTCCCAATACGGCAGTGAAGCTCCGCCCAGAGGGTCAACGCCAAGCTTGAGGTGAGCACCGCGAATCGCATCCATGTCGACGACATTCTTGAAATCATGAACATACGGCAGGACGAAATCTTCCTGGTGAGTGGTCGCGGACTTGATGGCTTTGGCAAACGGAATTCGCTTGACCCCTGCATTCTTTGCTCGCAACAATTCGTTCGCGCGATTCTCCACCCAGCGGGTCACGTCAGTATCAGCCGGGCCGCCGTTGGGCGGGTTGTACTTGAAGCCTCCATCCTCCGGAGGATTGTGCGAGGGCGTGATCACGATGCCGTCGGCTAAATGGTCTTTCTGCTTGCGACCGCGGTTGTAGACCAGAATCGCTCGCGAGATAACCGGCGTTGGAGTTATCCCGTCGTATTGCTGAATGATCGTTTCCACGTTGTTTGCCGCCAGCACCTCGAGGGCGGTGCGCTGCGCGGGCTCGGAGACTGCATGCGTGTCTTTCCCCATATAGAGCGGGCCGTCGGTACCTTGCGCGCGCCGGTATTCGCAGATGGCCTGTGTAATGGCAAGGATGTGCGCTTCGTTAAATGTGCCGCGCAGGGGCGAGCCACGGTGTCCGCTCGTGCCGAAGCTGACTCGCTGGTTGGGATCATCCAGGTCGGGACGCCGCTCGAAATATTCCTTCTCAAGGCGAGCCACATCCAACAGCAGCTCTTTCGGTGCTGGTTTGCCTGCCAGCGGCGAAATGTTCGGTTCACCTGTCAGCGACTGTGTTTCTAAACTACTGGGCATGGCTCCACCTTCCAAATCTCGCTCGCGTATTCCGCGATCGAGCGATCGCTCGAAAATTTCCCGGAGCTGGCGACGTTCAAGATTGCTTTCTGCGCCCATGCGCCGGGCTCGGCATAGAGCGCGCCGAGCCGGTCTTGTGCGTTGCAATACGAAGTCAGGTCCGCCAGATGCATATAGTGATCGCCCTGGGTCAGAAGCGTATCGCGCAAGGGAGCGAATACTCCTGGTTCGTTGCGGCTGAAGTGGTCAGAGAAAATCAGGTCCAGAGCCGTCCGTGTCTCCGGCTCATTTTCATAATGCCAGTGCGGGTCATACCAGGCGCGACTGTTCTCGACTTGCTCCACGGTGAGCCCGAACAGGAACATGTTCTCATCTCCAGCTTCCTCCGCCATTTCGATGGTCGCACCGTCGCGGGTTCCAACGGTTAAGGCTCCGTTCATCATAAATTTCATGTTGCTGGTTCCGCTAGCCTCGTAGCCGGCGGTTGAGATCTGGTTGGAGACATCGCTGGCCGGAATCAACCGCTCCGCCAACGAAACGTTGTACTCCGGAAGAAAGACGACGTTGAGCCGACCGCGCGCTGTCGGGTCCCCGTCAATCGTATCCGCCAGGTTGTTGATGAACTTTATGATGAGCTTGGCGAGCTTGTAAGCTGGCGCCGCTTTACCGGCGAAGAAAAATGTCCGAGGTACCATTTTCATGCCGGGATTTTCCCGCAGCCGGTTATAAACGATCACAATCCGCAGCGCATTCATCAATTGCCTTTTATATTCGTGAATACGCTTGATGTGACAGTCGAAGACTGTATCGGGGTCCACGACACGCCCCGATGTTGACTTGAGCCAATTGGCGAACTGCACTTTGGCTTCTCGCTTTGACTTGAGAAAGCGTTCGCGAGCACTGGAATCTTCCGCGAATGGCTTGAGCTGTTTGAGCAGGCTAAGATCCGTAATCCAGCGACCTCCGATGACCTGCGTAATTTCGCGAGCCAGCGCGGGATTGGCTTCACGCAACCAGCGCCGGGGCGTCACTCCGTTTGTCTTGTTGCTAAAACGCTCGGGAAACATTTCCGCGAGATCTTTGACAGTCGTGGTTCGCAGTAGCTTGGAGTGGACAGCAGACACTCCGTTGGTGCTATGCGAGCCAACAATGGCAAGGTTGGCCATCCGGATTTTGCGTGTGCTGCCTTCTTCCACTAGGCTCACGCGCTCGACGCGGCCCTCGTCGCCTGGGAAGCGAACCCGAACTTCATCGAGCAGCCGGCGGTTGATTTCGTAGATGAGTTCCAGGTGACGAGGAAGCAGTGTCTCAAACCACGCCACCGGCCACTTCTCCAGAGCCTCCGGCAGCAAGGTGTGATTTGTGTACCCGAGCGTTTTCTTTGTCAGATCCCACGCCTGGTCCCATCCTAAATGGACATCGTCAAGCAAAATTCGCATCAGTTCAGGGACCGACATTGAGGGATGCGTGTCATTGAGTTGAATCGCGGCTTTCTCCGGAAACTTCTCCCAGTCAGAATTGTGGCGCTGGAAACGGCGAACCAGGTCGGCCATGGAACATGCGACCAGGAAATACTCCTGCAGAAAGCGCAGCCCCTGCCCCTTCGTCGTAGAGTCGTCGGGATACAGAACGCGGGTGAGCGACTCCGCCTGGAGAGTTTCACCGAGTGCACCTACGAAATCTCCGGTGCCAAACTTCTCAAAATCGAAATAATCCGGCGCCGCCGCGGCCCAGAGCCGGAGCGTGTTGATCGTCTTTCCACCATAGCCGACCACGGGACGATCAAACGGAATGCCGATGAGGCTTGACGGCCGGTCGGGGATGATTTGAAAATTACCCGCTTGCAACTTGAATGAAACGTTCAGCTTGATTTCCACCTTCTCGTGAAGCCGGGCAATCTCCCAAGGATCGCCGTAGCGGAGCCAATTGTCGGGATTCTCTTTTTGCCAGCCATCTATGATCGATTGCTTGAACATGCCGTATTCATAGCGCAAACCATACCCTGTGCCGGGGAATTGCATGGTCGCCATCGAGTCGAGAAAGCACGCCGCGAGACGGCCCAAGCCTCCGTTGCCCAGCCCAGCATCCGGCTCCTGCTCAATCAATTCCAGCCAGTCGATACCATGTTCTTGAGCTGCATCCGGTAAAAGCGGATCCAGCAACAGGTTGGTGATGTTGTTGGCCAACGAACGTCCGATAAGAAACTCCATGGAGAGGTAATAAATGCGCTTGGCATTCTGCCGTTCATAAGTGCTCTTGGTCAGCACCCAACGCTGGGCGAGAATGTCTCGCACCGAATGGGAGAACGCCTCGAATCGCTCACGCGCACTCGCCACTTTGGGATCAATCGCTCTGTCAAAAACCAGGTGCCGTTCGTAAAAAGCGTTTTCCGTCCCGATAACCGGCATCGCGCCGTAGCCGTACTGTTGCAGGGCATCTGAAACATTCGTTGCGCTGGTGGTCATGGGGACGACTTTTGCGAAGCTTGGACGCGTCACGCGATTCGTGCTCATAAGTATGCTGATCCTTAGTTCTCTACATTGCAGAACGGTTCGTGCTCAATATTCGAAGGCCACGCCAGTCAAGAGTACAGATCCTCGTCTGGCCCGAGCTCGATGTCTGAAGCCACCAGGTACGCGCGCACGGCCTTTTCGGCCGCGAACCAATCAATTTCGGGTGACCCGAACGGACTGCCTCTTTTTTCCCAGTGCTGGTACGCGAGTTTCTGCACCAGCTCATGACGATCCTCTCCATAAAAATCAGTCAGCGGTTTGGGCCGTTGCCCGCGGTCTTCGCTTCTGGGCTGTTCAGTCATGAGACCCTGGCTTGCTCTATGACTGCTTCGATTTACGGTAATACCTGATCAGATTGTTGGTGGAACTGTCGTGCGCAAGCTGCGGTTCCGTTGCGCTCTCCAGTTCAGGGATGATGCGTTGCGCGAGGATCTTGCCCAGTTCAACGCCCCATTGGTCAAACGAATCGATATTCCAGATTGCGCCCTGGGTAAACACAGAGTGCTCGTACAGCGCCACTAGCTTTCCGAGAGTTTCCGGCGTAAGTTTGTCGGCTAGGATCGTATTCGACGGACGGTTGCCCTCGAAGACGCGGTGCGGAATCAGCCACTTCGGCGTGCCTTCTGCCTGGACTTGCTCTGGAGTCTTGCCGAAGGCCAGCGCCTCGGTTTGTGCGCAAACATTCGCAATCAGCATGTCGTGGTGCCGCCCGAGTGGATTGAGCGGCTTCGAAAAAGCGATGAAGTCGCAGGGAATGAGTCTCGTTCCCTGGTGAATCAGCTGATAGAAAGAGTGCTGACCGTTGGTTCCCGGTTCCCCCCAATAAATTGGACTCGTGTCGTGCTTAACTTTTTTCCCGTCAAGCGTGACGTGCTTGCCGTTGCTCTCCATCGTTAGCTGCTGAAGGTAGGCCGGGAAGCGTTTAAGGTATTGTTCGTAGGGCAAGACCGCGACAGTCTGCGCCCCGAAGAAATCGTTGTACCAGATCGCCAGAAGACCCATCAGCACAGGCAGGTTTTGCTCGAAGGGAGCAGTGCGGAAGTGTTCGTCCATCTGATGGAAACCGTTCAACATCGCCTGAAAATTCTCAGGGCCAATCGCAACCATGGTCGACAGGCCAATGGCGGAATCCATCGAGTAGCGCCCGCCAACCCAATCCCAGAACTCGAACATATTGGCGGTATCGATCCCGAATTTCGCAACCTCGGCCGCATTCGTCGAGACCGCGACAAAATGCTTCGCCACCGACTTTTCGTCGCCTAATCCAGCGAGAGACCAATCGCGAGCCGTGTGAGCGTTTGTCATCGTTTCCAGAGTTGTGAAGGTTTTTGAAGAGATGATGAAAAGTGTTTCGGCGGGATCCAGATCGCGGACCGCTTCGGCGAAATCAGTACCGTCGACGTTGGAAACGAAGCGGCACGTCAGGTCCCGATCGCTATAGTGTTTCAACGCTTCGTAGGCCATGACGGGACCTAGGTCGGAGCCGCCAATGCCGACATTGATCACGTTGCGAATGCGCTTGCCGGTGTGTCCCTTCCATTCACCACTTCGCACATGGTTGGAAAAATCCGCCATCCGGTTCGAGCACTGCGTGCACATCAGGCACCACGTTTTTTCCGTCGACGGCAATGGATGCGTCGCGCGGCGCACGCAGGGCAACGTGCAGGACTGCGCGCTTCTCGGTGATGTTGATTTTCTCCCCCTGGAACATGGCGTCGATTCGCGCCCGTAGGCCGGACTGTTCCGCCAGTTGAAGAAGGAGATGCATCGTTTCATCGGTGACGCGATTCTTGGAGTAATCGAGGTAAAGACCAACCGCTTGGACGGCCAAACGCTCACCGCGCTTCGGATCGTCTGCAAAAAGCTGTCGCAGATGCAGCTTTGAAACTGCTTTGTAATGTGACGCCAGTGCGCTCCACGCTGTTCGTCTGGTCTTCGGCGGCTTTGTCAGTGGTTGGACCTGTGCTGCCATATGCACACTCCTCCTGTGTTCGCGCATTTTACTCTCGCGAGCTTACCTTCTTTGATTTAACTGACTGCCTTTAGGGTGCCGATTTTCTTTCGCGCGGCATTTTTAGAAGAATCCGGTTCGACCTAGGCGCGGTTCAACGCTTTTGGTATGGGTGGAAGATGTAGTCCTTCGCCTTCACCGGCGTATGGCATGCGAATCCGCAGTCTGAGAGGCTTTTGGGATCGGCCGTGAACTTGTCCGTTGGGGCGTCGTAATTGAACACTGCGTATCCCCATCCGCCACTTTTCGCAAATCTCTTGCTGTCCTTTTCCATGACGAAAGCCTGCGAAAAGACGTCTGGCACTTCAACAACGAAAGGAGCCTCCGTGCTCTTTTTCAGCTTCCACTGAAGCTTCACAACCATGGAGCCATCCGGGAAAGCCTGACCGTTGATTGGAATGCCGGCCTTGTACGCCTTGATCATGGTCGGGTTGGCGACGATCACCTTCAGTATTTCATCGGTGCGGGCGGAAGAGGCCACCGACCAGTCCTCGTATCCCCTGAAGTCGGAGAACGCGATTCCACTCGGCGATTTCAACGAGTACTTGTCGTTGTTTTGGCTTTGCGCGAAAAGGGCAGCGGCGCCGAGGGCAGCGAGCACTACGACGGCGGTCGCAACGATGGTAAAGCCGGCGATGCGTTGCACGCCGGGGCGTGTTTCTATCTTCTGTTCTTGTTTCCCTTGCGCCACAGATTTCGTCACAAGTTCAGACACGGTGTGTTCTCCTTCACAAAAAGTTTTCTAGGCCCGATCAACGTGCGTCTCGAACGATTGCCATTAAACCAGAGGTGGGGTGATAAAACAATTTGGACGATAATATCGACGATACCTCCGTATCGAGTTGCGGGAGGGAGTTTCCTTCGCTCTGATCGATTTTCAAGCTGAAATTGTGTTCGACGACTCGTAAAATCACCCCTTAAGGAACTGCCTGGTTTCGTGACAACAATCTAGGCCGAGCGGTGTTGCACCGTTCGCCCCAATGGGCTACCAGTAAGTGCACATCGGCAGCGTTTAAACCCGCATCCCATCCGGGCTGCGCGTTAACCGTAGATTTGGTCGGTGCTCTGTCCGACTTCGATGATATAGCCGTCAGGATCGCGGATGTAGCAGCGTATCTCGCCGTACTTGGGTATCGGCGGCGTGATGAACTCGGCTCCTCGACTCTTCCATAATTCGTAGCACGCTTGAATATCCGCAACGCGGAAATTCATAAAGCTGTTGATGTGATTCGGGTCGGGGACGCTCAGCGTTACTGTCGGCTTATCCGGGGTCGGCCCGCCTCCAACGTTCAGAATCATCCAGATATTCGCGAGCTGAAGGTACGGAGGCGCGTTGCCGTCACCCATGGTCAGGATGCGAGCGCCGAACACCTTTTCGTAGTAGCGAGCCGATCGCTCGACGTCGGCGACAGTGAGAAAATGCGCGATGCTGATCCCCTCTCGCGGGGGCATCTCATAGCTCTTCTGGTCGATTTGTACGCTGTTCATTGACGTCTCCCATTCCGATAGACATCCGCTGATTCTGGTTCTTTCGTATTCATACCTGCTGCCGATTATGCCTGACGAGGAAAAGGAAAAACAATTGGACCAAGGTATTGCGCGATACGGCGGCATCGCGATTTCACTTGGAAGCGGAGCTGCTATCCACAGACCATTCATCCACCACAACTTTCCCGTTTGGATGGCCCTCATAAACACAGCACCGATGAGGGAATTGCATTACGCTGCCAACTAATACTCCACTTACCTCAGCCCCGGCCTTGAACGTTACACAAGGATCACTTCCAGTAAGAATGGAGCCCATGCGATGCACGAGGAAGGTTCTAGCGCTCGTGCTTAACGTCATCACGCAAAGGTGACCGCCTTGTTGCACGGAGAACTTCGTCAAACTATGAGGCATCGCACTCCAATTCTTGTCCTCAGCGCGCAAGAATTCTTCTTCTGCTGTCGTTTGGCGGTCGAGCGAGGCCTGTGTTGCCTTCACGCGGGTGACCCATCCGCAAATCTCATGTACATATTCCTCGTCGAACCCTCGCCCTCTCATTTGCAGCGTCTTAGTTGGAATACATATTCCGTCCATTCCGCTGTCGTATGAATAGGGGAGGGGGGAAGGAGTGTCGACGGTGGTGATGCGATATACCGTCGAGTAACGGAACATTACCGTCCCATCCTGGCTGATTTGTAGGTCGTCCCTGTTTATGAGCAGGAGCATCCTCCCGCCAATTTGAAGAGTCGATCCATCGCTCAGCGTAATCCATCTGTTAGGAGATGGATCGTCCGTGCAACGACTGCCTGATTCACTGCAGAACCAGTCATACGTTTGGCCGTCGACCGTTGCACTGCCGCCGTTTGGAAAGTCGAAGTGATATTCTTCAAACTTTCCTTGTGAGGGGTAGGTGTACGCGACGTCAGGCTCAACATTCTTCTTCTTGTGCCCCGCAAACGAAGGAGTTGTTGTTAGCAGCACAAGCAGGAGTGCTCCCCGCATTGCGGGCCTGTGGGTTTTCATTTTCCTCTCCATCGTCACAGCCAGTGCAGCTGCCCAATCAATCCTGCTCTTCCAGGATGCCATCCAGACGCTTGAGACAATAAACCGAATAAACCGGGGACAGACGGATGAACTGCACCCGTCTGTTCCCGGTTTATCGTTCCTCAGTTTATCCGAGGCGTTGGCAGCCAAACGGCTACCACTATATACACCTACCCAAGATGCGGTCGATCTGCCGAAGATGGTTCAAGTCGTGTGCCGCTTCCAAGCGGACGAACTCCTCGACCGTTTGCCGTCCGCGTACCTCGTGGACCCCGTAGCACTCCACCCACCGTGCGCGCGGGACCGACTGCAACAGTCGCAGGTTGCTCTCGCGCAGCGTCCGAAAGACCCCTGCCGAAAGGCTCGCATCTTGCTGCGCGTATCCCAGGCGCTCCGCCCATACGTCCTGATCCCACCACGTTAAGGCCACGCCAGGATTCGCCAGCATGTTTCGCAACCGCCACCCCATCGCCAGCTCTGCGTCCGCCAAGTGCGCCACGATCTCGGCGATTGACCACTTTTCAGGTGCAGGACGCCGGATCAACTCCTCAGGCGCGACATCTCGCAGTCGACGCTCGAGCTGGGATGGAGTGGCTTGTTGTACGCCGATGGGCTCCTCATCGCCAAGATAGCTCAGGACTCGGTTTCGGTATGCTTCGAACGTCTCCGCCATTGGTCCTCCCGGATAAACTGCGTATGCGGCCGAACATCTCGTGGGAAAAACTGGGGGGACAGACGGGCGTTGACTAATTTCCATTGCCGAAAAATGGAAAACGTCCCGCCTGTCCCCGGTTTCCCTCCGATTCTTATGCCGCTGAAACCGACTCCCTCCTCCGATTGAGTGCCGGTAGAAGAAGTTTCAGAAGCGCTTCATCGGAGAACGGGTTCTGACCTGAGATCAGCTCGCGATCTTGAAGGACGTAGCTCCCCCAAGGCTCGACCACACTTACGTCAGCGCCCGCCGTACGCAAGGCAAAGTCCGGGTAGAAGAGAACCTTACCACCAATCTCAAGCGGTTCCCGCTGCTGCTCTTCCGCTGTCGAAAAGATAGTCATTTTATATCCAGAATAGATCCAACCCTGCGCCTTTGCGTGCGCTCCAGCGGCATCGCCCGCGGACAGCGCGGCGACCACCTCGGTCGAATTCGGAAGAGCCGAGAGAAGTGAAATCGGGCCATGGCAGAGCACTGCTGTAGGCTTGGATGTTTTATGAAAGTGTCTCATCACGGTGCCAGCGTCGGGATCATCGAGAAGATCGATCATCGGGCCGTGGCCGCCGGGGACGAAAACAGCGTCATATTGATCCAGGCCCGATGCGATGACATCCGAGATACGAGTTGGATTTTTGAGCCCAGTCAGGCTGTCGCGGAATTTCAGATAGTCCTGAAGCTTAGCCTCGTCCCCACCGAAGAACTGGGCTATCGCTGAATTGACATCCAATTGCGGCGTGTTGCCTTTGGGGTTGGCGAAGGTGATTTCGTAGCCCTCCTTCATCAGGGCGCGAACCGGAACCGTCAGCTCGTTGAGGTAGTAGCCAGCGCCCTTGTAACACCCGCCATCTTTCAAGGGCAAGCCGTGACCGCTCGAGACTAGTACCAGGACTTTTCCTTTTGCTGTCATTTTGTTCTCCTCTTTTGAAATCGAGTCTGTTCTCCTATGGGAAAGGGAAACCGAAGCAGTCGCGGACGTGGTGCGCGAAAGGAATCTTCACTTGACGCAAAGAAAAGCAAGCTCGTCCCTACTGGTCTGTTGGGGGAAACCTCCTGCGAAGCCTTTGCTCGTACAGAATGACGCAGCGGCAGCCGCACACCCCAAGGCTCCATGAGTTGCGGCATCCGAGTCGGTGCAGCCGGGGTGAAGCGTCACCATTGTTGAGTACGGCACAGTGAAGAATTGCGGTTTCAGGTCTTGAACTTGCCGAGCGAGAGTTGCAAGGGTCCTTTGCAAGTCTAGCAACGCAGACGCGGGAACCCCGTCCTTATAGGCAGGCCAATGTAGCGTCAGCGGCGATACCGGGGCGGTGATCATTTGCACTGTCACGTAGGTATCGTGGCTCGAATCCGTGCGAGAGCACTGTAAGATTCCGCTATGCCCTGTCCCGATGTTTGTCCTTACATTCGAAGTGTTGTCCCACTGGCATCGCACGCCTGGGCCTGCCACGTACTTGACTTCCGCCGGATTGGCACCCTCCACGTAAGCAAAACTTGCCGATATGGCGAAGCTGTGCTCAAGCACGCTGGCGAGGTCAACTGAATACTTAAGATTGTTATTGGAGCTTTGCACGCATGCCTGATAGGCACCATAGGCACCCGGCGCAACCGTCTCCACGTAGTTCTTGTAAGCATCCGCGCTCGTTGCATATCCACTAGATGCGGAGCAGTACTTGCCCGCGACCTGCTGCACCGAAGCGCTGGAGCTACCAAAGCTGGCAGCGAGAAAACTATAGCTTGCGCCAAAATTCGCGCTGTTCGAGTGGCCATTCGAACTACTATATTCACTGCAAAAATTGTTCGCGTTCGCCTCGACGGCACTTTGGTCTGATATGGACACAGCTTTGACTCGAGACAACGCAATAACGGTAGAGCAATCGTCGGCGAAGGTAGCGGTGCAGGACCCTACGAGCAAGAGAACAGCGGCGAAGCGCATTGAAATCGCTCCTTATCATTGAAATGTGGGCATTATACAAGGCGACTGTCCACTCGTTCCCAAGTGTCGCTAGGACTCGAAATGCGGGGACGGACGGAACGTTCCCCAATTTTTCGACGGATGGAAATTGTGAACGTACTGTCGGTCCCCAGTTTTTCTAGTTTTTGTCCGTCATAATTTTTGTCCCTTTCGGAAGCCGCTGTTGGCCGCCAGAAGTCACTTCAGTTTGCGTCGGATTGTCTGAAGAACCTTCATTCCGGCACGGTTCCAATCGCGTATTCCGATATTCCCTACTGCGTTTGAATCTGATCTATTATGACTTCGTGGGATGCGGACCTCAAGTCGGAATCGGCATGGACACGCAACTCCTCACGTTCCTAACGACGATTTCCGGTGCTGTGGTGGGCGGCGGCTTGGCCATTCTTGGCAGTTACTCCAACAATCGTGCTGCAGCAAAGCGATATGCGGCACAACTACAAGCGGAAAAGGAACAGCGGGAGCAAGATCTCTTAAGAACACGAGGCGAAGAGTTGCACACCGAGATCTCGGCGTGGACGAAGCGCCTTGACGTTAGGTTCCTGCGCTTCTATTCCGCCATGCTCGGAAATATCAGCTATGACCAAGCTCAGCAACAGGAAGCGGACGATACCAATACCGTGCATGACGTTGCTCACATGGAATTTCTGATCGACGTGTACTTTCCGGCGGTTCGGAAACCCTACGACGCGTTTTCTGAGCGGCGAGATGCCGTGGAAGAAGTCAGGCTAGAATTCCGAAAATTGGCGCACGATGCCCTCGCCGTGAAGAAGGCTGGTCTCGTTGAACGATACGAGGCGGCAAGCAAGCTGATGCAAGAAAAACGCCGCGAGATGACGGACTCCATTGTCGCCAGTATTCGTGCGATCACGGCGTAGGCGAACTGACCTGAGATGTGAAATCTATGCCCCCGGGAATCCGAACATCAACCACTACTGATTAGCTACCCAATGCGGGTATAGCTCCGTCATCTGATCGAACAGCTCCTGGTCGGAGGTCGCGGTTTTCTGCAGCCGATCGAAGTCCTAGAGCTAGCGCTTTTTCTGGTATAATGTAGGTACGTTGCTACATTGAGGAACTGGAAACCATGGCCATTACAAAACTGTCGAGTCGAGACTTTAATCAGGATACAAGCAGGGCAAAGAGAGCCGCTAAGCGAGGTCCCGTTTTCATTACGGATCGAGGTCGTCCGTCCCATGTGCTGCTCACGGTGGAGGAGTATCAAAGGATTACTGGAGGGCAGAAGAGCATTATGGACTTATTGGCGATGCCAGCTGCCGCTGAGATTGAATTTGAGCCGCCTCGTCTGCAGGGAAACCTGCACGGGCCGGCGGACTTAACCTGATGTACATCCTGGATACCAACGTAATTTCAGAATTAAGAAAAGCGAAGAAGACGCATCTAAACGTCAAGAAATGGGCCGAACGCGTACCCTCGGCGAGTCTCTACATCTCTGTAATTTCAGTCCTGGAACTGGAGATCGGAATTCTTCTCATCCAGCGGCGGGACAAAGAGCAAGGCGCGATCCTTCGTGCGTGGATGGATCGTCACGTATTGCCCACATTCTCAGGCCGTATCCTTGCGATTGACACCGATGTCGCCCGGCGATGCGCGACGCTTCACGTACCGAACCCTCGCTCCGATCGTGACGCCCTCATCGCAGCCACAGCCCTCGTGCACGGTCTGACCGTCGCGACCAGGAACGTAGCCGACTTTGAGCGTACGGGCGTCGGCGTGCTCAATCCTTGGGAAGCTTGAGCACGTTTCCGTGTCAGTCCTTCCAGCAATTCGGTTATGTGGGTTATACCCCCGGGAATCCGAACATCAACCACGACTGATTGGCTACCCAATGCGGATATAGCTCCGTCATCTGATCGAACAGCTCCTGGTCGGACGTCGCGGTTTTCTGCAGCCGATCGAAGTCCTGCAGGTAACGCTTGGTGTCCTGGATCGTCGAGGGAGAGTCGGGCGCACCAGGCTTCTTGTGACCGGCGACAACCATCGCCGGGTTCAGCGCCGCCAACCGGTCCAGCGCCGTGATCCAATTCTTTCGGCTCTCGGGGGTGGTGTCGCCGACGTACATGCGGCATTGGTTGTACACAACGTCGCCAGCGACGATCAGGCCGATCGATGGAACGTATAAAGACGTTGAATCGGGACTATCGGTACGGCCCTGCTCGATGATGCGCAATTCCTGCCCCTCGAGAGTGAACGTGTCGCGCTCATAGGGCTCAGGTGGAACCAACTTCGTGGGCACTTGCCCAGGAAACATCCGGCGGGCTAGCCGCTCCACTGTGGGAGTAAAAGACATCTGCATGGCGTTCAGCGCCGCGGGCGTTGCTATCGCCCGAGCGCCCGGGAAACGGTCGAGCAGAATGCTCAGACCGTAGAAATGGTCGAAATGGGCGTGCGTTATATAGATGGTCTCCAGGTTGCGGTTGTGCAGAGCAACCCAATTCGCGAGAGCCTCGGCCTCAGCCACTGTCCCCATTGCGTCCACCAGCACCGCGTCGTAATCGCCGAAGATTAAAGTCGACGTGATCGGATCAAAGCCGAGCGCTTCGCCGAAGGACTTTGGCCGTTCGCCGACCATAGCCTTTCCCGGGGCGGTAAAAACGTTCACACTTAGTGTGTTCGGCGCGACAGGCGCGGTCACGCGCGTGGTCTCTTTCAGTCCATTTGCGGCGTCCATTTGGTAATCCTTTCGATGTCGGACTATTGGATCAATCGATACTCAGTGGACTCCTAGCTCTGCCCTCGGCGTTCGCGAGTCAGAATCGACTGCGTGTTCCAGGGCTTGACGGATCGCACTAAGCAGTATCTCATCGCTGAATGGTTTCGCCAGGAATTCGACCGCGCCTGGCTTCATAGCTTGTACTGTCGTCGATGTGGACAGTTTCTGATCAGAACTAGGATCGGCCGTTGCAGACTCTAAGATTTCTGTCATGCTGGGATCCTTTTAACTGCTGCTTATGTCCATGAACCCCAAGTCGAGAACCGACGAGAGGAACAAACCATGAAGTATCCGACTTCTTATCGCACAATACAGATCGATGGGCTCTCCATCTTCTACAGAGAGGCCGGTCCGAAAGCCGCCCCGACACTTCTTCTGCTGCACGGACTTCCTTCTTCTTCGCGAATGTTCGAACCACTGTTCGGCCGGCTGTCCGATCGCTATCATCTGGTCGCCCCGGATTATCCTGGCTTCGGACACAGCGCTTGGCCGGATCCGAAACAATTCGCCTACACGTTCGATCAGTACGCCGAGATCATAAATCGGTTTACCGAAACGCTCGGACTCTCGCGCTATACGCTGTACATGCAGGACTACGGTGGCCCGGTCGGTTTCCGCATGGCACTTTCGCACCCCGACCGTATTGAGGCTCTTATCGTCCAGGACGCTGTGTCGCACAACGAAGGACTAGGTGCGAATTGGAAGACGCGGCGCGAGTTTTGGGCGGATCGCGATGCCAATGAAAGCGTGCTTCGCACAAATCTGCTTTCGCTAGCTACTACACGCACTCGGCATATTGGAAACGACCCTAACGTGGAACGCTACGACCCGGATCTGTGGACCGATGAATTCGCCTTTCTCAGCCAGCCCGGCCAAGCCGAGATTCAAAGCGATTTGTTCTACGACTATCGAACCAACGTGGACGGCTATCCGAAATGGCAAGCGTGGATGCGCGAGAAGCAGCCGCGCCTGCTGGTGATCTGGGGGAAGTATGAACTTTCGTTCGACTCCGGCGAGCCAGAACGCTACTGCAAGGATGTGCCGAACGCGGAAGTTCACATTGTCGACGGCGGTCATTTCGCATTGGACACAGCCGCAGATCAAATCGCCGCGTTGGTGCAAGGATTTGTGGGTTCTTCCAGTGGAGAAGGCGTGGCGCGTCGAGCGGGATAAACCCCCTCGAGAGGGCCAGTGACCCAGCCGTGTATTGGGTTCGAACCTCTGAACGGAAAGTTATTTATGGCAGGCAAGAAAACAGCAATCATAACCGGAGCCTCGGGAGGTATAGGCGCGGGTTTAGTCGAACGGTTTCTGGAAGAAGGTTATAACGTTGTCGCAACCTCCCGGGAAGCCAACCGAAAGCTGACCACCTCGGGCAGCCTGGTCGTCGTCGATGGCGATATCGGCAACGAGCAAACGGCTGCCCAGGCGGTCGAGGCAGCAATCAATAGCTTTGGGAGCATCAATGTTTTAGTGAATAACGCCGGCATCTTCCTAACCAAGCCTTTCCTCGACTTCACTACTGAGGATTTCGACGCGCTTGTCTCCACTAATCTGCTGGGATTCTTCTTCATCACTCAGCGCACTGTGAAAGAGATGCTGAAACAAAAATCGGGGTGCGTTGTGACCATCACGGCGGCGCTCGCGGACCGGCCAATCGCCGGCGTAAATGGCTCCGTTTCGATGATTACGAAGGGTGGGTTGAATTCGGCGACCAGGAATCTCGCAATCGAGTACGCCAACGATGGCATCCGATTTAATGCCGTGGCTCCTGGCGAGGTGGATACATCAATGCACCGCGATGATCCCAACGACTCGACGTTGCAGCCAGCCAGGAAAAGGGCCACGGTAAAGGATATTGTCGATGCCGTTCTTTACCTGACGCAGGCAGGTCATGTGAGCGGAGAGATTCTCAACGTGGATGGTGCCGCTCCCGCTCGTCGCTGGTAGGCGCGGGACAATTCGATATCGAGGGGTGACGCGTCCGCCACGTAGTTTCCGTATAATCCAACACCTGTGAGGCAATGATGAAAACCGCGAGCTTTCAAATCGACATCCGCCCGCTCTTTACGGAGCGAGACATTCAAGGCATGAGCAAAGCGTTTAACCTGGGAAGTTACGATGACGTCAAAAAGCACGCGGGCGCCATCTACGATCGCATTCGTGGAATCGGTGGCGCCGTGATGCCACCCCCGCCACCAAGAGGAGAAGGTCCTTGGCAGCAATCTCGGATTGAACTATTCGCCAAATGGATGTCGGACGGGTTTCCTCCTTAGTCGCGAGTTTGAGACCCGACGGGTGTCGACCATGGGTGGGGAAAGGGGCGACGTGACGATCTACACACTCCGATTCTGCTAAGCATTTAGCTCCTCGTCGCATTGGAAGCTCAAGATGAACGATCAGCAAGAGAACGAGCCGTCTTCCGGAGTGCGAGATCAAGCGATTCGTGCGGCGCTGGATCAGCATTGGGCAGCGTCCGATGCCAGTGATTTTGAAACGGAGCACCTCATCTATCACGAGGATGCGGTGCTGGATTATCCGCAGTCAGGCGAGCGAACTCGCGGTCGACGCAACATACAGGGCCAACGCGCTAGTCAGCCGAACAAAAAGCGGTTCACTGTCCGGCGAATCATCGGCGGCGGAGATCTCTGGGTCACCGAATTTATCCTGACCTATGACGGCAAGCCGTCCTACACCGTGAGCATCATGGAGTTCAGGTGCGACAAGGTCGCGCGGGAGACACAGTACTTTGCGGATCCATTCGTGGCGCCAGCATTTCGCGCTCAATGGGTCGAACGGACGGACAACCGTTAGCAATTGGCGGTTGGCACAGGCTAGTGACCAAATGCTAATTGCCAAATGCTAATTGCTTCTTAATACCGATGCGTGAGAATTGCTAACGCCGCGAGTTGCGGCGACGGAGGGACAAAAGATGGATTGGAAACGGTTGATCCAGTTTACGCTGTTGGGTAGCGGCGATTTGGAACAATACGCCATCCTGCTGGTACGCGTTTCGATTGGGCTGTTCTTCGCCATCTCCGGGGCGAACAAATTGTTTGTCGCCGGCGGCACGAAACCTGTTTACGACACACTTGTTAAGGCCAAAGTCCGGTTTCCCCGCCAGACAGCTTATTTCGTGGCGGGTGTCGAGTTTGTTTGCGGATCTATGGTAGCCGTGGGGTTTCTTTCGAGCCCGGCGTCCGTGGCTCTATTGATCGATATGGTTGTCGCCACCCTGACCAGCGCGATTGCGACATTGCCCAAAGGACTTTCGCCTCTTAACTGGCTCGACGATTTCCTCTACCTTCCGGAAGTCCTGTACGTGCTCTTCTTTATATGGCTGATCTGCTCCGGCCCGGGAAAGTTCAGTGTCGATTACTGGCTCGCAGACAAGTTATTGGGGTGATCGAGGAAGCTTGCTGCTAGAGAAGAGCTTGATGGTCATTGCCAGAATTGTTAAGCTGCCCGCTCCACCGAAATAAAGGATGCTAACCACACGCCGGACTTCGACGAGATACGAATGCCCCGATTGCTTTCAGTAAATGTCGGCCTGCCGCGCGACCTGCCATCGAACAGCAAAACGGTCCGAACGTCAGTCTGGAAATCTCCGGTTACCGGGCGGCGGATGGTGCGCAAGCTCGATATCGATGGCGATGCGCAAGCCGATCTCGCGGGTCACGACGGGGAGCACCGCGCCGTATCCGTCTACCAGATGGATTCTTACCAGTACTGAAAGACGAGAGGAGTCCAATCATGCGTTCTGATATTGTGCCCGGAGGCATTTTCCCCAACTACGAACTGCCCGATCACACGGGCGAACTGCGCAAGCTCAGCGAGCTGCAGGGTGACGATCCGCTAATACTCACTCTTGCGCGCGGCCACTATTGCCCAAAGGAACACCAGCAGCATTTGGAACTCGCCGCGTTCTACCCGAAGATTGCAGTGGCGTACACTCAAATTGCTACAATCGCCACCGACGATCACCATACCCTTCAGGAATTCCGTGCGTCCGTCGGAGCCCAGTGGACTTTTCTTTCGGACCCCGAGCGAACGGTTCAGAAGGATCTCGACATCCAGGAGTACACCGACCCCGAGAACAACCCGATGATCCCGCATACGCTCGTGCTAAAGCCGGGTCTTGTGATTTACAGCATCTATAACGGCTACTGGTTCTGGGGCCGTCCGTCGGTCATCGATCTTTGGCACGATCTGCGCGCCGTGACGAGTCAAATTCGCCCGGACTGGGATCTGAGTGCTCCTGGACTCCGCGAGGCATGGAACGCGGGTGACCTCTCGCGTTTTCACGGGTGGAACAAGAAGGACAGTACGGAAGATGCTTCGATTGCACGGAAGAAATAGCACAGTCAGCGGAGAGAAATGAAGCCGACTGCTTCCACAAGTCTCTGGCGACCTCTTCGAGTAACGGTTTTTCGCAATCTGCTAATCGCGGACGTTATTTCAGACGCCGGCGCTTTCATGCAAAACGTCGGCGCTGCATGGTTGATGGTCTCACTCGGCGCCGGGCCGATTTATGTTGCTCTGACGCAGACTGCCGCTTCCCTGCCCTATTTTCTGCTCGCCCTTCCCGCCGGCTCCGCCGGCGATATCGTCGACCGCCGCAAACTGATTCTTTTCACTGAATCGTGGATGATGGGCGTCGCGTTGCTTCTGGCGATCCTTACCATCGCAGGAGTGATGTCGCCATGGATACTTCTTGTGCTCACATTTGCGCTCTCGGCCGGAGATGCGTTCGAAATGCCGGCATGGCGTGCAATCCTCCCTGAGCTGGTGCCCAAGGAAGATCTGGCGGCAGCCTCCGCGCTCAACGGAATTGAATTCAACCTTGCGCGAGCGGTTGGGCCGGCGCTCGCTGGCGCGATCATATCCGTTGCTGGTGTCGCTACAGCCTTCGTCGCAAATTTCGTATCGTTCTTCGGTGTCATTCTTGTTGTTGTCAGGTGGAAAAGGCCGGTCCGCAAAAGAAGCGCGCCGCCGGAATCTTTTTCGGGAGCTACCGTCGCGGCAATTCGATACGTCCGGCACTCTCCCGCAATCCTGACGGTATTGCTCAGAACAGGCGTAGTCATGTTTTTCTCCAGCGCACTCTTCGCGTTGCTTCCGACGGTTTCTCGAAGTGTGAATCAGAATGCAACCGGCTATGGACTCTTGCTTGGCTGCTTTGGTGGCGGTGCAATCATCGGTGCTTTGGTCATGCAGTCGGCCCGTGACAGATGGGCGATGGAATCCATCGTGTCGACGGGGGTCGTGAGCTTGGGGTTCGTGATTTTGGCGATGAGCCGGTTGCACAGATTGAGCACGCTGGCTACAGTGATGCTGGTCGGCGGTGCGGCGTGGGTCATTTTCATTTCCCTTATCAATGCCCTTGTCCAGAACCTGGCGCCTGATTGGGTAAGAGCACGAGTCCTCGCCATCTTCATTCTGGTTTATCAGGGGAGTTATTCGCTCGGAACCGCGGTTTGGGGTGCCGTGGCGCAAAGATCAGGCGTTGGAACCGCGCTTGTGTGCGCAGGAATGGGGACAATCGCCACCGCAGCAATTGCCCTTTTCGCGCGACTTCCCGATTCAACCGCAGATCTGAGTCCCTGGAACCACTGGCGCATGCCCGTCGTCATCGGGGAAGTTGGGGCTGATGTTGAGAAGGGACCGGTACTGGTTACCGTTGAATACGCCGTCATGCCAAAACGGACAGCAGAATTTGTGGATGCGATGCACGAATATGGTCGGATTCGGCGTCGCGACGGTGCGTATCGGTGGGCAATCTTCCGCGACACTGAAGTCGCGGATCGTTATCTGGAGATGTTTCTGGTGAACTCTTGGGCAGAGCATCTGCGTCAGCATGAGCGGCAAACCCAGGCCGATCGTGAGTTGGAAGGGCGAATATACAGCTATCTTTCCGGAGAACCGACAGTGCGTCATTTGATCGATACGTAGCGACAGGAACGTGATCGAACAGAACCCGCCTCAGGCGAGGTTGACCAATACCTTCGAATTGGTCGCTTCGGCCCTTCTGGCGCGATCAAACTTGTGCAGCGGATTCGACCTGACAGAGACTGGATTTTTTTCGCGGGCCCCACGAAAGTGTGTAGCGTTAATTAGGCGGAGCAGTGAACGGGTCGCTTAATGCGATTAATTTCCCGGGCGGATAATCTCGCTGGTTCAAAGGAGCCTGGGGTTCAGGATTTGTGATTTTCAGCACCCTCCCGCTAAGAATTCCTCGGATGAGCAGGCAGTCACCCTCGATCGCGATAACCCTGTATTGCTCGTCGAAGATCGACTTCGTAGTTTTCCTCATCGTCTTCCTCATCGCGTCATCACCAGTCGCAATGTGATTGGATGCGCGATTCAATGCCCGGGACCATTTTCTCGTTGTTTTCGTGACAAGTTTTTCTTTGAGGCGACCCGAGGCGCTACGGTACCCGACCCACTAATTAAGGTCGTCAGATCGTACCCTCGGTGAATCCCCTGATATCCCGTAAGCAATTACCGTTTTGACCCAATCTCCCGATTTGAGTCGTCGTACGACCTTCTGCCCTAAACCTGGGGAAATCGCGCCATCTTCGTGAGAAACAGCGTCGATAATCGTCCTAGAGAGGTAACAGATGTCTAACGAAGCGAACAAAACGATCTTGTGCATCGACGATGACCGGGGCGCACTCGACTATCATCGAGCTCTGCTCGAGCGGTCCGGCTATTTGGTCCTCACTACCTCCTCCGCGCGACGCGGAGTGGAGATGGCCCGAACGTACGCGATTAGCCTCGCGCTCGTCGATTACCATATGCCCGAGATGACTGGCGACGAAGTGGCAAAGGCAATCAAACGTGTAAAGCCGACGGTGCCGGTCATCATAGTTTCCAGCGACGACGAAATCCCAAAAACCGTGCTGCGCCAGGCTGATGGGTTCGTTTTGAAGAATGATGTAATCAATCTCTTATTGCCGACTGTCACCTCGCTCTGTGGGGGAACGCTGCCCGTGATCCACGAAAGCGCCATCGCGATGGACCGAGTCCAGGCATATACTGGCAAGTAGCTTCCTGCGGTGTATGCTGTTGGTTGCTGCAAGTCTTCCGGAATTAACTGCCGGCGACTGGCGATTTTTGAGCAACCTTCGCGCAACCGCGCATGACGCAGATCTCAGGGAATGCATACATAATCGGCGTGGATGTTGGCGGCACGAAGGTAGCCGCCGGCTTGGTAAGTTCTTGCGGAGAAATTAGCGGCCAGGCACGCACGCCGATGGTGGCAAGCAATGCCGCTGCCGGCTTAGCTGCCGTGATTTCGGCGATTGACTCGGTTCGCTCGGCGGCCAGTCTTAAATCACAGTTCCGGGATTTGATTTCTGGCATTGGCATCTGCGCTCCCGGGCCGCTCGATCCTCGAGCCGGTGTCGTGGTCAATCCTCCGAATCTTCCGGGTTGGCGCAACTTTCCCCTCGCCGCCGAAGTATCGAAAACCTATCACTTGCCGGTTCGGCTCGATAATGACGGCAACGCCGCTGCTTTAGCTGAGGCTCTTTGGGGTGCAGGTCGCGGTTATCGGAACGTTTTCTGCACGACCATCGGCACTGGCATCGGAACCGGAATTGTTTTCGATGGCCGCATCTATCACGGCCGTACCGGCGCCGCGGCTGAGGGAGGCCACACCACCATCGACTATCGCGGGCCGCGCTGCGGATGCGGCAAGCTGGGATGCATCGAAGCTCTGGCTTCCGGTCCGGCAATCGCTCGCCGGGCTGCCGAGAAAATTGCTGCGGGATGCTCCTCATCCATCCTGGAAGAGGCTGCGGGCCGCGCCGATCACATCACCAGTGAGATGGTGGGGCGAGCTTACGCCGCGGGTGACGCCTTGGCGAAAGAGGTTTTACAGGAGACGGCGATGTTCCTGACTGTCTGGTTGGGAAATATCGTGGATCTGCTCGAACCCGACGTGATCATTATTGGCGGCGGCGCGGGTTCGATGATGCGACCTTTCTTTGCAGAGATACGAAACCGGCTACCCAGTTGGTGCGTGAATTCGCATTGTCAGGACATCCCGCTGGTTGCGGCACACTATGGAGCGGATGCCGGCATCGCCGGTGGGGCTGCGCTTTGCCGCGGGCTTGCGGTGGACGATTTGAACGCGAACCTCAGCGTTCCAAGCGAAATTTAGAGAAGCTCTTGCCGCTCTGGCCTCGGGAAAGCTATTCCTCGTCTAAGTATTCGCCCGGGACGTCATCTTCGGGCACCTCGCGAGTATGAACTTCACTACCCTCGCGTTCTCCCGCTTCTTCCACGCCCTCGACTATCCCGGCTTCGAAAGCGTTCCCCTCTTCAAGCAACTCATCGACGCTCTCGGAATCGGCGCGATCGATATCGGACAGTCCTTGCAAATCTCCTGACTGTCCTCCCGAACGAGTTCGCGAATCCATGGATGAGACCTGCTCATCGCCGACACGCGGGCTGCGCTGAATCGATTTCTTAGGGGCGCTCTTGGCGGCGACGGTCTGAGTCCTCTTTGCGGTGGACTTGGGTTTCGCTGCTGCTTTTTTCGGAGCAGTCTTCTTCTTCGAAGCTGCCTTCTTCGCGGCCGACTTCTTCTTGCCCGCTTTCTTGGCTACCTTGCGCTTGCTTACAGAGTTTTTCTTGAGCTTGGCGGAGCCCTTCTTGGTTTTCTTTTTGAGCGTCTTCTTCTTCTTAGCCATGCCCGCAGTTTACACCGCTGAATGGATGCTCACAAATCCGAAACCGCCCACCTTTTCGTTCCGACGATTACAAACATCTGCAAGTGCGGACAAGACACAAGGTTAAGTCGTGACGAACTCCTTCACGACTCCCTCAGCACCCTTCTCACGCGCAAGGTATTGATCATAAATCCATGCGTAAGTCTTCTCCAAGCCTGTCTGTAACGGAATGCAGGGCTCCCAGCCGAGATACTTCTTGATCAGGGTGTTGTCACTGTTACGGCCATTCACTCCCTGCGGCGCGGTCAGATCGTAGTTTCGCTTCAAACGAATTCCGGCAATCCCTTCTACCATGTCTACCAACTGATTAATGCTGACCGCCTCACTCGATCCGAGGTTGATGGGTTCGAGAATTTCCGAATTCATAATTTTCTGAATGCCCTGCAGGCAGTCATCGATGTACATAAAACTGCGGGTCTGATTTCCAGTGCCCCAGATTTCGATCTCATGCTTACCGGCCAGCTTCGCCTCAATCACTTTGCGGCAGATCGCGGCAGGAGCTTTTTCCCGCCCGCCGAACCATGTGCCCCACGGTCCGTAGACGTTATGAAAACGAGCGACGCGCGTGTAGAGCCCAAAGTCTTCCCGGAAGTGACGGCACATGCGCTCGGAAAACAGCTTTTCCCAGCCGTAGCCATCTTCAGCGAGGGCGGGATACGCGTCTTCTTCTTTCAGGGATGGCGCCTCGAAAGTCTTTTGCTTATCGCCGTTGTAAACGCATGCCGATGACGCATAAAAATATCGTTCGGCGCGATACTTCACGGCCGCCTGCAGCATATGCGTATTGATCAATACGGATAGCATGCACAGGCCCTTGTTCTTCTCGATGAAGCCCATGCCTCCCATATTAGCGGCGAGGTTGTAGATCACGCGGGCGTCTTTGGCTGCTTTCTCGCAGCTCTCTTTGAGGTTGAGGTTGAGAATTAGATTCTCAACATCCGGAGTTCTCTGATACCAGTGCTCCAGCGGCTTGACATCTACGGCCCTGATCTTTTTTTGCCCCTGCTGCCGAAGAGAGGCGACCAGAGCGCCTCCGATGAATCCACCCGCACCGGTTACCATCACCAAGCCGTCGTGCACGTTTCGCCCCCTTTAAGTAATGCGGATTCTAAGAATTAAAGCTGATTCTCCGATTAAAGCTGACTCTAAAGCTGACCCTCATGGCTGTCAAGGTTACCCGTGGCTCGATTCGGGGGATGGCGGACCCTGGCCAAAAACAGAGGTTGGGGAGGGACAAATCTCTATCCTTAAATATCTTTACACAGAATTGCAGTCGCGCGGGCCGTTTGTGACCGAAGGGCTTGCTTTATTTCGGCAAAAACGATTAGGTTCATTGCGGGCGGGTTGCCAACATAATCGGGCGCGAGGGTTGCGAATGAAAGCTGATACCAGACGGGATGGTTTGCTGCTGACGGTGCTGATTTGCATTCTTTCCGCCTCTTTGTGGGCGGCGAACGAGGGTGCTGCGCGGGGTCCGGAGGCGAGTGTGGACATGACCAAGTTTGGAACTTTGGAGGATGGGACGCAGGTTGACGCTTACACGCTCAAGAACACCAAAGGTGCCACGGCGAAAGTTATCACCTACGGCGCGACCCTGACCGAATTGACCATGCCCGATCGCTCAGGAAAATTCGCCGACGTGGTTCTTGGCTCCGACCAGATTCAAGGATATGTGGGGAAAACTCCGTGGTTCGGAGCGACCGTAGGAAGGGTAACCAACCGCATCGCGAAGGGGAAATTCACACTGGATGGAAAAGAATATTCGTTGGAGATCAACAACCCTCCGAATAGCTTGCATAGCGGGCCGAAGGATCTTAGCCACGTGGTGTGGAAGGCAGAGCCGGTTCACGAAAAAGACGGAGCCGCGGTTCGATTTTCTTACGACAGCCCGGATGGCGACGAAGGCTACCCGGGAAATCTCCACGTGACTGTTCTTTACCGCTTGACCAACACGAACGAATTGCAGCTGGAATACACAGCAAAGACCGATAAGGCGACTCCGGTCAATCTCACGAATCACAGCTACTTCAATCTCGGTGGCGAGAAGGATGTGCTCGGTTACGTGCTCGAAATCAACGCGGACCATTACACGCCATTCGACTCCACGCAGATTCCGACGGGCGAAATCAGTCCGGTCAGGGGAACGCCGCTCGACTTTACCCATCCAATTGCGATCGGAGCGCATATTGCTGAGATGCAGGGAAATCCCGGAGGCTACGACCACAATTACGTATTGAACGGAGAAGCCGGCAAGCGAAGAATGGCAGCGCGAGTTTTCGATCCGGCCTCAGGCCGGCAGATGGAAGTTTTCACAACAGAACCCGGAATGCAGTTCTACACCGGAAACTCGCTTGATGGAACATACACCGGGAAGGGCGGTGTTGTGTATAGCAAGCACTCTGGCTTTTGCCTGGAGACACAACATTTTCCGGACTCCGTGAACCAGCCTAAGTTTCCTTCAACCATACTGCGGCCGCCCGCGATTTTTAAAAGCGAGACGATATACAAATTCTCGACACGCTAGGCCATCTGCGGATGAGGCCCGAGCAAACGCAGTCAGAAACCTAGGGAATCTCAGAGTCTCAGAAATTCGAGTTCTCAGAAATCAGTTTTCAGAAATTCATGACCGGCAAAAGATTGGACAAGTGGCTTTGGGCTGCGCGATTTTTTAAGACGCGAGCCCTGGCCGCGAAGGCCTGCGACCTCGGTAGGATTCAATCAAACGGCCAGCCAGCCAAGCCGGCGCGCGAAGTCCGCATAGGGGACATGTTACGCATCACCAACGACGGCGGTGACTTTGAGGTAGAAGTCCTGCTTCTCAGTGACGTGCGTGGTCCGGCTTCCGTTGCACAAACCCTCTATTGCGAGACCGAGGCCAGTCGCGAACTGCGCGCGAAAGTCACTGCGGAGCGTAAGGCGGCGAAGCAGTTTGAGGAGTTGCCCGCCGGCAGACCATCGAAACGGGATCGTCGGAGAATCATCCAGTTTCGCGGACGCGCCTAGCCCGTTGATTGTGGCCATCGGCAAAACTTTCCTTGACTTGGAAGTGCCGAATTCCAGTCGTTATCGATTCGCCGCTTGCGCTAGGTCGGTTTCCTGCATCCAATTCGGCGCATGTCCATCGGTCTTCAATTTGCCTGGCTGCTTGTGCTATCCATCCCGGTCGCGTGTGTCGCCTGGACGATAACGCATGAGGAAGTTTTTCGCGAGCCTCGCGAGTATTGTCGGCGGCAATCGGGAGGAGCAGGTACTCTTATTCGCCGCAAGTTCTTCTATCTGTTTACCTGCGAATATTGTTTCAGCCATTACGTGGCTGCGCTGTTTCTCGTGCTTACCCGCTTTCAACTCTTGTACTCAGGCTGGCGCGGATATCTTGTCGCCTTTTTCGCCCTGGTGTGGGTGGCGAACCAATACATGAGTGTTTACAACCATCTCCGTCTCGACATCAAGCACGAGCAGGTTGAGATCCGCGCCAAAGAGGAAGATGCCAAACAAACTGGTAGCGCGCAGATGCGCAGAGTCTCTTAATTCCAATCGGGTGAGAACTGCCGAGCTTGGGTGAGATATGGCCGAGACCTCTGCGGAACCAGGCTAACGGCACTGGTGATTGAGATCACCGACAGTTTATTTCCCTTGAGTGCGCCGATAATTCTGACGCGCTGTCCAGCAACGCGTTTCAGCTGTACTGTTTCTCCCTCAAGCGTGTAGACGGTCTCGCCATCGACAAGAGCAAATTGTTCACCGCCGTGTACGCAAGCCAGTGTGCAATCGGCGGCTGTTTTTCCAATCGCGGCAGAATGTTTCGCGCCGCATCGCGTGTCTGTAATCATGCCGTCGTAAGATTTTTGTGTACCGGCTTCGGTATCCGGCTGATTCAGTGTAGGTGCCGCGACTGCGGTTCCGGCGATCGCTCCCAGCGCGGCAATCCCCAGCGCCAGGACACATGCGATGGCACTGACAAGGGCAATGGTCCCAACCCAGAAGGTGGTCTTTGCCGAAGAAAACACTCGTGGTGCACGGATCGAATCCATTCGTTCCTCCAGTGTGTTTCGCATTGGTACCTAGAAATGCCCGAGCTTGAATATGCGAACGCTCAATTAATACTTCGCATTTGTTTCTGCAGAACGATTAGTGCCAGGCGTACCGCTCGGAATGAATCTACTTCCATCTTGCGCAGTAGTGGGGTCGTCGACAGATGCTTGGTTGGGAGTCGATCGTTGGGATTGGCGCGCCTCTTGCGATTGGGGTTCAACGACAGGTTCTGGCTTCTGTAGTTGCGACCACGCGATCAACTGCGTTCCCAGCACGTCGTCTGGAATCGAAGGACTCTGCTGACCCGGCGTCTGTTGCGCGAATACTTGAATCGTCGCGAAAAATAATACTTGCGCGATGAAAACCCCGATCTGTCTTCTCACAACGCCTCCGAAGACGTTCTATGTAAGCACAGTCTCAATTCTAGAGACACCGGAACAGGCGTCCATACACTGTTATCCGTAAACCCTAGACTGGCGCTCCGTTGATTTTTGTGATTGATACGACGTTTACAGTATGGTCATTGTGTCCCATGCTCTCTTACTCTGGTTACCTCGACATACCCCACCTTTAAGGCAGGTGCCAGTTCACTGGCGAACAGGCATCTGCCCTCTTCACACTCAGGTCTTTACAGGATTGAGGTTCGTGAAATAGGGATTGAAGAGGATTCGTCTGCACCGAATTAAACGCTAACGTCTAAGCTGCGCAGTTCAAATTCCTGATATCACCCGAGAAGGAGTCAACATGCTTTATTGGACGCTGATGTTCCTGGTCATCGCACTCATCGCTGGAGTGCTGGGTTTTACCGGCGTGGCCGTTGCAGCCGCAGGGGTGGCAAAATTGCTCTTCGTAATTTTCCTCGTTCTGTTTGTGATTTCTCTTGCAACTCATCTCACTCGCCGAGGGAGCGGCGTATAAGGTTGGAAAAAGTTTGTGGCACTTTTGTTGGCGAAGTAATGCAGCGTCCCAACCTTTGCAATCTGTTGCAGCAACTAATCTATAGTTGCGATTAAATATCAAAGTGTGGGACGGCCTGCGCTTTTTAGGAGGTACTTTTATGGCAGACGATATGGAAAAGAAGGGCCAGCAGGGCAATCAATATGGACAGGGTCAGCAGTCTGGTCAACCTGGACAACACGGTCAGCAAGGCGGACAGCCCGGACAGCCTCAGCAGGGCAGCCAGTCCGGACAGAACCAGCCGAAGAAGACTGGCCAGGGTCAGAACGAGACTCAGGAAGATGATCAGAATCGCGACCGTCAGCGCCGCGCTTCGTAGTTTGGCTATGACGTGCGGTATGGGAGTCCCGGCAAAGCCGGGACTTCTTTTTTGAACACTGGATCTTGCAGCGCAACCACAGGAGGCATTCTATGGCGCCGAAGAAAAAATCCGTCAAGCAGGAACCATTTCTGAATTCCATGGCTCGCAAGTTGGGACACGCGGCTGGCACGCTTACGAAGGTGACCCACGACCTTACGGACAACGTCACCACGCTTACGGAGAGTGTTGCGACAAAAGTGCAGGAAGTCACTGGCACGAGCACTGCGGATCGAACTAAGACCCGGCGCAAGCCAGCTAAGAAGACTGGGAAACGAACCCGTAGCGTGGTGCGCGCACGCAGCACGAAGAGCCGGTCCAGCGGCATCAAGCGCCCGAAAACCAAAGCGCGACGAAACTCGCGGTAGGCGGAGCGTCTTCACCAACATCTCTGCCATCTCTATCTTCAATCTTTAAAATTTCGAGGAGGGTAAGACTGTCTCGCGCATTGGCAAAGACAGCGAGCCGAGTGGAACCCCGTAACGGCGCTGGTGCTAACTAGTCAAACCTTCCACAATTGCGCCAGCGCCCGAGCTGCGTCCGACAGTGCGCGCTTTTCTACGTCAACAGAAATGCCCGTCCGTTGAACGATCGGGGTGCGATACTGCACGCGTCTCTTCTGGGCGACTGGGTCTAGATTATGCAGTTCACACACTGCGGTTTCAAATTCACGCCTCAGAGCATCCGGTGAGAGCGATTTGTTTGGTTCGATGCGGTGCCCTACGATCCTATATGCCATTTTGGGGAGACTCGACTTTCTGTACCGTATGTATGCACTCTAGGATGGCCTTCAATTCCGCACCATACTGTCCTGCCCCTGCAAATCGGAGATAGTTTCCCTACTTCCTTAGACCGCGAAATGTAAGATTGCCTTAGGCATAGAAGTAATCCGAGCCAAAAACAACGCCCACCAAGATGGGGCATTGGTGGGCGAGGACTGAAATTTGACCGGCCGATAAAACTAGCTTGCCTTTCGACGCGAACCCATTTCCTCATTTTCTTTTTCCACGTCGTCATCAACGACTACAGGCTCTTTCTCGCGTGTCGCGTTCTTGTCAACGGCCTTTTCGCTGGCATCTTTCACATTACCCCAGGCGTTCTGTACTTTACCTTCGGCCTGCTTCATGGCTCCATGGGCTTGCTTTTCCGTGTCCCCGGTCCATTCGCCTGTCTGGCGCTCCACGCGCCCAGCTACATCCTTGAGCTTTCCTGCCACCTGATCTTTATTCATGATTCCTCCTGAATTGGTTGATCTGCTTCAAGGCAACTGTGCCCCGTTCCGATGATGTTTGCGCCTGCTTTCGCTCGGGTTAGACGACCGGGCTTCGGCCTTGGATCAGGCGGATCAAAATCGCAACGACAGCCAAGACGAGCAGAATGTGAATGAATCCCCCCAGCGTGTACGAGCTGACCATGCCCAACAACCACAGAATCAAGAGCACGACGGCTATAGTCCACAACATAGGCACTCCTTTCCTGGAAGTTGATGCCTTCCACCTAATCACTGCGCCACAGTCTATGGGCACTGAGTCGGCGGAGGTATCCAGCAAAATCCCTATTCGAGAGGCAGTCGCGCTCTATATTCGACTAAGTAAGAACACGGTGAGTGCGCGGATGGCTATTCCATGATCGCGAGTGGGCCACGCCTAATAGACCTGGACAATCCCGTTACGAACGGCGTAAAGCGTAAGGTCTGCGACCGAATGCAGGTCCAGTTTGCGCATCAGGTTGGTTCGGTGAGTTTCGGCGGTCTTGACGCTGAGACTTAGAGCGATAGCAATTTCCTTCGTGGTTTTGCCTTCGGCAACGAGTTGGATCACTTCTCGTTCACGCGGAGTCAGAACCGGCTGATGACTGAAGGTTTCGTTTTCGCTGTGAGGGCGCAGGTACCCGTCGAGCATCATCTGCGCCACTTTCGACGTAAAGAAAGTCCGGCGATTCTGCAGAGCTTCCACAGCGGCGATAAGATCTCGTCCCGCATCGGATTTCAGCAGGAAGCCGCGTGCTCCTACCGCCAGCACTTCACGCACTACCTGCTCAGAATCGTGAATAGTCAGGATTAGAATGCGTGCATCCGGCATGGTAGCGAGGATTTGTCGTGAGGCATCGAGCCCATTAAGGTTCGGCATGCCGATATCCAGCAAGAGGACGTCAGGCTTCAGAGTGGCCGCACTGGCGACAGCTTCGCGACCGTCACTGGCCTCACCACAAACTTCCCATCCGGGATGGCCTTCGAGTATGGCGCGAATTCCCTTCCTGGCTACTTCGTGATCATCGGCGACAAGGATTCGAAGTACGCTCAAGCTTGCACCTTCCGCACACAGGATCGAACTTTCCGGATCGAAGAACACCGGATGCAACTTCGTGTCTGAGGATAGTTGCGCCACCACGAGCGCAGGGTTGTAACAAATAGCGCGCGCGCCTCGGCGCAGCTAACACGATTGTTAGCACGGAAATTGCCAAATCCAGACTCATTGATTTCAGTGGCCTCGTGGAGATTGTTACAGAGAAGTGTAGGTAAGTTTTTCGCGGAAACCCCTGAGGATGGCTGTCAATTTATTGGTTTCTCTCGGGTATTTACTGTAGACAAATCAAAATATTGAGTCGCTCTCCACCCGAGTATGGCATCCAAATGGCCTACGGAGGATTGTTGCTCATGCGCCCGGCCGCTTCCTGGTGTTCCATAAGAATCCCATCAGCTCTTCTCGTTGCCATTCTGGTTTCTGGAGCATTCGCTCAAAAGACGGCGCCGTCGTCCCCAAGGGTGTCGAGTAATCCGGGCGCGCAGCAAATACCTGCGAGCTCTCCCGATTCGCAAACGTCCGTTCCCGGACAGCAGCCGGCGGCACAACCTAGCTCGAACGACGACAGCATGTTTGTTTTTAAGAAACAGGTAGAAGAGGTCGTATTGCACGCCACTGTCGTCGACGATAACCTGCATTTAATTACGGGATTGGACCGCGCCGCATTTACTGTTGTCGAGGATGGAAAGCCACAGACGATCACGTCGTTTCGCCGCGAGGATGTCCCCGTCGCCATAGGCATCGTAGTCGATAACTCAGGCTCGATGCGGGATAAGCGAAGCCAGGTGAACCAGGCGGTTCTAAATCTGATACGAGCCAGCAATCCAAAAGATGAGATCTTCGTGGTCAACTTTAGCCAGAATTACTACCTCGACCAGGATTTCACGTCCGACGCAAACTTGTTGCAGACCGCTTTACATCAAGTATCCTCGGCAGGCAGTACCGCTCTCTATGACGCGATCGTCGCGTCGGCGGTGCATCTCAAGAACAATCCACACCTCGACAAGAAAGTCCTTCTGGTTATCACGGATGGGCAAGACAACATGAGCCAGGAGACTATCGAGGAAGCCTCGCGCAAACTCAAGCAGGCAAACGGCCCAACCATCTATGCAGTGGGTTTGCTAGGCAGCGGCTTGCAGAGAAAGGGGCGCGAAGCCCTGCAAGACCTAGCGGAAGGTACGGGTGGGGTGGCTTACTTTCCCGAGAGTCTGGATCAGGTGGATAACATCACTCGGACGGTCGCGCACGACATCCGCAGCCAGTATATGATCGCATACAAGCCGCGGAATCAGAACGCAAGACCGGGCTATCAATCGGTGCGGATGGAAGCGAATGCTCCCGGATATGGCAAGCTTACGGTTCGCACTCGTACGGGATATTATCCGCCCGAGTCAGCTCATTGAAAATAAAACCAAAAGCTAAACAACCGTAGTTTCCGTTGTGTTTCGCAGCTGAGGCGGCATCTGGATCTGGATGATGTTGTTCTTAATTGCATAAACCACCAGATCACGGATCGAATGCAGGCTGAGCTTCCGCATAATGTTGCTACGATGGGTTTCGACGGTCTTCGTGCTCAAGTTCAAGAGCGAAGCCACTTCCTTGGAACTCTTTCCTTCCGCAAGAAGTTGAGTAACCTCGCGCTCTCTCACCGTTAGTGTCGGCAAATTTGGAGGTTCGTTCCGTGAGATGGCGTGTCCCTTTTCCAGGAAGCCCGCCAACACCAGGTCGTTAACTCGCGGCGTAAAGAACATTCGCTTACTCTGTAATGCCTCAACCGCCGAAACCAAGTCACGAGCCGCATCAGACTTAAGCACGAAACCTCGCGCTCCGGCGTCGAGCGCCTCGCGAATGACCTGATCGCTGTCGGTGATGGTCAAAACGATTACTTTGAAGTGAGGATCGTATTGCAACAGTTGTCGCGTGGTATCCAAGCCATTGAGGTGCGGCATGCCAATGTCGACGATTATGACGTCAGGCTTCAACTGCTTCGCCATTTCGATCGCCTCGCGACCGTCAGATGCCTCTCCGCACACTTCCCAGCCCTCATGCTTCTGCAAAAGCGCACACAAGCCTCGACGTACAATCTCGTGATCGTCGGCTAACAAGATACGTAATTTCATGGCGTCCTCCACGTGCAGCCTGACAGAGAGTTAGAACTGAAATTCTGTTGCCTGAAATTCAACACGAAGCTTGCGGACTTCGCGTGAGTGCTGTAAAAACCCGATGTTGGCTTACCGCCTCCACCGCTTCCAACAAATCGCGGGCGGCATTCGACTTCACGACATATCCTCTAGCCCCCGCATCCAACGCCTCGCGCATCATTTGCGGCGAGTCGTGTTGCGTAACGAACAATACTTCAGGACTGGCCTTTTTCTTCCGCTGAATCATTCGGCATGCTTCCAGCCCATTCATGCGAGGCATGGTGACATCGAGTACCACCACATCCGGCTGCAAGTTTTCGATCTTATCCAACGCTTCGATTCCATCCGAAGCTTCACCAACTACTTCCCAGCCGGACCGCCCTTCCAGCAACGTCCGCAGTCCTTGTCGCACAACAGGGTGGTCATCCACTAACAGTATGCGGACTGGCATAAGATTTCGCGGCTCTATGAGGGTAGCTTGGTGAGACAACTGTACCACTCTCCGGTTTCGCTTTGGTTCTACAGGCATCATCCCGCCCCTGACCGGAGGAGTCTATCCCTCTTCGGGCCTGAAACGTGCTACCAGGCGGATCACGGGTAACTTAACATGCCATTTTGCTATGCCGTATACAGGATATCCTGTATTTTCTGATATTTTGAAGTTTCTCTTATGAATAACTGATTTCGGAACTCATTGTTGGGAAATAAGTTCCAGCATGCAATAGCGCGTCCACTGCCTCCACGATCGAGCTCACATCCGACTTCGCGCAGGCACCCCGGATCCCCACCCGCCGAGCCTCCTCAGCCAGTTGCTTCGACAGATGAATGGTAATCATCAGAATTGGGATTTCAGGAAAGAACCTTGTCAGTTGACGCGCCACGTCAAGTCCATTCAGATCCGGCATTTGAAAATCTAGCAGGATCATATCGGGCGGGTTCTTCTCGACCCGCTCCAAGGCTTCTCTTCCGGTCCGAGCCTCGCCACAAACCTGCCACGCGCTCTGCTGCTCGAGCAGCGCCCGAAGATAGTGCCGAACCGCCGGATTGTCGTCAACCACAAGAATTCGCACCAAGCGGCACTTCCTCTCTAATTTTCTAATTTCGGACAGTCAACCTGAATCTTTGCTCATCGCCCCTACACCCTGAATGGCAGTCTGCGCCATTTCCGTCTGATTCAACATAGGAGCTTTACGCCGCGGCTCACAATACCCTGAAAGCCTGAGAATTGACCCAAGCAATCACCAGACTCCCTTATCGCTGCCAGTAAGTTTGAATTCCAGTACGGCTGCCGCCGCCAAACCTGGTAATAAGCTAAGCCGCAGCATGTTTTGCAGCTCACCATTCAACAAGAGTTTCTTCCATTCCGAGGTATAGAAACTCGCGGCGTGCGGGAAGATCGGGATACGAAGGAACTTCCGTCGAAATTGGATCTCCGAGTTGCCGAATCGTGAGGCTGCCGTAACCAACGACGGTAAAGGAATCTCTTCTCCACCATAAGATTGAACATAACCCGAGACCGTCACCAGGTAGGTTGCCAAGCCATCCCACAGACCGGCGGACCGAGCCAGCTTTTGAAGATAGGTATAGTCGACGCTTCCGCTACTCAACAGCCGGGCGGTATCGGCGATGTCACACAGCCTCAGGTAAAAATGGCGATACATGCGCTGCAACGTGCTGATGATGAGTCGGCCCTCTGCGGCCGGCACGCGAAGCGTGTGCGCTCCGAATCGTGCATCGGAGGAGCGCGAGACCAATGAATTCGTAATTGCGACTTGCTCCCCGGTCTGGCCCAATCGGCCCACGTGCACTTCCACCAGTTCGGGTAAGCCGGGAACAATAAAATTCCACTTGTTCGCTAGCCGGTCGCCCCAGCTTCGTTCCGCTGCCTGAGCCTTGAACCGCTCGCGCATGATGGCGACTATGTCGGCGCTCTCCGCGTTCGAATAAAGATCCATGTCGCTGCCGAGGTCCGGCCAGTGATCAAGCGATTTGATTACGACGACATCGCTGACCCTTCCCAACGCGTCACAAATCGGAGACAGAAAAGAAAGCGCGTGGTCGATGCGCGCCTGCTCCTTCACTACCGCGTGATCGACCCATTCTGCCTTGTCGCTTCCTTCATCCTCAATCAGGCGGCGCAGTTCGGGGAAGGTTCGCATAATTACGTGATGCGATGACGCTAGCCCCCAAAGTTCCCCGAAGTCGGGGCGAACAAAGTCTCGCAAAGCGTCATTGAAATTCTGCGTAGCGGCATGACTACCGGATTTTTCCGGTTCTTTGGCTGAGTCCCCGAACAGCAGGCCAGAGAGAAGAGTAAGGCAACGTGTGGCGTTTTTCATTTCAGAATCCATTATTTGTTTTAACTGTCCGCTAGAAAACCGCTCCTAACTTGCAAATCTCGCCGAACTTGCAGCGGTAACCAGCCCATTTTCGATGAGAAAAATGACTCATGGGTTGTCGAATGAAGGGAATGCTACTCAGATAAGAATCAGCGAGACGCGCCGGCTCCGCGGTATTTGCATCTTTTCCACAATCCACAGCGGTGCGCCGTTCGATGGCCGTGCCCTCCTCGTAGTCGTTCCAGGTTTCCAACAACAGGAACGGGGGGAGCGGAACTGTCGTAGTAACGCTGATAAAAGGTGAGCGTTGCATCAAAGGTCTTCCCGCATGCGCTCTGCATGTGCCGGTTGAGACCCCACTTTGCGGCAGAGTCATCGAAGCCGGGCCAAGCTCCTCCGATCGCAATTTTATCGGGATGACTGTCTTTCATCATCTTGTAAAAGTATTTGAGATACTCCTCGCCCCAGTTGCTGCCATCCGCGGCCCATCCTCCCGGCCCCGGCTGCACCCAGGCGTAGGAACCTGCGAAGTCTTTCGCATAGTCCGCGGTTGGCTGGTCTTTATAAATCAGAAGCGGAGCTGCGGCCCAACCGCTGAAACTTTCCTGCACGCGATTCCAATCGACGTGCCCGCCCTTAGGAAAAATAAATAGCATCGGCCGACCGTCATAGGTCAAATAAGCGTCGTGGTACTTGGCCGATGGGCCGATGTACGCCTTGTAAGCTTTGTCGAAGGCAGCTATTGCGGCGTCAGTCGCCTGTACATCCTGGTCTTCCGACTCGTTGTACAGGAGAGCCACCTTGAAGTGGGTTTCGCTGGCAGCTTGTTGCAGCAGTCCGAAATTGTGATCCGAATAAGGCTTGCTCTCACCGTACCAATCGACTACAAAGGCTGAGATGCCCATCCCGCGAGCCTTCTGAATTTGCTGATGGAGAACAGTATTGTCATCGCTGGTATAACCAACATCCATGTGCGTGTGGTCGCCGAACCATGGCATGTAAACCGCAAGAAGTTTCGGAGAGAGCGCAGGCGCCTGTCCGTCCTGCAGCACAGAGTGATGCATTGCCGGAGACGCACATCCCCCGAACATCACAACCCATGCAATTGCGAAACTAAGAAGCAACTTCGACAAAGATCGCTCCACGTTCTAATTTTCTATCTGTCTGTATCTCTAGGACTTCCGCCTGTCATTAAGATGCGATGAGGAGGGCGGTGGTTGGCACCTCAGAGCGTCTGTATAAAGATAAGGGATCCCCGAAAGCCTTGAAGGATAAGGGTTTCCGGCTGAGCAGTCGTCTTTCTAGAACTGAGGCACGGCCTGCAGCAGGCGAATCACCCAGCGATCCGCAGCTGGAGTCATCAGCACCACATAGTGAACCACGGCGTGCTCGTCATGGATCACCTTCCCTCCGTCAGAAATCTGGAGCTGGTACTCCGCGGTATCGTGCAACTCCATCACATCTCCTTCCGGAGCATAAAACACCGCTTCCACATAATGCGTCTGATCCACGTACTTTTGGTTTAATCCCGACTGCTGTTGGCTCACGACACTCTGCTTCAGCCAGCGTTTTGCATCTCCGGCAAAAGGGCCCTCGAGAGGGTCGACGGTGTTGAATTCGAGGGCCTGGGCGATGCTCGTCCACGCGAAGCGATAGTCGCGAAGGATTGCCCTCTCGGTCAATTCCTCAATCATACGAGGGCTAGCTTTCTTAAAATCAAGTTGTACCTGAACCGCTGAATCTGCGGCGTGCAAATTCAGCGACCCTCCAAG
This sequence comes from uncultured Acidobacteriaceae bacterium, assembly GCA_963808195.1. Taxonomy (GTDB): domain Bacteria; phylum Acidobacteriota; class Terriglobia; order Terriglobales; family Acidobacteriaceae; genus Sulfotelmatobacter. Next base: position 726,085 of record CAWEEW010000001.1, on the reverse strand, counting down.
GCAGAGAGCGAACACGGCGATGCTGCACGAACTTCGAAGTCGCGCGAGACAGTTGGAAAAATGCATCACGGTTGCGCCCCCACGCGCACTTCGTTCCCCATCACCACGCCGGAGGCGGCCGATATCGAGGCTGCTCCCGAAGCCAGCATCTGAGCCTGCGCTATTCCACGTTTAATCGGCGCGTCTACCGAGCTCTTTCCATTCGCTGTTGTAGCAGTGAAGGTCACGATCGTTCCGTCAGGCACCGGATTCCCCGCGCAGTCACGAACCGGTTCGGTTTGCACAGTAATTCCAGTATTCGTTCGCTGACCGGTAATACGCAGGTTGCATGGATCCGATGCAACCTGTTGCACGGCGCGGCGGGCGGAAAGGTCATCGACGGCAGCCGTAACTTGCAGCAAGCCAGCAGACTTGCCGGATAAAGCACGGAACCAGGCTGCTCCGTTCAGAGTGGGCACTGGCCTCGAGAACAACGAAGCGTTCCCAGCGGTGAGTTGGAAGTTGACCGTAAGCGGATGGAGCACCAGGTTGTGAAATTGATCGAACGGAAGCGCGACCCCGCTTACCGCGTCACTCTGCGCGACCGGAACGCGGGACGGGTGAACCAGAAAGCTTAAGATGGTAGGCTTGGCGGCACTTATGTAAAAGCCTGCGCTCCGACACGTGGAGGAGCATACGATTGCCAAATAATCGCCCGCAATCTTTGTGTCTTGCGCCGGCAGGTGAATACTCTCGCCCAAATTTACCTCGCTCTTGCGCGAGACTCCTGGTCCGACCAAGTAGAAAGTCGCTTTGCCACTTCCTGTGGTTGAAATGTCTGCTTCGTCTCCAGCGCTGACGGCAGCGGGGAGCTGAAAATCCTGCGCGTAGCAAAATCCCGCCAGGCACGCAACCCCCAGCGAAACCCGTGCGCAGACTTGAAGAAGGCGCTGCATCCTACGACCTGCCCAGGCTGTACTGGTTGACCACAACGTGGAAGTTCTGGACCTTACCCGCGAGAGAACGTGGAATTTCCACCGCGAAAGGTTCCGATGATTGCGGCAGCAGAGCGCGATCCACATAGCCATCTGCGACCCATACTACCTTGCCATTGTTGTCGTAAAAGCTCGCGACCACATGGGGAATGTTGACGGTCTGGCCACTTTCATTCAGCAGGTCGCCGTGAAGAACCGTCTTCCCTTGAACGTCAGACTCAACTTTCTGGTTCATGACGCCAATCACCGGGTCGGCGGAGGCTGGAACCAGCGTGGCTTTTACGTCCATGCGAACGTTCTTCACGCTCTTCAGGCTGATAGTCGGAAAATCGATGCGGTATGGCGTGACCTGCTTGGGCAAAAGAATATGCGCGATCTTATCGAAACTATTCTCCTGGTCGATCGCATTGCCCGCTCCATCGACGAGCGTGGCATTCACATTCACGAAGGCAGGAATCGTATCTTCGTTCACCACTTCGCCCATCACAACCGCGCCCTCTGCTGAATCGACCGCGTTCATCGAGATGATTCGCACGTGCGGCGCGTCGACGTTTTTTGATCCCCATTCGTCCGCCGCGCCCCCGGTGACGAGATCCCAACGCAAGTATGTAACGGGAACCACCTGCGCGGGAACGGACGGCACTTGCACCTTGGGCCAAACCGTCTTCCAGGCGTCCCCTTCTTTGATCAGGTGAAAATCGCGTACGTCTTCGATGGGGCCAACCGGAGTGGTCCAGTGGAGACGCACTCGCATTTGAGCTTCGTCGTTGGTGATATGCATGGGCCGCGAGTCAAAACCTTCGAGACTCGAAAACGACCGAAGACCGCCGTTGGAACCGATCCAGTCTTGAATGAAGGAGGATTCGTCGACATCGCTCGTCTTCGAAAGGTCGGCGTAGGCGCGGTCCCAATTGCGCCGTTGCGCATCGGCGAGAAGGTTTGCCAGCGCATGCTCTGGAGTGTCGGCCTTTGGCGTCAAACCGTACATCGCTGAGCCGGCGGCGATTCCCACGGTACCGCCCGCATGTCCAGTCCAGACAAGACCGGCCACCATTAAGAGTACCGTCAGCACCACGAGAGTAATTGGGATCGCAAATTTCATTCTGACGCCTCAGGCCACATAGTGTTCTTCCGGTTGTCCGGCGCGAACTGGAATCCCCAGACCTGCCGGTATGCGGCGCTCTCCCGGCAGTAGAAGCTCAAGAAAGATCGCGAGAAAACTCACGCCGATCGGCAACGTCCCCCACAGCAACCCTTGCCAAGCAGGCGGTACTGCGTCAGACTCGATCTTGTGGGCGGGCGGAACATCTTCTTCCGTCCATGCCGTGATCTCCCCGTTGTTAAAGGTTTCAATTTTTCGCCATCCTACAAAAGTTAGCAGCGGCTCGTAGTAGGGATCGTGCACAAAAATGTATTTCAAGCCGTACCGGCTCGAATGCTCGAGTATGGCTCGAAGCGAAGCCATCCCCGCCGAACCATAGAATTTGGCATTGGTGAGCTGCGCCGCCCCGTAGTGCGTCATCTCAGGAAGCAGACGCGCCGAGTTGTAATCTCCGTCAACGCTGCCGGCGTTCGTGTATGTCGACACCTTGGCTAGTTCGCTGCCAAAGCCCAGCGTGATATAGCGGTAGGCATCGTGGCCATCACGATTCATGAAGGCGACCACTGGATCTACGTTCGTCAGGGTTCCCGTCGGTCCCGTGGGCCGGTACGGATTGGCCGAAAGCCAATAGAGAGCAGCACCCAACGTAGCAACTGACGCCAGGGAGAGTCCTACTGCAGCTTTCGCTCGGAAGCGATCCAGTAATTCGACGGCGAGAACGCCCACCAGTGGCATCGCCATTAGCGTTGCCCAGAACGTAAACCGCTCGAAGGTCAGAATTTCAAAAGCGCGGCCCAGCAACCATCGCGGCAAAGGTGTCGTGCCCCCGAGTCCGAAAATAAAGGTCAGCCAGAACCCAACCAGCAATGGCCATACTCTTCGCGACGAAGCTCCTCGGAACAAGATAAAAGGCAATGCCAGGATTAGCGCGCCGTAAGGAATCACGAAATAGTTGATTGCCGTCGTCGAGTTCAACAGGAAGTTTGCGCGGCTGTCGTGAGGAATTGGAATCTGGCGAATCGGATGTTGGATTAGAGCCAGCCAATAAGGCAGCAACACCAAACCAACACCGCCGACGGCGACAACTGCAAACGCCACGGCTCGCGACAACACGCCGCCCACAGAGGCCGCAACCCGTTCGTCGTGCGCATCCAACAACGCCGTCAACAGCACCGGACCCGCGAATAGCACCGCACCGAAAATTAGAGTCACGTGGTGGGCGGCCGCGGCCGTCAAACTAATTGCGATTCCCTTTGTGAGGGCACGCCCGGAGGACTCCGTAATCCATTCATACAAATAAGGGAGCGCATTCAGATACAAGGCCGCAGAAGCTACCGTGGCCAACTGTCCTGCTTGATATACCAAGAAAGCAAGGGCACCGAGGAAGACGCTTCCTAAGGCAGTATAGCTCGCAGATCGGTCATCCACCCAAATTCGCGCAAACCGGAACACCCCGACAGGCAACAGCAACACTGCAATTAACTGCACAAGCATGTAGCCCATGGTCAAGCCGACCGCGTTCGATAACAGCGCAATCCACTGGTGGGTGAGAGGTGGATACGTTGTTTGCGAAAAACCTGCGAACCACTTCTCATTCCAGGGATTAAACCAGTGGTGGACGTAGTGCGATGCGAAAAACATATGGAAATTCGCATCGAATGAACCCGCCGGCAATTGCATCATTAGCAGAGGACCGTGCACGGCCAGAGCCACCAGCACAATTGCGAGTATAGGAATTGGACGGGAGTAACTCGGGGCAGTGCTCACGATGGGCGCTCCAAGGGTACTTATCCAGTTGCGAAAAGCTTGGATTCCGAAAGATGCTGCAGGGTTTACTGCGATCTGTGTGCCTTCCTACATATTCTTCTGTACCGGTTCAGTTACGGAAAAAGCAGCCTTCCTCCGAATGGCGGCATCTGATTGTGACCGCAGACATATTGTGAATGCGGGAGGTAACCCAAAGACTTGTATAAAGCGTGGTGATTCAGTGAAAAGCCGATTTCCGCTCGCGAGCTTTTGCATTGTATTTCTTTGCGCTTGTGCCCTGGGTCAGACGTTTGACGTGAACGGTCAAAGCACGTCTCCGCCCGGCGACAAACGCACGAGTGCGTCCGATGATAAAACTCCGCCAGCGAGTTCTCCGAATCAGAACGACTCGAACCTCGGCTGGGGATCGAGCATCGACGTAGCTCGCCAAGCCCGTGCCGCCCAGGATGCACTGAAGAGAAACGATTACGCAGCCGCAGTCTCTTTCGCGGAACGCGCTGCGAAATCGGCGCCTCAGAATCCGGAATTGTGGTTTTTGCTGGGCTATTGCGCCCGTCTGGAAGAACATTACGCAGCCGCGATCGACGCCTACAATCGCGGTCTCAAGATTCAGCCCAACTCGCTACGCGGAATGGCCGGACTCGCGCAAACCTACGCGAAGATGGGCCGCGATGCAGAAGCCGAGAAACTGCTGCAGAAGATCGTGGACGCGAATCCCAAGGATGCGAACAGCCTGCAACTCGCGGGTGAACTTCTTCTAACCACCGATCCCAAACAGGCGCTCGAACTGCTTCGCCGAGCCGATCAGCTTCAAGACTCCCCGCACACAGATCTCCTGATTGCTCACGCGTACGAACACCTCGGACAAAGGGATGAGGCAAACCGTTATTTGAACCGTGCGCGAGCCAGAGGCCCGCAAGATCCAGAAGTCATGCGCGCAGTCGCCGGACAATATCGCGATCAAGGTGAGTACGACCAGGCGATCTCGTCCCTTCAGGCGATCCCTAGAAAGTCCATCGATGTTCAAGCCGAGTTGGCCTATACGTATCAACTCGCCGGAAAGCCGAACGAGGCGGCCAACATCTACACACGTATCGCAAAGAGTGCGAAAGGCAACGTTGGGCTCGACCTCAGCGCCGCCCAGGCCTTGGTCTCTCTAGGCCAGCCTGATGCTGCGCAGAGCTTTCTTGACCAGGCAAAGAAAATCGACAGCAACAACTACCGCCTGCACGCCATTCAAGGGTCGATTGCGGAGGGGGACGAGCGCATCGCTGACGCTCGCAACGAATACAACCTCGCATTAAGCAATTTACCGGAGCACGTGCAAGAAGGACCGCTTTATCAGATCGAGTTGCGGCTGAATCTTTATGAACTCGATGTGCGCCAGGGTGACGACGCAGGTGCGAAGCAGCAACTTGACGCGGCACTCGCGCAGATCAATCAGGTGGACGTCTCCGAATCTTCCCGCCCCGAAATGTTGAGGCTGCGCGCCGCTGTGGAAGCAGGTTCCGGCAACCTCGATGCCGCGACCAAGGATCTGCAGGAAGCGATGCGCCTCGCGCCAAACAATGTTAACTCGCTTTTGAATTACGCGAGTCTGCAATGGAAGCTCGGTCAAAAAGATGCGGCGCAGGACTCTTTTTCGAAAGTTCTTGGATTAGACCCGCGCAACCGGACCGCGCTTTCGTCGCTTGGTTATCTCGCCCGCGATAAGGGCGACACCAAGCTTGCGGAAACCTATTTCGTCAAGGCGACGAACGCTCATCCCAAGGATTTCGGACCTTATCTCGCGTTGGGAGACTTGCACGCCTCCGAAGAAAACTTTCATCAGGCGGAATCGGATTACGAAAATGCCTATCAGCGGATGCCTAGCAATTCCCTGGTCATTGCCGGAGGCGCCAATGCAGCACTCGAATCGCACAATCCAGAACTGGCAAAGCGCTGGCTCGATCGCGCGAAAGGTGACATCGATGGAAGTCCGCAGGTGAACCGGGAGCGCGAGCGCTATCTCACGCTCACGGGTGATTACGCGGAATCGGCCAAGCTCGGCTACGCGGTGCTCAACCAGCTTCCTCATGATCGGGAAGGCGTGGTTTACCTGGCCTACGATCTCTATTATCTCGGCCGCTATGAAGACGCCCTCGCGCTCGTAACTAAATATGATCCAATTCTCTCCAACGACAAGGATCTTCCTTTAATTGCTGGATATATCCATGCCCACGACGGGCACTCCCGCGAGGCGCTCAGCGATTTCAACCGGGCACTCGAGCGCGATCCGCAGATGGCCACCGGTTACGTGGACCGCGGATTCGTCTTGAACGATCTCCGTGAAGCAGGCAAAGCGGCGCAGGATTTTCAGACTGCCATTCATTTGCAGCCCAATTATGGCGAGGCACATCTCGGTTTAGCATATGCCGATCTGCAACTGCATCGTCCGAAGCCAGCTCTTACGCAGCTGGACACCGTACAAAAGCTGTTAGGCAAGTCGCGCACATGGCACTTGGCCCGAGCTGAGGCATTCCGCCAAGAGCAGGATTATTCGCACTCCGAGGCCGAGTACCGTATCGCTCTTCAGGAAAATCCAAACGAATTGTCGACACAACTCGCCTATGCGGACACGCTTTATCGGCTGCGTCGCTTTCCCCAATCCATCGCCGCGCTGGAAGTGGCACAAAAGCTGTCGCCTACTGACCCGGCCGTCTACGCCCTGCGCGCACAAGTGCACGCAAAAGAAGGAGAGCGGGAGGCAACGTCGCAGGACATCCAGCAGGCTGAGCAGTACGGCAATAATCAGGTCGACACCTTGATGGCTACGGGGAGCGCACTGCTGATTCTCGGAAATCGAGATGCAGCCATGCAGCGCTTCTCGCGCGCCCTCGACGTTCCAAATGGAGATCGCCTTGGCGTGCGGCTAGCGATTGCTCAGGTATTTCTGCGGCAGGGGCACTACGATGACGCCCGCCGCCAGGTCGCGCTCGGGTTCGCCGAAGCCCGCCTGGATTCCTCCCCCGTCACGCCGGATGACATTGTGGAAGCAGCCGGAATTTTTCTGGCGATGCACGATTTCAATCTTGCCGAAACTTATTTCGATAAAGCGCGGCTCGCCGGAGCAAATTCTCGGACGGTCGCCGTCGGATTAGCGAATACGTATCTGGCAGAAGGTGAGACTCGCAAAGCCGAAGATGCACTGAATAACCTTGGGCCGCCCAGCGATTATCGCGATGACTACGACTACATGATGGCCGAGGCAAACTTGTATCGCCAGCGTCAGGATACGGTTCAGGCGCTCTCCGCTTTTGCGCAAGCCAGCAGCGTCGCCGGTCAGGAAGATTTGGCAACAGCTCAGACCGCGCAATTCGAACTCGCCAGCGAAGAAGGCCGGCAGATCAATCAGGATGTGAGCCTGGCACCCGAAGCACTATTCGCTCCTTCGCTCGAAGACATCAACGTCTATACGCTGGACGCGAAGATTCTGCATGTTACCGATCCCTCATTGTTGCCGCCGCCGCGCCATTCTTTCCAAAGTCTCGCCGATTCTCATTATCGTGTTCACCTTGGCGGGTTGCCAGTGATCTCTGGCTTTGTCGGGGAAAGCATGACAGCTGGCCGGCTTCTTTTCCCCAGCGCCAACGTCGTTCAGGATCGCAACACTTACGACACCTTAATCAATGGCGGAATCACGCCGATCCTTCATTTCGGCTCGAACAGCATCGCCTTCAACGGCGGACTCCAATTTACGATCCGACGCGATACCATTTCGCCGGTGTACATGAGCCAGAATCTCTTTCGCCAGTTTCTCTATGTTTCAACCAGTTCATTCTTTAATTGGGTTTCAATCAATGGCAGCGCCATTCGCGAGGCCGGCCCGTTTACCGATCAGAACTTGAATTCGCGAGACGCCTCTGCCAGTGTGGAATTCACCGTCGGGCGGCCATGGGGACACACTTCCCTGCTCACCGGATACTCGGTCCGCGATCTTCTGTTCAATCCTCTGGTGCAGGAGTACTTCAATACTTCAAGCTATATCGGAGTGCAGCATAAGTTTGGCAATCGGCTAATGGCGGCAGTGCTGGCCGAAGATTTGCGCTCGTGGCGAGTACAGAATACCGAATACGCCATCGCCCAAGCGCTGCTGCCAGGCGGAAGGTTCGATTTCCGCGTCAACCCGCGCTGGCACGTTCAGGGATCATTCTTGCTTTCACGTGGAGAGGGCTTTCACCAATACGACAATGCACAGAGTCAGTTCCTGGTCGCGTACACGCGGGCAATGGGCGGCACTTCGAAGGATGGCTATGGCACGGCCGTGACACATCCCCTGCAATTCTCTTTTGGTGTTCAGCAACAAACTTTTTACAGCTTCGACAACTCGACAAGAACAACAGTTCTTCCAATCATCCACTTCAACTTATTCTGAGCATTGCTGACTTTCGATGACCAACTCCATCCAGAGCGATGCGGAGACGCCGCTGGTTAAAACTCTCGCGGGAAAGACTCCAGCAAAAACAAAGACGCTGAAGTCTCAGCTTCTGGGCGGCAGCCTCACGCTGCTGGCCGGCTCTGGATTGGTCGGAGTCACCAACCTCGTTTACAACGTAGTGACCGCACGGCTCCTTGGACCAACGGGATTTGCCCACGCCACGGTGGTTTACACGATCCTGATGTTGATGTCCGGTATTACGCTCTCATTTCAGGTCGTGTGCGCAAAATATGTGGCGAAGAGCGCATCGCCGGAATCGCGAGCCAGCGTGTTCGCCAAGTTGCACGAGCGTTCGTGGGTCGCGGGAGTTGCAATTGGCGTGCTGCTATTTCTAGCGTCACGTCCGCTCGCCTCGTATTTGAATCTGCCCGACCGATTTCTAATATCACTTCTGGCTCTGGGAACAGCTTTCTATATTCCTCTCGGAGTGCGCCGCGGTTACATACAAGGAATTCATGCCTTCGCGCCTCTCTCGCTCAACTTCATGCTAGAAGGATTGGTCCGCTTAGGTGGAGCAGTTCTTCTTATTGAACTGGGCATGGGAGTCAAAGGCGCTGTTCTGGCAAGCGTGATCGCTGTAATTGTTTCCTATTTTGCCGCGGTACCCAGCCCCGGTCTCACCGCTCTCAGTTTTCGAGGGATTTCCATCTCTTTTCGAGAAGGACTTCAAGCGATTGTTTTTTTCTCAGGCCAGACCATCATCAACAACTTTGACATTGTTCTGGTTAAGCATTTCTTTCCTCCCGCGGAGGCGGGATTTTACGCAGCCGTTGCACTGGTCGGCCGCCTAGTGAATATGTGCGCATGGTCTGTCGTGAACACCATGTTTCCGGTCTCTGCTGGCGCCGACGCCGACGAAGGCGAAGGACATCCTGTGTTGTTCACTTCGCTGCTGTTGGTCTTTCTCATCCTCACGGTGTTGATCTTCGGTCTATGGGCTGTTCCCAGTTTCCTTTGGAAAATACTCTTCGGCGCTCACTTCGAACTTGGCAACTATGGGGCACTAGCTCCTCTGCTTATCCTTTACGCCATCACCACTGGCATTTATTCGCTCAGTTCGGTGATCATCACCTATGAAATGTCGCGCAAGATCGCGAATACCAGTTGGGTTCAGCTGGCATTTAGCGGCGCTTTAGCCTTGGGGATCTATGTTCTTCACCAGACCCTTCGGCAAGTAATCCTGGTTCAGTTCGTGCTGATGATTGCGTTGCTTTTCGTGCTGATGATTCCGTTGTTGCGGCGGCAATTCACTCCGCGGGCTCTCCCTGTCTATGGCGGTCTGAAACTCCGCCGTCTAATGACCGAAGAGGAAGTGATGGCCGAATTTCTGAGGAGCGAATTTCATCACTCGGAATTCGACGAGTATCGGCGGGAATTCGACGCTCTCGTCAGGAGCCCAAATCTCAACAGCTCCCGGGAAAACGCCCTGCGGCAGGCTTTGCTGTTTCTCAGGCGCGGTGCGATGTGGCGCGAGCTTCCAGCGGACACGAAGTGGTACGAGGTGGAATTAACCGCCGACGATCTGGCGCGCATTCGTTTTTTTCCCAGGGCGCAGTGGCGGCGCGTGGCGCAGGGAAATTTCTACCTGACTGACGTGGTGGAACGCCTTCGGCAGAAACTGGATGGCTCTTTCAATGACAGTTTTCTCGGCAAGCTTCGACTCCTCAGTTCCTCGGTTCAGGAAAACTTAGTCGATCCGGCCGTGCTTCTCATCGGCATAGACAATACAAGTCCTCTGACGATTCTCGACGGCAACCATCGTATGGCAGCAGCCATGCTCGCTCCGGGTGGTCCGGTGCTAAATGGCTTTCGCTTTATTTGTGGATTCTCGCCCGATATGACCCGCTGCTGCTGGTATGCCACGAACGTGAACACGCTGCTGCGCTACTTCAAGAATCTCGTGATTTACTTCTCCTATCATCCAGAATCTGATATCGGACGTTTTCAGGAAGAAGAGACTTAGAGTAAATTGCTGACCTGCGCAAGCATCATCGATCTGCGTTCTGATTTGTTGAGGCCAGACCAGCGCGCCGCCCGATCTGCTTACGGCTGCTGCTGTGGCGGCGCATTACTCGCCGGTGGCATACTTGGCTCCTCGACCACAGAATTATCCCTGCGGCGCAGCAGAATCGGCTCGCGTTGTTGGCGGTGTACGTTTCGTTCCCGGATTACCTCGACTTCAACTTTGTTGTCGCTGTCCGATGCAACCTGGGATAAGTTGACACCCTCAGCAGAGCGCCGAGTGGCCAATCCAACCCGCATATTCGCACCGCTTGCCTGTGCCTTCTCGTAAAAGAACTGCGCTGTCTCCTTGTCGCCCTCGATCTCCGCCAGGTATCCAATATTGTTCAGCGCAAAAGCATTCGTAGGATCGAGAGCGTAGGCGCTGCGGAAGTCTTGCTCAGCCGACTTGAAATCGTTGCGGTTGAGCGCCGAAACTCCACGCAGATTTAATTCAGCAATTCTGACTTCGACGTTTTTTTCGGCTTCGAGGCGATTGCGCAAGCTCCGCGCATTTTGTGACGCCATCGTGTTCACCGGCTTCCCCCTCCACGAATGATCCAGCGTAACCATGGCGACCGCATCGGAGTTAACACCAGCAGCCGAGTCATAGTATTTCAGAGCCGCCTGTGTCTCTCCCTCCATTTCCTTCGTAACCCCCATGTTGTTCAAGCTGAAAATATTATTCGGGTCACGCTTCAAAACCTGCTGCAACAGCAGGTCCGCCTCGGGTGCTCGGCCTGCTGAAAGCAACCGCACCGCTTCCACATTTTCGTGATTAATTTGCAACTGCTGGTCAGGAATCGCCAGCGCAGCGCTCACGGTCTGTCCTTCGACCCGGCGCGAGCTGGCATGTGCGATCACCGCATCCGTATGTTGCTGGGCGGCCAACTCGTAGAATTTCTGCGCTCGATCCAGCTGCCCCTGCAACTCTGACACGTAGCCAAGATTATTCAGCGTAAACGGGTCGTCCGGATCCAACAGGTAAGCTTTATAGAAGAGCGTCTCAGCCTTTTCGTAGGCGTGTTTTCTGATTTCTTGCACACCTTCTTGGTTTAGTCGTTGGACTGGAGTCATCGGGCTGCGCTTGGGCAGCGTGATCTTGATGTCGCCGGCCCGCACTCCCGTCGGCCACGCCATCCCGCCGCAAACGATCCCCACGAACGCCCACTGTTTCCAGGACATGCCGAGACACCTCAACCTTAAAGATGAAAGCAAATGTCTGATGCCAGGAATCGGCCTACGTTTGGCGCGGTTTTGGCCTTTTTTCATACGTATATATGGCTACCTTTAACCCTTTACTGGCATCCTAGACGTGCGTCGAAGATCGCCAGACAGAAAACCATGCATCGCATTGTGCCTAGAATCTCGCTTACGACCCTGCTCTGTGCAGTTTTTTGCTACGCGGCTGTTGGGCAGACGATCCCGCCTCAGAATGTGCCTTTGACGCCTTCTGCGACTCCTAAAGAGGATCCCGCACTCCCTGTCCCGACAAATTCAGTCACAACTCCACAACCAAGCGAAAGCGCCGCGCTGACTGCCGACGTCCCAGATACAACGACCGACAATACTCCCGACACAACCATCGATCCGGCGAGCCTGCTCCCGGATCCCACTCCGCTACCTCGCGCCAACGCAAGTCTGATTGGTGGAACCGTCGAGAAACTCGACCGCGTGCGCGACCGGCTTACGGTGCGGGTATTTGGCGGCGGCAAAATGACTTTCGCTTTCGATCCGCGCACCCACATTTATCTCGGTAGTGCTTCGGCATCGGCCTCCGATCTGCATCAGGGGGACCGTATTTCTGTCGACACTCAGCTCGATGGCAGCGTTGTTTTTGCTAGAACGATTCGAATTCATTCCAAGACTCCAGCAGGTGAGAGTCAAGGTGCGGTAGTCAGTTATCGCGGGGATGAATTAGTATTGCGCGATCTTTTGTCTCCCCGGCCACTGAAAATTCGTCTCAACTCTCAAACCCGGCTTGTAAAGGGCGATCATGCCGCTTCTGCAGCCGACATCGTGCCTGGCACCTTGGTCGCGGTGAAGTTCGGACCGCAGAAGAATGGCAGCGATACCGCGAGCGAGGTCTCCGTGCTGGCGGTTCCTGGAGCCACCTTCGCATTTTCGGGTCGGATCACGGCATTGGACATGCGGCTGGGGCTTCTGATTCTCAACTCTTCGACGGATCGCAAAACCTACGAGGTCTACTTCGATCCCTCCGTTTCCGGCATCGACGGCAATCTGCGTGAGGGAGACGATGTCATGGTCATGACTCGCTTTGATGGAAACAGGTACGTGGCGCGCAGCGTCACGGTGAATGCGAGAAATCAGTAGGAAGAGAACCGGTCTCGGGTCTTAGGTGTCAGGTCTCAGGCTTTCCACTCCACCCGTTGAAGCCTAGAACCTAACGCCCTAGAACCTAAGACCTGAGACCAGCATCCTACCGACCCGCAATACTCACGGATAACCAAGCTGCTGCGAATTGCAAACTCCGCTCGTGGCCTGCGCGGGCGGAGTCGGTGGCGTTGCCCACGGCACATTCTGGAAGTCGAAGAACTCGGTCATATCCATTTGCGCGGCGTCACGCTTCGTTAGAGAAGGCACATTAAACCTTGTCTCAATGAACTTGAGCATGGCCGTATAGTCCGCGACCGTATGTGACACGTAATTCTTCTTGGTGAATGGCGAAATCACGATCAGCGGCAACCGGTATCCGGTGTAGTTGAAATCGCAATTCGCTCCCCCTGAAGTCGTACAAATGTCTCCGGAGATCAGGTCGATTGGAGCGATGCCATCAGGATTGGGCATTTGCGCTGGGGGAACATGATCATAAGTTCCTCCCGCTTCGTCGTAGGTAAGAATAAACACCGAGTCATTCCAGGACGGGCTGTTCATCAGTCCATCGATCAGAGTCTGTACGTACGCTGCGCCGGTTTGCAGGTTGGTTCCGCTGCTGGGATGTTCGTCGCGCCCAGACTCATATCCCGGCTCGATAAATGACACGGAAGGAAGAGTTCCGGCTTGCGCGTCGCTCAGAAACTGCGATCCCGCCACAACATTCGCGGGCATAGCGTTGGGCGGCGCGTAAGACTTGAACTGCGAGAGGTAAGTGCAGTACCCAGTAGACGCGGCTGAAGGATTGGCGCTGGAATTTATATCGGAACTCGATCCCCCTCTTGGCCTGCTATCTCCCGTTACGCCGGTTGGGCACGTATTGTCGGTCGCGTAGATTTTCCAAGAAATTCCCGCGGTATTGAGCGCGTCGAAGATAGTTTGAGCAGTGAGCGGCGCGTTATCCGAGGCGTTTGTTCCCGGCGGATACGCGTAACCCTGCGACGTGGCGGCGAAAAGATACATGCGGTTGACTTGCGTGCGGTCCATCACCGGGGAAAACCAGCGATCGGATGTGGCAAAATTCGACGCCATGAAATAGTAGTAATTCAAATCCGTCCAGTCGTAGTAGCCCATGGCGCGGAGGCCTTGAGTGTCGCTGAAGGGCGGGTTCGCACCTCCAGAATTCTGATCGATCGCATACTTCGCCGCGTTATAAACAAAGCCGTTCATCAGCGGAGTGCTGGAAGTTGGATCCTGCAAGTTCCAGTCTTCATGGCTCTCATCCCACGATGGGCTCAGGTTTTCCATACATTCGGTTGCCATGTGGAAGGCGGAAACTGTGGTGGCGCCCGGAGTAGTTGTTCCGTTGTACGCTGGGTTGGAGGCGTTCGCCGGTAGTCCATCGAATTGCTGCGAGGGGAAGCCGTTCGCAGCCCAATACGCCGGCAGTTGTCCGAGATAAGTGTCAAGAGAGCGATTCTCCTGCACCATGACAATAATGTGATTCACCGACTGAATGTTCCCGGAACCACTCCTCAGCCCTTGGCAACCGCACAGCACCAGCGACAGGGCCGATGCGATGGAAATCCTGCATAACTTTTCTGTTGGCAATCCTATGCACCCCGCGACGTGAGTGACTGAATGACACTGAAAGGCGTATTTAGGATGATTCTCATCGCCGAAATGTTGGCGTCGATTTTGCGACCGCTCCATCCATTCCCGCGGCCTAACTGACTGAAATGACTAGGGCCCGACTCGTTTCTGTTGGACAGATTTTGACGGCTTGAACAATGCCTCGCAGGTCTTAGCACTTTGGGGATTAGACGAATGTTATCTTCCACTCCTCGCCCTTCAGCCGTAAGCTGACCCCGTTCCCAGATAGATCCCGTAAGAAAAATCAGCCGGTAACGAGGAAATTTATAGGCGGGCGCGCCTTCTTCGTTGTGGCCACAGCTCGCGCACGATCCTCAACCCCTAACGCCCCCTAAGGACCAATGTTTCGTTTTCCTCTTGCAGCAGTTCTGCTCCTCGCGGCATCGACCGTGTGTTCGGCCACCTCGTCTTACATTGTTCCGACCACAACGCTGAACGCTAAATCTGGCAACAACACGAGTGCCGCTAATAGTTTTACGAATCAGTCGAATGGAAACCGCGGCGCAGGGAATATCAGCAAGGTTGACATTCACACATTGCTTTATTCCGGCGCGACGACGAAGGTCTACGCTCACCTTCTGCTATGGTTCGGTGAGTCGAACCACATGAATATCGGATACAGTTCCACTAACCCCGCACAAGTCAAGAGCCAGATTACCGACATGATCAGCCGCGGCATTGACGGCGTCATCATTGACTGGTATGGGCCAAACAATGCAATGGATCAGGCTACGCAACTCGTCATGGCCGAGGCTGAGAACCACCCGGGTTTCACCTTCGCCATCATGATCGATCAGGGGGCCATCGAATGGGATTCCTGCTCAGGCTGCTCGCCCCAACAGGCGTTGATTAGTCAGCTTCAATACATTGAGCATACGTATTTTCCCTCGCCCGCGTATATGACCAGCCAGGGACAGCCGGTGGTCACAAACTTCAACATCGACCTCTCTTATTCGATCGACTGGAACGCGGTGAATGCTGCGCTAAGCACACAACCGCTCTTTCTCTTTCAGAACAACAACGGATTCGGCCACCCCCTCAGCGGTGGCAGCTATTCCTGGGTCATGCCGACGACCATCGATTACGGAATCGGTTACCTGTCCAGTTTCTACGATGCTGGAATGTCGTTTCCCTCCGAGCAGACCGTAGGCGCAACATACAAAGGGTTCAACGATACTCTCGCGTCCTGGGGATCGAACCGCATCATGAAACAGCAATGCGGTCAGACCTGGCTGCAAACATTTTCTGAGATTAATGGGCTTTATAACTCAGGAAAACCATTACCTGACTTGCAGCTTGTGACGTGGAATGATTACGAAGAAGCCACGGAGATCGAGTCTGGAATCGATAACTGTCTAACGCTTTCCGCTTCGGTTGCAACGAATTCTCTGCAATGGACGATCGACGGGAATGAGAATACGGTCGACCATTATTCCGTTTACATCAGTTCCGACGGTGAGAACCTGATGTCTTTGACGGATTCAGCGACTGGAATTCACTCGCTGAATTTATGTGGCTTCGCGATTCCCGCTGGGAACTATCAGTTGTTCGTACAGGCCGTGGGTAAGCCCAGCCTGGCAAATCAGATCACGAGTGCGGTCGATTACACTCCGTCTTGTACCGCCAGCGGAGGGGCACCTACGCCGCCCGCGCCATCACTCTCTTTTTCGGCTTCCCCTGCGTCCGTCACGATTCTCGCCGGACATGCAGGAACCATCAGTGTCTCTGCCGGATCGCAATCGGGTGCGTTCAACAACCCCATCGCTCTTTCCTGTGGTGGTCTCCCGAGCACGCTGAACTGCTCGTTCTCTCCAAGCACCATCACCCCGGGATCGGGCACGGCTAGTTCTATTCTTACTATTTCCGCCGCTTCCGTCGTAGGGAGGACCTTGCCTCGGCCGAGCAAGGCAGTTCCAGTCTATGCGGGCTGGCTGTTACCCTTCGGAGTTGCCGGCCTCGCCTTCATCGGAAAGTTTCCTTACCAGCGCAGCACGCGAGCTCTCGCTCTGGTCGTGGTGCTCGGAACCGGAATGGTTACCGTTTCCTGTGGCGGAAACAAGATGGGGACGGCCCAGAACACTGCCGTTGCGGCGCCCGCTTCCACTAATTACTCCGTTACCATTCAAGGGAATTCCAGTTCGAGTCAGCTCTCTACCACCGTTAGCGTCGTCGTTCAATAAACGAACACGGGAGTTGTTCCGCGAATTTCGATAACGCGCCGTGCCATGATTCGCCGATCGATAAATCCATCCACTCGAATTCCGCGTCATTAGTCTTAACAGGAATGCCTTCGATGGCATCCACTTCGGCAGCCTTCGGAATCTTGTCACTTGTCGCAACGCGTCGGTTCTTTGCGCCAGTTCAAAATGGCGCAGATATTTCTGAACGATCGTGGGCATGGTCATGCGGAGAGCGGTTGAAAAATTCTGGACTCCCATGGCTAGCTGCTTTTCCGGGTTTGTCAAGAAGTTGATCAAGCACTCTGCCAGGTCTGGCGCGCTTCCCGGTTTATAGAACTCCATGGCGAGTTCTTCACCATCCCCCATCTGGCGAAAATCCGGAAGATCGGCGCATACAATGGGTACGCCGTATGCGCATGCCAGGTGTGCAACCCCGCTGCAGCCCGTCGACGAAGAATAAGGCATAACCGCGACAGAGGCTTGCTGGAAGAGACCAGGTATCAGGTCTTCATGTACATATCCGAGGAACTCAATCGCGGGATTCCCTACGCAGTTCTCCCTCACCGATTCCACATAGCCTGCAGCCTGAGGATGGTCCCCGCCGGCGATGACGAGCTTGGTATTTGGAAGCGCGTCCGCCACAATTTTAAAGGCATCGAGCAGAAGTTCAAGCCTCTTGTAGGTTCCCCACTTACCAAAGGCCAGAATCCTATGTTCCGGATTTCCCCGCCGGGAAAAATCCGGGTATTCAGGTTTCCGCGTCAGAACACCGTGGGACCGCAGATGCACATTGTCACGGCCATATTTGTCATAAAGAATCTTGCGGTATCCCGGCATCAGAACGGAAACGGAATTCGAAAGCAGTAGGATTCTGGTGGCAACGGAACCCGCCAGACGGTAAGCGCGGGGATGTTTTACGCCCGCATCCTTCAAATCCACGGTGTCCATCAGGTGGTGCAAAGTAACATGCGTGTAGCGGCCGCTCAAGCGCGCCAAAAGCGGCGTCAACAGACCCAGGAACGCGTTCAGCGGATTACGTCCAAATGTGCTGAAGAGCAGATTGAACCACACCACATCGGGCTTGCATTCATTGAGTGCTTTTACAAGCCGAATCGAACTTAAAGGATCGTCAAAAGACCAGCAACGATTAACCGAGAAGCCTTCAAGCTCCGGCTGATCGGTGACGACGCGGTCAGCAAGGATCGTCAGGCTGATAAAAGGATTGCTGCGCAACTCCTCGGCAAGGTGCAGTCCATACTCGCTTAGTCCTCCCTGGCTGGGGGGAAAAGTGGTGACCAGACAGATTTTCATTCCTTCTCCGGGCTCCGGATAACAACCGCTTCAGGTTCGATGTCGTCGCCGCACTAGATGTTGGCTCTTCGATGAGCCGGAAGGATCGCCTTTTCAAGAAGATCGTATGCAGAAAATAGTTTTGAAATTAGAGCGACACGGTCGGCGCCAATCGCTGTTCCGGAACGAATATGGTCCGCAGGAATGATTCGCGGATTCTCTTCTCTGCTTCTTCGACCGGTAGCGGGTCAACCACGGTAATGGCACCCGAGAGAGAACTCAAGGTTAGGTAGGCTTCACGGTTCCTGCGCAGAAACTCCAATGGATATTCCGGCTTCCGCGCTAGCGCCGCGACCGGATCGGCATCGATGACGTAGGACACATCTGGCGTAGGCGCCAGCTTGAGGAAGAACCGAATGAACATTCTCCACACCGCAGACTTAAGCGGCAGATTCGCCAGTTCGTCGTAGATATAGCGATCGAAGATCACCACATCGGCGTCGCTAGATCGTATCCCACGGATCATGAGGCGCACATTCAGAGCGTCCAAGAAATACAGGCACGTCCGCACCGCGTTCATAGGCCAGGAGCTGACGTTCTTGTCGCGCCGGTTCAGAGGCTTCTCCGGGCTCCCAATCCCTCGATCACCCTTGAACGCCGCATGGCTCATAAACTCTCGGAACTTCTCGAGCACGACAACATCATCCCAGAACGCGAGTACTTTTACGCGTAGACCGGATTGAAGGAGCCACGTCTCAAGGGCATGAATCTGGGTGCTCTTCCCTGCCCCATCGATTCCCGAAAAACTGACGATTTTCACTAGGGTCCGCTGCGAAACCATCTGGATGCTGGATTCCACAATCGAAAATCTAATGAGCTCCGGGCGGCCTACTTGAAGTCCCTTCGGTCAGCGCGACGACCGTCCCGACGGCCACCCCTGCTCCCACAATCGCTCCAACTCTGATCACAATAGTGCGAACCCTGTGCTGTTTCGCTGGCGCAATTGCCACGCCGGCCGGTTGCGATGCGGCGACCCCAGTTGTGTGAGGAGCCTCCGCGGCAGCCGTTCCAACTGGCTTCTGAGCGTCGGGCGCAGAATTCTGGTTAGGCTGATTCGAACTCGACGAAGTCTGGGGCGACTGAGACTGGGAAGGCTGATTCTGCGCGACCATGAGCGTTGCGAAGCCTGCGCCTTCCGACTTCTGGTTTGCAAGATTTGCTCCGGGACTATCCGGCAGCCCGTCGACTTTGGATTGTTCCGCTGCCAGTTCCGTAAGGGAAGTTCGTCCCAGCTCAACCGAATTCGCGACCTCCACATTCTTCTCTGGATTAGCGGGCTGCTGTGCGCTAACCGGCAGCACAGCCCCCGCTAACCCAGAGACCAGCAACCCGTACACGACCGCGCGTACCAAGCTGTTTTGTGTTCCCACTGTTTGCCTCCGGCATAACCGATGAACGATCAACTCGCAGTCTTCAGGTCTGTAATTCCATATCCGCCGGAATACCAAGGCAATGTCTGTGCAACCTCAGGCGCTGCCATCGCACGGAAACTTCGCGCTGCTTCGTCGGCGGTCTCGAACACTTCAAATAACCGATCGACCCGCATAAGTTCAAGAATCGCCGCACAGGAGGGCGAGAGCGCAGCCAGCTTGAGATCTCCGTCTCGTTTCATCACCTCTTCCATGCTCTCAAGCAGCACTTCGATCCCGGCGCTGTCGATGTGTTGCACTTGAGAACAATCCAAAACCATCCGGGGACGATCGCTTTCCAGCAATGGTTTCATTTCCGCCAGAAACGTCGTTCCTTCTAAATGGTTCAGTTTTTCTGGTAGCTCCATTACGATCACAGGCCCCCTGGTGCACATATTATTCACCCCTGAATAGGATTTGTTCCTAACTGCCAAGGCTCTGGCGTTGAAAGCTTTTGTTCTTGCAAGTCGGCAACAACAATCCGCTCTTCCTCTGGATGGATTGTGCTCCGCGGCTGTTTTCGGACCGGACTAGTGGACCGCATCACGCCCGGATCAGAGATCTCGATCACCACATCGCGCTCCAGATTCAGAAGTTTGTTTCCATTTGCAATCGCATGGCAGACATCCACGGAAATTCCGATGTGTGTATCAGAAAGGATCGAACTGTCTTCGATCACCGTTCCCCAGTCCACGTAGCAGTCCTTCTCAATGCTGCTGCAGCGCGTAATCACGGTGTCCTGCCGAATCCTCGATCCCCGGCCGATGTATGCCGGCGCTACGATTCGCGCGCGCCTGTGAATTTGCGCTCCTCCATCAACCCAAACCCCCGGCTTGACTTCCGTACCCGCAGGACGCATTGCGCAACGCCCACTAAGCGCGTCGGTAGCCAAGCGGCGCAAGTCACGAGGGTGAGTCAGCCGGCTTACATATTCACGAATAAAGTACGAACTGCCGGCGCCATCGCCACGCGTGAGCATGTTCTCGATATCGATCTCGAGAGCTTGTGCACAATCGACGATCCCAAATTCCAAGGGGCCGTCACGATCTACCGCCTTAGTCGCCCTCTGCCGGGATTCACTATGGAAAGAAAACAAATCAAATAAATCAGTTTCCGCATACACACTCGCAGAAACAATGAATGAGTGGTCGATACCGCTTTGCGAAAACTCCATTATTTCCTGTCCGATTGCCGAACCGACGTCGCTAACGCTCTTAAACTTCACGCAATCAAATGCGCTCCCGGTGGGCTGCGCCGCGTAAGCCGCGTCGTCGGCCATCAGCACCCTGACAACGTCTACATTGGCACGCACAAATCGCTCGATGGTGCGCTCCAGCATGGAACGCCCCATAATTTCTACGCATGGAAGAGGTTCAACTACTCCAGCTGTCTGCTCAGTTTTCATGTCTGCCGGAACTGCCAGAGAAGAATCCTCTGTGCCCGTTTCCACCACCACAATGGCCGCTAACCCCACAACTTTGTCCTCTCTGATTTCGAACGTGTCATTTCGCCCAGGTTAAGATTCCAACGCTTTTTTTATACTGCGCTGACACTAGAGCCGATCATGGTTGATTCGGAAGGGGAAAATTCGGCGACCTGACTGGCGGCGGATCGCCGCAACACTCTTCGTTTTGGAAACAGCAAGTCGCGCATTTTCATCTTCGCTTTGTGCAACTGCGATTTCGAGTTGCCGACCGAGCAGTCAAGGATCTTGGCGATTTCGTGATGTTGGAATCCCTGGACCTCATGCAGCGAAAAGATCTGCCGGCATCCCTCAGGCAATTCCTGCATGGCACGGCGTAAGGCGATACGATCGATCGCGCCGCTAAGACTCGGGTCGGCTTTCCCTACATCGCGCCGTAGAGACGGCGACTCGGCCGAGACTGGCTCATCGAGAGACAGGACTGGAGGCGACTTGCGCCGGCGCAGCTTCATCAGCACGGTGTTCACGGCTACGCGGTAGAGCCAAGTCGAAAAAGCTGAGTCGCCGCGGAAAGAACCGATGGATCGGAATACCTGCAGAAAAGCCTCCTGGGTGAGGTCCTCTGCATCGGCCGTATCTTTCGTCATGAGAAGACATACGGAAAATACGCGCTTCTTGTGAGCCTGGAAGAGCATGCCAAAAGCCTCTTCATCGCCCTGCTGGGCGCGCTGCACGAGGCTGCGTTCGGGGGTTTCGGGGCGGCTGGCTACTTCGCCCGCCGGAATCAGATTGGTTGCAGTCGCGGAAATCACACAAGTGGCCACTGGAGTCTCCTTAAGGTCAAACTAGAGTGCTTATCCATTTTGGTAACTGGGAGCTTCAACTTCCAAAACGAGATTAGCGATTTGGCCTCGCGCCGCACATCAGGATGCCCCTGTAATTGCCCCCGAGACTTGCTGTACAACTCTTAGAGTTAACTTATGAGGCCTAAATCTTTGAGACTGCAGGCGAAACTTTTTGCGCAAACAAGTGTTAGAGCGCATCTTCCTGACAGTTCCAGCTGATGAACCTGCGATCCAAAAAGAAGCCGCCACCCGAACAGGCGTGGCGGTTATTCGAACGCCAAACAGATAGGAGATCCGAACCAAACCTCGAATCTAAGAAATCGTTATTTCAAGTCACACCACCTTAATAGAGCTTGAATCCTACTTCCACGCTGATCTGCACGTTGACCGGATGGCCATCCTTCAACGAGGGCTTGAATCGCCATTGCTTGACGGCTTCAACGGCGCGGGCATCAAGGCCGAATCCCAGGCCACGAACTACACGAATGTCACGAGGATTTCCACTCTCGTCCACGATCAGCGCGAGTACGCACACTCCTTGAGTCTTAGCGTTGCGAGCCTCTTCGGTATATTCCGGATCCGGTGTCGTTATCGCCTCCGGAGCGGAAATACCTCCGCCCACCTTGAATACGCCTCCGCCAATACCGCCACCGCTGCCCGAACCCACACCAGGTCCGTGACCCACGCCTACTCCGCTACCCGATCCCGAGCCAATGCCGCCACCCGAACCGGTTCCATTTGAGGGAGGAGCGGACGGCATCGGGAGAGCTGACGGATTGCCCAAATTGAGCATGTGGTTCTGCGCCAGGTGAACTTGCGGAGGCACAACGACTGTCGGCTCCACAGCAAGCTTTGGATGTTGGTTATGAATGACAATCTGAGGAGGCGTAATCTGCTCCATCGCAAGTTTTGGCAGGCGTCCTTTCGGAGCCTGCAACACATCGTGCTCGCCGCCGCCACCGCCGCCGCTTGCGATCTTCTTCGCGACAGGGAGGGCGTAAGAGTCCGGAGACGGGGCGATCAGCGTCACAGTCTCGTGCGGCTGAACGTGCTGCACCACCTGGTGGCCAAATGTCGCGGTGCCCAAAATGAGCGCCAGAAGGATGATGTGAACGGCTGCGGAGCCCGCCAGACCATTGGATCGATAGTTGTTGAACTGTCCCCAAATCGCTTCCGGTGCCTCAGCTTTTAGCCGTGGTTGTGGCCTCGGTTGCGCTGGCCGTGCCGGCAGCGCACCAACCGCGTACCGCCGGTTGAGCACCGCTGCAGAAGACGCGGAAGAACCTGGGTAGAATGTATTTGCCCCGTGGCGAGAACTCTGATTGCTGGACATTGGCGCTCCTGGCTCCTAATAAACTTCACTAAGCAAGGGAATGAAAGTTGCTTCAACTAACCCGAGAGCGACTTTCAAAACAGATGAGAAATAGTGGGACCGCATTCCCACTATTTCCCCTCACGAATGCTCGGTCCGAACACACCGTTGAGAATCGCGGACTCACAGTCGACCGGCCAGAACTAAAACGAGTAGGACTACGACCACCAGACCCAGTCCTCCACTGGGGTAGTATCCCCATCCCCGGCTGTACGGCCAGGCCGGGAGAGCGCCCAGCAACAACAGCACAAGAACGATTAGCAGAATTGTCGACATGAAAAAGCCTCCTTAGTTGTTACTCCGTTTGAACATCGGCCCAGTTCCCAAGAACCGGTCCGTAACAACCTTCCAAACTTAACTTCACCGACTGCCAGCTACCGGCGTTCCGGCTGAGGGCTTCAATTCACCGTGTTCCGTCCTCGCCTGTCCCGAATATTTCCTTACAGCCGCCAGAAATGGCTGGCTCGATTCGCGAGGGTGGACTTTTCCCGCCAGAATGTCGCTGAATGGCAGGAATTTTCCGTAAAGAATTCTGGTTTCGTCTTTGTCCTGTGTCACCGCTGTGCCGTTCAAATCGATCCCCGCAAAGAGTCCGCGAGCGCGGGAGTAGGTCAGCAGCTCCGCTCTCATTTTCCAGTCCGTATCGGCGCCAGTGTCACGGCCCACAGGCCCTGCGGCCGCCGAAGCATCAGCGCCAATCTTGAATTTGCTTGAGAGCAGGTGTTGCATCCCCTGGTCGTTCATCACAACCATCACGATATCCACGGCTTGCCCGCCAAGTTGCAATCCCCAGCTTCCCCCGGTGATCGTGATGGGCGCGGGAGCGCTCCACATTCCGCCTTCGGTGCGGCATGTCGCCACGCCTTTGCCATGGCTGCCGCCAATGCCGATCGCAATCTTGACCATCGACGGAATCACAGCGATACATTTTGCATCGCTCATCACCTTGTCTGGAATGGCTTTATCCGGGGTGTCCATAATTTCGGTCAAAACCTTGGCAGACGCATCGAGGCGCTTGTCGATATCCGATACATCCTTATCATCGGCAGACCACGCCACGTTGCCGAAAATCATAAGACCAGCGCCGAGCACTGCAAGAAATCTCGGTAATGCAGAATTAAGTCTTGTCATGAGCCGACCTCTTCATTTTCCATGCCCGAAGCGAGCAATTGTTTGAACTCCCTTGCGAATCAAAGCTAACTTTTCCCTCGTCTCGCCGCTATCCGGTTCACGCTGTAAAGTGGGCAAGGGGATACATGTGTAGGAGTGTCATACGTGGGAGGCTAGATGTCTTGCTGAGGTTTAAAATATCAGCGAATACAGTTTTTTAGGTATGGATTGCGGTCATTCGGCGGATGTTCGTAACACCAGGAGTGAAAGAACGTTCATCTTCTATGCATCTTCCATGACGGCGTTTGGCTCTCGCAGGACGGAAGAACAGGGAATCGTCAATTCGACAAGAGTTCCAGGATCAACATTTGTCAGTCGCAGCTCTGCGCCAAATTCTTTAGCGCGTTGTTTCATGCCACCGATACCCACGCCAACACTATCCGGTTGCAGTTCAACAATTCTTTTGCCGATTCCCTTTCCATCGTCTCGCACTGCCACCACGATCAAGTCTTCCGTTTGAGTAAGCGTAATCCAGACCTTTTGAGCTTCGGAATGCCGGAAGACGTTTGTCAGGGCCTCTTGCACAATTCGGAACACGGCAGTCTCAACCTCTGCCGAGAGCCTTGGAAACTCTGCGGCGCGGACATCGAGTGAAATTTCAACGCCGCTCCGTTTCCGTAGCCCGTCCACGTACCAGGAAAGCGCCGAGAGCAAACCTACTTCATCGAGCAACGGCGGATGCAACAGGTGAGACATGGTGCGGACCTGCTGAATGGCTCGATCCACTATCGCGCTGGCCTGAGTCCAGGCCCCGTCTGTCGGCTCAGCAGATTTTTGCACCATCATTCTATCCAGTACCATCTTCGCGACAGCTAGTTCTTGCCCCAACCCGTCATGCAGATCGCGTGCCAGCCGCCGGCGCTCTTCATCCTGCATGGTCATGAGGCGGATGGAAAGCCGCCGCAGTTCGTCCGTCCTCCGATCCACCTTTTTCTCGAGTTCCGCAGCGTTATCGCGGATGGATTGCTCCAGCACTTTGCTGTCATGAATGTCGGAACAGGTGCCATACCATTTGACAATCTTTCCTTCATCATTGCGAATCGGAACCGCGCGAGCCCGGAACCAGCGGTACGTTTGGTCCGCGGACCGCATGCGATATTCGGCTTCGTAGTTAGTCCCGGCCTCCACACAGCGCATCCACTGCGCCACAGCCTGATCCTTGTCCTCGGGATGCACATAGTCGAGCCAGCCAAATCCATTCGCGGAACCGGGAGGAGCGTCCGTGTAGTCGTAAAATCGATCGCTGATGTAGTCTCGAGAACCGTCGTTCTGGCGGCTGAAAATGATATCCGGAGCGGTACGCACGATCGCGTCAAGTTCCTGATTCTTGCGTACCAACTCCGTGTTCAGCTGCAGCAAGATTTCTGCCTTGCTAGCTAACTCCTCGGTACGTTCGGATACGCGGTCTTCCAGTTCGTGATTCAGAATCTCAAGTTGCCGCGTCTTGCGGTGCAACTCGGCAAATACTCTCACCTTCGCACGCAGAACTTCCGCAACCACGGGAACCGAGATGTAATCCACGGCTCCGTGTTCATAGCCCCTGAGCTGATCGAGATCGCTAAGATGGACCGCAGAAACAAAGATGATCGCGGTCCGCTGGAACCGCGGATGCTGCCGGATCATCGCAGCCAGCTGAAAACCATCCAGCTCGGGCATGCTCACGTCCATGAGCACAACCGCAACGTCCGTCTTAAGGAGACTCTCGAGGGCTTCCTTCGCTGAAGTCGCTTTTATCAGGTTTTCGCCAAGTCCACCCAGCATGACTTCATAGCTGAGGAGTTTGGCCGGCTGATCATCGACCATCAGGATATTTACTTTCTCGTTGGCGCCCATCAGTTGTCTCCACGCACTTTCTCGGCCACGTGCATGCTCCCGTTGGCAACTATTACCGGTGAAGCCACATGCGCAACGAAGAGAGCAACTGCTCCGTGTTGACTGGTTTGGCCAGGTACTCGGACGCTCCCGCCTCCAGACATTTCTCGCGGTCTCCCTTCATCGCTTTGGCGGTGAGGGCAATAATCGGCAGCCTCCTGAACAAAGCGTTCTGCCGGATCACCTGCATCGTCTCATATCCATCCATCTCGGGCATCATGATGTCCATCAGTACAATGGCAATATCAGGCGTCGATTCCAGCTTGGCGATTGCCTCCCGTCCAGTACCGGCTGTAATCACAGTCATGCCCCGGCGTTCAATCACACTGCTCAGCGCGAAGATGTTGCGCACGTCATCGTCGACGACCAGCACCTTCTTTCCGACCAATGCGTCGTCCGAATGGTGGAGGCGATCGAGCAACCTCTGTTTTTCGACTGGAAGATCCGCCACCACACGGTGCAGGAATAACGCAGTCTCATCGAGCAGACGTTCCGGCGACTCCACGCCCTTGACCACAACGCTACGCGCCAACGAATGTAGCCGCGCATCCTCCTCCGGCGAGAGCTCCTTGCCGGTAAACACAACGACCGGTAGATCGGCGAGTAACGGAGTGTCACGGAAGCGCTCCAACACATCGAAGCCCGATATGTCCGGCAGCCGCAGGTCGAGTACCACGCAGTCGAAAATCTGCTCTTTTACAGTCTGAATCGCCTCCGCGCCAGTGGCTGCCACGGTGACATCGATATCGTCATAGCCCAGCAGTTCCTTGATGCTGAGCTGCTCGGCCGGATTATCCTCGACCACAAGCAACCGCTTCCGTCGAGGAGCAGAATATTCCTTAATGCGCGCCAAGGCCGCTTCCAAACCTTCCGGCGTGGTTGGCTTTGTAACGAATGCAAACGCGCCGCGAGCCAGGCCATGTTGCCGGTCTTCATCGAGCGTCAACATTTGAACTGGAATGTGCCGGGTTGCCGGATCCTGCTTCAAGTGGTTAAGAACGGTCCAGCCCAGCATGTCGGGCAGAAAAACGTCGAGCGACACAGCGGTTGGATGATATTCCTGGGCCAGCATAAGCGCTTCCGCACCACGTGTGGCCACAAGGACTTTGAATCCTTTATCCCGCGCGAGATCGCGCAACACCCGCGCGTAATGTGCATCGTCCTCGACGATCATCAGGATCGCATCGTCCGCTTGCAGATTGTCCCGGTCGTCGGCGATCTTCTCGACCACATGTTCCGCTGCCGCCGACATCTGCGCCGGCCTGATGGAGGATCGGAATCCCGCCTCAGCCGCACCTGCACCCGTCGAAGGACCCACATAGGTTTGCGGCAAGTAGAACGTGAAGGTGCTGCCCCGCCCGGGCGCGCTGCGCAGCTGAATCTCTCCGCCAAGCAGGCTGGCCAGTTCGCGGCTGATCGCCAGGCCCAATCCGGTTCCGCCGTACTTGCGGCTGGTGCCGGCATCTGCCTGCTGAAACGCCTCGAAGATGATTCGCTGCTTTTCGAATGGAATGCCGATGCCGGTATCGGAAACCTCGAACGAAACCACCGAGGCAGCCTTGCTCAGAATCGGATGTCCCTCTGTCCAGCCACTCTTGGCGGCCGATACCGCCAGGCGGACACCACCGACTTCGGTGAACTTAAACGCATTCGACAGTAGATTTTTCAACACCTGCTGCAACCGCTTTGAGTCGGTAACTACGCTGCGGGCAAGATGCGGATCGGCCTGCACCTCGAAGCTGAGACGGCGATTTTCCGCCTCATGCCGGAAGGGGCGTTCCACCGCATCAAGCAAGCTCGCGAAGAAGACTTCTTCCGCCTCAACTGAGACCGTTCCGGATTCGATTTTCGACAGATCAAGAATATCCGTGATCAGGTTCAACAAGTCCGTTCCAGCGCCATGAATCGTACGCGAGAACTCAACCTGCTTCGGAGTGAGATTGCCGTCCGGGTTATCGCTAAGCTGCTGGCCGAGCACCAGAATGCTGTTGAGCGGCGTCCGCAACTCGTGAGACATGTTGGCCAGGAATTCTGATTTGTATTTAGAAGTCAGCGCCAGTTCCTTAGCCTTCTCTTCTAGAGCGCGACGGGCTTGTTCGATTTCCTGATTCTTGCGTTCGACTTCAACGTTCTGTTCGGCGAGCTGCTGCGCCTTTTGAGCTAGCTGTTCGTTGGTCTGCTGCAATTCTTTTTGCTGCACCTGAAGTTCGGTGGCCAATTGCTGCGACTGCTTTAGCAATCCTTCGGTCTGCATCGTAGCTTCAATGCTGTTCAGCACGATGCCGATACTGGCCGTCAGTTGCTCCAAGAACGCCAGTTGAGAAGTGGTGAAACTACTCAACGAAGCCAGCTCGATCACGGCCTTAACCCGGTCTTCGAACAACACCGGAAGCACGATGACGTTTCGCGGAACGGCCTCGAACAAACCGGAGCGAATCGCGATTGTGTTTGGCGGCAAGTCGGAGATCAACATTCTCCGCTTCTCTGAAGCGCACTGTCCCACCAATCCTTCGCCCAGCTTCAATCGGCGCAGGTGGCCGTCTTCTCCGTCACCGGCAAATGCCGAGAGCAGCACCATTTCTGCCGATTCGTCGGTTCCCATCTGATAGATCACGCCTTGCTGTGCATTGACGAGAGGTGTGAGTTCTGAAAGAAGCATGCGTCCCACCGTCGCCAGATCACGCTGCCCCTGCAGCATTCCGGTGAAGCGGGCCAGGTTTGTCTTCAGCCAGTCCTGCTCCGTATTCCGGTCAGTAGTCAAACGGAGGTTGTCGATCATCGTGTTCAGGTTGTCTTTCAAATCAGCAACTTCGCCGCTGGCTTCCACCTGAATCGAGCGCGTGAGATCGCCCTTGGTCACCGCGGTTGCAACTTCAGCGATGGCGCGCACCTGGTTGGTCAAGTTATCGGCCAGCAGGTTGACGTTGCCGGTGAGATCTTTCCAGGTGCCGGCAGCGCCGGGAACGTTCGCCTGGCCTCCGAGCCTGCCTTCTACGCCTACTTCGCGCGCGACGGTTGTGACCTGATCGGCGAACGTCGCCAGCGTATCGGTCATGTTGTTGATGGTTTCGGCCAGAGCCGCGACCTCACCCTTCGCGTTTACCGTCAGCTTCTGAGTGAGTTCACCGTTAGCGACGGCCGTCACAACCTTAACGATGCCGCGCACCTGCTCTGTCAGATTGGCAGCCATTACGTTTACGTTGTCGGTAAGATCCTTCCAGGTTCCTGCGACGCCGGGCACCTGCGCTTGCCCACCCAGCTTGCCTTCTGTTCCTACTTCGCGCGCCACGCGCGTTACTTCAGCGGCGAACGCGTTGAGCTGATCGACCATGGTGTTGATGGTGTTCTTCAGCTCCAGAATTTCGCCCTTCACATCGACCGTAATTTTGCGCGATAAGTCACCGCGGGCCACAGCCGTGGTTACTTCGGCGATGTTGCGGACCTGACCTGTAAGATTTCCGGCCATTGCGTTCACGGAGTCCGTCAAATCCTTCCAAGTACCTGCGACGCCGGAGACGTTCGCCTGTCCACCGAGACGGCCTTCGCTACCCACTTCGCGCGCCACGCGCGTTACTTCGGCGGCGAACGATCGTAACTGCTCGACCATCGTGTTCAACGTCTCTTTCAACTGGAGAATCTCGCCGCGAACATCGACGGTGATCTTTTTCGAAAGATCCCCATTCGCAATAGCGGTTGCGACTTCGGCAATATTTCGCACCTGGCCGGTGAGGTTGCTGGCCATGAAGTTGACATTGTCCGTGAGATCCTTCCACGTGCCCGCGACACCCGGCACTTGCGCCTGACCACCCAGCTTTCCGTCGGTACCGACTTCACGCGCCACACGCGTCACTTCACCGGCGAAAGCGTTAAGCTGATCGACCATCGTATTGATGGTGTTCTTGAGTTCGAGAATTTCGCCCTTCACATCGACCGTGATCTTGCGTGACAGGTCGCCGCGCGCCACAGCCGTGGTCACTTCGGCGATGTTTCGCACCTGGCCGGTGAGGTTTCCGGCCATCGAGTTTACAGAGTCGGTAAGATCCTTCCACGTGCCTGCGACGCCTGGCACGTTCGCTTGTCCGCCGAGACGCCCTTCGGTACCGACTTCGCGAGCGACGCGGGTTACTTCGCCGGCAAACGCGTTGAGCTGGTCCACCATCGTGTTGATGGTTTCTTTCAGCAGTAGAATTTCGCCGCTGACGTTTACCGTGATTTTCTTCGAAAGGTCGCCGCTTGCGATTGCCGTCGCGACTTCGGCAATATTTCGCACTTGACCAGTCAAGTTGCTGGCCATCGAGTTCACGGAATCCGTGAGATCTTTCCATGTTCCGCCAACTCCGGGCACCTGTGCCTGACCGCCCAGCTTGCCGTCTGTGCCTACTTCACGAGCCACACGCGTCACTTCCGAAGCGAACGAACGCAACTGATCGACCATCGTGTTGATGGTGTCTTTGAGTTCGAGAATCTCTCCGCGAACGTCAACCGTAATTTTGCGCGATAAGTCGCCGCGGGCCACAGCTGTTGCAACCTCGGCAATATTTCGCACCTGACCAGTAAGATTGCTGGCCATAAAGTTAACGTTATCCGTCAAATCCTTCCAAGTTCCGGCCACACCCGGTACCTGCGCCTGGCCGCCGAGTTTGCCTTCCGTTCCCACTTCGCGCGCCACGCGGGTTACTTCTCCCGCGAACGCGTTGAGCTGATCGACCATCGTGTTGATGGTGTTCTTGAGTTCGAGAATTTCGCCCTTCACATCGACTGTGATCTTGCGCGATAAATCGCCGCGAGCCACGGCCGTGGTAACTTCGGCAATGTTTCGGACTTGACCGGTAAGATTCCCGGCCATTGAATTCACCGAGTCGGTGAGATCTTTCCAGGTTCCAGCTACTCCGGGCACGTTTGCCTGTCCGCCCAAACGTCCTTCGGTACCCACTTCGCGCGCCACGCGCGTTACTTCGCCGGCGAATCGGTTGAGCTGATCCACCATGGTGTTGAGAGTTTCTTTGAGCTGGAGAATTTCGCCGCGCACGTCCACCGTAATTTTGCGCGATAAGTCGCCGGTCGCGATGGCGGTTGCGACCTCGGCAATGTTTCGTACCTGGCCGGTAAGATTGCTGGCCATGAAGTTCACGTTGTCGGTGAGATCTTTCCACGTGCCGCCCACGCCGGGCACCTGCGCCTGTCCGCCGAGCTTGCCTTCCGTGCCTACTTCGCGCGCGACGCGGGTCACTTCGCCGGCGAACGCGTTGAGCTGATCGACCATCGTGTTGATGGTGTCTTTAAGTTCGAGAATTTCGCCCTTCACATCGACCGTGATCTTGCGCGACAAATCACCGCGGGCTACGGCAGTGGTTACTTCAGCGATGTTTCGCACCTGAGCCGTCAAGTTGCCGGCCATAGCATTCACGGAATCCGTAAGATCTTTCCAGGTTCCCGCCACGCCCACCACAACCGCCTGGCCACCCAGTTTGCCGTCGGTTCCGACTTCACGAGCCACGCGCGTCACTTCGGAAGCAAACGAGCGCAACTGATCGACCATGGTGTTGATGGCCTCTTTCAGCTGCAGAATTTCGCCGCGCACATCGACCGTGATTTTGCGGGAAAGGTCACCGCTGGCCACAGCGGTTGCCACCTCTGCGATGTTGCGGACTTGACCGGTGAGGTTACTGGCCATCGAATTCACCGAGTCCGTAAGATCTTTCCAGGTTCCCGCGACACCCGGAACCTGCGCCTGGCCGCCCAGTTTGCCGTCAGTGCCCACCTCACGCGCGACACGCGTCACCTCAGCGGTGAAGACGCTGAGCTGTTGAATCATCGTGTTGACGATATTTGCAGAGCGAAGAAATTCACCTTCGAGTGGGCGGCCATCCACGTCCAGACGGACAGTTTGTGTCAGATTTCCCTGGGCGACGGCGGCGATGGCACGCGTCACACCCTCAGTGGGTCGAAGCAAGTCCTCAACGAGAGTGTTGATTGACACTTCCATGTGGCCCCATGCCCCACGGGACTCGTGAAACCGGGTGCGTTCGCGCGTTCTTCCCTCTTTTCCCACAACTTGTCCAACGCGCTTTAACTCGTCAGCCATCTGCTGGTTGGCCGAAACAATGGAATTGAAAGTGTCGGCGATTTTTCCCGCAAGTCCGGTCCATGAACCGGGAAGACGCACGGAAAAATCTCCATCCCGCATAGTCTGCAAGCTCGCCAGAATTATGCTCAGATCAGCTGATGCGGGCTCGGCAGAGCGGGCAGAATTCCCATTCGCCTTCTCTTTTTTCTTCGCGCCCTGCGCTCGGTCCGCCATTCGCAACCACAGTAGCCGACTCTTGGCTTGCCTTCTTCATGGTCTTCTCCCGCAAACCGACACCCAGGCTGGGCGCTTACACATCGTTTCTAGCCACTGCCGCTTGACGAGCACTCGAAACCGTCGCGGACCAGAGTCCGGTCCAGCGCCGGGGCGAGAACTCTCCGAAGTCAGGGGCAACGAACCATCTGTCTGAAGTTAAACGTAGGAGGAACTTAGCAAACAACAACGATTGGTAACACGAATGCCTACGCCCTTACTCTAGGGTTTTTACTGTATCTAGGGTGTTTACTGTACCTCTAATGCAAACACTTATCGACAATCAGAGGCGGATGGGGGAGACCCCTGTGTTGTGTGTGTGATTCGGCGCTACGGCATCACCGCAGCTTCATTCATGTTAGGGAACACTCACGCGGCGGCGGCCATCGCTACATTTTGCCCTAGTAATGCAGGCTCATGAGCCCCGGTTTTTCGCAGGACCTCGACCGCCCGTGCGGCATTGTTCTTCTTGGGACACGCGACATAGACCAACACTCCGAGATCCCGCAACTGGCTCTCGAATCGCTCCGCATCATTCTCCGAAAAGCCCAATCCAACCAGCGGTCTGGAGTTACCGCACAAACTTGCGGAATCCTTCCCGGTCACTAAAGCGCGAAGGAACGCTTGTGACCGGATAAAGAACCCGACGGTAGGGATCATTACGGCGCCAAACTCAAAGAGCCAGCGCATCAAACCCGCTGCTCCATCCTCCCGATCAGTGTTCAGCGTCTGACCCCGACGAACGACTTGGGCGAGAGGATGACTCGGAGAAACCATCATACAGATGTCCTCTTTGTCGAATCCCGACTGGTTCAACGTCAGCATAACTTGTTCGAGCTGAGCGTCTTGAGCGTACATTCCGTATGCGCCTGAAGGATTCGTCACCATGGTTCTCTCCTAATTTTTATCTTGCAAGAGCGGAATGCCAAACGGCTACAATGAGCGGGCGATGAACCGCCAACCTAAACAACGGCGGCTAAGATTTAGGACCCAGTAATTTGAAATTACTGCTCCGAATTATCTACTACGCTGGAAATGTGACCATCGGGTCGATTCTGTAGGTAACCGCAGTGAGATCCCTTTCATCCACTTGATTCGTCGGTTAGACTACGTTGCGTGAGTCAAGAAATGCGGGTGGAAGATTCTTCAGTAAGTGGCAGGGCCGACTCTGTTCGCCGCTATGCGTTGGCAGTGTTGGCGGCAATCCTGGCATTGCTGCTCCGGCGTTTGGCGGCTCCCCTTCTGGGGGAAAATAACCCGTATCATACGGTTTGGGCCGCCGTGGTTTTTTCTGCCTGGTATTGCGGGCTTGGGCCTTCCGTCGTCACCGCCTTGCTCTCGGCCGTGGGGGTTTGGTATTGGTTCCTGCCGCCTAACAACTCCTTTTTCTTAGACGATCCTAGGGCCGCAATCTCTGGGATGCTGGGCTTTTTAGTCTTTTCCGGTTTGATCATCGCCCTGGGAGAAGCAAATCGGCGTTCTATTTCCAAAAGCAGATGGGCGGAAGAACGACTTCGTCAAGCGCACGACGAGCTCGAACAAAAAGTCCGGGAGCGAACGGCAGAGCTGAACACGGCCAATGAAAACCTGCGTGAGTTGTCGGGACGGCTGCAGCAGTTGCGCGATGACGAGCGGCGCAGGATTGCCCGTGAATTGCATGACAGCGTGGGCCAACTGCTGGCGGCGCTGGGCATGAATATGGCGGTCGTGCAGCGCCAGGCCGATAAACTCGACGCGGGGGGAGCCCGGGCAATTTCTGAGAATGCGGCCATGCTCGATCAGATTAGCAGCGAGATCCGCACCATCTCGCACCTGTTGCATCCTCCGCTGCTCGACGCTGCTGGTCTCGCATCCGCGCTGCGCTGGTATGTGGACGGCTTCTCCGAGCGCAGCAAGATCCAAGTCGATTTGCAAATCCCCAATGAGTTCCGCAGGATGTCAGACGAGTTGGAGATTGCGATTTTCCGCATGGTGCAGGAGTGCCTGACAAATATTCATCGCCATTCCGGCGGCGCCTCCGCTGTGATACGCGCACATGAGGAAAACGATCAGGTTTTCATCGAAGTTGAGGACACTGGCAAAGGCATCCCTATCGAAAAACAAATTGAACTGAGTTCAGCGGGGCGAACCGGCGTAGGATTCCGCGGGATGCGGGAGCGTCTCAGGCAGCTCGGCGGAACTCTGGAGATTCGATCCGGCGAAGCCGGCACGATGGTTACGGCCAGAGTGCCTTTACGCCAAACGACTACCCCCGAAAAGGCGGAAACAGAATTCGTGTGAAGTTCAGCCTCTTTTGTTCTCTTGTACCCAAAAACGACTGGAATAGTTTCATTTCCCTCCGGTCTGCTTTTAGGATTATCATGTGGGCAGCTTAGCGATTTTCACGTCTTAGACCTTGTTTCCCGATTCTCTCCGGAACATACGGTGAACTCCCTATGTTCCCGCAAGGCACGGATTCACTAGACTTTCGAGGAGACAAATTCGGAAAGCAAACCTATGCGCCTGTTGAGCCTTCGGCTCATCGTTTCGCTTATCATCGGCATCACCTTGGTCTCTCTAGGGTTCTCCTATTTTGAGGTGGTTGGAGAAAAGCGCGTTCTGCGCAGTGATTTGGAAAAGCGCGCCGACGTGCTTGGTGAGAGTGTTGCCTCTAGTGTTGAAAAATCGTCCGAAAACAGCTCGGAGCGGGGATTGCAGCGTCTGGTACAGCGGTTCGGAAACCGCGAGCACTTGCTTGGGATAGCCATTTATGACCGGCAGGGTATACCGGTGGTCATGAGTGCGGGCCTAAAAGACGTACTTACCGCGACTCCGCATGAGGTAATGCAGGCTACGCAGCAGGATCGTGGAGCGAGCTCTTTCACTCATTTGGGCAAAGGTCCGGTACACATTCTTACGTTGCCTCTCCATCGCCAGGATGAGATCACGGGCGCGTTGGTGGTAGTGCATGATGCCCTTTATATCCGTACACAGACTCTTCGTGCCTGGCGTCAAGCCTTCTTAAGGATTCTCGCCCAAGTCTTTCTCATCGTGTTAATCACGCTGCTGATCGTTCGCTGGAGCATTACCGGGCCGATCGCCCGCGCTGCGCAATGGATGCGCGCGCTTCGCATGGGCAGAATTTCCTCACCGCAGCAAATGCCCGACCTGGAGTTATTCAAGCCGCTCGCCTGGGAGGTGGTCACGCTCGCTGAAAGTCTTGGCCGAGCCCGCAGCGCCGCTGAAAATGAAGCGCGGCTGCGCGAGGCTTCCGAATCCATGTGGACCGCGGATCGGCTCGCGGCGCAGGTTCGAACCCGCCTGGGCGACGGGCGCTTGTTTGTGGTTTCAAACCGTGAACCGTATCTGCACCAGAGGAACGGCAAGTCGCTGGAGGTGATTGTCCCTCCCAGCGGCCTAGTGACAGCTCTGGAGCCGGTGCTCAATGCCTGCGACGGAACGTGGATCGCCCACGGCAGCGGCGAAGCCGATACGGAAGTTGTGGATGCAAATGACCGGCTCCGAGTTCCTCCCGCCGACCCTCGCTATACTCTGCGCAGGGTTTGGCTCAGCAAGGAGCAGGAAGAAGGCTACTACTACGGATTTGCCAACGAAGGTCTATGGCCGCTTTGTCATATGGCACATACTCGCCCAGTTTTTCGCGCGAAAGACTGGCAACACTATCAGGAGGTGAATCGGCAATTCACCGCTGCAGTGCTCGAGGAGATAAAGGACGTACCCAACCCAGTGGTGCTGGTGCAGGATTACCACTTTGCGTTGCTGCCGCGGATGCTCAAAGAAAAGCGGCCGGATGCGCGCGTGGCGATCTTCTGGCACATCCCATGGCCAAACCCGGAAGCTTTCGGCATTTGTCCGTGGCAGCGCCAATTGGTGGATGGACTACTGGGAGCGGACCTCATCGGATTTCATATTCAGTCGCATTGCAACAACTTTTTGCAAACGGTGGATCGGGTTGTGGAGTCGCGTGTGGACTGGGAGCATTTTTCGGTGGCGCGGCAGGACCACCGGACTATCGTTCGGCCGTTTCCCATCAGCGTCGATCTCACCGACGACGAATCGGTCGAAAGTGACGCGTACGGGACTAACTATCTCGAACGATCCACGTTGCTGCGCGACTTGGGTGTAGAGACAGCATTCCTGGGTGTAGGTGTGGATCGCGTCGACTACACGAAGGGTATTTTGGAACGCTTCCAGGCGATCGAATGCTTCCTGGAAAAATATCCCAAATACCGGACCCGATTCACCTTCGTGCAGATAGGAGCGCCCAGCCGTACTCATATCAAGCGCTATCACGATCTGCTGGCGCAGGTGGAGGCGGAGGCGGAGCGAATCAATTGGCGCTTTCAAACCGGCAAGTGGAAGCCCATTCTATTTCTCAAGCGCCACCATGGCCACGAGGAGATTGAGCGCTATTACCGCGCTGCCGATCTCTGTTTAGTGACCTCTTTGCATGACGGTATGAATCTGGTTGCCAAGGAATTCCTTGCTGCGCGACGCGACGAGCGTGGCGTTTTGATTTTGAGCCAGTTCACCGGCGCCGCGCGCGAATTGCGGGACGCTTTGCTGGTCAATCCTTACGACATCGAACAGACCGCCGAAGCAATTCGGGTTGCTTTGGAGATGGAACCGGAAGAGAAGCAGATGCGAGTGCATCGGATGCGCAAAATCATCAGGGAACGCAACATCTATCACTGGGCAGGAACCCTCATCACCGAACTTTGCGAGTTGAGGCTCGACGGCGATCATGCGCAAGAAAGATTTCGCGAGAGCGTCCCCGTCGTATGATTCGGTACGCGGAATTTTGTCGGAGTCTCCAAATGCGCTGTATTTGAAGCAGCTTCGTACCGCCGCAGACTAGTTTTGTCGCTATGATCTCGGTTCCGGCTGGTTTTCGCCCCTCTTAGGAATCGTGGCTTCCAAAGGCGCTTCAATCGTCACTTCTACTTCCGCGCCCGGCTTGAGCCGGACTTCCTTGCCATTTTCATCGGTCAAAGTATTCTCGATGCGAAGTTCCCGATAAAGGTGATCGGCGCCCTCGACGCTGATCTGCGCTTTCTCGGGCTCACGCGGGGATGGAGACGTTATGATCTTGTCAACCGTTGCCGGCAGTGTGGTGCTTGGCTTCTCGCTCATGGTTGATCTCCACGCTCTCTGACTAGATGAAATCGGACTCGCGCCCTCGCGCCTCTTTGCACTTCACCTTGCAAGTAGAACAAGCGAGAGTAGGCGAACCATCCCGGTTCCGCCCATACAGTTTTTCCCGTAGTTCACAAAAGTAATACTTTTTCCCCACAACGCGACGATCCGAACGAGTCGGTGGCCGCTGGCATGGGTCCAGACTGCGGTGCGCGGTTGTTGTACTTCTGACTAAAGATTTCAAGGATTCGCGCTTGGCCCGGGTAGGGTTTTCTGGTAGCCTCACTACAGTTTTTGATCGATTGCTTCCAGGATTGGGCTAGTTGCTGTCACCGCCGTATTCGGAACCAACGATTATGCGCCACAAAATACGCCACTCCTTCTGAGCCTCTCGCGCCCGCTCGCGCGACAGGTCGGTTTAACTCGTCGTTCGCAAGTCGGAAGTTAATAAACATTACTGGAGAAGCAACGCATGCCCCCCAAGTGTGTGCTGATGGTTTTGTGCCTGTCCGTTGTTTGCATCCCCGCTGCCTTTGCCGGCGTAACCGTGACCAGTCCCGCTAACGGCGCAATTCTGCAAGGACCTGTACCCTACGTCGCCTCCGCTACCACATCTTGTTCAAAGGGCGTGGGTTCCATGGGAATTTACACTGCCCCCGGAGTTCTGGCGTACGTGGTGAATGGGTCAAGTATGAACACGACACTGAACCTCAATCCTGGAACCTACAACAGCGTCGTCGAAGAATGGGACAACTGTGGCGGCGCAGGTACAACCCCAATTGCCATTACGGTCACAGGGGGATCGAAATCTGGGGTTTTCGTGACCTCACCTGCAAACAACAGCACCGTGACCTCGCCCGCGAACTTTGTTGCGACAGCCACTACCACTTGCTCGAAGGGCGTGAGTTCCATGGGCATCTATACTGCGCCTGGTCAGTTGGCCTATGTAGTGAATGGAGCCAGCCTGAATTACGCGTTGCCACTTAATCCTGGCACGTACAACACCGTCGTTCAGGAGTGGGACAAATGCGGAGGAGCGGCGACAACTCCCGTAACCATCACCGTAACTGGCAGCGGCAAATCTTTTTCGAATTTGCAGGCCAGCGGCGGATGGGAAAGCTTCGGTCAAGGTCCTCCGAATTTTATCGACTGCTCGCCTTGCGGAGGCGTGGTGACCTGGTCCATGTACCAGGGAATCAAACAGCCCTCCATGTCTGGGGATGCGACCCAGTTCAACATCGGCGGAACTGGTCCCTACTGGGACGTATTGTTTAACAATCATCTGATCGGCATTGACTCGTCGCAAGGCCTGCCTGACAACAATCACACGCTGGTTCCCACGCTCCACGACTTCACTTACGACGTGTGGTTCTATGGAACCAACCTTGGGCTCGCCCAGGCGATTGAGTTCGATATGAACCAATTCTTCAATAATCTGGGCTTTATCTGGGGCCATGAATGCCGTATCGCCGGTGGCAACGAATGGGACGTCTGGGACAACGTCAACCAGCATTGGGTTCCCACTGGCATCTCATGTTATCCAAACAGCAATGCATGGAACCACTTGACGATTCAGGTCCAGCGCACTGGAAGCAATCAACTGCTGTATCAATCCATCACTTTGAACGGAGTCACCAGCAACGTGAATCAGTACTACAATCCGGGCTCAGCTGCGGGTTGGTACGGGGTCACGATCAACTACCAGATGGATGGAAACTACAAGCAGTCGCCCTACACTGTTTATCTGGACGATCTCACCTTCAGCTACCAGTGAGGAATGTAATCAACCATATATTTAGGAATAGAAGGCGGGCCCGCGAAAACGGGTCCGCTTTTCACAGGCAGTTCGAGACCGCCTTTCAAAGCATTCTTCCGGAATACTGGCTGATCGGGGTCACGAATGCGAGATCAATTCTGCTGTTTTCTAGCCGGGTCCGAACTATGCCACACGGGGCTGGTCTGCTCAATTCGCCAGATTGGACCGCCTGCAAAAAGAGGTCCTTCCGATTTCACAAAGACGGGCGCTTCTCCACCTAGTATCCAGACGTGGATGTCAGGAGGCTCTTTCCCTACGAGGGGCGCAATCGTTCCCGCGACGCCTCCGATTTCCACCTTCATGACATAGTGGATCGCAGCGAGCTTGGAGTCTCCGACGGTAAAGGTCTCCTCGCCTTGGCGATTGATGGCAAGCTTCACCAATCTTGGCTTGGGTGTGGCAACCACCATCGAAGCCTTGATCGGCAACTGGCCAGGTTGTATGTTTTTCAATAGGGTGAAGAGTAGACCATTGGCAATGTCTGAAGGCAATCGCTTTTGATCGTTCGCAATCTTCTCCTTGCCATCTTCGGTGTAGTGAACTGTCACCTGGTTCGATGAGCTGTCGATCGACATCTCAAACGGATCCCGGAAGGCTGGCCCTTTCTGTTCGACGCGGTAGCTTAGAAGCCGGAAGGTGCCGCGCTGCGAAAAAATCGTGGTCTCATCGTTGACTGAACCGTCTTTGAATCGGAACACCAGATGGGTGGTGACCCGGTCGCCGCGCGAGACCTGGGTCAGGTCGCCGTGAGCGAGAGGCTCGCCATCGAGCGTGCTCAGCACCAAGAAACCGTGGACGAGGCCTTCCCGGTATCGAACTGCGATCGGAGATGCGGACGGGGTGTTCGCATCGACCAACGCCGAGCACACCAGAACGATTGCAAATAGTTTGAGCGCTCTCGCAGCCATATCCAATCTTCGCTCTTGGTTTCTAATGAAAAGTGAAAGGTCGAATGCACTGTCAAACAGTTGGCCAGCCTGGACACCGCTGAGCAAGGCTGACCATCCGTGTTTCTTCTTATTGCATGGAGCTCGCTTTTTGATTCTTGATCTGCAGTTCGTTCACCACCTGTTGCACGTTGGGAACGGTCGACGTCACTTTTTGAACTCGCGCCCGCTTCGATTCTGAGTTGACCTCACCGGTAAGAGTCACTACACCACTCTTCACTTTGTATTTGACGTCCTTGTCGAACTTGTTCTGAATGAGGGCAGCATCCAGGTTCTTTTCAATCCCTTTATCCAGATCCGAATTCATCGACTTCGCGTCGCTCTCGCCACCCGGAGGAAGCACCCCAATCTGATCCGCTACAACCTGTCCGCCAGCCATCGACTTGGCGATGGACTCGGCCTGTGACTTGTCGCTGTCACTGGAAACGTTTCCGCTGAGGGTCACAACCCCTTTGTCCCGATCCTGCGATACGGAAACATCTTTAAGGCCGGATTGATCGAGGGCCTTCCGGACGCCGTCGGCAACATCGGGGGACTTTGCGGATTCCTGTGAGCAGCCGAGAAAACTCCCGACCGCTAGCAATGTTAGTAGAACCAAACACGTCTTCATATTTTTTCTCGTTATCATGCTCCAATTTCCTTTTCCCTTCGATTGAGCCCCAAACTTGAGCGTTGGATGTATTCCTCGAATAAGAGGTAGCCAAAATTCGTGCGTTGCCATTCACGCGGGAGTGTCTACGGTCGGGACCGTAAATCTCGAAGATAATTTTGGTATCAGGATGGCCTCGTCCTGTTCTTCTGCCTCTAAACGCTACGCAGCTTGAACGCGCGAGGAGGAAACATGCGCAGAGAGGATTTGATGAAGCCAGATCTTTTGAGCCAGGTACTTGTGCTGGGAAGCGGGATCGTTATGGTTGCAGCTCTGTTGCTAGTGATGGTGCTCGCCGTGACTCATCCAGGGACATCAGCATTACCTACCATCTCGCAGCCACATAATTACAGCTCGATGCCGATGTGCGCTTGATCTCTTCCGCCGTATAAACGAAGAGCGAAGGGACTGTCCGGGGATTTCAGTTTCATTCGTGAACATTAAACCGCCTAGGAGGCGCAAATGCGATTCGGACCTTTTCTAATGATTGCTCTGCTGCTGGTCATTCTGTGGGCCGGTGGCTTCCTGATGTTCCATGTAGCGAGCGGCTTGATTCACCTGCTGCTCCTCTTCGCCGTCATTTCTTTTGTGGCGCATTTGTTCACGGGAGCTCGGGCAGTATAAGGATATTCGAGGCGGAGGCAGAGAGCGAACTGGCTCCGCCTCCGCTGCATCGCTCGTCATCTTTTTTCTTTTTGTTCTGGACTTTCCCCCTGAGTTTCACAGCCGTGTCACATTAGCGCCGCAGAATCCTTTCCCCAGTCACTCTTTCCCTTCGCGTTGCATCCAAGGTGAAGCTTTCTAATTAATTCAGGAGGAATCATGGCAGACAAGGGATTGAAAGAACTATATATCGATGAGTTGAAGGACTTGTATAGTGCGGAAACCCAACTGGTAAAGGCTCTTCCGAAGATGGCGAAAGGCGCATCATCAGACGAATTGCGGCAGGGCTTCGAGGAGCATCTCGAACAAACGAAGGGTCATGTGCAGCGTCTAGAGCAGATTTTCGAAGCTCTCGGCGAAAGTCCGAAGGGAAAGAAGTGCAAAGGCATGGAGGGACTGATTGCAGAGGGTTCGGAAGTTGCCGAAGAAGACTACGAAGGCAACATTTTGGACGCGGCATTGATCGGCGCTGCCCAGCGAGTTGAGCATTACGAAATTGCTGGGTACGGCACGGTGCGGGCCATGGCGGAAGTGCTCGGCGAAGATGAACACGTATCGCTGCTGACTGAGACCCTCGACGAAGAGAAAGAAACCGACGAGAAACTCACGGAGCTGGCGCAGGAAGCCAACACCGCGGGAACTCCCGAGGAAGAGGAAGCGACCGCGAACGAAAATGAAGATGAGAACGCTGATGCAAAGGGTATTGGTATTGAAAGAAAAAATACCAAGAAAGCATCCAAACGCGTAGCCTAACTTGTGCACGGTGGCTCTCTCCGAGTCACCGTTGCTTTTTTTTGAGGCACCGTCATATCGCTCTTGGTCCCCACCAACAAAACTGAACGGAATCGCATCCTAGATTCACGGCTCGAGCGCTGGATTGTAGCGGTTTGAACTCTAGGAGGAGTCTATGGCCACAAAAAAGAAGAGTACTGGTTCACGGAAGAAGTCCGGCCGCAAGTACGGAAAAGCTGCGGGCAAGAGTGTCGAAAGCGCGATGCGCCGGGAGAAAAAAGGCACGCTTCGTTCGGGTAAGGGCGGTAAGGGCGGAGTCGTGAAAAGCCGCAAACAGGCAATCGCGATCGGGCTTTCCGAGGCGCGCAAGAAAGGCGCAAAGGTTCCAGAGAAAAAAAACGCGTAACGTAGCACCGATCGGAAGATCAACCGCTGACTCGTCGGAGATCCGGCCGGTCAGATACCCGCGTACCACGCATACCCGCCTTCGGGCGATGCGGAGCCTAGGCCTTTCCCGAAGCTCTTGAGCGAATCGGTGACGGTCATACGGGTTATGAATTTGACACTCTTGTAGCCGAGCTGCCGGGGCACGCGTAGCCGGAGCGGGCCGCCGAAGCCCACCGGAAGGTCGCCGTCGTTCATCGCATAGGTCAGCAGAGTCTGGGGATGCAAAGCATCGGCCATGTCGATGCTCTCCCACCAGCCGGGCTCGATCGAGAAGTAAACGACATATCGCGCCTGCGGCGGCACGCCGGCAACCTTGAGCAACTCATGCAGCGGCGTGCCAATCCACTCGGCGATATAAGACCAGCCTTCCTCACAGACGACCTCTGTGATCTGGCGGCTGACGGGAAGACTCCGGAGGTCAGACATAGAAAACGATCCGGGCCGGGCAACCATTCCATCAACGGCAAGCCGCCAGTCTGCAAACTGGTTCTCCTGATGTCGTTTGAAAGCGTCGTTAAAAGGAGCGAGTTCATTGGCGAAGGGGGTCTTCGAAATCATGCTGCGATCAAATTCACGGGCCCGCGAGTGTCTTGTCAGAAGGCGCTGCGCGGCGTAGGTCAGAGTTTCGCCGGGACCGTAAATTCCACCGCTATCGGGTGGGACAAGCCCGTAGTACTGCGCCAGGCTTGCAGCCGCGACGACGCCTGACACGCCCGCGGTAGCCGCGAGACCAGCGGTGACAAACTTGCGGCGTGAGATTTTGCTCATGTGCGCTCCTCTGTTTGCCCTGCCGGGGTAGCGACGGCTATATCGGTAATCGTCGCGCCGGTGATCATTCTCCCGGTAATCATTGTCCCGATAATCATGGCCCGCATGCGATTCACAAATCCGGCAAGAACAACCATAGCAACGTGGACGATGAGGAAGAGCAGTAGAGATACCGAGACGAAAAAATGAAGCGTGCGCGCGGATTGCCGCCCTCCGAGCACGTTGACAGCCGCAGGGAATGCGGAGTTGAATGCGGGCGACAGTGCGAGGCCCGTCCAGATCACCAGAGGAAACAGCACGAAGATCACGATCAGGTACGCGGTCCGCTGTACCACGTTGTAGGAGAGCGCCTCGTCCTCTTCTGGCCGCTTCAGGCGAAGGTGCTTGGCAATCACTCCCAGAAATGCCCGCCAGGTTCTGTCCGCCGGAGCGGGAAACAGATTGATCCGGAAGTGGCCGGCCCACAGACCCCATACGCATAGAGAATGCCGGTCAGCACCACGGCCCACGCCGCCTGAAAATGGAGATACCGGCTCCAGCCATTCTGATCGGGCAGCACGTACCCATAGCCAGTAGGGACCAGATTCCTTGAAGCAGGAATGGGTATTTTGAACAGCGTGGGAGTCAGATCATTGCCGGTTTCGCCCCAATAGAAACGCGGGTGAGAAATCACGATCTCACCTCCGCTAACCAGCAAAGCGAAAAAACAGACTGCCGTAATCCAGTGCGTCACGCGAACAAACACAGCATGCCGGGGAGGTTCCGAATTAGGTTCCGAATTTCCGAGCTCGGCGGCGTCAGGCACGTCGAAAAGCATAGCATGTCGGACGGGACGGTCCGAGCGCCCATATCTCAATATCGTGCGAATGCCTTTCTGGGGCCCCTACCATCGCAAAGGGTGCAGGGATCCTTCGACTCCTTTTGTCTCGCGCTTCGCGCGAGACAAATTCCGCTCAGGATGACAATGCTCAGTGAAAGAGCGGCCTTCAAAGCCTGCACTGCGCTTGCCGAAAGGGCCGCGTAGGTGGTTCTACATCCGAC
The DNA here is from genome assembly GCA_963808195.1 of uncultured Acidobacteriaceae bacterium. GTDB lineage: Bacteria > Acidobacteriota > Terriglobia > Terriglobales > Acidobacteriaceae > Sulfotelmatobacter. The sequence continues at coordinate 681,617 of CAWEEW010000001.1, read as the reverse complement.
GAGCTTCAGCGCCAAGGAGAAAATCGACCAGGAAAAAACTAGGGAAACTAAGACTGAAAGCAAAATCGATGTCATTATTCTCCACGTGATCGCTTCACACGGAAAACTTCGGATCGCCCTCAAGGATCCTCATCTGCAGTTTCGGAGCTTCGCCATTCTTCCAAAGGTCGGTTCGAGACCTGACGCGATAGCTGAGAGCGCCCCCGTCCGGACGGTCACTGCGTTCGATAGGACGAGGAATGCATACAAACTCTGTCTCAATGAAACCGCTGGTAGCGTGAACCACCGAATAGCCGTGCCCTCCCATGTCGACAAATGAAAGATGTGGTGACAGGTCGGGATTGGACAGGGATCGCGCTTTCGCAATGTCGCCGCTCCGCTGGTATTCGAGACAGGAGCGCACTCCGTGGCGAATGAGCAGGTTGATGGTTGGCTGCATCGCGTGATCGCCCGGCCCTTGTCCAACATAGAGCGATCGTAGAGGATGCTCTTTGGGTAGGGAATGTTCCAGTGCTTCGACTATTCCTGGCGCAGAAATCGAACCCGTCACAAAAGCGATCCCGGCCGGCACAAAAGGTTTTGGCGGAAGCGACTTCGCAGCCAATCCCGCCCAAAAGCTATGGCGGTCTCCCGCCACGGTGACAAAACCAGTGATTCGGTTGGCCAGGACAAAATCGTAGATTTCTCCGCGCTCTACATAGGCAGTGCCGTGATCTCCCAGCGGAGAAGTCGCGTAACCGGTCTCCGGCCACGGCTTCCCTGTTCCCTGTGGAAGATTTTGCAGATCGGCACGCATGTCGAGCGTCGCGGTGGTGTTGCCCCAAATTTTCCAAGTGGCTTTCGAATTGCGCAGGCGATCGAGGAACCAAGCCTTCTGCTCGGCACCAAGAATTGTTTGCGCGGGCCGGTCCTTCCAAAAATTATCGATCTCGACACCGCCGAAGCGAATAGACGCCGGCGGTCGACCGCCGCGATATGTTTTCCCAGCATCCATGATTTCCATGGCGTCCTCAGAAATGAATTCAGGGAAGTCATCGCTCGAGAGAGGCTTCGCTTCGGGCTGATCGGTAGGTTCCTCCGAGCGATACGTGCGCTGGTCGGTTACGATCAGCTCCACGTTTCGGCCCCAGCGCAACGTGCGGTACCCCTTGAGGCTGCCGATGGCGGCAAGGTTGTTCGGCTCTTGACCCAAGCCGTGTTCGTCAAAACGGTTAATCGGCGTATCGACCACCACGGGAGGATCGAATCGCTCAAGCGAGGGCCCGCTTGGTTTCGTGATGCGCGCCGGCTGATATTCGAAGAACGCCTGGTTGGCTGCCACTTTGCGAGTTTGCGCCGGCAGATTTTTCCCTTCAAATCTTTGTATGGATTGCCAGCCCAGCCAGCTGAACTCGTGGTTGTCCCACATGTTGACGAACGGCCACCTCGCGCGCGCATCTTGCAGATCCGGATCGCTCAGGTATGCTCGGTAAACGGCACGATAATCTTCCACGGTCGTGGGGATATGAAAGTCGCGGATCTTTTCGCCATGAGGATAGCGCACGATGTCGCGCACGCGGCGGTCGTACATGCCCTGAGGACGGTCCTCGGGATACCAAACAATTTCGTAGATAAAATCGCCAAGATGCAACACGAAGCCGATCCGCTCGGCTTCGGAAGCTTGTTCATCTTCGAAGATCATCCTCCGGTAGGCATTTTGCGCTCCATCGTTCGCATTCTGGCAACTCACAAAAACAAAACGAACCGGTCTGTGCGTCGTCAACGTCCGGCGCAGTAATCGTTCTTCCCACGCGACTGCCGGAACCTTCGGAATCGCTGAAGCGATACCAATACACGCGGCTTGCCTTCAGCCCTCCAACCAGCACGCGACAAGTCCAGTCGGATGCCTCGGAAACTGGAGCCACCGCCGTCGCCACAACGCGAGTGAACCTCTCGTCTTCGGCGACCTCGACGTTCAATTTCGTGGCTAGCTTTCCGCCGGTGGGCGCTCGTCGCGTCCACAATAGAACGCTGGTGCTGTCGGGGTCTCCGGAAGCAACTCCCTCTGGGAAAAGTTCACGGCGTTCCCGCCATGCGATGCGGGAGTTGGCTCCGAACGGATCCCCCCACGCTGCCGTGGCGCCGATGGCAGCTGCCATCCCTAGAAAAGACCGTCGAGTAATACTGGACATCAGTTCAATCCTTCAAATCATGAGGCGTGGTGCATATCGATCCGAAGCTGTTTATTCAGCAGAGCGAACCTGCGCAGGCATCCCTGTGCGTCAGCCCTTCGCGGGAGGAGCCAGCGCGACGGCAGCCTCGGCGGTGAGCAGCAGGAACGTAAATGTCTCTTGCAGGTAGAGCCGGACAGCCGTATCAGTGTGGTTCAAATAACCGATGGAAACATCCTGGCCGATGTGCAGGTCGAAATCACCGCCGCGCGTCGTCGCCACAAACGCACCTTGGATCGCAGGCGCCCAGATGATTTTGTCGTTGACCAGCCGCTTGACGTGCTCGAGCACCGGGTAACCGTGATCGCTGGTCTCGGCGAGCGCGGTATAGGCGTCGGCACCGAGCAGCACCGCGTAGGGGCCATTGACGCCGACCAGCCGCAAACGGCTCAGGCCTTGGGCAATCGCATCCGGATACTGCCGCACATCGCTCGGAAGCGTCATCTTCGGATTGCTCGTTCCCTGCCGGACGCCAACGATTCCCGCTGCGTCATAGCCTTCGAATATGGCACCGTCCTCGGCAAAAGCGATCTGCCGCGCAGCGTCTTTCGCAGGCTGCCAGTCTGAGTCGTTCGCACCACGCTCCACGTCATCGATCGTCTGGCGCTCCAGTTCGAACGGAACCCGCAGCTCGACCAGCGCCTTCACTTCGCGCTGGCGGGCGATGATCTCCTTCTGCGATGCCGCAATCGTCCGCAGATGGCCGGTGCCGACAGCGGAGAAGTTGACACCTGCCGGCCCATGCACATCGACAACGCGCCGGCCCGCGAGGTGGCGTTTCAGCGTGCGCGAGGTCTCCTCCTCGATCTGAGCCCACGCGGCCTCGGAAATCGGCGCAAGTTCGCGATGCAGATTATTCATGAGAGAAGTCTCCTTTAAGAGAACCTATGCCCAGCGAACCATCACTCTTCCGCGGGATAGATGACGCGGGATCGACTGCCGACGAGTCGGCGGACGGCACCGCGATTGAAGCCGGTTCATCAGTTACGTTTTCTAGAAATGTGGCCGTCGGCACGAAGAACAGACTTCCGGTGACGGCTCGGCTGAAATCGAGCAGCCGGTCGTAATTCCCGGGCGGGCGGCCTATGAACATGTTCTCCAGCATTTGTTCGATGGTGCGAGGCGAACGGCTATAGCCAATAAAATAGGTACCAAATTCACCGGAACCGGCCCGGCCGAAGGGCATGTTGTCGCGCAGAATCTTGATCTCTTTTCCATCCTCGACAATCGTCGTAAGCGCGTTGTGCGCCGACGTTGGTTTGATGGAGTCGTCCAATTCAATGTCGGAAAGTTTTGTGCGCCCGATAATTCGTTCCTGCGCCTCGGTAGACAACGCATTCCAGCCGGCAACATCGTGAAGATATTTTTGGACGATCACGTAGCTGCCGCCGGCGAACGCAGCATCTTCCTCGCCGATGAACACGGCCTCCGCTATCGCATCGCCTCTTGGATTTTCCGTGCCGTCGACGAAACCGATAAGATCGCGGTCGTCGAAGTAACGAAATCCCTGAACCTCATCTACCTGCGAGGCGGCATCGCCGATTCGTGCCATGATTTGCGTCGCCATCTCGAAGCATAAATCCATCCGCTTCGCCCGAATATGGAACAGCAAGTCACCCGGCGTCGAGACCGCATGGCGCTCCCCGGCGCGAATCTCCCGAAAGGTATGCAGGTTCGCCGGGCGTGGCGCGCCAAAAAACCGGTCCCAAGCTTCAGACCCAAACCCCACGACGCAGGAAAGCCCCGCTTCAATATCGCGAAAATCCACGGCGCGTACCAGCGCGGCGAGGTCTGCGCAGAACGAACGAATGGTCGTGCGATTTTCCGTGCCCGGCTTTATCGTCGCGACCAGGAAGATCGTGGCACGGGTGAGTGGTGCGGCTACTGCCTGGGCGACGTTGCGCCTGCCGGCTGCCCCTTCTTGCGCACTGATCAGATCGGACTTCATCGATGTCATCCCGTCGGGCCTGGCAAAACATCGCCCGTCGACAACCCCTGCTATGGGAACAGTCAGAGCGTCAGATTACCATCGCCTCCCGATCGTCGTCCACGCCGAAGCAATGACGATATCGAGACGATTCTCGGCATATAGGTGTCGTTGATGGATCCCAGGCTTCAACTCTCTTCAGACATGCACTTCTTGCGCCAAGGTGCGATGAATACCGTCGACCACCCTTAACGGAGAGATTTAAGTTCCCGTCCCCGGTTTGCTTGAAAATGCCCAGGTGCGGATCGGCGTCTTTCCAGACCTCGAGAAAAATCGTGATAGGCGATGCGAGATTTTTGCTATATCTCCTCCACTCTGATATAACCTGCACCATTCTCAGGCGCGCTAAAGACACCAGAAGTGAATTCAACACAAGACCAGAGTGATTGATAAGTTTCTGGAACTTGCAAGATTTGGGTAAGTGGTCGATCTCGTAGGATCGGCGCGCAACGCCTCTTTCAGGTTATCGTTAGCCTTCTGCTTGCGTCCTATCTCTGTATTGTGGAACCCAGATGGCTCAGCCCGTCCGCGGACTGGGAAAATTTTGAACGGTGAATTCGTGGACTTGGGTGGCATTCTCTATGTCAGCGACTACGGGTGAAAAGTAACATCCCCTCGATGGTGAGATGCTCGCCTTGCGCTCTCCATAAGGCGCGTAAGCTCGATCCGCCGGAAACAGTGTGTGCGGAAACGGCTGAGACGTTGTCGATCCAAGGTTGGTGATGGCCGCCGCTGTCTGTGGCCGCAACGACTACAGTTCGCGCCCCCCCGCCAATCACCCGGAAACCGCATGGTAAGACTGCTTTCTGTTCCGCGGGATTGGTTTCACCCAGCGGCAAACGAACGTAGAATGTGGTTCCTTTTCCCAGTTGGCTCTCAAACGTTAATGTTCCTCCGTGCCGATCGACGACAAGCGCGCAATCGCCAAACCCTACCCTGTGCCTTTGCCCGCTCTCTTTGGTAGTGAAGAAAGGGTCAAAGACCTTGCTCTTGATATTTCCCGGAATCCCGCACCCGGTGCCGGCAATAAAGGTGACGATGGCGTCTTCCTCCGCCACAGTGCGAACACGGATCACGCCCTTCTCTTCACTGCCTTTGTTTTTCCGCGCGTCGCCGATTGCATGCGCGGCATTCACCAGCAGGTTGAGAAACACCTGATTCACTTCGCCGATATTGCAAACCACCGGAGGCAGATCGTTCAACTCGGTTTCCACATCCGCGACGTATTTCAATTCATGCGCGCAACCGTCAACGTGTTACGCAAAGCTTCGTTGATGTTCGTGGCTGATTTTTCTTTTTCATCGGGGTGGGCAAATGCCTTCATCACTTGCACCAGCGTCGCGACACGCGTGACGTCATCCATGGATTGTCCAATGGCTTTGGGGATTTCCACCAGCAGATAGTCAACATCCGCCGCCTTCTCAGCTTCCGCCAATTCCCCGCCTCCAGCCTGCACGACCGCATCCCTGACGGCTTGATACTTTGTAAGCAATTTCGCGAGGTCCGCGAATGCATCTCCCAGGAATCGCGTGTTATTGCCGACGAACTGGATGGGAGTTTGATCTCATGGGCAATCCCCGCGTCCTCCGGAGGTGCATGTTCGCGGGCTTGACGACGGCCCAATCGTATTCATCGCCAGCGATTGGAATCAGTTCTCTGCCCTCGACGTGACCGTGTTGAGCAATTGCAAGCGCGTGCGCTTATCGCAGGATGGAAAGAGATCGGCGAGCAAGGCCCTGATCGATCGCCCAAGCTGCCACACCCGCCGTTTCCTTTCGGGGATTGAGCCCGAGCATGGGCCATTATGAAAAAGCCGCTAGCTTCGAAAATGGGCAGGCGCCCACCCGTCGCTGGATTCCGGACAGTTGACGGCTGAGTGTCTGATTGGTGGCAGTGTCCGCGCTACTCACACTCTTCAAATGGCAGGCGTGCAGACGCAACTTGCTCTTAGTAGAGAGGAGTCAGGCCGTCCGCTTGTAGCCGATACTTCGGACTTCATTGTTGTTCAGGCCAGCATACGCGACGAAAGAGGGATGATCTCCCCTCTCGCCGAAAACCTGGTCCAATTTGAAGTAAGCGGCGAAGGCGAAATCATCGGCGACGAGGCGATCGGTGCGAACCCAAATGCGGGCAGAGGCGGGAGTTGCTTCGGTGCTCATTCGGTCTACGCACCGCGCCGGCAAGATGAGGTGAGAGAGCGCGCATTCGGGCGCAGTCCGGCGACTTTACAATTCGAATCCATGCCTCTTACATCGGGCCGCCGTTCCATAGCGAGGCCTAAACCGGCGGTCTGAGAAGTGCGTGTTTGGGTTAGCATTGATACTCTGAGTTATCTTCTGGCGGAAGCCGCTATGGAACTGGATCTCCGCTTACCGAATGGCTTGCTGTTCAGTGTGATTGGACCGCGCCTTGCGGATGGGCGGCTATGAGCTTTGGTCTCTTAAATCTAAGTCCTGCATCAATTGTTGACCTTCTGACCGCACAGTTCCGTGAGATGTTCGGCTCGGATATGCGGATTTTCCGCGCACCTGGCCGCGTCAACCTCATCGGCGAACACACGGACTACAACGACGGCTTCGTGATGCCGGCGGCGATTGGTTTCTATACTTGGGTTGCTGCAGCCAAGCGTGCAGACCGGACGATCAATGCATACTCGGACCGCTTCGACGAGAAAATCAGTTTGTCGCTCGACGCGCTGGCCGGTCCGCCGCGAAGGCATTGGAGCGATTACATTCGTGGTGTTGCCGCCACTCTGCAGCAAGCGGGACACAAACTTACCGGAGCCAATCTTGCGATTCACGGAGAGGTTCCACTCGGCGCCGGACTTAGTTCTTCGGCCTCTCTTGAGGTCGCAACCGCCCTTACCCTAACTTCCGTCTCGGAAATCGTTCTGCCTGGCCTCGAGTTGGTAAAACTATGCCAGGCTGCTGAGCACGAATATGCCGGCACTCGCTGCGGAATCATGGATCAGTTTGTCGTGAGCTTTGGCATCGCAGGACACGCGCTAATGCTCGACTGCCGTTCCCTTGAGTATCAGCACCTTCCCATCCCACGGGATCTTAGTCTGGTCATATGCAACAGCATGGTCAGACACGAACTCGCTTCTGGAGAATACAACCACCGCCGCATCGACTGCGAGACCGGCGTGAAGTTGCTACAACGGTTTCTCCCGGGAATTACCGCCCTGCGTGACGTTGCAATCGAGGATCTGGAAAGATACAAGCACGAATTGCCGGAGCAGGTCTACCGTCGTTGTCGTCATGTGGTTTCGGAAAACGGGCGGGTTCTGGCGGCGGCGAAAGCGCTTCAGCGCCAGGAGCCAGAACGCTTCGGTAACTTGATGTACCATTCGCATGCCAGCCTGCGCGACGATTACGAAGTGAGTTGCAAGGAGCTCGACTTTCTGGTCGATCTCGCTTCCTCCAGTTCGGGCGTCTATGGCGCCCGCATGACCGGTGGCGGGTTTGGCGGATGTACCGTGAATCTGGTTCGTGCCGACTGCGCGTCGGCCTTCAAAGACCATCTCGCGCACACGTACCACAAGGCAACTGGTATCGCACCCGATGTTTATATCTGCGAGCCGGCTCAAGGCGCCGCGGCATGGCCAATGCAGGCGAGCATCCAGGTTTGAAAATTCTGGTTACAGGGGCTCAGCCAATTCGACCAATGCCATCAGGTGTGGGAAGCCTCAGAACGTCGCAAGCAGTTTGGTTAAAGCTGGCCAGCGTGGATCTGCAGAATGTACAAAGCCAGATGAGACATCCCGAGCGTCGCCAACTCTATGCGCAGGGCAGTTGCTTGCGGCGTTTCGGTTGCTGGTAATCGATCTCGGCGGAGCCTGTCATCTGGAGTTGATCAAATGTGATAAACCGTTGTAGATTTTCTACGACCTCTGGGATGGAAACGCATCCATATTCCTAATTGATCGGATTGCGCTGGCGGTTACCCGCACGCTGTTCTCGCACTCGACGATTGCTAGGTTGCTCCGTTCCGGGTATTCTCTCTCGAACTGCAGAGCAAGGAGGGCGGCGCAGTCCCAACCGAGGGCAAAATCGAGGGAGACAACATGACCCAAGTCCAGAAGCGATATGTATTGATCGGCGGAGTCCTTGGCTTGATCGTGATCGGGCTGATTGTTGGAGCCGTGCGCCCGTCAAAGAATGCTCTCGGAGCGCAGCCAGGCACGCCCGATGTCGAAGTCGTTCAAGTCCAGAAGGAAGATGTTCCGATTTACGCAGAATGGATTGGTACGCTCGATGGACTCGTCAACGCCGACGTCCGGGCCCAGGTCACTGGTTATCTGCTGAAGCAAGGCTATCAAGAGGGTGCTTCTGTTAAGCAGGGCCAGTTGCTTTTCCAGATCGATCCGCGGCCTTTTCAGGCGGCGCTGGATCAGGCCCAGGGCCAGCTTGCTCAGGCTCGGGCAGCTCTCGCCAACGCGCAGGCGGTACAGCGCCGCACGGAACTTGATGTTCAGCGTTACACGCCACTAGCGGAGCAACAAGCAGCGAGCCAGCAGGACCTGGACAACTCGGTGCAAAACAACCTCGCCGCGATCGCAACAGTAGAAACCGCCAAGGCACAGATCAAGACTTATGAGGCTGCGGTTGAAACCGCGAACATCAATCTTGACTTCACTCGCCTCGTTGCGCCTATCGATGGCATTGCCGGCCAAGCGCAACTGCAAGTCGGCGCTCTGGTGACACCGGGTAGCGGCATCGTCACTTCCGTTTCTACTGTCGATCCGATCAAGGTTTATTTCACCGTGAGCGAACCTCAATATCTTTCATGGCGGAGACGTTTTCCGACCGAAGAGAGCCGCCTGCAGGCTGACAAGGAGCTGCGGCTGCAACTGATTTTAGCGGACGGCTCAACTTATTCGCAGGAAGGAAAGTTTTATTTTGCCGACCGGCAAGTCAACGAGACCACCGGAGCGATTCGAATCGCCGGGCTTTTTCCCAATCCCAACAATATCCTGAGACCTGGAGGTTACGGCAAAGTCCGCGCGGTAATCCGGACCCAGCCGGGTGCGTTGCTGGTTCCGCAACGTGCAGTGTCGGAGCTGCAGGGCGGCTACCAGATTGCTGTCGTTGGTGCCGACAACAAAGTCGACGTTCGAACCGTGGCCGTGGGCGACCGCGTCGATAACCGGTGGATCATCACGAACGGACTTAATCCCGGAGAGCGAATCGTGGTTGAAGGGGTTCAAAGAATGCGCAGCGGCGTGCACGTGAATCCCAAGCCATTCATTGCGGAAAACCTAGGAACGGCAAATCAGGGGTCGGCAAATCAAGGTTCGGCAAATCGATAAGGACGACCGACCCATGTCGAAATTCTTCATCAACCGTCCCATTGTTGCCATAGTGATTTCTATCGTCATGGTGTTGGTTGGTTCGCTCACGGTTCTGAGCTTGCCCGTCGCGCAGTTTCCCAACATCACGCCACCCGAAATTCAAGTCCTCGCCACCTACGTCGGAGCTGACGCGCAGACTCTTGAGCAAGCGGTAGCCACTCCCATCGAGCAGCAGATGAATGGAGTGGACAACATGAATTACATGTATTCGTTGAACGCCACGGGGAACAACACCACCAGCCTGATCGTGGATTTTGACGTCAAGACCGATCCGAATACCGATTTCATTCTCACGCAATCTCGAGAAACACAGGCTGCCTCCCAGCTTCCCCCGGACGTCAACAACTACGGCATCACAGTTCGAAAATCGGTCACCGCTCCGCTGATGTGGGTTGCTCTTTATTCTCCGCGCGGAACGTATGACGCCAAGTTTCTGGCCAACTACGCCTACATCAATATCGTCGATCCGATTCTTCGCTCCCACGGCATCGGCAATGTTCAGGTATTCGGCGCCGGCCAATACGCGATGCGCCTTTGGGTAAAGCCGGATACGCTTGCAAAGCTCGGTATTACTGTTCCGGAGATCGTCAGCGCGATTCAGTCACAAAACACCGTGAACCCCGCCGGCAAAGCCGGAGGCGAGCCCGCTCCCAAAGGCCAGGAATATACCTACACGGTTCTCTCGCAAGGGCGACTGGTTTCGCCGGAAGAATTCGGCAACATTGTTGTCCGCGAAACCCCCGACGGTGCAACGGTAAGAGTACGCGACCTCGCTCGCATCGAACTTAGGCGCTCAAGACTACAGCATCTCCGGACGCTTTAATGGCAAGCCGGGCGCCATTATTGCGGCGTATCAATTGCCGGGATCCAACGCAGTCGATGCGGCAGCCGGCGGTCAAGCAGTTGATGGCGCAAATGAAAGAGCGTTTTCCCGAGGACATGGATTTCGCCGTCTCCCTCGACACGACGCTTTCCGTGACTCAGGGCATCAAGGAGATCGTTGAAACCCTTGTGATCGCGCTGGTCCTGGTCATCATTGTTGTTTTTCTTTTTCTTCAGGGCTGGCGTTCCACGCTGATTCCGCTGCTGGCTGTGCCGGTTTCGCTCGTAGGCACATTCATCTTCTTTCCGTTGTTTGGTTTTTCTATTAACACACTTTCTCTCTTTGGTTTGGTGCTTGCGATTGGACTGGTGGTGGATGACGCAATCGTCGTTGTGGAAGGTGTCGAGCGCCATATCGAAGAGGGCATGACTCCGAAAGATGCGGCATTAAAAGCGATGGAGGAACTTTCGGGTCCGGTTGTAGGCATCGCGCTGGTTCTCTCCGCCGTATTCGTGCCCACCGCCTTCATTCCCGGAATCACTGGCAGGCTGTATCAGCAATTCGCAGTCACCATCGCCATTTCGGTGATTCTCTCCGCGTTCAACGCACTCACGCTTAGCCCTGCTCTGGCAGCACTGCTGCTTCGCCCGCGCGAAGAGAGCCACGGGCTGCTGCGGAGATTCTTCGATTGGTTTAACCGCGTTTTTGAGCGGGCCACCGAGGGCTATGTCGGGTGGAGCGGCGTGCTGCTCAAGAAGACTGCTCGTGGTGGTTGCGCTTCTACTGGCCTTTTGCGTTGCGGCCGGATTCTTCGCAGTCGCGTGCCGTCGAGCTTCCTTCCCGATGAAGACCAAGGCTACGCGTATGTCAATCTGCAATTGCCCAATAGCGCTTCGCTGGAGCGAACATCTCAAGCTGCGACACAGATCGAAAACATTCTGGCGAACACACCGGGTGTGAAGTACACGACCAGCGTCATCGGCTTCAGCTTGCTCAGTTTTGTTCGCACCAGCTACAACGCTTTCTTTGTAGTCACTCTCAAGCCGTGGGATGAACGCAAAACCAGAGCCGAGCAATTTCAGGCCATCAAGGCGCATCTGAATCAGCAGCTCTCAAAATTGCCGGCAGGAATTGCTTTCAGTTTTTCGCCGCCAGCTATCCCCGGTGTTGGCACCGCTGGCGGATTCACGTTCATCCTCGAAGACCGCTCCGGCGGCAGCATTCAATTTCTCGCGAAAAATGTGAGCACGTTTCTTGAGGCAGCGCGAAAGCGGCCCGAGATCGCCAGCCTGAGCACCACTTTTCTGCCCAGCGTTCCGCAGAAATTCGTCGACGTGGATCGCGACAAAGTATTGAAGCAAGGCGTCAATCTTTCCGATGTCTACCGCACCATCCAGGCCTTCATGGGCGGATATTTCATTAACTACTTCAACCGCTTTGGCCGTCAGTGGCAGGTTTACGTCGAGGCCGAAAGCGACGATCGCGCCAGCGCGGATAACGTCGGGCGATTCTATGTCCGCAACAGCAAGGGCGAGAACGTTCCGCTCTCTACGCTCACCACGGTTAAATCGCAGTTTGGCCCCGAATTCACGCATGCGCTTTGACGAATACCGCTGCGCGCAAATCAACGGCAGCGCCGCGCCGGGTTTCAGCGCCGATCAGGCCAGCGCAGCTCTCGAGGATGTTTTCAAACAAACCATGCCGCGAGAGATGGGATTCGACTACTCCGGAATCTCGTTTCTGGAGCAGAAGGCGCGCCAGGGAGTGCCACCCGCGGCGATCTTTGGACTGTCGTTGTTGTTCGTCTTCCTGATTCTTGCGGCTCTTTACGAAAGCTGGTCGCTGCCTTTCAGCGTACTGCTCAGCACGCCGGTAGCGGTCTTCGGAGCTTTTGCGGTTTTATGGCTGCGCCGTATTCTGCTCGGCGTTTTTCTGCCGCCCTATATGGTGCAGATCGAAAGCGACGTCTACTCGCAGATCGGCCTGATCATGCTGATTGGCCTGGCGGCGAAGAACGCGATCTTGATCGTCGAGTTCGCGAAGGATCAGTACGAACACGGAAAACCGCTCGCGGACGCGGCTCTTGAAGGGGCGAAGTTGCGGCTGCGCCCGATCCTGATGACCTCGTTCGCGTTTATCCTCGGCTGCGTTCCACTGTGGACGGCGAGCGGGGCTGGTTCGGTCGCGCGCCAGATTATGGGAACGGCGGTAATCGGCGGAATGCTCGCTGCCAGCGCGATTGGAATCTTTTTCATACCCGGCATCTTTTATATGGTCGAGAAATGGTCGGGCGCGGGCAAGGAGCCTGCACCGGGCATATTGCCAGCTGACTCCTTCGCCGGCACCGGGAGACTGAGATCTGTTTGACGGGGCGATGATCAGTACAGATTCCAAATCGGAGTTGTATCGCGTTATGAAGAATCGCGAAATTGCTCAGCGCGACATTGCTCTCCGCCATGTTTGTCGGTTGCATGGTTGGCCCCAATTATCATCGCCCTGCCGTTCAGACTCCGAGCTCTTTTCGTGATCTGGCAGACAATCCTCAGCTTCAGGCGCAGACTGCCTCGTATGCCGATCTCCCCTGGTGGCAGGTGTTTCAGGATCCGAAGCTGCAGGAACTCATTCGCACGGCGCTCAAGCAAAACTATGATCTGCAACTCGCGACGGAACGCATCAGTGCAGCGCGGGCTCAACTTGCTGTTACGCGTTCCAGCCTGTTTCCTCAAGTTTCGGGCAACGCCAACTTCAGCGGGCGGCAAGGAGAATCTCGAACAATCCAAGTACAACTTTCTGATCCTCACTGCCGACGCGGCTTTCCAACTCGATTTCTTCGGCAAGCTGCGCCGCGCAACGGAAGCAGCCCGCGCCGAACTCCTGGCCACGGAAGACGCGCGCCAAGTCGTCGCACTGACACTGGTTAGCGATGTCGCAAGCAGACTATTTCACGCTGCTGCAACTTGATCTGCAACTCGCAGATCACGCGTGAGACGGTCAAGACGCAAACTGATTCAGTCAAACTTACGCAACTGCGGCTTGAGCACGGAGTCGCCACGAAGCTGGATGTGCTCCAGGCTCAGCAGGTCCTCGATACTGCGAATGCGCAGATCCCTGACCTGGAGCGACAAATCGCTCAGGAAGAAGATGCGATCAGCATCCTCCTCGGCAATTATCCGCAAGACATCGCACGCGGGATTCCGCTCGTCGAGCAAACACTTCCGCCGGAAGTTCCAGCCGGCGTTCCATCTTCGATCATCGAGCGTCGGCCCGATATTCGAGAAGCGGAACAGATCTTGTTGCCGCGAACGCCGACATCGGAGTCGCCAAAGCTCAGTTCTTCCCGCAAATCTCTCTGACCGGGGGAGGCGGCGGTTCATTTGGTCGAAGCTCCGCCTTCTCAAGCCTCATGACGACGCAGCTAGGCATCTGGTCCTATGGCGCGCAGGTAAGCCAGCCAATCTTTACCGGAGGCGCGCTGAAAGGGAATTTGCATCTGGCTGAGTCCGAACACCAGCAAGCTCTGATCGGCTACCGGGAAGCGATCCAGCACGCTTTTGGAGAGGTCTCAGACGCTCTCATCGGTTACGAGAAACTTCATCAGGTTCGGACACGCCAGCAAGATACGGTAGCCGATCTGCAGGAAACCGTCCGCATTTCCACGCTTCGCTATAAAGGCGGCACGACGACATACCTCGAAGTGCTCGACGGGCAGCGGTCGCTTTACGGCGCCGAACTGACGCTCGCAGCGGCCCGGGCAGATGAATACCGCAGCCTGGTCCAACTCTACAAAGCGCTCGGCGGAGGCTGGCAACAGTAAGATTGTCGGCCAGTAGGAGGGAATAGTTTGTCGATGCCAGCCTTTGGAGTGTTCGCGATGCGGTAGCGGGGATAGTGAATGATGACAACAATGCGCGAATACCGATGCGAAGTTTGCGGAATTGGGGACACTCGTCCCATTCACTGGTTCGTTATTCAGTGCGGTGGCTCTGGGAGAGCCTTGGCTTTGCCTCGCGCAAGGCGGCGGAGGCGCTCTCGTCGCGCACAAGTATCTTGGGCTGTACGCCGTACGGGCGAATGATTTACAAGATTGATGACACGATCGAAAACCTGGTCCCCCCGGTCTTCCGGCTGTTTGATCCGAATGAGGCTCCACGGCTGTTGTTTCACCGACTCGGTCAGCTGGCCCAGGTTTTCCGTTGCCATCCGCAGGTTGTCGCGTCTATTTAAAGTACGAACTTGGCGTGATTCCTAAGGCTTTCTTGAACATGGAGGTAAAAGCGCTCGGTGTTGCGTAACCAGACTCCAGAGCCGCATGCGTCACTTTTGCGCCCTCGGCCAAAAGCCGCATTCCCTGCATGAGTCGAAGTTGTTGCCGCCATTTCCCAAACGTCATTCCGATCTCCTGTTGGAACAGTCGTTCGACCGACCGCTTTCCCGCCCCAGTCTTCTTGCACAGTTGAGCGAGAGTTCGAGAATCGCGAGGATCGCTCATCAGTATTTCTGAGATTCGAAGCAGCCTTGCATCGGACAAATGCGGAAGTTGCAACGGGATCGTCTGCACCGCTTCCAGTTGATGAAGAATGACGGCGATCAGGTGCATCTGCCATTTCACCGATTTCTTCAAGGTACGCGCGGTACAAGCGTGAAGAATCAGTTCCTTGAGCATAGTTGAAACATTGATCACGCAACAATCCCGTGGCAGATCTTTTGCCAGGCGTGGCTTCAGATACAGAGTTCGCATTGCCACTAAACCTGACATCGTGATCTTGTGCGGAATCTCGGACGGAATCCAGACTGCACGATGCGGAGGAACAACCCACGTTCCGTTTCTAGTGCGAACAGTCATGACTCCGTGCGAGGCATAGACGAGCTGATCTCGATCATGGAAGTGTAGCGGCACGACGTGGCCGGCCGGATAGTCGCGAGTGAGCGTTGTGATTGCGGACTTATGATCGCCCGACCGATCGAAAATTCCGGGTTGGCGCTTTTGCGACATCTATTGTCACCTTATCGAAAGCGCGCACACCTGGCAATGGATAAGCTGGGTCAACTTTCACCATTTCGTAGGAAAATATGAACCGCTTACATCAATGGTTGTGCCGTTCGGACCGCTGGCGCAGCACCGTGGCACAGAGGCTTCCGTGGGCGATCGGCGATATCGCCCTGGGAGCAAATGTTTTGGAAATTGGCCCTGGCCCCGGCCTAACGACGGACCTGTTGCGAACCTCGGTGCCTCGACTCACGGCACTGGAGATCGATCCGTCCATGGCCGGTTCACTGAGCTCCCGCCTGAAAGCGAGCACCGTTCAGATCATCGAAGGGGATGCGACGGAAATGCCTTTTGCAGACTCGGAGTTTTCGGGCGCAGTTTCGTTCACCATGCTGCATCACGTTCCTTCTCAAGAACTGCAAAACAAAGTCCTAGCGGAAGTGCTCCGCGTTTTGAAACCGGGCGGTTTTTTTGTGGGCAGCGACAGTCTTCAGAGCTGGTTTATGAGGATCATTCATATCGGCGACACGCTTGTTCCCGTAAATCCCGATACTTTCGGCGCACGATTGGAGAGCGCCGGTTTTGAAGTATTGGAAGTGCAAAAGAACTTGCAAGCTTTCCGATTCCGCGCTCGACGACCACCTGCGTCGCCGGTCAAAACATAAATCGGAGAATGAAACCAACGAACGAAACGAACCAGCTGTCATGATTCGATCTGTGGAGGAGTTACATGAACAAACTAATCCTGATTCTCAAGAGTAGCGCTGCGAAGTCCATCCTTCTCTCCGTTCTGTTCGGTTTGGCATTCGCCACAAACGGCTTCGCCGATGCCGACCCGTGCGCCGCGAATTCGGCAAATCGGCAACTTGATTATTGGCTCGGCAATTGGAAAATCGGCGCCGAGGGCTCATCGGGGAATGCTCACAGCACGGTCAGTTTATCGCTCGACAAATGCCTCGTCGTCGAGAACTGGGATGGCGGAAGGGGCCACTATGGTCAGAACATCTTTGGATACAGTGCGGACGACAAGAGCTGGTACGGGATGTTCGCCGACAACGAGGGCCGGGTTCATGTGTTCAGCACTGGCAAGGTCGCGGACGGCACAGCGGAATTTGAAGGCACAAGTCACGGGCCTCATGGAGAAAGCATGTTGAACCGCGTGAAAGTAATACGGCTAAATCCTAACAAGGTCGAGCAGACCTGGGAAAAATCCAACGACAACGGCGCCACCTGGAGTGTGGTGTTCCGCGGGGAGTATTCGCGGCGAATCCTTAAATGACGATATCGAGAGGTAGGTTATGGGCAGGAGATCGGTATGGACTGCGGTATGTCTGATTTGCCTGCGGTTCGGCTACATCGCCACTCATGCGGCAGAGAGCGAGCAGCAACCAATTGTGAGGATCCGAAGCGGCTTGCTGGAAGGCGTTCATTTCGGTTCAAATCCGAATGGCGCCGCGTTTCTGGGAATTCCGTATGCAGCGGCCCCAATTGGTGATCTCCGCTGGAAGCCTCCGCAGCCGGCGCCGAACTGGAGTGGAACCCGCAAGGCCGACAATTACGGTTCGCCTTGCCCGCAACTTTCGGCGCCATGGTTCCCTTACATCAAGGGCAAGGAGGACTGCCTGTACCTCAACGTCTGGGCGACTGACGCTCGACCCAATGCGAGACGCCCAGTGCTCCTCTATTTACACGGCGGAAGCAACACTCAGGGCTACAGCCAGAGGATGGCTTGAGTGGGCCTGTGATCCTCAAGACGTTGTACCCATCGAAACCAGGTTGATCGGACTTGGTTTTGACACCGAGCCGTGCAAAAGACGGCGCGATAAGTCCGCGCCTTGCAAATCGATACAGCCGATTTGCACTTTCACACCGCTCCTGAGGCTACGGTGTTCCTAGGGTCTAAGAAGGGGAACAACGTGTTGAAAGATCACAGCCAGCCCCCCCAAAGGAACGGCCTGCTGGCTGCTGTGAAGCTAGTGAGGCATAGAAGCGCTGCTTGGCGTCGAATTGCACTCATCATTCAGTGTTGCATGGAACTCAACAGGTAGGGATTGGCCCTTCGATACTATGGCGAAATTCGTGAACTTTGAAACCCTTCCACAACTGAAGGAGATTTCAACGTTGCGTTCTGACAACCACTTTACGGAAAGTCCTGAGAAGTCGAAACCGTGAAGAAAGCACTGGCTTCTGTCTCCAGGGAAACTCTGGCTAGCGGCAGCTGCCACGCAGATATCTACATTGCGGATGCCCGAATTGTGAAATTCCTGCGAGCGAACATCGACTTTGAAGTTACCGTTTTTAACTTCTGTCACGTTCTGTGCTGTCGGCCTCGAACACGAGGTCATAATGAGCGCCAGGAGACACATCGTCCAAACTATGGATTTTTGCATGCTGCGCTATACCCCGCTGGGACTTGAACAGTTGCGCTTGGGTCCATACCCCAAGGCCCAACCCAATCTGAACTTGGATGAGCGTATACGGAATACGCACCCGCAACGGCCTCCGTTGCCCAAAGGGGCACTCCTATGTTCGCGGACACTGCGGCATATGCGAAGTTTCCGGCATCGCCAAGGAAGGCATAGTTGGCACCTGCGCCGCCAAACATCTGCCTGAAGTTCGTTCCCGAGTATACCGCACCCGGAATTGAGAGAGGACTCAGCCCAGGTGTATATACGGGAGCCGGGCCATAGGGAGTTGATACGGACTGGCTGCCTGAACTGTTGATCTGATTTGAAAGAGCTTGAACATAGCTCCCTACCGTCTGACCATTAGGAAGAACCGTGCTGCACGTGATGTTGTTTGGCGCCCGGTTATTTGGGGCACCCCTTCCGCCGCCTCCTCCGCCTCCGGAGGTGCCGCCTCCGGGGTTTTGCGCCGGACCGCCGCCGTCACCGCCATCTTCCCAAGTCCAACTACATTCCGGGGCGCCACCGTTAACTTGCACACACGCTTCTAGCCAGTATAGCCCTAGGGGGTCGATGAGAACCGCAGGGTTGTTGAGCACATAGGCATACCGGTTCCACGTCTGGGGATTGCTGGGATCGACCGCTCCTAGTCCCGCGGGATCGGGAGAAATCCAGCGGCCCTGCGTGGGATTGTAGCGGCGGAACATGAAATCTTCCAGGCTGCCGGTCTGGTTCTCGTTATCGTAAACCGTCCATGCGTTGCCGGCGCTGGTGAACTGCACGTACGGTTGGCCTCCGGCGTAACCCTCACCGAATGGCGCGTACGCCATCGCCGGAGTCGCAACCCGGCTGGGCGAGGAAAATAATCGTGCCGACCCGAGCCAGTCGGGATGATTGTACTGGGCTAGACCGGAGCTGTGATACACCGCAAAGGCTCGTCCCGGTAGAGGAATGATCGCCGCCGACAGGGCCTGGCTTCCTACCGCAGCAAGGATTTGTCCCCCGGTCGGAGAATAAATAAACTGGCCGACGCCGTTCGCATTTTCCACCATCCTGCCGAAGGCGTCGTAGGTGACGGTCGCTCCGTTCGCCGACGCCAAATCGCCATACCCATCCCAAGTGTAAGTGTTGAACGTGTCATTCAGCAGATTGCCACCCTTGTCGTAGTGACCGACAAACACCAGATCGCTAGTCGTGGTGTCCAGCTTTGCAAAACAGGCAAAGCTGGGCCAGCCCCCCCCGTCTTTGGTCCTCAAATCAAGACTACTGGGTTTCGAATCGAGCCTTCGTTCTTATCCAATCAACCCTTCGTGCAGTTCGAAGGGTGGGCACTATCAGGAGATCAAAAAGTCCCCTCTCGAAAACTATCGATGATGAAGTAGATAGGCCCTTACTAGGTCCGAATCTGCCAAAATCACAAGGGGCCACCATATGAGCCCCGCCGCACTGCCCCAAATACAGAGTTTGCGTGCAAGGCCGCGTTCCGAAAATAGGGCCATAACGATTGTTGCCAAGCAAATTAAGACCGCTATTCTGCCTATCCATAACGTCGCCAAAAGAAACCTATATTCGGCCATGTCTGCCCCCGAAATTGGGTGTTCTCGCATTACCAATAGGCTCGTGACATAGCATCCGTACAGCAGCAGAATATTGAAAGAAAGCGCTATGGCCGAGAACAGCGAAAGATTTTGACTTATGTGCCGTTCCCCTCGCCAGTCGCTTTTGATACTGCGCCATACGACGAAGCCCAGTATTGCGGGGATGACGAATATGAGGGTTCCGAACAGTATCTGCGCTAGCTGATTTGATAAATGCATGTCTAGTGGGCTCCGACAGCATTCCAGGGATAATTCACCGACAAACCGCACGCCTTAGTAGTGTGAGATGCGTAAGTATTGCTATTGAGGAATGGCGCAGAATAGGTCCACTGTGCCGCGTTGAAATATGAAGTCACGGTTTGTATACAGCCGGCTGTGCTGCAGGATACCGGAGCGTTGAATATAACATTGCTTCCCGGCGGGGGAGAGATGGGGATGCTGGTTGTAATGGTGTCCACAATAAGCTTTGGCTGATTACTGAATGGATTAGAGATCTGGGCCAAATTGCCTGTCGACGGCTCGCCGTTATATTGTGTGTAGCTTCCGTTGGTTTGCTTAACTGTGATTCCGCAGTGCGGTGTTAAGGACGTGTCGCACGACACTGTGGCTGAGCACCCTGTGTTGTTTGCTGCCGCGTTTATATCCCCGCAAAGGCCGAAGGCACAGGGTCCCCCAGCCCCCGGAAAGGCAAGCACGTAAAATGCATCCTCACCACTGACTCCCGACCAAAATGAGAGTTCAAGCCAGTCGAACTCACTCCCCGGATAATTATCAGGCGGCATATATACACATGGGCGGCCACCGCAAGGCCCCAGTCCCAACGGATCGACCCAGTTAAGTGGGCTATTCATCACGTAAGCATATCTGTTCCAAGACTGCGGGTTGCTAGGATCGACCGCGCCCAGCCCCGCCGGGTCTGGAGAAATCCAGCGGCCTTGCACCGGGCTGTAGCGGCGGAACATGAAATCTTCCAGGCTGCCCGATTCGTTCTCGGCGTCATACACGGTCCCGGCGTTGATGCCCGTGAACTGCGCATAGGCCTGCCCTCCAGCGTAGCCTTCACCAAACGGAGCGTAAGCCATGTCAGGAATCGCCGTTCGGCCCGGGGTTGAGGATAGTCTCGCCGAACCGAGCCAGTCCGCATGCATGTACTGAAACAGGTCCGAACTGTTGTAGGCGGCGATGGCCCCGCCGGGCAGCGGCAAAAAAGTACCAAGAAGACTTTGTCCCTGCATTTCGGCTAGCGGCTGCTTTCCTCCATTCGGAGCATAGACGAATTGGTAAGTACCGCTGTGATTTTCTACCATCCGTCCGAAAGCGTCGTAGGCGATGGCCGCTCCGTTGGCCGAAGCCAAGTCGCCGAATACGTCCCAGGTATAGGTGTTGAAGGTATCGTTGAGCAGGTTGCCGTTGGCGTCGTAGCTCGCGCCATTCCAGCCGCTCTGGTATTGAAACTGTATTGCGTCATCCGGCACTAGGAATTTCCTCGTGTGCCGCCGGCCTCAGGCTGTGACCGAAAAACCTAGGCAGCGTGGCATGTGGTGCCCACTCGTCGAAACCGCGACGAGTGGGGCATCCTCAGTCGTTGCGATGCAAAGGTGGGCCAGCCCCCCGGAGTGAGAGGCGTGCAGTTCGCACCGTTGTTTGCGCCATTTGCGGCTTTCATCCTTCGGTGTTGTGGTGTCGTCGGCTCCTAACGAACAATTGAGCGACGATCCATGCGCCGAGAAGGCCGACGTTGGTCAGCGCCAGTCGCTCTACGGATACGGACAAACCAAATAGTCCAAGAACCGCAGCGTTCCCTAGAATCATAGTTAAAAGCAAACTCAGTCCTACTCGCCAAGGGATGTCATCGGTGCCGTTCAGACCTTTCACCCTGGAGCGAACGAGCCTAAACATGAGGAGAGCTAACATCGCGATGACGATGACGCCGCTCAGAATCTCCAGCGCTAAGAACAAGGGAACAAGGGAAGGTTGGTGCTCCGGGCCTATCCACCAAAGCACTGCAGCGCAGTTAATAGCAGCCGCGATGGCTAGCCAAAGAACGGCACTTCTAGTTGATAGTCTTGCATCAGCCATCACTTTAGCCTCCTCCTAACTCATTCTTGCCGCAGTAATAAACGGTTCCGACTGTCGAGGCCATGTTGCCGATAAACCAATTGAGAACGCTTCCCGAGGCCATTATTGTCGTCGTGCTCGTTGCCGCCAGCAGTGAACAACCGGGCCAAGATGGAGCCAGATAGGGTTCACTTATGACAACGGCCGTGCATGCACCGACTCCAATCGCAGGACCGGAGGTAAAGGAGTACATCAGGTTCGTACCCAGTTGGGAAGTGTTTGCTTGCAACTGACCCGGCAGGGCACCTGTAACGCAGTTCAGGGCGTTTTTAAGTTTTGAAGGCTGTTGGGGAGTTTGAGGCGTGCCGTTGTTTGTGACACCGCCGGGGCCGTTCGCAATGAAACCTAGCACATCGACGAAGGGATACTGTACGACCTGGCTGGTGGTGAGGTCGCCATTAACATAATTGTATGACGTAGTCACAACTCCCGTGAGCGCCAATTCCCAGAGCCAAGCGTTGAGGTCCTCGCCATTTGGAACGTACCGGCATGGTGCAGTATTGCTTCTGGAATCCCCGCACCCCCCAGTCCCAATGGATCGACCAAGTTGAGCGGGTTGTTCATCACATAGGCATATCTGTTACAGGTCTGCGGGTTACTGGGATCGACCGCGCCCAGCCCGGCCGGGTCCGGAGAAATCCAGCGGCCCTGCGTGGGATTGTAGCGGCGGAACATGAAATCTTCCAGGCTGCCGGTTTGGTTCTCATTATCGTAAACCGTCCATGCGTTGCCCGCGCTGGTGAACTGTACGTACTGCTGCCCTCCAGCGTAACCTTCGCCAAATGGCGCATACGCCATCGCCGGAGTCGCAACCCGGCTAGGCGAAGAGAATAATCGTGCCGAGCCCAGCCAGTCGGCGTGATTGTACTGATTCAGCCCCGAACTGTTGTAATTCGCGACGGCTCCGCCGGGCAGCGGCAAAAAAGCGCTAAGGAGACTTTGTCCCTGCATTTCGGCTAGCGGCTGCTTGCCTCCATTCGGAGCATAGACGAATTGGTAAGTACCGCTGATTTTCTGCCATCCGCCCAAAAGCGTCGTAGGTGATGGCCGCTCCGTTGGCCGAGGCCAAGTCGCCGAATACGTCCCAGGTATAGGTGTTGAAGGTATCGTTGAGCAGGTTGCCGTTGGCGTCGTAGCTCGCGCCATTCCAGCCGCTCTGGTATTGAAACTGTATTGCGTCATCCGGCACTAGGAATTTCCTCGTGTGCCGCCGGCCTCAGGCCGTGACCGAAAAACCTAGGCAGCGTGGCATGTGGTGCCCACTCGTCGAAACCGCGACGAGTGGGGCATCCTCAGTCGTTGCGATGCAAAGGTGGGCCAGCCCCCGAGGCTTGAATTCTGGTTATGCAGGGTTCTGTTTTTTAGGTCCACGGTGTCGGTGGCGGAGGGACCGTCAGCCGATTTTTTCACAAACAGGATCAACACTCCCGAAACATGAGGATTCAACCTGGCTTGAGGCATTTGGGCCAGTTCTTTCTCGGTGATCTTCAGAGTGTTGCAGTCCAGGGAACTGAGGGCCTGGGGACCGGGGCTGACAACGATTGTCTCTTGTTGATCGGATTGAACACAGAACGCATGGCCCCAGGCGTCCATTCTCTGCGACGAGGCGATCCACGTTGCTGCTGTGCTGCTTTCCCAGCGGCCTAGCTGATGCTCACCCTTGCGGCCAACGTCAGCGATAGCCAGAGCAGAGTGCCAAGTCTCGAAGTATTTCTTGTCACGTTGCAACGCTTGCGGGTTCTTCTGGTAGAAAGCGAGTGCACCGTTACCTGTTGCTCTCCCCGCTTGTAGCTGAGCATCTCCACGAGCCAAAGTACTACCCACGGATGCCTCCAACACATCAGCGAGCTGTCGAAAACCGCCGCCCTCTTTCAATGCGGGTTGGAATGCTCGGCTGATGCTCCATCCGACAAAAAACCAGCCCGCGATCCCGAGCACTGAAAGTGACGCGACCACTACGACAAAAATACGGATATATTTCATTCCTAACCCCCGCCGAACACATCTTTGCAGCTGACGTTGCTGCTGACTAGTGAGGCAAGACTCGTTAACGTGCTCCCGATATTATAAGCCTGCGAACTGAGCCCCGATGTAAATGGCACCTGGCCGTTCAATGCCCACTGCAACAAGGAAGAGTTGCCACTGGAACTTCCGAAAGGAATACCCAATGGGGCATATGCTCCTTGTACCGAAGTGAAGCTCCCGCCGGAGAAAGTGGCAGTTTGGAAGTATGCCTGCGAAAAGCCGGAGCCGACTTGCACAGGATTACTGAACCCGAACTGAACTGTTCCGGGGGAAAGTTGACTAAACCCTACAAAGGTATTTGGCGGGATTCCTAGGCCGGAATCTTGGAGCCCATTCGCACCTGTTAGCTGCAATCCCAATCCGATGAGGTTCCCTTGATCGTTAAACTGAAAGTTTATCTGGCCAAACGGGGCTCTCACAGGGATGGTTTTACCCTTTGCATTACCGCAAATAGAGTTCCCATTGTTTGCGGCAGCATTTATATCTCCGCAAAGGCCGAAGGCACAGGGTCCGCCAGCCCCCGGAAAGGCAAGCACGTAAAATGCATCCTCACCGCTGATGTCGGACCAAAACGAGGTTTCAAGCCAATCGAACTCATCCCCCGGGTAGTTATCGGGGGGCATATATACGCATGGGCGGCCACCGCAAGGCCCCAGTCCCAACGGATCGACCCAGTTGAGTGGGCTATTCATCACGTAAGCATATCTGTTCCAAGACTGCGGGTTGCTAGGATCGACCGCGCCCAGCCCCGCCGGGTCTGGAGAAATCCAGCGGCCTTGCACCGGGCTGTAGCGGCGGAACATGAAATCTTCCAGGCTGCCGGTTTGGTTCTCGGTGTCAAACACGGTCCCGGCGTTGATGCCCGTGAACTGCTCATATTGCTGCCCCCCAGCATAGCCCTCGCCAAACGGAGCGTAAGCCAAGTCAGGAATCGCCGCTCGGCTCGGGGTTGAGGACAGTCTCGCCGAACCAAGCCAGTCCGCATGCATGTACTGATTCAGCCCCGAACTGTTGTAATTCGCGACGGCTCCGCCCGGCAGCGGCAAAAAAGCGCTAAGGAGACTTTGTCCCTGCATTTCGGCTAGCGGTTGCTTTCCTCCATTCGGAGCATAGACGAATTGGTAAGTACCGCTGTGATTTTCCACCATCCGCCCGAAGGCGTCGTAGGCGATGGCCGCTCCGTTGGCCGAAGCCAGTTTGCCGTAAACATCCCAAGTGTAAGCGTTGAAGGTGTCGTTCAACAGGTTGCCGTTAGCGTCGTAGCTTACTTTTCCATTCAATCCCTGCCAACCCGCCTGGTACTGATTGTTGATGGGGCTGGCATAGTTGGGCAGCCAGGAAATACTTCCGCTCTTACTGACATTTCCAAACGGGTCGTAGCTGAAAGTCTGAGCCCACACGCTGCCGCAGCTGGTCCCGCCAAGGCGCGCCAGGTCGTCGTAGCTGTAGGTGCAGGTCTGGTTGTCCGCGCTGTTGAAAGGGTCGGTGATGGCCAGTTGCTGCAGCGTTCCATTCGCATTCCACTTCGGCTTACCGTAGGCTGTTTGGCCGTTTACGTTGAATCCGTAATAGGTCATCCTGCCCGTACTCGGATCGTAATTGAAGGTGTCGGAATCCAGGGAACCGAAGGTGACGCCCATCAAAGCGCCAACCGGCTCCCCTGTTCCGTTGGTGGTGACGTAACTCACTCCAGTTACCGGGCTCTGGCCGGAACTTGCAGTCACGCTGGTAGGCCGTCCTTCACCATCCACGCCGTAAGTCAGAGTAGGAATCAGAGATGCCCCGGTGCTGTTAAGTAAGCCCAGCGTCTTCACGGCGCCGTTCGCCCAGTAATTCGGGCCGACCGTAGCGTGGTAATAGCCGCCGGAGTGAGGAGTAGATTCGTAGACATCAGTTGGGCGCCCATCGGCATCGTAGCTGAACCATTCGTCGGTCAATGCCGTGTACGAGCTACAGTTATCGGTGTCCGCTTCCACCATCCGCCCTAAGGGGTTGAGTATCGATGTTCCCGGGGGCAGCGACTGAGTGCCGTTAGAAACTTTGTCATAGCGAAACCGCTTGCAATAGTAAGCGTCAGAGCCGCTCCATGCGACATCAGTGGGTCGATGTAAGGCATCGTAGTAGAAATACTGGCCGTCGCTATTCGGCTTAAGCATTGCAATAAGATCGCCTGCCGAGTTCGGCATTCCAGGATAAGAGTCGTAGGCGTAGGTAGTCGTGCCGTTCTGACTAGTATTAGAGGTCTCGGGATTGCTCTCAGAAGCCATGCGACTGAGACCGTCGTAAGTGAAGGTTCGAGTTTGCGATCCGCCTATTGCTCCAGGCTGTGCGTTCTGAGCGACAGTGAGCAGATTGCCCAGAGCGTCGTAAGTGTACTTCGTCAGAAATCCGGTTGCCGGGTTCGACTGGCCACAGGAGCCGCTCCCGGAAACGGTAGTGATTTCGCAGACCGAAGTTAGTCTTCCCAATCCGTCGTATTCAAGCTGTTTTTGGAAAGTTTGGGTTGGCCCAACCGATTGAAGCACATCATTATTCAAATACTGGTACGAGACCGTGCCGCCCCCGCCATCGGTGATGGTGAGCGGACGGCCTAGGCCGTCATACTGGGTTGTGGTTACGGGAGTTCCATTGGGAGCAGGTTGCGCGGCAGTGTTGACATAAGGCATCGATACCGTGGTCAACATTCCCACTCCATTGGTCGAACCGTAGACGGCTTGAGTCGAGTCGAAGGCGGTTGATCCCTGTGCCTGCCTGGTCTGGGAAAATATCTGGCGTCCCAGTCCATCGGTTGTGACCAGTACATCCGACGTTGAAGTGGTGCCGAAGTTCGTTGCGCTTTCGAATGTGGTCGAACTCGGATAGCTATAGGCTGTGACATTGTTCAGCGGGTCTGTCATCGAAGTAACTCGCCAGAACGGATCGCTGCTGTAGCTAGGCGCTGTGGGCTGGTTATTCTCGTCGGTGACTTGTGTAATTACGCCGCCGGTACAGTTCCAGATTAGGGACTTGGAAAGGCTCAAGGGTTCGTTGATGGTAGTCGGGAAGGAGTTTCCACACGATCCGGAGCCGTAGACGTAGGTGGTCTGTGCGCCGTTCACGTCGGTTGCGGCATTCAGGTTCCCGGTGTCGTAGTACGTGAAGGTCTTGGAAAGCGAGGCAGTGCCGCTGGTTGTGGCCGTGAGCGTGGTTAGATTTCCGCGTGAGCCGGAAATAGAGACATGACTGGGTGTGCCAGACGTGGTCGCGGGAGTTGTCTGGTCATATCCGTAGGTGGAAGACGCCAATGTTACCGCTTTGCCACTGCTCCAGTCGGAAGTAGTTACCGATGCCGGTCTGCTGACGATTCCATTACCCAGGCTCGCGTAAGAAGTGGCGGTTTCACGGACAAGGTAGGTCGAGGAGGGCACAGCCCCTTGTGTGACCCCGTATTTGTATTCCTTATCATCCGTGACCAGGCCGTACGTGTTGTATTGGACTTCTGAGAGGCGAGTGCTGCCATTGGCCAGGGTGCTGTAAACGTCCGTCTGCGTAATCTGTGCGGTCGGCCATGTGGTTGCACAGCTTGCATAATTTTTGTTGAAGCAGGTCGTGAGGGTCAGCGGAGTACCGCCTGACTTCAGAGTGTAAACCCGCTGCGTCTCATACAATCCTGCGAAGTTGCTGGTGGTCGTGTTTCCCTGAGGATCCGTCAACAAGGTCTTCCACGTACTTCCGCCCTCCGAGTGCACGTAGCTCCAGGTGCCGTCGGGAGTTGTACGCGCCAGGCTTCCTGGCGTGCCGTCCGCACAGACGATTGAGTTCGTAGACCAATTGTAAGAAATGGTACCTCCCGTTGGCAGCGTGACTGATGCTATCCGTCCTGTAACGATACCAGTAGCCTCCCCGGGTGTTTGCTCGTACGTAAACGAGTATTGACTGCCGTCCGGTCAACCAATGCTTGTCAGCAGATATACCTGAGTGGCCGGGTATTCCGCGATGCCAGCGCAGCCAAAGTTGGTTTGAATGGTCTGTTGAGTGTAGTTAAAGGTGAATTGGACATTGCCTCCAGCCGACGAGTAAGAGTAAGTGGTCTTCAATGGGCTCACTACGACAGCGGTCAAAGCTGTGTCGCCGAGAGTATCCGTGAACGTTGTTGTGCTGCCAGATGTATTCATGCTCAGCACGTTGCCGTTCGAGTCAGTCATGGAACCGGGGCTCATCGAGATGCCGTTGCGCCCAGTAACGACAACGTGATTATAGTTTGTCACCGAAACCGTATAGCCCGAGCCATCGGTCGCTGTCGCGCTGCCCGATGTAACAGCCGTGATACCGCAATTACTTTGCGCGGTATGAGTTACGATCGCCGTGGGGTTCATGGGATGTTGCGTGTTGGAGGAGTCTGTATAGGGTCCAATGTAATATCCGGAATAATTAAAGGTTAGCCTAATGCCGTTCGATATTATGAAGCACGTAAAGGTCGTCTGTATAACCTGGTTCGAACCGAACAGTGCCTGGCCGACTGAGGTCCATCCCCAGTTGGCGGTGTACGTTGCTGGCACCCAATAGCCTTCCGTCGGCGCCCAGATCGAACTATCGTAAGTTACCCCGTAGTTGACCTGCCCACCACGCCCGGCTTTACTCAGGATAGGAATTGTGAAATGCACGTTCAAATTGGCATTGTTCACAATGTCAAACGGTCCCCCGCTGAAACTCGCGAACGGTGGCGTGCCTGTGACGCCTTGAGGAAACAGAGAAAGGGGAGTCAAAACGACTAGCGTGGCAACGAAAAGCACGTACCGTGTTTTCACTTATTTTCTCCCTAACGAATCGTATGTAAGCCAATGTCCCGCTCTCACATCGGAGGCGTAGTCCAAGTAATTGTTCAACTAGCTCGTTTCAGGAGGAAGTAGCGGCTAGGATTGCCCCCCCGGAAAACCCCGTTCGCCGATGCGCCGTAAACTAAATGAAACTATCTCGGGATGTCAATTGGAAAGAACGAATGTGTTTGATGAGGGGGAGTGTTCACTCTGCAGGAGCAGGATCGAAAATCAACATCAAGGTCGAAGGCAGCCGCCCTGTCATAGCGCGTGGATCGTCATTCAGCAAACCACCTAGCATGACCATGACTCGGCTGACTCGCTCCATTCGCGCTGCCTACCGAGCCTTCCTCTCCGCATGGAAGAGACCGCCAGACCAACCCCCGACATTGTTCCAAAACACAGGGCGCAAGTTTTGCTGACCGCGTCAACGCACATTTCAGACACCACCCAGTCATGCTTGCCAGTGGTCTAAAGGACGATTATCGTCAAATATGTGCCAATCGTTAAGACCAAAAAGAGAGCTTTCGCCAAGACAAAGTCTCCCCAGGTCAGACGCGCGCGCGAGGAGACTCTGGATCCAGATAACTGGGGTGAAGTACGCCGACTGGGTCACCGCATGTTGGATGACATGATGGACTACCTGTCTTCTGTCCGGGAACGGCCAGCGTGGCAGACTGTTCCGGCTGAGGTGAAGCAGAGTCTCTCCGGGCCCGTGCCCCACGAGCCTTGTGCCCTGGAGTCCGTGTATGCCGATTTCCGGCGACAGATACTACCCTATCCCACCGGCAACATTCATCCTCGGTTCTGGGGATGGGTCATGGGTACCGGCACACCTGTAGCCATGCTTGCTGAGATGTTAGCCGCCGGGATGAACTCATGGGTCGGCGGTTTCGATCAGTCGGCGACACTCGTTGAGGAGCAGGTGGTCAGCTGGCTAACGGACATGCTGGGCTTTCCGCAGGGAACTTCAGGAGTACTGACGAGCGGGTGCACGGTCGCAAACATTATTGGACTGACGGTTGCCCGCCACGCCAAAGCACCCTTTGATGTCAGGAAAGAGGGTCTTCAGAATCACACTCACGCTCCTTTGGTTATTTACTGTTCCTCCGAAGCGCATAGCTGGGCGCAAAAAACAGTGGAACTTATGGGACTAGGAGACGATTGCCTGCGGCGAATCCCAGTTGATGCCTCGTTTCGAATGGAGATCTCAGCGCTGCGGGGCGCGATTCGAGCGGACCGGAAGAACGGGAAAACGCCATTCTGTGTCATTGGCACCGTCGGCACGGTTAACACCGGGGCCGTGGATCCTCTCCAAGAACTGGCGGCAATATGCCAGAGAGAAGGATTGTGGTTTCACATCGACGGAGCATTTGGAGCGTTGGCGACGCTCTCCCCGAAGTGGCGTAACAAGGTTGCGGGCTTGCAGCTAGCTGATTCAATCGGTTTTGATCTTCACAAGTGGATGTACATCCCCTTTGAGGCTGGCTGTGTCCTGGTTCGTGATCGCGAAGCACATCGCGGCGCCTTTCAGATAGCGCCCAGTTATCTGAGCTCGCAAGGGCGCGGCGTTGCTCCGCGAGGGGCGGAATTCGGTGCACTTGGAATCGACCTTGCCCGGAATTTCAAAGCGCTGAAGGTCTGGTTCTCACTCAAAACTCACGGCACTCTCAAGTACGGCCGCCTGATCGAACAAAATATTGAGCAGACACGATACCTGGTCTCTCTTATCAAGAAAAACGCACGCCTTCAGCTGCTCGCTCCGGTCGAGCTGAACGTCGTTTGTTTCCGCTACAAGCCGCGGCTCTCTGATGAGAGCAATCTCGATCGAATGAACGAGGAGATTCTGATTCGTATTCAAGAGAGTGGTGTAGCCGTTCCTTCAGGCACGCGTGTATCCGGTCGCTTTGCGATTCGAGTAGCTGTGACGAATCATAGGAGCACAAGGGCGGATTTTAGGCTGCTCGTGAACCATGTGCTCAAGTTAGGCTCAGATCTCCACTCCAGCTTGTGAATGCATGAGGCTTAAAGTGGGTTGTTGCTCTTGATGGGGAGCGCGCCGGAGCTTGACGACGGCGTTTGTGCCAGAGCCGGGGAGGCTCTCGAGTTCGCAAGTTCCTCCGGATGCGAGAACGAGCGCCTTGACAATCGAGAGGCCGAGGCCAAATCCTCCTGTAGCGCGTGAGCGCGAGCTGTCACAGCGATAGAAGCGTTCAAAGACGTGCGGAAGATGCTCGCTCGGAATGCCTTCTCCGTTGTCTTTGATGCATACTCGCACCATTGTGGGCTGGACCTCGATCGTCACTTCGATGGTCGAGCCTGCCGGACTGTGTTGTATCGCGTTATCGAGCAGATTTCGCCAGACAGTTGCGAGTTGTTCGTCTTCGCCGTATACCCATGCAGCTGTGTTGCAATTGAACTCGATCCCCAAATTCCTCGCACGGCGAACCGCTTCCAATTCCTCGATTGCTGCAACCATGGAAGTGGACACTAGCGTCTTTGTACTCTGGTTAGGAATCACACCAGTCCGGTTCTCGGCCCGTGCAACTTCCAGCATGCGGAGTACCAGTGCGTGAGTTCTTGCGGTATCCGCGAGAGCACTCTCGATGGCATGGCGGTATTCAGAGACGCTGAGACCCTCACGATCGGCAAGCTGCAACGTGGATTGCTGGATCGCAAGGCTGGTTTTCAGTTCGTGGGCTGCATCCGCAAGAAAGCGGCGCTCGCGCCCGAATGCCGATTGGAGTCGCTGCAATAGCAACTCCAACGCCTGGACGAGCGGCGCCAACTCTTCCGAGTTCCGCGACTCGGGGACAACCTGCAGTGTCCACTGCTGCTCATTGACATTCTGCGCTTCCAAGGCAAGGTCGCGCAGTGGCACGAGTCCGCGAGTCACCGCCCAATATGAAGCGATACCGGAAATGACCAGTACCGCCAGTCCGATCAAAAGCAACACGCCTGCAACCCGCAGGAACATCCAGGTGCTGGCTGCAGTTGGAGCAGCAAAGAACACATCCGCATAGAGCTGGGGCCCGCGACCGTCCTGGTCGGGAACACGCGCGCGAACCCAGGCAGATCCAAGATAATGCCTCCGATGTTGCCAACGGAAGCTGAAGAACTCGCGACCGCTCGCGGCTTCGGGTATCCAATCGACCGAACCAGCCAACAGGCGACCTTCCTGATCACGGACGGCGAAAAGGTCTTCCCCGCTGCGGTTCGGGGGCGCCGCAGGCTCAAATTCCAGGGTTCCGGGATGTTCATCGTTTTCATGCACTTCGGAGAGCAATTCCGAAAGATGACTGGTCAAGTTGGTGCGCGCCGATGCGGTGATCTGACGCCGCGTGTACCAGAGAGAACCAAGGATCCCAATGCACAATAACAAAGTCTGTGCCGCGAGCAGCATCAAGACAATACGCGTTTTGAGTGAGGTGCGAATCATTTGTTGACGCGCAGAACATAACCTTGTCCGCGCAGAGTGTGGATCAGCTTGGGTTCACGGCCCTCATCGATCTTGCGCCGCAATCCTGAGACGTATACCTCGATCACATTGCTGAATTTTTCCCAGTTGTAATCATAAAGATGTTCCAGCAACTCGGTTTTCGAGACGACAGCTTCCATGTGCAGCATAAGATATTCGAGCACGCGAAGTTCCATCCCCTTGAGCACGATGAGCGTGCCGTCGCGGTAAACGGTTTGGCGGCTGATGTCGAGTTCGAGTCCTCCGAGCGAGAGCTTCGGGCTACTGTGACCCTGCGAGCGCCGGATAAGCGCCTTCGCGCGCGCGATGAACTCACCCATGTCGAACGGCTTCGCCAGGTAATCGTCGGCGCCGAGCTCAAGCAGGTTAACGATCGAGGATTTGTCATCGACAGCGGTCAGGATGAGAACGGGCGTGCGTACATGGTTGGCGCGAAGTTGCCGAAGCACATCGGACCCATGAATCTTCGGCAACATCAGATCGAGGACGATGACGTCGTAGTTTTCGGAGCAAGCGAGATGCAGTCCGGACTCGCCGTCTTCGGCGACATCGACAGCAAAGCCGGCGATGCGCTGCAGACCGGTCCTTAGATTGCTGCCCAGTCGGACCTCATCTTCGACAACTAGAGCTCGCAAAACCAGCCTCTCGGATTCCCGCTGCACTGGAAGCGCTGGGCTCATTTTCCCACAGAATCGTGCCGGAGGAGTCCTCCTGCGCACGCCGTTTCTGATGCATGATTACTGAGGCGCAACTACCAGAACCGTGAATGTCCCTGGTTTAATGGTCGGACGTTGCCCGGGTTGCGTCGAGGGTTCAAACTCTGCCGTGACGAGATACACGATTCCTGTCTGAGGATCAAGTGCCATGGTGCGCGCACCGCGTTGTGTTTCCACTGTCTCAGCCACCGTGAACTTGTTGGGAGATTCTTCCTTTACGACCGTCAGGTTGCCCGAGCGGCCATTGGAACTGAAAGCCAATTTGCGGCCGGGATCGAATGCCGCCGCGTCCGGCCCTTCGCCTATAGGAACACTGGCCGCTATCTTGCCGTCTTTGGCATTCAGTACGTTCATGACCCGGCCGTCGCAGACTGAAAAGAGTCGTTCGTTCTCTTCGTCCAGGGCAAGCCCGGAGGGTGATTCGCAGGACTTCCACTTACTTTCCAGCTTCCAGGTCTTGGAATCGATCTGTGCGATTTGGCTTGTGTCTTCGAGATTCACGTAGACGTGACCCGAATCAGCCGCGGCGAATTCCGGCTTCGCCGTCAAATCGATCGTAGCCTCGATTTTGAGTAACTTTGGATCGACCACCATCACATTCTTGCTGCGTCCGTTCATCACCACGACTTTCTTGGTGTGTCTGTCGTAGATGATTGCGTCGGGGTTCTCGCCAACCTGCACATCTTGAATCGGCTTCAGAGAACTCAGATCAAAGACCGTGATCGTCCCAGCCCCACCGTTGGAGATGAAGCCACGATGATGATCGTAGTCGAGAGCGACACCGTGGCAGCGGTGCGCCGGGATGTCTCCAATCTGCTTGCCATCTTTCGGATCAATGACCATCACGTGATCACCGCGCGTGATGAACAGGCGGTGTCCTTGCGTATCGTAGGTCAGATAATCCCATCCACCTTCGCCACCGAGGATGAATTTGTTTGTGACCTTATAGTTCTGCGCGGATGCTGAGGCTGCCAGCGCCAGTAGTGTGAGCAACACGGTCTTTTTCATGGCGTCATTATGAGCAACGTAACCTTAGCCGAAGCTTAACGTCGTTCCTGCTTACGACGCACTCAAAAAGCCGCTGCCACAGGTCGGTATGGGTCAAACGTGCGATTAAGGTTCGTTTAAGGTGTTGGCGTTTACTGTCAGGAAAGAAAGCAGCTTTAAATGGCATGCCTCCGCCAGATACGTATGTTGCGCGCAACTTGGAACCTCATCGTCGTGCTCGCGTTGTTCAGCAGCTTCGTGATCGCACAAACTTCCCCAGCCCCTTCCCCACCCATCATCACACTAGATGAAGCAATGAGGCGCGCGCAGCAAAACTCGGTTGAGTTCGGGGCTGCGCGCACCGCGTACGGAACCGCAAATGCGAATATTACGATCGGGCGCTCCGCAATTCTGCCTAATGTGAAGGGCGAAGCGCAATATCTATACACGCAAGGCACGGGAACACCGAGCGCAGCGTCCCTCGGTGGCACTCCCATTTTCATTGCGAACAATGCCGTGCACGAATACATCGGCCAGGCAAACGTGCACCAAGACCTCAGCCTTGCACTGGCCTATGACTATGGTCGTACGCAAGCGGACGCTCGCGTCGCTAAAGCCAGGCTGGAGATCGCGAAACGGGGCCTAGCGGTTGTGGTCGTACACCGGTTCTACGGACTTGCGGTTGCGCAACGCAAACTTGCCACTTCGCAAAGTGCGCGGGAAGAAGCGCAGCACTTTCTGAAAGTGAGTGAGGAATTGGAAGCCGGCGGCGAAGTCGCGCATTCGGATGTGATCAAAGCCCAGATAGAAGCCAATGACAAGCAACGTGCGTTCCAGGAAGCCGAATTGGCGGTCGAGAACGCGAGGCTCGACCTGGCGCTGCTTTTGTTTAAAGATTTCAACCAGAACTTCTCGATTGCCGACGACCTCTCCACTCCAACCCCGCTGCCTACAATGGATGAACTTGCAGTCCAGGCGCGGAAGAGCAATCCTGACCTGGCGGCAGCGCTTGCCGCAAGGCAATCCGCTGATTATGAAGTTCGCTCCGCGCGCAGCGCGTACCTGCCGACGCTGGGGTTCGACTACTGGTACGGCTTGGACTCGACTCGCGTAGGTTGGAGGATCGATGGTATTCGGAATGTGGGCTATGCTGCCGCCGCCACGCTGACTGTGCCCGTGTGGAATTGGGGTGCAACGCATGCCCATGTGCAGCAGGCGGAGTTTGCGCGCCGACAGGCGCAATTGGAGCTAACAACCGCGCAAAAGACGCTGCTTGCCCAGATGCAGTCGTTGTATGCAGAGGCGAGGGTTTCACTTTCGGAACTCGATTCCCTGCGACAGTCTGCGGCGCTGGCTGCCGACAGCCTGCGCCTGATCGAAGCTCGCTATCGCGGGGGCGAAGCAACAGTTCTTGAAGTGGTCGATGCGCAGAACACGCTCACTTTGTCGGGAAATGCCTACGATGATGGCGAGTTGCGTTACCACGTGGCACTCGCAAATCTGCAAACTCTCACAGGCACGCTCAATCCATGATCAGGCTGAACGCGAAGTTTACAATCGTCCTCCCGATCCTGGCACTCGCCGGTTTCCTGTCGGCGTGCCACTCGGGCGAGAGCGAAAAAGAAGTGAAACCAGAAGTGCCGGTGCAAACGGCAGTGGTCGAGTTGCGTGATCTGTCCCGGCACATCACCGCCTACGCGGTACTATGGCCGCATGCAGAAGCCGCGCTAACGCCGAAGGTGGTCTCGCCGATCGCAGCCTGGTACGTACAGCGCGGGAGCGCTGTCCACAAAGGACAATTGCTCGCCCTGCTGGAGAATAAGGACATAGCTGCCGCCGTGGAGGATAACAAGGGGGCTCTCGCACAGGCGCAGGCCGCTTACGAGACAAGCACCAAAGCCGGAATTCCTGAAGAAGTCATGAAAGCTGAGCTCGACGTAGCACAAGCGAAGCAGAACCTCGACGCCAACACGAAGCTGGTCGAAAGTCGTCGCAAACTCTTCCAGCAGGGCGCACTCGCGCGCAAGGACCTCGACGCCTCTGAGGTTGCTTACGTGCAGGCGAAGGCGCAGTACGACTTGAGTGAACAACATCTGCAATCCGTACAGGCCATTACAAAGCAGCAGTCGATGGCTGCAGCGAAAGGGCAGCTTATATCGGCGCAAGGCAAGTATGCAGGATCCGCAGTGCAGCTCTCGTACACCCAGGTGCGCAGCCCCATAGATGGGACAGTTACAGACCGTCCTCTTTACGTCGGTGAGACTCCAGCGCCGGGCACGGCGCTTCTCACAGTAATGGACATGGACACCATCGTTGCCAAGGCGCATATCCCGCAGACGGGGGCACAACAGCTGCGAGTCGGGGATGCGGCGACGATTTCTGTCGCAGACCTTGAAAAGACTGTGAGTGGCAAAGTGACGCTCGTTAGCCCGGCAATCGATCCCAATAGCACCACGGTAGAAATCTGGGTCTCGGTGGCAAACAAGTCCGGCGCTCTGCGGCCAGGATCAGCGGCGAAACTCGATATCGTCTCCAGCGCGCTCAAGAACACACTCGCCGTTCCTAGTATGGCGCTCGTGCAGACCGCAGACGGTGCACACGTGATGGTGGTCGATAACGGCTCGATTGCGCATGATACGACCGTGCAGACTGGTATCGTCGACACAGAACAGCAGCTCACACAAATCACTTCCGGTCTCAAATCGGGCGAGCGGATCGTCACAGTCGGTGCCTATGGATTGCCCGATGGCTCGAAAGTAATTCCCGCATCGCTAAAGTCAACACCGTCCCAGAGCGATAAATCCAAGCCGGGGGATAAAGACTAATGTCGCACCCGCGCGAACCCGTCGCGTGGGTGTCGAGCCACGCCAAGCCGATCATCTTCGGTATCATCGTCCTCTCCATCATTGGCGTTTACAGCGCTACGCAGGTCCCCATCGCAGTGTTCCCTGAGACGAATTTCCCGCGTGTGGTGATCGCAATCGATAATGGCGTGATGCCGATCGAACAAATGCAGGTGATGATCACGCGCCCCGTGGAAGAAGCAATGAGCGCGATCCCAGGGATGCAGTCCGTGCGATCTGTCACCAGCCGCGGCTCCGCCGAGGTGGACGTCTTCTTCGATTGGAACGTCGACATGATCCTGACGCTCCAATACGTTCAGGCGGCGATCGCACGCGTGCAGCCGAGCTTGCCTCCGACAGTCAAGATCGACGCGCACCGGCTCACGTTCGCCAGCTTTCCTATTCTCGGCTACAGCCTGACCTCGAAAACGGTTCTGCAAACCGATCTCTGGGATATTGCCAACTACACGATCAAGCCCCGCATCTCGCACCTCGATGGTGTTTCCACAGTGGTCATCCAGGGCGGACAAGTTCCTGAGTACCGGATCGCTCCCGATCCCGCGCGGTTGCTCATTACTGGCATAACGGTTCAGGACATTCTCGATTCCGTTGCGCGCACTAACATGATTGACTCGCCCGGGTTGCTGCAGCAGAACCACCAGCTCGTGCTGGGGCTGGTTAGTGGGCAGGTGCAGTCGGCAGCACAACTCACGCAGGTCGTCGTCAAGACCACGCAAGCCGGAGCCCCTGTCCACATTGGCGATGTCGCGCAGGTCACGCCTTCAGTAGAACCGGTCTACACCATCGTTCATGCGAACGGCTTGCCCGCCGTGCTCATCAACATCAACCGCCAGCCGACCGGCAACACTGTGGCCGTCGCCGATGAAGTCGCTCAAGAGATGGCCGACATAGAGAAGAGCCTGCCGCCAGGTATCAAAATTGAACCGTTTTATGATCAGTCAGGCCTAGTACGCGCAAGGATCAAGAGCGTACGAGACGCGATCATCATTGGCATCATTCTTGCATCTGTCGTTCTCATCGCTTTCCTACACGACTGGGGCAGTTCTCTGATCGCGGGACTTGTCATTCCGATCACCATCGCGGTTACGTTCATTGCAATCCGTCTTATGGGCGAAACATTCAACTTGATGACGCTTGGCGGACTCGCAGCGGCCGTCGGTCTCGTTATCGACGACGCAATCGTGATGGTCGAAAACATTGTCCTGCACCGCGACACTGGACAGGACCGCACCACTGCCGTTCGCAGCGCCTTGCGCGAGATAACGAAGCCACTGATTGGATCAACCGTCACTCCGATCGTCGTCTTTGTCCCGCTTATCACAATTGCGGGTGTTACCGGCGTATTCTTCAGCGCACTGGCGATCACAATGACCGTCGCGCTCGCAACGTCGCTTCTGCTGGCGCTAACCTGGACGCCGACACTGAGCGGCATTCTGGTGCGCCGCAACGCTCCCGATAAACATCTTCTTCCGCCCAAGGATAGTGCCGAGGAACTTCAGCGGCTCCTCGCCGCTGAAGATACCACCATGAGCGGCCGCTTCGGACGCGTCATCGCGTGGTACGAGCACGTGCTGGAGCGAGTGATCCGTCGTCCGATCTGGCTTGTGGGTGGATGTGCGGTGCTGATTGCCGTCTCGTATTTCTGCTACAAAGCGCTCGGCACCGATCTGCTCCCCGAGATGGAAGAGGGTGGTTTTGTGCTCGATTACTGGGCACCCGCCGGGTCCTCACTGGATGAAACCAACCGCATGCTGGAGCACGTCGAGACCATACTCAAAAGCAGTCCCGACGTTGTGAACACTTCCCGCCGTACGGGACTCGAACTGGGGCTTGCCGCCGTCACCGAGGCCAACCGTGGAGACTTCACGGTGAAACTCAAACCAAGCGCCAAGTTTGATGAAGTCACATCGAAGCTACGCGAGCAGATCAACCGTGAAGAACCGGCGCTCAAGGTCGATTTCGTGCAGATTTTGAGCGACATGGTTGGCGACCTGTCTAACGAGCCTGAGCCCGTGCGCATCAATCTTTTTTCGCAAAACGCGCAAGAACTCGGCGATGTCGCACCGCGGGTCGCCGATGCGATCAGAAAGGTGAATGGAGTGGTTGATGTTCTGAATGGAATCGAGAACACGATCAGTGGCCCCGCGATAACTTATCAGGTTGATCCCACCGTGGCGACGCGTTCTGGGTTCTCCGCACAGGAGGTGGCGACCGATGCTGCGGCGTTGGTGGCAGGCGTGCCCGCCTCGGCGCCGATGGTTGTGAAGAACCGTCCTTATACAGTGCGCGTGCGCTTCCCGGGTGCCGAGAGCCAGAACGCCGCCGATCTCGGCTCGACGCTCATCAACAGCGCATTGGGCCACACCGCCACGCTCGCCTCACTGGCCGCCATCAATTCCAATCCCGGCGAGCGCGAGATTCGCCGAGAAAACCTACAGCAGTACGTTAGCGTTACCGCCCGTCTCGAAGGTGTCGACCTGGGGACTGCGATCGCCAACGTTCAGGGAGCGGTCAGCAATCTTCATCTTCCCAGTGACGTTCGCGTGCAATATGGAGGAACTTACCGGGAACAACAGCAGTCATTCCACGATCTCTCAAAAGTTTTGATACTCGCGCTGCTGCTCGTGTTTACGGTGCTGCTGTTTGAGTTCCGCGCTTTCGCCGCCCCTGTGGCCATCATTGCTTCTGCGGCGCTCTCAACCTCGGGCGTAGTAATCGCGCTATTGATCACCAATACTGCTTTCAACATCGCGTCATTTATGGGTCTCATCATGGTGATCGGCATTGTGGCGAAGAACGGGATTCTACTGCTCGATGCGGAAAGCCGGTTCATTGCGCTGGGCATGCCGCCCCGCGAAGCGTTGATTCAGTCAGGGCGGCGGCGGCTGCGGCCGATCGTCATGACCGCAATGGCCGCTGTGGCTGGAATGTTCCCGCTAGCACTCGGGTTGGGTTCGGGATCGGAAATGTTGCAGCCGCTTGCGATCGCAGTGATCGGCGGTATCCTGATTTCAATGGCGCTCTCACTTGTCGTCACTCCGGCTGTTCATTATTATTTGAGCTCCTCACGGCGAAAGCCTGGCGCTGGTGATTCTCGCACTCTCGGCGGTTAACGTTGCGAGGTTTCCCGCGCCTACATCAAGCAATCGACCTTGGTAATTATTGGAGACTGCCGGCTACTTGCATTAAGCTGCCCCAAATCTGGATTCCGGCGAACTAGTAGTTTCGCGGGAGGGCCTTAATGCACGTAGAAGTGCATGGCGCCAAAATCCAGTGTGAATGCCGAGAATTGCTCCACTGCATCTAGGCCAGATTGCCAAAGCTGAGGGGGCATAAAGCCGCCCGTCGTAGCGCAGCATAGCTCCGGGCGGCTTTTTTCTTGACGGCGTAACTATATTTCTGCAAATATAGAAACATGCCTAGCGTCCAAGCTGCCAAACCGCCGGACAAAGTTGCAAAACTGGCGGACATGCTTTCCGCAATGGGTTCGGAACCGCGCTTACGGATCATGCAATTGCTACTTTCGGCTCACCCAGACGGCCTGGTCGTCACCGAAATTCAGGACGAGCTAGAGATCCCGAATTCCACCCTGTCTCACCACCTTGAAAAACTCAAAGGCGAGGACTTAGTCCGCGTTCAGCGCGAAAGCACGTTCCTCCGATACACCGCCAACACGGACGCACTTCAGGAGTTGCTTCAGTTCCTGTACGCGGAGTGCTGCACTCGAAACAAGGCCGTCAAGCCCGAACAGATCGTTCGACTTTGCAAATAAGGAGAGCTCATGAGCACCACAGACATCAAGGAAGTGGTTAAAGAGAAGTATGGACAGGCCGCGCGGCGCGTGAAAGCTGGCGGCAGTTCTTGTTGCGGAGCGACTGCCAGTAGCGGTTGCTGTGATCCGATCACGTCGAATCTATACGACGCGACGCAAGCAGGTCAGATTCCCGAAGAGGCAATGCTCGCCTCGCTCGGCTGCGGGAATCCGACTGCTCTGGCGAAGCTCAATCCGGGAGAGACGGTGCTGGACCTCGGCTCCGGTGGCGGCATAGACGTGTTGCTTTCCGCGAAGCGAGTAGGCCCGACCGGGAAAGCCTACGGGCTCGACATGACGGATGAAATGCTCGCGCTCGCCGAAGAGAACAAGCGCAAGTCAGGTACCACGAACGTGGAGTTCTTGAAGGGCGAGATTGAACACATACCGCTGCCCGACAACTCTGTGGACGTGATCATTTCAAACTGCGTGATCAATCTATCCTCGGATAAGGACGCGGTTCTGCGCGAGGCATTCCGCGTGCTCAAGCCGGGTGGACGGTTCGCTGTGTCGGACGTGGTCACTCGCGGCGAGATGCTGCCGGAGGTTCGGAAGAGCCTTCTGCTTTGGGTTGGCTGCGTAGCGGGATCGTTAGAAGAGAACGACTACCGCACCAAGCTTGCTGCCGCCGGATTTGAGCAAATAGACCTTGAACCAACCCGCGTTTACAACGTGGATGACGCCCGCGAATTTCTAGCGGGCCAGAACATTGACGTTGACGCGATCGCGCCGCAGGTGGATGGCAGGATCATGAGTGCCTTCGTCCGGGCCGTAAAGCCGAGGAGCACTGAGCCTTGCTGCGGGTCAACCTGCTGCCAGTGAGGAAGCACTATGCAAGGGCACTATAACGTGTTGTTCCTATGCACCGGCAACTCGGCTCGCTCCATCATGGGTGAGGCGATCATGAACTACAAAGGGCGACCGAACTTTACTGCCTACAGCGCTGGAAGCCATCCCTCAGGGACAGTTCGAACCGGAAGCAATCCGGGAGTTAGAAAGTGCCCATTTGCCGACGAATGGTCTCAGGAGCAAGAGTTGGGACGAGTTCGCGAAGCCAGACGCCCCCAAACTCGATTTCGTTTTTACGGTCTGTGACAACGCCGCGAAAGAGGTTTGCCCTTTTTGGCCGGGCCAGCCTCTGACGGCTCACTGGGGAGTTCCCGATCCGGCCGCGGTTCGTGGCACGGAAGAGGAAATCAAGCGTGCATACCGTGACGCGTTCATGACCCTCGAACGCCGCATCGCTCTGTTCCTCTGCCTCCCTCTCGCTACTATCGACAAGCTGGCAATCAAGAAAGAGATCGACCAGATCGGTCACCAATGAAATTCACTCTGTCTGCCAGACTGACGGCTGAGTTTCTAGGTAGCGCCTTCCTCGTTGCTGCTGTGGTTGGCTCCGGCATCATGGCTGAGCGACTGGCCGGAGGAAACATCGCGCTGGCCTTGCTCGCGAACACGATTGCCACTGGAGCGATCTTGGTCGCACTAATTTTGGCGTTCGGCTCCATTTCAGGCGCGCACTTCAACCCGGCGGTCAGCCTGGCTTTTGGATTTCGCAAGCTTATGCCGTGGCAAGAAGTAGCGCCTTACGTTGCGGCTCAATTTGTTGGAGCAGTATTGGGAACGCTTCTCGCGCACGTTATGTTTGGCAAAGAGATGTATTCGTTATCGCATCACGAGCGTTCAGGGATCGCTCAGTTCGTTAGCGAATTCGTCGCGACTTTCGGATTGCTGTGCGTGATCTGGGGCTGCTTGAGGGTGAAGTCGGCAATGGCAGTTTCAGTTGGCGTGGCAAGTTACATTGTCGCGGCCTACTGGTTTACGGCCTCGACCTCGTTCGCAAACCCGGCCGTCACGGTTGCGCGATCCATCACCGACAGTTTTGCTGGAATTCGACCCATCGATGTACCAGCGTTCCTTCTGGCGCAAACGCTAGGCGCGGTAGTGGCTACATGGCTATTTGAATGGCTGTTGCATGAGCCTCTTCCTAGCAAGTAGATTTTGGGGACTGAAGCGCGGTTCAGGCCGGACCTTTCGTCACACTTTTGGGAACCTGAATCGAATGGATGCTCACGTAAAAACCCTTCGAAGTTGGATCGAAAACGACTCGCAAATAGCAATTGCAGTGGGCCGCGGTTAAGGTCTGCCTCAAAAGATCGCGCGCCGGTGCCTTCGATGCCCCAACGGTCACGGGCGTGTGATCAAGCAGGTTGCGCGGATTCACTCCGATGGCGACTTTGGCGCCGCGCGATGCCGTAAGCTTCTGGCAAAGCAACTCAATCGTTTCCGTCGCGGTCCTCTGGCGGCGCACGACGGTCAGTGGAGTATCGAAGATCGGCTTCTGCGGCAAGATCTGACCTTTCGCGTCGCGGGCCGCGGTGCCGACGACAGCGAGATTTCCCTCGCCATTTTTTCGCACTTCAAAACGTCCTGGATTATCACTCGTGTTGTAGGCGTCGACTATCAGGCGAACCATCTTCTCTTCTTCTCCGGACACGGGCTGGGCGGAAACAGTCGAGGCCGCAGCAGGCTTTGTGGAATCAGCCGGAGTCTGCGTGGACGCGGGAGGAGGCGGTGCTATAGAGACGGCGGGAAAATCGACGGTAAATTTTCCGCCCGCCGGGAGTGTCTGCGCATGCGGAGCGTGGGTCACAGGGTCGGCGACATCAACGAGGTCCAGTTGCGAAGTAAGCCGTGGATCTTCGTAGTCGACTGCCCAGCCATATTTCTTGTAGAGCGCATCCAGCACTTGCTGCAAAGGGCGAGGACTGTTCGCGACGACATGAACGGTTCCCTCAGCTTCGGAGACTTGGGCCTCTTTCAAATAAGAAGCGGCCTCAGGCTTGGCTTGGGAAAATGCCTGCGAGATGACCAGCAAGATAACGGAAGTGACAAGATTGATCGACTTCATTCGAAATATCACCATCTCCATCGATGTCGATGCGGTGTGAACCACACATCGGGCCGTAGTTTGCACGAGCCGGCGGCCAATTCTACCATCCAACAATCATGCATCCATTCGGAATGAATGCGATTGGTCTCAACCAATGGCGTAGTTCTTTATCCGCCGAAAGCGTTAGTTCCTTCGGGGTCGTTCCGATCCGGTCTCGACTGTGCAAGAAGCTTCATCTAACTGCAAGATCCGATCAATATTAATCCATATGGAGTAGTTCGTATTGGCTAGTTTCACAAGAATATTTTGCCGTGCTGCGAAAAAATTAGAATTAGCCTTGACAATGGCTGGTTCTGTGGCAGAATGTCACTGACTTCCCAT
The DNA here is from genome assembly GCA_963808195.1 of uncultured Acidobacteriaceae bacterium. GTDB lineage: Bacteria > Acidobacteriota > Terriglobia > Terriglobales > Acidobacteriaceae > Sulfotelmatobacter. The sequence goes on along the minus strand of CAWEEW010000001.1, from coordinate 638,185 downwards.
GCCCTCAGGGAAGTGCGGGATCTTTCCTACCCCAAGGAAAGCGTTAACCTGCTCCGAATACATACGTGAATTGCTGGTTAGAACAGCGCAAGGAACGCGCATTTGTGGGCTTTGCCGCTTCAAAGCAGGGTAATAGACCCCGATTAAAGGCTGCGCTTAAGGCCAAGTCTAACTGTGGAGGCGGAGGGGAACTGTGGCCCCGAAGCCTGAAAAGGGGAAATCAGTGCATACTGCTCCGGCCCGGCCGGGTCTGATTGTAGTGGATACGTCGTTAAGCGTCGTGGCATCCAATGCCGAGGTGCTGCAAATCCTCACCTTTCCAGACCAGCCAGAAAAAATCAACAATCTCGATGTCTGGCTCGCGAACAAAGTGCGTTGCAATTTGCTGGAAAGACGCTCGCGGTCCGGGTTGGTAGGTGAGTTTCAGTCAGCCAGACGAACCTATGTTTGCCGTTCGTTTCCGCTGGACGTGGCGGTGACCCATAAGAACGGTTCGAATGGGGGGCTGCTGGTGGTGATGCTGGAAAGAAAAAGTAACGAAGCGGTCACCATCGCAGAGATTTCCGAGCGCTTTGGCCTGACCGCGCGAGAACAGGAAACGGTGCAATTCCTTCTTGAGGGCTTTACCAGCAAGGAGATTGCGCAGCGGATGAAGATCAGCCCTAATACGGTAAAAGCATTTATTCGGCTGGTGATGGTGAAGATGAGCGTTTCGACCCGTTCCGGGATTATCGGCAAGATCGTGGGTCCGAGGGCGTGAAGTCGGCTTGCAGCAAGGGTTTTGCCGGGGTTAATGAAATTGGGTTAGTGTATTTGGGGACTTGTGACGGCGCGAATTTCAGGTAGAGTACCGGATGCGCCACGAAAGCCGAGCATAACCCCTCCCCAGCTTGGCGGCGTAAATCCAAGGAGGACAATAATGCGTCGAACCACAATGCTCGTAGTCTGTATGCTCGCTCTGGCACTCTGTGCCGGGTACGCGGCGGCAGCAACAACTCCCGGTCCCGACACCCTGAAGGTTGATTACTTCGCGAACGCCAACACCGCCGGCGCTCCCGATGGAACGACCCGCATCACCAATCCTGGCACGGCCGGTGGTAGCCTCTGCGCTGCTATCTTCGTGTTCGATCCGAACCAGGAACTGTCTGAGTGCTGCAGCTGCTTCGTGAGTCCCGATGGTCTGCGTACACTTTCCGTGAACACCGACCTGACCGGCAACCCGCTGACTGGCGTAGTTCTGAGCACTGGCGTGGTCAAGATCGTTCCGATCCCGACCCGCGCTGGCGTTTGCCCAGCCTACCCGACCAGCCTCGCTCCGACAGCTTCGGTTCGCAGCTGGGGAACTCACATTCAGAACAGCAACTTCACGATCACTGAGACCGCGTCGCAAGATGCCACGCTCAGCGCCGCTGAAGTTTCGCGTCTCCAGGGCCAGTGCTTTGCCATTCAGCTCGATGGCAGCGGCAGGGGTCAGTGCACCTGCGGAACAGGCGACTAGTTCCGTAGCTTAACCAGATCATGTGGGCCGAACCTGGCTCCACTTGGTTTTTGAAGACCGGCTCGCCAGAAAGAGAGGTCATCCGCTTCCTGGCGAGCCACTATAATGAGTTTTGTCTTAAATCCAAATGAGATGGGGGATCTCATGTCAGTTTCAGGAAAGGTTCTACAGTTTGGCTTGGGCGCCGCTCTGGCGTTACTGAGCACAGGAAGCGCACTTGCTCAGGCTGACAGCGAAGTGGTAGCCAACGTCGGCGGAGTAAAAGTAACAATGGCGGAGCTCGAACAGGAAGAGTCAGCCAAACTCTTATCGGCACACTACACCTACTACCAAGCGGAACAGAAGGCGCTGGACGCACTCATCGACAAAAGATTGCTTGAGCAAAAAGCCAAGAGCGAGGGTCTGACTCTTGATCAGTTGGTTGACCGCGATATCAAATCGCACATTAAAGATCCCAGCGAAGACCAGATGAAGGTCTACTACGAAGGAGTGGAGACCGACCAGCCGTTTGAGGTGGTGCGGCCAAAAGTCCTGGAGAAGATTCGCGAACTGCGCACCAACAAAGCGCTGGCGGTTTATGTAAAGGCATTGCGTGCCTCGACCGATGTCTACGTTACTCTCGCGCCCCCGAGCGCGATCGTAGATACGAAGGACGCGGAGAAGATTGGTCCGGAGAAACCGGCCGTGACCTTGGTCGAGTTCGCGGACTATGAGTGCCCTTACTGCCAGAAGGTGGCTGCCGATCTCAAGAAGTTGCAGGCCGATTTTGGCGATAAGGTCACATTTACTTACAAAGACTTCCCGCTGCCCATGCATGCGCGGGCCGAGAAGGCCGCGGAAGCAACCCGCTGCGCCGGCAAACAGGGCAAGTTCTGGGAGTTCCACGACGAGTTGTTCCGTAGCAAGGGACTCGAGATGGAACAGCTTAAAACAGAAGCCCGGAACTTGAAGCTAGATGGCGCCGCGTTCGACAAGTGCCTGGACTCAGGCGAGGAAGCCGCGGTTGTTGATAAAGATCGCAAGGAAGGCGTACGGCTGGGATTGAATGGCACGCCCAGCTTTTTCATCAATGGTCACTTCATGAGTGGGGCATTAGACTATGCCACACTGCGTCAAGTTGTGGAGCAGCAGTTATCCGCTCCGCCACAGGGTGCAGGCAGCGCGGGGAAGTAAGGTTGTAACAGCCCACCCCCCAATCACCCGCACGTCTGAACCCAAGGCCCAAATCGACGATTTGGGCCTTTTTCATTTGCTGTATGCGAGATGTTGAAGGGGAACTTTCTTGGCTAGCTCTCGCATTTGAATCGGACTACGCCAAATGGGTTATTGCTAATTAAGTAGAGATCGCGGTATGCTTGCCGAGCCTTAACGCTGCCAAAACAGTCCCACTCCCCCGCAGCCGGTAAAGGCGATACTCCCTCAGAATTTACTCCCCTAGTGTTTTTTTCGGCGGCATTGTGCTCCCAGATGCTTCGCGTCTATTGCGGCCTTCATACTCGCCAGCGGACACAGACGAACCAGCTGTGTGGCCGAAGTGTGCGTCAACTCCCATCTTGGACATTAAAGAAATTGTTGAGGTGTTTCATGAATAAGCACACACTTACTGGACTTGTGCTTTATCTGCTTTCTGGGGCCGTTCTAGCCCACGGCCAATTCCTGGAGGCGCCGCAATACCCCACTGGAACGAATCCCCAGGCGATGGCGGCAGCAGATTTCAATAATGACGGCAACCTCGATTTTGTCGTAGCCAATTCAACTGCAAACACGATCAGCGTTCTGCTAGGCAACGGCGATGGCACCTTTAAACCGGCGGTAACCTATACAACCGGAAGCATTCCCAAGGGCGTTGCAGTTGGAGATTTCGGAAACGGGCATCTTGACATCGCGGTGACCAATTCAGGTAGCAACACAGTGAGCGTGCTACTGGGAAATGGCGATGGGACCTTTCAGCCGAAGATCGATACAGCCACCGGAACTGGGCCCCAAGGCGTCGCTGTGGGCGACTTTAACCACGATGGAAATCTTGACCTGGTAGTGACCAACACCATCGACGGTACCGTGGGTGTACTTCTCGGCAAGGGCAATGGAACGTTCAATGTGCAGGTGCATTACAACACTGGGACCGGTCCAACTTCAGTCGCAGTGGGCGACTTCAATAACGATGGCATTCTTGACCTGGCTGTAGCGAACAATAACAACACCCTTGCCTCCGGAGTCAGCGTGTTTCTGGGAAATGGAACCGGAGGTGTCGGGAACGGCACGTTCCAGAATCAGTTCCAGTTTACGGCGGGCTTAAATCCGGTTTCGATCGCGGTCGGCGACTTCAACGGTGACGGCAACCTGGATATCGCGGTGGCAAATCAGGCGGGCAACACCGTCAGCATACTGCTTGGCAAAGGAAACGGCGGCTTTCAAACCCATGTGGATTACCCCACCGGTCCCTTCCCTACCGCAGTAACGGTGAACGACTTTGATGGCGATGGGAACCTGGATTTAGCGGTGTCGGCGGGAGACGGGAATGCTATCAGCGTTCTGTGGGGAGGAGGGGACGGTACGTTCGAGGGTCAACTCAATGTCGGCACTGGGAACATTCCCTATTCCGTAGTAGCAGGAGATTTCAACAACGACCATATTTACGACCTGGCTGTTGTGAATTCCGGCGGGAATAGCGTGAGTGTGCTCTTGAGCAGCGGCAAGAGCAGAACCTTTCAGGCGCGCACGGACTATCCGGCAGGTGCAACCCCCGGCGCAGTGGTGAAGGCCGACTTTAACGGAGATGGTATTCCGGATTTGGCGGTAGCGAACAGCAGCGCGGGAACGATCACCATCCTTCTTGGGAATAAAGACGGTTCATTCCAGGGACCGCTTCAATACTCGACCGGCACTACCAACCCCGACGCATTGGTGGTGGGTGATTTCAACGGCGATAAAAAACCCGATTTGGCAATTGCGAATGACAATACGCCTGGCACCGTCAGTATCATGTTAGGAAACGGAGACGGTACCTTTCAGTCTCCCGCGAACTTTTCCGTCGGCAATCAGCCGGTTTCGATTGCCCAGGGACTCCTCAATGCCAACAGCAATCAGGATCTCGTGGTTGCCAATTTCCTCAGTAACTCGGTGAGCGTGTTGCTGGGCAATGGCGACGGCACCTTCAAAGCCGCAGTCAATTACACGGTGGGTACCGGCCCTGCGTCGGTGGTGCTGGCGGATGTCAATGGAGATAAGAAGCTCGACCTGGTAGTCGTAAATGAGAGCGGCAATAATGTCAGCGTGCTGTTGGGCAACGGCGATGGCACGTTTCAGGCCCAGAAAACTTTCCCGACCGGCACCGGTGGCATCCCACTCTCGGTAGCAGTGCAAGACTTCAATAAAGATGGCAAGTTTGACCTGGCGGTTGCGGACTCTCGAACCCAGAATGTGAGCGTACTGTTGGGCAACGGCGACGGAACCTTCCAGGCCGCTACTATCTATCCTGCCGGCGCGAATCCATCCTCAATCGTTGCTGCGGATTTCAATGGCGACGGCAATTATGACCTCGCTCTGACGAGCACTCCCCTGGGCAGCTCTGCCGGAAACGCGGTAAGCCTGTTGCTGGGCAATGGAGACGGCACCTTCGCCGCTCCCACACTGTTCGGAACAGGATGGCTTGGGTCCTCCGCAGCAGTCGGAGACTTCAATGCAGACGGAGCTGTAGACCTCGCAGTGGCGAATAGCTCCAGCAACACGGTCAGTGTGCTCCTGAACACTCGGGGCACGGTCATCAACATCGAGTCTTCCACCTCCGCAGCGGCCTTCGGACAACCGGTTACGTTTATCACGAGCGTGTCGGCAAGCGTGTCAAATAGTGTGATGGAGCCTACGGGTACCGTAACCTTGCAGAATGGAAGCACAGTGCTTGGTACTGGGACGCTGGCAGGCGGGCAGGCATCGGTTACGACATCGGCTTTGCCGGTGGGGTCGGACACAATCACCGCGATCTATTCCGGAGATGCCAATTATCAGCCGCACGGTGGCGTTACATTCACCCAGCAAGTCAATCCGGCGGGCACGACCACGCAGCTCGTTTCATCGGCGAATCCTTCCGCGCCCAATGAGTCTGTCACTTTCACCGCCACGGTTTTCTCAAACACTAGCGGCACGCCCACCGGCAACGTGACGTTTATGAATGGAAGCGTCGCGCTCGGCAGCACTGCGCTAAACGGGAGCGACGTCGCCACAATTTCGACTTCTTTCGCAGCAGTCGGGACTAACAGTATCACCGCGGTCTACAGCGGGGACGGCAACTTCAACTCGAGTTTGGCGGGTTTGAGCCAGCAGGTTGTCAATGAAAGCACCACGAGCACCACGCTGACCGCGAATCCCAGCACCGCGAACCTGAATCAAACCGTGACCCTTACCGCGACCGTCACCTCTGGAGTAACGGGGACGCCTACGCCGACCGGCACAGTCACTTTCACTGACACAACCACAAGTACTATGATCGGCACGAGTTCGCTAAACGCCAGCGGGGTTGCGACATTATCGATATCAACTCTCACTGCTGGAACGCACAGCATCACTGCCGCCTATGGCGGAGATGCGAACAACCTCGCCAGCACCGGTAGTACAAACGTGACGATCAGTGGGGCGGCACCTAGTTTCAGCTTCTCACCCCCGCCGACGCTATCGCCCGCATCGGTTGCTCCGGGTTCGTCGTCCACGGCAACTGTCACCATCGCTCCGGCAGGCGGCCTCAACCCATCGACGGTAACGCTGACCTGCAGCGTCTCTCAAACGGGGGTTCCCGCGCCCACCTGTTTAGTGGGAGCGATCTCGGTGACGAATAACATCGGCCAAGCGACGCTTACGGTTTCAACGACTGGGCCGCAGGCAGGGCTCGCCGCACCGGCTGGCGTGCGCGGTTCGGGCACGTTGTTCGCGATTGGCCTGCTGGTCCCGGCCATGTTGCTGGGGGGCGCTGGATTGAAAAAGCCGAACCGAAGGAAGCTGCTGGGCTTCTGCGTGGTCTTCCTGGTGCTTACTGGATGCCTGTTCGAAGTGGCATGCAGCAGCGGCAGCGGCCAGACAACGACCGTTAAGCAGTCGTCCACCCCGGCGGGTAACTACACCGTGACGATCAGCGGCACGGCGAGCGGAGTACAAAACCCGCCACAACCGATTACGATTACGCTTACGGTGCAATAACGGCGGATGCCCTGCAGATAAGTTCGGCTGCCAGATGCTCTCAAATAGCGCACATCCTGCGAGCGCCTCGCCGGCACTTGCTGCGAATCGGTTTGTGTTCCGTCGCGTAGGCATCGTACAATAAGAATGTAACGGGATTAGGATAGAAGCTGGCATGATCGCAACGTTTTCGCCGGTCTTTCTGTATTCCAATCACTTCGAACAACTGGATTTCTAGAATTTCATGATCATCCTCGTCACCATCATTCACGTTCTCGTCTGCCTGTTTCTGATTATTGTTGTGCTGCTCCAGAGCGGCAAAGCTGGAGATATTTCGGCTGCATTCGGCGGACAGGGCAGTCAGGCCGCCTTCGGTCCGCGGGGCGCAGCCACGGCACTCTCCAAAGCGACCACTATCTCGGCCGTTCTCTTCATGCTGACCTCGGTGACGCTCTCGATCTACGCCACAAAACATGGAGCGTCGAACTCGGTATTGCAAGGCGTGAAATCGGCTCCGGTGAAGTCACAGCCGGCAACGCCGCCACAACAACCCGGGGCTCCGACTCAGAAATAAGTCACGGAAGCTTACCAGCCGCCAGGTCGCTCACCAGCGACGCATCCGCTTCCAGGAAGTCGTAGGACGGCAGGTCCTTGTGAAGTGCCCATTGCACGTCGCGGAAGATGCGGTTCTCGATTTCACCTTCATATTCGCGAACGATGTAAAAGCGCAGCTCGACCATTGTGCCATTCGGGTAGGCGTGCTTCAGGCGGGCAATCTCGTCGCCTATCTTGGCGTGAATCCCTAATTCTTCTTCCAGTTCGCGGCGCAGCGCATCTCGCGGCTGCTCACCTTCTTCGATCTTTCCCCCAGGAAACTCCCACTTGAGTGGCATCGTCTGATGCCGCGTGCGCTGGCACACCAGCAACTTGCCGTCTTTCTCGATGACCGCCGCAACCACTCGCTTCATGAGACGGAAACCATGGCTTGCAGTGCGCTGGCAACTGGGTCCACGCAACCAATAAAGGTGAAGGCAAAAGCAGCGATGCCTGAGGAGCAGATCAGTTCAAGCTCGTGTTCGCCGAATTCGTGATTGTCCACCAAAAAGTACATGCGGGCAGAGCCAACGGTGAGATAGCTCTCGTCGCAATCTGCCGATCTGTCGATGGAAGCGCTACGGAAAAGTGTGTCTTTCGTAGCCTGGCTGCGCTTGAGCGGTTTTCCATCCTGCAATAAGATGACCTCTGCCGATGCTCCGCGCGGCGAGGCCATCACCAGATTCACTGTCGAAGCTTCGTACTTCAACCTCAGCGAATGCTCGCCATCTTCGGCTGCCTCGAAATATTCCGCGGTCGAAGCCCAACGTCCGTTGGCGTAAAAGAAGTTTTCTTCCGGCTTGCCGGCGAATTCATAGTCGGCGATCTGATCTTCCTTGAAACCGCCTTCATTGCCGATCCGTCCGCGGCTATGGCCGAGATAGAGTTCGCCCGTAGGCCGATAACAAACCGCGCCGGGATGGTCTTCTTCGCGCAGCGGCTCCATGATTTCAGGCAGCTTCAACTCCGGATCGATTTCGTGGAGCAGCTCCTGAATGGTTTGCTCGCACTCAGCATAGCCGCCTTCGCCGAAGTGGCCATATCGCAGGTAGCCATCTTTATCGAGCAAATATTTTGTGGGCCAGTAGCGATTGGCAAATGCTTTCCAGATTTCGCGGTTGCTGTCGACGACGATGGGATAGGTCAGGCCAAACTCTCGAATGCCGCGCTCCACATTGGATTCATATTGCGCGAAGGTAAACTCCGGCGTGTGCACGCCGATCACGGTCAGACCCTTGTCGCGATAGCGTTCGTGCCAAGCCTGCACGTAAGGCAGAGTGCGAATGCAATTGACGCAGGTGTAGTCCCAAAAATCTACCAAAACGACGCGGCCCCGCAGTTGGCGAAAGCTGAGCGGAGTGGAATTCAGCCAAACGCGGCCAATCTCCGGAGCCCGCACTTTGCCTTTCTCCACCTTCATCGAGACTTCTCCAGCTTTCTGCCAACCACTTCCGCACAGTACTGCACAAGTTGTTGATCCTCAGCACCGAATGCAGCGGGAAAATGGCTATCGATGTCGAGCTCGCCGGCGACTGCCCCCTTCACAAAAATCGGGACCACAATTTCAGACTTGGTTTCGAGCGAGCAGGCCAGGTAGCGGGGATCTTTACTGACGTCATCCACCACAATGGTCTTGCCGCTGGACGCGGCAGCACCGCAAATGCCCTGATTGAGCGGGATCCGCGTGTGCGGCGTCATCGCCCCGATAAAACCATCGAGGATCAGCATGGGCGGTTGCGCACCCGGCTCAAGCATATAAAAACCCACCCAGTTGTACTTGAGCATGCGGTCGTGCAGTAATTTGCACACCCCCTGCATCAGGTCTTTGGCGGTGGGCGTGGCCTTGGCTAGCTCTGTAACTTCGTTGCGAACCTCTTCAATTCGGCTCATGGTGGGCATGATAAGAATCTTAACTCACAGTGGAACATTCCTGGCTGTGGAAGATTACACGGCGGTAATCTGACGGATGCCCTCAGTGCGGCCGAAAAGTTCCGGATGGATCGCAAATGCTAGCGCATCCAGACCACGCAGCAGAGTGGGCGCAGGCGTGTTGAGGTACTCGTCGCGAATGCAATAAACTCGGGCGGCACGCGCCGCGTCAATTCCCTGCCAGCCGCGGTCGGCCACGATTTTTTCCAACGGGACGCGGTCGCCCGCTCCACACCAGGCTGCAATTAGAATTTCGGGATTGAGCCGGGCAACTTCTTCTTTGGAGACTTGTTTGCCCGGTTCGCCGACAAACTCACCGCCCGCGGCTTCGACCAGTTCAGCGATCCAGCACTGCGATGCAATCAGCGGCTTGCCCCATTCTTCGCAAAAGATCCTGGGGCGAGGCGATTCCGCAGTTTTTTTGCTGACGCATTCGCGGACCTGCTCGATGCGTTGCCGCATGTTGGCAATCACCTCTTCGCCGCGATCGGCGGCGTCGACTACTCCCGCGATAATCGCGATATCGCTATAAATGTCAGCCAGTTTTCTGGGAGCCAAGCCAAGAAATGGCGCCCCCGCCTTAAGGATTTCGATGACCGCCTTCTCCTGGTAAGGCACTGAAGCGATGACCAAGTCAGGCTGGGCTGCAGTCAGCTGGGCAGCATCGGCGGTCCACGAGTCGGCGAGAATTGTGCGCGACGATCTGGCAACTTCGGGAACCACGTCGGCGCAGTATTTCGTGCAGGCGACTACGCGATCAAGTTCTCCGATGGCCGCGAGAATTACCGTAGCGCTGGGCTGCAGGCATGCGATGCGGCGCGGCGTGTGAGGCGATGACATGGTCTTCAGTCCGCCTTGGACTTCGCCAGAGCGGTCGCAAGTGCGTCGAGAACCAACTGAGCGGCATGGATCGAGGCTTGTGGCAGGCCGCCCACAGCCGCGATTACATCCTCGCGCCCTAGACTTTGCGCTTCGCTCATAGTTTTCCCCACAACCAACTCGGTAATCGCTGAACCACAAGCGATCGCGGCGACGCATCCTTTGGCCTTGAACTTCGCCTCGACAATTCGCCCAGCGCTCGTCTTGAGCGTCAGCCGCAATACATCTCCACAAGCGGGGTTCTCGATTTCCGCCGCGGCATCGGCATCGGAAATTTCTCCCACGTTGCGGGGATTCTGAAAATGATCGAGCAGCTGTGCGGAATACATGAACAAGACAATTGTAAACGGCAGTGGCGTTTGGTCTTTACGCCCGCGATGCCATACCCTCAGGAAAGTAAATCCGCCAGCCTCGTGCACGGGCCGTGGCTTCCAGGTCCGGATTTGGATTGATGGCAAACCCATGTTTTGCCATCGCGAGCATTTCCGCATCCCAGTGAGAGTTGCCGAACGTGGCATCGATCGGTTGCTTTACCACTTCGCGCAGCGCCTCGGGTTTGCCGTCGCCGGAAGGCACACGGATTAGCCGGTCGGTGGCAATTCCCTTCTCGACTTCAACTTTTGCAGCGAGAACGCGACTTTCGGCGATGCCAAAATACTTCATCCCGGCGTGAATCACCCATTCGTTCGACGAAGAGACCGCCCAGATTTCGCATCCATCCTGTTGCAGGCGGCGCACCAGTTCCCGCATTTCAGGAAAAATCTGCGACACGAAGAACTCGTCGAAAAAGCGAGTGGCCGCAGCCACGATTTTCGATTTCGAAATCCCTCGATGCATCGTTACCATTTCGCCGCACATCGTGGTTTCATCGACCTCGCCGCGCTTGTAGGCGGCGTACCGCTCGCGCATCGATTTGGCAAGGATGCTGCGCCCCGGCTGCGGAAATACTTCGTCGTTCATGAGTTCCCACTCGAAAAAACCTACTCCAATATCGCCGGACCACAGCGTACCGTCGCAGTCAAAGGCCGCCGCGCGTGGCCGCAGGTTCGTTACAGAATTCAGGAAGTCGTTCGTGGCTGGATGGAAAGTTGGGGCGTCGGCAGCATTCATCTATCGAAAATAATCGTTTCAAAGGAGGCGCGCAATTACGCAAGAGAGACGTTGTTGCAGTTTGGCTGACGCTCTATGCCGGTCAAGCGGGAGATCCTTCGCTACGCCTGAAAAACGGCTACGCTCAGGATGACACCGGGCAAGAGGCCGAATTGCACCACATGGGGTAAGTGGGTTCAGATATGGTTCTCAATCAACAATCAGAAATCAGCAATTTTCACTGGCAGTTGCAGCGCCGCGTAGTCCTCTAGCGTGTTGACGTTCATCGATACGAAAGGATCTTCGACGCGAACGTACTGGATGTGTTCCTGATGCGCATGCTCAATGTCCCGCGCAGTCGACGTGGCGGGAACGCGCAAGAAAGCCTCGATCATTTCACGGCCTATCAAATAAGGATGCCCGTGTTTGCCAGTAAATTCGGGAACCACGGCCCAGATATCCTGAGCCGCGACCTCGAAGGCCTCGCGCAGATTCTGAACAGTCGTGGCGGCAGCGGGAGGCCGGTCCACCAGAGTGATAATCGCTGCATCACGCCCCCGATTGAGCACTTCATGTAATCCCATTTGCAACGAACTGAACTGGCCGCGATCCGGATCAGGATTCACAACCAGGGACGCTCCATTCGCGTAAACAATTGGAGCCAGTGCCGCTTCATTTTTTCCTACAACTACCAACACAAAATCAGCAGCCCGGCAAAGCGATCGAATCGCGGCGGACAGGAATGTCTCGTTCGACGCCGTGTGCACCGCCGTGGCTGGCGGCCATGGCAACAACGCCTTGTCCCTGCCCATGCGCGAGGATTCCCCGGCAGCGAGAATGACCCCGGCAAAGCTGGGTGATCGAATCATGCTGCGAAGATAGCAGAATTCCCGAGACGGTTCGACTCACAGCCCGAACACACGCGATGAAGGCGGCCCAGCCCCACGAAATCAGGGGAGTTGAGCCGCCACACAAGCACAAAAAATCACTGTTGCAGTGGCTTAGCTCGCAATGGATGTAACTTGTGTTGGCTCACTTGCTGCCCCTCCGTACGATTTTTCGAGGAGGGTTCCTGCTTCGCGCACAATGTTGGTTCGAAGTGCACTGGCTTCCAGCGTGCCGGCAAATGCCAATAGCTCTCCGGCAGTTTCAGTCACGTGCGGAATTGGCCGAGGACCGTTGCCGCAGTACCAGTCTTCCCAATCGGCGGCAGCCTGGCTAATTGCGCTGCCCAGACCTTCTTGCCCCTTGGGCAGGCGCGATGCGATGTCTTTCAGCCCTGCCGCGACCACGAAAAGTGCGGACGCGGGCGACCAAGGTTGCGGTTGCGGCTGTAGCCGCTCGCTGGCATGGTGGAGAGGGGCACGACCGCTGCCCAGAAATGGATTGTTCAGCAGCGCCTGGAGCAGTTCGTCCCAGGTGCCGAGATAGGGTGGTAGGGTGGGATGCGCCATAAATACTCCTCTACGTCGATCATGATGGCCGGGAACGAACTCCGCGGTTGAAGTCTCAGATCCGAGAATCTGAGGCCTCGTCGAGATAGTGTCGAGCGCAGGAAAATCGTTTCAGCGTGGAAGTGCGGTTGAGTAGTTTCAGCAAGAAATAACTCAGATCACGGCCTAGAGGGATCCATATCTTCGGAGTGAAACCAACTCATGTGGGGGAGACGAGCGCCCGCGTGCCGCCGAATCGCGATCAACTCAGCGGTAATTGCGACCGCAATTTCTTCCGGCGTGATGGCACCAATATCAATCCCGATCGGAGCGTGTACGCGGTTGAACAGATGTGCGGGCACACCTTCCTGCTGCAGCGTCTTGGAGATTTCGATGACTTTGCGCTTCGAGCCGATCATGCCGACGTAACGAGCGCGGGTCTGCAGGGCCCAGCGCAGGATGCGCATATCGTCGCGATGACCTCGCGTCACAATCACGATGTAGGCATCTTCGGTCGGGTCCAGCGTGCGAATGGCCTCATCAAAGTCGCCTGCATGAACCTCGCGAGCCGCTGGAAAACGCGCTTGAGTGGCGTAGGAGGTTCGATCATCGGTAACGACGACATCAAATCCGGCATTTGCCGCGGTCTTACAAAGATTAATGGCAACATGGCCTGCGCCGAAAATATAAAGTAACGCTGGAGGCAGCACTGGCTCGATAAAAACTTCCAGCGTTCCTCCGCAAACCAAGCCGGTATCGTATTTCGGATCCTGATTCAGGTCGAAGATCAGAGTACGCGGCTTCTCCGATTCCATAACCTCTCGCGACGCCTGCCACACATCAGCCTCGACGCATCCGCCGCCGATGGTACCGACAATCGAGCCGTCATCGCGCACCAGCATCTTCGCCGTGTGGAACGAAGGGATCGACCCCCTGACATTCACAATGGTAGCTACCGCGCCGCGACGGCCCTCACGGCGAAGCTGCACGATTTGTTCGTAGATATCCATGAGGCACGGAACTAGGCCGCAGGTGTGATTATCAGTCGGTTAACAGAGGGAGTCAAACTGGGGTTACAAATGCAAAAGCCCTGGCTCGTTGCTCATCTCGCCGGGGCTCATAAAATAGACATTGTGTGTGCATACGGAAGTCGGGATTGAGAATTCGCCATCAGGACACGTATTCTTGTCTAGCCTCATCGAACAGGAGAATCCATGAAAGCGGTTCGCATTCATCAATTTGGTGGCCCGGAAGTCTTGACGTATGAAGACGTGCCCGATCCGGTGCCGCGCGATGATCAAGTGCTCGTTCGGGTACGGGCTTGCGCGCTCAATCATCTTGATGTGTGGGTGCGCAAGGGATTACCGGGCGTAAAGTTGCCTCACATTCTCGGCAGCGACGTTGCGGGTGAAGTGGTCGAGGCGGGCGACTACGTCAGCGGATTCAAAACCGGTCAGCGGGTGTTGCTCGCGCCCACGCATTTCTGCGGATATTGCGCGCAGTGTGTTGCCGGAGTTCAGAACCAGTGCCGGCAGTTTACAGCGCTGGGCAACGCGGTCGATGGAGGTAACTGCGAACTGATCGCAGTGCCGGCAGCTAATGTGGTTCCGATTCCTGACTCGCTCGACTTCAATCAGGCGGCAAGTGTGCCGCTGGTATTTTTGACCGCGTGGCACATGCTGGTGGGGCGCGCCGGCATTCGCCTGGGACAGACCGTGCTCGTGCTGGGAGCAAGCTCCGGCGTCGGCATCGCTGCAATTCAGATTGCCAAGCTCTTCCTCTGCCGCGTTATTACGACCGCGGGCGACGAATCGAAGTTAGAGAGAGGCCGCCAGCTTGGCGCCGACTACGGCATCAACCATTACACGCAGAAAATTTCCGAGGAAGTGCGGAAGATCACGAACAAAGAAGGGGTTGATATCGTGGTCGAGCACGTAGGAGCGGCTACCTGGGACGAGAGTGTGCGCTCCCTCAAAAGTGGCGGCACGCTGGTTACGTGCGGGGCGACGACGGGGCCGAATGTCGGCCTCGACCTGCGACACCTGTTTGGCAGACAGTTGACGTTGCTAGGTTCCTATATGGGAACCATGGGCGAACTGCACGATGTGCTGCGCCACGTTTTTGCAGGCAGGTTGAAGCCGGTGGTTGACCGCAAGTTTCCTCTCAGCGAAATTCGCGCGGCGCATGAATATCTGGAGAAGAGTCAGATGTTCGGCAAAGTTGTCGTGAATCCGTGATTTAAGCTGTCAAGCAACTTGCTATCGAGATTCGACGACTTCGGGGAGGTATCGTAATCCCGAAGAAAAGTTCGTTTCCATTCTTTTTCACATCAACCGAGAAGCGACGGTCTTCCAATCGGTTGGTTTACAATAATGCTATGCCCCCAGAACTAAATTTCGGCCCCTACGTCGACTTCGAAGACGGCAAGAAGGTAGTGAAAGATTTAACCTTCGGCAATCCCACGCCGGAGGGGGTGGTGTTGACCACGCTCGATTCCGCCGTGAACTGGATGCGCAAAGGGTCCATCTGGCCGATGACGTTTGGCCTCGCCTGTTGCGCGATCGAGATGATGTCGATGGGCGCCTCTCGCTTCGACCTAGCACGCTTCGGTGCGGAGGTATTTCGTCCGTCGCCACGGCAAAGCGATCTCATGATTATTGCGGGCCGCGTCTCGAACAAGATGGCTCCCGTCATCCGGCAATTGTGGGAGCAAATGCCGGAGCCGAAGTGGGTGATTTCGATGGGAGCTTGCGCGACGTCCGGCGGCGTTTTCCAAAATTACGCGCTGGTGCAGAGCGTAAATCAGGTCATCCCCGTGGATGTTTATGTTCCCGGTTGCCCGCCGCGTCCCGAGCAGTTACTGTATGCCATCACTCTGCTTCAGGAGAAAATCCAGAACGAACGTGGGACGATTAAGAAGGCATTGAATCTGGCTTAAGCTTATCGGAAGGTCGTCCTGCCATCGCTGCCTCCGTTCCTTTTTCCTCGGGTAGGCGACGCAGCGGTGCATTTCCTGGCTTATTCAATCGTGATCGCTGTGCAAATCCTTAATCATTCGCTTGTAAGTAGCACTGCGGCAGCCACTTGCCAGTTATTCGGACGGATGTTCAGAGATCACAACCGGAACACGAAACCATTTTCTTCTCAGGTGAATCTAATAGATTGTCAGGTGAGATACTGTAGTTCAGCGGCGCGCACGGACCGAAACCGCATACCAACCCAGGACGCGGCTCGTTGTGGAAGGTGCTCCAATGATGACAAAGTTGATTGATGCTCTTTTCGGCTGCCGGCATTCGCGGTACAGCTTCCCGGTAACCATGCGACGGACGGGGCGTCCGCAGGCTGGCGCATTGACTGGCACTTATGTCGCTTGCCTGGATTGCGGAAGGGAATTTCCTTACGACTGGCAGGAGATGAAAGTAATCACGTCTTCGGCCGAACGGCGCGAGTACGTAGCTTCGCTGGCCCCCAAGCAGGCCGCTTAGATCAGATTAGGTTCGCTTAAACTCCCCCACTTGAGCTAGCGCGCCGGAACTGCATGCGGCGACCCTCTTCTCCATCGGCACAAATTCCCGCTGATCGTACCCTGTGTAGATCTGCCGGGGACGCGCGATCTTCTGCTCAGGATCGGTCACCAACTCCTGCCATTGCGCCAGCCATCCTGCAGTGCGTGGAATGGCAAACAGCACCGTGAACATCTCGGGGCGGAAACCCATCGCCTGGTACATAATTCCCGAATAAAAATCGACGTTGGGATAAAGCTTGCGCTTTACGAAGTATTCGTCCTCGAGAGCGATGCGCTCCAACTCCAAGGCGATGTCAAGTTTGGGATTGCGTCCGGTCACCTCAAACACCTGCTCGGCGCACCAGCGAATGATTTTCGCCCGGGGATCGTAGTTCTTGTAGATGCGGTGTCCGAATCCCATCAGTTTCTCGCCACCGTCTTTCACCTTTTTGATGTAGGCGTGAACATTATCTTTTGAGCCGATTTCGTCGAGCATGCGCAACACTTCTTCGTTCGCGCCGCCGTGCAGCGGGCCAGCCAGAGCGGAAGCAGCGGACGCCGTAGCGAGAAAAGGATCGGTTTGCGCGCTGGCCACCGAGCGCATCGCGTTGGTGCCACAATTCTGCTCGTGATCGGCGTGCAGAATGAACAGAATGTCGAGCGCCCGTGCGATCGCCGGATTGGCCAGGTACTTAGGCTCGACCATCTTCCACAACATATTCATGAAATTCTCGGCATAGTTCAAATCATTGTCGGGATAGACATAAGGAAATCCGACGTTGTGGCGGTACGACATGGCGGCGATGGAAGGCGCCTTGCCAATCACCCGCTTAATCTGCAATAGCCGGTTGGCTGGATCGTGCACATTCTTCGCATCCGGGTACATCGTGGAAAGCGCCGCCATCGTGCTCACAAACATTCCCATGGGGTGGCCGTCGTAGCGGAAACCCTCCATGAATTTCTTTGTGGTTTCATGCAACATGGTGTGGTGCGTGATTTCGTAGACCCAGTTCTTCAGTTCAGGCTCGGTGGGCAATTCGCCAAAAAGCAGCAGATAGGCGACTTCGAGAAAAGTGCAGCGCTCCGCCAACACTTCAATGGGATAGCCGCGATAACGCAGGATTCCGCGGTCTCCATCGATGTAGGTGATGCTGCTGCGGCACGATGCCGTATTCATGAACGCGGGATCGTAGGTCATCAGCCCAAAATCTTCTGGCCCGGTTTTGATCTTGCGCAAATCCATCGCCCGGATCGTGCCATTCTCGATCGGGACGTCATACTTCTGGCCAGTGCGATTGTCCGTGATGGTGAGGGTATTCTCCGGCATGAAGAACAGCTCCTATGCTAGCCCTTATAGCGTAGCTCAGCCTATTTGGTTCGGCAACACCCGGCGGTGACTACGGTCACTATTTTTTATGATACGGTGGGAACTTGAACCCGTGAAGGCCCAATTTAACCTTAAATCACTCCCTAAATGCCAACCGGCGGCCAAGGCCGCCGGTTTTCTCACTTCTAACTTTCGGTCTCGACCACATTCAACCGCCTGATCATCCTAATTCGCCGAATCGTCGCGCCGCTTCAGGGTCGGTTGATCGTCATCGCTCTTGGTGTCGCCCGAGTTCCCGTCGCTGCTGGTCGAAGTCCGGCGCAAGCTGGGCTTGTTGCCATCCTTCTGATCCAGCACCTTGTGACGATTCTCAATCGACGCCAGCCGCGCCTTGACTTCGTCGAATTCCGAGGTCGTCACAATGTACTGTGGTTTCGACGGCAGAATCTTGCGAATTTCATCCTGCGTCTTCTCGATGCGGTCCGGAGTCTGCGGGTGTGTGTCGAAAGCCTTTGAAAGCGTCCCGGGCTTTTTCTTCTCCATCGCCTGAATCTTCTCGAAGAACGAGACAAAGGCCGATGGATCATAACCAGCGCGATACATATACTCGACGCCGAGATAATCAGCTTCAGCCTCGAAGCCACGCGAGAACCTGAGGAATGTCATTGGGACCGCCAGTCCCATACCTTCATAGATTCCGTATCCGAGCGCGCCGCCCATGAAAATGGCTGGAATGGAAGCCATCTGCAACAGGTTCAGCCGGGTCATTTCGCGCCCGTAGTGGCAGGCCGCTACGTGAGCGATCTCGTGAGCCATTACGCCCGCCATCTCAGCTTCTTCGTCGGCCGCAAGGATCAGGCCGGAGTTCACATAGAAGAAGCCGCCGGGCAGTGCCATGGCGTTCACTACGTCAGAATCAATCACCTTAATGGTGAACGGCACCTGAGCATCGGAGTTGCGCACCAGGTTCTGGCCGATACGGTTCACGTACTCGGTGACCACGGGATCGTTCACCAGTTTGATCTGCGACTCGATCTGCTGCGCGTAAACTCGTCCCCGCGCCACCTGCCCTTCCACGGTATACCAGTTCCCTACGCCGCGACCGCAACCTACGTTGCGGTTTCCCACCGCGTCCACGTCGGTCTTGGTGCCGTCGTGCTTAATCGCGTCGTCATCTTTCGTAGGAAGCGCCGCGGGAGCTTGCTTTGGCGCATTCTGCACATCGCCGGCCTTCGGCTGGCCGTTGTCGGGATCTTGCGTTGGAACCGGTGTTTGAGTTGGACTCTGGCTCGGTCCAGGTTGAGTCTGAGGAGGATTGTTCTGACCGGGATTCTGACTAGGATCTTGTGTCTGCGCCCACGTCCAAGGCCCTGCGCTGAACGCCGCGAATGCTACAGAGATTGCCACCCATCGCAATTTCATAAATACCCCTTTTGCGGCCACGTACTCTTACGACGATTATACGCCCGGGTTACAAGCCCCAGCGCCCGAACTCCACCCTATCGGGTTAGACGTGCCATTCTGCGTTTCGGGTTATCCAGGATTGGCCTGCGAAATCAAAATCCCGGTTCGAAATATTGACTCAAAACGGCTCCAGCGGCGGCAGATCACCGAGCCACCGATTCCCTCCTTGCCCGGCGTCCGCGCAGGTCGTAACATAGCCCGTTCCGTCTTCCATCCCCGGGAGGTGCGCTTGCTCGACCGCCGCCGTTTCCTCACGACCACAACCACACTCGCCGCCACCTTGGCCGTTCGTGGGAACCTCATTGCCCAGCTTGAGAAAGTTCCCTCGACCTTGCCCGACTCCGCTCTCTTCGATAAGAATGAGGACACCTACTGGAGCGAACTGCGCAAGCAATTCCTGATTCCCGAGGACGAAATTTATCTGAACAACGGGACCGTCGGCTCCAGCCCCGCGCCGGTGCTGCGCGCCGTTTTCGAGGGCTACACCACGACTGAGAAGATGGATCAGCAGGATCCCGAAGACTATCCCATCTGGGGATACGCCTCCTGGAACGAGTTTCGTGATCCCCTCGCCGCCTTCGTCGGTTGCCATCGCGATGAGATCGCACTGCTCCGCAACGCCACGGAAGCGAACAGCTACATCGCAAACGGCATCGACCTGAAGCCCGGCGACGAAGTGCTGATGACCGATCAGGAGCACCCCGGCGGCGAGCACCCGTGGAACCTGAAGGCCAAGCGCTACGGCATCGTGGTGAAGCGAGTCGTCCTTCCCCGCCCTGTAAAAGACGCCGCGCAGGTTCTCAATCTTTTCAACGATGCCATCACTCCGCGCACACGCGTGATCTTCTTCAGTCACATCACGACTTTTTCCGGTGTGGTTCTTCCCGCGAAAGAGCTCAGTGCACTCGCTCGCATGAAAGGGATTCTTTCCGCGATTGACGGCGCGCACGTCACCGGGATGATGCGCCTGAATATTCGCGACCTCGGCTGCGACATGTACTCGTCGAGCCCGCACAAGTGGCTGCAGGCACCCAAGGGCTCAGGATTTCTTTACGTGCGCGACGAAGTGATCGATCGCCTGTGGAATACGATTGTCACCGAGGGTTGGGACGATCCCAAGCTCCGCGCCGAACGATTCCAGCGAATCGGCAGCTCGAACGTCCCGGCACTGTGGGGATTGCGCGCTTCCATCAAATTGGCGAACGATATTGGCTTAGACCGCATCGAGCGGCGCCATCGAAAACTCGCCGACTACATGCTGGATGAAATGAAGAAACGCGGCGCGGAATCCTGGACTTCGCCCGATTCCGCCCTGCGTTGCGCGATCGTCACGGTGAATGTGCCGCCGGTCCCGCGCATGGATTTAGAAAACTGGATGTGGAAGACCCACAAAATCAGAATTCGCGGCGCAGACCCCAACAAGCTGCGGCTGTCGACGCCGTATTATTTGCAGAAGAAGGATATCGACAGATTCCTAGAGAAGTTTGACGAGTACAAGCGCGTGAAAACGTAGTGGTCCTTCACATGGCTAGACCTTTGGTGGATCAAGCGTGCTCCATTAGCATGAAACGGCACGCTTCAAGAACCGAATATGTCAAAAAACATCGTCATCTGCTGCGACGGAACGGGAAACGAATTTGATCCGAGTCGTAACTCTAATGTGGTGAAGCTTTACAGTACCCTGGTAGTCAACCGAGAGCAGGTTGCCTACTACCATCCGGGCGTGGGAACAATGGGGGCGCCCAACGCCCGCACCTGGTGGGAAAAGGAGTGGTCGCGCGTCATAGGTTTGGCTTTTGGCGGCGGTCTTTTTGAGGATGTCGGCCGAGCGTATCAGTACTTGATGCAAACCTACGAAGAAGACGCTCGCGTGTTCCTCTTCGGATTTAGCCGTGGCGCTTACACGGCGCGGGCCCTGGCTAGCCTGCTGAAAATGTTTGGTCTGCTCTGCCCTGGCAATGAGTCTCAAATTCCTTATGTTCTCCGAATGTTCCAAAGGCGGCACAATGAAAACCATCTTGCCTTGCTGGACGAAGCCCGGCAGTTTCAGGAGACCTTTTCGCGCCGCTGCTTTATTCATTTTGCCGGTCTGTGGGACACCGTGAGTTCCGTGGGATGGATCACCGAGCCGGTACGGCTGCCATACACTGCCCGAAATCCCATCATCGCGAATGTCCGTCATGCTCAGTCCATCGATGAGAGAAGAATCTTCTTCCGGCAAAACTCGTTCACACGGCTGTGTACGGGTGACGATTTGGGCGACGGAACGCTCAGCCCAATCACCCAGGATTTTAAACAGGTCTGGTTCGCAGGCGTTCACTCCGACGTTGGAGGAAGCTATGCACCGGAAAAAAGCGGGCTGTCGCAAATCGCTTTAGAGTGGATGCTGGTGGAAGCTGAAAGCAGGGGGCTACTGCTTCATCCCGATCGGGTACATTCCGTTCTTTCGTATCCCGATCCGCGTTATGCGCCCAATCCCGTTGCCGATCTGAACGTTTCTCTGAAAGGACTATGGTGGATCCTTGAGTATTTACCTCACAAGTCCTACGACTTCAACACGAAGACGTACAAGTGGTCCGTGCCCATGGGCAGTCCGCGTACGCTTCCGGCAAATCCCCAGATTCACCAGACAGTGCGGATTCGATGGGAAAAGCGGCTGGACTACCGTCCCGAGAATCTGAAAAACTTGCCGCCCGTAGGAAGCGATGAACCCTGGGTGAAGTATCCGTGAAAATCCTTCGACAAGCAGCTGACGATGCACGTTCTTCGGAGATTGATCGAGTCTTACTATTCCAACCCAAGTTGCGTGATCAGTTCCTCGCCTTTAAAATGCCGCAGCGTGTTCATCAGCTGTATAAATAAATCATGCTCGAGATACAGCCCCGGCACAGTCATGGGAGACTTTGAAGTAAAAGCTCACCACTCCCGAATCCCGAGTCGCAGACCACCAACAAGCTGCGGCTATCGACGCCGTACTACTTGCAGAAGAAGGATATTGACAGATTCCTGGAAGTTTGACGAGTACAAGCGGGAGAAGAAGCTGGCGTAAGCCGCCTGCCAGCTCCAAAAGGGCCGGAAGCTCAGCAAAAATGCTTGTTCGGAACTGCATCACCACCCGCTAAAATCGGCGCAAGTTTTCGAATCTATGCTATAGTTCCGCCGATTTGGAGTTACCCACCATGAAGTACCCCGTAATCGGCGGAGCCCTCCTGCTAACCGCGAGTTTGCTATTCGTTGCCAACCAGAGCGCCGATACTTCGGTGAAGTCTGCTGGCCGGGCGCGCTTCCCCAACGTGTTTCTGGCCGATGTTGTGGTGAGCAACACTGATCGCGATCTGAGGAACACAGACAAATTCTTCAACGCGGAGCCGGGGATCGCCATCAATCCCGCCGACCCGCGCAGGATTGTTATTTCGGCGTTTTCCGGAGCCTGGAGCAAGTCGCCGAACGGTCAATTTCAAAATGCTCCCCTCTGGTACACGCGCGACGACGGCAATTTGTGGACGAAAGAATTCTCCATCCCCGCCCCTCCGGGCGTCGACGGAGGGCTTGTCCAGGAATCGCCGTGTGATGAGACATTCGATTACGACCGCCGCGGCGTGCTCTACGGAACCTTCCTGCTGAGTGGAAATGGAGAAGGAGCGAATTGCAGCTCAGATGAAGGAACGCAGAACACGAAGGCAGAAGGCACGATTGTTAGCGGAGCGACGAATGATCCCGGAAAAAGCGAGGCTTGGGGCTGGTTAGTCGTCGACGGGAAAACGAAACCTACGAACCAGCACACCGCCCCCGATCAGCCCTGGCTTGCTGTCAACAAAAGTCTGCACCATCCCCAAATCGACAACGTTTATGTCGGCTACCAGTCGACCGCCATGCAGGTCGCCGTGGCCGAAGCAAAAGTTCCTCCCGACTTTACCATCGATAAGTCAACCGGTTCGGTTGAGACTTTTGGCGGCAATGCCGCGCAACGAGTCGCCGTGGACCAGCGATCCGGAGCGATTTACAGCCTTCACCAGACCAGGGCTTCGCTGGAGTGTCCGCGCGCCTCTGCGGTCAGCTATGTTTTGAATCGCTCGCTGGATGGCGGCCGTACGTGGGGTTTGAATGGTAATCCGAACGGAATCCAAGTGGCGGAAGCGTGTAGTCATCAGGATATCTACACTTACAGTTTCGGCGAAATCGAACCCGGCACCATCCTGGGAGGAGTCAACGTTCTTCGTGGCGGGGTGGATGCCCTGGCTGTCGATCCGGGACAGGCGACGTCTATGTCGCCTTTGGCAAGTTCGATCAAAGCGCTGGACGGGATCGGATCGGCATTGTGCGGGTCGTTAACCAAGGCAATGGCTCGATGGTACCCGGCGCTCCACAATATGTCAGCGGTCCGGAACATCAATCGGCGCTTCCCGCTGTCGCAGTGACCGACAACGGAGCTGTGGGAGTCCTGTACGACACGGCCGATGCCCTGGATAAAGATACTTCGAAGCCATTCTTTTCGGTTTACTTAGCAGTCAGCCGGAATCGAGGCGCCACTTTTCAAACCGTTCGGCTGCAAAGGTTTCTCTTTCCAGGAAAGTCGAGCGGCAACGCTGGTCCGCGCCCTCTCGGCGATTACCAGCAACTGAAAAGTGTAGGTCAAACCTTCTACGGCGTTTTTTCCGGAGACGGTCAACCATTCGGGAGGCCGTTTCATAAAATCGACCCCATCTTTCTAAGGGTGACGGTCGAATAGGTTTTTTCCTTTGGGAAGAGAGAATTCCTGGCGAAGTTCGACGAGTACAAGCGGGGGAAGAATGCTTGACAAACAACGTGGTCATTTCGACTTGACCATGGCTGCTATAATGTGTCTATGAAGGAAATCTCCGCGGCAATCTTCAAGGCCCGGTGCCTTACTCTGATGGAAGACGTACGCTCGACCAGGCGGCCGATAGTGATTACGAAACGCGGCAAACCGATCGCGAAACTGGTTCCCCTCGACGAACCAAAAGACGAGTTTATCGGTAGATTGAAGGGTGTGTTTGAAGTGGTTGGCGACCTCGATGCGGACCCGCCCGAGAGCTGGGAATCCGCGTTTTGATTCTACTGGACACGCACGCCTTGTTTTGGGCGATAGACAATTCGAAGTCCCTTTCCCGCCCCGCAGCATCCGCCATCCGCCGTGCCCGGCGAAATGGCGGGATCGCAATTTCTGCAATCAGCATCTGGGAACTCGCGTCCATGCTGGCACGCGGACGCATTCGCCGTTACGGCACGCTTGAATCCTCGCTCAATCTGCTGATCGAAGGCGTCACCGTGCTCCCAATCACCCCAGAGATCGCCACACTGGCTGCTCAATTCCCGCCCGATTATTCCGGCGACCCCGCCGACCGCATCATCGGCGGCACAGCCCGCGCGGAGGGTTTGACTCTAGTCACTCACGACGAGAGAATCCGCAAAAGCCCGCTGCTCAGGACGGTTTGGTAAGGGAAAAGAAAGCCCAGCCTGATCGGGGCTGGGCTTGTTTTATTGAGGCGCCGGAAAATCAGGCAGCCGCGGATCTCTTGGAGCGACCCTCCGTCGCAATGGGTTGGGCTACTTTGCGTACGAGGAAGGGTTGCAGGTTTGGCTCAGTTCCGGCCCACTCCAAACTGACGATAGAGTGACCCGGCTGACACGTAACGAAATAGCGTTCTCCATTGGGGCTGGTTACTTCAAATTTGCCGGTCTCGCCCTGTAAAGCTTCGGCAACGTCATAGGTTGAAATGCTGTCATTTAATTTCATGGGGACTTCCTCCACTTTGAACTACGGTTATTGGTTGGGTTGTCCCCTACCCTAGGGAGGAGCGTTACCTTCATGATAGAACGCGTGAGGACGGAGTCAAGGCCGAGGCTCGATTTTTCCGAGGAAATTTATACTAGGTAACTTACCCGAGGGACAACGGCGATCAGCGCGCCGAAGATCTCCGGCGCGCGCCTCGCCGACACACAAGACTAGTCGTAATACTCCAGCCCCAAATGCGTGATCAGTTCTTCCCCCTTCAAATGCCGCAGCGTATTTTTCAGTTTCATGAGCTGAATAAATAAATCATGCTCGGGATATAGGCCCGGCACAGTCATAGGAGACTTGAAGTAGAAGCTCAGCCACTCTTGAATTCCGAGGCCCTTCAACTCCGAGCAGCGCTTCGCCAGATCCATCAGCAACACTAAGTCGAGGACGATGGGCGCTGCCAGGATCGAATCGCGGCATAGAAAATCGACTTTGATTTGCATGGGATAACCCAGCCATCCGAAGATATCGATGTTGTCCCACCCTTCTTTGTTATCGCCGCGCGGCGGATAGTAGTTGATGCGAACTTTGTGATACATATCGCCGTAAAGCTCAGGATAAAGTTCCGGCTGCAGAATGTGTTCGAGCACCGAAAGCTTCGACTCTTCCTTGGTTTTAAAAGACCCCGGGTCGTCGAGCACTTCGCCGTCGCGGTTGCCGAGGATGTTGGTTGAGAACCATCCATTCAGCCCCAGCATTCGTGCTTTAAAGCCGGGGGCGAGGATGGTCTTCATCAAAGTCTGTCCAGTTTTGAAATCCTTGCCGCAGACGGGAGCTTCGTTCTGCCTCGAGAGTTCGAGCATCACAGGCAGATCGACGGTCAGATTCGGCGCGCCATTTGCAAATGGCACGCCTTCCATCAGCGACGCATAGGCATAGACCATCGAGGGTGCGATCATGTCATCATTCGCGCGCAGCGCCTTCTCAAAAGACTTGACGGACTGGTGGGCCTCTCCGGCTTCGATATAAGACTCAGTCGATCCGCACCACATCGTGATCAAACGGCTGGCGCCGCTGGTCTTCTTGAAGTCACGAATGTCGTCGCGTAATTGTTCGGCCAAATCCATTTTCGTTTTGCCCTTCTTCACGTTGGGCCCGTCGATCTTTTTCACATAGTTGTGATCGAACACCGCCGCGCGCGGCGTGACCGACAAAAGAAAGGGCTTCAACTGGTCGAGCAGCCGCTGGTCGAGCACGCCGGCGTTCGAGGCCGCTTCGTACATGTTGTCCTCGAAGATGTCCCAGCCGGTGAAGACCAGGTCGTCAAGGCCGGCGAGCGGCACAAACTCCTTGATCTTCGGAGAGCGGCCATCCGTGCGCTTGCCCAGGCGCACCGTGCCCATCTGAGTCAGCGAGCCGATCGGTTTCGCCAGCCCTTTGCGAATCGCCTCCACACCGGCCACAAATGTGGTCGCGACCGCACCCATGCCGGGGATCATGACGCCCAGCTTCCCTTTCGCTGGGGCAATTTCGACGTTGGTGGCAGTTACAGTCTCTGACCTAGCCGATCTTTTGCCACCAGCTGCACCGGATAACTTCAGCTCTCGGTTGGCACGAACAGCATGCGCCAAGGCGGCTTCGCGGTGTTCGTGTTTCTTTGCATCATCAGCTTTTTTAAACTGCTTACGATGACGGCGACCATCCGCGTCAAACCAATCGGCCATGAAAACTCCGGGGCGTTTTTGATACAAGTTTAATCTCCTAGGTGACAGTTAGATGCCACCTCACTATTGCATTAACAGTCTCTCTCTTTTGAATGGAATTGACAACCGCGCGGTGCTCAACCGGCTCAGAATTCACTTCAACGGCGGGGTGGCGTCATCGAAAGGACGGGAACAGATATTAACCGTTGACGAAGGAGTCGGCTGCCGGTGTAGGCCGTGCAGTTGCGACTTCGCTCTGATAGGTCCGATAGATTTTTTGCGTTGGACTCTGGCGTGAACTTGCTTCATAGTGGAACCACTTCGTAAGCCAGCTCTGCAGCCGACGTTACGAAGCTGATGTTTGCGTGCCGGCCCCGATGTCGGTATTGCAATTCTCCTGACCCTGTAGTTCTCCACTCAAATCTGAGCCCACGCCACTTGGCTTTGCGCCGGTAGTGTGCTCTTCAGACACGCTCTTCCTCGCTTAGAGAGAAAGAGAACAGGAGATGCCAATGAAATCGATTCGCAAGTATGTCTACGCTGCGGTTTTGACTGTAAGTGCATTGAACTTCGTGCCCAGCCTGGCTTCTGCTCAGGAGGCCGCCGGCAGCTTCACTCTGGACCACGAGGTGCATTGGCAGAATGCCATTGTGCCGGCGGGAAAGTACCGCTTCACCATGGGAACCCAAGGGCCGTCAGAACTATTGATGGTGCGGGATGTGAGCGGCCACGGAACTGGCTTTATGCTGCTGGTGACCGACACGGAAGTTTCGCATCCTTCCGATGTCAGCCGGCTCGTGGTGGTTTCACGACCGAGCGGAAACTTTGTCAGCAGCCTGCAGCTTCCTGAGTTTGGAATGACGCTGCACTTTGCCGTACCGGCCGAGACTCACGAGGTAGCAAACACGGTCGCACCCACAACCCTTTCCGCCGCCCGCTAGTTCGACCGCTGCCAAGAACCGAGAGCAGATCCCAAATCTGCTCTCGGTTTGATTTGGGGAGAGATCGCTGGCGGCGCGGGCCGCAGTGCAGCGAGCAATTAGCAGTTAGCCATTAGCACCTGCCAACTCGCATCTGGTGACCAGCATGTGCTAACTGCCAATTGCTAATTGCCAACGGCTGAAAGCGGGACAGAAGAGCACCGCGGCCGTTCGACGACCGCTCGCACCTCAGGTCAATTTCGGCGAGGGGGCGTTGCCCTTCACTTCGTCGCTGAGCACGATGGCTTCGGCAATTTCTTTCATCGCTTTGCGCTTTTGGCGGCTCTGCCGTTGCAACGTGAGGTAGGCTTGTTCCTCGCTCAGCCCCAGCTCGCGTTGCAGGATTCCTTTGGCGCGCTCCACAACTTTGCGAGTTTGCAACTGTTCCCACAGGTTGGAGTTTGCGTCTTCCAGCCGCGCCATCTCGATCTCGGCGCCCACCAGAAATCCGATGGTGGAGATCAGACGAATTTCACGCGGCCGAAAAACGTGAGGCTGGCGATGCTGCAGATTAATGACGCCCACGACGCGCCCGCGGCACATCAAGGGCACCGACAAAAACGCTTCGTAGCTATCCTCGGGCAATTCGTGAAAAAACTGGAAGCGGGGATCGAGCGCCGCTTTTTCGGAAACCGCGACCGGCTCGTGGTGTTCCGCCACCCATCCCGTAATGCCTTGTCCAACGCGGAGTTTGAGCCGATCCACAATTTCGGGATGCGGACTTTTCGAAGCTCGCAGGACGAGGTCTTCGCCCTCGAGAACATAAATCAGGCAGGAATCGCACTTTACCAGTGCGGAAGCGAAATCAACCACACGACCCAGCACCTCGTGGAAGCCATCCGCAGTGGCCAGACGAGTGCCAATTTCGTGCAGCAAATCTACATGTGAGTCCTCAACCGATAATACGCTGTCCATGGTTAAGAATATGGACACTACCCGGACTCTGTCTAATTCCAAATTTCAATGACAGCTATAAAGGATTTCCCGGACGATTGTCATCAATCTTTAACATCTTTCGCTAAGAGTCTGCATCGGCTCACCGGTGCAGTACCCAGTACCCAGTACCCAGTAGCCAGTACCAAGCGCCAAGCGCCGAGTACCTAGCCCGGGAAAATCAAAACCATCATTCCGGCCTGATGAGAGCTATACCCAGAAACCGGATGCTATGCACGATGCTATGCACTAGGTACTGGGTACTGGCGACTACTTCTCCAACTCTACGGTTTTCACCGGCAAGTCCCAATGCGCATCGAGAATCTCGAAGCGCCGCTGTTCTTCGCGCTGAAAGGTTTCCTGATCCGGATACATCTGTTTCTGCAGTGCCGCCTCATCGAAGGGTTCGTTGGCCACGGTTGCGTTCTTGAAGACGATGGTGACGCGGAAGTCCCAGCGTCCGTCTTCGGTCGTGTGGTAGCGCGGTTGATCCATCCAGACCTTGGCAATACGGCCCATCTCAATTTCTTTCTTGAGCACGGGATAATGATTTTTCTTAAACAATTTGAGAAATTCATCCGCGTGTCCCCACTTGGTTTTGTAGTAATACTCGACAACGAACGGTTTGTCGGAGGGCGCGGGAGACTGCGCCTGAGAGACGATGGGCAAAGCAACAGCAAAAAACAGAACTGCGGCAACAGCGTGATGCATGGTGAATCACTCCTTGGCGATTGGAATGACTTAGCTTGTACACTACTAAGTCGCGCAGGTCAAAAGTGCTCTCTCGGATGACAATCTGAATATGGCTAGTGACGAGCAGCAAATCCTGAAACTTTTTGAAGATGGAGACCGTGCTCTGGTCGCCGCCGACGTCGCCGAACTCTCGCGCATCTTTGCCGACGATTACCTGCAATACGACGAGACGGGGGACGTCTTCACCAAACAAGACGTGTTGGGCAATCTCAAGACCGGAGCGATCCGATACTTATCGATGACCTCGACAGGCCGGCGAATCCGCCTGCTGAGCGAAGATGTAGCGATCGTCCATGGCTCGGAAGAGGACGATGTGGAGCAGGGCGGGCGCCGATTCCCTGTCGGCTACATCTACATGGATGTGGTTGTGAAGCGTGATGGCAGGTGGCAGATCGTAGGATCGCAGTTGGCGAAACGGGTTTGAGACGAATGAAGTACTCGGATTTTAACGATCACTGACGGCTGAGGTCTGACGAGAGATTCTATTCTGCCAATGGGTCCAAACAAACCACGCAATACCCACCACTAACACGGCTCCAATCACCGCATCGAACTTGTGGAAGTATTTTCCCAGCTCGCGCCAGTTCTCGCCAAGCTTCATTCCGAGATAGGCCAGGCCCAGGCACCAGGGCCACGAACCTAGAAACGTGTAGATGTGAAACCGGCTGCGGGGCATACGCGCGACTCCCGCCGGTAGCGCGATGAACGTTCGAATGAC
Organism: uncultured Acidobacteriaceae bacterium; assembly: GCA_963808195.1. Taxonomy (GTDB): domain Bacteria; phylum Acidobacteriota; class Terriglobia; order Terriglobales; family Acidobacteriaceae; genus Sulfotelmatobacter. Next base: position 608,471 of record CAWEEW010000001.1, on the reverse strand, counting down.
CGGCAGCAGACGTCCAATGAAGACTGCCAGATATCCCCAGCGCAGAAAAAAGCGGTCGGCCCAGTCGAGTTCGCGGCGGCCCATCAGAATCCAGCGACCGTAACGCTCGACCAGCGGGCGACCGCCATAGCATCCGATTTCGTACGCCACCAACGATCCCAGGTTGCATCCGAGCGCGCCGGCTGTAGCAACCCAAAGCAACTTGAACGTGCCGGTAAAGACCAGGTAGCCGGCGAATGGCATGATCAGTTCCGAAGGCAGCGGGATGCACGCCGACTCGATTGCCATGAGCAACGTCACGCCTCCGTAGCCGGTCATGCTGATCACGGAGTTGATGAATACGAAGATGATTGCCAGGAGTTTTTCGGTCATTGGGAAAGGCAGTTGCCAGTACCCAGTACCTATTACTCAGTCAAAACCTCTCGGACCAAAAACTGGGTACTGGGTACCAGGTACTGGAACTCAAGTGTAACGGAAAATCTGCGACGCAAGGCCGCGCCTAGAATGAGCCGTCCTGCGTAAACGTATATCCCGGCAGCGCCGCGCCTTGCGGAGTCTTAGTCACTTTGAGGCGTACGGTAGGAGCGTCAGGAGCGGTGATCCCGGCCGGCCGCAGCATGGCATACTGCGTGAATACCTCGCTGTAGACCTTTGTGACGAGATAGTCCTGGCCGTCGGCATCGCTGCGCCAGACCTGCCCGAGTTGGATCGAATTCACGGCCACGTAGCTTCCCTGAATAGAGTGATATTAGCTTCAGACTACCGGGGCCGATGGTGCGCGTCAATTGCCCGCGTGGTTACCGAGGTCTCTGCTAAGATGTTGCCCTCATGCCCCGAGGACGCACTCCCCGCCAACCCGCCCGCACCGGACGCCAAGACCGTGTGGCGCGGACACTCTCTTCGGCAGGCTCAGGGCAGGCTCTGTCCGCGAAGCCAGCGCCTCAACAGTCTCGCGGAAGCAAAGGTGCCGGCATAACTAAAAAAGCTCGTGTGGCGAAGGGCGACTCCGCCCGTCCCCGAGGCGAAGCCGCGGCGTTAGCGTCCAAGAGCCGCAAGTCAAGGGCGATCTCCAGTTACAATCCCGTTGCGCCCGAGCGCGTCGCCGAAATTCTGAAGCGGCTAGACCAGCTCTATCCCGAGGTTGTTTGCGCCCTTACGCATACCAGCGCGTGGGAGTTGCTGGTTGCGACCATTCTTTCTGCGCAATCGACCGACGTGAATGTGAACCGTGTTACGCCGGAACTTTTCCGCAAATATCCTACGGTTGAGGCTTTTACGGCGCTTACCCCCGAACAACTCGAGCCTGACGTCCGCTCAACCGGTTTTTTTCGTAACAAATCGAAATCGGTTGTCGGCGCCGCGAAGAAGATCGTCGCCGATTTCGGAGGCCAGGTTCCCCACAACATGCAGGACCTGCTCACGCTGCCGGGAGTAGCTCGCAAAACCGCCAACGTTGTGCTGGGATCATGGTTCAAGATTGCGGAAGGCGTGGTGGTCGATACTCACGTGCACCGCATTTCGCGCCGCCTCGAACTCACGACAAACAGCGACCCGCAGAAGATCGAACAGGATTTGATGCGGATCATCCCGCGCGAGAAATGGATTCTCTTTTCTCACCAGATCATCTGGCACGGCCGCAAACTCTGCATCGCCCGCAAACCTAAATGCGTGGATTGCGCGCTGGAGAATATCTGCCATGCCGCCGATAAAACCTGGAGCACGGTGGACATGCACAAGGACGCGAAAGCCTGAGCAGTTTCACGAAAATCTATCACTCCAGCTTGCGCTGTCATCCTGAGCGCGCGTCCTTTGCGCGAAGGACCGATGCAGTTTTGCTTGCGCCGCCGCTGAACGATGCTCTGCTAGACTTTCTCTTCGTACCTTTCTATAAGGATCCCGCTCAATGCGCACCTTCGCACTCTTTGCTATCGTCATACTCATGAGCACCGTTTTGACCGAAACTATTGTTGCGCAAACGCTCTCCGTGCCCTCAGCTGTCACCGACCCCAAGCAAGTCGCTTCCAAACCGAACGCACAAGTCGAGCCGCGCAGCTTGACAATAGAGAAGCTTTTTATGACGCGCCAGGTCGGCCGTGCCACATGGTCGCCCGACGGCAAGAACATCGCGTTCATCTCCAACATGAGCGGGCGCAATAACCTCTGGCTCGTCCCCGCTGAAGGCGGATGGCCGGTACAACTCACGGTCAGCGACCAACGCCAGACCGCGCCCGCATGGTCGCCCGATGGCAAATGGATCGCCTATCAATCCGATTACGACGGCGATGAGCAGTGGGACATTTTTCTGGTCTCGCCAAAGACCGGCAAAGTGGTAAACCTCACCAGCACACGCGAAATCGCGGAAATGAATCCCACGTGGTCGCCGGATGGACGGTATTTGGCCTACGAGGTGAAACCGAAAACCTCGGCGGCCTACGAGATCGACGTATACGACATGGCAATGCGCGAGATCAAACACCTTACGACCGGCACACCGCAGGATAAGGGAAACTATGGCCTGATCTGGTCGAAAGATGGCAAGTACATCGTCTACACGCAGGAGCAGGCGAAGGGGACGGATTCGAATATTTTTATTGCGGATGTTGCTGCTGGGAATAGCACCTTACTGACGCCCCACGAAGGCGAGCAGCGTTATTCCGCTGACGATATCTCTCCAGACGGCAAGCACATTCTTTTCAGTTCGAATGCTGACAACGGCTATGAGAATATTGGCCTGCTCGAGGTTTCGACGAAGAAACTCTCGTGGCTGACCAAAGACAAATGGGAGATTCGGAGCCGCGAGTTCTCTCCTGATGGCAAGCGCATCATCTTCAGCGCCAACGTCGACGGCAATGAAGATATTTACTTCTACGATCTTGCGACCGGCAAATCGACCGCGCTGCCAATTCCGAAAGGCGTGAATGAGCCGGCCGGCGGGCAGTCTGCGTTCACCAAAGACGCATCGCACTTACTTTATTACCACAACGGCCCAACCGCTCCCGGCGATCTTTGGATTTATACGCTGGCAACCGGCAAATCGCATCAGGTCACGCACTCGCTCGTCGCGGGCGTGCGTGCAGAAGACATGGTTGAGCCTTATCTGGTGCACTATCCCAGCCGCGACGGTAAGTGGACTATCTCAGGTTTTCTCTACGTGCCCTTCAACATGGCGCGCAATGGGCAGAACGCGGCCATCGTTTACATTCACGGCGGGCCGACTTCGCAAACCATGAATTCCTTCAACCGCTTTATCCAGTACGCGACAAATCAGGGATACATGGTGCTCGCGCCCAACTATCGCGGCTCAACCGGATACGGAAAAGAATTTCAGCAGGCGAATTTGTTCGACATGGGAGGCGGCGATTTACAGGATGTGCTGGCCGGAGTCGATTGGATCAAACAAACCGGTCATCTTGATCCGAAGAAGATCGCTGTGATGGGTGGGAGCTATGGCGGCTACCTCAGCATGATGTCGGTGACGAAAGCCCCCGATGTTTGGGCCGCGGGAGTTCCCATCGTGCCCTTCGTTAACTGGTTTACCGAGATCGAAAATGAAGATCCCGTGCTGCAGCAGTCTGATCTCGCGACCATGGGAGATGTGGTGAAGAATAAAGCGTTGTATGAAGACCGCTCTCCGATCAACTTCGTCGATCAGATCAAAGCGCCATTGTTGTTGCTGGCCGGGGGGCACGATCCGCGCTGTCCGAAATCAGAAACGCAGCAAGTGGTCGATGCGATTAAGAAACGCGGCGGCACGGTCGACTACAAAATTTATGAAAACGAAGGCCACGGCTTCGCGCGGGTGGAGAACCAGATCGACGCCTACAAACGCGTAGCCGATTTTTTGCTGGCGCACGTGGTGCCGGCGGATTGCAGTTGTTCGCTCACTGAGTAATACCGCGCGCCCGCATACCCGCGACGATAGCCGCGACCAGTCCAGGGATGGTGAATTCTTTGGCTGCGATGTCGACGGCGAGGTCCAACCCGCGCAACGTAGAAGATGTGACTGGCCCGATGGAAGCCGTCAGGATTCCGTTCACGCTTGCCCGCTTTCCGTGGGGACCGAGCAGCTCCACGAAGCTCTTGACTGTGGATGAACTGGTAAAAGTAACAATATGCGGACGCCGCCTCGGATTTTTCAGGGCAGCCTGCAAGCGTGTGCGCGAAGATTCCGGCACGACGGTTTCGTAAGCCTCAACAACATCGACATTCGCTCCGGCTTGGCGCAGTTCCCGCGGAATCACATCACGAGCAACTTTGGCGCGAACCAGCAGGACACGTTTGCCCTTCACGCGTCGCCGCAAGCTGCGCACCACCGACTCGGCTACGTATTCCTTGGGGACCACATCTACCTTTACCCCGCGCTTTTCAATGGCTTTCTTCGTAGCCGGGCCGATGGCGGCGATGCGGAGGCCCCAAGCGGCTGAAGCAGCCGTTAAGCCCGCAAAAGGAGACGCCTCGTGCGCTTCCCGAACCGCGGGAAACTCCAGGTTCAGCTTGTCCATGCGCTCCCACATGGCCTCGACTCCGTTGGCGCTGGTAAGGATGAGCCAGTCGTATTGAGCAAGATTCTTGATCGCTGAGTCGAGAGGTTTGAACGACTGCGGCTTGCGAATTTCGATAAATGGAATCTCAAGCACCGTCGCGCCAAGCTTGCGCAGTTCGCTGGAGAGCGCTCCGGCCTGATGCCGGGCGCGACCGACTAGCACGCGAACGCCGCTTAGTGGAGATCTCTTCGCTGATTTCCCTTTCTTATTCATCAATAGAATCGGCGCACAGGCGTACGTCCGTCCCCTATGAACTCATTCGCCATGCTTGTCGGGTGTAACCCGGCCGAGGCCCTGCTCTTTCATCATGCGAGATACTCCTGACACAGCCGAATCATCCGATTTCCCAAGAGACGTGATCACGTTCGCCTGATCTTGTCGGGTGTGGTTCTGGCTGAGCTTGAACTGGACCTCGATTTTGGTAGCAGCGATTTCGAAACCCACGATCTGCCGCAGCATGTTGTCGCGAAACTTAGGGCTCAGACCCTCCCACTGCTCGCGATACGCAGGCTCGAAGGATCCTATCAACTCGTCGAGCATCTGATGCAACTCTTCCAGCGACGAGAAAAGGCGCGCGTTTCCATAAACGTGCACGGCAGCATAGTTCCAGGTGGGAACGCTTTCACGCGCGACGTAATTGCTGGGCGAGATGTAAGAGTGCGGGCCATGAAAAATCGTCATGCATTGAGGCTGCTGTTCGAGATATCGCCAGTGTGGGTTGGCCTTTGCCACATGGCCTCGGAGAAAAACCTTGTGTTCTTCCGTCTGAAGCGCGCTTTCTTCAGTCCGAACAAAAAGCGGAAGGTGCGTGGCATAAGGGCCGTCGCCGGTGGTTGAGATGAGGATGGCAAAGGGATTCGAGCGCATGAATGTGAGCGCGTCGGCGTCGTGGCGCAAGCGAAAATGTTCGGGAATATACACAGGTTGATTCTCTTAACTTTCTGGCGGCCCAGCTGGTTGCTTCAAGCGCACGTGTAACATTTTCTCGACTTCGGCGATCACAACTCCGTCTACATCTTTTACCTCGACGGAGAAAACTGGTTCGTACTTCGGCAGCGTCTTCAGTTTCTCGCGAATGTCCTCAATCTGGCTATCCGAGAGGCGAAACTCCGCACGCACAGTTCCCCGGCCCGGCTTTCTGTAGCGGATTTTCGCCGCTTTATCCCACACGATGTAATCGCGGCCAAGATTCGCCATCACCATGAGCATATAGAAAGCGTCGGTCATGGCAAAGAGCGATCCGCCAAAATGCGTGCCGACGTAGTTGGCATTCCACCAGCGCAGCTTCATCTCGACGTCGACGGCCTTCATGTCCGGTGCGATGTGCTTCACTCGAATGCCCGCTCCGAGAAACGGCGGCCAGAAGTTGATCCAGCGGCGAAGGGCATGAGAACTCTTGGTGCCGCCGAGGAGTTGCAGGAGAACGCTGCCGCTCTTCATTTGGGATTCACGGTTGGGGCGGAACGGCGAGACCGCAGCCATAGACGGCTTCGAGGATTTCGTCGCCGCCGCGGCGGAGCAAAATGTCTCCGACTTCGTTGCCAAGTTGTTCAGGATCATCTCCGTCACGGGATTCGCGCAGGAGCTTCGAGCCGTCGGGATCGGCGACGATTGCTTCGAGATGAAGCTTTCCATTGTGCATTTCTGCAAAAGCGCCAATGGGGACTTGGCAGCCTCCGCTGAGGCGGTTGAGCAGCGCTCGTTCGCAAGTGGTGGCGGCACGGGCGGCAGGGTCATTCAGGAACTCGAGGTGCTGCCGAATGGCTCCGTCGCCTTCGCGAATTTCGATGCCGAGCGCGCCTTGTCCCGCGGCAGGGCACATGATTTCGGTGGGGATAATCTGCTTGATCAGCTCCGTCTTGCCCAGACGCTTCAGGCCGGCGGAAGCAAGGATGATGGCATCGTATTCGCCTTGCTCGAGCTTGCGCAGCCGAGTGTCGACGTTGCCGCGCAGGGGGTGAATATCGAGATCGGGGCGGATGGCCTTGAGTTGTGCTTGGCGGCGCAGACTGGACGTGCCCACGCGCGCGCCTTGCGGCAGGTCTTCGATCTGCGAATAAAACCGCGAGCAGAAGGCGTCGCGTGGGTCTTGGCGTTCGGTGATGGCGGCGATTTCGAATCCTGGGGGAAGATCGGTGGGCAAGTCTTTTAAGGAATGCACGGCGAGATCGACGCGGCCGGCGGCGAGGGCTTCTTCGATCTCTTTGGTAAACATGCCCTTGGTGCCGACCATCGCCAGGGCGACATCGGTGATCTTGTCGCCGGTGGTTTGGATGATTTCGATTTCAACTTCGTGGCCGCGCGCACGGAGAAGCGCGGAGATGTGGTTAGCTTGCCAGAGGGCGAGTTGGGAGCCACGGGAGCCGATGCGGAGCTTAGGCATTAGCATAGCACCGTAACGACACGTGTATGGTCAGTTGTTCGTTTTTGGAAACGCCCTACTAAGCCGAAGGCGGCTCGCATGTGATAGGGATCCTTCGACTTCGTATTTCGATGCACTTCGTGCATCGAAATGCTCCGTTCAGGATGACAGGACTCTATGAGGGTGCGGGGAAATGCGGGCATTAGTGGCTTGTCCCTATTTCGTCCTTTTTCTTCTGCGCAGTGGATTCTTTTTCGTGCAGATTGAAGAGCCTCCGCACCACATCAATCACAGTGGTGGCTTCGGACTCACGCGCCGCCGTCTTTAACGTGGTGATCGGGGTGTGCATGACTTTGTTGATGATGCCGCGAGTCAGGGCTTCGACGGCCATTTCCTGCTCCGGCGTCAACGGGCCCATGCGGCTGCGTACGCGGTCGATTTCTGCCTGGCGAATGGTTTCCAGATGGTCCTGCAAACTGACAATCGTCGGCACCACATCGAGCGTGTGGAGTTTGGCTTCAAAGCGTTCGACTTCGCTGGTGATGATGTCTTCGGCGAGTTCGGCTTCTTTGCGGCGGTCGGCGACGTGGCTGGTGACGGCCTGTTGCAGATCGTCGATGTCGTAGGCAAAGATGCCGTCGAGCTTGGCCATTTCGGGCGACACGTCGCGGGGCACGGCGATGTCGATGAAGAACATCGGCTTGTTCTTGCGGCGGCTGAGAAACTGCTCGCCGTGCTCGCGGCGGAAAATGGCGTGCGGCGATCCGGTTGAAGTAATGACGATATCGGCCTTGTCGCAGGAGTTGTAGAGATCGTCAAACATGATGGCTTGGCCGTTGAACCTCTGTGCGAGGCCGACGGCGCGGTCATAGGTTCGATTCGAAACGAAGATGGACGCGCAGCCATGAGCCATCAGATGGCGGGCGGCGAGTTCGCTCATCTTGCCCGCGCCCACGATGAATACGGTCTTGCCTTCAAGGCTTCCGAAAATCTTTTTGGCGAGCTCGACCGCGACCGAGGCGATGGAAACCGAAGACGATCCCACCGCGGTTTCTGTCCGAACACGCTTGGCGACGGCAAACGCGCGTGTGAAGAGCTGATCGAGCTGTCCGCGAACCGAGCCGACGGCGCGGGCGGTGGCATAAGCCTCTTTCACCTGGCCGAGAATCTGGGCTTCGCCGACGACCATCGAATCGAGACTGGAAGCCACGCGGAAGACGTGCCGTACGGCATCTTTCTCGCGGAACTCATACAGGTGCGGGGCGAGATCTTCCGCTTTGAGGTCAAAGTGCTGGTGGAGAAATCCGCGCAGGTCGGCCAAGCCATTGCTGGTATGGGTGATCATTTCCACGCGATTGCAGGTGGAGATGATCATGCCCTCCTCGATTCCGGGATGAGCGGTAAGATCGCGGCAGCAATCGGGTAGGCGCGACTCAGGAATCGCCAGGCGCTCGCGGACTTCCAGCGGGGCGCTCTTGTGATTCACGCCGATGAGCTGGTATCTCATGAGGCGGCGAACCTGTGGATGGTCGAGAAGTAATTTGCCGCCCACGCTACGATTGCCGCCACAAAGGCACAAGTCGCAAGCACGGCGGCGCGGCGGCCACGCCATCCTGAATTCCAGCGCGTGACGACCATGACCATGTAAACAGCCCACATCAGAATCGACAATAAAATCTTGGGATCAGCAAAGTCGACGCGGCCATAGGCTGACATCGCGACAATAGACCCGGTAATCAGGCCAAGAGTCATGAAGGGAAAGCCCAGTAGCAACGAGCGGTAGCCGATCTGGTCGATCACTTCGAGCGCGGGCAGGAAAGAAATCAGGCTGCTTGGCCTCTTGGCTTTTAAACGCCGCTCCTGCAGCAGATAAAGCAGGCTGGCGCCGAAGCTTAGCACAAGCGCGGCGTATCCGGTGAAGATCAGAATAATGTGCGCGATCAGCCATCCCTTGTGCTGGACGAAGGCTGTGAGCAAAACAGGTTGCTGGTCGAGGGCTGCCACAAAGGTCAGAAAGAATACGATGGGAAAGACGACGACTCCGGGCGACGTGGTCTGGTAGATGACGTAGATGATCATGAAAAACGTCATCGAGAAGAATGCCAGCAGCGATTCGCCGTTATGCACCGAGGCCCAGACGACGTGGCCGGAGAGAAAAAGCTCGACTAGAGAAACGAAGTGAAAGACCATGCCCAGGCTGGCGGCGTGCAACGCGATGCGGCTGAAAAGGTCGCTGGTGCGGCTGAGTGCGAAAAAAGCGTAGAACAGCCCCACGAAATAGCAAGCCAGCGCGAAGCGCAACCAAAGCAAAGACATAAGCCAGGTAAGTATCAGAGTCCGCGGAATTTAATGCAAGTCAGGCGGGCCAGTCAGTCAATCAGGCCCCCATCCCTTCCACTCATTATATTCTGCCCATAAAATGGGTGGCGGAAACGCCTGGCATCACGGGCGGATGTGATCGGGATCACAGTCCGCGTTATTCAATACCTAGAGTGGTCAGGAACTCCTCTAGCACTTCGCCACTAATGACCAATCGGCGGCCATGGGCCTTCACATCTTCCAGTTCATCGAATGCTCGGAACAGGCGGAGTTTAGCCGCAGCGTACTGCTCGGATTCTGTGAGTTGGCGGCGATGAGCTGCGGCCCACGCCGTCCCCGATTTTTCCGGCAGAAAGACACTCACGGCATAGGTTAGCTTGCGGTCGGAAGTGACGTCGAAGATGAATTCCGTCGCTGGGGCTTCGGCGTCATCCGCGAGCGCAGCTCGCTTGCCTACGAAGTAATACTGGTAGACGTACCCCTGGGCGCCAGTGTAGGTCTTCAGCCGGCGGACCGCCTTCGGGTTATCTGGAGACATGCGGACATTATGAACGCGCCGCAGACGGTTTGTCCCCTTGGCGAGACACTAAATTCCCAGCCGAATCAGCCGATATGTCCTTCGAAGGTTCTACGTCCCTCCTACAATGATGGAACATTGGAATTGGATCGCTCTCGGAACGCTGGCGGCCCTCGCGATCTATCAGCACTTCCGCGTCTACCAGGTTCGCCGCGAGTCCAAGAAACGGGAGGAGCTATTTCAAATCGTCACAGAAAATGCGGCTGACATGATCGCCCTGGTCGATGTGAAAGGGCATCGGCTTTATAACAGCCCCGCGTACAAAAGAATCCTGGGCTATTCCGCAGCGGAACTGGGGGAGACGTCGGCGTTCGAACAGATTCATCCGGAGGATCGGTTCAAGGTGCTGGAAGCGGCGCGGGAGGCGCGGAGCACGGGAGTGGGGAAAAAGCTGGAGTACCGCACCCGGCACAAAGATGGGAACTGGAGGGTGCTCGAGTCGATCGCTGGGACGATTCGCGACGAAAAAGGCGACGTCGCCAAGCTGGTCATCGTGAACCGCGACATTACAGATCGCAAACGCGCCGAGGAACAGGCTGAACACAACTCTTTTCATGATGCTCTGACTGGATTACCGAACCGGACCCTCTTTCTGGACCGACTGCAGCGACTCTATCTTCGGGCACAGCGAAATCCAGAACGCCAATACGCCTTGCTGTTCGTCGATCTGGACAGCTTCAAAGAGATCAACGACACTCTGGGTCCGGTGGCGGGTGATCAGGTGATCGTCGAGGTGGGCCGGCGTCTCGGAGCACAGTTGCGGACCGACGATACAGTCTCGCGTCCGCAAGACAACTCGCTGGAAGATGCGGTTCTATCCCGGATGGGCGGGGACGAGTTCGCCATCCTGCTTGAGGCTGTGGTCGATCCGAGCGACGCCTTGCGGGTGGCACAACGAATCCTTGCAACTGTTGCGGAGCCTTTCCTGCTGGATGGCCGTGAGGTACATCCCTCGGCGAGCGTGGGAATCGCGTTGCGCACGTCCGCGCACAATCGGCCCGAAAATCTCCTGCAGGATGCCGACGTGGCAATGCGGCGGGCAAAAGCGCTCGGAGGATCTCGCTGCGAAGTCTTCGATGAAGCCATGCATACGCGCGCCGTCAATCGATTGCGGCTGGAAGCGGGATTGCGAGAAGCCGTCGAAAAGAGTCAATTTTGTGTGTATTACCAGCCGATCGTGCAACTTGATACCCGGCAGATTACAGGATTCGAGGCGCTTCTGCGCTGGCAGCATCCTGAGCAGGGTTTGATTTCGCCCTACAAATTTATCGACGCCGCTGAAGACACCGGCTTGCTGTTTTCCATCGGTCAATGGCTGATCCTTAAGGTATGCCAGCAATTACGAGAGTGGGAAGAAAAGAATCACGCGGCGCATGCCGTAACTATCAATGTAAATCTCTCAGCCCGGCAGTTTGCCGATACCCGCTTTGTGACCGACCTTCGGGCCGCGATTCACGAGATCCGGAGCGAGGCTTCGAAGCTGCAACTCGAAATGACAGAGGCTGTCGCTGCAGCTGACCCCAAGGTAACGGTCACTGTTCTCACCCAACTCAAACACCTCGGAATTGGCGTGATTCTCGACGATTTCGGCACAGGAAACTCTTCGCTCATTGGGCTAAGGCAATTTCCGGTCGACGCGCTGAAGATCGACCGCTCTCTTATCAGCGAAATGCTGGCGGACCGCGGCACTCGTGACACGGTGGACCTGATCATCGTGCTGGGCCACAAGCTGAAGCTGAAGGTAATCGCCGAAGGCATTGAAACCATCCAGCAGTTCGAACTCCTGCGTGAACTCGGCTGCGACCTGGGTCAGGGATATTTATTTTCGCAGCCGGTCGCGGCGGAGGCGGCGGGACAACTGCTGCGCCAAGGTCTGGAGATGCATAAGAAGTCGGCGAGGGCAGAGTAAACAGATTTTTCTTCTGCTCGACGTCTCAACGACAACATATTCGGCAAAGTAACGGTCTCGTGCTAGTTTGATTTTGGGTAACGCCCTAACAGCGCTGATAGATACTTCACGACTGGCATTATCTTCGCTTCCACCGAGTCTTCAACTTCGGCCTCAATAATGTCTAGGATCACTAAGCGTCCACCTTCGATAACCTCTTGCATGGTAATGCGATAGGTTTTCATGTTAACCCCTCGTACTATATAGAGTGTTTTTTACCATTTCGCTATTTTGACGCACCGTGAGCAGGTTTCCTTGACCTCTTCTGAATGAGTCGCAGAATCTTCTATTTTGTAAAGTACATTGCCGAAATTCCCCTTGATTTTTTGCTCTAACCGCGCCAGCATTCTCGCGGGAAGACAAATGATCATCGAAATGCGCACCTACAAAACCAAGCCCGGCAAGCGCGCCAAGTTTCTAGAAGTATTTCGCACCAAATCGATTCCGGCACACGCAGAAATCGGCATGAACATATTAGGGCCATTTCTTTCTGTCGAGGACCCCGACACGTTTTTTTTTATGCGCGGCTTTCCCGATCTGCCTTCGCGTGAGCCCATGAAGGCAAAGTTCTACGAGGGCGAACTCTGGAAGCGCGAACTGGAGAATCTCCTCATGCCGATGCTGGAAAAGTATGAAGTCGTTCTGGTCGACGATCCAGAGGAATTAGTTCACTGGTAGCACTCGCCGCTCGCTTCGTTACCGCCCCGCTTTTGGACACTATCCATACCGCTTTGGTCCACCACCCGCCCACGGACTAACGCTATCTGTCCATTTTCGGACACTAAGGCATAAACTGTCGCAGGGGCGCATTGCGCTTTTCCCCATACCCAAAACTCAAGGAGAATCAACATGAAACGCGTACTCGCGGTCGCGCTGTTAGTAGTGTCGCTTGCCTCTGCAGCATTGGCCGAGGGCTCCTATCCGCCGCCCACTGCGCCAAGTAGCTCGGCCGCGGGGCAAAGCAAGCCCTGACGAAATTATTGCTGGAAAGCCGGGGGCAAATGGCGTAAGCTGCCCCCGGCTATATGAATCTGCTCGTATGGTCCATTCCGAACTGGCTTCTGGCGGTGCTGCTCTGCTTGATGCTCCGAAACCGCGCCTACAGAGCGTGGCCTTGGTTTTCTGCCTACGTGGTCTTTGCCCTGGCCGCCGACCTTTCGCGGCTTGCGACGCTCGGCCACGCGCACACGTATTTTCTCACGTACTGGCTCACCGATGTGGGCTATGCGCTCCTTGGGGCTGCTGCGATGTACGAGGTCGTCAGCCGACTCACACGCTGGCTAGGAGATGCTTGGTGGTGGACGCGCCTAATTTTTCCCGCCATGGTTGCCGTCGGCGTGGGCCTGAGCCTGCTCCGAGCCCATTACAGCCCGCCACATTTCGGCGGCCTTCTCTACTACGTGGTCGTGGGCGAGATTGCCGTGCGCCTAATACAGGTGATCGCGTTCATTGGTTTAGTGGGGTTTTTCTGGTTCTTCGAATTCTATTGGAGCGCATACCCCTTTGGCATAACCGCAGGTTTTGGACTCTACTCCACGGTCGCCCTCCTGATTACAACCAAACTGTCGGATTTTGGAACTAGGTTCACTTTTTTGTGGGGAGTGAGTTCACTTGTGGCATACTCCTTAGCCGTATTGATCTGGATTTGGTCGTTTCGCGCGCCGGAAAGGGAACATCCCAGCCTCACACCCGAACAAAAGGCGCACTACACTGCCCTCCTAGAGCAATACCTGGACATTCTGCGCGGGAGGAGGCGCTACGATGTACCCACAGATAGAGACTTGGCTGACGCTAGGGCTGCTCGCTCTTAGCGGTGCTGCGTTTATCTATATGCTGTACCGCAGTTGGGTCAACCTCATAACGTCGAAACTAGAGCCCAACGACGTGCTTCATTTCCTCTACCCGGTGGACCGTTCGCTGCTCGAATCCCTGCTCGATCCCGCCGCGGACCTGAACCTGCGCTGGAACCTGGATGCACACGCTTTGCGCGCGGAGCAGCGTCGCCGGATCTATATACTTCGGGGACTGGTGAAACGCATGATCCATAATTCGGTGGTCCTCTCCGACTTCGACGTTTCCATACTGGGCGACTGCAAGTACCACGACGAACGGGACTCCAAGCTTCGGCGGGCGATCATCAAAGTGCACATCTACTGCCAAGCCACGCGGGTAAGGCTCGGCGTCCGGTTGCTGCTTCCTTATGCGTTCGGCCTCATCGCGACGCGAGGCCTCTCGCGCCTCCGCAAGGTGGCCTCCGTCGACGGTCCCAGGGCTTACGAGGAACTCAGGGCGGCCGCCCTGGAAGCCTTCGCTCAACTCCGGCCCGACGAATTGGAAGCCCTCAATCGAGGCCTGTGATGCGCCGCTTCCGCAGTTCCGGCCGACAAGCAAACGGTAGCGATCCCTCCATAAAGTGGCAGTTGTTCGCGAAGATCACCCATCAATCTTTGCGTCGCGCAGTTGTTTCACCGCCGTCTCCGAGCTCACCGGCGAGTAGTAGACCTCTTTGAACGTATAGGACCGCGCCTTGGCCGCGATTACCGGCATGATCTCGATGTGCCAGTGATAGTCGTCATCGATGGTCTTCCAATAGCCGAGAGTTTTCGAAGGATGCAGACTGTTGGGTGAAGTGTGCAGCACGAGATGAAAACCCTCGGTAACCGTGCGCACCCGCTGCAGCGTGCGGCGCAAGAGTGCTGCGAGGTTGACCCGAAGTCCCGGTTTCGTCAGGCCGGTGCGTTCGAAAGATGCTTCGTGATTGCGCGGGAGAATCCAGGTCTCATAAGGAACGCGCGGAGCGTAGGGCCCAATCGCCACATAGTCGCCGCGGGCCTCGATTACGCGCGAAGCCTGGCGCTCCTCCTGGGCCAGGATGTCGCAAAAAACACATCGTTCCTTCGCTTGAAAGTATTCGCGCCCCGCGCGCAGTTCGTAGAGTACGCGCCGAGGCACGAACATGGTCGCGGTAATCTGGGAGGTAGGGTGGCTGAATTCCTGGCCGGCGCCGGGGCCGTAGTCCTTGAAAAGACTGATGTACTTGATGCGCGGATCGCGCTTCAAATCCAAAATGCGTTCGGCCGCAAGACGGAGAAATTGACCGATCTCATCGTCGCTGGCATTCCACAGATGCCGGTCGTGCCTGGGGTTTTCCACCAGCACCTCGTGCGCGCCGACCGAACTCATGCGGTCGTAAATGCCATCGCCCCGGCGGCCGGGCTCGCCTTCGATGTGATACAGCGGCGTGGGATGCACCACGGAACGCGCCAACCAGGCACCGGAGCTGGGGGTCGCGGCGATAACCTGCGGCGAATCGCCCGCATCCGGACAAAAACGGCAAGCGATCTCCGGACTGGACGCGCCCTCGGCTGGATCGTCTCCCGTCATTACCCAGGATCGCGTGATGGGATCTTTGCGGAGTTCCATGCATAAGGAAAACATCACGGGAGAAGGTGCGTCAACTGCGATTTCCCAGTGCATCGAAAAAAAAGTCTCGTTTCAGCCTTTGTTATAATCCGCGCACAGCCCGCTACTTTAAATCGAAGCATGACCGAGCCGTCCACTCCGCTGATGCGGCAATATGCCGCCGTCAAGAAAGAACATCCGACCGCGTTGTTGTTTTTCCGGCTGGGAGACTTCTACGAGCTTTTTTTTGACGACGCGATCGTCGCCGCGAAAGAGTTGCAGATCACGCTCACCTCACGAAACAAGGAGAAGGGTATCGCCGTGCCCATGTGCGGCGTGCCGCATCATGCTGCCGAAGGCTACATTGGGAAGCTGATCCGCAAAGGCTTCAAGGTGGCTATCTGCGAGCAAATGGAAGACGCTCGTTTGGCCAAGAAGCAGGTCGGCACGAAGTTGGTGCGGCGAGAAGTGACACGGGTCGTCACGCCGGGCACCGCGGCAGACTCGCTGCTCGGATCAGAAGAAAATAATTTTCTCGCGGCACTGGCGCAGGTTGGCGAAAGCGTTGGTTTCGCAGCCCTCGACCTTTCCACGGGAGAATTCCGCGCCACTGAGTTCTCCGGCGAAAACGCCATGCGCCGAGTGCAGGAAGAACTGGAGCAACTCCGCCCCAAGGAATTGTTATACGGCTCGGCGGCTCCGCTGTTTGATGGAAGGCGTCGCCAGGTTTCGCTTGACCGGGCGGAAGATGTTACCGTACCTGCGCATGCCGCTCCAACTCACTTGCCTCAGCCACGCGCCTCTGGAGCCGCGTGGGCCGAAACTCCGCTTGACGATTGGATCTTCGCACCCGATCATGCGATTCCGCTGCTGGAAAATCATTTTGGCGTGTTGTCGCTGGAAGGGTTTGGCCTAGCGGGTCGGAACGCCGCAGCCGCGGCTGCGGGGGCGATTCTCTACTATGTACGTTCGACGCAACGCGGCGCACTCGATCACGTGGACCGTATCGGCTGGTACGAGCGGCAAAATTGCCTGGTGCTCGACGCGGTGACCGTGAGGAATCTGGAGTTGATTGAACCACTTTTCGCCGGGGCCAACGCCGGCACCACTCTGTTCCGCTCGATCGATTCCACGATCACGCCGATGGGCAAGCGGTTATTGCGAGCGTGGTTGCTGCGGCCTTCGCTCGATCTCGCAGAAATCAATGCGCGTCTCGATGCGGTGGAAGCGAGCGTAAGAGAAACAATCGCGCGCGAAGAGTTGCGGCGCGCGCTCGATGGCGTTCTCGACCTCGAGCGTCTTCTAAGCCGCGTGACGCTGGAGACGGCGAATCCGCGAGATGTGCTGGCGCTGGCGGCGTCGCTCGCTAAGATTCCGGCAATCAAGACTGCAGCAGGAAGGCTTCCCGCCGAACGGCTGAAGACTTTGTGCGAATCGCTCGACGAATTAAGCGAACTGCGGGAACGCATTGAGAAAACGATTGTGGCCGAACCTCCGCTCAGCTTTGCCGACGGTGGCGTTATTGCCGCGGGCGTCGATCGCGATCTGGATGAACTTCGCGAACTCTCACGCAATAGCAAGCAGGTACTGGCGCAGATTGAACAGCGCGAGCGCGGCCGGACCGGGATTGCATCGCTCAAGGTTAAGTTCAACTCTATTTTTGGCTATTACATCGAAGTGTCGAAACCAAATCTGCATCTTGTTCCGCGGGACTACGAACGCAAGCAGACTTTAGTAGGCGCGGAGCGGTTTACCACACCCGAACTGAAAGAATACGAAGCCAAGATTCTCGACGCACAGGAAAAGATCGTCGAGATCGAGCGGCGGCTGTTCACCGAGTTGCGAGCAGCAATTGCGTCCGAAGCGAAGCGAATTCGGCAAACCGCGCTGGCACTGGCCGAAGTAGATGTGCTCTCATCACTGGCTCATGTCGCGGCTCTGCGCAATTATTGCCGGCCACAGTTCATTCCCGCAACCGATGGTGGCAGCGGCGATCTTGAGATCATCGAGGGCCGCCATCCCGTGATCGAGCAGCAGGAAATGGCCGGAGGCAGTGAGCGCTTCGTGCCCAACGATCTTTACCTGAATGCCAGCACGCATACCATTCTTCTTCTCACCGGGCCGAACATGGGCGGCAAATCGACGTATCTGCGACAGACCGCGCTCATGGTGATTCTCGCGCAGATGGGATCGTTCGTTCCGGCGCGCTCGGCGCGGCTCGGTGTGATGGACCGTGTCTTCACCCGCATCGGCGCGAGCGACAATTTGGCACGCGGCCGTTCGACTTTCATGGTCGAGATGACGGAGACTGCAGCGATCCTGCATACCGCGACCGCGCGGTCGCTCATTTTGCTCGATGAAGTTGGACGTGGAACTTCCACTTATGACGGCCTCGCGATTGCCTGGGCCGCAGTCGAATATCTGCATGCGCGGGTGCGGGCGAAGACTCTTTTTGCTACGCACTATTTCGAACTGACAGAATTAGCGGAACAACTCTCTGGAGTGAAAAACTATCATGTCTCGGTGAAGGAAACCGGTGGCGGAATCGCTTTTCTGCGCAAAGTGGAGCCGGGAGCGGCGGATCGCAGCTATGGCATCGAGGTCGCTAAGCTGGCTGGGCTTCCGAACGAAGTGATCGCGCGGGCGCGCGAGGTGTTGACGGAACATGAATCGGCAGAGCGCGAACTCACAGAACATCTGTCGCCCGGAGCATCGCCTCCTCCGACGCAGTTGACAATCTTCACGCCGATTTCGCAGCCGGTGCTGGAAAAGCTGCGCGAAGTGGACCTGAATCGGCTTACGCCACTTGAGGCGTTGAACCTGCTGGCGGAGCTGAAGAAGGAAATCTGACCACCAAGAGTGCTCAAGAGTAAAAAGAACTTCCTATGGTAGTTACGCTAACAAGCCCCAAAATCCACGAAATCGGCCAACTGCTGATCGTCGGCTTCGACGGCGTGGAGATGACGCCCCCTCTCAGTTCGCTGTTGAAGCGTCTGCAGCCGGCGGGAGTGATTTTGTTCGCACGCAACATCGTAACGGCCGAGCAGACCTGGCGGTTGCTGCGCGATTGCCGGAAGTGCGTTTCGACGCCGCTGTTTACCTGCGTCGATCTTGAAGGCGGCCTCGTGGACCGCTTCCGCGACGTTCTCGGTTCTACACCTTCAGCGGCAGATGTCTACGCCACCGGCAACCGCAAACTTTTCCGCAAACATGGGCAAATCATCGGGGAGAATTGCCGCGCGTTGGGATTCAACGTCGACTTCGCTCCCGCTCTGGATCTGGCGTTTGAAGCCTCGCGCAGCGTAATGGCTTCGCGAGTGGTTTCGGCGGACCCGCGTGAAACCGCTGCTTATGCTCGCGAATTTCTCGTGGGCCTTCGAAGCGCGGACGTGCTGGGATGCGGCAAACACTTTCCCGGCCTCGGAGAAGGAAAACTCGACAGCCATCACGAATTGCCTGCGATCAAGAAATCGCTGAACAAACTTTGGGCTGAGGATCTCTTCCCGTACCGTATGCTCCGAACGCAGCTGCCCATGGTGATGATTTCGCACGCGGCTTATCCGCTGGTCACGCCGGCTCGTACTCCGGCTTCGATCTCCAGAAAATGGATTACGGATATTTTGTGCAAACGTATCGGCTATCGCAACCCCATCGTTTCCGATGATCTCGAGATGGGCGCAGTCTTGTCGGCGGCGTCCGTAGGACAGGCTGCGGTTGAATTCGTGCGGGCCGGCGGAGACCTCTGCCTGATCTGCCATCGCGCCGACTACGTCACACAAGCTTACGATGAGTTGGTAAAGATCGCGGAGGCTGATTCCAAATTTGCCGGGCGCGTCGCCGAATCGGTACGGCGCGTGCTTTCGTTCAAGAAGAAGTGGACGAAGGCATTGCGACACAGGCCGGCACCCTCCTCGACAATGGTTGAGAAGCTTATGCGGAGACTTTGGGAGTTTGGCGAGGAAGTGAGGCTTGCAGCTCTGGACCGGCGGGAGAAAGACCGTGAGAAAACTTATTCCGCGCGGACTTCGCCTTCGCCGCGCAGATTGTCGCGCCGATGAAAAAGCAAAAAGAAGATATGATCGTGGCCGGAGTGATGAGCGGGACCTCCGCGGACGGCATCAACGTAGCGTTGGTGCGAATTGGCGGCGCCCATGCCCCCACGCATCTGAACTTCGAATTACTCGGGCACGCGGAACACTCCTATCCAAAGAAAGTTCGTGCAGCGGTGCTGACAGCCATGAATGCTACGCGCGCCAGCGTGGCCGATCTCGCGCGTTTAAACTTTCTGTTAGGTGAACTTTATTCCGACGCAGTGCTCTCAACCGAGCGGCAGTTTCGATTGAAGGCCGATCTGATCGGCTGTCACGGTCAAACTCTCTACCATCAAGGCGAGCCGCAACGATTTCTTGGGCGCAAAGTGGCAGCCACGTGGCAAACGGGCGAGGGTGCAATCATAGCAGCGCGGGTGGGCGCGCCGGTAATCTCGGATTTTCGTCCGGCCGATATGGCCGCTGGGGGACACGGTGCGCCGCTGGTTCCCTTCCTCGACTACATACTCTTTCGCGACGCTCGCCTGGGAAGAATCGTGCAAAATATTGGAGGCATCGCGAACCTCACCGCTATTCTTGCAGGCGCGGCCACGAAGGACTTGATTGCATTCGATACAGGGCCGGGCAACATGGTGATCGATGGCGTCACGCAAAGATTATTCAATCAGCCATTTGACCGCAATGGGCGAATTGCAGCTTCAGGGAAAATCCTGGATAACGTCTTGGACGAAATATTAAAGCGTGACTTCTTTCGAAAAAAGCCCCCCAAGACCGCGGGCCGCGAGGAGTTCGGGCGGGCGTTTGTGGCCGAATTTATTCGCATGTGTGGACGGTCGGCAAAGTCCGACATAGTTACCACGGCTACAGCGCTGACGGCAAGATCGATTGCCGATGCTCTGCGCCGGTTTGTGCTGGCGGTTCCGGGATCGTCAAAAAAACTTGCGAAAGCACACTTTCAAGAAATGATTCTCTCCGGCGGCGGAGCCAAGAACTCGACGCTCGTTGCCATTTTGACCGGTGAACTCGCGGTTCTTGGATTGCGGCTGCGCTTCTCTGACGAATTCGGTCTGCCTTCGGCCGCAAAAGAAGCGGTAGCTTTCGCTGTTTTAGCGCATGAGACCTGGCACAACCGGACATCGAACGTTCCTTCAGCGACAGGAGCAAATCGACCGGCGGTGCTCGGTAAAATCTCGTATCGTTAACTAGGAACTCGTAAGCGAGGTTCAACGCGTTAAGGAATTCTTAGGAACTCCGAAGAAACATGCCGATCTACATTGCACTGCTTCGCGGTATCAACGTTGGCAGAAACAAGCGGATCAAGATGGATGAGCTTCGAAAATCGTTTGAAGCGCTCGGCCTCGATCACGTTGCGACCTATATCCAGAGCGGAAATATCGTATTCAAAGCGGGCAAGGTTTCTCCATCCTCGTTGTCGAAGAAGATTGAAGATCGAATCCTTGGCGACTTTGGCCATTCCGTCCCCGTCATCTTGAGAACCGCGGACGAAATGAAACAGACGATTGCAAACAATCCTTTCTTAAAGGATCGCGGGATCGATCCCACAAAACTCCACGTAGTGTTTTTAGCCAATGCGCCAGCATCGGCCGTTTTAGAAAAGCTGGAAACGATGACAATGAAGCCGGATCGCTCCTGCTGCCTCGGCAGGGAAATTTTCCTTTACCTTCCGAACGGAGTTTCAGAAAGCGCCTTGATGAAAGCCCCACTCGACCGGGTGCTGTCTGTCGTCACCACAACGCGCAACTGGAACACGACAACCCAGCTCTTGCAGATGTGCGCGGACTGCCTGTAATGCTGCGAATTTCCACAGTTATAGCCGCTGTTACTTTGCTTGCTTCCCTGCTCTCCTGCTCACACCAGGCTGACCCGAACACGCTGGTGATGCTCATCGAATCGAGCCCTGCCAATCTCGACCCGAGGATCGGCGTGGATGCGCAATCGGAGCGCATCGACAACTTGATTTTTGACGACTTGCTTTCACGTGGCGGCAACTTCGACGTGGCCCCGGGACTGGCCGAGCGCTGGGAAATTCCCGACCCGCTGACTTATGTTTTTCATCTGCACCACGAGGTGAAATTTCATGATGGGCGTCCGCTCACCGCGCGCGATGTAAAGTGGACCTTCGATTCACTGCTCACCGGCAAGATTCGCAGTGCCAAGACGTCGACGTATCGCTTCGTCGATCGCATCGAGGCACCGGATGATTTCACGGTGCTCTTCCACATGAAAGAGCCGGACGCGGCCCTGCTTTGGAATATTTCCGACGGGGCGATCGGGATTGTGCCTTTTGGGAGCGGAAGCGAGATCGCAAGCCATCCCATTGGCTCCGGACCATTCAAGTTTGTCAGCGCTGAAACCGACAAGGAAGTCATCATCGAACGCAACGACGACTACTGGGGCGACAAAGCGAAGTTGTCGCGCGTACGCTTCGCGATCGTCCCAGATACGACCACGGAAGCGCTTGAGTTGCGGAAAGGCGCAGGCGATCTATCAATCAATTCGTTGACGCCGGACACTGTGCTGACCCTTGAGCTCGAACCGTTTCTTGCTGTCGAAAGAGCGCCCGGCACCGAGATCCAGTATCTCGGTTTCAACCTGCGCGACCCGATTCTGCAGGACGTGCGGGTGCGACAGGCGATTGCGTATGCTCTCAACCGGCGGCCGATGATCGAGTATTTGTGGCGTGGGCAGGCGCAGCCCGCGCGCAGCGTTCTCCCGCCGCAAAGTTGGGCTTACAACGGAAACGTACCGCTTTATGATCACGATCCGGAAAAGGCGCGCCAACTTCTGGACGCCGCCGGGTATCCTCCGATCAACGGCGTGCGCTTTCACATCACCATGAAGACGTCTACGGTCGAGGCCACGCGTTTGATGGTCGCTGTGATGCAACAGCAGTTGCGCGAGGTTGGGATTGCGCTCGATATTCGCAGCTTCGAATCGGCCACATTTCTTGCCGATGTCGTTCACGGAGCGTTTCAGCTTTATGGGTTGCGCTGGGTAGGCGGCAATCAGGATCCCGAT
Organism: uncultured Acidobacteriaceae bacterium; assembly: GCA_963808195.1. Taxonomy (GTDB): domain Bacteria; phylum Acidobacteriota; class Terriglobia; order Terriglobales; family Acidobacteriaceae; genus Sulfotelmatobacter. The sequence continues at coordinate 586,231 of CAWEEW010000001.1, read as the reverse complement.
ATCTTTTACGTATTTCACTCGTCGAGATTCCCCCCAAACGGGGCGAACCGCGGCCATTACTCAAACGCGAAGGTGGATGCGCTCATCGACCAGGCGCGGCGCGAAATCGATTCCAGCGTGCGCAAGCCGATTTACGCCAAGGTGCAAGAGATTTTGGCTGAGGAGTTGCCCTACATCGATCTGTGGTACCTCGACAATGTCATCGTCCACAACAAACGGGTGCACAATGTGCAGCTGAATCCGGCGGGCAACTACGATTTTTTACGCACGGCTGAGCTTGCAACCGCACCGAATTAGCCGACCTTGAAGGCAAAATGAACCGCCGACAGCGCGTGTTACCATCACAACTACCTGCCACTCATGCGGATTCTTTTCATCGGCGACATTTTTGGACGGCCCGGACGCACCATCGTAAAAGATCGACTGCCCGGCATCGTCCGCGACCACGCGATTGATCTCATCATTGCCAACGGTGAGAATTCAGCAGCGGGTTTTGGCATCACTCCCGCACTCGCTGAAGAGCTTTTTGAACTCGACATTGACGTAATCACTACCGGCAATCACGTCTGGGACAAGCGTGAAATTTTTGACTACTTCCAGATGGTCGATGGCAACGGAAACAGTCCGCAGCGCCGCATCCTTCGGCCGGCGAATTACCCCACCGATATGCCGGGCTGGGGCATGTATCAGGGCCACAAGGGGAAGGTGCCGTACGCCGTGATCAACCTGCAAGGGCGCGTCTTCATGGCAGCAAATGACGATCCCTTTCGCGTCGCCGATCAACTCCTGAAGAAGATCGATGCCAAAATAATTTTCGTCGACTTCCACGCCGAGGCGACTTCGGAGAAGATTTCGCTGGGCTGGTACCTCGACGGACGCGTGACCGCGGTGGTCGGAACGCACACTCACGTGCCTACAGCGGATGAACGAGTGTTGCCGAACGGTACTGCCTACGTCACGGACGTGGGCATGACAGGCCCTTATGACGGCGTGATCGGCGTAAAGAAGGAACTGGTGGTGAACAAGTTTCTCAATGGCATGCCGGTGCGCTTTGAGCCAGCCACGGGCGATGTCCGGTTGTGCGCCGTGGTCATCGACTGCGACGAGAAAACTGGCAAGGCCCGCGACATCCAGCGGCTCATGCTGACATAGGTTTCTGCAAGAAAGCTGTGCGGTTCCGTTCTGAACATGCGGTCTGCCGGTTCGGGTTACCGAAGGTACCCGGCACTAATAGGTAATCGGCTAAACACGGGCGGCAGGGTAAAATCAAGCGGATGCGGTCGTCCTCTCTCCAACTTTTTCTGATTGCGGTTCTGGCAGCCTTGCCGTCGTTTGCTGCCGACAATGCCGCCATCGTCCCTCCGGCCAAGATCTCTGTCACTTGTGGCAGCGGCGTGCCCGGTAGCATCAATTGCACGCCCACGAAAAAGAATCTGAAACAGGCGCGCGGTGCTTACGCCCGCGGATTGAAACTGGAAGACGGCAAGCATTTTGAAGAAGCATTCGAACAGTTCGATCAGGCGGCGCGGCTGGCTCCGCAGAATGTGCAGTTCCTTTCAGCGCGCGAAGTGGCGAAGTCGCAGATAGTGTTTCAGCACACGATGCGTGGCGACGCTCTTATGGCCGACGCCCAGCGCACACCGGCTGCGCTGGAATTTCGCGCGGCGTTAAAGCTCGATCCCGACAACCAGTACACGCAAAAGCGCCTGGAGGAAGCGCTCCGCGACCCGGCTGTTCCGCTGAGTTTGCCGACGGCGGTAGCCGACTCCACCGAAATTCATCTGAACCCGAAAACTGAACGAGCCTCGTTTCACTATCACGGAGATGTGCGCGGCCTGTTTAAGGAGGTAGGTTCCTCCTACGGTGTCACAGCGCAGTTCGATGATTCGGTGCCGGCCAAGCAGGTACGGTTTTTTGTGGACGATGTCGATTTCTCAACCGCGCTGAACTTGGCGTGCCGCGCCAGCAAAACAATGTGGGCTGCGCTCGATGCGCACCAGATGCTGATCGCCGCCGATAATACGGAGAATCATAAGCAGTTCGACCGCATGTCGCTCGCCACTTTCACGGTGCCGGGCGCGACCACGCCGCAGGAAGCAACTGAGCTGGTGACTTCACTGCGCAATATCTGCGACTTTCAGAAGATCAGTTCCGGACAGATCGGAACCGTCGAGGTCCGCGCGCCCCAGGCGACGCTGGCCGCTTGCACGAAGCTGGTGCAGCAACTGACCAGCGAACGGCCGGAGGTAGCCTTCGATATGGAGGTTTACCAGATCAGTCACACCTTCACCCGCGAAATCGGCATGCACCTTCCGGACACTTTCAACATGTACAACATTCCGGTCGCGGCGTTGGCAGCGCTTGGCGGGCAAAGCGTCTCATCGCTAGTAAATCAGCTGATTTCTTCCGGCGGCATTAATCAGGCAGGAAGCTCCGCATTGTCCGGGCTGCTGGCTCAATTGCAGGGCCAGTCCGGATCGATTTTCAGCCAGCCCCTAGCAACGTTCGGCGGCGGACTGACTTTCTCCGGTGTGAGCCTCGATCAACTTAAGGCGGCACTCTCACTTAACGAATCGTGGGCACGCAGCCTGCAGCGCGCTACCCTACGCGCCGCGCAAGGCAAGGACGCCACCTTCCACCTGGGCGAGCGCTATCCCGTCCTGACTGCCAGCTACGCTCCCATCGCTAACTCACCCGCGATTTCCGCGGTGCTGGGAAACCAGAGCTATGTCCCGCCGTTTCCGTCGGTCAGTTACGAGGATCTCGGGTTGAACCTTAAGGTGAAACCGGCGATTCATGGCAATGGAGACGTGACCGTGGCGATCGAGCTGCAAGTTCGAGCGCTGACCGGGCAAAGCTCGAATGGCGCGCCTGTGATTTCGAACCAGGAGTACAAAGGCGGCATACGCCTGCGCGATGGCGAACCCGCCGTGATTGCGGGCCAAATCTCAACCACGGATGAGAACTCGATGGCCGGTCTTCCCGGCCTCTCGGGCATTCCGGGATTCAATCAAGCTCTTCTCGATAACAACAAGATGATCGAGAACGACGAGTTGCTCATCATCATTACGCCACATATCGTGGACAATCATGACCGCTCGACGGATGAGATTTGGGTCAGCGAGAAGTAATGAAACCTGTAACCTTAAATTAGGCTGTTAGACTCTACACTAAGCGTTGGCGAATCCTACTTCCCTTCTTTCGCGGCGAATTCCACTAATCCCTTGAGAGATTCGGCGGGAACTTGGCTCACGTTTCCGATGGTGCGGCCATTGATAAAGAGAGTCGGCGTGCCGGTCACGTTCACCGCTTTCCCTAGAGCGAGGGACGCATCCACGTGAGCTTTGGTCACGGGAGTCGTCGCGCAGGCTGCAATATCCGCACCTTTCACGCCTGCGCCATCGGCAAGGGCGGTGAGCTTTTCGTCGGCGTTTTCGGCGGTGATGTCGGCTTGCGTCTCGTAAGTCTTTGCCACGAACTTCCAGAATGCCTCGTTCGACGCGTGGCCTACGCAGTCGGCGTAGGCGGCTCCTTTGGCCGCCCAGTTGTGCATCTCCAGAGGGAAGTTTTGGAAGACGAAGTGGGCTTTAGGCTCCGCCGCAACCAATGCTTCGATCGCGGGCTGCGCCGCTTTACAAGCGGGACATTGCAAATCTCCGAACTCGACGATGGTAACCGCGGCGTCTTTCGGCCCGCGCGAGGGGCCAGAGATTCCCTTCTCCAGCGTTTTCTTTACCGGGTCGAACGGCTTGGCTCCGAATGGAATGATGTCTCCGACCACCGCATGCTCGCCATCTGCCGTTACATAGAAGCGGCTGGCTTGCTGACCCTGAGGCGTGGCGAGAACCACATCGACCTGAACCAAGCCGGGGACGGGCGCGGGCTTGATGCTGGCAATCTTCCAACTCACTTGCGCCTCGTAACCGAAGGTTTGCTGCATGAAAGAATCCACCGTGGCTTCGGAAGGAAGATTGAGCGCCGACGCCGCGGTCGAACTATCCGCGGGTTTCGTCGTGGCCGGAGATTGAGCGGTGGCCATAGCACCCGCGAGCAAAAAAATGAACATCAGAAGATGAGAACTGCGCATGAGTTTCCTTTCAAAATGCAGAATTAGAAATGGTTGGGCAATCGGAAAATCTTCGCGGCGAATCCTCTCACACTTCGCTCTTCGCGGCGATCGGAAAACGACGGCCGTAACCAAAGGCTTTGGGAGAAATCTTAATCCCCGGAGCCGCCTGCTGGCGCTTGTACTCGGCTCGGTCCACCATGCGCACAACCCGGCGAACCACTTCGATATCGAATCCGCGATCGGCAGCGATACGCTCGGCAGAGTGTGCATCTTCCACATAATCTTCCAGCACGGCGTCGAGAATTTCATAAGGCGGCAGCGAGTCGCTGTCTTTCTGATTGGGCCTCAACTCCGCGCTCGGCGGCTTCTCCAGCGTAGCCGGTGGAATCGCCGGGCGGCGCGAATTCACATAATGACTAAGCCGGTAAACCAGCGTCTTCGGCACATCCGAGATGACTGCCAAACCTCCGACCATATCGCCATAAAGTGTACAGTAGCCCACGCCCAATTCGCTTTTGTTGCCGGTGGAAAGAACAATCGCGCCGAGCTTATTGGAGAGCGCCATCAGCAGCGTGCCGCGAGCACGCGATTGGATGTTCTCCTCGGTCACGTCTTCCTTCAGCCCCGCAAACACTTCTTGCAAGGTCTGCCGGTACGCGCCGACGACCTGATTGATTGAGAGCAATTCGAAACGGATGCCGAGATTTTTCGCCAGCTCGCAGGCATCGTCGATGGAACCGGGCGATGAGTACGGACCGGGCATTCCGACTCCAATCACATTTTCCGGGCCGACCGCATCCGCGGCAATGACGGCGGTGAGTGCCGAATCGATTCCGCCGCTGAGCCCAACGATCGCTTTTTGAAATCCGCACTTGCGCATGTAGTCGCGCGTGCCGAGTACCAGCGCGGCATAGACGCTGGCTTCCTCGCCTTCGATCTGTTCATGCAGGTCGCCGGTGAGAGTCTTGGAATCGAAGAAAATGAGATCCTCTTCGAACGATAATCCTTGCGCGATGACTTCACCTTCTGCATCAAGAACGATGCTGGAGCCATCGAACAGCAGGCTGTCATTCCCTCCGACCTGGTTGACCATCGCGACTGGAACCTTGTGCTGGCGGGCGATGGAGGCCAGCATGTCGCGGCGCAGTTCGCGTTTGCCGATCCAAAAAGGCGATGCGGAGATGTTGAGCACGAAGTTGCCGCCGCTGCGAATAAGCGCCTCGATGGGATCGACTGTGTAAAGGCGTTTGGGCCAGAAGAGCTTGTCGTTCCAGGCATCTTCGCAGATGGTGAGCGCCATGCGGTTGCCGCAGAAGGGGAACAAGCTCTGACTCTTGGCGGGCGCGAAATTGCGCATTTCATCGAATACGTCGTAAGTGGGCAAAAGCATCTTCGATTGCACGAAGGCAACTTTGCCATCCTGCAAAAGCGCAGCGGAGTTCATCGCGGACTTGCCGGTTTCAGAATCGGCGGGGGTGACTAATCCGCAGATTACGGAGATGCCTTGAGTCTGTGCAGCGATGCGCTCGACTGATTCTCGATTGCGTGCGAGAAACGATGGACGCTCGACCAAATCCCGGGGCGGATAGCCACAGACAGAAAGTTCAGGAAAAAGAATCAGTCCGGCGCCGGCGCCTTGGGCGCGGCGGGAAAACTCGATAATCTTGGCGGCGTTGCCGGAGAAATCTCCGACCGTGGGGTTGATTTGGCCGAGAGCAAGCTTCACTTATCTAGTGTAAAGCTGCGGAGGGCGGGGGCCAAGTGCAGCGTGCGGTGTCGAGTGCCAGTCGCCGATCGACCCACGGCGAACTGTCTTGAAATTGCGATTTGTTCGCAGACGATCTTTACATCACAACCGCGCAGTCCAAATCGCTCGCAGACAATGGTCTCACGCATTGCCCGCTGCCGCCGCTGCAGCACTAGCTTCCGGGGGTTTAGGCGGCACCGGAGCAGACTTGGTGTTCATCGCTTTTGAGCATAATTCGGCGGCTTCGGCCATGCTTTCCACTTCCTGCTGCTTCATCGTCTGCCAGGTACCGAAGGTGGCTTTCTCACGGGCCACACCTTCGAGATTGCGGGTGATGCGTGCCTGATAGTGGGCCTTGATGCTCTCCAGTTCAGACTGAATCTGGCTGACCTCCTCCGCCTTCCTCGCCCACTCTGCGTCGACCTGCTCGGTTTGCGCGGCCTCATAGGAATCCAAAGCTTCCTTGCGCGCTTTGGCGTCCTGCTGCACTTGGGCAAGGGGAACGCCCGCGGCATCGAGGGCCATCAAGACGGCGGCCCGCTTCATTTCAGGCGACAGCCCGCGAATATGTTCGCTACGTAGCATCTCAACGACCTTGCTAACGCTGTATCCCTTCGTCGGAGTGATGATTCCGGCGGCGCGGTAGATATCTTCAACCGGCAACAACTGGACCTGAAAGCTTGAGACCGACCGCGAAGACTGCGCCGGAGTTTTTTCCGTTGGTTGAGTCATTGATGGAGCCATGAAATCCCCCTTCTCGTCTGAGACGTTGCTAATTTCATCGCCGTTCGTCCTGGAGTCCTCCTGTTTGTTGTGCCGGGATGACATTCCAAACCATTTGCTTGACATACGTTTCCTTTCCTTGCCGACGTCCAGCCGTGCTGGCGGCTGGTTTGCCTGAAGTTCAATCGGTCGAGCATACGAGCTCGGCGATGGCGAAGAGATCTGCGGCTGCAAAATACCGGGCCGCTCCCGGTGGGTTGTTTTACGCCCAAACCCTCGCGGCGGAGGCATCGATGCATTGCTGCCTACGAGTCGAACGAGCGGGATTTCTTCTGGGTCTGGCCTCTTGGGGAACATTTCGACCCGGTTGCGTTCCCGCGGTTTCGGCACGCTCTCCAGCCTCAAGGCAGTAACTGGAATGTGAGTCGCGCTTGCAGGTTCGAGAAGCAGGGGCGTTGAAGTAACCGGCTGTTGAGGAGCAGCGCCCTGCGGGGGAACCAAAGGAGCATCCGGGCTCGGGTCCCGTTGTATGCCTACAAAATATTCTCTGTCCTCGCTGCGGCAGTACTTGACGGTGCCGGAGAACTGCTCCCACGGCCCTTGAATCTTCAGCTTGGAGCCTACAGCGATTGGTATTTTGATCCGTATGCATGCTCCCCCAACCGATTTATCATCGATGCATGCGCGAGTTGCCTGCACACTACCGCTTTCGTCAATCCACGACACATCCACCCGGATCATTACTGGGGCTCGTAGATCGTGCATGACTCCGCTCAAGTAGGTCTATCGGCAGGAAGCCGGAGGAGATTACTGGTAATGGGTTTGGCGGACAGTGACTTTCGTTTGGAGGAGAGGCCGGTCAGGCAGCAGCAACTGATGCTGCGGGCGGCGCCAGACGGCCGCACAGCCGAGATCGGCTGTCCCCAATGCGTCTAGCAGACCCAGTTTCTAGTCCCCTGCGACGGGAATGACCGTATGTTTGGGCACGGGCGGGGCAGCGTCGCCTTTCTGGTCCTGCCAGAGAACTTGATTGAGATTCGCGGCTCCGGCGGCGTCAGGGCGGGAGAAGTCCATTTTCGCCGAATCATTCGCTCCGCGGGCGTCACGTTTATTGATCTCGTAGATCAGGCCGTTCTTGAGATTGCGATAGTCGGCCTGGAACGCGGGCTGGGTGCCTTGCCCGGAAAACATCGGCCCGATCACCGGAGCGTATGCATCATTCTGATTCATGGGCGGCAGCCCCAGCAGCATTTCCATGGTGTGAATCATGTTGACCGTCGTGTAGAAACGGTGATCGACATAGGGCGCGGAGGCGATTCCTGGCGAATACTTACTGATCACGAAGGCGATTGAACGGTGGGCGTCGACGTGGTCGCCGCCATCCTGCGCATCGTCTTCGAGGACGAAGATCGCAGTGTCATCCCAGTAGGGACTATGCGAGACAGCGTCAACCACCCGGCCAAGGGCGAGATCATTGTCGGCCACCGATGCTGCAGGGCGAGGGCGATCGGGACGCGTGCCGCCGGTGTGATCGTCGGGAAGGTAAAGAAGAATAAATGCCGGCAAATGGAACTCAGCGATTTCATTGGCTTCGCGGGCACGTGTGTAGGCCGCGAATTCATTCAGAAATTCGTCGGCGCGAAGCTGATCGGGATAGTCGGTATTGAAGTCGGGATAGAGCGGATCGAAATGATTGCGTAATACCGCCTTACTCGGCTTAACTCCCTTAAACAGAGGCACAGCCCACGGGTAGGGGCTGGGTGCGGCATGCGGATCTCCAACGTTTGGCGGGAGCGTGTCGCCCAGATGGAGTTCGGTCCTTGGGCACTCGACCTCCTGCGCGGAAGGAGTTCCCTGCTTGGGCGTCGATGCTTTGCGAATTTTGTTGCACCATTCCGCGTTCACGAACTCACCGTAGTCGCGATAAGTGAGTCCGTGGCGGGCGACGTTGTCCCAAAGAAAACCTGTGGCCGGATCGTCGATATCGGGCTGGTTGTTGTCGAGCGGATACTCATCGGCGACGGTGCCCTGGAAATCGTAGGTACGCTCCTTGCCGCGGTAGGCGATCTGCCAGGTTTTTTCGTTGTAGTCGCTGGTGATGGCCGCATTCGACCATAGATGACCGTCGCCGGAAACTTCTCCGCTGTCATAGAAATTGTCGAGTACGCCGAATTGCAGCGCGAGCTTGTGTTCGTTGGGCGTGATGTCGGCGCCGTACATTGTGAGGGAGGGATCGCCATCGCCGATTTTCTGTTCGCCGAGTTTCAAATCGCCGAGAATCTGATCGTAAGTGCGATTTTCCTTGATGACATAGATGACGTGCTTGATGGGATTCTTGCCGGCCGCGAATGTAATGACTCCGGGATTTTGATGAAGCAGGTTGTCCTGCTCGACGGTGCGGGTAAGCTCTTCGAGCTTGCCGAGAGTGGAAGGAATATTCAGACGCGCGATGGAGCCACGAAGCAGCGTGGGAATGTAGGGATGCGAGTGGTGACGGCCTTCGTAGGCAGTCTTGCCCATGCCTTTGTTAGGGCCTGTGCTCACTCCTTTGGCAGTGGCGATGAGGAGATCGTCGCCTTGAACCGCGAGTGCGCTGGGATACCAGTCGGTCGGAATAAAACCGAGAGCCGGAGTTGCGGCCGAGGCGTTAGAAGGTGGACTAATCGCCGCGCTCAGGTTAGATGTGTCGAAAACTGCTACTGCATTAGACGAGGCATCGCCCACGAATAGTTTTTTTCCGTCCACGGATTGCGCCAGAGAGCTTGGATAACTTCCTGCGAAGCGTTGGTTGCGAACTGTGGTATCAAGCTGAGCCACGATGTTGCCGCTTTCGGTTGAGACCACGGCAACGGAATCGGCATTCGACAAGGCTACGTAAAGGGTCTTCTCGTCTGGGCTTAAGAGCATGGCCGTGGGATGAGAACCGGGCGCGATTGGATCATCGGGCAGGAGAAGTTTGATCCATCGAACCACTTTACCGCCGGTCAGGTCCAGTTCAGCGACGCGGGAAGCATTCCACAGACTGCACCAGGCGCGGCGTCCATCGCGTGTGGCGACAACCGTGTAGGGGAAAGAAGACGGCACGAGATTGGTCGTAGCCAGGTCGAAACTCTGCAGCGCTTTACTCGTGCCGACATCGAGCAGGACGACGTTGTCGGAGAGATTGTTGGCGACAAGCAGGCGGTCTTGATTGTGAGCCTTATCTGCATCCGCTGAAATCAGCGCCAATCCTGCAGGATACGGGATGGCGCTTCCCGGCGGCGTTTTGTGTAATCCGATCGCGACCTTCTTATCAGCGGCGACTGGTTGAGGTGCAAGGGCGATGAATCGCTCAGGCGCGACCTTGCCCGCGATGAAGCTATAGACCGCGATGCCGTTGCCGGTGTCGAGCGGCTTTTCTCCCGTGGGATCAGTGATCGAACCCACGGACGCGTAGAGATGCTTGCCATCGGAAGAAAAAGCCAGTCCCAGGAAAAAGCTCTGGTGAACCTCTTCGCCGAAGCGCTTGTCGGGAAAATCGGAGATTTGGTTGGTCTTGAGATCGAGAACAGCAATCGATTGCATCGCCATTGTTTCTTGCGTGCCATAGCCGTTGTTCAAAAGCGCAGCGTAACGGCCATCTGGACTGAGGGCGATGGTGGCGGGAAAGCTGTTGGTGCTACCGATGCGGCCGGGTGACGGCGTAGTAAGAGTTTTGCTGCTGGGCAATTGGATGGTGGAGTTGTCGGGATGGCTCTCCTGCGCGGGAAGCGGATTCAGAACGGCGAGGAGGGCAATCACAAAAACGACGCGGGAGAATCGGTTCACAGGGCCTCCGCAGGTTTGATCTGCGACAGCATGAAGCGAAATCAGCGTAATGGATGCAGGAAGGTTCGGTCAAAGCGACGTCAAGACACATTGCGAACTCTGCTGGAAACTCCCCGTAGAGACGACGGTGCCGCTCACGGGAAGGGATCCTTAGACTACGCGGACTGATTCACTTCGCGAATCAGTCGTCTCCGCTCAGGATGACACAGCGGTTTATAGTGCACTCTTAGACTCCGGAAGCGCGGGTCGGCAACTGCTGAGTAGGCGCGGAATCGGAATGCTCCTCCGACACGTTCACATTGTGGCGGACATCGGCACCCTGCACCCAGAAGATCACATCCTCGGCGATGTTGGTCGCGTGGTCGGCGACTCGTTCCAGGTTACGGGCCACGAGGAGCGCATCGAGAGCCTGGCGAACCACGTCTGGACGTTGGTTCATGGTCTTCACCAGTTGGATGAAGGCATCGTCTTTCATTCGATCGACCACGTTATCCATCTCGAGGACAGCTTGCGCGAGTTCGGCTTTGCCTTCGATGAAGGCTTCGAGGGCCCGGCGAACCATGGCGCTCACGGCTGCTCCCATGCGCGCAATATCGACCGGCAGATCGGCGGCGGGAAGCTCAGCCATGTCCATCACGCGCTCGGCGATGTTTACCGCCTGGTCGCCGACGCGCTCGAGATCAGAATTAATCTTGGTTACGGCAAGGATGAAGCGCAGATCCACGGCCATGGGCTGTTGCATGGCCAGCAGATCGAAAGCAGCCTCGTCGATTTCGCGCTCCGCCGTGTTGATCAGGCTCTCGCCCTCGAGAACCATCTGGCAGCGGGTGAGGTCACGATCAATGTATGCCTGTCGCGCACGATCCACCGCCTGCTCCGCCAATCCACCCATGCGGAGCAACTTCTGGCGCAGATCGTCGAGGCCTTGCTGAAAGCGCGTGCGCATTATCCAACCTTTCTAATTTTGATCCGAACTCTCTTATCCCGCCGATCTGATAAGAGGTTTTATCCAAACCGACCCGTGATGTAATCTTCCGTCTTCTTGTCCGACGGTTTGGTAAAGATCTTTTCTGTCCTATCGAATTCGATCATCTTACCTAACAGGAAGAATCCCGTAAACTCCGCGACGCGAGCCGCCTGCTGCATGTTATGCGTCACTATGACGATGGTATACCGCTCTTTGAGCTGAAAGATCAACTCTTCAATCTTGCCAGTAGAGATAGGATCGAGCGCCGAGCAGGGCTCGTCCATAAGTAAGACCTCGGGCTCAACCGCGAGAGCTCGCGCAATGCAAAGGCGCTGCTGCTGGCCTCCTGAAAGACTGGAGCCCGATTTTTTATGGATTTGATCTTTGACCTCGTCCCATAGCGCGGAAACTTCAAGTGATCGTTGAACGACTTCGTCCAGCTTGCGGCGATCGCTAAAACCATTGAGCTTCAGACCGGAAGCCACGTTGTCATAGATCGACATGGTGGGGAACGGATTGGCCTTTTGAAACACCATTCCAACCCGCCGCCGAAGTTGCGTAGCCGATGTGCCGTTGTAGGCATCAACGTCGCCGATGCGGACACTCCCAGTCACTCGCGCCTCCGGGATGGTCTCATGCATGCGATTCAAGCATCGAATAAACGTCGACTTGCCGCAGCCCGAAGGGCCTATCAGCGCCGTGGCGTGGTTGGCCGCCATGGTCAAACGAACGTCAAACAATGCCTGGTTCTTGCCGTACCAGGCATTCAGGTTTTCGACCTTGATTCCAACGCCCATAAACTAAGCGGCTCCAAAGGTACCGCGACGCACCACGTAGCGCACAGCCGCAACGGCACTGACAATAAGGATGATGAGCACGAGTGCTCCCGCCCAGGCTTGCCGGTGCCATTCGTCGTAAGGAGAAATGGCGTAGGTAAAAATCTGCAGCGGCAGCGCGGCGGTGGGCTGGTTGGCGCGGAGATTCCAGAACTGATTACCAAAGGCGGTAAAGAGCAGCGGTGCGGTTTCCCCGGCAACTCGGGCAAATGCCAGCATAATTCCGGTGATCACGCCAGACGTAGCCGTGCGCAAAGTGATCGAAAGAGTGGCACGCCAGCGCGGAATGCCCAAACCATAAGCAGCCTCGCGCAAAGCGTGAGGTACGAGCAGAAGCATGTCTTCGGTTGTGCGCGTGATCGTAGGAATCATCATGATGGCCAGCGCCACGCCGCCGGCCAGCGCCGAGAAATGCTTCTGGTAAAGAACGACCATCGAGTAGGCAACAATGCCAATCACGATGGAAGGTACGCCGTTGAGCACGTCGGCGGTGAAGCGGATGGCATCGCCGAAGCGGTTGCGGCCATATTCTGCGACGTAAATACCAGCACCCACTCCGATGGGTACTCCAAGAATGCTAGCCAGCGCGAGAATGAAGGCCGAGCCAACGATTGCATTGGCCATCCCGCCTCCGGCTTCGCCCACCGGTTTCGGAGTCTGGGTAAGAAACGCCCAGTTGATCGAACCGATGCCGCGGTAGAGAAGATAACCAAAGATCGCGATGAGTGGCGCCAGAACGAGAATGACGGTGAACACAGCCACGCCGGTCATTAAGTGATTGACGAGCCGACGCCGCCAAGCGATCGGCGGCACGGTGTGCAGCGCGGGTGTGATAACCGTATCAGCCATTCGCCCTCGAAGGCTGGCCGCCAGTGACTGTCCAGACCAGCAAACGTGCCAGCGCATTCACCACGATCGTGACCAGAAAAAGTGCTAACCCAATTTCGATCAGAGCTGAGAGATAAACGTTACCCGTCGCCTCGCTGAACTCGTTGGCCAGGACGCTGGCCATAGTGTGTCCCGGCGCGAATAGCGATTTGACAATCTGCGGAGTGTTTCCAATCACCATGGTCACAGCCATGGTTTCGCCGAGTGCGCGGCCCAAACCTAGGATGATGCCACCCATGATTCCGGCACGCGCGTTGCGCAGAACGCCAACCCGAATCATCTCCCAGCGCGTGGCCCCTAATGCGAGAGCCGCTTCGCGCTGATGCTGGGGCACCACCATGAGAACCTCGCGCGTAATCGAGGAAATGATCGGGATGATCATAATGGCCAGAATAATTCCGGCGGCAAGCATGCTGATGCCGTAAGGCGGACCGTCAAAAAAGCCGGTCCATCCTAAAGTACGAGCGAGAAAAGGTTGGATGTACCCGCTCAAAAGCGGTACTAGCACGAAGATCGCCCAGAGTCCATAAACCACGCTGGGAATGGCGGCCAGCAATTCAACAAAAAACGAGAGCGGCCCGCGAAGCACCTTCGGACACATCTCGGTTGTAAAGACCGCGACCCCAACAGACAGCGGCACTGCGATCAGCAGCGCCAGGAAAGAAGAAACCAAGGTCCCGTAAATAAAAGGGAGCGCGCCGAAGTGCTCCTGCACCGGATCCCAGTCTTGGCCGGCAAAGAACTTAATCCCAAAAGTATGCCAGGAGAGCGCGGAACGCAGCATCAACTCGTACACGATCAGCGCCAGCACGCCCAGTACAGCCAACCCACACAGCAACATTAAAAACTTGAAGACCTTGTCGCCGGTTTCGCCGTTCGCCCGAAGATGCGGCGCGACTGCGCCGGCAGCCGGCGAAACCGCCGTAAGCTTCGTAGTTTCAGCGGGTTGCGGACCAGGCATATCAGGCCGATGTAAGGCAGAGTTGGCCATGCGTGCATAACCCTACCAGAATCCTGTTAACAGGAGGTTAAAATCATGGCCTTTCCCGGTTGCCTTTTTGCGAGGAAGCCTGTATTTTCGTCTACCAATTCGATTCTGTTCCTATTCTGTGCATGGGCATCGACAGCAAACGCAGCCAGGCCGTTTTCGAGAAGCTTGAACAGGACTTGATCAAGCTCTCGTCGAAGCCACGGGCAAAAGAAGTGCACCGCTTCCGTACGGATACGCGACGGCTGCAAACTCTGTTGGGCGAACTTTCGCCCAAGCTGGATCGCAATCAGAAAAAGCTTCTGAAAATCCTGGGCCGGCTCCGCAAACGCGCCGGTAAGGTGCGCGATCTTGATGTACAACTGACTGCCTTGCGAGCCTTGAAAGTTTCGCAGGAGCCGAGGCGGAAGACGCAACTGGTGAATCGCCTGATCGAACTGCGGAGCGATCAAGAAAAAAAGTTGCGGAAGGCGGCCAACGGAGAAACCGTTCAGGAGATGCGGAAGCGTCTGAAGCGCGCCAGCAAGAACTTTAGTCCGGAAGCAAGCCGCGATCCCTTGGCTGCGGCCCGAGGAATGTTGGAGCGGATCGAGCGTACGGACGCGCCTCTCAGTGAAGCGGTGCTGCACCAATATCGAATCTTGAGCAAGCGAGCGCGCTACGCCGCCGAGTTTGCAGCCAAGTCTGCCGAGGCGACGCAATTCATTGCAGGCCTTAAACGGTTACAGGACGCGGTGGGCGACTGGCATGATTGGCTTACCTTGACCCAAAGCGCATCCGAGCATCTTGGAGACGTGCATGAGTCGCCGCTGGTCGCAGAGTTGCACAACGTAACTGGAGCAAAATTCCGGCATGCAGTTTCGGCGTTAACCCACTTTCTTTCGCATTCTGAATCGCAATCCGCCTCACACGCTCGCGAGGCAAACGCTCCGGCCAGACCGAATGTGGCCGCAACTGCAACTCCCCGGCGTGCGCCAACCGCCAAGAATCGGCTGACCATCCCGGCGGCTTGAGATCTGGGTAGTGCCTTAAACTCTGTGTTGCTAACGCGGTTTGTGGTAAGCGGATTGTTAGGACGTGGGCTTCTAGGAGGGGACGCGCTTCGAGCTTCTGGTGAACCGCGTTAGTGAACTGCTGGAATACCTGTGGAAAAGTTTCGGACGAGATTGCTGGTAAAGTGCTGTGCGCCATGGCGACCTCCGTACCAAGGCCGTTGCGGTTAGGGCCGGTTCGGTGCTAGTAACACCAGATCAGTCCGACTACAAAAACATGTTCTCACCTAGCTTGCTAGGTGCAAGGGAAAAGTGAGTAGCGTTGCAAATATTTCTTACCTCCTAACCTGCTAGGTGGTATCTTCTCCGCATGGACGAATGACCGCGACGGAGCGCCGTGAACTTGCCACCAAAGCTTCCAAAGCCGCAGCCCGGGAGAAGAAGGCGCATCGGAGATAAATCCATTCTTTCCGCGGAACCGGGAGTGCGCAAACGCCCTTCCCTAAGGGAAATAACGGCTCGATCATAAGTAAATATGTAAACGGAGGTAACCCATGAAACTACGAATCGTTCTAGCTCTGGCCGCAATCGCCGCTGGCACATTTGCGTTCGGTCAACATATCCAGCCCGAAATAGCCGATATCTGCGCGGGGATATTGTGCTTCAACACAAGGCCAGTTCTCAACGGCACGCATGTCGTCGGCTGCGAATGCGTGTTCGGGGCGTGCGATGGAACGTGTTCTTGCTCCCCGGGGAAGATGTGCGCTACGGGAGCGTCGTGCCCATACGGGTGTATGGATGGAGGCGAAGCCAGCGAGCCGTCCACCCAGAAGGCTCTCGATTCCATCGCTAATGCCGTAAGCCAGCACCGGACGATGCTCACGGTGTTCTTGAAGAAGAGTTGCTACGAGAAAGGCGACGGAAAGCTTTGGATGGATGAGGCGGTTCGCCAAGGCAAGGCGATTCGCTTTGTCTTGCAAGATAACAAAAAGCCGGATGGAACTCCCTTTTCCGTGGACGACCTCAAGGAACTGAACGACAATTTACATACTCAACAGGCGCTGTGGCTGCGGCAAGAAGATGCCGTGGACGCCGTGAAGTAACCGCACGGCGGAGACGTGGAACGAGCGATGAGTGTGCGGGCTGGCTCCGGCTGGGCCCCGCAAATAAAGCAGCCGTCGCGGAGCACTGCCCACATCGAAGCAGGAATGCCGTTGCGCCTTAACTAATCACGGCCTTGGCTTTTCCGACCTACAGCGGCAACACGTCATTCAAGACACCACCGAGATCTGCCGCATACCTCCCAAACAATAAACAAATTCATCGGATGACCGGCAAGAGCCGTGGCATGTAAACTGTGGACCTTGCCTCATGCCAACCTTTGCGGCGGTTGATATTGGTTCCAACTCCGTTCGACTGAAGATCGCGCGCCTCACCCGAGGGCGGCTTCGCGCAGTTCACGAAGACCGCGAAGTTACGCGACTGGGCGAGGGCGTTTTTCGTTCAGGCTTTCTTACACCGGAGTCCATGGCGGAGACGGTGAAGGTTCTACGCCGTTTTCATCGAGCCACGCAACAGATCGTTACTGATACCGTGCGCGTAGTCGCCACCAGCGCGCTGCGCGACGCCCGCAATTCGCAGGCATTTCTCGAATGGGTGCGCTCGGCGACTGGATGGAACGTCGAAATTGTCTCAGGCCTCGAAGAGGCGCGGCTGATTCACCTTGGTCTGGTTTCGAATCTTCGAGTAGACACTGCGCCTACGCTCATGATGGATTTGGGCGGAGGCAGTTGCGAGTTGACAGTTTCGTGGCGGGGCCACATTCGCGACTTGGTAAGTCTGCCTCTTGGCGCAGTTCGCCTGACTGATGAATTTCTGAGCCACGATCCGCCGCGCAAAGGAGAACTCAAACGGCTGCAAGGCTTCGTCGCTCGGGAAGTGAATCGCATCGCGCCTCGCATCGTTGCGGCCAAAGTTAAGAATGTAATTGCCACGTCAGGAACTGCTGCAGCCCTCACGGCCGCCGCCAGTAAGCTGCGAAAGAATGGAACTCGCCAGCGCCTAGTCGTCTCCAGTGCAGAGATGACGCGAATCGCGAAGAGACTGGCCCGATTGCCGGTGGAACAGCGGCGGCAGATTGAAGGTATTGGTCCAAGGCGAGCCGAAATTATTGTGGCGGGCGCCGCGGTCTACGACGAGTTGCTCGGTCGCTGTCATCTCAAGGGTTTTCGCTATTCGCCGCTCGGCCTGCGCGATGGTTTGCTGGCGCAGATGGCTGCCGAATATGACCGCAGCACGCGCTCGGGGAAACAGGTTGAATCGGAGCGCTGGGAATCGATTACCCGGGCGGTCGCACATTATCACGTGGACATGAAACACGCGCTCGACGTGCGCGAATCCGCGATGCTTCTATTCTCCGCGCTGCGTACGGTGCATGGGCTGACCCCGGAATTTCGCGAATGGCTTTCAGCGGCGGCCATGCTTTACGAGGTTGGAGATTACGTCAACCGCAACGGGCATCACCGGCACACGTATTACATTATTTCGAACTCGGAAATTCTGGGTTACACGCCGCAGCAGAGGCGGCTGATCGCGGCGATCGCACGCTATCTGGGAAAATCGCGGCCGATTGTAGAAGACGCTCCCATGAAGGCGCTCGATCCCGCGGACCGCGCTGGCGTGCAGAAAGCAATTTTGCTCTTGCGCCTGGCCCGCGCATTGAACCTGGGCCGGAGCCGCGCCGTGCAAAAAGTGCGGGTTACTCTGCATGGCGCTGAGGTTCGTTTGACACTGGTTCCGCGACGGCGCATGGGAGTTGACTTGGAATTATGGGCAGTGGAGAAGGACTGCGCTTACTTCCGCGAAGTGTTCGGGCGTGAACTTTCCACCGCGGTGGCGTAAAGCGTGCGCAGCGTTTTCGGAGTGAAACACCAAAGCAAAGTGCCCGAGCTACGTCGCATGTCCACGCGGGCTACAGCGCCCTTCTTCAATTCTACGGAGGCTTCGCAGCCCGATTCGCTGATCACTGTTCCCAGGAACTGGCTGAGATTGGGATTGTGTCCAACGACCATGATCGATTCCTGGCCCGCATATTTTTCAAGCAGACGGCGGAAGTCGGCGAAGCTGGCACCCGGACGCAACGCGGCTTCAATCTGCAGTTTTCCTTCGTAGCCCATTTCATTGCCAACTAACGACGCAGTCTGCGTAGCGCGCTTCAGCGGACTGGAAATGATGAGGTCGACCTGCGCTTCGACCGCAGCCAGAGCGCGTCCGACAAAACCGCACTGCTCGATCCCTTCTTTATCGAGCGCACGTTTCTCGTCTTTCTTGGGGTTGAGGAAGGGTTCGCCGGCGCTGGCGTGACGCAAGAAATATAGGATCATGGCGATTTTTCTAGGTTATCTTTCTCTTCCGGCTGGAGCTTTGCGTTTCCTCGCAAGCATGGGCGGCGGCGCAAACCCGGCGGGCTCCTTGCCTTCGGCTACCCCGATCAGATAATCCTGAGCGCTGAACGCGGCGGCGCCCGTCGGCGGTCTGCGACTGCGTTTGCCGTGCATCGGCTGCCAGGCGCGAATATAGGTGGCATCCCTCAGCAAGATGCGAGCCTTGCGGTTATCGGCGAGGTAGGCGTCCAGAATCTCGCGACGCACCCGCTCGCGCAAGAATTCGTCGCGCAACGGAACCAGCACTTCAACCCGCTCGTAGAGATTGCGCGGCATCCAGTCGGCGCTGCCAATGTAGATTTCTTCTTCGCCTCCATTGCCGAAGTAATAGATGCGGCTGTGCTCAAGAAATCGATCCACGATGCTGCGGACACGGATGCGGTCACTCAGGCCGCGCACGCCCGGACGCAAGGCACAGATGCCGCGCACAATCAGATCGATCTCGGCGCCGGCCTGCGAAGCGCGATATAACGCTTGCACCACATTCTTATCGAGCAGGGCGTTCATCTTCGCAATGATTCGCCCGGGGCGGCCTTGGCGAGCGTGCTCCGCTTCGCGGTCGATGAGGGCAATCGTTTTTTCCGCGAGATCGAGGGGAGCGACCAGCAACGGATCATAGCTGGGATTCTCGGCATACGCGGTGAGGAAACTGAAAACATCGTGCACGGCCCGTGTGATCTCCAGATTCGCGGTAAACAAACTAAGATCGGTGTAGATTCGCGCAGTGGTGGCGTTGTAGTTGCCGGTTCCGATGTGCGCGTAGCTGCGCACCCCATCGGGATCGCGGCGCACCAGTAGAGAAAGTTTGCAGTGCGTTTTCAGACCGACCAGTCCGTGAAACACTTGCACGCCGGCATCTTCCAAATCGCGCGCCCAGCGGATGTTGTGGGCCTCGTCGAAGCGCGCCTTCAACTCGACCACCGCTGTGACTTCTTTTCGCGAGGCGGCATCGATGAGTGAAGGAACGATCAACGAATGCTCGTTGGTGCGGTAGAGAGTCTGCTTGATCGAAAGCACCGCATCGTCTTCCGCGGCCGATTCGATGAACGAAATGACGGCGTCATACGAATCGTACGGATGGTGCAGCAAGACGTCATGCCTCCGAAGTTCCTCGAACAGGTTCTGAGACTTTGCGGTGAGGCGCAACTCGCGTGGAGCAAAGGAGCGGAACTTGAGATCGGGGCGCGGCGTCTGCTCGTAGACATTGAACAGCCGCGAAAGATTTACCGGACCATTCACCGGAAAAACTTGCCAAGGATCGAGTTCGAAAACCGTTCGGAGGCGCTCGATGATTTCGGGATCGGCGTCGGCTTCGATCTCCATGCGAACCGCATCGCCCTTGCGCCGGTTGTGCAACTCGGCGCGCACCGATTCGAGCAGATTCCGCGCTTCTTCTTCCTGTAGATAAAGATTGCTGTTGCGGGTGACGCGGAATGGAGCGGAAGAAACGATATCGTAGCCGTGATACATATTCTGGGCGTGATGAGCGACCAGGTCGGCGAGAAAAATAAAATCTGTAGTCGTGTCCGAAGGCAACCGGACGAGGCGAGGCAGAGCGCGGGGCACCGAGACCACGCCGGTATAAACGAGCGCCGAACGGCGCCGCCGACGCAAAAGAAAGCCGAGACAAAGCGCCTTGTTGATCACTCGCGGAAAGGGGTGCGATGGATCGACCGTTACCGGAGTGAGAAGCGGATCGAGCTCTTTCTCACAGTATTGGTCTACGAAGCGGCGAGCCTCAGCATCGAGTTCGTGCAGACTGAGGACGCGAATGCCATGCTCGGCGAGCGCCGGGCGCAGAGTATTCCAGCATTCGTACTGATCGTCGACGAAGGCATGGGTAAGACGGGAGAGAATGTCACGCTTTTCGGTGAGCGTGAGGCCATCGGGACCAGCCTCGTTATAGCCATCCTCAATCTGCTGCATCATGGCGGCGACGCGAATCTCAAAAAACTCATCCATGTTGCTGGCAGAAATCGCGAGAAACTTCAGGCGCTCCAGCAGCGGGTTGCCGGCATCCTCCGACTCTTCGAGCACACGCCGGTTGAATGCGATCCATGAGGTATCACGGTTGAGAAAATACTGAGGATTGTCCAGCGAAAGCCGTGCCATGCGCGAGGGTACTACGCCTTCATTCTGCGATTTTCCTTGCCGACGGGGACTTGTAACCGGTCCGCACTTGATCCCGGGAACGCCGAGCCGCATTTCCCTATGAAGCGGCCGGCGAAACATCTGCGAACAGCTAGTATAAAGCATCCCGCACGGCAGCGCAGCAGGCGAATCAGAATGGGCAAAATCGTTGCACAATTGCCGCAAAACCTGAGGAATTGAGCGTCAGGGACAAAAGCTAGAATGCAGAAAGCAAGTAAGACCAACCATGATCATTATTCTGTATTTCTGCACTCTTAAGTTGTTCTGCGTTCCGACTTCGCCTTCCGATTCGCCGCGACACATCCCTCCGGCACGTTCTATGGCAGGTAATAACGGAACGACGTAAAGATCATCCCGTCAAGACCGTGGGGCGAGACGCCCACTCCCGGCGTAAAGCCGGTTCCCGACCAGGTGTCGCGTTCTACGTAAGAAAACTGCGGACCCCACTGGAAACGACCCTTAGGACCGTTGTAGAAGCGGTACCAGAAGCCCACCGTACCCTCGAGCACGATGCGAGTGTCAGCCGTGCAATTCGCCAAGCTACCAGGAAGAAATCCAAGGGTCTGGCCGGTTCCTGAAGTCGTAGTAGAGCCCGGGACTGTTTCGGAGTAACAGCCTTTATTCGAAAAGAACGGCGACCCGTAGCCGACAAACTTGCCAGAGATCGGATCGAAGTCATCGGTGCGGCCGGCATACTCGCCGCCTCCGTTCAGGTAAACATCGAGCTTTGGTCCGTGCCACTCGAGGGTGGCAAGCGCCTGGTAGGAACGAACCAGATCGAGGGTTCCATCCGCGTGCACAGCAGAGTCGGGAAGTCCACTTGTGCCGTAGCGGCCGATGCCTCGTCCAGTAAGGGCATGAATGCCGAAGTCGAGATGTTTCTGGTAGAAAGACCAGCGAGCATTCGCGCCCACGCCGCCGCCGTCTTTCGAATTATTGAAGGCGAGAGCAGGACTCGCCGCCGTCAGACCCGCGCCACAGGCCGGGTCGGCAAAATTCTCGACGCATGGAAAGGCCCGGTCACGGAAGCGGCTGTAAATGCCATAGACTTCGTAATGTCCAAAGCCGGGCTCATAGACCGCCTTCGCAATGATGTCCGGCGATGGGTTGAAGGAATAATTCGCATTGAAGGCATTGTAAAGACCACCGCTGGCACCGAGCGAGCCAGCCACCCAGTTGGCGGCGTTTCCATGAGTCGTGATCGTAGCCTGCGCATTTTCCATGGAAACCCCGAACCAGGCCTTATCACCGAAATCCTTGGTGAGACGAATGCCGTATTGCCGCGCCCAACTGAAGCCGGCGGTATACTGCGGATCGATGGTCATGGGCACGGCTTCCGTGCGGTTGTCCATGCCGTGTTTGGTCTCGGTCACGAGACTCCACATCTGGCCGCCCGTGAAGCTCCAACCGTTCTTGAAGGCCGCTTGCCCCCACGCCTGCCGCTGGCGGAGGGTATAGCTGTTGCTCTCGTTGTTGTTCGAAGTGACACCCGCGGAGAGAAAGTCAGCTTCCACGTAGCCTGACAACTTGACGTTGCTTAACTTCCCTTCCGCCAGCATGGAAAGGCGCGACTGACGGCCCGAACCGAAGAATTCTGACAGCGTGCTCTGCGTCGCGCCGGGCATGGTCAGGGAGTTGAAGGGTGTATTAATGTCGGCGCCCAGGGCACGCGAGCGGCGGACAAATTCAGCCGCCAGGAAGCCACCCGGGGTAATGGTGATGCCCTTGAAATGCAGGGCGGCCGGACTCTGCACAATCTCCGTGACGTTCTTCTGCGTTTCCTGCAAAGACAGAGCTGTGTTGGTAAGGTTGCCCTTGATATCGGTGACATCGCTCTTCAACTCAGTCACTGTCTGCTGCTGCTGACTGGCCGTTGACTGGGCAGCGTCGGCCTTGGTAACGGCGTCGGTGGCAGCGGTTTGCACCTGCTGCACAGCTTGATCTTTGCGGTGCAGTTCGTCGCGCAGCGCTTCGATTTCCTGGTGTTGTGCCGCCAACGCAGCTTGTTGCGAGGCAATTGCGTCCTTCAAAGCCTGCACATCGGCCGCGGTCACTGTAGCCGCCGGTCTCGGCTTCTTGGGCTTAGGCGGCGCGCTGGTTTGCGCTACCAGAGTTGTCGCTAGAAATAAAACTGCGCACCACTTCCCTATAGAG
Source organism: uncultured Acidobacteriaceae bacterium (assembly GCA_963808195.1). GTDB lineage: Bacteria > Acidobacteriota > Terriglobia > Terriglobales > Acidobacteriaceae > Sulfotelmatobacter. The sequence goes on along the minus strand of CAWEEW010000001.1, from coordinate 563,466 downwards.
TTCATTACACCCTCCATTTTTTAACTGGAATGAATATGGGGCTCCTCTCGAGCCCCTTTACTTGACTTCCTTAATTGCTTCCTTCACTTTTTGGGCAACGTTGTCCGGCAACGGAGCGTAGGTGAGGGCAGAGGTCATTTTTTGTCCGTCCGTAACCATCCAGTTCAGAAAGTCCGACAGGATTTTTCCGTTCGCCGGATTCTTCGCTCGCTGCGGGACCAGCAGCCAGGTGAAACTGGAAATTGGATAGGCGTCCTTGCCCGGAGCGTTGGTGATCGAGACGCGAAAATCGGCAGGCATTTTGGGAGCTGACGCGGCCGCCGCCGTAACGCTCTCCAGCGAAGCTTTCACAAAGTTTCCCGTGGAGTTCTTTACTAGGCCGTAAGGAATATTATTTTGCACCGCATAGACCAACTCGACGTAGCCAATCGCTCCCGGCAATTGCCGAATCGAACCGGCCACCCCTTCATTGCCTTTGCCACCTAGCCCAATCGGCCACTGGACGGATGTGTTCCTGCCCACCTTGCTCTCCCACTCCGGGCTAATCTTCGACAGATAGTCGGTCCAGATGAAGGAAGTACCGCTGCCGTCGGAGCGGTGAACCACGATGATGCTCTTGTCGGGAAAATTGACGCCGGGATTTACGCTAGTGATGGCTTTGTCATTCCACTTGGTAATCGTTCCTAGAAAAATTCCTGCCAGGGCGTCGGGAGTAAACTTCACCTCCCCGCTCACTCCTGGAATGTTGTAGGCCGGCACGTCCGCGCCCAGCACGCTGGGAATGTTGAGAACTTTGGTTTTCAACTTGGTTTCAGCTTCTTTGAGCTGATCGTCGGTCATGGGCATGTCGCTGGCACCGAAGTCCACCGTGCCTTCCGTCACTTGGCGGATGCCGCCGCCGCTCCCGATGGACTGGTAGTTGATTTGCACATCGGAGTGCACTTTGCGGTATTCGCTGAACCACTTGGAATACATGGGATACGGGAAAGTGGCGCCCGCTCCATTCAACGTAGTCTGGCCCACAACGGGCAGTGCAAAAAGAGCGCACAACAAAAGCGGCATGAGTCTGCGCATCGCTCGGTGATTCCTCTCCTCTGGATTTGTACCCTCGGTTCTATCGGCCCAGTGTTACAAGACGGTTACAAACGAGTAAATTTCTTGTGAATGGGCCGTGAGAGGGACGGAGAAACGATAGCAGGAAAAGTGGTTAGTCGATGGTGCGGTGTTCATAAGGCCCCGCTCAAGCTAGGTGTTCACAAATGGCGTCGACCGCCGTAGCCACACGCGCTGAGACGCTCCAAGCCACGGTCAGACAGAGGACTGATACTATGCGAGGCTTAGGACGGCTTTCTAGTTAGCGGTAGCTGCCATGCGTTTAGCTTCGAATCGTCCTGTTGTCGCCACTTTCCGTAGCGGGGCAAGATTCCTTCTGTGGTCACTTTGCGCTTGATCGCTCGATGCAGATCAGCGGTAATGCGGCCGAGCCATTCCTGTCAAATGTTTGCAAAAGATGCGCCGCTTCAGGAATTGAATCTTAACTCGAACTAACGAGTCTTATTTCGTTACGATCTTTTCTGGTAACAAGCTGTTCTGAGTCGGATAGTTGAAAAGAGTCTCTGGCTTTCTGCACTTGTAGGACGATATGTCATGAGCGATTCGCCGATACGTTACGCCCCCGGCTGGCCGGGCATCCCACCGCGATGGACCTCCAGCGCAAAGACCGGCATTGGAACAGCTCTGAACCAGCACAGCAAAGTCTGGTTCACGCTGAGCCACGGAATCTTGAACGAAGTGTACTTTCCCCGGGTTGATCAGGCGTGCACTCGCGACTTCGGGTTAATGGTCACCAACGGAACTGATTTCTTTTCCGAGGAGAAGCGGCACTGCACTTTCGAGCTACAGCCTTTCGAGCCAGGAATCCCCGGTTACAACCTGATTAACTCAGAAATCGGCGGGCGTTACCGGATCGTGAAAGAGGTTCTCACCGATCCCTACCGCAACGTCGTGCTGCAAAAGGTTCGCTTTGAAGCGCTGCAGGGTCAAATCTCCGACTATCGCCTTTACGCGCTGCTGTCACCGCACCTGGCTAACTGCGGGTACGGGAATACTGGGTGGGCGGGCGACTACAAAGGCGTGCCCATGTTCTTTGCCGAGAACAACGGCACCGCACTCGCGCTGGCTTGTTCGGTGCCCTGGACGAAGATGTCGGTGGGATACGTTGGCGCGTCCGACGGCTGGCAGGACTTGTCGGCTCACTTTCAGATGCAATGGGAGTATCAGCGCGCGGAGAATGGCAACCTCGCCTGCACGGGAGAGATCGATCTCGCCGCCTGCAAGGGAGAGTTCGTGCTCGTCCTCGGCTTCGGCGGAAATTCGACTGAGGCGGGACAGCAAGCCCGGTCCACTCTCTTTGAAGATTACAGTGAGCTTCGCGAGCATTATGTCTTCCACTGGAAGAACTGGCAGAACACTTTGCTGAAACTCGATGAGCCGCCGCGTGAGCACGATCTCTACCGCGCCTCGATGGCGGTTTTGCGCACGCACGAGTCTAAAGATTTTCTGGGCGGGATCATCGCCAGCCTGTCGATACCCTGGGGATTCAATAAAGGTGACGAAGATCTCGGCGGCTATCATCTTGTGTGGCCGCGCGATCTGGTGGAGACTGCAGGGGCGCTGCTGGCCGCGGGCGCGTCGAATGACGCGGTTAGGGTTCTTCGTTATCTGGAAGCCACGCAGGAAGCCGATGGCAACTGGGCACAGAATCTGTGGCTCGATGGCCGGCCTTACTGGAGCGGCGTGCAGATGGATGAAACTGCATTCCCTATTCTTTTGCTCGACCTGCTGCGGCGCGAAGCCGCCCCGGGCCTGGGCAAATTGGAGCGCTGGTGGCCCATGGTACGGAACGCGGCGGGGTTTATCCTGCGCAACGGGCCGGTAACGCAACAGGATCGCTGGGAGGAAGACGGGGGGTATTCACCATTCACTCTGGGAGCGGAGATTTCGGCGCTTTTGGCCGCGGCCGACATCGCCGAACTCACCGGTCATGCCGAAGGCGCCACACTGCTCCGCGACGCCGCAGATGCATGGAATGACAACATCGAGCGCTGGGTGTACGCCACGGGCGGCGATCTTGCGCAGCAGATTGGGGTGGAAGGATACTACGTGCGCATCTCTCCGCCGCAGAGCGATGGCGCAGCCTCTCCGACCCAAGGCTTCGTTCCCATCAAGAATCGTCCGCCGGGCGGCGATATGGGACGCGCCTTTCAAATTGTCAGCCCTGACTCTCTGGCACTGGTGAGGTTCGGCCTGCGCGCCCATGACGATCCTCGAATTCTCAATACGATCCGCGTCATCGATGCTCTTATGCGCGTCCAGCTCCCGCAAGGCCCATGTTGGTACCGCTATAACGGCGACGGTTACGGTGAGCACAAAGATGGCTCCCCGTTTGACGGCACCGGTATCGGCCGCCCCTGGCCGCTGCTCGCCGGAGAGCGGGCTCACTACGAACTGGCCGCAGGACGTCACCGCGAGGCCGAAGCATTGCTATCGATGATTGAGAACAGCACCGCTGGGCACGGGCGTTTACTGCCTGAACAAGTTTGGGATGCTGACGATCTTCCCGCCCTCGAGCTGTTTCGCGGCAAGCCTACGGGCTCGGCCTGCCCGTTAGTCTGGGCTCACTCGGAGTATGTAAAACTGCGCCGCTCGGTCCGCGATGGCAAGATTTTCGATCAGCCTCCGCAAACCGTGCAGCGCTACCTGGTGGAAAAGCCTACGCGGCAAATCTTTGGCTGGAGGTTCAACAACAAGACTCGTTCCGTGCCGCGCTACAAGAAGCTCCGCCTCGTGTTACTGAATCCCGCGATGGTGCATTGGAGTATCGACGGCTGGAAGAGTTCGCAGGATACCAACACGCGCGACACCGGATTCAGGACCTACATCCTCGATCTTCCGACGGCATCGTTGCCTGCTGGAAGTAAAGTGGATTTCACCTTTTATTGGCCGCAGGAGAATCGTTGGGAGGGCAAGAACTACAACGTTACCGTCGAAGAGAATTGAGTACCCTGCAATCCACTCAGGCGAGTACTCGACTATTCCACCGACCTCTGCATCGGCAGAACATACACGTAATACACAACCACAAAAACAAGAGCGACGAAAGCTCCGATGACCAGCGAGAGCATGAGTCCTTGACGCGTGCTGAACCTTGATTGCTTACTCTTTTTACTTCTGGTCATGAACTTCAAGGCGGCGCTGGGATTATCAGGTCAGGAAAGTCCGAACGTTCGAGTGAATCCCCTTTACGGTTCGACTCAGGGCGTTACTCCGATTTCAAACTTCAAGGTTGAAAGAGCCAGCCGGTACTGATATTGAGCATTCACATAACCGATGGCAGCATCGGTCTGCTGCAACTGCGCCTGGCTGAGTTCCACAATCGAGCCCAGGCCAAGCTGGTAGCGGCCCTGCGCAAGGTTCAAACTTAAGTCTGCCTGCTTGGCGAGTTCCGCCGTGACGCTGACGCGTTGAAATGCTGTGTTGGCGGCCAGCCACGCGGTGCGAACGTCGCGCACGACCCGGTCGCGTAAGTCTCGAGTATTTTCCGCAGCGGCCTTCGCCCGTAGGTTCGCTTCCGATGACTGAGCGGAAAACAGAAAGCCGTTGAAAATCGGAACGTTCACATTCACGCCAATCGCTCCGTACCAACTGGAAATGAAATAGTTGGTGCAACCACCGAAGCAGTCAGGACGTACGGGCGTGCCTCCCACAATGCCGAGAGCACTGATCGTAGGCAGCAACTGGTCGCGTTGGGCGATGTGAAATTTTTCCGCGGCCTTTTGGTTGTAAGTGAGCGCCTGCAGATCAGGACGCTGCTGCAGCGCCGTGTTGACGAGCGCATCTACATCGGAAGTCGGCGCTGGTGGGAGCTGCGTATCTTCTTCGGTCAACTCATAGCGAACTTGCTTATCGAAACCCAATACGGCGCTGAGTGCGGCGATCGTTGAGTCGACATTGTTCTGCGCATCCAATTGCAGGAGCTTTGCCTGGGAAAGATTTACCTCGGCGAATGAAAGATCCAACCCGGATTTCAATTTATTTTTCGTTAGTTCGTCGATTTGATGTTCGACCGACTGCCGAGTGGTCACGGTTTGCTGCGCGACCTTAAGCAGCGCCTGCGCTTGCAGAGCATTGTAGAAAGCCTGGTCCGTGGCAAGGATTATGTCTTCGGTGGTCGCCAGGGCGTTGGATTGTCCCGCTTTCTCCTGCAGCTTGGAAGCGGAAACCAGATTGGTTGTGCGCCCAAAATCGGTGATGAGTTGGCTTAAAGTGAACCCCGCGCCGGCATGTTCCAGCAGCGTGGATGCGGTGAGCGAACCTGCACCAATGCGAGTGCCTTCATTGGCTTCGATGGCTGTGATCGCACCGTTGAAGCTGGGCAGTTCCGCGGCTCGCGTCTCGCGGTAGATCTGGTGCTGCGCCAGACCCAGCAAGCGCCCTACGCTGATCTGAGGATTATTCTTGATCGCCAGTTGTTCGGCTTGCGTTCGTGTCAAACGGATTGCGCCGGATGGCGTTGGCAGAGGCGGCGTTTGAGCATCGACCGGGGCAGCGGTCTGCGGGGCGCTCTGCGGAAAACTCGCGCTAAGGGCTCCCCGCGCCTCAGGAATCACGATCGGCTTGGGATTCTGTGTTTCCTGTGGCACGGGAGCAGACGGCAAGTTCTGAACGGATGCCGCTTCGTTGGTGGTCGATTGCGCTAAACCAACCTGCGTGGAAACAATAGTCAGCGATAACAAAGCCGCGCCCAGCATTACCAAGTTCCCATAAAGCATCGTTCGGGTCATCGCCGCTGACGTACCTTTCATTACGCTGTCTCCGTCGACAGAGCGCCTTCCGCTTGCGGCTTCTTCTTTCCGTAGACCAGCAGATACGCTGCCGGCACGATGAAGATCGTCAGTACCACCGACGAAGTCAGGCCTCCGATAATGGCCTTTGCCATCGGCGCATATTGTTCTGCGCCGGTTCCCATCTTGAGTGCCATCGGGATCATGCCAATGATGGTCGCGAGCGAGGTCATCAGAATTGGCCGCAGACGCACGCGGCATGCGGTAATAACCGCATCCGCCGGCGACAACCCCTGCTTCTCCAGATTGTGAGCAAAGTCGACAATCAAAATGCTGTTTGAATCCGCGATGCCAACCAGCATCAGCACTCCCATCAGCGACATCACATTCAAAGTGCTATGCGTAAGCGGCAGGATGATCAACACGCCAACGAATCCCATGGGAATCGCCAACATGATCAGGAAAGGATCGACGAACGATTTGAATTGCGCCGTCAAGATTAGAAACAACAGAACAAAAGAAATCAGGAAGCCGAAGGCGAAGCTCTTAAATGACGCTTCCATGCCCTGCACCATCCCGCGCAGATTCACTCGCACGTTGCCTGGGATCTTTTCCTTGGCGAGAATGTCGCGAATCGAACTGGTCACGCGGCCGAGATCTTCTGCGGCAGGAGTTACGTAAACGTCCATGGCTCGTTGAATCTGGTAGTGGTCGACCTCGGTCGGCGTCTGTACCTGTTTCACACTCACCACGTTGTTGAGAACCGTCGTCGCCCTGCCCTCTCCAGCGCAAGTCCACGCCGGTTGGCCGCTTCCGAGGCGCGGCCCTCCGGCCGGGCCGCAATTCACGCCTGCCCCCGAATCCGGGTCTCGCAAGGGAATCTGTCCGAGGTCGGCCAGATTGTGAATCGCTCCCTGGCCTTTTTCGAAAAACTGCACAGTCAGGTAATAATCGTTGCCGCTCTTGCGATCGACCCAGTAATTTGGCGCGATCATGTAATTCGAATTGAGCGCCGTAATCACGTTATCGACCACATCTTTCTGTGTAAGTCCCAGCTCGCCCGCGTGTACGCGATCTACGTCGAGGCGCAGAGCCGGGTAATTCATGTCCTGCGGGATATAAACCTGGCCGACGCCGCGCACCTGCCGAATCTCCGCGGCCAGGTTCTCGGCGATGCCGTGAATTTCATGCAGATCAGGACTGCTCACCTGCACGTCAATCGGGGCCGGCATGCCGGTATTTAATATCGCGTCAACCATTGAACCGCTCGAAAAAAAAGTGCGAATCTCAGGAAACTGGCTGGCCATTTGTTGCTGCACACGGTCCATATATTCGAAACTGCTAAGCCGATGCGACGGATTCAACTGCACCTGGACCGTCGCGGTGTAAGGACCGGAATTCGTCGTATAGAGCGAAGAGAAATCTGGCACCACGCCGATATTCGAAACGATGCGTCTCAAATCATTCCCTTCCATCGCCTTCCGGATCAGGTCTTCGACTTTCGCTACGTATTGATCCGTCACTTCGATGCGCGTGCCCGTCGGTACTTTTAGATTAATGGTGAACTGGCCTGCGTCAGTCTTAGGAAAAAACGCCAGGCCGAGCAGCGGATAGATCGCAAGGCTCGCCACAAAAACTCCGCTCAAAACCAAAACCGTCAGCCCAGGACGTTGCACTGCCCGCCTCACCCAATGCTCGTAGAAATCCAGAATCTTGTTGAACATCCGGTTGAAGCGGGCGTTGAACTTGTCCATCCAGGACCGGCTGGCTGCCGCGGTTGGCTCAACCTCGTAATCTTTCTGTTCATACTCAGCTCCGTGAGGCGCGGCCTTAAGGAAGCGCGAGCAGAAAAGAGGAATCACCGTCATTGCCACCACATACGAAGCCAGCAGCGACAGGCAGAAGGCGAGGGCCAATGCCGAAAACAAAAACTTGGCGACGCCATAGAGAAACACGACTGGAAAGAAGTCGACTACGTCCACGAGCGTGGCAGCCAGCACCGCCAGGCTCACCTCCGAGCCACCCACCTCGGCGGCAACCATGGGCGCAGCGCCCATTTCCAGATGGCGGTAGATGTTCTCGAGCGAGATCACCGAATTATCGATCACGCGCGAGAAAGCCAGCGCCATGCCTCCCAGAATCATCGTGTTGATGGTGCCGCCCATCAACGCCAAAATTACAAACGCAGCCAGCGCTGAGAGCGGGATCGACAACAGCACGGCCGACGTAGCGCGAAAGCTTCCCAGAAAAATCAGGATCATCAGGCTGGTCAGAACTAGGCCCAAAAATCCTTCGTGCAGCACCGTATCGATCGCCTCTTTGACGTAGACAGACTGGTCAAACACAATGCTGGTGACCATCTGCTTGGGAATGTCGTAGAGATGTTTAATGAGGTCGCGAACGCCATCGACCACCGCAATGGTGTTGGTGTCTCCCCCTTGCTTCATGATTGGGATGTACGCAGAATGCTGGCCATCGATTCGAACGATGTTGGTTTGTATCCCGTGGGCGTCTTCCGCCTTTCCCACATCGTTGACGGTCACCCATGAATGTCCATTGATTTTGAGGGGGACTTTGCCCAACTGATCCATGTTGTCGACGAGACTGTTTGAGTAAACGAAATAATCGTAGGGCCCCATCTTCACGTCGCCCGCCGGTAGAATGAGGTTGGAACTGTTGACCGCGTTTACTACGTCCATCAAGCTGAGCTGTCGCGACGACAATTTATATGGATCGACGTAGACCATGACCTGTCGGTAGGTACCACCGAACACGCCCGGAATCTCAGCCCCCGGCACAACCGCAATCTGATTTCGAATCTGAAATTGCGCGTAGTCGTGCAGCTGCGTTTCGTTGAGACCCTCGCCCTTTACCGTGACCAATGCGACAGGCAAGCTTGAAGCATCGAACTTCAGCACAACCGGAGGCAGCGTTCCCGGCGGTAGACGCTTCAGGTCCGCCAGAGCGAGATTCGAGAGTTCGGTTACATCGGCATCAGGGCTGGTTCCCGGCTGGAAGTAAACTTTGATGATGCTCACGCCCAGCAGCGATCTCGATTCCATGTGATCGACGCCGGATGCCAGCGTGAAGAAACGCTCCAGAGGATCCGTGATGTCCGTCTCAATGTCTTCAGGCGGCATGCCGGAGTAGAAAGTTGCAACCACCACCTCCGGAAGATTGATCGGTGGAAACAAATCGACCGGCATGCGCGCAAGGCTCGTCACGCCGATGACGAGGAGCACCAGGCAGATCACGCTGATGAAGTAAGGATTTCGAATTGAAAACCCTGGCATAAACCTTATCCAATCATTCCTGCGAACTTTGCCGGCAAACTGCCGGCGCTTCATTACTGAGCATTGCTCTCGTGGTACTCCATCATTGCGACCTGTTGCGGATGAACTTTCTGACCAGCCTTCAAGCCGCTTCGGTCGCTGACTACAACCAACTCACCTTCGCTTAATCCAGAAACGATTTGCGCGTCGCTGCTGGTTTCCATCCCGACTTGCACCTTGCGTTCTTCCAACACTCCGTCACCGTTCACCACAAACACGTGCGTCGTTTCACTGGAATGGCTAACGGCCTGCACCGGCACGGTGGGAACGTTCGCTGCCTGGTCGAGCTCAAGTTCGGCATCGGCGTACAAACCCGGCAGTAAAACGCGTTGCGGATTCGGCACGTCGACTTCGGTGTGCATGGTGCGCGTATCCGAGCGCACGTCCACCGAGAATCGAGCTACTTTCCCGGGGAAGGTACGGCCGAGCGAGGGGACACGAACATTCACCGGATCTCCGATGCGAATGTAGCGAACATAGGACTCAGGAACCGGAATGACCAGGCGGAACAGATCATCCTCCGATAGTTTCACCAGTGGTATGGCTTGCGTGCTCGAACCGGTTCCGGCTTGCACCAGGGTTCCGAGGTTTGCATAGCGCTCGGTGACGATGCCGGCAAACGGCGCTGTGATTTTCGAATAGTCGTAAAGACTCTGGTCGTGAGAAAGTTTCGCACGAGTTACGGAGAGCTGGCTCTGCGTGGCTTCCAGCGCAGCTTGCCCGGCATCGACCTGCGAGGACGCAGCCAGGTCTTTCCCCTGCGCATCATCCACTTCCTGTTGCGCCACGATTCCGGGCTGGCTCTGGAAAACTCCGTTCAAGCGTGTGTATTGCAGATGCAGAGCGTTGTACTGCGCTTGGTAGCGCTGCAGTTCGTGCTGTGCCCTCGTCACTTGATTGTTCGCGTTCTTGATTTCGGCTTCGTCTTCCTGCAGCTGCGCCTCGAGCTCGGGAATTTCAAGAACGGCCATGACTTCTCCGGTTTTCACACGACTTCCATAGTCGACCGTCAGCTTCTTCACGTAGCCGGATTCCTTGGCGTATACGTCGATTTCTTGAAACGGCACTAACTCAGAGGAAAGGGTGATTTCCCGGCCCAGAGATTTCTTCACCACCTTGGTTACGCCGACGGTAATTGCAGGTCCACTCGCTTCGACGCGTTTGTCGGCGCTTCCCGAACATGCCGATAGATAGACGACACCCGTGACCGCAGCCGCCACAAGAACACAAGTAATAAGTCGTTCGCTCTTGTGCTGCTGCTTCGCATTATTTCCGCTGCCAGCTTGCGCCATCGCTTCCCTCTTCAGCCGGCTCTCCCTGCTGTATCCCGCCGGCGATATCCCAACCTGTCGCTACCCCAACTCCTTCATAACCTCGCTCAACTTCGCTACCGAAAAGGAGCTGGACTTACAAAACTCGATCACCTTCTGCTCCGCCCGCCGCATCCTGGACGCCACTTGGGGCGCCGCAGTCGCGATCTCCGCCGGAATGTTGAGCACCCCGTGCCGATCACCGTGCAGAAGATCTCCCGGACGCACTTCCATAGCACCGACTAAGATCGGTGTACCAACTCCAAAGATGTGAGCATAGGCATGCGACACGGCAGTACTTCCGGCAAACAATTGAAGTCCTGAGGCGCGGATCGAAGGCAGCTCACGCACCGCACCGTTGGTCACGTATCCGATGCAGCCCAGCGCTTTTAAGATGGCGGCGTGTACGTCCCCAAGAAATGCTCCCTGCCCCGGCGGATCGTCCATATCCTGCAGAACCAGTATGCGCGGCGCAGGAACTTCAAGAATGCTGTTCCAGAACCCGGCGCTGTCGTGGAATGTGCCGCCCTTCATCGGCGGTTCGCCGCAGCGGAGTTGACCGGTCACGGCATAGCCAACCATAGGCGGTGCATCGGGAAACATGCACCGAACCTTGGCATTGGTGAAGCCGGTATTGCGCAGCCTGATGTTAAATGTCTCGACTGCATTCGCCACCATGCAGGTGTCGAACTGGCGAAGAGCATCCAACTCCTGTTCCGTCACCAAAGGTTTAACGGCCATGCGTTTTTCCTTTCAGCAAGGCTTTCCGGTGGAGTGCGGCTCCGGCAAATATTAGTGGGCCGTTCGCAGACGACGCACGCCACCGGAAAGGAAATATTTAATCCCAGGGCAGGATAACTGCGTCATCAACGAACTGCGAAGTACTTTATATGAGAGATGCTGACGATGGAGGAGGCCGGTTGTATAGACTTTTCTCAAAAAAGAGGCCGGGTATCGGAGGTCCGGCTGGCGCGACGCGGGGATAAAAGGTGGTCGCCTCTAAGATGGCGGGAAGGAACACAGGCGGGACCCATGTGGCTGCATCTTTGCTCAATCGCTGCCGGGCCGTCGGCGACGAATGCTTATGGACAGTAGTTGTCGCGTGCGCCGCACTGCTACCCGCATAGCAATAACGCGTCGCAACGCTCACGGTAAGTGCGCACACAGCGATAACAACGATCGCCGCGCTTAAGAGCCTGCAGCGCACATCTTCGATATTCGTGAGCCGGAGCATCGCGGGCCTTCTCAAACTACCTGTTTCTTAACATTACAGAATTCTAATGCTCGCAGGCAAGTGGCAAAGTATGTGGCTATACCTACAAAGTAACCAAGCTTATGACTGGCAAGCATTCCTTCTCCGCAGAAGAGTCCGAAATTATCATCCGCTCCATTACACTCCCGTAACCACGCGCGCGGGTGCGCCCCATCGTAGCGCTGTGTATATTGAAAATTCGTGCTTCTGCAAGAAAACATTCCGCTCGCGCCGCTCACCACTTTCAAGATCGGAGGTCCGGCGAAGTATTACGTCGAGGCCGCAACCGCCAGCGAGGTACAGGAGACGGTGACTTTTGCACGCTCCCGCGACTTGCCTCTTTTCGTTCTGGGCGGCGGCAGCAACCTTGTAGTCTCCGACGCCGGTTGGCCAGGGCTGGTGCTGAAAGTCGCGCTGCAAGGCATTGAACAACGCGCCGGGCACGACGAGAACGGCTCTGTGATTTTCGATGCGGGAGCAGGTGAATCGTGGGACAGATTTGTCTCCCACGCGGTGATGGCTCGCTGCGCTGGGGTCGAGTGCCTGAGCGGCATTCCGGGCAGCGTGGGCGGCACGCCGGTACAGAATGTCGGCGCATACGGGCAGGAAGTGGCCGACACGATTTCCTCCGTGGAAGTTCTTGACCTGAAAGATGGCCAGGTGCGCGAACTCTGCCGCGAGGCCTGCGGCTTCAGCTATCGCGCCAGCATCTTCAACACCACAGAGCGCGGACGATTCATCGTTCTTCGCGTCACTTATGCGCTCACGCCCGACGGCAACCCGCGCATCGCTTATGCCGATCTCAAGCGGCATTTCGAAGGCCGCGAAACCACTCCCGATCTCGCCGAGACGCGCGAAGCGGTGCGCCATATCCGCGCTCTTAAGGGGATGTTGATCGTCCCGGGCGACGCAGACTGCCAGAGCGCGGGTTCTTTCTTTAAGAATCCCGTGCTTTCAGAAGCAGAACATGAACACCTGAAACAGCGCGCCGCCGCGCGCGGGTTGACCGTCCCCAGCTATCCCGCGCTCGAAACTCACAAAAAGGTCTCGGCGGCATGGCTGGTCGAGCGCTCGGGATTCAACAAAGGATTCGGCTTCGGGCGCGTCGGCATTTCGAGCAAACACGCTCTGGCAATTGTGAACCGCGGCGGCGCCTCGGCGGCCGAAGTCATCGCCCTGAAAGAACAGATCCAGCAACGTGTCGAAGAAATCTGGGGCGTTAAGCTGGAGCCGGAGCCAGTGATGGTGGGCTTCTAGGCCAGGTCTTGGGCGTTAGGTGTTAGGCAGGACATCGGAACTTAACACTTAAGACCTGACCTGAGACCCTGGCCTAAATCAATCGGCGCCGCCCCAGTTCGTGACCCTGCCTTGTGAGCGAGACCCCAATGAGGGGTGGGTGCAACGATCCGGCTCCGACGGCGCCTCAAGTTACTCATCGGCAATCCTTGCCGCCTCTTTAAAAATTGCCACAAACATTTCTCGCGTGAGCTTGCCCGTCTGTGTGTTTTGATTCGACGGATGGTAAGAGGCGAGTAACACCTTACCATCGGGTAACCGGTAACTGGCGCCATGTTTGAAGAGAAAATGTTTGAAGAGAAAACGCTCGGAGAGGCCGGGTTGGCGGCTGGGCAGCAAGCCGCCGCGTTTCAGATAGTTCAGATATGCGTCGAAACCAATCTTGCCCAGCGCAACCACAACCTTCACCGCTTTTAATCCTGCAACCTCACGGTCGAGAAAATACGAGCACTCGGCGAGTTCCTGCGGGGTCGGCTTGTTATCCGGAGGAGCGCAACGGACCGCAGCCGTAATGTAAAGATCTTTGAGCTTAAGGCCATCGTTGCGATCGGTGGCGTTGGGTTGATTGGCGAACCCGGTTTCATGCAGCACAGGAAACATAAACTTGCCCGAAGCATCGCCGGTAAATGGACGTCCCGTGCGGTTTGAGCCGTGCGCTCCCGGAGCCAGCCCCATGACAAGCACGCGCGCCTTGGCATCGCCGAAACCGGGCACGGGCTTTCCCCAGTATTCGCAGTCACGATACGCCCGGCGTTTTTCGCGCGCCACCTGTTCGCGATACGCCACAAGTCGCGGGCAGCGAGTGCAGGCGATTACTTCATGGTTGAGAACTGTGAGCCAGTGAGGCATTCGGAGAAACTGCCAGCCGTTTACAGAGCTTGCATTCTCAAGCTACATGAAATTGTCGCACTCCGTCTCTTCGTGTCACAGACGCATCGCTGCTACTTTGCCAAACGGTGTCTTGGTGTGGACCCTAAGACAGAAACCCCGCTGAGCAAGCATTCCCAAAGTGGCAGGTAAGAAGTCCATACGGCACGAAGAGGCCATCGACTCCGTTGGACAACTCTGCTAATAAGAGATACAACGGCGGGGAAAAGCCTGTGACGTAAGTAACCGCGGCGCGGCTCTAATCCCAGATGCACCCCCAGGCATTTCAGCCGCGCAAGCCTAAGTGCTTACATTAAAAGGAGTTCTAGCGCGTATGGAGACCCAGGCGATTTCCGCCCCTGTGGAGAGACTCACTAGAGAAGCGCCAAAACGGCAAGTGGGCTATGGCCTACCCTGCGCGAAGTGCCACAAATACTTCCCCGCCGACCTTGAGGTCTGCCCAATCTGCAAAGGCCGGGAACGAGTCTCTCCCGTGGTCGCGTCCAGAATTCCGAAGCCGGTGCAGTCTGCGACTTCGGTTACTCCGCCATCGAGCAACCACGCGGTGAAACAGGAAGTGAGGGAATCCGCGAAGTCAGAGTCTCCGGCATTGGTTCCACCAATAGAAATCAAAGTCAAGGATCAGCTTGTCGACCAGAAGAAGTCGATTACAGCGTCGGTGGTCGCCGAGACTCCCGCCGCCATTGAACCCGCGCGAGCCAGCCTCGTATCGACACCACCCGTATTGATACAGAAAGAAAAGGAGTCGCCAAAGCCCGAGTCCACGACATTCGCTTCGCCGGTAGAAGTCAAAGTGAAGGATCAACCTCTCGACAAAAAGGAGCCGGTTAAGAGTCCGGCAGTTGTTGAGCTTCCCGCTGCGGCTGAACCCGCGCCCGCCAACCTCGCATCGACGCAGACCGCATCGACACAGAAAGAGAAGCAATCTCCGAAGTCGGAGTCTCCGACATCTACTCCGCCGATAGAAATTAAAGCCAAGGATCAGCCTCTGGAACAGAAGGAGTCGACCACGATTCCGGTCGTCGCTGAGGTTCCCGCCGCCGTTGAGCTCCCGCACGTGAGCCTCGTAGCGACGCAGCCCGTATCGACAAAGAAAGAGAAGGAATCTCCGAAGTCAGAGTCTCCGACATCTGCTCCGCCGATAGAAAGCAAAGCGAAGGATGAGCCTCTCGATCGCAAGGAGTCGATTACGACCCCAGTGGTTGTTGAGATTCCTTCCGCCGCTGAACCTGCACGCGCTAGCCTCGTATCGACACAGCTCGTAGTGTCACAGAACGAGAAGGAACCTCCGAAGTTGGAGTCAGCGGGATTCGCTGCGCCAGTAGAAATCAAAGTGAAGGATCAGCCTCTCAATCAAAAGGAATCGATTACAACGTCGGTGGTCGCGGAGCTTCCGGTCGCGAGCCTCGTACCTACTGTGCGCGCCAGCCTCGTATCGAAACAGCCCGTGTCGAAACAGATAGAGAAGAAATTACCGAAATCGGAGTCTCCTGCAGTCGCGGCATCGGTAGAAATCAAGGTTGAGGATCAGCCTCTCGATCAGAAGGAGTCGACTACGGTTCCGTTTGTCCAGCTTTCGGCCGCTGTTGAACCCCCGCGCGCTAGCCTCATATCGATACAGAAAGCTGAGGAGTCTCCGAAGCTGGAGGCTCCGGCAGTCACGTGCCTCAACGATCAACGGAATAACGATCAGCCCCAGAAAGAGCCGATCGCGATTGCAGCCCTCGTCGAAGCGCAAGTCTCTGTTCCCGTGCCGGCTGCGGTGGCCCCGATGCTCGAAGAGAAGGAACGCACCACTAAATCGAAACCGCCAGCAGCCGCTCTTCCAATGCAGCTCGATACCGAGGAACAGCGCCGAGATAAGATCAATCAGGCCCTCCGAATCGTGATTCCGATGCTGGTCGAGACTCAAGTTTCTGAGCCCGCGCCAGTAGCCGCGAAACAGGAAGTGCTTGAGCAGGAAAAGAAAGAACAAGCACCGAAAATGTCTGAAGCTCCGATGTCGGCTTCCGAAGCGAAAATCGCCGAAGTGAAGACCGTCGCGTCACCCGCCGTCGTCGATCAAGCAAATCATCGTCCCATCGCAGAAAAATCCAAAGCAATCGACAAGCGCGTCGACGCACCGCCGAAGCCCGCGGACGTCAACGCGCCCGTGGTGGTACATGTCAATCTCGGCGAACTGCGCGTTGCAAAGAGCACGCCAGAACGTGCGCCAGTGCAATCCAAGGAGATCGAACGCACCGAATCGGAAACCAGCAGCTCAGACATCGCCTCAGAGGCCGATGCCTTGGAATCGCTGGGCCCAAGTGGCGGCCGTAAGTTGGACCTTGTGACCTTCGCTCTCGGCGTGGTGGTTCTGGCATGCGCCGTTTTGCTGATTACCCTGGCTGCCATTCGACTGATGCCGCGTCACGCTTCCGAACCGGTTCGCAGAGCCAAGCCCGCCTATAGCAGCGCGCCGCCAACCGCAGACCAGAATACGAACGCCTCGCTCCCTACTCCATTGCTCACGGCGGCTGCCCCTGAGAATTCAGCGTCTTCCGATTCGTCGCCCGTTGTGGCTCCGACCGTAGCGCCAGCGCAATCTGCGGCCGCCTCGGCAAGTAACCTAGCGTCGCCTGCGCGTTCAGAACGAGTTCTCACCCTGTCGGAGGGACTGGCGGAAGGCAACTTACTCTATCGTGTAGAACCCGACTATCCGGAAGAAGCTCGCCGGCAGGGAGTGCAGGGTCCGGTCGTACTCGACCTGCACATTGGCAAAGACGGTCTGGTACAGGGTGCGGATCTGGTGAGCGGGCATCCTCTTCTTGCGCAAGCCGCAACCGCCGCCGTCAAACAATGGCGCTTCCGCACTCGCTACGTAAATGGCTACGAAGTCGAAATGCAAGCCAGAATCACCCTGCACTTCGCGCTTCCGACGCAATAGGCCGCGATGTTTTTCTTCTATCAGGTGTTCGGAAAATGACTTACGCTGGATAGCATTCTTGTCATTTGCCTGCCCGGGAGGACGTCGGGCCATGACGAAGCGCAGGCCAAGCCCCCGGCCTACTGCTGCATGATCTAAGCGCCTTAGTTAGATGCGCCCGAGCAGAAGAAGAATGACCACGATGAAAAGTACCAGCCCGAGGCCGCCAGTCGGAGCGTAACCCCACTCCCTGCTATGGGACCATCGTGGCAGAGCGCCAAGAAGCGCCAACACCAAAATTACAATCAAAATAGTTCCGAGCATTTCTTGCTCCTTGTCCTATCGTTCAGTGGTGCAGCCTCTCCCGAGGCTGCACCGGTCACGGCTTGAACCGCTAGAGCGTCACGTTGAGTGCGACGTTTACGCCGGGATACACCGGGTTGCACAGGTAATAGACGCCGTCTATGTCGATGACATAAACGTCTTGCGTGTAAAGCCAATTGCTCGGCCACGCGCCGGCGAATCCGAACCAGTAACCGCCATATTGGAAGCGGTGATTGCGGTAGTCGCCTTCGCTAACCCGGAAACTGTGTTCCCGTCAAAGTTCGCCTTGTAGCGGTCGTCAGGAATGCGGCGACTGTTGGCGTGCTGTTCCTGCTTTTCGGGCTTAGCCTGCGGCGTGCGTTGCTGTTCTTGCTTTGCGTTTTTCTCTTCCGGCCTGGTATTTTTTTCTTCCTGCGCGCGTCCCTGTTCTTGCTTCACCGGCTTTTCAGGCTGCGCTTTCTTTTCTTTTTCCTCAGGCTTGGCTTTCTCTTCTTCCTTCTGTTCGTGCTGCTCCTGTTGTGCATACACCGGAGCGACGATGGTGAGTGACAGCACTGCTGTGCCGATCACTGAAAGTAGTCTCATAATTGTTCCTCCATGATTGGGTGTGGACGCGGGCAGATCGCCCGCGTCCAGCCTGCTTTAGCGCAAGCTTCCTGTCGTTGCGTTCGCGGGGGTGCCAATCGCCTCGCCGGAGACGAGGAGTTCCACGCGCCGGTTCTGCTGGCGGCCCGCAGAGTTATCGTTGGAGGCCACCGGCAAGGTATTGCCGAAGCCTTTGGATGAAACCGAGCCGCTGGCCACGCCTTGCTGTACGAGATAATCGCGCACCGAGCCAGCGCGATTTTCAGACAAAGTCTGATTCATAACATCGCCGCCGACGTTATCCGTATAGCCGCCGACTTCGATGTTGAGTCCCGGATAGGCGAGCAGAATGCCTGCGACTTTCGCCAGCTTCTCCCGTGCTCCTGGCTTTAAGGAAAATTTCCCCGTGTCAAACAACACGTCGGACATGCTGACGATCAGACCGCGCGCACTTTCACGGGTCTGAAGAATGGAATTCAGCTGCTCGGACAATTTCGCGCGCATGGCAGCTTTGTCGGTATCCGCTTGCTGCGCGTTCAACTGAGCCTGCTGTGCGGCGGCGCGGGATCGGTCCGCATCGGCCTGAGCCGCAGAAAGGGCGGTCGCGGATGCAGCCTGGCTGTTTGCCATATCGGCGTTGGCCTTCGCGGCGGCAGCTTGCGCGTTCATCGCGTCGTTGCGGGCTTTTGCCGCGTCGGACTCGGCCTGCGCCTTGTCCGCTTGAGCAACCGCCGTATCGGACTGCGCTTGTTCCTTCTGTCGACGCGCGTCATCGGCTTGCTTTCGCGACTGCGCCTGCGCGTCTGCTGAGTCCTGGCGTTCGTTGGCCAGGCGCACTTCGTCCATCTTCTTGACTGCGATGGCGCGCGCATCTTCGGCAGTCTGCACGGCTTCGCGGGAGACCGCGATCAGCGGCTTCCGGTCGATGTGCTTTCTCGTGGCGTATTCGTCCGCGTGATTCATGAGTTCCATCGCATGTTGATAGCTGCCGGTGGCGTATTGCTCTGCACCTTCGGATTGAGCGATGCGCACCGCATTCCGCGCTTCGAAAAATTCCAGCGGCAGGTTCGCGTTTAGCACCACGGGATCGAACTTATAGCCGGTGGGAATATAGCCGCCACGTTCCATCAGTTCATATTTGGCATTCACGGCTTCGGTCGTGCCCTTGGTGTCGTCGCGTACTACATTCTCGAGGACCACCACATTGCTAGGCTGACGAACCGCATAATACGGCTCCGCCGTCACGATCAGCGCGAAGGCTTGAAGATCTGTGGTGACGTTGACCTTGCTGCGATGGTTTCCGCCGACCAGCACTTCGCCCAGATTTACGGCGCGGCCTTCGGGCGAAATCGCCCACAGGACGTAGGTCAGATATTCGTTGCCGAACGTCGTCGGCTTTTGTAGATCGCCAAACTCCGCTTCAATCGCGATAGATCCGCGCTTGCTGTTTACCTCGGCAACGCCATTCGCGGAAGGCATCAACGTGGTGCCCACGAAATCCAGTTTCGACGATCCGCTGCGGTGCTTGTAGTTGACTGCCTGCACGCTGCGGCTGATCACAACGATGCGAAACGTCGGGGTCGAATTCGAACTCTCGACTGCGACCATGGTTTGAGAATTGCTCTGAGCTACTGCTGGCAAACTCAGCGCGACTGCGACAGCTAACAACAGTTTTGACTTCACACGATCTCCTTGTGGCAGGTATCTGCCGTGTTGCGTTTCTTCAGATTTCAGACTTGTTGGGGATCTCGCGGCTGGCGCCGCATCTCACCCTCTTCCGATACGGATATGGGAAAGCGAATGAAACAGGCCAAAGACATTCAGCAGCCACAGAACCACGGCAATGACCACCACGCCGTTCAAAATTGACTTGATCGATGACTGCATGGGGATAAACCGGTTCACCAGCCACAGAAGAACACCCACCACAATCAGAACTTCCAGGAGTTGAATTAAAGGCATGATCTTTTTACCTTCCTTCTTCGTGAGCTAACGCCTCCCCAAGTCCGCGGGAGGGTTGCCTATTGCAAATGCTTCGAGTGCTTAGGGTCGAATCGTGTCCCCCACAGGTTCGTGGCATTTACACCGATGGAGAGCTGACGCTGGATGTGGCCGCCTTCGAAAGCGGCCTGGTAAGAGAGCTGCGAATCAGCATCCGCGGCTCGGTCTGCACACTCAGAGGTTCAAGAATGGCAGGTCCAGTCTTCGGCGTCTGAGCAAGATAGCTCACATGCGAAGATCAAAATCACCAAAGGTGAAGCTGGCCGCGAAACCTAGATCTTTGCGGACAAGGCAAAGCTCGTGCTTTTTGATCACAGATCCTGCGCACGCTGCCTCCGCTCGCAGTTTCCATTTTCATCGAGCCAGCGGAGTAGACAACGCACGCTAGCCCGAGCCAAAGCGATGGCGCAGTCCGCTGCTCCGTAATAGATATTCAGAGTGTCGCCATCGGGAGCCATCGTGTACCCGCAGGGAAACACGACATCGTCGACGTCGCCGTGGACTTCGTACTCCGCCTCCGGGCCAAAGATCCACGAATCGCCTCGCAGCAGGCACTTCGCGGGATTGCCAAGATCAAACAGCGCCAACCCTAAGCGATACAAACAGCCGGATGGCGTATGCCGAACGCCGTGATAGATCACCAGCCATCCCCGCGAGGTTTCGATGGGCGGCGGAGATAGTCCGATCTTGTTTGCATCCCACCATGCGCCCCGGCGTGCTTCCAGCATCAGCCGGTGACGGCCCCAGTGGCGCAAATCCGGCGAATAGGAAATCCATATGTGCGCTCCGAGGTTGGTTGCGGGACGATGAATCAGCG
The DNA here is from genome assembly GCA_963808195.1 of uncultured Acidobacteriaceae bacterium. Lineage (GTDB taxonomy): Bacteria > Acidobacteriota > Terriglobia > Terriglobales > Acidobacteriaceae > Sulfotelmatobacter. The sequence goes on along the minus strand of CAWEEW010000001.1, from coordinate 542,913 downwards.
CCCAGTATCCATCGATTCGCCGCGGCAATAGCGCTGAGTCTTTGTCATCGGGCGGCATAATCACGCCGTAACGCTCGAACGTTCGGAAATCTCTTGTAAGAGCCAGAGACACACCCGGCCCGCCGCGCGAATAGGACGTGTAAGTAATTACGTACTGCTGCAGTTCAGGCACGAAAGTGATGCGCGGATCTTCGATGCCCCAGATCTCCTCCGGAAAATTTTGCGGGTCGGGCATCATCGTCGGTTCGCGATCGATCTCCCATCCATCGACTCCGTTGACCGAGCGCGCCACACACAGATGAGAGAGTCCGCGGCGATCTTCTACGCGGCATAGCAGCAAGGTTGTGCCATCCGCCAGCAGCGTCGCCCCAGCGTTAAAAACGCTGTTGATCGGGTAGGGCCAGTCTTTCTTGGTCAGGATCGGGTTCGAGGGATCGCGAACCAGAAGCGGCTCGAAGCCAGTACTCAAGATGCTCACAGATTTTTCTACGGGGATGGTCAAGACGAAATCTCCTTTGCCTCAGACTCTTGCAGCGCACGCATTTCGAGCAGCGCCATCAAGAACGATAGCGTCGACTCCGCACCTTGATTTTCGTTGGCGCGATCGGGATGAAGCCCGTCGCGGCAACCGCCAGTTTCGGGATCATAAAGCGAAATCTGCAGATCGTTGTCGCCAAGAAACCAGTTGAAGGCCGACCACGCTGCTGTGCGCCAGCGGGGGTCGGCGGTCACACGGTAAGCTTGCAGGCAAGCAGAAACTGCGCCCGCGGCTTCAACCGGCTGTTGATCGAAGCGGGCCTTGTCGCCATCCTGTCGATAGAAACCCTGCGAGCCGATCGGCACAAAGTGGCCGCCGGCTTCGCAACTCTGCGTTTCCATCAGCCAATCCAACGCTTCCAAGCCAGCGGAAACCATGTCCTCGTTCCCCGACGCCGAGCCTACGACAATCAAGGCTTCGGGCAGCCTGGCGTTGCCGTAGGCAACCACGTTCTCAAACCACTTCCAACCGGAACGCCGGATCGATTCATACATATCGAGCAGTCTCTTGGCCAATGCGAATCGAACGTGTTGGGCATCGCGATCCTCGGGATAGGAATGGAGATATTCCTGAATTCCAAGCAAAGCATAGGCGCAAGCGCGAGGACTGTAGAATTCAAGAACCGCGGGCAGCGCGAACTCGAACAATCGGCCGGCTGCGCCTCTCAATCCGTGACTTGTGGAACGAGCCAGGACGGTTCCCAGCGCCCACAGGGCGCGGCCGTGGGCGTCCTCGGATCCCTGCTCTTCCATCCAGTGGTGGTCGTACCCCATGAAATTTCTGAACCTCTTCTTCTCGGGGTTGAATGCGTGCAGAAGGAAAGCCAGATAGCGGAACGGCCAATCGGGATTCAGCGCTTCGGAATTTGCGGCTCGCTCGCCAGGCAGCGGTTCGTCGCTCAGTCGTTTGTCTTTCAGTTGCTGCAGCAACACTGTAAATATCAGCGCACGAGCGTTATCGTCCGTGGTATATCCCTCGGTGCGATTGGGAATCGTGAAGATGGCGTGCTGCAGTATTCCGGTATCGTCAGTCAGCGCGTTGACGTGGTCCAGTCTTAACTCAGGCAGCTGATTCGACATATCCTTGCTCGTGTGGGCCGAGAACTGTACTCGAGGAGATACCATGCGATCGCTGCGCGCCCGCGAAAAACTCTCCATGTAACCCTGCGCCACTCGCTTCCAGACCATCTCGCGCGCGAACAAATAAGCGCGTTTCCGCATGGCATGGCGTATCGCGGGAGTGTCCAGAAGTTCGATTGTTTTTTGCGCGATGGCGCCGGGATTTTGGAATGGGACCAGCGCGCCCCGGCGATCATCTAGCAACTCCAGGGCATGCCAATATGGAGTCGAGATGATTGCCTTGCCCGCTCCCAGCGCATACGCCAGTGTTCCGGAAACGACCTGCGCTTCGTGGCGGTAGGGAGTGATATAGATGTCGGCTGCGCCGATGACCTCGGCCATTTCCTCCGGGCTGGCGAAGCGGTTGTGGAAGATTACCTGCGATTCCACTCCCACTTCCTTCGCTAGAACCTCCAGGCTCGCCCGATACTTGTCCCCCTCGCGACGAAGGATGTGTGGATGAGTCGCACCCGCAACGATGTAGACCACATTCTTATGCCTGGACAAAATTTGCGGCAGCGCCTGGATCACGTTCTCAATTCCCTTGTTCGGTGAGAGCAAGCCGAACGTAAGCAGCACCGCCTTCCCTTCCACGCTGAATCGGTCTTTGTGAAAATTGGGGTCGAGAAAGGGCAGATCCGGAACGCCGTGCGGAACCATGTCGATCTTGCTGCCCGGCACCTTGAAAATTTCCTGCAGAAACTGCGAAGACAGCTGGCTCATCACGATCAGGCGGTCCGACAACTCCGCAATCTCTTGCATCACTGCCATTTGACTGGGGTTTGGTTCGCGAAGAACGGTATGCAGCGTCGTGACTAACGGCATCTTCAGGCCGCGCAACAGATGCAGAATGTGGCCTCCCGCCGGCCCTCCGAAGATTCCATATTCGTGCTGCAGGCACACCATGTCGATGTTGTTGAAGTTCAGAAATTCAGCCGCGGCCCGGTATGAAGTCAAATCGTCCTGCATGAGCGCCCATCGCACTCGCGCTGGATAGTCGTATCCCTCGCTTGTATCGTTCACCGGCATCGCCGTCAGCCGGGCTGTCCCATATTCGGCGACGATGGCCTCGCACAGGTCGGTGGTGAACGTAGCGATGCCGCAGTGGCGAGGAAGATAGTTGCCGATCACCGCGATCCGGCTGGGCAGAGACACCTTGGGTTGCGAGCGAGCGCGAACCGTGGGAGCGGCCTCCCGCATCCTCGGATGGTCGCTAACCACCTCCAGGCTGTGCTTGGGAAACAACGTATTCGGAAGCGACATTTGTACCTGACTTGTAAGCAAGGGATTGCGATAGACCACACTTCAAGGTGGGAGGCAAGCCATCGCTGCGACCGATGCAAAACCTGCCTCTGGTCAGTATTGAACAAGATTGATTCGCGGACTGGTCAGAATTGACCAGTGTGGGGGTACGCAATGATGCATCATGCGTTTATGAAAGCGCAGAAAGATCCGACCCTGGCCGTTCGGTGCCCCACCTGTGGAGCTAAAGTCGGCGAAAAGTGCGAGCTCAATACTGGCCAGCCTCGTACCTCTCCTCATCGCGACCGCCGCTTGGCGGCCTTGGAGATGTAAGGCAAACTTGCCGCTAGGTCTTCTGAAAATCTGGCAATAGTGTGCGAAATTGCTCACTTCCAGACCCTGCAAAGACTTATAATTCCCCATCTATGAAATCGTCTGCGGCCGTAAATGCAAACCGCGGATTCGACCCCGACATCTTCCTCGCGACGATAGGCGATGGCAGGAAGATTCTGTTTGTGCCCAAAAAGCAGGCGATTTTCGCGCAAGGGGACGACGCGGATTCCGTTTTTTACATCCAGCAGGGCAAAGTGCGCCTCACCGTCGTGTCGCAGGCGGGCAAGGAAGCGACCATCGCCATTGTGGGCGAGCGGAATTTCTTTGGCGAGGGCGCCCTCGCAGGCCAGGTTCTGCGCATGGGTTCAGCCGCGGCCATGACGGATTGCGACCTTCTCCGCGTGGACAAGAAGGCAATGATGGATGCCTTGCACCGCGAACACGCGCTTTCCGATATGTTCGTGGCGTACCTACTGGCGCGCAATATCCGCTACGAAGAGGACTTGGTCGACCAGCTCTTCAACTCCAGCGAGAAGCGGCTGGCCCGCATCCTCTTGTTATTGGCTCATTTCGGTAAAGAGGGGATTCCCGAGACGGTCGTCCCGAAGATCAGTCAGGAGACCCTGGCCGCGATGGTGGGCACCACACGCTCTCGCGTCAGCTTCTTCATGAACCGCTTCCGCAAAATGGGCTTCATAGACTATGCCGGAGGAGCCGAAGGCGCCCTGCAGGTCCACAGCTCTCTGCTCAATATAGTTCTGCACGACTGAGTTCCGCACACTGCAGGTGAACCAGGCTCTCTTCTACACCTTCTCCTCTAGCTCGCGGAACTCTTTTGGTATGTTTGCAGCTCGCTTCTGCGTGGAGCTACGTAAGCTCCCGGGACGCGCGTCTAGGTCTGCTTTTTTCTGATCAATAGTGCTCACCTGGGGAATTCATCCGAATGCAGCCGCATGAGCAATTGTGAACAGCCAACGGAACGGGAAAGGGAGATTATGGGGGAACACTAAGAAAAAACTGGTGTCATCTCACCGCTCCTAGGAGGACCTATGTGGATTCTTTCAAAGCACGCCCGACAAATAGCACTGGCCCACGCTGAACTTGAATTGTTAATCGTGCATCGCACGGCAGAGCTGCAAAACCTATCGCAGCGGCTGCTTCAGGTGCAGGATGAGGAGAGGCGGAAAATAGCCCGCGACCTGCACGACACCACAGGCCAAACCCTGGCCGCGCTAAAAATGAGCGTTTCGTACCTCCAGGAAGCCTGCAGGCAAGATTCGGCCACCCTCGGCTTGGCGTCTGAAGTTGCAGCCTTGGCTGATCAGGCAATTGACGAAATTCGAACCACGTCATACCTGCTCCATCCGCCGCTGTTGGATGAGGTAGGCTTTGCTTGTGCTGCGGAGTGGTACATCGACGGATTCGCCAAGCGGAGCGGAATTAATGTAAAGGCGGAAATCGCGAACTCGCGTGAACGCCTGCCGAAGAGGATGGAGATCGCTCTCTTCCGTGTGCTACAGGAGAGCTTGACCAATGTACATCGCCACTCCAAAGCTTCGGATGCCAGCGTCCGTTTTCAACACCAACCCGAGGCTGTGATCCTGGAGGTACAAGATTTCGGGCAAGGCATACCATCAGAACGGTTGAGCGGCCTGCGGCAGGCGAGTGCAGAAATGGGAGTCGGCGTTGCTGGAATGCGCGAGCGACTGCATGAACTGAACGGGAAGCTTGAAATAGAGTCGGATGATAATGGAACGAGCATGCGGGCCGTAATTCCGCTCTATGCAATTGCTCAATTTCAGGGGGCAGATTGCGGGCAAATCGCGGCCTCCGGGTAGGATCGCGAATAATGGGTCGGCGCGAATCGACCGACTCGATTCGCCATCGGTCGGACTACGCTTGTTCCTTAACTGACATGGGGCGGTTCTGCAGGAAGTTGATGATCAGTGCGCTATTTATTTGCAGGCCACCGTTGTAGCTGACGAAACCCTTCTTCCTGAACCCGCTCATAAATTTGCTTACCCTTGCACGGGTGGTCCCAACCATCTCCGCCAGGGTTGATTGACTTACTTTCAGGGGATACTCGGGCTTTGATTCCTTGGTTATTTGCGCAAACAACAAGAGAACCCGCGCGAGTCGCCTTTCACTGAAATTGAAGAATTGATCTACCAGGTCCTCCTCGATTCGAATAATCCGGGAGAGCAGATATTCAACAAAAAGTGCTGCAAACTGCGGGTCACGCCCGAGCGTGCGAATCGTACTCTGCTTTCGCAGGCGAATGATATTTGACGGCCCAATTGATCTCGCCGTACAAATCCGCAGAGGTTGCCCTCCCAGGCAGCCTTCGCCAAAAAAGCTGCCTCGCTGCAGGAAGGCGATTATAGCTTTCTTGCGACGAGTGGAAACAGCCGTGAGCTTTACCGTGCCGCTCTGAACGTAGAAAACAGCATCGGCTGTGTCGCCCTGCGAAAAGATGACTTCCTTATCTTGGTAGTCATGAACCGTCATCCCGGCATGGAATTTCTTGCGGAAAACTGCGGGACTGAAACGGAGGGTACGTTTACTTGCCATTCGGGACAGGGCAATCGTACCGACGAGGGATCAAACTCGTCTAGATGTTCAAAATTGAACATTGCTCGCTCACTTCGGCAAGGAGGGCGTTCCTGAAACCGTATTCCCCAAGATCGATCAGGAAACGCTCGCCGAAATGATAGGCACGACTTGATCGCGCGTGAGCTTTTTATGAACCGGTTCAGGAAATTGGGTTTCATTCACTATAACGGAGACCTGCAGGTTCATAGTTCGCTGCTCAATGTGGTTCTGCACGACTGAGCGCCTCCGCAGATGGGATCGTCACATGATCTGGCCTGCGGGCGTTCACCGGATCCCATTCAATGGGCAACAAATGACGGACACATTCGGGTTCGGTTGGCCCGCTCTGCCGATGACCGCACGACAGGCATATTGCTCCCACCTGCTGGAGGCCAGTCTCTTTCGATATTTCATTCTCGCGGACTGCAACAGCTCCTGCGACGACTGGATTGGCACACAAGTCGCAAGGGTACGCGGACAAGTGAAGATATTGTTTTCTCATGAGTTCCTTGCACGGAAAACATCTGTCACAGCTTAAGCTTTTCAGGATGTGGGTTCTGGTCAATATCGCTCGCTTTCTGAAGACTCCCAGAACAACGAGAAAAATGTTTGTAGCTAAACTCGACACTCGATCACCCTGAGATCGCAAGTACGATCGATTCCCGATTCAGTCGATTTTTTGACGCGGAAAACCACCAAGCGAGCACAATTGACCATCTATCAAACGCGTCCTGTCGAATAATGGTAGTTGTGAAAACTGAAGAACTGACACTGCGACATATCCTATCGGTCCGCTGCCCCATGTGCCGGGCTAAACCGAAGGAACCATGCACGCTGACCACGGGACATCCGTGCGTCAAAACGCATCTCGCCAGAACGCTGGCCGCTGCCAAAGTTCGCCGTCCGGACAACTTTGGCCGGGCCACTCTGCGATCCCTAGCAACCGGTGCCCTCCGCGGTCTTCGCGTACTTTTCCCGCGCTCGTAAAATCGACTGCTGAAATCCTGCCTGCGCGCTGTCTCCAAAACAATGCCGCTACACGGCGCGTCGACCACCGAGCAGGTTAATGACGAGAACTACCAAGGCCACCACCAACAGCAAGTGGATCAGGCCACCCGCCACATGAAGGCTGAACCCGAGCAGCCACAGAATCAGAAGCACTACGAAAATTGTCCAAAGCATGTTTGTTCTCCTTAGTTCTCGTTTCTACTTAATTCAAGTCTTGCCTTCGTTCACTAAGCGTTTCCGAACGCCTTTCCACACTCCAAACAACAACGTCCCGAACGCGGTGTAATGAGATGGCAGAACGGGCACATTCGTTGTGATCCAACTTTTTGAGTTGCTGGCCTCACGGACGCGCTTGCCCTGAATGAATTAGTAATGATCCCGAGTCTTCTGCGAAAACGATCGCGGAGCCGACCAATCGTCATCGATTCACCGACACCCTTTCTGCTCCTCTAACATGACAGGCCCAGGGCTGAGATGCTGTGCAGGATTGCTCACAATCAACGGAACTTCGCAGGCAGGATCAGAGGATCAGACCGGAGAGCCCTTTTGCTGTTAAGCACATAGAAGTGAGCAATTTAGATCAGCTATCGTCTTGAGGTTGAGCGATCATGCTGCTAGAGACGAGCACATCTTCTCTCTCTTTCAGGTCCTCTGAACTAAGTCAGCCATCTGAAGTTTTCTCTCCTTAGTTCCACAGCTCTGAAAGGAATCATTCATGAAAAAGACAATCTCACTGGCGTTGATGGGCCTGATTGGCATGGTCGGAACTTACGCATTTGCCGGCTCGGACCGCGAAGATACCGTTGACCGCATGCAGAAATCCGTAGATCTTCTTCAGTCCATCATGTCAACCCCAGACAAAGGCATTCCTGAGGAAGTGTTGAACGGCGCAAAATGTATCGTGGTTGTGCCGAACCTGCTCAAGGGTGGCTTCATCTTTGGCGGCAAGCATGGGCGAGGTGTGGCCAGCTGCCGCACGGCGGATGGCTGGAGCGCTCCCGCATTTGTTTCGGTTGGCGGCGGAAGCTGGGGATTGCAGATCGGTGTTGAAGGTGTGGACCTGGTCATGCTGGTCATGAACGACCGTGGCCTGCAGCATCTGCTTTCCACCAAGTTCGAACTCACCGGTGAAGGATCAGTGGCAGCGGGCCCGGTGGGCCGTCACACCTCTGCCGGAACAGATATTCTGCTGAACACGGAAGTGTTGACCTACTCGCGCTCGAAAGGCATTTTCGCCGGCTTGACGCTGGAAGGCGCCATAATCGAGCAGGACAATGACTCGACACGCGCGATTTACGGCCACCACATGATGTTCCGCAAGATTCTTTCAGGCAAGGCATCGACTCCTGCGAGGGGACAGGCATTCGTGAAGGCTGTATCCGAAGCAGGACACCAGTCCCACGTCGCGGAAGCTCGCGAAGACAACAAGTAGCTCCATTTACCAAGCCGTCAGCAAAACGGATCTGAGGCTGACAGGAACCGCGCACAGTTCCTGTCAGCCACAACCTTGCGACGGCGGTTCAACCGGAGAACTCTTAATATGAAGATGTGCCTAGTATTGCTCGTCGTGGCGGCTTTCGCCGGCGTCGCCACCACACCGCGGCTGCAGGCGCAATCCCTGGCCGATACGGCAAACTCCTCCAGTCCAGTTGTGACGTGCAATCTTGATGCATATGCCGGCGCACTGGATTGTGGTGGGCGCGCTCGTACTTGTCGGGCTTGGAATCCTGACGGGGGTTAAAGCCACTCGTCAGAAGGACTCGGGAACCTGAGTCTCGCCCGCCGAGGCTGGAGTTCAGGAAGAGCACGGCTTCAGCCGTGCCGCGAGAATGTTTTGAAGGGGCGTGGTTTTAGCCACGCCGTCCAAGCGCGACAAAGATGCGGGCTTTAGCCACTTTCAGCGCTCAGCAGCGCCACAGGCCGCGTGGGTAGTGAGCCGGTTCCCATTGGGTTACAACTGCCCAAGAACATGTACTTGACACCATATGACTTTAACGCCATACTGTGAACGTGCCGTGGCGGGTTTATTTCCACCCGGAATTCGAGCCTGAATTCGATTCGCTTGAGCCGCAGGTTCAGGACGAACTGATGGCGCAGGCCGGTCTGCTCGCGGAATTCGGCCCACAACTTAAGCGCCCCGCAGCCGATACTCTTCATGGTTCCAAGCACGACAACATGAAGGAACTCCGCTTCAAAGCCACAGGTGGAGTTTGGCGCGTGGCCTTCGCTTTCGACCCTGAGCAGAAAGCCATATTGCTCGTGGCGGGAGACAAGTCCGGCGGCAGCGAGAGGCGATTTTACCGGCAGCTCATCAAAACCGCGCGGACGCGAGGTTTGACCGTCACCTTGCGTTCTTGAAGAAAAGACGTTGAAGGAAAGGGACCCGGCAATGAAGACGTTGGAACAGAAAATTAAGGAGTTGAATCCCAGGCGACGGGCGAAGATTCGGGCCCGCACCCGCCAATTGGTCGCGCGGGAGATGTCTTTGCGGGAACTAAGGCACGCCGTCAACAAAACGCAAAAGACCGTGGCCAGTACCCTCAACATGGGCCAGGATGGCGTGTCGCGGCTGGAGAAGCGCAGTGACTTGTTGCTTTCCACTCTGCGAGATTATGTGGAGGCGGTTGGAGGCAGCCTAACACTTGTGGCCCAATTTCCGAATCAGGAGCCCATTGCGATCGGTGGGTTAGGAGATATTGTCGACGAGAAGCCCAAACGCCGCGCCGTTCAAGCGAGGTAAGGCCGGGAAAACAGTCCATCTGTCCCCGAATTTCCATGAACTAGTAAGAGCTAGCGCCTCTTTGCGTCTCGGGCTTCGGCTGTTTGAAAACGAACACTTTCTGTCCGGACGTACCGGGGAGCACGCAGACTAGTTCCCAGCCCATGTTTCCATATGCGTTCAGATACTGATTCTCCAGCTTGTTTTCGATGACTTCATACTGCCATTTCATGGGAAGTCCTTTCGGTATTCTTCAATTAACTTACAGAACTTTATCCCGAGAGGCGTCAGCCGAACGTTTTCAGTTCTGACTTGAGCCTGATGGGGCAATGCATCAGACGAGCTGACATAGTTGGAAAGAAGACCCTCAGCGACTAGGTTGCGCTCGTCTCTTACCACCAAAGTGGACAGACCATGGCCTATTTTCTTGGCGACCAATTCGGCCCATTCTTCAACAATCAGAGTCGCCCCGTAAGTAGGAGTAGCCTGCCACGAATTCTTGTAGAAATCGTAAAGTGTCTTCAACAAGAAGAGCTCACCAGAGTTCAATCTCTTGGCGGCTTGGAAGAGCTGATAGTCAATGATCTTCTCTTGGTCCTTCTTGTTAGGCCCATTCACCGCGACGAACATAGCCATGATCGCTTCAAGCCGCACCTCGTCAGGTGTCTCATCGTCTATGATTTGAAACAATTCGACCCAAGTCTTGGCACCCATCGGTTGCTCGGTGAAATCCTCAGCAAGTTTCCCTTTTTCCCTAAGCTCTTTGATGGTGCGATTTACCTGCTGAAACATCTGCCCCTTAAAAGCCCCTTGGACGATCCGAGCAGCTACCAAAGGCCATCCCTTCACGCCGCTCGCAAGCGCACCCATGATAACTTCTGCGAGGGCTGGAAAGGGCTGATCTATGAACTCTGCTAATTCGTCTTTGTTCTGCGGCAGAATGGAGTCAGAAAATAGTTGTTTTTTCGGAATAACAAGAGATTCGTCCTGGGGCATATACTGCGAGTATATCGTTCATCGCAGCTCTATCCCTGTCTTAAACCAATTACATCGCGGCCGCATCGTTCCGGTTACGATGCGGTTTCACGACAATCTCAACATCTGACCGAGCGCCACTAGAAAACGCAGCAGGCGTTCGACGGAGATTGGCGGACCTCGCCGTGCAGCGTCTTCGATACATCGGGCTGTCGAACTCCCGACCGTTTGACCTTGCTCCCCTCCCGTCTTTACACTCAAGTTAACGCCGTATGAATTCGGTCCGGTCCGTTTGCTCGACGGACCCTCAGAATTCCGGCGCGCAGTGAAAGGCGAATCGTGAGCCCCACAGAAACTACCGAAGTTAAGAACGACGCTAAGAACGAAACTTCCAGCAAAGATAAAGACAGCGTGAAGCGCGAGATTTCCGTCGAGATTCCCGCCGCCGAAGTGACCCGCGAAACCGAGTTGCAGATTCAGCGCTATCAGAAGAGTGCGCGGCTGCCGGGCTTTCGTGCCGGGCACGTCCCGGCGTCGATCATCAAGCAGCGCTTTGGCGACGGCCTCAAGAACGACGTAATCGAGGCTCTCGCGCCAAAACATTTCCGCAAGGAAGCGGAGAAGCAAGGGCTGATTCCGGTTTCGCAGCCGCGTATTACCGATCTTCACATGCACGACGGCGAGCCTCTCCGCTTCAAGGCAACTTTCGAAGTTCTGCCGGAGATTCAAGTCGAGGGCTACAAAGACCTGCGCGCCGACAAGCCGGAGATTACCGTCACCGATCAGGAAGTCGAAGACGCGCTCAACAACGTGCGCGAACAGCGTGCCACTTACACGACCGTAGAGGGACGCACTCTGGCCGAAGGCGACTTCGCCCAGGCCTCGATGGATGGCAAACCGAAAGATGGCAAGGATGTCGCAGAAGCCAGCGCCAATCCCGTGCACATGGATGACGTGCTGATCGAGATCGGCGGCAAGAATACGGTGCCGGAGTTTACCCAGCACCTTACCGGCGCTTCCGCCGGCGAAGAGCGCACCTTCGATGTAAGTTATCCCGAAGACATTTCCGACAAACGGCTGGCCGGCAAGACTTTTGTTTACACGGTAAAGATCAACGGGATCAAGCAAAAGAGCCTGCCCGAGCTGAACGATGATTTCGCCAAAGAATTGGGTGAGTTCACCAGCCTCGACCAGGTTCGCAACCAGCTTCGCGAAAACATGGAAGCGGAAAAGAAACACAATACCGAGCATGCCGCGAAAGACAAACTGGTTGCCGAACTCGTCAAGCGCAACGATTTTGAAGTGCCGGAGTCTTTAATCGACCGCCAGATCGACCTGCGCCTGGAACGCGGCTTGCGCGCTCTCGCCGCGCAGGGCATGAAGATGGAAGATCTGAAGAAAATGGATCTGCCCCGCCTTCGCGCCGGTCAGCGGGAGCAGGCGGTGAACGATGTGAAGTTCTCGTTGCTGCTGGAACGCATTGCAGACCTGGAGAAAATTCAGGTTAGCGACGAGGAAGTAAACCGGGAGGTGGAGGCTCTCGCGAAACAATCAAAACAGACATCCGAAGCGGTGCACGCTCGTTTGACACAGGATGGGGGCCTCGATAGAATCCGGATGAGAATCCGCAGCGAAAAGACCCTCGACTTTTTGTATCACCAGTCCGCGTAGTCACTTAACTTAAGACGCGGACCACTTTCGAAACCTTCCCCGAGCAGCGCAGCAAACGCGTGACTCCGGGGTGGAGTGTGGCACGTCCGTTGACAGATAGCTAGATAGGTCAGGCAAATCATGAAATCAAACGATCCGCAAATGATGCTGGTACCAATGGTCATCGAGCAAACCGGGCGGGGTGAACGCGCCTACGATATTTATTCCCGGCTGCTTCGCGATAACATCATTTTCATAGGCACGCCGATTGACGACAACATCGCCAACCTGGTGATTGCGCAAATGCTATTCTTAGCCCAGGAAGATCCTGAAAAAGACATTCAACTCTACGTCAACTCGCCCGGCGGCTCGATCACGGCCGGCATGGCCATCTACGACACCATGCAATACGTGAAGAATGACGTCATGACGCTGTGCGTTGGCCAAGCAGCCTCGATGGCAGCTTTGCTGCTCGCGGCCGGAGAGCCGAAAAAACGGCTGGCTCTGCCCAATTCGAGAATCCTGATCCATCAACCTTCGATGGGAGGATTATCGGGTCAGGCGACCGATATTGACATTCATGCCCGCGAAATCCTTCGCATGCGCGAGATTACAAACCAGTTACTAGCGAAACATACGGGGCAAAAGCTCGACAAAGTGGAGAAAGACGTCGAGCGCGATTTCATTATGAATGCCCAGCAGGCTAAGGAATACGGAATCATAGACGATATCATCTATAAGACCGGAAAAGCGGTATGATCTGCCTTCGCGCTTGAATCTGGACTCGATGCACCTGGACAATAAGGTGTATCGAGTTTGGGGAAAGCAGCGCGAAGGCGGCATGCGGGGAGATGTTTGCACAGAATCCCGTTCTCGCCGCGAAAGAGCTTTGAGGAGTAGAGCCGAGTGAAAAACAAGTCGGGAACCGACGAGGTTTTGCGTTGTTCGTTCTGCCACAAGTCGCAGGATGCTGTGGCCAAGCTGATCTCGTCGCCCAGTGACTATCCCCGCGCTTACATTTGCGATGAGTGCGTGGCCGTCTGCAACTCGATTCTGGAAGACGATCGTACCGCCGCTCCGGCAGCCGCCGCTCCCAACCAACTGCCCAAGCCCCAGGAAGTCAAAACCTTCCTGGATGAATACGTGATCGGGCAGGAGCACACCAAGAAAAAGCTCGCAGTCGCGGTTTACAACCACTATAAGCGCATCTTCATGAACCGGCAGAAGACCGCCGGCGACGGCGTGGAACTGAGCAAGTCGAACATCATGCTCATCGGTCCCACCGGGACGGGCAAGACGCTGCTGGCGCAAACGCTGGCCCGCATGCTCGACGTGCCTTTCGCGATCGTCGACGCCACCACACTTACAGAGGCCGGCTATGTGGGCGAGGATGTGGAGAACATCATCCTCAAACTGTTACAGGCCGCCGAAGGCGACGTGAGCCGCGCCCAGACTGGCATTATTTATATCGACGAAATCGACAAGATCGGGCGCAAGGACGAGAATCCGTCAATTACCCGCGATGTTTCCGGCGAAGGCGTGCAGCAGGCCTTGCTGAAGATTCTGGAAGGCACCGTGGCCAACGTACCGCCGCAGGGCGGACGCAAGCATCCTCATCAGGAATTCACCCCCGTGGATACCACCAACATCCTTTTCATCTGCGGAGGAGCCTTCGTTGGCCTGGAAAAAATCATTGGCCGGCGCGTTGGCAAAAAGTCGCTCGGCTTCCGCGGCGGCGAGGATGCAGACAAGGAAGACGCGGCCGTGTCGCGCAAGCGCAATTATGAATTGCTCAGCGAGATCCAGCCGGAAGATTTGATTAAGTTCGGCCTGATTCCTGAGTTTGTCGGGCGCCTGCCGGTGGTCGGAATGTTAGAAGACCTCGACGAGTTTGCCCTCATCGAAATCCTCACTCGTCCCAAGAACGCCATCATTAAGCAATACCAGCGTCTGTTCGAGTTCGAAAATGTACGCCTGAAGTTCAGCGATGATGCCCTCCGAGCCATCGCCCGGCAAGCTATGGCCCGCAAAGTCGGCGCTCGCGGCTTGCGCATGATTCTCGAGGAACTGATGCTTGACCTCATGTTCCACCTGCCAAGTCAGAAGAAACTGAAAGAGTTCGAAGTTACGCGGGAAATGGTTGAGAAGCGCAATGCCAGCCTGGCCATGATGGAAAAGGCCGGGTAGCCAGCACGGAAAAGGGAGTAAACTGTTTACTGTGGGTTAGGGCGCGGGAAGCGGGCGCACGTCATTCAGCAATTACCCAGGGAGATTGAGTGACCACATCCAAAGAAAAATTCGAGACCAGAAAGTTGCCCATGATGCCCATCCGGGACGTGGTCATCTTTCCTTACATGATGACGCCGTTTGTGGTGGGCCGCGAGTCCAGCGTGCGCGCCCTAGAAGAGGCCTTGGCCGCGGACAAAAAGATTTTCTTGGCGACCCAGCACGATGCCTCCATCGACGAGCCCAAGTCCAATGAAATCTATCAGGTAGGGACAATTGTTAACATTGTGCAGAGCCTCAAGCTACCCGATGGAAACATTAAGGTTCTGGTCGAAGGCATCGAGCGCGGCCGACTTCTCCAAGCCACCGACGCGGATGGTTTTATGCAGGCTTCGGTGCGGGTGGCCCGCTACCCCACCGAGATGAATGCCCAGATCGAAGCGGGCATGCAACGCGTCACCACGCTATTCGAGCAGTATGTAAAGCTGTGTCAGGCCCTGAATTACGAGACCATGATCTCGGCCGTGCGCATGGAAGATCCGGCCAAGCTCACCGATATCATTGCCGCCAATTTGCAGCTTTCCATTGAAGAGAAGCAGGAACTGCTGGAAATCTTCGACCCATCCGAGCGCCTGAACCGTATCGCCGACGTGCTCGATGTCGAGATCGAAAAACTCAACGTCGACCGCACCATCCAGTCCCGCGTAAAACGCCAGATGGAGAAGGCTCAGAAAGAGTACTACCTCAACGAAAAGATCAAGGCCATTCAGAAAGAACTAGGACGCGGCGAAAAAAGCGAATTCGACGAACTGAAGAAGAAGGTCGAATCCGCCGGCATGCCCAAGGAAGTTAAGGACAAAGCGCTGCAAGAACTAAAGAAGCTGGAAGCCATGCCGCCCATGTCGGCTGAGTCCACGGTTTCAAGAAACTACCTCGATTGGCTGCTGGCCGTGCCGTGGAAGAAGCGCTCCAAGGAAATCCGCAATATCGCCCGCGCGGAAAAGGTTCTCAACGAGGACCATTACGGCCTCGAAAAAATCAAAGAGCGCATCCTTGAATTTCTTGCGGTGCGGCAGTTAGTGAAGAATCCCAAAGGCTCGATTCTCTGCTTTGTCGGCCCTCCGGGTGTCGGCAAGACTTCTCTGGGCATGTCGATCGCCAAGGCGACCGGTCGTAAATTCGTCCGTATGTCGCTCGGTGGAGTGCGCGACGAGGCTGAAATTCGAGGTCATCGCCGCACCTACATCGGCGCATTGCCGGGTCAGATTATTCAGATGATGAAGAAGGCCGGCACCAAGAATCCGGTCTTCATGCTCGACGAAGTGGACAAGATGTCGATGGACTTCCGCGGCGACCCTTCGGCCGCCCTGCTCGAAGTGCTCGACCCCGAGCAGAACTTCATGTTCGTCGATCACTACCTCGACGTCGAATACGATCTTTCGCAAGTCTTTTTCGTCGCCACCGCGAACGTGATGCACACGATCCCTCCTGCCCTGCAGGATCGCATGGAAGTGCTGCGGTTGCACGGTTACACCGAGCAGGAAAAACTGGAAATCGCGAAGCAATTCCTGGTCAAGAAGCAGATGCTGCAGGCGGGCCTCTCGGAAAAGAACGTCAAGTTCGCCGACGACGCCATCACCACGCTGATTCGCGCCTACACCCGCGAAGCTGGAGTGCGCAATCTCGAGCGCGAAATCGGCAACGTCTGCCGCAAGGTCGCGCGCAAGGTTGTCAAAGAAGGCGAAAACTATACCATCGCCGTGACCGGTGAAAATGTGACCGACTTCCTCGGCGTCATCAAGTTCCGCGACACGCTGGCTCATGAAAAGAGCGAAGTGGGATTGGTCACTGGCCTCGCATGGACTGAGGTTGGCGGCTCGATCCTCAGCACCGAAGCGACCGTGGTCGATGGCAAGGGCAAGCTCACGCTTACCGGCAAGCTTGGCGACGTAATGCAGGAATCGGCGCAGGCTGCGTTGTCCTATGTTCGCTCCCGCGCCCACCGTCTCGGCCTGACTCGCGATTTCTATCGCACTCTCGATTTGCACGTCCACGTGCCCGAAGGCGCGATTCCGAAAGACGGTCCTTCCGCAGGCATTACCATCGCGACTGCAATCGCCAGCGCCCTCAGCAAGATTCCCGTCCGCCGCGACTTGGCAATGACCGGGGAAATCACGCTGCGCGGCAAGGTGCTGCCGATCGGCGGTCTCAAAGAAAAGCTGCTGGCCGCGCATCGCGCCGGACTCTTCGAGATCATCCTGCCCAAGGACAATGAAAAAGATCTGGCAGAGGTGCCTGAAAATCTTCGCACGGCCATGAAGCTGCACTTCGTCGATACCATGGATCAGGTGTTACAGATTGCATTGGAATCCCCTCTACCCACCATCCACGAGGAAGAGACTGCACAACCGATCGCACCTCTAACGTCGAGTACTGGCGAAAGTCCGGCAGCGCATCAATAGAAGCTTCTTCCGCTGCACCAACTATTCAAGGCTGTCATCCTGAGCGGAGTTGCCGTCGCGCGATAGCGGACGACAACGTAGTCGAAGGATCCCTCTAAGCCTAATGTGACCTGAATTGCGTCGGGGAGTTACCGTCACGAAACCGCATGACAAGACCTCCCTGCTGGGCTGATTTCGGCGGCGGGCGCGTAAGGGATCCTTCGACTCCACAGATGGCTCGCTATCGCAAACCATCCGCTCCGTTCAGGATGACATTTCTTAGGAAAACTGCAATCATCCTGATTTCCCGCAAAGCGTTACAATAGGAAATTCTTACGATGTCCACATCCAACCAAAGCCAAATCGCTTTTGAAAACGCGCCAGAGTCACCGGCCGAAGCCGCTCACCCCCGCACCACGGGAATCCTGCCTTCACAGGACATCGCCAACCTAATCGCACGCGGAAACATCATCGCCCAACCCGCCGTTCACCCTGAACATATCCAGCCCGCAAGCCTCGATCTGCGTCTCGGCGACATGGCGCACCGCGTACGCGCCAGCTTTCTTCCCGGACCAAACAGCACCGTCGAAGCCAAAATTAAAGAACTCCGCATGGCGCGCGTCGATCTCACCGGCGCGCCAGTTCTGGAAAAAGATTGCGTCTACATCGTCCCGCTGGTCGAAGAGCTGAACCTGCCAGAAAACATCTCTGGCAAAGCAAACCCCAAAAGCACTACCGGACGCCTCGATATCTTCACCCGCCTTATCACCGACTACGGCACCGAATTCGACCGCGTCCCACCCGGCTACAGAGGCAAAATCTACGCCGAAGTAGTCTCCCGCACCTTCACCGTAGCGATTCGCGCGGGCATGCGGCTAAGCCAGCTCCGCTTCGTGCAAGGCAGTCCCGTTGCCGGAGACCGCACCATCCGTGAACTCGATCAGGAAGAACCGCTCGTCTACATGGACGAAGAAGACAACCCGAGCAAAGCGCGAACTCATCGCGGCCTGAGAATCACGGTCAATCTAGAGGCCGCCGAGACAGGCGAGATCATCGCTTACAAGGCCAAGCGCTACGCTCCGGCCATCGAACTTGACCGCATCAACTATTATTCGACCGAAGAGTTCTGGGAAGTCCGTCATCAGAACACCGCCAAGAATCTGATTCTCGAGCCTGGCGACTTCTACATCCTCGCCTCCCGCGAAAGAGTTCGCGTTCCTCCCGACTATGCTGCGGAAATGGTTCCCTTCGATCCCTCCGACGGCGAGTTTCGCATTCACTATGCCGGCTTCTTCGATCCCGGCTTCGGTTACGGCTCGAGCGACATCAAAGGCACCCGCGCCGTACTCGAAGTCCGCGCCCACGAAGTCCCGTTCTTGATGGAGCACGGGCAGCTCGTCGGCCGACTGAACTATATGCCTTTGTTGCGTCGGCCCGACAAGATCTATGGAACGAATATAGGGTCGTCCTACCAGCATCAGGCGCTCACGCTGAGCAAGCAGTTTCGTCGCGAAACGGTGCGCTGAGATGCAAGGAAGAGCGCGTCACTTTTCCTCTTCAGGGTATTTCCAGACGCTTGTCGCTTCGTCTGTACTGCTCGTTACCATCGTGACCTTGCGGGACCACTTAGGAATTAGTAACAACCATTGTTAGAGGTTCCTAAGTTATGAAGAAACTTGGATTCTTTCTAGTCTTCGCTGCGTCACTGTCATTCACACAGCAACCGGAAACACCAGTCCAACTCACTCCGCTGCCGCCGAAGCCGACCTGTGTGATTATTCTCAGGAATGGCGCGTGCGCCGATCTGTGGAAGAACTACAACCAATCCGTCGCGCAACGGCTAGGCGAGCAGATTAAGATTTACGCGAATCGTCAAGCCCAGCTAGCGTCAGCGCCGCTGCAACAGCAGGTGGCCGATCTGACGAAGCTAAATGCTGACGAGCAGACTCAGATCAAGAATCTAGAGGAGCAGATGCAGGCTGATTCCGCCGCTGCGATCCAAGAGAAATCTGCGGCTCACAGAGAAGGATTGCAATATGGGAGTGGAATCGGCGCGGGAGTAATGCTGCTCATTTTCGGAGTGATTTTCAGTCTTCGGAATTTCAGCATTACCAAGAAACCGCAGTCTCGCGCTGCGTCGGCCTAGTTCCTCTACCGCTTGCCAACTCCCGCCGCCTCATAGCAAACTGAAGCATGAGGATCCTAGCCAGATTCATGGCCTCAGCCACGGGTGCCGACCACTTCCCGGCCCCCACGCTGCCGGAGGTCGCCTTCCTAGGCCGCTCCAACGTCGGCAAGTCCAGCGTGATCAATACTCTCGTTGGAACCAAGCTGGCCCGCACTAGTTCTACGCCCGGACGCACGCGCAGCATCAATTTTTTTGAAGTGCGGTGGCCGGGACGGCCGCATCCCGAGGTGATTTTCGCCGACTTGCCCGGCTACGGCTACGCAAAACTTTCACGTGAGATTTCGCAGGAGTGGCCTAAGTTTATCGAGCCTTATCTCAACGAGCGCCCCACGCTGGCTTTGTGCATGGCGCTGGTGGATGTGAATGTTCCTCCACAAGACAGCGATCGCCAGCTCTTAGATTTCCTTAATGCGTCGAGTCGTGACTTTCTGCTGATCGCCACCAAGAGCGACCGGCTTTCGAACAATCAACTGCAAAATGCGCTGAAAGGCCTAGCAGAAGCAAATCCATCCGCGCCGGTCATTCCTTTTTCGGCCAAGACTGGCGCCGGCCGCGACCAGGTGTGGAATAAAATTCGCGAGTCCGCGACAAATTTTCCTGCTCTTGCGTCCCAATCTTGAACTTTTCCGCTTACAGAAAAACACCCAAGCCTTTCGTCGCTACCGACATGGGCCTCTTCTAAATCTTCCCTCCCGAAGCTCCGTAAACTAAAACACGCACGGCGTAACGAGAGAACCAAGGCCCAGCAAAGCCTGCCAAAAAATTGGAAGGGCAATCGAATCTATTGCATGCCGGATGAAACCAGCAGCGGCGCCTCGTATCTGTCTGCCTTGAAGCAGTCGGCCTCACCCACGGGCGCGGCGGCCGCAAGAGCGCCCGATCCCGCACACCCCGCGGAGATCCGACCCGAGGCGGAGAAGCGCAGGAGCCCACGCTACCGGTGCCAGGGCAGCGCGCACCTGCGCGAAATTTTCAGCGGTGTCGCAACCTGGGCCACGTTCACGGATATCAGCATGCATGGCTGCTACGTGGAGGCAACCTCTACGTACCGGCTGGGAGCATCACTCGCGCTCACCATCGAGATCAACAACTTCCGGGTCGAAACGAACGGGGAGGTGCGCGTCGCCTATCCGGGCCTTGGCATGGGGATTTTCTTCCACGAAATGTCAGGAGAAAATCGCACGCGATTGCGCGAGCTGCTGCGATCTCTCTCGCGGCCTTCGGTGATTGTCGGAACGGGAACACCGGCGCAGAACGCAGGCGTTTTGCCGATGGAGGCCATGCCTCCCATTAGCAACGCGAGAGCGGCGATCCAGGCAATGATAAGTTTTTTCGAGGGCCGTCAACTCCTGACCCGGGAGGAATTTCTTCGCATTTTACGCAAAAGCCAAAACCCGGAAATGTAATTTCCAGTCACAATCTCATTTTCACCTTTAGTGACCCCGGGTTAGATTCACGACCATCACTCGCTAGTCGTTGAACGTTCGTCTTGGTAGGCGCCGCCGTCTTTGCTCAAATATTCATATGGATTGGTTATGATGAAACGCTATGGCGCTCTACCTGATCACTGGGATTGGCGGCTTTATCGGATCGTCTCTGGCACGAGAACTCCTGCAACGCGGCGAACAAGTCCGCGGAGTCGACAACTTTTCTACTGGCAGACGGGAAAATCTTACTCAAATCCTCGGTCACATTAACTTTCGCGAGGCCGACATCCTCGATCTCGACGCCATGAAAAACGCATGCGCCGGCGTGGACTATGTTCTGCATCAGGCAGCCATCCCGTCGGTGCCGAAGTCTGTACTCGACCCGCTCGGCAGCAACCGCGCCAACGTCGATGGTACGGTAAGCCTGCTGGTCGCCGCGCGCGACGCCAAAGTAAAGCGAGTGGTCTACGCCGCATCGTCGTCCGCCTATGGCGATACTCCTACGCTGCCCAAGCACGAGAGCATGACTCCGGACCCGATTTCGCCATACGCCGTCGCCAAGCTGGCGAGTGAGCGCTACATGATCTCGTTCTACCGCTGCTATGGCCTGGAAACGGTGGCGCTGCGCTACTTCAACATCTTCGGCCCCAGGCAGGATCCCTCATCCCCATACTCGGGGGTGCTGGCAAAGTTCATCACGATGATGCTCGGTGGAAAACAGCCGACGATCTTCGGCGATGGCGAGCAGAGCCGCGACTTCACGTACATCGACAATGCAGTCGAAGCCAACCTGCTGGCCTGCAAAGCTCCCGCTGCGCAGGCAGCCGGCAAGGTGTTTAACATAGCCACAGGACGGCGGATCACGTTGAACGAAACCTTCAAGCTCCTGCAGAATCTCACCTCGTACTCCGGCTCTCCGACTTATGGCGAGGAACGTGGCGGCGATATCAAGCATTCTCTCGCCGACATTTCTTCGGCAGAAAACAATCTCGGTTACAAACCCAAAGTAAATTTTGAAGATGGCCTGAAGCGGACGGTTGACTGGTACCGCAATTCGCACGCGTAGCCCTTCGGCGTTACGTTAGTGATCTACTTCGAGATTACCCACGTTAGTAGAGTGTAAAACATGACACTCTCCTCGATGGTGGTTTCACGCGATTGGCAGGAAGTCAGCGTTCTGGAATGCATTCTCGGCGGCCTGCACATGGATGTTGCCGTCGAAAGCGAGCCTCAAGCAGCTCTCGCCCGCCTCAACAAATCCAAAGTCGATGCGCTGATCGTTGACTGCGACCTGAATGGCACAGGTCAATTCCTTCGCGAATTGCAGCGTGACGCTCCGCGGCTGAACACGGTGCCGCTGGTGATTATGGGTAGCGTGCAGGGCAAGCCGGATATGGAAAGCACCGGCGCCATGTTCGCCTTCGATAAACCGATCTCAGTGGAGCAGGCGGTGCGCACGCTTTCTGCCGCGCGCAATATGATTCTCGATGGACGCTTGCGCTACCACCGCGCCGGTCTGGAAGTTCCCGTGACTTTAAGTGGTCGCAAACAAAAGCGCGTCGGGGCACAACTGATCAATCTGAGCCAGGGCGGACTGCAGGTCCGCATGGACGATGGATTCGACGCAAGCGATCTGCAGCGCGTATCGTTTGCGCTGCCCGGAACCACGTGCGGTGTGAAAGCCGATGTCGAAGTCGCCTGGTCTGACGAGCGCGGGAACGTTGGCATCCGTTTCGCGAAAATCGAATCGCAGATGCAGCATACTCTGCGGGTGTGGCTGGCTCAGCAGTATTTTGCGAACTAGACCGAGAGAAATCTCCCTCGCCCAGTCCGTTAAGGGTTTCAGTCCGTCAGGTCTTTGCTTCGTCAGGTCTTCAGTTCGTAAGATCGAATGATCCCTTCAAGCGTATGTCAGCTGACGACGCGCCGATGAGTACATCGAATTTCCCCGGTTCCGTAACCCAATCTTTTTTCTGTGTGCTGTAGAAAGCCAGCGCACTCTTGTCAAGCGTGAAGCTCACGGTTGTCGACTTGCCCGGCGCCAACTCCACCCGACGGAAGCCCTTCAACTCTTTCACCGGGCGATCCACGCTGGCGTGCCCATCGTGTACATACAACTCAACAACTTCCCCTCCGGCGCGCTTTCCATCGTTGCGAAGTTTCATGCTCACCTCAAACGTGCTCCCCGACGAATCTTTGACCGGCTTGATCTTCAAATCGCTGTAGCCAAAGTTCGTATAAGACAAGCCATATCCAAACGGAAATTGCGGCGTGATGCCATGCTTATCGAAGTAACGGTAGCCGACGTAAATCCCCTCGACATATTTCACGTGCAGATCTTCTCCGGGATAATTTCCGTAGGCGGCTGATTCTTTAAACTCGTTGATAAAAGAAAATGGAAGCTTGCCGGAAGGATTCACCTCTCCGAACAAGACATCGGCAATCGCAGGCCCCATTTCCTCGCCGCCAAACCAGGCGTCCAGAACCGACGGAACATCGCTGACCCATCGGCTCACATTGACCGGCGCGCCCGCGTTGAATATCACGACGGTATTGCGATTTGCCTGGGCCACAGCCTTAATCAGTTCATCCTGGCCTTCCGGCAAATCCAGTGTCTTGCGGTCGAAGTCCTCCGACTCGACCTTAACCGAATTTCCCACGAGCACGATTGCGACATCCGCTTTCGCAGCCAGCGCCACAGCATCCTTCCGCAATTGATCTCGCGCTTCGGGTGTATCTTTGGTCGGATCCTCGCCGGGCATGGATACGCCGAGTGCACAGCTGACCTGGACACCGTTACCAGCCTTCTCTTTAATACCGTCGAGCGGCGAAATCGCCGATTTGTACTTCACCCGAGAACTGCCCCCACCGCCAGTTCGGGCAACCGCTGCATCGGGACCAATGACCGCAATCGATTTAACCTTTGATGGATCGAGTGGAAGCAGATTCCCGGCGTTCTTCAGCAGGACAATACTCTCCGCCGAACCGCGCCGCGCCACCGCACGCTGCGCCGGCGTATCGATTTCGCCGGGTGGCACCTCGCTTCGGTCGAAAATACCGCTGACGAAAATCGTACGCAAAATTGCGCCCACATTTTCATCGATCGTCGCTGTCGAAATTTTCCCTGCCTTCACCTCGGCCAGCACTTTCTCTTGCGACAGCCAGCCACCACCGTTGCCGTTTTTCTTTGAGTCCGGCTTCAGCAACCACGTCCGGGCGGGCTCTCCGCCGGGCATCTCGAGGTCCATGCCGGCATTCACTGTGGCTACCGTGCTGTACGTGCTTCCCCAGTCTGAAACTACAAGATTCTTGAAGCCCCACTGCTTTCGCAGAATGTCCTGAAGTAGAAATGAATTCTCCGCGCAGTACGTTCCGTTTACCTTTTGATAAGCCGACATTACCGACCAAACGCCGGCTTCCTGCACCGCGGCTTTGAATGCGGGAAAATAAATCTCCTGCAGGGTGCGCTCGTCGATGGCCTCGTCTACGCGATGGCGTTCGAATTCCTGATTGTTGGCGGCAAAGTGCTTTACTGTGGCAATCACGCCTTCGCTCTGCACACCTTTGATATAGGCCACGCCCATGCGCGCGGCGAGATAAGGATCTTCGCCATAGCCTTCAAAGTTCCGCCCCCAGAGCGGCACGCGCTGAATGTTGACGGTTGGGCCGAGAATCATATTGCGGCCAATCGCCCGCATCTCCTGGCCAATCGCCTGGCCCACGCTTTGCGCAACTTCCGGGTCCCACGTTGCGGCCACAGCGATTCCCGCCGGAAACGCAGTACTGCGAAAGTGATCTTCGTCAGCCTTGGTCTTTGCCGAGGGGCCATGCCAGGACCTTATGCCCATCGGCCCATCCGCCATTTTGATCGACGGAACACTCAGCCGCGGAATCGCGACTGTTTCCATCCAATTTGCTCCGCTCAACATGCTGGCCTTTTCTTCGGGCGTCATGCGGCCGAGCAGATCATGGACACGCTCTTCGACCGGCAGCTTTGGATTCTTATAAGGAGCATCGGAAGGGATATCCTGGCACGGCGTGGCCACGACTCCAGCGACTAGAACCCCTAGAACCAAAGCAAATATCCTACTCAGTAGGCGGATATCTCGAGCGTTCTGATTATCAGAATGGATCACAAGAATAGTCCTCAGTTGGATTTAGAAGCGAACAGTAATTCGCGAGCGGCGTCTTGCCACACACATAGTACGACTCGCCAAGCCTATGCGAGGAAAAATCTTGCACCATGCCGCAACTCACGGCTGCTCTCAAGCCAAGACTCGCGAGTAACTGGAATGGTTCGGAAGCGGCAACACAAGGCTCTTACGTAAGATCATGTCCCGATGTGCAAGTTCCTGTCATTGCAAGTGAGATGAAATACCGCTAATTTACTGATAAAGCTGGTAAAAACCGGCCTGTAGCCGACTTGCCTCGGAGAAACGCGGCGCAATAGAAGTCGGCTACGCCAACTAGTGGATTGACAGGACTTTTGCAGACCGCCACACTCGCAAGATGAGTCTGGCCGCGAATTTAATATGGCGACAACTCCCGCCAAACCGAGTCTCGAGATGAGCGCCAGCCTGCCCGGAGCGCGAGTTCCGACGTGGCCGCATGATCGCAGCACGGCTGCATCCCGGCCGCATTCCGCTTTCGAAATTGGAGACTCCCATCCGGGCCGGCGCGACGCACTGCAGGCGCTTCTCGCCTTTTCGGCGCTGCATCAGCAGATACGCCGGCGTCGGGCGCTGTCTCTGCCAAGCGATGGGTTTGAAACCATCGGCTGCGCGACCGAGTTCGAAGCTTCTGAGCAATTTGTTCTGGACGACGTTTTGCAGTTGGTCGCGGAGCGCGCCATTGCCATCACCGGTGCGGATGGATTGGGCATCGCTCTGGCCGAGAACAACGAGATTGTTTTGCGGGCTTCGGCAGGCGCGATCAAGCCCGACGTGGGCGCGCGCATCCAGCGCGACTCAGCGTTTTCTGGAGCATGTTTTCGCACCGCCCAAATCATCCACTGCCACGACGCCGAGACCGACGATCGCGTCAACCTATATGCGTGCCGGCAACTGGGCGCGCGGTCGATGGTGGCCGTTCCGCTGTGCGGCAGGCGTCGCGTCATCGGATTGCTCGAGGCATTCTCGGCCGAGCC
The DNA here is from genome assembly GCA_963808195.1 of uncultured Acidobacteriaceae bacterium. Classification (GTDB taxonomy): domain Bacteria; phylum Acidobacteriota; class Terriglobia; order Terriglobales; family Acidobacteriaceae; genus Sulfotelmatobacter. The sequence goes on along the minus strand of CAWEEW010000001.1, from coordinate 517,310 downwards.
CTTCGGCTTCAACGATAGTGACGTCACCAGCCTGGGCCTGCTGGCCGAGTTAATCGTCGGAGCTCTGAAGCCCGAGGACGAAGATCGCTTCGCAGAATCGGCGGAAGCGGCAGAGGCAGAATTAGACGCAGCACCGGTTGCCATTGCAGCGCTGATTCCGGTCGAAACGGTTTCGCCTAAAAAAGCTCTGGATCCGATCGAAGCCGCAGCGGAAGTAGCAGATAAGAACCAAGTAGCAAAAGAAAATGAAGTAGCAGAAGAAAATAATTCGGCAGCGCAGACAGCTGTCATCCTTCAAGAACCTTCAGCAAAGAACGACACACCAAAGGACACCGCAACCGATAACAACGCAGCACTTCCGCCAGCCAAAGCCAAAGTAGCCGCCGAAACAACGACTCCACTTCCAATTCTTTCAGCCCCGAAGTCCGCATCTTCAGAGCTGATATCTCTAAAGATCGCAGCTCCCGAGATCGTAACCTCCGAGATCGCATCTCCAGAACAACAACAAGAAGAAGCACTCGCAATCGAGCCTGCTCCCGAGCCTGCGCCTTCCGCGCACCATCCCGGAATCTGGCTGGTGGCTGTCGTCGTGGTGGCGTTGCTGGCTGCAGGAGCGTGGTGGAAGCTGAAGAATGCGCAGCTGGGAGATGCCCTTCTTCAACCTACGCACAAAGCCGTCACCAAGCCAATCGCAGTTGCGAAGCAGCCAGCTCCCTCCATTCCTTCAGCAACGCCCTCGACCATAGATGCACCGTCTGCCGCAGGCACAGCATCAGCCGGTACAGCCGCGACCGAACCGAACAGCGAACCCACGTCACCGCAGGAAACATCGAAGCTGCCGCGGATCACCGGCATTCGCCATTGGTCCTCGGCGGATTCCAGCACGGTTGTGCTCGATCTCGAAGATCAGGTGCAATACGAGGCGCATCGGCTCAGCTCTCCCGATCGAATTTATTTTGATTTGCACGATACTTCTCTTGCTCCGGACGTTGCCGGAAAAACCATCGAGGTCGGCGATGCGCTGCTGGCGCGGGTTCGTGTGGCCCAGCCGGTCTCCGGCCTCACGCGCATGGTGCTCGAAACCAAGGGAAACTCGAATTTTTCCGTCAGCCTCGAACCGAATCCTTATCGCCTGGTGGTGCAGGTTCGCAAGCTGGGCGTGGATCCGAAGGCTCAGGTAAATCTTTTTCCGGGAACCGAAAGTGACCGCGGCAAGTTGTTCGCCATTGTGGTTCCTCCGCCCACTCATGAAGATTTGCAACTGCGCGCGCGCGTGCCGAAGATGCGGATTGTGGTCGATGCGGGGCATGGCGGCTGGGACCTGGGCACCGTGGGCCGAAGGGGATTGCTCGAAAAAGATGTCGTGCTTGAGATTGCCCAGAGGCTAGGCAAGCTGCTCGAAAGCCGTCTGGGCGCGGAAGTGATCCTCACGCGCAAAGACGACAACTACATTCCGCTCGATGAGCGTGCAGGCATCGCCAACCAGTCGCAGGCGGATTTATTTGTCTCGGTTCATGCCAACTACAGCGACCTGCCCTCGGCGCGCGGCGTGGAAACCTATTACACCAACTTCTTTTCTTCGCCGAACGCGAAAGATGTCGAGGCGCGCGAGGACGGAACCGTCGCGAAGACCACAGCAATGGCCGCGCTTTCGGCGGTCGATCTGCACGATCGCATCGAGCAGTCACGCCGGCTCGCCGCCAGCGTGCAGCGTTCGCTCTACGGAACTTTGTCGGTGCAAAATCCCGGACTGCGCGATCGCGGCGTGAAAGAGGCATCGTACGTAGTCCTCACCGAGACCGCGATGCCGGGAATTCTTGCCGAAGTCTCCTTCGTCAGCAGTCCCACCGACGAACAGAAACTTCGCAGCGACGGCTACCGCGAGCAGATTGCCGAGGCACTGTATAAGGGCATCGCGCGGTATGCTGCTTCTTCCCGCGGCGTGAAGATGGCCGCTCGATAATCTTTCCTGTCTCGTGTTCCTGGGGCAAGCCCCTCAATTCGCTTGTCTTCGCCTTATCCGGACGAGACTCCCGCTTCCGCTTGTGGGTGTAGACTGTGTGGTTTTGTTGAACTTTAGAGGGAAAATTCTACTCAGGAGACTGAAACATGCCCAACGATCAATATGTGCCCCCTCGGAATCTGCCCGCAGGAGCGACGTTACCTTCATGGTTGGAACAGGTGGCGCCGTATTACCTCGGGCGAGACTACATGGTAATGATGACCAGGGCTGAGGTTAATGCCCAGCGATCAGAGCCGATAAGCGACCACGACTGGGACAAACTCGGAGCGATTGGTGGATCCAACGTGGGGCATCCATTTTTCCGGATAAAAGCGAGCTAACCTGCTGGTTGGCGGGCTAAGGCCCGGACTCTATTCGAATGCTCGGTGGCACGGCTGAAGGTCGTGCGCGGACCGAATGCATTTTGAACTGCGGTACTCATTGTGACACGGGCTGGCTCGGGTTCGGCATCGTGCCCACCCTTAGCAAAAAACGTAAAGGATAGACCACCCGCGCCAAACGTCAAAACATATGAGGATTTTTCTCGATACTCGAGACCTCATAAACGTCGCAGAGCGTAGCGCTCCCGTGCGTTTAGAGGATTTCGACACATATCTGCGAACTGGCGATCACCAACTCGTCCTATCAAATACCAGCGTCCGGGAATTTGCGGGTCCGCTTGCACGTGGTGGTGATTTTCTGCGTCTGCGTGTGCTGCTGCAATCGTTGGAACGCCTTCCGCACACCTATATCAAGGAGATAACGATCGTAGCTGAGGAACTCAGAGCGGGCGTCGTCGCATTTACTGCTGGAGCTGAACCTGCGGCATTTTCATTATTTGTTGATCGCTGGGATCGGACGATGTCGCCGTTGCCAAATGGACGCCAAGGCGCCGCGGATAGGTCGGTCGGACTCCGCCTAGATGAGATTGTTCACGCCATATATCGCGTCAACCCTCAACTGTTTGCTCCTCCAGAACGATATCTTCGTGCGTTGCAATCCCTTCTTGAGGCAGACCGAGATTTGCTTCGGCAGGGTAGGTCGCCAGCTCGAGAACATTTTGTTCGTTCCGTCAAGAAGCACGCTGGTCGTCATCGTGTTTTACTTCCGCAAGGTAGAGAAGATGAATTCGCTGAATGGTTATACAAGAATCCCAATCGCTGCCCTGGACTTCGTCTGAGCTACGAAATATTCCGGGCGATAACGTCCAATTACGGTGATCGACCTCAAGTCGGCGATTTTGGCGACCTGGGTCACATTTTTGCTATTCCCTATCTAGACGTGGCAACACTTGACAATAGGATTAGAGCCTATCTTCGCATAGCCTCAAGGAAGATCATTCGTATGGGCGGGCTGCACAACTTCAGTGACCGCGTCTGTAGGGATCTTGCAGAGGTGATGGCTCGACATCCATAGCAAATGAGAAATCCACGCCCTCATGCTGTCCGATTCGCCTCACGAAAGTCAAAATCCCATCCTAGTCGCAGAGAACGCGGCTAAGGATGGGGCATCCTCGTGTCGGGAGACAGCAGGTTCCTCGACTGCGCATGATGTTCGCTTCGCGAACATCATACTTCGCTCGGAATGACAATCGTTATCAAGGGACAAGGTTAATCGTGACGAGCGCAGCGAGCAGACGTGGCGGTCGGCGGACGTGGGCGTCCGCCGCTCCACCTAGTTCCCTGCTGGTACGCCTCCGTATTTTTCCAGCCACTTCAGTTCTTCGCGGACTTTGATTTTTCCGTGCCAGGGATTCTTGTCCAGGCTGTGGCCTTCGCCGGGGAAGATCAGCAGCTTGTTGGGGATGCCCAGGGAGTAGAGGGCGTGTTCGAGCAGGTAATCTTCGAGGACGGCGACGCGGATGTCGTCGGCGCCGGCGACCATGTGGGTGGGAGTGCGGACCTTGTCGATTTGAAAGATAGCGGCTTCGTCGTGATAGCGCTGAGGAGCTTCCCAGGGACGTCCGCCGAGGAAGTAGGCGTCGTCGGCAGTGGTGTCATCGTTGCCCCAGTTGCCGACATGCTCGACCGCGCCGGCTCCGGTGACGGCGGCTTTGAAGCGCGTGGTTTGGGTGATGAGCCAGTTGGTCATGTATCCGCCGTAGCTGTAGCCGCCGACGGTGAGGTGGTTGGGATCGGCGATGCCGTCTTTGACGAGGGCGTCGATGCCTTCGAGAATATCTTTGCCGGGACGCGAAACGATTTGCGGAACGATCTGCATGAGGAACTTGTCGCCGTATCCGGTGGAACCGCGGTAGTTGGGCTCGAAGACCAGCCATCCGTTGGTGGCGGCGAGTGCGCCCCACTTATACCAGTCGGCTTCGAAGTAGTCGCCGTCGGCTTCGGCGGGGCCTCCGTGAATGAGGGTGAACATGGGTAGATTTTTCTGCTCGGGCTTTCCTGGTTCAAAGCTACCGGGCGGGTAGATCAGCATGCCTTCGACTGTGGTGCCGTCGTCCGCCTTCCAACGGTAGGGTTTGCCTTGCGGCATGTCGCGCTCGGTGAAAAGTTTGTTGAGCGCGCTGATGGGACGGGCCTGGTCGAGTTTGTCGGCGCTGTCGGCGAGATAAACCTCGGTGGGGCGCGTGAGCGACGAGTAGATGAAGGCAACGCGTTGGGAGCGCAATCCGGTTGAGGGATTTTCGTAAGTTCCGTGCCAGCCCTCGAACTTGCGCAGAGAGGCAGAGGGCTTGTCTGCCATGTACATCTGGACTTCGGTGCCGAGGCGCGCGGTCACGACGGCACCGTTGCCGTAGGTGCCGTAGCTGGCAATCTCGCCGGTGAAATCTTTGTTCCACTGCTCAACCGCTGCGGTGTCGCTATCGACCCAGTAGAGATGAGGCTGCAGGTCGCGGTAGGGGCCGGCGACGTCTCCGACTTCGACGGTGAAAAAGATGTGGCGGCTGTCGCTGGCCCAGCGCGGATGGGTTTCGACCGCCTGGTTGTGGGTGAGTTGGCGGGGCGCGGGCGGTTTCGATTCGCTGCCGGCAGTCGCAGCCGAGGGCGGCTGCGCCACATTTAGTTCGTAGAGCTCTACGTCTTCGTTTTTTTCCTGGCGCTGGCTGATTGCGTTGGAGAGGAAGGCGAGCTTGCTGCCGTCGGGCGAGGTGATCATGTTCTCCACTCGCAGCGAGGAAGTCGCAAGGATGCGCGCTCCAGGTGTGAGATCGGGTTCTTTATCGCCGGTCTTCTCTTTTTCTTTTTCTTTCGCGTCTTTTTCTTTCGCGGGAGCGGCGGTATGCTCGGCGAGAGAAGCGGCAACGTCCAGGGCGAAGATGGCGTCGCCGCGTTCGGCGGTGCGGTACTGCTGCACGTCCTTCCACTGTTTCTTGTAATCGTCTTTCTGCGATTTGGTCCACGGATGGCGAGTGGCGAAGTAGATGGTGCGAGCGTCGGCGGACCAGCAAAATGTGTGAACCTCTTCCTCGCCGGTGGTGAGCGGAATCGCCTCGCCTCCGAAGGGAGAGATCACGTAGATCTGAGCAATGTCTCCCTTGTCTTCGTCTTTGGCTTTACCTCTCTCAGCTTTTTTATCTGTGCGCTGGCCTTTGTCATCGTCCGAGTCCGAATCTTTTTCGGAAGACGATTTTCGTTCGGAGAGAAAGGCGATCCAGCGGCCGTCGGGCGACCACTTGGGCTGGGTGTCATGGCCGGATTGGGTGAGTTGGATCAACGATGGGGTCTTCGCGTCGTCGCGGTAGAGCCAGAGATCATGGCGGAAGATGTTCTGGTCCCAGTCGGCGCGCTCGGTGGCGATGACAACGGAGTTGCCGTCCGGAGACAGCGCCACGGAGCTATAACTGACAGCGTTGAAGAATTCGTCGAGCGTGAGTTTGGGTTTGCGCTGGGCGAAAGTGATCGATGCGGAATTTAGAAATGCACAACCGAGAACTGCGGCGAACAAAATGTTCTTTTTAGGTTTCATAGAGTTGTTTTCATCGATCGAGTTGATCAGGGGCTCGCAGCTCTATGGTGCGGGTTCGGCATCCTTAAGTGCCTGATCGAGCGGTTGGCTGGGACGCGCGGTCCCTTGGACGATTCGCCAACCGTCGTCGTACGCGTGAAAGGTAGCAGTGGAGCGATAGCGCACGTCGCTGGAGTAGATGGCTGCGCCCACTTCGTTCACGGGAACCCATCTCCAGGAAAATTCGACATCGGCCACGCGGCCCAGCTTGCTGATGCCGGTGACAGCGACGAGTTCGCGGCGGGCGACAGGAATGCGGAAGGTTTGCTTGTCGGAATCGCTGGGCGGGATGAGAGGCCGAAATGTATCCACGCCGGCGGGTGAGAGCGCGACATCCCAGCAGGGCGGAGGAGTAACGTCGGGCGGACAGCGGGACTGCGTGGCGGAGATCCATCCGTGATGCTGCAAGGCCAGATATTCGGTGGAAAGATAATCCGCATTGGAAACGATGCCCGTGGTCATCTGAAATGATTGCGTCGCACGGAAAGTGCCGGAGGTCGCAATGAGGTCGGCGGCGAGGCGGCGCGTGAGGAAGTCGCGGGGAGAACAAGACGAGAGCACGAGCAGGCCCGCAATCGACAGAGCGAAGATGTATAGTTTCCGCATCAATTAAGGAAGCGAGCCGAACACGCGTCAACGTCGCGACATAAGAAACTTTGCTCAGGATGACAATTCTATCGGATTGTAAACAAATGCGAGCTCTTGCGCGGCAAGAAAGGATGAGAAGCGATCTGGCCTTGGAATTGAGCAGACCAGCGACCGGGAATTGCAGTGGAGCAATGAGGGCAGCGGCCATCCGGCGTCAGGCGATAGCGCTTGATTAGATAGCCGTAGCGCTCGATCACGGTTTCGCCGCACTGCGGACAGCGCGTGTCTTCCCATTCCGCGACCATGCCGGGAAGATTTCCGGCGTAAATGTAGCGAAGGCCGGATTCGCGGCCGATTTTGGCGGCTTGCAGTAGATCTTCTCGTGTTGTGTCGCGAGCGACATCATTTTGCATTTTGTAATCGCCGTGAAAGGCGGTGACGTGCCAAGGAATATCCGGAGAGATACTCGCCAGAAATTCGGTGAGGCGGCGCAGTTCGTCGGGCGAATCGTTGAAGCCGGGGATTAGAAGAGTAACGATCTCGAGCCAGAGTCCCATCTGATGAATGCGGCGGATGCTGTCGAGGATGGGACCGATGCGTCCACCGAGTTCGTGATAATGGCGGTCGTCGAAACTCTTGAGATCGACTTTATAGAGATCGAGCCAGGGACGCAGGTACTCGAGCACCTGAGGAGTGCCGTTCCCGTTTGAAACAAAGCCAGTGATGAGTCCGGCGGCTTTGGCTTCTTTGAAAACTGCGACCGCCCACTCGCTGGTGATGAGCGGCTCGTTATAAGTGCTCACTAAAATCTTGGCGCCTTGTGCGATGGCGTCGCGCACCAGATGTTCCGGTGAGGCCTGGTGCGGAGGCGAGACTGCGCTGGGGTCGCGCAGGGCTTGCGATGTAACCCAGTTCTGGCAGTAGGCGCAGTGCAGATCGCAGCCCAGCATGCCGAAGCTGTAGGCCAACGCACCAGGATACGCGTGAAAGAATGGCTTTTTCTCCACGGGATCGCATTGAGTTCCGGCAGTGTATCCCCAGGGGACAAAGAGCTTGCCGCCGCGGTTGTAGCGGACTTTGCAAACGCCGGGCTGGCCCTCAGGGATGGGGCAGCAATGTCCGCAAGCAAAACAGCGCACGCGGTTGTTGTCGAGTTTCTCGACGAGGAAGGGTTCGGCTTCGCGGACGCGTTCGTCGAGGATGCTGCGGAGGGTGGGCACGGGGGTTGACTCTATTTTAGCGCTGATGGGGGAAAGCTGTGCTCGTGGTGGAAATGCCTTGCGAGGGCGTTGCCAGTGCAAAGGGACAAGGGGTTCTTCGCTTCGCTCAGAATGACAGGGTATTGCCGGACCCAAGGACCGTCGTGAGAATGTCTTCAAAGCGTCTTTGGCGCCGCACGCGACAGCAGGTTCCTCGCTTCGCTCGGAATGACAAAACAATTTTGAACGGCAAAAACAAGTTGAACCGCCAGAAAAGGCGTCTAGTGACCGGGTTGCGATTGGGTGGAGGATTCGTGCTGCTGGTACCAGATCTCAGCTTGCTGTTCGATGGTGGCGGCTTCGGCGCGGCTCATGTGGGAGGCCAGGATGTTCGCGAGTTCCTTGCTGCCTTTATCTCCACCAGCGCGAGCGAGAACAGTCCAGAAGTACGCTTGATTCAGACTTGCGGGGACGCCGCGGCTGCCCCAGTAGAGAGCGCCTAGTTTCGATTGCGCGGGAACATAGTTGTGCTCGGCCGCCTTGGTGAACCAGCGGGCCGCCTCAGCTTCGTCGCGTCTCACCGCATGTTTTTCATCTCCCTGGGCATAGAGAAGACCTAACGCATTCTCAGCCGCAGGGTCGCCTTGATCCGCGAGTTCGCGGAGTTGTTTAGGATTAGCGGAATCGACCGAGGGAAATGCGGCGGTCGATTTCGAAACGTCCGCAGGCGACGGCGACGAAGCGAGCACTGTGTGCTCGCTGGTGCGGTCACGTTCAATTAATTTTTCCTGAATCCAGGGCGCGAGAATGAAGCCAAGCGCCATGAATATGGTAGCGGCAGTGGCCATCAGCAAGACAAGATGAGCGCGAGGAAGGCGTATGCCGCCGATTTGGTTGGGATCGCTGTTTGCTTCTTCCTGCTGATTTTCACCTCGGTTCTCGTTCTCGTTTTTCTGTGGGGTGTTACTGGCAAAAAGAATACTGCCCTGCGGAGCAAAGTTTTGCGTGGGAGTTGCGGGTGCTGTCGAAGAACTGGCGATCGCGCACCGAACGGCGGCAAAAATCGTTTCGGCGAAACGGTGTAAAACTCCACCGTCGTTTTCACTGAAGGCCCCAAGGCCGGGGGAAAAAAGCTCGATCAGACCGATGGCTTTCCCACTGGCGACGATAGGGCAAGCGAGAATCGACCGAACTCCCAAAGCGTGGCAGCTTTCGCGATCCACACGTTCGTCTGTTTCGGCATCGTTACAGATCAACACTTTCGCAGTGCGTACGCATTCGCCGGAAAAACCAGAACCGATTCTCAGAATTGCGCCGACAGGCGGAGCGCTTTCGCCGGAGCTTGCGCGGCAGATCATGGTGTCGGTGTCTTCGCCGACGAGAGCGATCGCCGCACCTGACGCGCGAAGCATCGACCGGGCTCGGGAAGCGACCAACGAGAGAATTGCTACAAGATCGGTACCCAGAGAGTCCGCTTCTCGTTGCACCGCCGAGGTCGCAGTGAGCGTATCCGTGTAATTCGGTGGAGGGGTAGTATCCGCGGAAAGTTTAGGTGGGGTGGTACCTCGAGCTGCAGCATTTGCTGCCGCAGCGATCGCGTTGAGAAATAACCACTGCCGCAGACTACGAACCGCCGAGTCCGGCAAGTTTGAAAAACTGAAACCAGTGCGGGCAGTCGGGTCTGACCAAATCACGTTGGCCGCGACGGTAATCTGTGCGCTGGCCTCTGCGAGGTCGAGACACAATTCAATCTGCTGATTGCTTCGCAATGGTGATGAACACTGAACCGCGACGCCGGTTTCACTAATATCGAGGATCTCGAAGAGGCTGAGCATCTCGCCCTTCGCCGTGCCACTGAACGTCGCGTAGGCAGGCACATGCACTTTGTGCCGGACCCGATGGCGGCGATTCGGAGTGAAAGATCGAGAGGCTTGGGAAGTGGCAACCATGCGCAAAGAGCGGCTCTTGCCCGTCTATATTAACCCTGAAGTGGGAAAACTCAGCAGAAGATTCATCGCGGGAAAAACTCGGCAGGGCCAGCTCGTTCGCCGGTGAGAAGAGGTCCGCGGCGAATCTAGGCCAAGCGTCGTAGAATCTGCGCGTTATGAATGCTTGAGATGCGGGAGATGGCGGCAACCATCATACTTGAAAGAAGTTGCATAGTCGCGACATCCCGTTCGTCGAAGGCGCTGGGCGATGAGGAAAGCACCTCGAAGACGCCTAGGGTGCGGCGGTAGTAGCGAAGTGGCGATACCAAAATGGAACGGACTCCGAGGCGCCGGCAGCTGGCGAGGTCGACGCGCGGGTTGCGTTCGGCGTCGTGGCAAAGCATGACTTCGCCGGTGCGGACGGCTTCGGCGGAGATGCCAGCATCGGTTTGCAACCGGACACCTAGATCAGGGGCAGTACGACCAGCGCGGGCGCGGCAAACAATTTCATCGCCGGCACGCAGGGCGATCGCGGCTCCGGTGGCCCCGGTAAGATGCTGGGCGCGTTCGGTGATGGCGCTGATGGCGGGTTCGAGATCCAACTCGGCGGCATGGATGTCGACTTCTTCCCCGGGATGGACGGCCCGGAAGCCCGAAACGGGGTGCGTGGCGTTGGCAACGCGAAGCTGGCTACGAAGAGCAATCGAAGGTACGCGAGCGTGATGCTCGGCGACGTCGATGACCTGAGGATCGGGCACAGTGCGCAGCAGGTCGCGTACCAGGCTGTCGAGCTCAGAATCGGTGATGAGATGAGCCGTTTGCACGTTGCGCAGTGACCCGCCGAGCACGCGAGAAAGGCTGAGCAAGGAGGTGTTTCCGCAGGCGAGGCAATACGGCCTGCTGTTGGTGCTGATCAATTCGCACTGGATGCAGAACGTCGCGGTCTGCAGAGGAACGAAATGAACGTCTTTGAAGGTGGTGCCATAAACTGACTTACGAGACATGATTGCGAGTCCTCTCAACTACTTACAAGTAGGCTAAGGTAAACAGGTATGGACGTCGTTTGGCAGTGTCCGCATTGGTTCCACATGTGGAAAAGTCGGGCTTTTAAAAGGTTGCAGCGCGGCGATGTACGGTACTGACACACATGAGGGTGCAAATTCTTGCATTGCACTATTGACTAGGACGGGCCGTCCGATGCGGGTTTCGAGCCGATACTTTTGTGTTCCGAGAGTCTTGATTTGAGGCCAAGCCTGAGTTAGGATAATAAAGCGTTCGAGGCAGCAAGCTTCGACCGACTGGGGGTAACTCATGCAGTGGACAGCACCCGCTTTTGAGGAAGTTTGCTTGAATTGCGAAATCAACTCTTACGCTAGCGCGAAGCTTTAACCGCCGGCCCTCCCTTTAATTTTTTATTCTTGCTTTTGCAATCTGCCACGCGCCGGAAGGCGTGTGCGCGTCAAGGTACGTAACCCACCATTTTCGTGATCTCGCCTTGTTCGGGATAATCGTCTTGAGTGAGTGTTCGATTAGCCAGCCTGCGCAGCTACAAATCCCGCATCATCTTTTCCGGCTTGAGGAATAACGTGAACCGTGTGGCGAAGGGTGCGATCCAAAGCATCGGCTAGTGCGATGGGAAAAGTCGAAGTCAGAAGGTTGATATCGAGCTGCAGATCCCTCTGCGAATACGAACGGTGAAGGACGAAGGCTCCTCGATGACGGTTGGAAGAGCTGACGAGATCGAGCGAGAGAGTCCAAACCGCCAAGTCTTCAATCGATCTCGATCCTCGGTTTTTTCCCCAATGAAAAAATCCCTCGGCACGTCCCCGCTGCGGCGCGGGATCGTTGACACTGAACGGACAAGACTCGCCAGGAAAAAGTTTGAATCGAACGTCAAATCCATCGAAATCGTTCGAGGCGAAAGCAGCCTCGAGAATGCGAAGAATCTGCTCGTAGTCGCGGGCGACTTTGAGTTCCTCAGCAGCCCTTCGAATCGCGAGGTTATTGATGACGATCGTGCGCTGGTCGAAGGTGCGCTGCGCGACGCGAGCCAGTTCTCCTAACTCGAGATATCCCAAGCGTTGTACGCCGACCCAGATGCCAGTGCCAAGCACAGCCAGCACCAAGCCCAAAGAACTGCCTGTCGGCCACAGCAGGAACAGACTGAGAAGCGCGAATACCGCCGAGACGCCATAGAGGACAACCACGACCTGTCTGTGAGAAAGCCCGTGTTGCAGAAGCTTGTGGTGTATGTGCTCGCGGTCGGCGGTGAAGACCGGGCGCCCGCTAATCAAACGGCGGAGAATCGAAAGCGAAGTTTCGAGAATCGGCAGACCGAAGGAAACAACCGGAATGGCCACGGCGACGATGGTCGGGGATTTTTGTGCGCCTTCGAGAGCGAGAGCACTCAAAAGGAATCCGATGAAGAGGCTGCCCGAGTCTCCCAAGAAAATAGTTGCCGGGTTGAAGTTGTAGCGAAGAAAACCGAGGATCGCGCCGGCCAACGCAATGGCCAGAACAGTGACTAGTGAATATCCGTTCAGCAACGCAACCACGAAAGCAACCAGAGTGGAAAACAAAGCGGAACCGGCTGCAAGACCGTCCAACCCATCAATTAGGTTGAAGGCGTTGGTGATAGCAAGCACCCACAAAATCGTGAGCGGCAATCCCACAAACCACGGCAACTGACGGGTGCCAAACAGAACCGGAATGTTAAGAATGCGCAGACCCCCGATAAACAGCATGGAGGCGGCAAGAGATTGGACTGCGAACTTGACGTAGGGGCCAACGCTATAGACATCGTCGTAAACGCCGAGCAGGAAGACGAGGGATGCCGGACCTAGAACGGTAAACAGAGTCTTCAGAGAAAATGCGGAGTTCAGTTGTGGAACGTAGCGAGCCAGGAAAGCAGCCGCCACCATGCTCAACGAGAACGAAACGAAAATTGCGACGCCGCCCAGGCGCGGCAGTGGAACGGAATGGAGGTGCCGCTCATTCGCCGGAACCGCGACCCATCCGTGTTGCGAGCAGAAGTCGCGTACGTACCGGGTGAGGACAAACGAAAAAGCCAGCGACAAGAAGAAAATCGCAAAGATAACTACCGTCAACTAGCCTCCCTCGGCCTTTAAGTCGCGGACATTGTGCGCAACATTCTCGTACGACCGTAAAGTATGGCAGCAGCACGGTGCTGGTTGGTAGTGCGTTAAAGGGTTCCGTTTGTTCTGAGAGTTGAAAGGAATCTAGCAGCGTGGGAACGCCAGGGTCAATTGCTTATTAGTGAAAAATCTGTGGAAAACCCGATTCGGCAGTGCAAAGGAGGTTAATTCCATGCGGATTGGCTTGAGTGACAACATGCTAAACTCGCTAACGACCCTTCTTTAACCAGAGGCTTGTCCATGGTGTTCGGCAGACGGAGTTTTGTCCGCAGCGGGAGTCTGCTCGCGTGCGGCTTGGCATTGAGCGTGGCGGTCGCGGCTCAAACGCAACCGCAGGCCGCATCTCCGTCCGCGGGGGGTACAGTCCCGGCGCTGCCAGCGGCGATACCGCTCTCGCAAGCCGCAACGGGAAGCACGCTGAACAACTCCGACCACACAAAGCCCGCCGAGAACGGTTCGATCAACTCGAGCAGGACGGACCGTGAGAATTCTTCGCTGAGACTGGGCCCTGGGGATTTGATCGAGGTCAGCGTCTACAACGTGCCTGAGTTGTCGACGAAAGCCCGAATCGGCAATTCTGGAGATATCTATCTTCCTCTGGTCGACTATGTCCACGTAGGCGATCTCACCGTGGAAGAGGCGCAAACCTTGATCGAGAAGCGACTGGTCGATGGAGGGTTTGTCCGCAGTGCTCATGTGACCATCTTCCTTGACGAATCCGCGTCTCAGGGTGTCACGGTTCTCGGCGAAGTTACGAGACCCGGGATCTATCCAGCGATTGGAGAGCGCAAACTATTCGACATGATTTCGGCTGCCGGAGGATTTACAGTTTCGGCGGGGCGCAAAGTAAGCATCATTCGGTTCCACAGCCAGAGCGAGCCGATTACGGTGAATCTGCCAAGAAATCTTGCGGACGATTTGCAAGATGATATTCAGATTTTTCCCGGCGACACGATCACGGTGCCACGGGCTCCGATCATCTACGTGGTGGGAGATGTCGGCCATCCCGCGGGATTGCTCGTCGACAATGGCAGCCTTACAGTGTTGCAGGCTCTGGCATTGGCTGGGGGTGCGAACCACACGGCCAAGATAGGGAGCGTTCGCATTATCCGAAAAGGACCGACTGGAATGACGGAAACGCACGTTCCTTTGAAGAAGATGTTGGAAGCGAAGGCTCCGGACGTGACTCTCCAGGCCGACGACATTCTCTTCGTACCGCTCAGTGGAGCCCGGGTTGCGGCGGCGCAGGGGGTTTCTGCAGCGATATCCGCGGCGACGGGTTTGGCAATTATCGCCGCCCATCCCTGAAGCTCAATTACGCAGCGATTTCTTTTGCCGGCGACTCGGGCAAGCCGAGCATTTGTTCAAGCATGCGAACGTATTTTTCTGCGGTGTGACGGCGCGAAAATTTTCGCACGATATGTTCCCTGCCGCTCCGGCCCATTTCCCGGGCAATTTCTCGATTTGCCGCCAGATAGCAAATAGCATTCGCCAGCGCGGCGGAATTCTCAGGCTCGATGGCAAGTCCGGCGCGGGCTTCCTCCAGAATGCTCCGCGCTTGGCCATCGACCCCGAGGATGACCGGCCGCGCGCACGACATGAATTCCAGCATCTTAGTCGGTATGACTGTCTTGAACAACTCATTTTTCCTAAGCGGCACCAGGCAAACGTCCGAGGCGGAGATGTAAGCAGGAACTTGCTCTCTAGCCTGCTGGTCGATGAAGAGCACGTTGTTCAGGCCGCGCTGGCGCGCCAAAGCTGTTATGCGATCCTTCTCGGCGCCTTCCCCCACCATCAGAAAAACAATCTCGGCGCTACGGTGTTGCAACTGAGCGGCAGCGTCGAGAATCGTCTCCAGGCCGTGGGCCATCCCCATTGTGCCGATATAAGAAACGACAAACTTTTCCTGGACGCCCAGTTCCCTTCTAAGTTCTGTAGCTGACTGTGGAGCGAACTGTTGCGTCTCAACGCCATTCTCAACCACTGAAATTTTTTCCCAGGGCATGCGCCAATATTTCACGAGATGATCTTCGAAGGCAGGCGTAACCACCACTATCCGATCACACTGGCGATAAAGAAATCCTGCAATCTTCGACAAGGAGCGGTGCAGGATGGAGTTTTCCTTACCGATGCCGACCGCGGCCAGAGACTCAGGCCAGAGATCACGCACCTCAAAAACAAAAGGGACATGCTTGCAGCATGCCAACCACCATCCGGAGAGTGCAACCAGCAACTGCGGCGATGTGGCAATCACAACATCAGGCCGCGACAAGAACAAGCCTGTACTCGCAGCCGACACACAAAACGAACTGTAATTCAACATGCGCTCGTAGGTTCTGCGGTTGGGAAAAGGAAGAAGCCAGGTACGAACCACATCGACGCCGTCGCACTGTTCGCGAGCCACCAGGCGCCACACTTTTTTTCGGTAAGCGGGCGGCACAACTCCCGTGGGGTGATTGGGAAAACCCGTGAGCACGCTCACCTCGTGCCCTTGCTGGACCCAATGCCTCGATAACTCGGCGGCTCGCGCCGCCGGCGCTCCCATCTCGGGTGGAAAATATTGCGAGACGTAAAGAATTTTCATGAGCCGATGAACGCTAAGTCGGGTCGAGCTTACTCAGAATGCGTGCCTCAAGAAGCTTGATCAAAGCCGCTGGCTTCCGGCGTGTCGAGTGCATCGACATTTCGGCGAAGTTCTCGAATCACCACGGGCTTCCCTGCACTCCGTGACTCTTCGAGAGCGAAGGTCGCAAGCGTCGTCGTCACTACTTCGCGCAACGGGATCGGAGACTCCGCACCAGTTTTGATTGCTGCGACGAACGCTTGCCACTCAGCGCCATGACCTTTGTCCTGCCGTAGCAGCGAACGAAAGACCCGCTTCTTCCCTCCTCGAATCGAGTTCGAGCCGGCGAAAATCTTCCAGCACAGCCACGGTACCGCCGCCGAAGACTTCGATTCGTTCCTTTGAAAAGGATTTATCTCCATTTGCAAGGTAGCTGATCGTACCTTGCGAACCATTCGCAAAGCGTAACGAGCATACGATGTTGTCATTGCTGTAGCGGCCTGGATTCCGCAGGCTGCGAGTCTCTACTTCGACGGGAGATGAGTTCGTCAGGAAGCAGAGGAAGTCCGCAAAGTGGCACACCTCACCGAGAATGCGTCCTCCGCCTTGCTGCGGATCGTTCAGCCAGTGATCGGCAGCCAGGAAACCGGCATTCACGCGATAGTGAATCGCCAGCGGTTCACTCACCTCTTGCAGAAAACCTTTCAATACGCACGGCCAGCGGAGCAAACCGGCGATTGAACCCGACCATAAGAAGCCGGGATGCGGAGGCGTGACTTTTTCCGGCTCCGTCGCCGCTAGTTTGATCGCTAAGCATCGGCAACAATTTGCTCGAGTTCCGCTTCATTGAGGCACAGAGGTTTTTCACAGAAGACATGCTTGCCGGCTTTAAGGGCCGCGATCACCTGGCGGGCGTGCAGGTGGTGGCGTGTCGCGATGACTACCGTGTTGACTGAGGGATTGTTCAGAATCCCCCGCTCGTCGGTGGTACACGAAGAAAAGCCGAATTTCTCCGCGGCGTGCCGGGCATGAGAGCCGTTCGCAGCGCTGACTGCGATCATATCGACGCCGCCAACTCGCTTGATCGCAGGCAGGAGCGTGCTGACCGCAAAGTTGCCAGCGCCGAGAAGGCCAACACGGATCGACCCGGGGTTCGCCACAACCTCGTTCTGCCCGGCCAACTGAACGCATGGAGTCTCGTTTACGAAATCGGGGTAGGTAATGAGCACTCCGAGGAAGGACTCGTGCGTCCTGCCGGTAATGAGGTCATAGGCAGAATGGGCTCGCGCGATAGGAAAGCGATGCGTAATCAGCGACGGCAAATCGAGCCTGCGATCTGCCGCCAGCTTGAGGAAAGCTTCCATGTTTCGCGTTTCCGTCCACCGCACATAGCCGATGGGGTAGTCGATTCCCTTCTGCTCATACGCCGCGTCATATCGTCCCGGACCGTAGGAGCGGGAGACGCGGAAGTCGAGCTCCTTGTCGTAGAACAGTCTGCGCGGGATATCCATCGCAACCGTGCCGACTGCAACTACCACAGCACGATTTCGCGCGACAGCCCCGGCCAGATTTACGGGATCGTTGCTCGCCGTTTGCGCGGTAATGAGTATGGAATCGGCACCGTGCCCGGCAGAATGCTGCAGGCACAGATCTTGAAAGCCGGAAGACGAAGTGCTTGCCGCATCAGCCCCCAGGCGCAATGCCAGGTTGACGCGTTCTTTGGAGATGTCCATTCCGAGGACGACGCATCCGGCGGCTTTCAGGATTTGAACCGTCAACTGGCCCAGCAGGCCCAGCCCGATCACGGCCACAATTTCGCCGAGCTTAACATCAGCGTTGCGCATGCCGTGCAGGGCTACCGCTCCAACAGTTGTAAAAGCGGCTTCGTCGAAGCTCACTTTAGCCGAAGGAATTCGCGCGACCAGCATGCGCGGAATGCATGCAAGTTCCGCATGCACCGCGTGACCCGAGCCGGCACAGGCCACGCGATCGCCGGGATCGAGATCGGCAACGCCTTCACCGACGGCAACAACTGTTCCAGCGCTGCTATATCCCAGAGCAGCCGGTTGATCGAGGCGGCTGCGGACTGCAGAAACCGTCGCCAGAAGCCCATCGCGGCTGATTTTGCTCACAACCTCGCGAACCAAATCCGGACGCATCCGCGCCTTCTGCAACAGATTTTTGCTCGCGAACTCGGAGGAGGCGCGCTCGGTGCCCGCCGACACCAGAGATGCAGCGGTGCGAACCAGCACGCATCCCGGCAGCAGTTTGGGAGATGGGACCTCCGCTATCGTAATCTCAGCGCTCCTTGCATCCTGGAAAACTTGCTTCATCGTGTTGGCGTAATGTGTTTCTGGGTTGCTAGCGTCGGCGGCTTAGCAGCCGTGTCCATGTTTTTTGATGAAAGATCGACTCGATAAATTTCGGATTCGCCTGATGAGCCGTCCCGACTTTCGCTTTTCAAAACAACGATCCGGCCATCGATCGTTTCAACTCTGCATCGTTCTTCGGCGAGAACCACGGTCACGAAACGAACGGGCAACTGCAATTGAGTTTGGTACACGAGCGACACCGCCGGCTGAAGATCACCATACGTGGGCGACTCCCATCCAAGCAACTGCGTGTCGGCCTCGGCAAACTCGTTCGCTGAAGCAGTCGTTGTCGGTGTCCGTTTCCCAGCCCGCACGACCAAAGCACTCCCTGGAACAGTGGCAAAGATATTCCAGCGAATCTGCGACTGCCCCGAGTTGAACGTCACTCGAAAAGGAGCGTCAGTAACCTGATACGGCAGATCTGGCGCCAGCCAGTGCAATCGCACATCGCGAATGCCCGCTCCCTCGACGTCATCGACAATCACCCAACCGGCGGCATTCAGCCATTGAACTAACCGGCGATGCTTTACACCAAACTTTCTGTAGCCGTCGTGCTCGCCCTCAAACCTGTCGGCATATGAGTGATTGTTTGAAGAATACAAGCCACCGCGGGCTTGCGCCCAATCCAGCCAGAGAAAACGACCGGCCCGACGCATCTGGTCGCGACCGTCAACCGTAACGGTGTTATGGACAGCGGTTCCGGCAAGCCCATTATTCCACGGCGGAGGTCCGTTATAGAGATACGTTCCGGCATCGCGGGCGATGTTCATGCCTTGCCACCACAGATCCACATGCAATTGATCAGCCTGAAAAGGCCGACGAGTATATTGGCCGGCGCGAATCAAAGCCCAGGAATTCTCATCTCCGAGTCGGAAGTATCCGGTTTCGGCCGATGGAAGCGCCAGCTTGTCTTCTTTCGCAACTTGCGCAGCTGCAGGCTTCTTCCCAAACCACAGCGCCGCTTCATCCCAAGCGCCAGGCTCTAGTGCTGGACGATCCAATACAAACGCACCGAGTTGCAACAGCGGACGAAAATCGCGATACGAACCGAGTGTGAGTGGGAGGATCAGGCTGCCGTCATCCGACCCGTAGTTCGGAGCGGAGCCATTCACCGGATCAACCCAGGCGCGCATGAAATCGAAAGCAGCAATCGTGCGCGTGCGAATGTCCTCGTGGAGCGGCGCATCATGAATCTCGGCAAGGCGCAACGTCCACAGCAGCAGATGAAGAATCATGCGCTGATAGTTGAAGGAATGCTGCTGCGAAACGCCATCTGGCGTGATTTGGTCGAGAACCGCTTCCTGTAATAGATGCGTACCAAGGTTCCGCCAAACTTGCGCTTCTCTCAATTCCGGATAAAGGGTGCCCGCAGTCCAAAGACCGACGGCTTCGCTGATCAAGTGATTGCTGCGCTGGGAGCGTGCATATCCTAGAGTCTGAGCCGTGCGCCAAGCGTGAGCAGCGATCATGGAGACGAGCAACGCAACGCGATCGTCAGTGGTGGCTGGTGAATTTATGAATCCATGCAACGCGAACGATAGCGCCACAATGCGTAATGAGCACTCCTGTCCGCATATCCACAGTGGGCCGGCCATGGGTGGGCTTTGGCGGATCCAGTCCTCGATTGCGCTCCAGAAAGCAAGCGGATACCCCTCATCGCCGCTGAGCGCATAAGCCCGCACCAATGGATAGATGAATAAGAATCTTGACGGCTCAAGAATAAATTTCAAATCACCGTAGACGGGCGAGGCAAAACGCATCTGCGTCCACGACTGTTGCGGCGAAACTCTTTGTCCGGTGATAGGATTTTGGAACCATCGCGGCGGAAATCCGGAGGCGAAGAGAAAGCTGTCCGAAGAACGGGACATCCCCCGCGAGAATACTTTCCGCTTGAGCGAGAATCGCCTTTCCTCCCTCGACCCCGACAATATTCTTGAGAGCGGGCGCTAAGGTTTGAGGGTTCGAGAAGAAAAAAGTCCGGGTGCCATCGCGCCGTGCAGCTCGCATCTCTTCGGCTGTAACTCCAGGCGCAATCCGCTTCAAGTCCCAGGAATCCCAGCCTTGCACGGACTTCATCTTCCACGACAACAAGCCGCTGCCGCGCTGCAGTTCATATCCCAGACGCAGCATGCCGCCACGCATTCCGAAGGTGCGGCCGACGTGCAACGCAGCGGCGAACTTGCTCATCGGCTCATCCATTCACCGTCGTCACTGGCGACGACTGGTGGGCATTGGTGAGACGCTCAGCCGCCCGCACCTGCAGCCAATCATGCATGACGAAGAATTGACTGTCTTGAATTACGGTGGAGTGAAGAGACGTTTGCGGCGTCGCTGTGATGGTCCCTTGGTCGAGACTGGCGACCACTTCCCCAGCCTTTTCGATGCCAAAAGCGATGAGCCGGTGGCGCAAGTCGCTTAGAGATTCACTGCGGTCTACATCTGGGAAATTCAGATCTTTGAAGAATCGGCCCCGTGTCAATTCCCGTATCCATGTAATGGATGGTGATGCCGACCGGAACATGTTTCAGCAACGACCACTCTGGACTGCTCATTCCGCGGATTTCGGGCAACAAGCCCAGATGAACATTGAGAACGCCAAGCCGCGGCACATCGAGCAACTGCTTTCGCAAAATGTTGCCGCCTGTGAAAATGATCAGGTCGGGCGACCCACTCTTTGAGCTGCGAAATTGAATTGGCGAATTCTGATCGCGACAGGTCATAATCGGGAAGCCATAAACACTTCCAACCTCTCGCAGGCTGCGAAAGATCCTGTCTTCGTGCGCCAGCATCTTCCCAAGATAGGGATTACTTACTTCCGCGCTTTTGTTGCCACTGCGTGCAATGAACTTCGTGCGGGCATATCGTGCAACCTCGCGTGAACCCCATTGTCCAAGCTTGCGCAGCAAAGTGCTGCTGTTCAGTGTAGAAAGGACAAGAGCGCCGACGGGCACATGTCCTTGTTTAGCCAGATGTGCCGCGACGGCGCAACTGGTCTCGCTATAAACGCTCGAGCACAGCACTACGATGCGCATGGTAACGCCTCGTATTCGGACGTCTCAAATGCCTTGCAGCAAGCGGCGTTCAAGCAGAAGAGCATCCGCGAGGAACTTGCACCCCCAACTGATGTAGCGGAACGGCTGATATCGACCCCAAACGGGATAGGAGCCGCTCACTCCGCCTGCGATGCCACGTGGTCCATGTACCGGAACCAATTGCTTGAGCATCTCATTCATCTTGAGCGCAGCATTGAGATAGCGAAGATCGCCTGTCATCTCAAACAAACGCAGCCACACGCACGACATCTGCGCGTTTCCCGTGAGGCAAGTGAAGCGTAAGCCATCTTTGAAATCTGGTGAGTAGGCCCCCGGCAAATATTTATTGGTTTCGAATTTTCGCAGCAGAACCCAGGCTGACTTTGCCACCGTCTCGATGGCATCGCTGCGCCGCCGCAGGATTGCGCATTCGAGAACTCCCTGAAGCACGTAAGCGATGAAGTGCAGATAAGTCGGGATGGCCGTGCAGATTGATGCCATCGATCCAGCCGCTTTGGCGGAAGTGAGGCAAAACCCAATTCAGATTCTTCTCCGCCGCCAGGCCGTAACGTTGACTTGCACGATCCGTCTGCGTGTTCTGACAAGTTCCGCCATTGCCCACGCCACCATGCTGTAGTAAGTGTGGGCAGTATTCTGATACGCGACCGGCCCGCACCACGATCCGTCGGCCTGCTGCATTTCGATCAGCCAATCGGCAGCGGCAAGAGCAGCCGCTTCCAGGATCTCGGGGCGGTTCGTTTCCGCATGCAGCGCGAACCAATCCTTGCAGGATCTGTCCTGTATTGAAAACTGAGGGCTGCGCTTCGCAGCGCTCTCGTGCAATCCACCGGGAAATGCTCCCGTCGACGATTTGCAGCGAGAGCAGCCAGCTGGTCGCCCGCTCCGCTGCAATGACGGCACTTTCAAGTTCCTCTCCATGACCGGCGGTTCGCACGAAATCGAACAGCGTGGGAATGATGTAACCCGTGACCTCGGGATAGGATTGCGAATATCCCGTGAGCAAGCTGTAGTAGGCTGCGATGCCGCCATCGGGGCGCTGTGCATCGAGAATCCAACGCACCAATGAATTCAGTGCGTCTCCACTCGCTCGCTTCGTTGTCGTATAGGAATAGAGATGCCGCTGCTCGAACGTTACCCGCAGTTTGTCGGATACAACTTTCCGGACCAACGGAATGGTACGCTGAGGCCGCGCAGCAGACCACGTTGCCTCGGTCAGCGCCCTGGCGTTGATCGTCATGGCATTGTCTTCGGTATTCACGCGGTTGCTGCCTCGCGGGGTGGGCCGAACTCTTCCGCTCTCGCTCGACTCCGGCATCGAGAAAAATGCGCATCCAATGTTCCAGAGTCAGAAATTGCCAGATTTGCATCGACCAATCTTCCGCGCCACTCCGGTGCTCGTCCACAAAACGGCGCAACGCTTCGGGCCGGAACAATCCGCGCTTTCGGATATTGGTTTCGGAGAGCAAATCATCCACCATCTCGCGCAAATCGTTGGCCAGCCAATAGTCGACCGGCGCGGCGAAGCCGGCCTTCGGCTGCCGTAAGACCTCGGCGGGCAGCACATCGCGCATCGCGCGGCGAAAGATGTGCTTGGTGGTAGGCTGAAAAAATCCTTTCAGCTTGAGATCGGGCGGAATATTGCCAGGCGGCAAACTCGGCTAGCTCACGATCAAGAAATGGAACCCGCACTTCAACCGACGACGCCATACTCATCTTGTCGTTATAGTTCAGGTTCAAACTTGCCATGAAAATTTTAGTGTCGAGATAAAGCATCTGGTTCAAGAAGTCGGCATCATGCACCGTTTCGAACGCGGAATAGTGACGCAATGCGGGATCGGACGCTCGAAGCTGATATTCTGATCTCAGCCGTGTACAAGCTCATCTTCTGCGAATGGTCCAGATAGGTACAGTTGCGAATGAAGCTCTCTTCGGGAGCGAGCGACGCGCTTCGAGCCATTTTCTTGGCCAGGCGCACGCTTCCCTTCATAGCCGTACCTCGCAGGCTGGGCAATACGTTCAGGCCAGATTCAATACGGCGAACGCAGCATGCCAGGGATTTTTTGATACGCACTCGCCCAGCGCTGCGCCGCATGCTTGCGATACCCGGCGAACAACTCGTCTCCGCCAACGCCAGAAAGTAACACGGTAGCCTGTTTGCGGGCCTCGCGGCAAACTAGATATGCCGGATGATCGCAGGGTCCGCGGTAGGCTCATCCATGTGCCAAGTCAGACGCGGCAACAACTCGGCGACGTCCGGCTCGACGACAATCTGCTGATTTTCACAACCTAGTTGCCGGGCAAGACGGGCGGGCACGTTGGGATCGTCCAGCGTGGTTTCGCCGACTCGATACTTGTGGGGAAACGTAATCGTGTAAGTCCGCACCGGCTGTTTTGCCGCGCGGCACATCATGGCCACAATACTCGATGAATCCAGGCCGGCACTGAGAAATGCGCCTAGCGGAACATCGCTTACCATCTGCTGTTCCACTGAATGCTGAAATCGCTCGCGAACTTCGTCAGCAAGATCGGCTTCCGATCGCGAGTAATCCGCACCGGCCGCGGGAAAACTCAAATCCCAGTACTGCCGGATTTTCAGCTCGCCGTCGCGAAAGGTTGCACAATGTCCGGAGGGAAGTTTGTAAATTCCCCGGAACATCGTCTTAGGATCGGGAACCCACAGGAAAGTCAGATACTGATGCAATGATTCCAGATCAAGCTCGGCGTCGACTTCCGGCACATGAAGCAGAGCCTTCACTTCGGAAGCGAACGCCAGCTTTCTGCCGCGTTGCGTGTAGTAGAAGGGCTTCACTCCAAAATGATCGCGCGCCAGAAACAAGCTCCGGCTTACCCGAGCGTAGATCGCAGATCGCAAAGGCGAACATGCCATTGAGCCGGTGAACGCAATCGGCGCCTTCCTGTTCGTAAAGATGGATGATGACTTCGGTATCGGTATTCGAAGAGAAGTGGTGGCCCTTGCTTTGCAGCTCCCGGCGAAGTTCGGCGAAGTTGTAGATTTCGCCGTTGTAGGTGATCCAGACCGTGCGGTCTTCGTTGCACATTGGCATGTGCCCGTCAGCGGAAAGATCGAGAATGGCGAGGCGGCGGCTGCCGAGGCCAACGTAGGAACCATCGGGAAATCGTCGCTCCCACAGACCGGAGTCGTCGGGACCGCGGTGCGCCTGGACGTGCGTCATGCGTGCGAGCACTTCCCTGTCCCCACAGTTGGCGAGTCCGGCGATCCCACACATGATTGAATCCGATTCCTCGTTAAGCTTTAATGTCGGTTCTCTGCGACTTCAGTTCGTAGATTCTTCGGCCTTGGTGTGAAACATCTGAACTGCCTGGAAGCCACAGTAGATCAGGCCGGGCACGCCGTCCAGAAAGCCGAACCGCAAGAGATAACGATACAGGAAAAGCAGGACAGGCGAACCCGGCACAGCAAAGAGCTTGCGCTTCAACCAGCGTCGGCGCTGTGCTTGCGAGCCGAAAAGCGATGGCGGCAATTCTTTATCGTTATCATTGCCGCGCTCCAGCAGCACGCGAGCTTCCCAATTGGAATATTCATCATGCTTTTGGATGTAACGCGAGAGCGATTCCATGTTGTGATGCAGCAGCGGATTTCGCAGCTTGCCGGCTGCGCCTTCGACGACGACATGCTCATGAATTTCCATGTCGGCCATGGAAGCATCCTGATCTTTCAGGCGGCATTCGAATCGTCCCTTGCCTCGGCGAAACAGCGATAGCTTCCACAAGCCCACATCACCATGGCGCAGAACGCGTCCAAGGAACCACGTACGAAGCAAGATCGAATACCCGTCAATCGCAGGGTTTTGGATGGCGGAATAAATTTCTTGCGAAAGTTCGCGGGTGAGCACCTCATCGGCATCGAGCAGCAGAATCCAATCATGAGCAAGGGGCAAAGTGTCCATCGCCCACTGTCGCTTCTTGGGCCATCCGCCCTGATAATGAAACTGCACAACCTGCGCTTCATAGGAGCGCGCGACCTCCACAGTCTCGTCCGTGCTTTGCGAATCGATAACGAGAACTTCTCCAACCTCTTTCAGCGCCTGCAAACATCGCGACAAATTCCTGGCCTCGTTACGCACCGGAATAATTACGGTCACCGGCAGCCGACCGACTGGGGCAGCGTCTGCGGCATTCCGAATCTCTTCGACCTTTTCCATCGTTAATCGTTGCTCATTGTTTGTCGCTTGTTGCAAATCGTTACTTCGAAATGTGCTGCCAGCACCAGCATTGCAGCACGTACAACGACCAGGGGCGCGTCCAGGAGGTTCGGCCCTGCAAGAAATCGTCCCATACTTGACGCGCTGCCGATTGGCTGATCATCGTACCAAGTGCGCCGTCTCCGATCCTGCTCAATGTTTCTTCGACAAGTGGCCGCAAGTCTTCCCGAAGCCAATGTTCGAAGGGCAAAGTGAAGCCGCGTTTCCGCCGGTGGACGACCTTGTCCGGGAGTTGACCCACAAGAGCCCTCACCAGCAAAGGCTTCGAAGTCCCAGCATCCAGCTTCCACGACCCCGGCAGCGCCAGCATGCGCTGCACCAAGCGATGGTCGATTAACGGTACGCGAACTTCCAACCCGTGCGCCATGCTCATAAAGTCTGCGTCGCGCAATAATGTGTTGAGCATATAACACCGCGCTTCCAGATACGAAACGCGGTTGATCGCATCCAGGCTCTGGGCGCAGCCCACGCTTTCGCGCAAAGGTTTTGCTGCGCGCTGGAAAGCTGCTGAATCGCACTTCATCTCAGGCAGCAACTTACTTAGCTGCCCAGGAGTAAACAGCATTCGTGACAGAAAATAAGGATGAAAGATTGTTCCACCATTGCGAGCTAACGCTGTCAGCTTGCGATTCTGGTCATTCGATGGCGCAATCGCCGCAAAGATATTTGCCAGCGTCTGACTGATTCCTGTCGGTAATCGTTCCCACGCGTTGTCGAACCTTTCCATTCGCGGAACTGTTGTGAAGCTTGAGTATCCGGCGAACACCTCATCGCCGCCCAGTCCAGAAAGAGCGACTTTTACGCCTGCGGCGCGGGTCTTCTCAGAGACGAAGTATGTATTCACTCCGTCTACCGTGGGCAGATCCATCGCATGGATCGCAGGCGCGATTGCAGCCAAGAAGTCCGATTGAGAGACGGTGATCTCGTGATGGTCCGTTCGAAACTGCTGCGCGACCTCGCGGGAATATTCCGCCTCAGAGTAATCAGCCTCGCGAAATACGATGGAAAATGTGCTCGGCCGTACACCGTTGCGGCTCAAAATGCCGACCATGCTGCTGGAATCGATGCCGCCCGAAAGAAAAACGCCTACCGGCACGTCGCTGACCAGTTGCATGCGTACCGACTCGTCGAGCATTTCGAAAACGCCGGTCTCAAGTTCGTTACGACTTTTCTCGGGAACAACCTCTGGGCTCACCAAATCCCAGTACTCCGTCTCGCGTCACTTGCCCTCTTCCCAAGTCAAATAGTGGCCGGGCGAAAGCGAGTTCACACCTTCTATCAGCGTGTTCGGATCATAGAGCGAACCAAAAGTCAGATAGCTCACCAGGCCCGCAGGGTCGATGCGGCGCGGAACAAGGCCGGTTCCGAGCAGGGTCCGCACCTCGGAGGAAAACATGAAGTAACGATCGGAAGAATAGTAGTAGAGCGGCTTGATGCCCATTGGGTCGCGCGCCACGAACAAGCGCTGGCGCTGCGCATCCCATATGGCGAAGGCAAACATTCCGCGAAATTCGTGAAGGCAGTGCTCGCCCCAGATGCCCGTAGGCTTTGAGAATCACTTCCGTGTCGGAGAGGCCATTCAAATAAACTCTCTCGCGTTCAAGCTTTGCGCGAACCTCGCGAAAGTTGTAAACCTCGCCGTTGTATACGATCCAATTGCCGCTGGCAGGATCGTTCATGGGCTGATGCCCGCGAGGAGACAGATCGAGAATTGCGAGGCGGCGATTTCCCAGCCCAATTTCGATTGCATGCGGTTGCAAGCCGCGCAGAATGACGGTGCCGCCGTCGTCTGGTCCGCGATGAGCCAGGGATCGAGTGGCCCGCTCGAGAATCTCGGCCGGAACTGGTGAATTATGACCAATGATGCCGAAAATTCCACACATCCGAACTGTCGCTCCTTGAGGTCGTTGCAAATGATCTTACGCGAAGTTGTTGGACTCTTCGGCTCAAACGTTTCCGGTGAGACCTTTCGCCAAAATCAACAATCGCTCGACGTGCTTATCCCAACTGAAGGTTTGAGAGCGAACTATGCCCGCGTCCCGCATTGCGGCTGTCTTCTCGGGTGATTTCGATGTTTGAATGACAAGCTCCGCTAGATCTTCTGGAGAGAACCTTGGGAAATAGGCTGCGGCGGCGCCGCAGATCTCTCGATGGACAGCTAAGTCGGAAGCGATCACAGGGACGCCGCTTGCCATTGCCTCAACGAGAGGATGAGCAAAAGTTTCGGCATATGCCGGAGTAACGTAGAAATCGCACGCGCGATAGACGTGGTGAAGCAAAGCGTACGGCACCGTGCCAAGCTCGACGATCTCCTGCTTGAGACCAAGGTGTCGGACTAACTCCGCGGCCGAATCGGCGCGGTAGTCTCCCGGATTGTCCTCAGAATTTAGTTTGCAGGTAAGAAGCAGCCGAACCGTTCGAGGACGCAGTTTTTGTTTCAAAACCGCGATGGCGCGAATCAAGGTTTCAAAGTTCCGATAGTAGTTGTAGTGGCTGACGAATAGTAGTCGAATCGAACCGTCGGTCGCGGCGATCTGCTCTTGTACAGGGAGTGGCAAGGGCAACGATTCGCGGAAAAACGTTTCACGATCAAATCCGTGGTGAATGCAAACGACATCCTTCCCGGTCCATTGCGCCAGTTCATGGGCAAAGGACGCACTTGGAGCGACCGTGCAGTCTGCTGCGCGCACCGACCAGCGGGCGAAGGCGGCCTTCACTTCCGTATCAAGCCATAAACGATAGTCGCCTCTCTCCCGCAGATCGCGATAAAAATCAGACGACAGGTACAAAGCGTTGCGGCTGAGCAGGATTTGAGGCACTGGAGAGCGGTAGAGCGCAAAATTTCCCGTGGACAATAAAATGTCTGTGCCGGATCGACGAATGATCGCGGGCAGGGTGCGCTGCTCATACCAGAAGCGCTCAGCGGAACCGGCGGGGCTGGCATGTTGCGCGATCGTGACCGTGGCGGAAGGCGTTATCTCGCTGCGCAAGGCTTCGCTCACCATCACCGTGACGCGCACGTCATCGCGAATCGCGAGCCGGGGCAATACATTGCGAATGTAAGTGAGACCTCCACCCGCACTGGCAGCTAGCGCATTGATAAAGATATGAGTCATTCCCAGTGCGAGTTCACGTGAACGGCTTTGCGTCGGCACTGCAGCAAGGTCATTCGAGATTTGTAATCTAATGGCTAAGCGTTCTGGTCAGTCGAGCCTAGCAGCATTTTGCTGAGCTTCTTTCGCCGCGTACTCCACCACGGGTCAACCAAGCCCGAATAAATAAAACGGTACTCGGCGGCAGAATATTTCACTTCAATCTCGCGACGCCATAGCAGCGAGGGAGTGTCGCGGCGGCGGTCGATCACTCCGGCACAGGGCGCAAAGCAAAAACGATGGTAGCGCCGGATCACATCCCAGGCGTTAGCGTCAATCGCATCCCACTCGAACGTCCAAGCGAATGCATCAACACCTTGCTTTGTCCATGAAATCAACTTGCGAGCACTGTCGCCGATCTCCCGCTCCAGCATTTCGGGCGGGAATCCAGCCAATCTTTGATGAGTAAGCGTGTGATTGCCGATAGCGTGGCCTCGCGCCGCCAGTTCCGCAATCTGATTGGGATTCATCGGCTTCCAATCTTCCCAAGCTTCGTCGCCAGGCTGGGAGTCAGGATTGATTCTCGATCGATAGAAGGTCAAAGCCGCATCTCCCGAACACTCCGCGAAGGCAGGTGCGATGAAAAACACTCCGCGCGCGCCAAAAGATTCGAGCAGAGGCGCCGCCACGGTGTAGTTGCTCTCTCGCCCGTCATCAAATGTAAAGAGAACCGGCGGCTTGGAATTATCGGATCGAGAATTCTGCTCCCACAGCTTTGTGAAATCTTGCAGACTGACAATCGTAAAATGTTCAGAGACCCACTCGAGTTGTTCGCGAAAGCGCGCCTCCAAAGATGTGGGAGTTTCATGCATTCCGACCACGAGGCCGCGATATCCTGTGCTAAGACCTTGCGCGCGGAACGCCAGTTCATCAGCGCGCGCGAAAGTAGCTGCCCGGATCAAGAATGCGCGCGCCTGGCCTCTAAGATTCATTGTTTCCGGCAATGCAAACGTAATCTCTAAATCAGTCCGTCGCCGTCCGCCGGCACGGGATGCCAATCGTGTGTCGGCAAGAACTTTGATCGATCGAGGAACCAGCCGTTGGGCGCTTCGAATGCGCGCCACTGAAAACCCTTTTCGCAAAACAGTTCCTGTTGTTTCAAATTTTGGCTGCGCAGAACGATAGCGTCTACCCTCTGTCTGTAGCGAGCGATGAGCGCCCCCACGATTTGCACCCACTCAGCCGGCGAAACCTCCGGATAAACATCTAGGACGTTGAGGGTTTGGATCTGCTCGCGATATCCACGAATGCGCCGATTCACTGCGACAAAAACTTCGCGGTCGGACTGCTCGGTGCGGAAGGCGAACACTGCGACCGTGGCATCCCTGCCGGAGAAGTAGCGCCATCGAAGATAAGGCAGGTCCCGCGCCGCGGTGAGCTTGGTGGAGGAATGGTAAGGCTGTAGAAAATCATGCGCCTGCTCGGCGGAGATGACGGGCTGCAACTTATCGGAAGAGGAGCAATCGATCTTTAACGGACGGAACGCTCCAGCGATCGTGGCCAATGAACTTCCTGCCAATGCCGATAGCACGCGATTTGAATAGCGGCGATGCGCCACCTCTTCGGCGATCGGCGGCCAGCGCAGCACACCGAACAATTCTCCATCGGAGTGCGGGATGGGGCGAGCCCCTGCCGCCTTCCACAAGGCCGCAGCCTCGGCGTTTGCCGAAGCACCGAATAGCGGATACCGATTGCCCAGGCGGCAATACTGCAGGAAGATGCGTCCTCCATAGCCTCGATGACGATCATCGACATAGAACAAACTCGAACCCATAAGGAGGATCGTTTGTTTCTCGCAGCGGAAGAGTTGCGGGCTGCACAGAATGCATCCGACAAGCTGATCGGCGGAACGCAATCCAAAACCAAGAGGATCTTCAGCTCGCAGCGCGGGATTTTCCAATAAAAACCAGCGCAGATGAGCTTCCACGGAGTCCCAGCTCCGGCCAGATTGAGATGCTATAAAACTCGCGACCTCGGGCAGGTCTTTCCGTTCGATGGAGATCAGTTCGGCGCGCGGCGGTTGCTCGCGTCGGGTTCCCACCGGTGCGCTCATCTCGCAGCTTCCTCGTAAATCTGCAGCATCTTCTGAGCCTGATGCGACATCGTGAGACGGTCGAGGATCGTCTGCCTCGCCGCCCCGCCAATTTGAGCCCGCAAATCGCCGTCACTGAGCAAAACTTGCAATCCCTGCACGAGTTCATCAAGACCGTCGACCGGAATCAACCATCCGTTGCCGCGGTGCTGAATGATTTCATCGATGCCCTGCCCGCGACACGCGATTACCGGTTTACCACTCGCCATCGCTTCCAGGTAAACGCAGCCAAGCCCTTCGTAGCGGCTGGGCAAAACGAAGAGCGTGCAACCCTGCATCGCCTTCGCTACATCAGCGCGGCTTCGCCTGCCGAGAAACTGAATTTGATCAGTGATGCCGAGATCGGCGGCTAGTCTGGCGAATCGTTCTCGATCCGCGCCCTCGCCAATGATGCGGCATTGCAAATCCGGGAACAAACTCGTAAGTTTGCCGATCGCCTTAAGCACCAACTCGTGCCCCTTGCCTGCCAGCAGATTTCCAACAATCAGAATTGTCGGCGACTCGTCTACCCCCGGCCCGGAGGCGATCCCGCCAGGAATGAAGCGGTCGGGATCGGTGCCGTTATAAACGACCTCGGCTTTCACCGATTCCATTCCGTCGCGGAGCAGCCGCTCGATTTTTTCGCTGATGCAAATCACTGTATGCGCGTTTCGATAAACAAACAAAGACGACCTCCGCCGCCAACCCGCCGCGCTACCATCTTCAAAGCAATTGTTGAAGACGTCCAAGCCATGAATGGTAACAACAAACGGAATGCCAAATCTCCGTGAAAGAAATGCAGCAGCATGCCCGCACGGCAGCGCGGCATGGGCGTGAATCACGCTGATCGGCAAGCGCTGATGCAACTGCCGGATGCGGCTCGAAAGAACTGAGGCGAGAAATCTGCCGGCACTCGACAGGCCAAAGTTGCCAGGCAACTGCGGATAGCGGATCCATTCCGCAGGAAACTCGCCGCTCGATTTTTTCCGAGGGTGATAAATGGAATCGACCGCGATCACTGAGGACTCGATCCCTTGAGCCGTGAGCTCTTCGAGAATCTCAGCAACAAAGCAGCCGCTGACTTCATCGCCGCTCGATGGATAAAAAGGAGTGAGCGTGAGGACGTGCAGCTTCACTGGTTTCGCTTTCCCACATTTCCGGCGCGAACCGAGGCCGGATGCACCTGAGGCCGAATAGACTGAGACTTGATGGGCAAGCTTTGAATCTACCTGCTCTGGCTGGCCTGCGTCGAGCGCGCGAGAATCAATTCGGCGAGACCGGCGATCGTTACGAATCGCGGATCCTGCAGATCGCTTTCGGAAAACTGCATGCCAAAGTGCTGCTCGATCTCCGTCACGAATTCCACGACTTCCATGGAAGTGAGCCATCCTGCCTCAAAGTAATCGGTATTGCACAGGGTTTCCTTGGCGGTCTCGCCAATTTTCTTTGTAAGCTTTCCTCTTGCGACAAACCAGTCGGTGAGCCAATCCTGAACCCGATCCCTCAACTCAATTCCGGTGTTCATTTTGAGTCTATTTTTCGATGGCTACGCAGCGGGCTGGGGAACCGTCGCATCCCGTCAATTTGAGCGGCATCACGATAAGTTCCACCTCTGCCGCGGTTATGGATTTCAGATTGGTCAAATATTCCACCAGCACCACGCCTGCTCTTAACAGCACTTTATGGTTGGGAGAATCTTTGGCGGTCCCACGCGAATGTGCCGGGTTATCCGGCGAGGGCGTATCCATGGCGATGAGCCGGACGCCTTTCTCCACGAGCCATTGCGCGGCATTCTCCGACAGAAATGGATATTCATTGTAGAACTTCAGATCGCCAAAATATTCCGACCAACCGGTGCGCAGAATTAACCGCTCTGGAACTTTTTCCCCAAGCTTCTGTTTGAGATCGGGGACATCGAACTCCTGCAAAGGTTGGCAGCCGGTAAAATCCACCAGCGTGGCCGGGCCGATCAGCACCTCCAAGGGCACTTCATCGATGGTTCTGCCGCCCGCAATGAAATGACGCGGCGCGTCGGCGTGCGTGCCGATGTGCGTTCCCAACACGACTTTCCGGGTCTCGCGGCCTTCGATCCCGTGCCGGCCGAGAATTGTGATCTCGACCACGGGATGCCAGTGCGTCGGAAAGGTCATCATGCCTTCTTCGATGGGCAGCGAGAGATCAATAATTTTCATATGTGATCTTCATACTCGATCATTATGGGTTGATTCGGTGTGGAAATCCCAGCGCGGACCAATCAGCGGGATACCTCTGCGTTCTCGGCCGCGTGCGTCCGCAACGACGATAGTGACGCGCTCGATGTCGAACCTATCTGCAGTTTTTCGGCCACTAACTCGCGAATCCGGGCTTTCTGAACCTTGCCGCTCGCGGTCCTCGGAAATTCGTCGATTGCAATGTAGCGCGCAGGCTGCTGATGCTGCGCGAGTGTCCGCTTGGCATGCGAGACAACCAACTCAAGCATGGACTCGAGGCTTACACTGGGATCGAGCTTGAGAACGGCCACAATGTCTTCCCCATACAATTCGTGCGGAATGCTGACCACGGCCACGTCGGCGATGCCGGGCACGTGCATGAGCGCCTCTTCGATGGCCGCCGGGCTTATGTTTACGCCGCCGCGGATGATGAGATCCTTCTTGCGTCCGGTGATGAACAACGATCCCCGATGATCAAGATGGCCGACGTCGCCGGTAGGAAACCAGTTCGCGGCGTCTATTTCTAAAACCTTTCCCTCCGAATCCAGATACCCCGCCATAAGATCCTGCGTCAGTATCTCGATTTCTCCATCCAGGGCCGGCGCGGCTGGATTTCCTTCGTCGTTTAAGACCCTCAAACTTATTCCCGGCAGTGCTTCGCCAACATATCCGGACGCTTCCGCGGTGCCATTGGAACGGGCTGTCACGAAAAGAGTCTCCGAGAGACCATAATTCTCGATCAGCCGCACGCCGTATCTCGATTCAAACTCTACTTTCACTTTCATGGGAAGTGGAGCGAACCCCACGAACGCCTGACGAATCGAGTTGCGGCAAAATTCTTCGCCGGTGCGGCCGCGATCCATTCGCAGCAGGATCGACAAAACAGTCGGCGCCAGCCACAGCGCGTTAACCCGATTGGATTTTGCTTTATCCCAAAAATGCAAACTTGACCGCGCATCGAACACGTGGTCCACAACCACACTCGCACCGCACAAGAAAGGCAAAATCAGCAGATTGTAGAGACCGCCCATATACGACATGGAGAGCGTTAAATAAAACCGCGAATCCTGGCCAATTTCCTGGGCGCTCGCGAAAGCCGAAGCGTTTCGCAGCATTCGCCCCAGCTTGTGCGCCAGCCCTTTCGGCTTCGCCGACGTTCCCGAGGTGTACATGATTACTACGAGATCTTCGCCATCCGCCGATTCGAGGGGCACAAAATCGCTCGCTTCACCGGGCAAGTCGATCTCAAGTTGATCGAGTGCAGATGGGTTCAGGTTCGCGTCGGTCGCTGTCACTAACTGCAGCGCATTTGCATGAAGAATCTTGATCGCGTCGACGCTCGCCGCTCCCGCCACGACGAGAACAGGTTTGCAACTCGCCAGAATAAATTGGACCTCGCTTTTACTCAACGCGGGATTAATGGGGACAATCACGGCGCCGAGATAAATGCAGGCGAAGTAGAAGACCGCCAGTTCACAACAGTTCGGAACCATCACCGCGACACGGTCGCCCTTGTGAATGCCACGCCTGCGAAGCTCCGCGGCCAAGGCACAGGCTTGCCGGTGGAAATCTCCGTAGGTAATTCCACGGCTCGTAGCGGCGTCCACCAGGAAGACCCGCTCCCCGTGGCGCGATACCACGTCCATGATTGTTTCGCGGATGGTCATTTGATCGCCAGACTTAATCGGGCTTCGCTTCGTCGGTCTCCGCTCGTGGTCATTGCATCGCCAAAGTGCGGGATTGGGCCGACTTCATGAGATTTGAGATGGAAGCCCAGCGGTCCATCTGGCCGCGATAGGCGTGATTGGGATCGAGCCGCAGAACCGCCCGGCCCGGAGTATCCATTTCGAAGCGGGGATAGTGGCCAGCGGTAATCACGACTCCATCCGGCAACAAGAGTTGATCAATCGAGGTTGAGTCCGCAGTATCCGGCGGACAAAGCAGCAACGCGACGCCGATGCCTAAATCAAAATGCATACGGTCGGAGAAATCGGTCATCTGCCAGCAGTTCGCGGGGGCATCGGCTGCCAACTCTCCGTGCACGACAATGTTGCTGAAAGTCTCGCAGCAATGACGCAACAGAGAGGCATTCGGAGTTCCATAAATCAGCAGACAGAAATTTCCAAAGCGATGGGCTGCCGTGGTCACCACATCCTCCACGTAGCTGGCAAACAGCCGCTTCGAACGAACCGGCAGGATTCTTTCCTCGCCCACAATCTCTTTCAGCGACGAGGGCCACTGCGCAGCCCAAGTGCCACCATCCTTGTCG
This sequence comes from uncultured Acidobacteriaceae bacterium, assembly GCA_963808195.1. Classification (GTDB taxonomy): domain Bacteria; phylum Acidobacteriota; class Terriglobia; order Terriglobales; family Acidobacteriaceae; genus Sulfotelmatobacter. Next base: position 482,541 of record CAWEEW010000001.1, on the reverse strand, counting down.
TTGAGATAGAGCGGCACGCTGTTGCCGGTCATTTTTAACACTTGCTCCAGCACTTCGAAAGAACCGTAAACCACCCTGCCGAGCACAACCGGACCCTCTGCAAGCACCAGGTCCGCCAAAACCAAGTTCTGTGACGGCGACTCGGAGGCAACGAGTTCCAGCACTGGACGGGCGCGGCGCTTGGCGCAGGTGACCGTCATACCGTCTACGAGCGATTGCACCGCCGAAAGCGAACTGCTGATGCTGTGCGCCGAGATCCCGGGCACCGAGAACGAGGTGAGCATCTCCCGGGTTTTCGCCGCTGTCGCTTTCGGCAAGCTCGCGGCGACCCGATTCAGATTTTCTTCGTCGAGATTCACGGAGTCGAGTTTGCCCATGGCGACCACCAACCTGCGCAACTCAATGCCATGTTGGCGCGCAGCTACGGCGACCTTGGGCAGGAACGACGAATGAAATTGGCTGCATCCCATGGCCACGGACATCATGTCGTAGAGCTGCGTCTGCGCCATGAGCGGACCGATGAACTCCTCCGCTGCGTCCATCACATCGAACAGATCGATGCCCGTGTCGAGACCAAGATTGTTGAACACTGCGACTGCGACTTCGGTGGGAACGTTGCCAGCGCTTCGTCCCAACCCATAGAGAGTGGAATCGATGAAGGTCGCGCCGTGGCGGACTGCTTCCACGCTATTGGCGACGGCGAACTGGAGGTTGCTGTGACCGTGAAAGCCGAGCTTGCTGGAGCAGAGCTCACGGGCAGCACAGAAATAACTCCGCACGTCATCGGGAAGCATGCTGCCTGCAGAGTCGACGCAGTAGATCACGTCCGCACCCGCGGCTGCGCCCTCGCGTGCCTTCTCGGCAAACTTCGCAGGCGAGATGGCATAAGTCTTCATGAAGTTGAGGCAGACCTTCAACCCCAAGTCCTTGGCCAATGTGAGGAAGGGATAAGCGTCTTCAATTTCTGTGGCGTTGTAACCGACGCGGACAAAATCCAGTCCCGCTGCGCGGGCCGATCTCAGTTGCTCCGCCGTTCCAATACCTGGGATAAAGAAACATCCAATCTGTGCGTTCGGCGCGGCGCGCTTCGCGACTTCGATCAGCCGCTCGTCGGTGGCTGGCATCGTGCCTTTGCCCGCTTGCGCTGCTCCGAGTCCTACGCCGTGACCGATTTCAATCCAGCGAAAACCAAGACGTGCTAAAACGCCAGCCAGGATCGCCGTGTCGTTCTCGGTGAACTTGAAGTCTACCGCGTAACTCCCATCGCGAAGGGTGCACTCCAAAATCTCGACATGCGGGGCCGAAAGGCCTTGCCGATGCGAATCATTTTCCATCCGCGAACCTGACGGATCCGACATCGTTTCTCCGGTGATTGGTTTCTCCGAAACCCCGCCCTACTGTGCTTGCTTGCTGGTTTGTTCGAGCCAGTATACTACCAAGTCTCACCCGCTCAATCGTGCCTTTCGGTGCTCACTTACCGACAAAATTTTGTTGCATCGATCTTTGTCGCGTTGATCTTTGTTGCATCGATCAAGCCTTGAGCCCATGCTTCTGGAGAGTGCTCTGCAATTTTTTCCCTGCTTCTCGCTCCCATTTCAACTCGCAGTGCGGGACCTACCGCTAAACGTTCCATGACGCCGGTGAGCGAAGAGGAGTCCCGCGGCGGAATTACAAATCCATTCCAGCCATCCCGCACCAGGTCCTCCGTACATCCGGCCACGTTGGTGGCAACCACCGGCAAGCCGCACGACATCGCCTCGTTCACCACCAATCCCCAGGGGTCGCTGTGAGTTGGAAAAATCAACGCGTCTGCCAAACCATAAAACTCTGCCAGTTCCTCGCGATGCGCAAAACCGGGGAACAGGATGGTTCCCGGCGCAATCTCTGACGCTCGCTCCATCAGTTTCGTGCGGTCGGAACCATCTCCAACGAATACCAAGGAGACCTCTGCGCGGATTTCTTCGCTGAGCTTAGCGTAGGTCTCCAATAAATCGAATACTCCTTTAGCTTCCACCAGACGCCCAACGTAAAGAAAGTAGCGCGCAGGCAACGAGTGGCGGGTGCGTACTTGGACAGCATCGCGCCGCGCGGCGTCCGCGAGTACTAAAAATAACTGGTTATCAACGGCGTTCGGAGCGGTGAAGATTTTTTGCTCGGGAATTCCGAGATCCTTCAAATAGTGAAACGACGATTTCCCGGAGACGACGAACCCCCGGCACAGCCTTAGAAAACGCGCCTTCATGAATTCCACCAACCGGTGGCCGCGTCGCGCGTCGAGGGATGTGCTTTCGGACCAAAGCAGCAACGGCACGCGATGAATTCGCGTCCAACCCGCCGCTTCCCACGAGGCCAGATAGTTATATCCGCCGCACAACACCACGGTCGGCTTGATTCGGTTCAGCGCCGAGACCAGCCCACGATTCACCAGCACATTATGCCGGCCGAACCGCTGCCGCCATGAGGGCAACACCTCGTTTGAGAATTTGATCTCGTCTTTGTACACACGCCAAAGCCGCAAGCTCGGATCGTTCTCAGAGAGAAAAATTACATGGAGCTCGATTTCCGATCTCGCGGCGAGCGCGTTGAAAACAGGAATCCGGTAAGGGGCAATAATTTCGGTGATGATTACAAGCCGGGGGATCAAGCGATCGACTCCCGCAAGGGCCGCACGAGACGCGCTCGCTCGCACATCTCCTTAAAGCAAAAGTCCGCGTCATCGAGTTCGAAAGTGTAGGCGCGCGCGATCATAGACATTGCGAAGTCAAACATTGCAAAGCCAAACCCTGCGCAGAAAGCCACTACTACTCGCCGCACCCGCACGGCGCAGTTTTGTGGCGGACGCAATCCAGCAGTGTTATCCAACTTTCAGCGACGACGCGCCAATCGAAAAGCTTCCAGCATCGCTCGTATCCGGCTTGCCCCAGCTGCTTGCAATATTCCGGACATGCGAGCAAATCCGAAAGCGCCGCGGCAAACTCGATTGTGTTCTCGGGATCTGCCAGCCTGCCCGTATCACCAAACACCTGGGGAATCCCGCCTCGGTTTGACCCTACTACCGCGGTGGCACAAGCCATGGCTTCTGCGTTGACCAATCCGAATGGTTCCCGGAATAGAGACGGACATGCAAAAACGGTCGCTTTCTGAAACCATAGGGGCAAATCTTTGTCGTGATCAAGGTAGCCGGTAAAGAAAATTTTGGCATGCTTGTTCTTATTGAGCGAATCCGCCAGTTCGCGCACCTGCCTGACGTAGGTCGTCTCACGGTGTGTTCCAAAATTCGTGGTGCCACCGATTACCAATTTCGCATCGGGATGCGTGTCGAGCACTTTTTCATAAGCCTGAAGAAGTTGAAACACGCCCTTCTCGGGATCAAAGCGCCCAACAAAGAAAATGGTCTTGGGTTCCCGAACCTCTTCACGAGGATAAAACAATTGCAGGTTGGCGCCGTTGAACACTACATGGGCTTTGTCATTCAGCAGGCGCGACTTCGCGGCGAAGGTGCTCCGCAAATAATCGCTGCAGGTCACAATGGCGTCTAAACTTGGAGCGAGAGCGTCCAGCGCAGGGCCGGGCCAATGGCCGAGATGATCGTTGTGCAGGTGCAGGACGATCGACCCTCCGTAGCCCATTCTTCGCAACGCCTGCGCCCACTGCGGCCGGTTGTGGATGTGAACGATTTCGAATCTCCGCAATCGATGGAGCAGAGCTCGCAGCCATAGAGTTTCTTCGTAGCGACGAGCCACAGGAATTCGCGCGACCAGATTGCACGCCCGCCAGGCTTCACTGGTTTCGTGGCGAAGTGGATATAAGTCCTCACGCGTCGTGGGAAAGCCAAAGACTGTGACATCGATCCGGTCGCTGAGGCAACTGTAAACTTCATAGGTCCACCGCGCCACAGCACCGCCAAAATAGTGGCTGAACTTCTCACGCCCGGAGAGTAGGACAGCCACTGAGGGACGTCTCGACTGTTCTCGGGAACTCACCTGGCGTCTCCGAATTGTTGCATCAGCATTTTTCTGCCCAGCATAATCAGCGCGATCATATAGACGACAGCACCGGCGCTCACCACGATTAACGGCCGCGCAGTGTAGGAGTTGGTCAAGCGAACCGCGCCCACCATCAGCAACCCCGAGAATCCGGCGACCAGGATAATGGGATTCTTCCATAGATCGCGCAGTTCCTCGGGAATCAAGAGGTAGGCTGTGATGCCGACTATTGCTTCTGCCAGAACGAACGCAACGCACCCTCCGGGCAAACCAAAGAAATGAACCAGCACCAGAGCAAGCGCGATGGCTGCAACGGCGCCTGCTGTGGCCGAGATCAAACATGCGCGGTGCCGCCCGAGAGCATAGAGAACGGTTCCCGACAGCAGCGATGCGATCGGCGCGGCCAACAGAAAGCCTGATGTCCACCACACCGGCCCAACCGCTGCCGCATAGTTCGCGCCTAAAACCCAGGGCACAACCAGATGTGCAGTCGCGAGCGTTCCCAACGTGAGAGGTATGCTGATGATCGCCATGGCTGAGACGGCCGCCTGCACCAGCCTTCGTAATCCGGAGGGAGATTGCGCGGAGAGCGCGATTCGGGGCATCAGCACACTGAATGCAATCCCGACGAAGTTGCGCAGGAGATCGACAAATCGAACTGCGGCTGCGTAAAGACCTAGCGCGTAATCCCCTAGAAACCAGCGAACGACAATGTGTCCAGTCCGGTGGTAGACGGTGCCCATCAGAGTAGTAGCGGCATAGTGAAAGCTTGGCACCAGCATCGCCTGCCAACGGCTGGGATTTATCGCGAGCGGCGGGCGGAATCCGTTATGCCAGAGCGCAACCCAGCCAGCAAGGTTCGTTAACAAGGCTGATCCTAAAATGCTGACCGGAAGCCAAAGGATGTCGTGCGGAGTTCGGACCAGGAGCAGAACTCCCACAGCATACAAAGCTTGCTGGATTAAGGTCAGCAGCGACCGTACGTGAAAAAGTTCTAGCGCGTTCAACAGAAAATCGGCCCCTGTCAGCCCGATCAGGGTCTGGCCTGCACCATACCAGTACAGCAACCGGCGAACATCGGGACGCACTTCAAAACTGGCAACCACCATCAGGACAGCGATCGCGGCGACGCAACCCAACACGCGCAACGCTAAAAAATCAGGAACGAGATCGGCCGCAGCGTGCCGGCGGGCTGCGAGCTGCTGAACGGTGTAGGTGGAGAGTCCGGGGTTGGCGACCACATCGAAAAAGGCGCACAGCGCCACCACATAGCTCCAGAGACCGTAGGTCTCGACGCCCAGGCGCCGCACCAGGACCGGGAATGTAATCGAGGTGATTAGAAGCCCGGCGACACGCGCCGTTCCCACCGACAGAAAAAATCCGCCGTAGCGCACCAGTGCGCTCGATCGTTTCAAGTTCGGGTCACCATGCGCGAGCAAAACTCTTAAGACGCTCTGGGTTGATGGTAAAGCTGACGCTTTGCCACGGCTTCCTGAAAAACTGCAGCCCACTGCTGGGCAATATCATCCCAATCAAATTGACTTGCGTGGCAAACCGCAGCATTGCCTAAGCTACACCGCAGGACGCTATCATTTGCCAGCAGATCGAGGCCTTGCGAAAGATCTAAATCAGCTGCGACAAGGAAACCAGTCTTACCATTCACCACGTAGTCCGAGTGATACAGATCCATGGCAATGCAGGGAAGGCCGCAAGCGCTAGCTTGCAACAAGACTTGCGGATTCCCTTCCAGAATGCTGGGAAAGAAGAAAATATCCGCCTTGCGCATTTCCTCGCCGAGCTTTTCCGACGACAGGTGTCCAAGAAAAGATACGTTGCCGCAACCCAGTTGCTTTGCCAGATCGTGGCAATCTTTTTCCGTTTCGCCTTTACCCGCGATTCGAAACTGCAAGCCGGGCAATCGGGCTCCTTCCCGGATCACCAACTCTACTCGCTTACGCGGCTGCAATGATCCCGCATAGAGGACGACCGGAGCAGCATTCACACTGCGCTCAGGCGGCGGAAAATAATAACGCCGGTCGATGCCGTCGTAAATCGGGCTGGATTCCACTCCGAACATTTGATGAATGGTCTCTACCACATGTTTGGAATTTCCGAAAACCATGTCGCCCTCGACGACAGACCGGCCGATCAGCCCGCGGCCAGTCATCTCACTCATCGCCATCACAATGTAAGTGATGACCGCCGTTCTCAGCCCCATGCGCTTTCGCAATTCAAAGAAAGCCCGGTCCAGAGGGCCGGTGCGGGGAAAGAAATAAATGTCCGGAGGAGGAAAAAGACAATGTCGAAGCAGCCGAAGCGTATTGCCTCGCTTCGTCCACGGCACGAGTCGCGTGTTTTTTCGGGCGCTCAGCCGCGGATCGGGAACATCGCCATCGCACAGCATGGTCACATGAAACCGATCTTCGGGAAGACGCGCAACGACCTCCTTCACCGTAAGATTCTGCGCGTTGGTGTTCCCCACGCCGGCATCCGACGGCGTGAAGATCGTGATGGGACGAGACTGGGAACGAGTCATTTTGAAAGCGTCGCAGTGGCTGGGAAGATAGTCTAAACGCTTTTTTGCTCCTAGTGTGGCAAACACACGATCCCGCAGCGTGGACATAATTGATGCCTACGGCTCAACGCTGATTTCCTTGGACAGCGCCGATTCCGCTTAAGACGCCGCGAACCACTGATTCGATTCTTGGAGAACGGCTCAGCAAGGTGGCAGTGCGATACCGCGTAATTTCCTTAAGGTGACAAGACCAGGATGTTGTCGCAGTGATGTAAAGAGTTTGTCGCGTGCTGTTCCCAAAGCGCTCTTTATAGCCTTCCGCGCCCAGGCCGAGGTCGACGCGATTCATGTCCTCCCGGTCGCAGCCGTCCATCACAATTTTCGCCAGTAGGCAGTATCCCGGAGAATGCGCTTCCCAGCGGCTATCGAAGGTTGGCTGATACCAAAACCAGCTTCCATGAAACTGAAACCCGTAGTTCCACGCGACCGGCTGATCATTGACCACGAGTTCGCTTAACGTCACTACTCCGGAATCAGAAAATCGCCTTGCAAGTTCTTCGAGAAAATGCCGCCGTTCCGGCGTGGCGAGGCTGCTCGTGCGCCCCGTGGCTATGAATCGCGCTACATGAGCATCGGCAAATTGCGGCAAAGCCGATTGAATCTCCGTCCAGGACTGCAAATGAACGAACGTCACCGGGCCCTCACGCTCCATCTCGCGCAGATAACGACGCAGCTTTTTTTTGCTCGCGAGTGAAGCTTTAAGCTCCTGACGCTTTTCGCCGGAACCTAGGTCTACCTGCGCGCATAAATACGCGGGACGCGCGTAGATATGGAAACTGTGCTTTGCCGAAGCCTGGCGCAATGCATCCGCTGTCGCTGAGTCAGCCGGAAGATTAGCCAGTTGCAGAAACTTCGGCTTCGGTTTCAGCTTTACCAGTTCCGCGAAAACCCCATCCACGAACTCGGGCCGCCGACCGGGAGGGCTGAGGAATTCACAATAGTCCGCCGTCGTGGCGCCGAGAAAACTCATGTTTGCCCCGGCAGCATCCGTCGCCAAGGACGCGACTCCGACCAGATCGTCGCCGTCGTAACCCAGGAATAATAACGGCGTGAGCAATGCTCCATAAGCCGCTTGCATCGCCAACGCCCACTCACAGGCGTAGAAGACTTCAGGTCGCTCCACCTGCAGCGCCAGTTCGTTCCACCGGCGATGCAGCGAGGAATCTTCGGGTATGCTTCTATGCGAGACGATGCGCAAAACTCACTTCTCTTCCGGGGTTCCGTTATTACAAAACACATAGTAGTACCAACCAGTGACCCATTGACTGCTGATCATTGGGTAGTCATCCCCGAGCACTCGGAGCAACGTGAAACCAAATTTTCCGAGTTCAGCCGCAACTTTCGCAGGAACCGCATAGCGAGTGTTCAGCCCACCGTGCGCAGAGTCCATCCAATACCCCTCGCCTTGCCAAAACAACTTCGTGGGGAATCTGCGCGCGGCTCGCCCCATGGACTGCACTGTTGAGTGCAACGCTGCCAGCACGACGCGCGCGGCAATCAAGAACCCAAATAATGGGAAAACGAGAACAGGCGTCCGCTGCGCAATTCTCTCCGCCAGGTTTCGCACGCGTTGCCGATTCCACGATACCCGAACTAGGATCGCCCGCGGATTGTGAGACGAAAAAATGAAGACTCCCCCGGATCTCAACACACGACGAATTTCTCTCAGAGCGCAGACACGAGCCTCGTCCGGAAGGACGTAATCGAAGGCGTTGAAAGCCATCACCACAGCATCAAAGCTGGCAGAAGCAAAACTTGATAGATCCGCAGCGTTTGCCACCGCAAACTCAAGTTGCGGAAATTTTTTTCTGCAAGCCGCCACCATTTCCGCCGCGTAGTCGGCACCCACATAGCGCCCAGCAATCGACGACAGATGTGGGGTTAGCCTTCCTCCACCTACACCTAGATCGAGGATGTCCGCTCCCGGTTTGAGATATTCGTCAAACAACAGCCGCTCGCAAGGCGTTAAGTAATCGAGCGCGGCATAGTGGCTCGCGACCTCAGGGGAGTTATATCGATGGATATTAGGATCGGGCTTCGATTGGCTGTCGGGATCAGGCCTGGGATCGACCATCGGGAATCGTATGAGGGACTTCGCCGACAGCTTACGCGGTCTCGCCTGAGAGGCGCGAGCGGAAGTCGCGGTGAAAACCGGAGACGTGCGCTTCGAATTCAGACAAGCTCATGTCTGCCGTCACGTGAACTCTGGGCAGCGCAAACCGCGGCAACTGCGCGCCGAATCCACCGCCGATGTTCATAAAGGCGCACTGGAAGCCAGCCTGCTCCGCCATCTGCATTTCGCGGTTTGTCACCGACGCAGGATCGCCAAAGGGGTAGGCCAAAGCCCAGACTGGTTTCCCGACAGCTTTCTCCAGCAGGCTGTGGCTGTCGGCAATCTCCTTCCACGCCAGTTCAGAACTCTGCAGCGAGAGGATCGGGTGGGTTAGAGTGTGCGATCCAATACTCATCCCTTGTTCCACGAGATCCCGCAAATCGCTCTGATTGAGCAATCCAAAGCGGCGGTTTTGCACTTCGTTCTTTGAACCCACCGTGCCCCCCGGCTCGGATAATCCCAATCGAGCACGCATTTTTTGGAGGAGGCGGACTCTCGTGGATTCCTCGCATTGCGACAACTTCTTTATCAGGGTCCACCATGCGGACCGTCGCTGCGCCCGATCTTCCAAAGCGACGCTCGCTCCCAACTCATCGAAAGAGTAGCTTCCCGACGCCGCTGCTAGCAGTGCGAGATAGAGATCCTCATACCACAACGTCTGCGAATGCTCCGCGGCAGAAGCGCCCAGCACAAAGAAGAGGCAGGCAAGATCCTGCTCGCGCAGAATCGGCGTCATGTCGGTGAGAGCATTCCGCAGGCCGTCATCGCAGGTCAGAAGAACGGCCAGTTCGGGTAGATCCTTGCCCTCAACAATCCATTCACGCACCTGCTCCGGGGTTACTACGTGGTAGCACTCTTTGAGAAGCTGGAGTTGGCTTCGAAAATTTTCTGCAGTGACGAGGCTTCCATCTTGCTGCGGGTCGGAGATCTGATATCCCTCCGGCAGAACGCCGTGATAAGTGATCACGCAAAAGCTGCCGCCATCCGCACGGCGACGAAGGTATCCACTATTCGCCAACCACGGATACACAACACGCTTCAGAATCGGGCTCACAACCAGCACCTCTTCATCGGACCACATACTTTCAACTCAGAGGAGTACCGCGCTTGATTCCCTGAGGTGCACTGCTGTCCGAAATGTTCGTGCGATGCCGAAGCTGCAGCCCATGTACGAAGCGAATCCAGCGTGCATTCGCAACGCATGTTTCGCCTTCGATTACCGGGCAATCGACATGGCAGTAATCCGCTCATACATCTCCAGAAGCCTCGGGAAGTTTCTATCCCAGTCTGCCCGTTCGTCTACGATACGCCGGTTTCGCTCCGAAAATAACTTTCGCTCCTCGGGAGTAAGACGCGCGGCGCAAAGCAATTGGTTGGCAAATCCCTCGGCCGAGTTCGCCGGCGCCAGCCAGCCATTAAAGTTCTCCGTCACCCATTCACGGTTGGAGGGAATATCGGTCAACACCACAGGCAGTCCGGTCGCCATCGCTTCTAACAACGAAATGGATGTGCCATCCGACTGTGTGCAACTTAGGTAGGTGTCGGCAGCACGAAACCACTTTGGCATGTCTTCTTTGCCGTAAGGACTCAGTGTTCGAATCACGCCTCCTAACCTGTGAACACCAATGAACTCGTGCACCTTCCTGGCTTCGGATCCGTTTCCCAACAATAACAAGCGCAAAGAAGAGTCGATTCGGAAAGCCTGTAGAAACGCTTCCAGTAGAGTCGTGATTCCATAAATCGGCTCCCATGAGCGCGTGCAAATAATGACATGCGTCCCAGGTTTGCGTTCAAACTGTTCTTTCGGAGGCAGATCGCCCAACGGGCCAAACAATCCTTTCTCAATACCCCACGGAAGCTGCACGATGCGGGAGTCCGATATCTCGACAAATTGTTTTGCCCTGGCTCGGACCGTGTCACAGTCGCAGAAGAAACTATCCGAACTTGATAAAGCCACTTGCGTCGCATGCAGGAGTTCCGGACTTTGCTGCGCGTATAACAGAAGATCAGATCCCCAGGAACACAGCAGCCACGGATGAAACTCCGACATCGCGGTCACGTACCCGCACGTCTGAATGGGCCCCGCATGAACGACATCCGGTCTGATCTCAGCCAACAACTCTCGGAACTCGGGCAGAAAAATGGCGGACGTCCCTGGCGACAGATTCCGTGGGATGGTCTGCTTTGTCCGGGCCCAGCGAACACCTTCCGGCAGCCAGCCCTCCGCTAGGCATTGACTTCCCGGGTTAAGAAACCAAACCTCCAACCTGGACTGCGAAAGCTTCTCCAGGAACCGCTGATTATGTCCGGACGCGTTATCGGAAAAATATAAGACCCTCATTCGTCGCCCGCGCCCTCCGCTAACAGAGTCCATTGCAGGTATTCGCCATGCGGCAGATCGCAGCGCAACTTTTTTCCGACCACGCGTGGCAGGTCAAATGGCATAACCGCCTCTCGCGGGGCCGGCCTCAAAGCCTCGAGCATGTCCGCAGTGAGGACCGTTCCGGCCTTCAAGTCTTGAGTTGTGCGCAAGCAGCGCCGTTGCACCACCAGCGTATCCTGCTCGTTCTCCGCAACGAACTTTCGCGTAGAGCCCAATGCATTTTCAAGCTCCCGGGTTCGGTCGACCATCTCACGCCACGAAGCGGGCGTCATTGAAAAAGGATGGTCTGGTCCTTCGCGCGCGTTGTCGCCCGTAAAGTGCTTCTCGATCACGCGCGCACCCAGCGCGACCGCTCCTAACACTGTCGCGTGACCTGGAGTATGGTCTGAAAGGCCGGTGACGACCGATGGGAACATCGTGTTGTAGGTCTCCAGCACGCGCAGATGGATATGTCGGAAATTCTGGAGGCTGCCGGTGTAATTTGTGTTGCACTGCATGAGCACGAGCTGCGAATTGATTTTGAGAATTTCATCGGCCGCCCGCTGTACTTCGCCGATGTCGGAAGCGCCGGTCGCTAAAAGCACCGGCTTTTGCTTGGATGCAACCCGGCGCAACATCTCAGGCCATGTGATATCCCCCGAGCCAATCTTGAACAGGTCCACGAAGGGGTCGAGCATATCAACCGCTTCTAAATCGTAGGGCGCCGAAAAATATTCGATCCCGCAGGCTTCGCATTCTGCTTTCAATGCGGGAGTCCACTCCCACGGCAAACTCGCTTCCCTATAAACCTGGAAGACGCTTTTCTTCCACTTCGCCTGGTGAGAAAGCTGACCTCCCAGACTCTTGAAGCCGCGATCACTGACGATCTTGGCAGCACGAAAATTCTGGAACTTGGCTGCATCAGCACCGGCCTCAGCACAAAGCCGGACCAATAGTTTGGCGCGTTCGAGTTCTCCGTCATGATTCGCCGAAATATCGGCTACAAAATATGTCGGGTGCTCTGCACCCACGGGCTTTTTTCCCAGCTTCAAGGTCATTCGTGAACTCCGCTAAGGCGGTTCTTGAGTTGATCGGCGTAGCCGTTTTCGCGCAACTCAACAAATCTGCGAAGGCCTACGTCTACATCGGGCATGGAACGCCCGAGTGCGGCGCAGACTTTGGCCGTGTTCAACGATGTATCCCGCGGCCGCAACGCCTTCAGTTTCGCATCCGCCATGCGAGTCGCGAACACCTGCTCCGGATCAAAAGCAAACTTGGCAGCCACGCGCCTTGCGAACTCATACTTACTGATGCACTCCGAACCGACCACATGGTAAATCCCGGATAGATTTTGATCGACCAACTCGAGCAGCGCCTCCGCAACATCGTTCGCCAAAGCGGGGCAGAAAAACACATCGGAGAAACCCGGCACCGCCTGCCCCAGAGTCAGCCGTTTCAAAACCCATTCCGCCAGGCTATCTTTGTTCTGCGCATTCCAACCATAAAGACTAACGCGCGCGATGATTGCTGCCGGATTTAAACGGGCTACCTCGCGTTCACCCTGCAATTTGGTCGTGGCATAAACATTCAGCGGCGCCGGCGTATCCGTTTCGCTGTAGTGGCCGCGCTTGCCATCGAACACTGAGTCGGTTGAAACGTATAGCAACTGGACGCCGCTCCGCGCGGTGATCTCTGCAATGGCGGCCGTGGCCGTAACGTTGAGCCGATGAGCTTCGTCGGGATGCTCCTCGCACTGGTCAACGTCGGTCGCGGCTGCACAATGCACCACGCTCGACGGCCGAAATTCTCCGAAAATTCGGCACGTTTCCGCCCGATCGGCAATATCCACCCGAAGCAGTTTCACTCCCTCCAGGTGGATCGGGTGCCGATGATAAAGCCCGATCACCTCGCGGCCCCGCCCTCGCGCCTGCGAAACAACGCTTGCGCCAAGCAACCCACTGGCTCCGGTTACAAGAATCATTGCGAATGATTGCCCCAGAAATTTGTGCCCGCGAACTCAATGCATTGCGGTCGTGTACGCCCTGCGCGATGTCGTCAATAACTCCCGCAAGCGGCCGGCTGCGGCCGGCTGCCAGCAGTTCTCACTCACTTCCGGACTGACAGGATAGCGCAACAGATATTCAGGAATCTTTTCGATCTCGCTCGGATGATCCAAACGGATTCCCGCTCCGAAGCGAATAAATTGCTCCACATATCCATACGGCCAGAATTCCAGCCACTTGCACAAGAAGCACGGAATTCCACGAACCGCGCACTCCATTGCCACGGTCGACAGTATCGTGATGCCAAACCAGGTCTTGGCCAGGAGTTCCTCGCTGAGGGGTTCGCTCACAATCCTCGTGACATCTTTCTGTTCCGAAGAAAGTATCCTGTCCAGCATGCGGGCGCGTTCGTTTGCGCTTTCTGCCGGATGCAACTTCACGATCAGCTCGCGCCCGGTGGCCATGGCCAAGTTTGCGAGTGGGGGCAAAATATCTCGATAAAACTCTCGCGGCCGCCCTCCCAGCACGTCGTAGGCTTCGGAAATGAAAAGCAGGTAAGGCCGGTGAGCGTCGCCGTTCGATCGAGCAGACCTGTTCCAGTTCGCGGGCAGCGCCGGAGCTCCGATCTCGACTCTCTCTTGTGACACGCCACACCTGCGCACAAGATAATCCTGCTCCATCTTTCCCTTCACCCAGATGGTATCGCCGTGCGTGCGTTTGAGAACGTAACGGCCATCCAGCGCTCCATGCTGGCATGCAATGTTCACAAGCCCGCGCTCCCGTGCCAGCAGCAATGGAATCCGGGTGTAGGGATTGCTGTCATCGGCACAAAGCACGGCCTGCACCGGTTCGCTATCGAGAACCTTCCGCCAGGCGTCCCGCACCTCGAACCCCCGGTGGAAGCGCTGCGGAAAACTATCCAAGCAACCCATCCGGATCAGAATCTCGAACTCCGCGACTCCCTCGAATTCGCGAAGAAGAGAACGCCACCGATTTTCAATCTCTGCATACTCTGCGCCGCGGTCGCGCACCGACGCATATGAAGAGAGCCACGCGGTCTCTACATTCGGCGGCGGGTCCGGCACCCATCCACTCTGCCGAGTCGAAACCAAGAGGAAATTCTCCTCGGGAAAAGTCTTGGCATAAGCTACGCCGGTTCGCGACACGTTGATATAGGCCGTCGGAAGTAACACCACCGGCCGCGTGGAGGGTTGCCGCTTTCGTGCGAGACGCCCGCGAAATTGGTACCCCGCATCGTACTTATCCCAGAAAACATCGACCATCTGCGGCGCTGAAAGTTTGTTCGCGACCCGCACATAGTGCCCCAGCCCGCCCTTTCGCGCTCCCCTTCGCAACGGAAACACTTTCACCCGCGTCGCTAGCAGACATTGCAACATGCTGGCATGAAGACCTGGCCGTGAGACATGGACTTCATCCTGAGAACCAAGTGTCTGCGCAAAGCGTTGCAACAGGATTAAGGTCTCCACTTCGCCATGGACCAGAATCGACATGATTTCCCACCAGTCCAGACCATGCTCGTCGACCAGGCGGCCACTGCCCTGGCACAACACGTTGCGTACCTGACGGAAATCATCAAACCCGTGGCGAAGAGAATCGAGGGCAGTTGCGGGACAGTGGAATTGACTGGTCCAGCGCGCATAGCTATTTACCCCTCCGATTCCAAGATCAATGACGCCGTCCCACGGCATACTCGCCCATGGGCCGCATTCGGGATCGTCCTCGGAATGGAGCAGCAGAATTTTCATGATGGATCGGGGTTCCCTGCTCTGTTGGAGACAGTTCGCCAGCTCAAGAGATCGGCCAACACAATATCTCGCTCAAAAGCGCACGCCTCAATTGAACCAAATTCTCCTAACCTTCCTGTAATGCTTTCTGCGGAACCGAACGATTGATCTCCGCGAGTTCCGGCTCGCGTTTCATCAGATTCAGAGCATCGCTGAACGAGAAAGTCTCGGATCTGAGCCGGGAGTAAACTGCGCGAACAAACTCTAGGTCCTCCCGAGTATCCACGGTCCAGCGATAGGCGCTATGGTCCGCTTCTCCTGTCACGGAGAGAATCTTGAAAAGGCCGGGGTTTTCGTAGATGTAAGGCGTCACATGAGTGCGCTGGTAGGGATGGCGCGCCTCGGTCCAAGCCCGTTGGAGCGCAGCAAAGGTCATGGCTTCGGTATCGAGCCCACGCGGATAGGTACGGACGCGAGTGTTCGAAGCATAGTCCGGCTGTTCGCTCAAAAACGCACTCACGGTTTTGTCGACGATCTGGGGATCGATCATCGGACAGTCGGAGGTGATTCGCACCACTGCCTCAGCGTTGTTCTGGCATGCAGCCTGATAATAGCGGTCGAGCACATCCATTTCATTACCGCGGAAACAGTTCACCTTATGCTCTCCGCACCAGGCCACAATCGCATCGTCAGCCGGGTCCGTGGTCGTAGCAATCACAACTCTGTCCAGGGTCTCCGCTGCTTCTGTGCGGCGGACGACGTGAAGGAGCATGGCGTGGCCGTGAATATCGGCGAGGACTTTGCCCGGCAAACGCGTGCTGCCCATTCGTGCCTGAATAATGGCAATGACTTTCAACGGCCCCCCGGGGTTGCAGGTTGTACCTTGGTCAGCTTCTTCTTCAGAAGAAAGACCGTATCGACGTTTGCTCCCTCAAGATAAGGAATACGTTGTTCGCGCGCCAGTTCCAGGTCATTAAATCGGCTCAAATACTTCTGCGCATAATCCATCTTCCACAGGAGTTGACTGTGACCGCGATAGTTCACCTCGGTTACGCTGGGGGCGTAATACTCCATGCCCCAAATGAAAGTCCGGGCGCAGCGATGGATCTCATCCATGGCGCGGGGAAGATCCTCGGGCGCGATGTGGATCAGCACTCCAGAAGTAAACACGACATCGAACGAGGCGTCACCATAGGGAATGGACAGAGCCGAGCCTTGAGCCAGCGAGATGTTGCGGGTGCGGCTCCGCGCGATCTCAAGGGCGTAAGGTTGAAGCTCGATACCCGACAAATTGGTATATTCCATTTGCTGCAGAAGCAATAACTGATTGCCAGCGTTGCAGCCTACTTCGAGAAAAGTCGCGTCTTTCGGAATCGTGCGAAGGAAATCCTGATTAATGGTGGTTCGGGTAATTCCGAAGTATTTGCGATAGAGCGAATCGAGATCCTCAACGTCGAACGTGTTGCGATCGGTATACTCCCTGCCAAAGTCGGCGTTCCAAATCCTTGTCTGAGCAGTCTCCGCGGACGTGGACACTGCAATATTGCTGCGCGATTCATTGCCGCTGAAGCTAGCCATGTCTGCGTCCCTCATTGACATTTCCTGTAGTAGCGCAAGATTTTGGTAACCGCCGCGATCACATCCTCCACATCCTGATCGTTCATCGCGTGAAACATCGGCAAGCTTAGCAGACGCGCGTAGGCGTCCTCTGCGACGGGATACTCGCCCTCTCGATTGCCGAAGCGATCGCGATAGTAAGGGTGACAATGCACCGGAATATAGTGGACGTTCACCCCAATGTTCTCTGCGCGCAGTGCGCGAAAAATCTGGGTTCGATTCGCAGTCAGTTTTTCAAGATTGAGCCGGATGGGATAGAGGTGCCACGCAGGGTTCACACCGGAACGCACTGCGGGTAAGGTCACTGCATCCAGATTGCGGAAAGCGGCTGCGTAGCGAGCGGCAATCTCCCGCCGACGCTGCAGAGCTGCCTCGAGTTTTTTCAGTTGCGACAGGCCCAGCGCGCAGGCGATATCGGTGAGCCGGTAGTTGAAGCCGAGCAGAACCATTTCGTAATGCCACTGACCTTCGCTCTGCCGCTTCCGGGCGTCACTCGATATGCCGTGGTTTCGAAACTGGCACAGCGATTCAGCGTAATTCGCGCGGTCGGTGGTCACCATCCCGCCTTCTCCGGTCGCGACATGTTTCACGGGATGAAAACTAAACGCCGTCATGTCGGCGATGCTGCCGGTGCGCCGCTGCCGATATTCAGCGCCCAACGCGTGACACGCGTCTTCAATTACGACCAATCCGTGACGCGCCGCAATTTCGAGAATGCCGTCGAGCTCTGCAGGATGGCCCGCATAAGCCACCGGAATCAGCGCGCGGGTACGAGGCGTGACTTGCTCGGCCGCTTTCTCAGGATCGAGGTTTAATGTGTCGGCGCTGACATCGGCAAAGACCGGCGTCGCTCCTTGATACAGCACACAATTCGCCGTCGCTGCGAAGGTCATGGGCGAGGTGATGGCCTCGTCGCCCGGTTCAAGTCCCGCGGCGAATGCGGCGCCGTGCAACGCCGCCGTGCCCGAACTGAAGCTCACCGCGTATTTCGCTCCCACTCGAACCGCAAAAGCTTCTTCGAATTCGGCAACCTTTGGACCGGTGGTCAGCCAATCGGAGCGCAGCACATCCACCACGCCCTGAATATCGTCTTCCGCAATCGACTGCCTGCCGTAAGGCAGCAAAGTGTTGCGAACGGGAGTCCCTCCGTCGACGGCGAGCGTTTCGTAGGTGACAGGAAGTACGCGCATGGCATCGGTCGTTCGTGAAAAACGGGTCGAACAGGGGTCGTTCTGTCACCCTCGCTGCACTCTTGCGTGTCTGGGGATGACACCTCGCACAGATACTTCTATGCTGGCACGCGCACTTTGATCTCGGTTCCCGGCTCGATCAACTCCTGGAGTTGCTCATGAGTGAGCCACTGCTCGTTCGTGTCGCTGGTGTAGCGGAAGCCTTGCGGAAGCGCCCGCGCGTGAACCCAGTTCGCCTTCTTCCACCAGGGATGCGACGGTTGGATGATATACATCTCATCCAATTCCACCGCATTGCGCGCTTCATCCTCAGAGAGCAGCACTTCGTGCAGTTTTTCTCCGGGACGAATGCCGATGAATTCGATGGCGCATCCCGGAGCCACAACTTCGGCGAGATCGACCAGACGCATGCTGGGAATCTTGGGCACGAAGATTTCGCCGCCGTGCATCTGCTCGATGGCCCGGATCACAAAGCGCACGCCGTGCTCCAACGTGAGCCAGAAGCGAGTCATGCGCGGGTCGGTCACCGTGATCTTTCCGCGCTTGCGTTGCTCCACGAACACCGGGATCACGCTGCCCCGGCTGCCGACCACGTTGCCATACCTGGCGCAGCTGAAGCGGGTCTCCTGCGCTCCGGCGTAAGCGTTGGCCTGCACGAAAACTTTTTCGGCGCACAGCTTGGTGGCCCCGTATAAGTTGACTGGGTTGACTGCCTTGTCGGTGCTTAGTGCGAGAATGCGCTCGACGCCCTTGTCGATGGCGGCGTCGATGACATTGCGGCCGCCCATGATGTTGGTTTGAATCGCTTCAAACGGGTTGTATTCGCAGGCTGGAACCTGCTTTAAAGCCGCGGCGTGCACCACGACAGTGACGCCGGAGAAAGCCCGCTGCAGACGGCTGGGATCGCGCACATCGCCAATAAAGTAACGAAGCCTGGCATCGTCGTAGCCGGCCGCGCGCATGTCGTGCTGCTTGAGTTCATCGCGGCTCAAGATGACCAGCCGCTTGGGATGATATTCGCGCAGCATGATCTCGACGAACTTTTTCCCGAACGATCCGGTCCCGCCAGTGACCAGTACTACCTGTTCCGACCAATTCATCGAGCTGCCTCGGATCTCTGTCTTCGCTTTCGTGTGGCTGTTTCCGGCTGGAACTATCGAGTGCAGGGTAGTATAGCGAAGTTTTTGCCATCCGCGCGAACTCTGCGATTCCGAATTTGGTTGCTCCGTAGATACGGGTCTTGTTTCCTGAATCCGTTTCGAGTCAAGCAATGCTAGAATGTCGTCGAAACCGCCACATCTAAATTGAGAGCATTTGCGGGCGATGAACCAGCCCTCGAGTCGCCGGTTTTGCTTTGGGTTTGCGGCGCGTCGATCCGTTGAGCCTGAAGGCGAGTGAATTTGTTGAGGAGAGTGCATGGATTCTGCATCGCTGGTGCCGGCCAATACCCCAAACGTTCGCGAGATGCAGCCTGTCGCGCCGGATTTGGGTAGAAACTCCGGCCAGATCAACCCGGGCCCGCACGTCTATCCCGAACTTCTTTCCCAGGAATCAGCGCTCGGCGAATATGTTCGCGTTTTGGTGAAGCGCAAGTGGACGGTTCTCGCCTGCCTGGTCACGATCTTCTCCATCGTGGCAGTCGCCAGCCTGAAGATGACGCCGGTTTATGAAGCCAGTGGAAGCATCGCCATCAACAAGGCAGATTCTGGGTTGGTAAACTTCAACAATTCACCCACGTTCAACGTCGACTATTACGATCCCACCGAGCTCGAAACGGAAGTAAAAATTCTGCAGAGCGATCTTCTCGCCCTTCAAGTTGTCAAAGAGTTGGGCCTCGACCGCCGTCCCGAATACGGTGGAAAAACACCGGCGCTGCCTTCCTCGCTCGATCTGGCGCCCGATCCGTTGCAAGCAGACAGCAGCCGCACTTCGGCTCTGCTGGGCGGCTTTCGTGGCAGTCTGCGGGTTACCCTGGCTCCCAACACGCACATCATTGAGGTGCACTACCGCAGTCCCGACAAGGATTTGGCTGCGACTGTGGTCAACACCCTGATGAGCACTTACACGGAGAACAACTTCAAGTCGCGCTTCGATTCCACGATGCAGGCCTCTGATTGGCTCTCCAAGCAACTCGTTGACTTGCAGATGAAGGTGGAGACATCGCAGGAAAAGCTGGTCCACTACCAGAAAGAGCACGAGATCCTGGGCATCGATGAAAAGCAAAACATCACAACCGCGAAGCTCGACGAATTGAACAAAGCATTGACCGCCGCGGAATCCGAGCGCATGGATAAGGAATCGGTCTACCGGCTGGTCCAGGCTGGGGATACCGAAACCATCGTTTCTGCCGCCAATGTCCTGGACTCCGCTGGGACGCAATCGGCCTCCGGCCTGTTGGAGGGCCTACGCGGCAAGGAAGCCGACCTGAAGATTCAAGCCGCCGAACTGAATACGCAATTCGGGCCGGCCTACCCGAAACTTGCGCAGGTGAATAATCAGATCAAAGAAATCGACTCGCAGATTCTGGCGGAGACCAAGAAGCTCGCGGGCAAGATTAAAGGCCAGTACATGGCGGCCTTGCAGCGGGAGAGCATGCTGCACGACGCCCTCGAAAAGCAGAAGCAGGAAGAAAACAAGCTCAACGAAAGCGCTATCGAGTTCAGTTTGCTCAAGCGCGATCTCGATACCAACCGCCAGCTCTACGAAGGATTGCTCGAGAAGCTGAAAGAAGCCGGTGTTTCGGCTGGCCTTCGTTCCAACAATTTCCGCATCGTCGACGTTGCCCGCGTTCCGACCGCGCCGGTTGAACCCAACATTCCGCGCAACCTCGCCTTCGCTTTCATGCTGGGCCTAACCTCCGGCGTCGGACTCGCTTTCCTGCTCGAAGGGTTGGACAGTACCGTACGCAC
The DNA here is from genome assembly GCA_963808195.1 of uncultured Acidobacteriaceae bacterium. GTDB lineage: Bacteria > Acidobacteriota > Terriglobia > Terriglobales > Acidobacteriaceae > Sulfotelmatobacter. The sequence goes on along the minus strand of CAWEEW010000001.1, from coordinate 462,041 downwards.
TACCGAGCAGGCGCAAATGATCTCTGGCCTGCCGCCTTTGGGCATGATTCCACTGGGATCGAGAACGGCGCGCGAAGGCGCGAACGCAAAGCGTCTGGTCATTGCGTCTTCGAAAGAAGCGGTCGAACTCATCACACAAGTCCGGCCGCAGTCTCAGATGGCAGAATCCTATCGCGCGTTACGAACTTCGTTGCTGCTTTCAAACCTGGGTGCCCCTCCGAAAGTCATCATGGTGACGAGCGCACTTCCGCAGGAAGGCAAAACCACTACCAGCATCAACTGCGCGGTCGTTCTCGCGCAAAAAGGCGTCCGCGTTCTGCTGATCGACGCCGACCTCAGAAGGCCCAGCATCCACAAAACGTTAGGGATGGGGCCACGCAGCGGCCTCAGCAACGTCCTCACGGGAAGTGCGACGTTGGAGCAGGCAATCACTCGCTCGCCGATCCTGCCCAACCTGAGCGTGCTGCCCGCTGGAACGCCTCCCCCGAATCCGGCCGAACTGCTTGCCTCCACTAACATGCGCGACGTATTGGAACAATTGCGGGGGCAGTTCGATCACATCGTCGTGGATACGCCTCCCACGCTTTCGGTGACGGATGCTGTAGTGCTGTCGCCGCGAGCCGATGCCATCGTGCTGGTCATCCGCTCCGGACAAACCACCAAACAAGCGCTTCGCCGCTCCCGCGACATTCTCATGCAGGTGAACGCCAAAGTCTCCGGCGTGCTGTTGAATGCCGTTGATTTAAGTTCGCCCGATTATTACTACTACTACGAATATCAGGGCAAATATGCGCGGTATTACCGGGACGGCGAATCGAGCAATGATGATGACGATGGCGAGGATGTCGAAGAGACCGCCGAGGCATCGCCTAACAGCGCGTAGGTAGAAGCACAGCGGTTGATTGATCGCGCTTTCCACTGGACAAAGAAAAACAGGCAAATGGAAATACCCCTAAATTCTGCTTGGCGGAAAAGGCTTCTCGTTGGCGGCGCAGCGTTGCTTTGCCTGGTTTATCTCGTTTTCGCGGGATCGCTGTTCATCGCATCTTTGTTTGCGGAAAGACCAGAAATCGCCAGCCTGCAACGTGCCGCGCGCCTTGATCCGGGCAATGCGGATTATCGCAACCACGTCGGCCGCTATTTCGCGCTGGTCGCCAGAGATCCCGTCGCGGCCATTGCGCCTTACCGCGCGGCCGTGCAACTCGATCCCCACACCGCCCGCTATTGGTTCGATCTGGCCTCCGCGTATCAGGTGCTGGGCGATGTCTCGAATCAAACCTGGGCGCTCGCACACGCCATCGAGGCCGATCCCACTACGCCGGACGTTGCTTGGGAGGCAGCCAATTTCTATTTAGTGCAGGGTGACGACGAGAAGGCTCTTCACGAATTCCGCGTGGTTCTCGACAACGAACCAACTCTCGCGGGCGCGGCGATTCAGTTCTGCTGGCACATCAACCCGGATGCCGACATGCTCTTGCGCGATGTTGTTCCGGCCCGCGCCGAAGCCTATATCGCATTCTTAAATCTGTTGATGAGCAAGCAGGAAACGGCGGCGACGGCCAAGGTTTGGACCGCTTTAATGGCGACACCGCAACCTTTCGAACTGCGCTACGCCAATTCCTATATCCAGTACCTGTTCGACCATAAAGACGTGGAACAAGCCCGTTTGGTGTGGCGGCAAGCCGCTCCACGTTTTGGACTTTCTTCTTACTTGCCGACGAGCAGAAATCTGATCGTCAACGGAGATTTCAGCCTGGATGTTCTCAACGGCGGTTTCGATTGGCAGTATGAGAAACAACGGAGTGTGACTCTCACCCTCGATTCCAGCGATTTTCACGGCGGGCGTCGTTCCCTGCTGATCACTTTTGATGGGCCAGGAGTAAATGATGCGGGCATTCGGCAGTTCATTGCGGTCCAGCCCAACACTGCCTACGAATTCTCCGCCTATTACAAAAATGGAGAGCTCGAAGGCGCGGGCGGTCCGCACTTCACTCTTCAGGATGCTTTCACGCGAGAGGTCGCCTACGACAGCGATGAACTGAAAGAGGCCGGATTCTGGAAGTCTGCCTCCGGAGAATTCACGACCGGGGCCGATACCAGCCTGCTCGTGCTGCGGGTTCGGCGACTGCCAGAAGGCAGTCCGATCCGTGGTAAGCTCTGGGTCGACGATTTCCACCTCACGGCCAAGCGGCAGTAATTCCTCCGAGTGGTTTGATTCAACGGATTTTTTGATCTCGACGTCAATTTCATGAACGCACCCAGCACTGCCGTCCTCCATCGCCGCGAACAATCGGCGCAAGCTGCTCGCATTCTGCTCTATGGAGTCTTTGGCCTGCTTCTGTTTGGACCGCTCGCCTTCGGTGCCGTGGAACCGTGGTCGATTTTTCTGCTGGAGGCTTCGACTGCCGCGCTCTTTCTGTTGTGGGTGGGCAAGCAGGTTCTCGACGGGGAAGTGAAGGTTCGGTGGAACCCGCTGTTTCTTCCCATGGCGTCGTTCGGCTTGCTCATTCTTGTCCAGCTCATCTTCCGCATTACAGCCTATCCGCACGATACCGTCGCGCTCGCTCTCCAGTACTTCTGCTACGGAATGCTTTGTTTTCTTGCTGGGCAAACTTTACTTCGCGGCGCGCAGGCTCGCAGTCTGGCGCTCATCTTCTCGTTGTACGGAGCTGCGCTGGCGGCGTTCGCTTTGCTGCAAGGCATCTCCCCGAACGGCCGGCTCTATTGGGTGCGCCTGCCGCGCATGGGCGGTTGGATCTATGGTCCTTACGTGAATCACAACCATTACGCCGGCCTGATGGAAATGCTCGTTCCCATCCCGCTGGTCTTATCGCTGACGCGCCTGGCGTCGAGCAAAGCGCGCGCCGCAGCAGCGAGTGCGGCGGCGGTCATGGTCGGGACGATTTTTCTTTCCGGCTCGCGCGGCGGGATGCTGGCGATTGTTGCCGAGCTCGTGATTCTCGCAGTTTTACTCATCAAACAGAAACGCGGCATGCGCACTGCCATCGGCATTGGTGTGTTTATGGCGCTCGTGATCGGCATCCTCGCATGGATCGGAGGCGGCGAACTCAGCCGGCGCATCGCGACCGTCAACCCTGAACGTTCGGAAATCACTAGCGACCTTCGTGCCAACATCAACCGCGACGGCCTGCGCATGTTCCTGAAACGGCCGGTGCTGGGCTGGGGTTTGGGAGCCTTCCCCGTCGTCTATCCGCAGTTCCGCACCTTCTACACAAATTTCTTCGTGAATGAGGCTCACAACGACTATCTGCAGCTACTCATCGAGATGGGAGTCCTCGGATTCGGGACCATGCTTTGGTTTCTGATCACTCTTTATCGAAGGGCCATCAAAAAGATCGGGAAGTGGGAAGCGGAAATGAGCGGCGCCGTCGCATTGGCATGCTTACTCGGGCTGAGCGGCATCCTGGTGCACAGCGCGGTCGATTTTAATTTGCAGATTCCCGCCAATGCTGCGCTGTTTTATGTTCTGTGCACTGTTGCAGCTTCTGATTCCTTTGCTCAACCCGCACGCAAACGCCGCGCCGTTCGCACCAAACCGCCGGAGGAAGTTCTGACTCCGGAACAGGCGTTGCCGCAGTCCGCCACGAACTTTTAGAAAACAACTTACAGCTTGTCGTCCCGAGCGAAGCGAGGGATCTTGGTGTTTGCCCACGCCATCAATACCGTTCGCTCAGGCACAAACCAAGATCCCTCGCGTTGCTCGGGACGACAAATTAGGCTGGGGTGCTCTTTACGCTGGGGTTCGCTGCAGGGACCGCACTGTTCGTGTTCGAATGAACCGGTTACGGCTCGGAAGGACTGACAGGGTTATCATTCCGGATCAAAACCCACGCAGTGACCCCGACGATTGCCGCTCCACCTAGTCCGATCGCTAGGGGAGAGTCGAGGATGCCGCCTCCCGCTGCGGGTGCCGCACCTGTGCCACGCTTCTTATTTTTCTTCTTACTATCGGACTGGTCCGATTGTTCGTCTCGCGTAGTTTCCTGGCCTTGTGCCAGAGTCGTCGTGCCATTGTCGTCGGTAATACTGAGGTCCCCCTTGCGGGCGGCAATCTTCACCGTACCGTCAACATCCGTCATGTTGAATTCCGTCCAGCTATTGGACGCAGGCGCCACCTTCACATCCCCGGCGCTGGCGGCCACACCCTTCGATGTGGAAATCGCGACGACGCCGTGCTCCACCTTTAACGACGCACCGTCAAACTGCACGAGAGAATCGCCGAGAACGGTAATGCTCGATCCGGGTGCGTTGATGTTGGCTGCGGCGTCGGAGCGGGTTTGTACGAGATCGCCGGCAAAGATGGCTGAAGCGTTGGGCACGTGGCTGCCGTTTACCCAGGCAGCTCCGGTGGCGTAAAGCATAGCCGCGCCGGAATCGGCGGCAAAAAGCGAAGCAGGAAAAACCAGGAGAAGCACGCAACTCACCATCTTGCGGAAAGCAGACATGCCAGACCACGCTCCGTTATTAACTAATTTGATTCTCTGTTAACGCATCCTATCCTCCAAAGTTCTTGGCAGTCAATGCCATTTGTGCCTGCAAATCTATGTCAGCGGTGGAAAACTTTCTAATCTGCACTCGGCGCCGGCCTCACCGCCACTGATCGATGGCCTTCCACCAAATTACCTTCATCCATTCGTCGGTAAAAGTTTTTGCCCACTGGCGATGAGTCCACCATCGGTCGCCGAATGCGGCATCGGCGCGGGCAGCGGCTACCGAGTACTCGCGTCCGGGGAGTTCGTGGCGAAAAATGCTCAGCGCCCGCCGAGTATGGAAGTCCGAAGTCACAATCAATATTCGCTGAACGGATTCGTGGGCGAGGCATCGCTCAACGTCCTTCGATTCCGCCTTGGTCGAGAGCCCGTCTATGGGACAAAGACTGATCGAGGCCGCCTGCGGCAGGTTGTGGACGTACTTCTCCGCCAATTCTATTTCCGTAGACCCAAATACTCGTGCGTTATACGGCACATCCAACAGAATCCTCTTCCCATATCCTTGAGCCAGAAGTTCCAGCGCGCGCTGTGGACGCCGGTCAGTTTCTCCGGCCAGTACCAGGATCACGTCAGATGTACGTGGCTCATCCAGCACAAGAAAGCTGCCGGCTCTCGATGCTAGACGCAGGCAAAGTCCAACAACCAATGCCACCGCGATCCACTTGAGGTTCAATCTTCTGTGCGCGATAACCATTTCAACCTTGTTTCCCACAGCCACTTCCCAACTCCGGAGGATGAACCTGAAAGGTCCACTTCTGGTCACCCCATGCTGCCGTTTGTGGCCGTAACTGCGTGCTAGAATCGAAACGAAAATCCCCGTACGCAGAAAAGAAAGACTTTAGTTGCTACGATGACAAATCACTGTGCCGCAATTCGCTCGAATGAACAACCTCGCAACGCTCAACCTCACAACGATGAACGTAACAGCTTGAGAATGAACCGATGAAGATAGACCAGATAAAGACCAAGATCCAGCAGCGCCAGGCGCGCGTCGGCATCATCGGCTTGGGATACGTTGGACTACCGCTGGCCTTGCTGTTCAGCGAACAGAAATTTGTCGTCACCGGCTTCGACATTGATCAGCGCAAGGTCGATACCCTTGCAAAGGGTGAGTCCTATATCTATCGCATCAGCCAAGAAGAAATCCGCGCCGCCCAGGCGAAAGGATTCTCCGCCACTTCTGACTACGGCAAGATCGAACAAATGGACGCGGTTATCATCTGCGTCCCCACGCCCCTCAATGAGTACCACGAACCTGACCTCAGCTTCATCACCGATACAACCCATGCCATCGCCCCCCACCTGCAGGCGGGCCAACTTGTCGTGCTTGAGAGTACAACGTACCCGGGAACCACGGAAGAAGTGATGGTTCCGATTCTGGAAAAAGAAAACAAGCAAGGGCTAAAGGCCGCCCGCGGTTCATCGACTGCTGAGAAAGAATTCTTTGTCGCCTTTTCGCCGGAGCGCGAAGATCCGGGCAACACCACAGTAGCGCGTCGGGACATCCCGAAGGTTGTGGGAGGAGTAAATCCGACGGCCTCCGAACTCGCGGGAGCGCTCTACGGATCGATCTTCGCCCGCACCATCCCAGTCTCGTCACCAGCCGCGGCCGAGATGACTAAGCTGCTCGAGAACATCTACCGCTGCGTCAACATCGCTTTGGTCAATGAACTGAAGCTGCTTTGCCTGCGCATGGGAATCGACATCTGGGAAGTAATCGCAGCCGCTTCCACAAAACCCTTCGGATTCCATCCTTTCTATCCTGGCCCCGGCCTGGGAGGACATTGCATTCCGGTCGATCCTTTCTACCTGTCATGGAAGGCCAAGGAGTGGGATTTCCGCACACGCTTTATCGAACTTGCGGGCGAGATCAACATCAACATGCCGTATCACGTGCTCGCCTCCATCGGTGGAGCCCTGAACGGTCACAAGAAAGCGCTGAACGGATCGCGCGTCATGATCCTGGGAGTGGCTTACAAGAAAGATATCGACGATCTGCGCGAATCTCCTGCCCTCACCATCATCGAGCTTTTGCAAAAGGAGGGAGCGCAGGTCAGCTATCACGATCCCTACTTCCCTTTCATCGGCAAGGGCCGCAAATACGATCTGCAGATGAAGCGCTCGGCGCTGGAGAATTTGGGCGACTACGACTGCGTCGTGATCGTAACCGACCATTCCGATTACGATTATGCCCGCATCGTCGGTGAAGCCCGTCTGGTGGTCGATACCAGAAATGCGACCAAGGGGATTTCCAGTCCCAAAGTGGTTCGCTGCTAATGCATCGGGCAGGAGTTGTCGATAGGGATTTTAAGTGGTTCAGTAAGTGCAAGGCTTTTGTGCGATGGGATCGGAATTCTCTCATCTTTCCGATTTTGAGCCGCCGGAGCGTCGATTCAGGCAGAAAAGATGACGTTTGAATGTAATTTCTTTCTTATCCCAGTTTAGCACCCATCTTTGACGGTCGCGTCAAGTGTAAGCAAATGAGTTGGTTAGCTGGATAATTAAGCAAATTTCCCGAGCGGGCGGCGAAATGGCCTTTGCCGTGCACATTTTTTGACTGGGGTAGTAAACTAAAACCTTCGTTCGACCTCAGCATCGGAACACAATAACTGCTCCGGGTCTGAGAAACTTTTAACCTTAAAGCGGTGTTTTCAGTCACTGCGAGTAGACGCGGATATGAGTACTTCTGCTTCCCACGAGTTTCTTTTCTCTTCTCTTCCAAGAACGAGAACACCTTGGACCGAGTTCGCTTTTGGCACTGGAATGCAGGCCGCAGCAGTTGCAGGCGTTCTCTGGGTGCGTTTGCTCTATCCCGCAGTGGTCACCGCTCCGCAGCATAGTTTCAATTCGATCCAACTGGTAAGCACTCCGATTCCAGTCAATCACGATCCTCAACCTCCGCTCCCACCCGTACTGGTAGAGCGGGTCGAATCGCCAGTGGCTCCGATACGTCCTGCCGCTCTCAAACAGAAATTAATTGCCAAGGCTGTGCTGGAAGAAACGCCAGTCCCCTCGCTTAGCATCGCTCCTCGAAAACCGGACCTGCCTCTCGATCCGGCGCCCGTTATTCCACAGCAAGCGGTCAAGACGAACGTGTTTTCCACAGGCAGTTCGGCTCCTCCCACAATCGCGCGAGCTCCGGCGCAGATACAGACCGGCGGCTTTGGCGATCCCAATGGGCTGCCCGCGAAATCGAATCAGGGCAAGCCGGTTACAGTCGCCGCTATGGGTTCCTTCGATTTGCCCTCCGGCCCCGCCTATGGCAATGGAACCGGCGGCTCCAAAGGTATGCCCGCTGTGGTCACAAGCTCCGGCTTCGGCAACGGCACCGCAATCGCAGACAATCGCGTTCACACTCAAGCAGCCGTCGTTCAGCAGAGTGGCTTTGGCGATGCCGACGTTCTCGTCCCACCTACGACGCACTCGCAAGTCTCGCAAACTGCGATCGTTCATGCAGTACCTGCGGAAATCCTTTCCAAGCCGACTCCGACCTATACTCCGGAAGCCCGCAACCTTCACATCGAAGGCGAGGTTCTCTTGGAGGTCACGCTTCAGGCTTCCGGCAATCTGCGCGTATTGCGGGTAGTACAGGGGTTGGGTCACGGCCTCGACGACAACGCCGTCAGGGCCGCGGAACAAATTCACTTCAAACCGGCCATGCGGAATGGCCAGCCGGCCGATTCCACGGTGGTCTTACACATTATTTTTCAATTGGCGTAGCTAGCTCCCTAAGGCTTTTTATGCGCATTGTCCGGGTAGGTTCGCTCTCGATTCTGCTTCTTCTTGTTTCAGCCTTCCCTGCGTTCTCGCAAGATGCTAGCTCCGACGCTGGCACCTCCGCATCAACTCTTTCGGCTCCGCCGCCCGGCTCATTCAACGACGTCATGGACCGCGTTATCCAAAGAGAGCATCTCTTCCTGGCACAGATGCGCCACATGCGGCCAATGGTTGAGACTTATCTGCAGGATCTCAAGAACGACAGGAGCGGAAACCCCCAGATGGTCAAAGACAAATATTTTCTGGGGCGGCTGGATATGAGCGATGGTCCGGAGGATACCTCGTTCGTAGGTCAGCCAGGCTTCGGGCACCGCATGCTGAGTAAGCTCACCAGCGTTTATGCGGTTCAATTCCTGCCACTGGGCTTCGCGCAGATGATTGTTCTCGACACCGATTTCCAGAAAAAATATTACGATTTCACGTTTGTTCGCCGTGAATTTCTCGGAGAAGTGCGTTGCCTCGTGATCGATGTCCAGCCTCGGCAGAGTGCGCCGCCGGGGCGGTTCCTCGGTCGCATCTGGGTGGAAGATCAGGACTACAGCGTCGTCCGCTTCAACGGGACCTACTATCCTCACCCCAAGAACTCTCTCTACCTGCACTTCGACAGTTGGAGACTCAACCTGCGCCCTGGAGCATGGTTGCCCGCATACATCTACAGCGAGGAATCGGATCTTAAAACCGGCCTGGGCCGCGACTTGCACTTCCGCGCCCAGACGCGGCTTTGGGGATACGATCTTCGAGGTTTGAACAAGAATTCCGAGTTCACTCAGATTCTGGTCGATTCTCCTCAGTCAGTAAAGGATCAGACTGATGTCGCGGCAGACCCGAGTCCCGTAGTCGCGCAACGCATGTGGGAGCGGCAAGCCGAAGATAACGTAGTCGAACGCCTGCAAAAAATAGGGTTGCTTGCCCCCTCCGGCGACGTGGATAAAATACTTTTGACGGTCGTCAACAACCTGCTGGTCACCAACAACATCGACCTGCAGGCTGACGTTCGCTGCCGCGTCTTGCTTACCTCTCCGCTGGAATCTTTCACCATCGGACACACCATTGTGGTCAGCCGCGGGCTGCTCGACGTGCTGCCTGACGAAGCTTCGCTCGCCATGGTTCTGGCTCACGAACTGAGTCACATTGTTCTCGGGCACAAGTTTGATACCAAGCTGGCGTTCAACGACCGCATGTTCTTCCCCGACGAAGATTCTTTCCAGCGACTGGATTTCAAACGCCGGCCGGCCGACGAAGAGGCGGCGGACACCAAGGCTCTCACGCTGCTCAAGAATTCTCCGTACAAAGACAAGCTGGGAAGCGCGGGATTATTTCTGAAGGCGTTGCAGCAAAGCGCCCCCGAACTCCCCAACCTGATTCGTCCGCATCTGGGCAACAATCTGGGGGGCGGCAAAGACGTTCGCATGTCGGAGCTGCTGGCTTCCGCGCCCCAATTGGATCCTCAGCGAACCGATCAGATTGCCGCGTTACCGCTCGGCGGGCGGATCAAACTTGATCCATGGTCTGATCAGGTTGAGCTGGCAAAGACAAAGCCGGTTGCTCTAGTCTCTGCAAAGGAGAAAATGCCGTTTGAGATCACGCCATTTTTTCCCTACCTCACTCGACTCTCGACTCCGGCGAGTGACAAGGTAGCTGTCACCGCGCCCGCTCCAAAGTAATAAAGTAATTGGGATCGCTTGCGCGTGACCCACCGCGCTCTGCGTGCGGCAGTCGCCGGTGAGGCATTCAGCGCTCGAGAAGACAAAGGACCTTCCAGGGCGGAAGGCTCTGTGAGATTGGATAAGATTCCCCGATTTCCTACTGCAGGGAGCTGCCCACGTTCGAGAAGACGTTGTTAGCGTTGGAACCGATCAGCCGGATGGTGCCGACCACGATCACAAGAATCACTGCGAGCATCACTGCATACTCCGCGATATCCTGTCCGCTTTCGTCTCTGCCGAGTCTGTTCCAAAGGTTTTGTAAAGTCATTGCCGCGGGCTCCGTTTCCTTAAAGGATAGTCTTAACCGCCCCCTCTAACTCGAACAGGGGGAATGGTCACTGACTTCTGCGACCGATCAACTTCTGTTCCCGAGGCTGGTTTTGGATCAATCCAATGATAGGTTCGGGGGGGCCCTCCGCCAATAGCACAGAAGTGCTACCCCCATTAGGAGCCTGTAAGCTCTTCCATTTGGCATCAAACGATGCTTTTCAGAGGCAGCGACTGATTCACCGCAAACAATGCCAACTCCAGACGCGTCGAAACGCCCAATTTGTCAAAGATATTGCTGAGATGGTGCTTGACGGTGTCTTCGCTGATCTTGAAGTACTCCGCAATTTCTTTGTTGGAGTACCCTGCCACCACGGCTGCCACAATCTCCAACTCGCGCGGAGTCAGGCCAAATTTCTTCTGACGCGCTTCGTCGCTCGACGATTGCACCAGGGTGCGGAGGTATTGCACCAGGTTGGATACGCTCTCGCGTCCCACCCAATACTCACCCGACATCACAGTGTGAATCGCCTTCAGAAGCAACTGAGTGGCAGAGTCCTTTAGCACCACTCCCCGGGCGCCTAACTGTAAGGCTTCGACGATCTGGCTCTTCTCCGCCGCCGCAGTCAGAAGAATCACGCGCACCGGAGTCGAATTCGTACCCGTGCTCAGGTCGCGCAGCGCTTCCAATCCGGGATGCTTCGGCATCGCCAGATCGAGCAAAAGAATGTCAGGTTTGATTTGGCGAGCGAGCCGTACCGCCTCCGCGCCATCCGATGCCTCGCCCAGCACTTTCAAGTCTGGCTCAGCCTCCAGGAGCCGGCGCAAGCCATCACGAAAAATTGGATGGTCGTCGGCAATTACGATGCGAACCGGTTGTGCCTTTTTAAAGTTCATCCAAGCCTTCTCCGCCTCGCGGCACTTTAATTTCCAAGCGCGTTCCCAGACCAGGATTCGATTCTACCGTGAGTGCGCCCGCAATTAAACCAACTCGTTCCCTGATGATCATGGGCCCCTTGCCCAACTGGTCCAGTTGTTCCTGATTCAGACGACCGGAGAACGCAAAACCCTTGCCGTCATCCTCCAGAGTCAGACTCCACTGGCTGGGCGTACAGCTCAAACGCACCAGAGCATGATGCGCGCCGCTATGCTTGCGAATGTTCACCAAGCCCTCCTGCACGATACGCAGCAACTCCCGGCAAACTTTCTCCGGCATGTGTAATTTCTCGATGTCACTTACGAAACGAGCCGAAATCCCGGTCTCCCTCTGAAATCGTTCTACGGCGTCAACAATCACGCTTAGGAGTCGACGATCATCCACGTCGATCGACTTCATCTGCTGCATTAGTTCCCGTAGCTTCAGAACCTCTTCCCGCAGCAGGCCTTGAATTCGGCCCAACTCACCACCCACGACGTCAGGCGTATTTTCCGCCTGACGCCGCAAAACGTCGACCTGCATTTCCACAGCAATCAGCGACTGCACTGCGCCGTCATGCAACTCGCGCGCGAACCGAGCTCGCTCCGCAGCCCCCGCCCGACGCCGCAGCCGGTGAAGAAGATAAACGTTGTAAACTGCCGGACCAACCTGACGCAACAAATCGAGCATGAAGCGCAACTCTTCGTTAGTCTCGCCCCGCCACGATGGATCAAATAGAAAGACACGTCCCCGCCACTCGGCTCCGAAGGCGAATGATAGCGCAATCACAGACTGATAAGGTTGGCGTTCGTTCAGTCGAACCAGTGCATCAGTGGAAGACGCAGGCAAAGGATTGCCCTCGCCATCGAGCGCGGTCACAGACAGGCGCCCCTTGGCCTTCGAGGCGTAGCACACCTCTCCGGGAAAATCCTCGAGCAAGGCTTTCGCTTCTCTCGGACCGGACTCCAGCCACACAAAGTCGCCAGATTCCCCGTTCGCGCTGCGCAACTCGCCCAAAAAACTGCGGTGGCTATGAATCTCCTGCGAGGCCAGCAATAACCGTGCCGAACCGTACATTGTCGCGATTTCTCTGAACATCTGTTGCAGCGTACCCGTCAGCCCCGCTTCCACTCTCACTTTTGCCAACATGCGGGTTACTGCCGCCTTTTCCGCCCGTAGATGCTTCTGCTGCTCGGATAGATAGCCCAGCAACAATCCCATCACCAGTAGGTAGACGGAAAGCATGAAGAGCCGCTTCGGTTCGAACTCGGTGGTGTTGATCTGCAACCCGTAAAAAATTGGCCAACGCAACCTTCCGCCACTTGTCACCACAACATGGAACAGCACGAAACTCTCCGCCCACAGCAGCACCACTTCAGCCGCCGCCGTGCTCAGCGTCTCCCATAAGCCCCACCGGTAAGCCGCTGCGGTCAGGACAAAAACAAAAAACAAAATGAACGGGCTTCTCGGACCGTCGCCAAACACCGAGATAAAAGCCGGCCACACAATGTCGGCGGTATGTACGAGGATACGAAACCGGGAGGTCGAAGCCTTGCGCCGCCGCAGAAGCATCAGCACCAGGATGCTGTTGCCCATGTAAAACCCCAGAAGCCCGTAGGCCGCCGGCGAATTACCCAGCTCTGTGGGGTCCATGCGAATGGCGACCAGCGCTGAAACCGCTAAAAACACTCGCGCGGTCGCCAGCCATCGCTCGATCCGGCGAACCTCGCTGGGATCGGCAGGGGCTTGCGTTCTTCCCAATGTTCGTTGGTGGATGTCAGCCTGCAATCAAATCACTTCCCGCCTGAAGCGGATTTGCTGGGTAACCTAGAATGCTCGCATATTATTGATAAGAAAGATTAGGAGCAAGCAAAACTTTTGCTTGCAGGTTTCTGGCAGGTAACCATCCGCGGGACAGGGCATGTATCGGGTTACTTCCGTAATCTTAGTCTCCGCTCATCCGCGTCTAGAATTACGGCCAGGAGCCTGCGTGCAAAGATTCGCCAAGATTTGGATCGCAGGGGCCGTGGCCTGTCTGGCGGCCCTGGTTTTGGCTGCTCTCATTCTGCCCAAATCGTTTGGTTTGACCGCTCTTAGCGATGTCATTCAGTGTCTCCTGTTATTCTCCTGTACGGTTGCTTTTATCCCGCGTGCGCTTCAGTCGCGCGGCCGCCTGCGCCTCTTCTGGATACTCATGGCCAGCGGAATGGGCTTCTGGCTTTTCTACCAGTTGTTCTGGACCTACTACGAAGTCTGGTTACGCGCCGAAGTTCCCGACTTGTTCGCTGCCGATATTATTCTTTTTCTTCATATCGTGCCGCTCATGGCTGCTTTGGCGCTCCGCCCCCATGCCCCTCCGGACGATTATTCCACCCGCCTCCGCCGCCTCGATTTTGTCTTGATGCTGGTTTGGTGGATATATCTCTACGTTCTCATCGTTATTCCGTGGCAGTATGTCTTTGCTGATGTTTCCGCATACAACCGTAATCTGAATTCGGTATACCTCATCGAGAAGCTTGCCTTTCTGACTGCGTTGGTCGTGGCCGGCCTGAGCAGCAAAGGTGGCTGGAGAGTTTTCTACGCCAGTCTGTTCGGGGCCAGCCTGACCTATGCCGCCAGTTCTTACATCGCGAATTGGGCGCTTGGCCGTAACATCTACTACAGCGGAAGCCTCTACGACTTGCCGCTGGCGCTTTCCATGGTGTGGATCACCGTAATCGGTTTGCTGACGACCGCAGGTGAGCCCGAGGCCGCCGGGCCTAGAACTTCCACTTCCCACAGCGTGTGGCTGGCCAGGTTGGGCATGATCGCCGTTTTTTCGCTTCCCTTATTCGCCGCCTGGGCCTTGTGGGATCACTCGATTCCCGACCGGATTCGCTCTTTCCGTTTGGTACTGACCCTTCTGGCGGCTCTGGTCATGGGTATCAAGGTCTTTGTGCGCCAGCGCGTGCTCGACCTCGAACTACTTCGTCTACTGACCCAATCGCAAGATTCCCTCGCCAACCTGAAACGGCTGCAAGCCCAAATCACGGAATCCGAAAAACTGGCTTCGATCGGAAAGCTTGTGGGTGGCGCCGCTCATGAACTGAATAATCCGATCACCGCGATGCTGGGATATTCCGACATCCTGCTCGCCACCCCGCTCAGTCCAGAACAGCGCGAACTTGCGGGACGAATCGGGCAGCAGGTTCGTCGCACCAAGTCGCTGGTGGCGAGTCTGTTGAGCTTCGCCAAACAAAGTCCCGCGGCCATGGCTCCCGTAGATCTCAACACGTTGCTTCGAACCGCAATCAAGCTTACGCAGGCCCAGTGGCAAACTAACAAAATCGAACTGCACACCGACCTGGACATGGAAATGCCGCCCGTAATGGGCGACTCCAACCAATTACTCCAAGTCCTCGTACAGATTCTTGGCAATGCGCTCTACGCCGCGGATGAGGCCGGCAATCGAACCCTTACGATTGCCACAAAACTCCAGAATGGCATTGCCAGCATAGACATCTCCGACTGCAGCGCCGAAGAAGCTGTGAGTAGTAAAGAAAAAACGTTGGGAAATGCTCCGCCCGATCCCGATTCTCTCAGGCCGCTGTCCGGGCTGGGCCTGAGCGCATGTCAGGGAATCTTGAAACAGCATCGCGGACGAATATTGTGGGAGAACGAGCAGAACACCGGCGTCGCCATCCGCATCGAAATTCCCGTCATCTCTCCCGCGGCGCAGAAAACGTCGGAGAAGACTCCTGCTGCAGTACCGGCAATATGGCAATCTCAACCGTTCGCTTGAGTTGTCCGCAAGCGGCGTAAATGTCCCGGCCTCTCGGACGCCTCACAAATGCCGGGATTGCGGCTGCCCGCAGAATCTCTTGAAAAACCGCCACTCGTTCCGCGCTGGGTGTGGTGAAGTCGATCCCCGGCCCTGGATTCAGCGCGATCAAATTCACCTTGCAGCGCAATCCGCGCAGCAATTCTGCAGTCTCTCGAGCATTCTCCGGATGATCATTCACTCCTCCGAGCAGCACATACTCAAACGTAATCCACTCCCGCGTGCGCAACGGAAAGTCGCGCGCCGCCGCCATTAACATTTCTAGATTCCATTTCTTGTTCAGCGGCATGAGCCGCGTGCGCAAAGCATCATTCGAAGCATTCAAAGAAATCGCCAGCTTGGGCCGAATTTTCTCCTCCGCGAAGTCGCGAATGCGCGGCACGATCCCCGCCGTCGAGACCGTCATTCGCCGCTCCGCGATCCCAACGCACTCCACCAGCAGACGCGACGCCTTCATGAAATTCTCGTAATTTAAGAACGGCTCGCCCATGCCCATGAAAACCAGATTGATGCGATCCTCCGGCGGCGAAACTCCTTGATCTCTGAGCACCGCACAAACCTGACCTACGATCTCCCCCGCAGTCAGATTGCGCTTCACCCCGAGCAGCGCCGTCAGGCAGAACTGGCAATCCACCGCACAACCCACCTGGCTGGAAATACAAATCGTCGACCGCCCAGGCCTGCCGCGATCCTTTCCGGTGCGATTCTGTCCGGTCCAATTCCGATCGGTGCGATTCTTAGCAGGGTGGCGCAGGCCTTCCAGGCCTGCATCAAAGCTTTCTTCTAGAAACTGGGCTTTAGCCCCCGAGGTACAAGACTCGGATTCCGCCTCCGCTCCAGCCTCCGAACCATCCCCCGCTTCCCCGCCATCCCCCTCCGGCATCCACACCGTCTCCACACTCTGCCCATCCGCGAAGCCGATCAAATACCTCACAGTCCCATCCACCGATGCAAACTTCTTCTCAATCCGCGCGGCCCCAACCTTCACTCCGACTTGCTCCAACTGTTCACGAAACTCCCGCGACAGTGTAGAAATCTCCTTCAGTGTCTCCACCCGCTGCCGGTACACCGCATCCATGATCTGCTTGGCGCGATAGCTCGGCTGACCCGCGTTGCTTACGAGCGCTGAGAGTTCCCCACGGTCCATACCGACCAGCGATGATGTCAGAGGTTCAGCCATACCTTAGAAACCCGATTCTTCCTGTGAAGCCTACGACAACCAATGCAACATACTGATTTTAAGCCACTAAAATCTTACGCCCGCGCACCCCACCCAACCCCGCCAGATATGTAAGAATAGTAAAGCACCTTCAGAGCCGATTCCGGGATCAAACCTAACTCATGGTAAAAGAAGTCCGCAATATTCGCCGTCAGGTGTTGCCGCACGGCCTCACCGTCATCACCGAGCAGATGGAGCACATCCGCTCGGCCTCCATCGGCATTTGGCTCGAGACCGGCTCGCGCGACGAAACTCCGCAATCGAACGGCATCTCCCACTTCATCGAGCACATGGTGTTCAAAGGCACCAAGCACCGCACCGCCGAGGAGATCGCGCGCCAAGTCGATTCCATCGGCGGCAACATGGACGCCTTCACCTCGAAGGAGTGTATCTGCTTTAACGTCAAGGTGCTGGACGAAAATGCTCCTGTCGCGCTTGAGATTCTTACCGACCTGGTTCTTCATCCTACATTTACTGCCGAGGACATCGCCCGCGAACGCGGCGTCATCCTCGAAGAGATCAAAATGGACGAAGACAATCCCGATTATCTTGTCCACGAAATCTTCACGCAAAACTTCTGGAAAGACCATCCGCTTGGCAAGCCGATCCTCGGCACCAAAGAAACCGTAAAGAAATTCGAGCGCCAGACCGTGCTCGACACTTACTCGCATCGCTTCGCCCCCGGCAACATTATCGTAGCCGCCGCCGGGCATCTCGATCACGATCACTTCGTCGACCTCGTAATCAAACACTTCGAGCACCTCAAGCCCGCTCAAAACGGCTTCCACTCGGCCGAACCCAAGATCGTTCCCCGCATTGTATTAAGAAATAAAAAGGCGCTGGAGCAAGTGCAGCTCTGCATCGGGGTTCCGGCCTATCCTATTGCCCATGAGAAGCGCCACGCCGGCTACATTCTCAACACGCTGCTCGGCGGTGGCATGAGCTCGCGCCTGTTCCAGAATATCCGCGAGCGCCAGGGTCTGGCTTACTCCATCTATAGCGACCTCAATCCCTACCGCGATACCGGATGCATGGCCGTCTACGCCGGAACTTCGTTAACCTCGGCGGCGAAAGTTGTAAAGTCAGTGGTAAACGAATTTCGCAACCTGAAGAATGATCGCGTCCCCGAAGAAGAACTCCGCCGCTCCAAAGATCAGCTCAAGGGCAGCCTGATGCTCTCGCTCGAATCGAGCACGGCGCGCATGTCAAACCTTGCCCGCCAGGAAATGTATTTCGACCACTTCCAGGACCTCGACGAGCTGATCGAAAAAATCGAAGCTGTCACCGCCGACGACCTGCAAACTCTCGCGCAAGAATTCTTCAAAACCGAATCCATCGCCGTCACCGCCCTCGGCAATCTGAACGGACTAAAGATCTCCCGCGATCAGCTTGCTTGCTGAAAACTCTCTTCGGGGCCGAGCGAATTGTCATCCCGAGCGAAGCGAGGGACCCTGGTTTCGCTGGCGCTGAGACGGCCGCAAACTAAACCATGGTCCCTCGTTTTACTCGGGATGACACGTTGATATCAAGCCCTAATGGGCCGCGGTACTTAGAAATTGAGCCTGCGAATCTTCATCCATGTCGGCACCCGGCGCTTCCGCGACCTCACGTGCGGAGTGACGCACTAATCCCGTCTTCAAATACTGCCGCAAACATCGCGTGCACGGCACGTATCCGTCCCGCGTCGCTTCTTTCGCCGTCATCGTTCGCTCGGAAGCCTTGTCATGAATAAAAGGACAACCCGGCACGTGAAACACCTTCGATCCATTGGAAACTACGACCACCAAGTCAGCAGGAACGTTGTTGCCGGGTTGTGCATGCCGGGACTGGATGAAATTCCTGAACGTCAGCGAATTCATCAGCAGCACGCCCGCAGCAATCAAGACCACCGCGGCCGCCGGCACTAGCCATGCCGACCAACTCGACCATCTCTGTTCCCCACCCGATGCATTCCGCGCCAGCCGCTTCTCCAACCTCCGGCTGAAACCTGCGGGCACTTCCAACATTCGCTCATCGCCATACAGCGCGACCACATTTCGCGTCCCTGACAGCACAGACTCGCAACGCTTGCAAACCTTAAAATGCTCTTCCATCTCCGAGCGCAGCCCCGCGTCCACTTCGCCATCGATGTAATTCGAAATCTCGCGCCACACTTCTTCACAATTTCTTAGGCTCTCTACCATGGCTTGGTCCCCTTCTCGAATGGCAGCCGGCTGAACCAGCCCTGCTTCCATCCGGCAGCCAGCAGATCGCGCAGCATCAGCCGCGCCCGCAACAGCCGCGTCTTTACCGAAGCTACCGTGATTCCCAGCGCATCCGCCGTCTCCTGAATGTTCAGGTGTTCCATGTCTCGCAACACAAAAACCTGCCGGTATTTTTCATCGAGCGTAGCCAGCGCCTCAGCCAGCCGCTGCCTCACTTCTTTACGTTCCAAAGCTTCCGAGGGAATCTCGCGCCAGTCGGCGAAGTCCCGCGGAGCATAGTCACTCTCTGCCTCACCCGGCCCGGAATGACGATCGTCGATGCCTTCCATGACTACAGTTCGCTCCCTTCGCCGCCGCATCAGGGCCTCGTTCACCGTGATCTGAATGAGCCAGGTGCTGAAGCGCGCCTCTGCCCGGAACTGCCGGATGTTCGCGAACGCCTTGAGCATCGCTTCCTGCGCCGCATCCTCTGCATCCTGCTCATTGCGCAGAATAGCCAGAGCCGCCGCATAAACCCGCCGCTCATACGGCCGGACCAACTCATAAAACAATTCGTTCTGTCCGCTCTGCACCTTCGCAATCAGATCTGCGTCCCGCGCGCTGCCAGCCTGCTCCGGATTTTTGACGGTAATGTTCAAGGCCATTCTTGCTTCCGGCATCGTGATCACGATCTCGCGCCGCTAACCGATTGCAGGCTTCTTGATTCTGATTGCTGATTTTTGATTGCAGATTGAAGACCCAATCGCAAACTTCTCAATCAACCATCAGCACTCAAAAATCAACAATTCCCATAAGACCAATGCCGCCCTTCAGTACTCCGGATCCTTCTTCCACCCCGTCAGCATGGAAACGAAATTATTCCAGCCGTGCAAAATCACCATCACGAGATGTCCCAACACAAAAAACAGAACGGCCCACATCACCGCAAAATGCCAGATGCGCGCATAGTGAAAACCTCCCATCATCCATGCGAGCCACGAAAATTGAATGGGCTTCCAGACGCACAGTCCGGTGAGCACCGAGAGCACTCCCAGACCAATCGCGCTGGTGTAAGCCTGTTTCTGCAGCGGGTTGTAGGATTCCCGCACTACCGGTTTCGGACCAAAAAAGAAATAATGCTTCACCATCGGCCACACGCCGGGGATGTCGCGATGCGTGAATAACACCTGGCGATAGTTTCCGCTGAAAACCTGGTAACCGAGATACAAAACGCCGGTCGCAATGTAGATCCACATGAATGTGAGATGCCACTGCAACGCCCCGCCCAGCCAGCCGCCAATCGCGAACGCTTTTGGCCAGTGCAACAAATCTTTCTGCGGAATTTTGGCGCCGAAGCTGGGAAAGGCTCGAAAAATCTGCAAGCCGCTGCCCACCATCACAAACAGCGCGACCGTATTGATCCAGTGGCACAGCCTCACCACGAAAGGATGTTCGTAAGCCGCTCGCGCCACGACAATTGGATCGCTATCTTTCTCTTTACCTTTTTCTTGAATGATCTCGATGACCGCACCGCTCACGCTCAAACCTCCATCTTCAATGACACTCTGGCAGCAGCCGGCAAGACGCCAACTTCACAGCCCGTAAAACCACGAATATCCCTGATCTTCCCAATATCCAACCTTATCGAGCACGTGTGTGACTTTCAACTCCATCAGGTACTTGGCCTGCTTGTAACCAACTTTGGTGGGAGCTTGCAATCGCAGCGGCGCGCCGTGCTCGCGAGTCAGAGGCTGATCGTACATCTCATAACAAAGCAGAGTCTGAGAATGCAGTGCCGTCGCCATGTCCAGAGACTCGTAATAATCGTCGGCGCAGGTCACCGTGATATATTTCGCCGTCGGGTCGGCTCCAATCATCGTTAGAAAATCGGAAAGCCGCGCCCCGCCGAACCTTCCAATCACGTCCCAGCCTTCGACGCAAACGTGGCGCGTGTTCTGTCGAATAGCGGGGAGCGCCTGAACTTGCGCAAGGGTATATCGGCCCGGCTTCTTAACGGCTCCGCTCACGGTGAGCTTCCAATTTTCCAAATCGACTCCGGGATCGTCCACGTCATAACCGTTGATCGGAAATTTATCGAACGGCACCACGTCGGCATTCTCAAAAGTCGTGGCATGATGCCCGGAGCGGAACAGGCGCGCCGAAGCCCAGTCGCTAAAACCGAGACCCTTCTTCAGCAACCCTTGCTGCAGGCCCGGAATGGCGAATGCTCCCAGCGCAAGTACGGGAGTGAGCTTTAATAATTCACGGCGGCTGACCAGCCGGAACTTTTTTTCGTCGATCAAGTTTTCGTTCATCGCGCTCGCGAAAATCTTTTCCTCGGCAACATTCGCTTCATCCTTCTTCTCGGCATAGACGTTGACGGCATCAAGCTTGCGGCCGTCCGTTTCTTGGGCCTTCCCCTCTTCGGAGGGCTCTTCGCTTTTCATTTTCCCTCCCTCATTTTCCGGATCGTTCATCATCTTCGACCAAGCTATTCCCTGCGCATCTTACTGAGAATAAAGCTCAACCCGTCCGCTGCATGGGATTCGCCAAAACCCCGGAAGTTTCACTCCGGCCCATGGAAAAAAGGCTCCATGCGAACCGGCCTAGACCTGGTAATGATAGCCCTTGTGGGGCAGTTAGATTGCACGTTTTACTGGCATTTCGCGGGTTTTCAAGGCATACTGTCGTCTGAGCTTCCCCCAGGAAGGTCCGGGTCCGCATGTCCGAATTTAAGAGCATCCCACCGAAAGCGGAGCGCGATTTCCTGGCCGAACCCCACGCCCGTGTCCCCGTGCGCCCGAATGAAGATCCCAAACAGCGCGGCTTGATGCTTGGTTCTCTTTGTATCCTTCTATTGGCCCTGGGCATCGCGCTCTGGCACGAACGCGATTTCTGGTTCCCCGATACAGATGCTGTCTCAGAGGCCGATTCCGACCAGCCTGTTGAGAGTGTCCCGGCAGCCTCGGACGTTCGCGTGCCCCCCCCAGCAACAGTCGCTAAGCTGGCTCCGAGTGCGAAGTCAAAGCACGGAACAACCAAACAGACCAAGGCCTTGGCGATCGCGACGCCCACCTCACCGATGTCCGGTCCCACAACACCCCCGCCTCCGGTCGCGGTGACACGAACAGTTTTACCCCCTCTGGAAGTGGAAGTCGTGGCCGGCGATACTCATCGCACCATACGCCCGGGCACCAGCTCCGTGCGCGTGAATTTGCAGCCGGGAACAACTGCTGAGTCGCAGACGAATGCCGGCGCTGTCGTCGAAACCCAAACTGCGGCGAATGTCACCAGCGATGCTGCCGACCGCATGCAAATATCAGCCGACGCATCTGACATTGTGGCTCGCCCCGTAAAACCAAGCTATCCGTTACTGGCGCGCCAAATGAAGGTGCAGGGATCGGTAATTCTGCAGGCCATGATTGGCCGCGACGGTATCATTCAAAATCTGCGCCTGGTGAGCGGCCCTCACATTCTCGCCTCCGCCGCCGAGGACGCAGTCCGGCAATGGCATTTCAAACCCCACCTTCAAGACAACGAACCGGTCGAGACCCAAGCCAAAATAACGGTTAACTTCACAATCTCTACCAACTAGCTTGCACGGGCGGTCTTAGGTCTCGGGTCCCTAGGTTTCAGGTCTCAGGTCTTAGGAAAACCTGAGACCTAACGCCCAAGACCCGCCTTTACCTAAACCCAAGACCCGTTTTACCCCAAAATGACGAGCGCCTCGATCTCTTTCGAGATCGAGGCGCCCGGGCAGCCCTCCCCCAGAACTGCTCACTTGCGAAGGTAAACTCACGGCGCAATTCTGCAAATGGCACTCTCGTGCTACATGAATGCCCTAAAAGTGCCATCCGCTAAATTTCGGGAAAAACAGAGCCTTTCCGACTTATGCCAGTTCTCCTCCCCACGACTCCGCTTCGTGTGAAGTTGGCAAGCGTCCTTGCCGATGAGCAATTCAGTAATCCAGCAAAGCTCATGCCGCCCTTTCAGGATCCCGATATCTATCGCGACATCCTCGACGCTCTGCCAATCGGCATCAGCGTGCTGGATCTAAACCGAAGGATTGTCTTCTGGAGCGACGGCTCGGAGCGAATTACCGGCTATTCGCGCATCGAAGTGCTGGGCCATTTTTGCACGGACAACATTCTTCTTCATTGCAACGAAATCAGCTGTGCAATGTGCACGCAGGATTGCCCGCTCTCGAACGCCTTACATGACGCCACACCCAGCGAAGCGGTGAACTTCATTCACCACAAAGCGGGATATCGAACGCAGGTGCACTCGTGGATAATTCCCCTGCGCGATAAACATGGACTGATCATCGGCGCCGTTCAAACCTTCGAAGACGAATCTGCGCTTCACAATGCAGACGACAACGACCGCAGCATGAAGGAACACGGATGGCTGGACGATGTAACGGGTTTGCCCAACCCGGCGATCATGCAGTCGCACCTGCAGGAATCTCTGGGCACTTTCACCACGCTCCACGTTCCGTTCGGTATCGTCTGCGTGGAGGTCAACGAGCTGCCTCAATTCCGCTCAAAGTATGGCCAGGGAGCGGCACGCTCTCTTCTGCAAGTGCTCGCCCGAACCTTGAGAAATACGGTGAACGCCAGCGATACGGTTGGCACCTGGGATGAAGCCCAATTCCTCGCGATTCTATCGGGTTGTAGCGAGGAAGCGCTGCACGCGATCAGCGGCCGCATATTCAGGATGTTATCGAGTGTGAGCATTAAGTGGTGGGGAGAGGATTTGTCGGTGGCAGTTTCGGTTGGATGCGCCCGAGCTCTGCCGGGCGATGCCATTGAATCGATCCTGCAGCGCGTCCATGAGGTACTGCAGGCAAGCCAACCCACTGCCCGGCCCGCGCGAGCCGCCGCTGCTGCAGGGATCAATTCGCCGCAAAGGAGCTGAGCGAGAGCGCTATTCATGTTCGCGATTATCGGCATTGTCGTTGTGTTCGGCTCTGTGGTGGCCGGCTACCTGATGGAACACGGCAACCTCAAGGTACTCATTCAGCCGGCCGAACTGGTCACCATCGGTGGCGCGGCCATTGGCACCGTCCTAGTTGCCAATCCGCTTCATATTCTTAAGCAGCTTGCGGGCGGCATTGGCGGGGTCTTTGGCGGCTCCAAGTACAACAAACAGGCTTATCTGGATTCGCTTAAGACTCTGTACGACCTTCTGAACAAGGCTCGCAAAGATGGATTGATGGCGCTCGAAAACGATGTAGAAGAGCCAGAAAAAAGTCCTCTGCTCTCGAAAGCTCCAAAGGTGCTCAAGAATCATCATGCAATGGACTTTGTTTGCGATTCGCTTCGCATGGCTATCACCGGCGTTGATGCTTTCGATCTCGATCAGATGCTCGATCTCGATCTGGAGGTCCATCATCATCAAGCTGCAGTGCCCACGGCCGCGCTTACCACCATGGCCGATTCGTTGCCCGGTCTCGGAATTGTAGCCGCCGTTTTGGGCATCGTGATCACGATGGGCGCCCTGGGTGGACCTCCGGAAGAGATTGGGAAAAAAGTAGCGGCCGCCCTGGTCGGCACATTTCTAGGAATTCTTCTCTGCTATGGCCTGGTCGGGCCCATCGCGTCCAACATGGTGAAACTTGCCGACGACGAACATGCATACCTTTATGTGCTGCGCGTTCTCATGGTGTCATTTCTAAAAGGCACTGCACCCATCATGGCCGTGGAAGTGGCGCGGCGCGCCGTGCCCGGCCACGTTCGCCCATCCTTTAAAGAACTGGAGGCAGCCTGCCGAGGCGGCGGAGCCGCCGCGGCCGCCTCCGCATAATCTCGCAGCCAATCTCTCATGGACAAGAACACACGCCCCATCATTATCCTCAAGAAAAAGGGCGGCCACGGTGGCCATCACGGCGGCGCATGGAAGGTCGCTTATGCCGATTTCGTTACGGCGATGATGTCTCTCTTCATTGTTTTGTGGCTGCTCAGCAGCAGCAAACCAGTACAGGAGGCTGTGGGCGGTTATTTCCGGGACCCTGACGGCACCGCGTCAAAAGCAGGCACGGTCCTGCAAGGCTCGGGCGAGAATTTCGTTGTCACCAAAGACAACATGCCCGAACTGAAAGACCAGCTCCAGCAGAAAATTCGGGAGATGAACGACTTTGAAAAGCTTAAAAGTCACATCGAGATGACGATCACGGCCGAGGGCTTGCGCATCGAACTCTCGGAGTCAGCTTCCGGAACTTTCTTCGACCTGGGCAAGCCCAAGCTCGACTCGGACGGAAGCGAGTTGTTAATCACGCTGGCCCAGGAACTGGGAAAAATGCCCAATAAAATTTCCATCGAAGGCCACACTGACTCCAAGCCCTACGCCGCAACCGGCACCTACAGCAACTGGGAGTTGTCGACCGATCGTGCCAACGCTGCCCGCCGCCTGATGCAAGCCAACGGAGTCGGCGAAAACCAAATCACGCAGGTCCGTGGCTTCGCCGATCAACGGCTGCGTAAGCTCGACGATCCACTTGATCCTTCCAACCGCCGCATTTCTCTCATCGTTCAGTACGTGCCGGTGAGTGACGAAAAAATAAAAGAAGCAGAAGGAAAAGAGCAAAAACAGTCCGCGGGCGTTGAGGGGAAAAAGCCGGAGGAAGGCAGCGCGAAGCCAGAAGAGAAAAACTCCAAACCAGACGAGAAGATTTCCAAGCCGGAAGACAAGAACCCAAAGCCACCGGAGAGCGCCGCCAAGCCATCCGCAGGATCAGCCAAGAAAGAGTGATTCGCGACAGCCTTGAAACTTCTTTACATTCGCCTTCATTTTCATCGCTCAGTCAGGCGGTATAATCGGTGCTCTGATCTTCTCTGCAAGGAGCTCGATGAAATGAAGAGGTCCACTTGGCTGGTCTGCTGTCTGCTCGTGCTGTCCTCGGTGGCAACCCTGCAGTCTCAGGAAAAGGTGGATCTCGAAACCACCGGCCGTATCCGCTATGAAGGCTTTCACAACTCCAAGGTGATGGACTATGCCACCGGATTGATGGATTCAATCGGGGAGCGACTCACCGGCTCGCCCAACATGAAACGCGCCAACGAGTGGACGCGCGACCAACTGACCGCGATGGGGCTCTCCAACTCGCACCTCGAGCCTTGGGGGCCGTTCGGTCGCGGCTGGGCCAACCAGTACGTCAACGTTCGCATGACTTCGCCCGACATCGTTCCACTGATCGCCTACCCGAAAGCATGGACCCCCGGAACGAACGGCGTCGTGCAGGGCAAGTGCGTCCGCGTCATCGTTGAAGACAAAAAGGATTTCGACAAATACAAAGGTAAGCTCGCCGGGATGATCGTGATCTCCGGCACAGACGCCGACGCCAAGCTGATCACCGACCCTCCCTCTAGACGCTTCAGCGACGATGATCTCGCCAAGCTCGCCGATTACCAGATCGCAGGGGAACATCCGCCCACGCGCTTTGCCGAGTTTGCCAAACGCCAGCAGTTCACCAAGGACGTAAATCAGTTTTTCGCCGACGAAAAAGTGTTGGCCGTCATCGACCACAGCCGTATGACATCCGGCGGCGGCACGGTGTTCGTCCAGTCTGGTGGTTCCTATAAAACCGGCGAAACCACCACCGTCCCTCAACTCACCATGGCGCTCGAGCACTGGACCCGCCTCGTGCGCCTGCTCCAGCAGAAAAAAGACGTATCGCTGGAATTAAATGTCACCAACACTTTCTACGACGACGATCCCATGCAGTACGACACCATCGCCGAAATTCCCGGCACCGACAAAAAGGATGAAGTCGTAATGCTCGGCGCGCATCTGGATTCCTGGCATGCCGGCACCGGAGCCACCGACAACGGCGCCGGAACCATCGTGACTATGGAAGCCGTTCGCATTCTCAAAGCGCTCGACATCAAACCCCGCCGCACCATTCGCATTGGCCTGTGGAGCGGCGAAGAGCAAGGGCTGCTCGGCTCTCAAAGCTATGTCGAGCATCACTTCGGCTCGCGTCCTCCGATGGACGATCCGTCCATGAAAGGCATGCCGACGGTGAATCGGCGCGAAGCCGGCGATGTCATCGTGAAACCCGAACAGGCTAAAGTCTCTGCCTACTTCAACATCGACAACGGCAGCGGCAAAATTCGCGGCATTTTTTTACAGGAGAACGAAGCCATCGCTCCCATCTTCGAAACCTGGATGAAGCCTTTCAACGATCTGGGCATGACCACGCTCACCATGCGCAACACCGGCGGCACCGACCACCTCTCGTTTAATTCGGTCGGCATCCCGGGTTTCCAATTCATTCAGGATCCTCTCGAGTACGAAACCCGCACCCATCACTCAAATATGGATGTCTACGACCGGCTGCAACCCGACGATCTGAAACAGGCCGCCGTAATTGTCGCTAGCTTCGTCTACGACGCCGCTATGCGCGACCAGATGCTCCCCCGCAAGCCGATCGAAAAGGGTCTGCCCCGAGAACCGGAAAAAGCTGAGCCGGAAAAGAATTAGCGGGAGAGGCACCGCCAGTTGCAAACAGCTTGGCGACTTGGACAAAGCCGAAGACATCCCTCACGTTTCCATTCTTAGAAATGCCTCAGCGAACTGAGGTTTATCCTCAATCCATTTAAGCGGCCTCTTACCTTCTTCGCGCTTTTGCATTTCCCTCCAGATCGTCCCTAATGAAAACCCTTCGCCGTGTCGATGGAAAACTTGAAGAGACGCACGAGAACGTTCCTCAGCGAAGATGAAATCTCACTCACTCCACACTACGGAAGTGCTTCTGGAAACATCCCGAGGCCTGACCTCGTGCCTTGCCTGGGATGACTCCCCGTTAAGAAAGGAAATTCACCCATGAGCGATAGCGACATCGTCCAGGATTTTCTGGTCGAAAGCTATGAAAACCTCGACCGCCTTGACCGCGACTTAGTCGGCCTCGAGAAGAATCCCCATGATAAAGCCGCCTTAGCCGGCGTGTTTCGCACCATTCATACCATCAAGGGCACCTGCGGTTTTCTGGGATTCAACAAATTGGAAAAAGTCGCCCATGTGGGCGAAAACCTGCTCACCCTTCTGCGCGATGGACTGTTGACGCTCAACCCAGAACTAACCACGGCACTGCTCGGCATGGTAGACGCGGTCCGCCAAATGCTCAAAGAAATACAAACGACTGGGCAGGATGGTGCAAACGATTATCCGGAGCTGCGGGAAACTCTCACCCGGTTGTTAACTCCAGACGCTGCAGAGGCTAGCCCTGCCTCATCGCCGCCGCAAGCTTCCGCTGAGCCGAGCCGCTCGGCTTCAGCGCAAGAGCCCCCGCCAATTTTATCCGCGCAGGCTCCAGAACAGCCATCTGCGTCTGAGCAAAGAAAAAGCGAGCCGAAGCGCAAACCCTCTCGCGGCAAGATTGGTGGCGACTTGGTCGACGGCGGTGCGGCGCGGCCAGAAGAGATTGATCTTTCCTTACAGGACCAGGGAAAAGGCGACGCGAAGCGGTTGGGGGAGATTCTCGTGTCGAAGGGCGTGACCAAGCCTGATGAAGCGATAGCAGCGCAGCCAACACTCGAAGCCAAACCCCGCGATGCCGCCGCCGAATCCATCCGCGTAGGCGTCAGCGTTCTCGATAAGCTCATGACTCTGGTCGGGGAGCTGGTGCTGGCGCGCAATCAGCTTCTGCAGATCTCTAACACTGTCGATGACACCAGTCTTCAAGCCGTTTCCCAGCGCATGAATCTGATCGCCACCGAGTTGCAGGAGCAGGTCATGAAGACCCGCATGCAGCCCATCGGAAACATCTGGGGACAGTTCCCGCGAACCGTGCGCGACGTCGCTCTCGGGTGCGGCAAGGAAGTCGCCATCGAGATGGAAGGGAAAGAGACCGAACTCGATAAGACCATCATTGAAGCCATCAAAGATCCGCTCACCCATCTCGTGCGTAACTCTGTCGATCATGGCATCGAACTTCCGGAAACCCGGGTCCAGGTCGGCAAGAATCGAGCCGGGCGCCTGATTCTGCGCGCCTTTCATGAAGGCGGCCAGGTCAACATCGAGATTACCGACGATGGCGCCGGTTTAAAATCAGACCGCATTCGCCAGAAAGCGCTCGATCGCGGCATCATTACCGCCGAACAGGCGGGCCGCATGAGCGAGCGGGAAGTCTTCAACCTTATCTTTCTTCCCGGCTTCTCCACAGCCGAAAAAGTCACGAATGTTTCCGGCCGCGGCGTCGGCATGGACGTGGTAAAGACCAACGTGGAAAAAATCGGAGGCACCGTCGACGTGCAATCTACTTCCGGCGCCGGCACCACAGTACGGGTAAAGATTCCTTTAACCTTAGCCATCATTCCCGCCCTGGTCGTGACCTGCGCCGGCGACCGCTACGCCATTCCCCAAGTTAGTTTGCTCGAACTGGTGCGCATCAAAGCCGAGGACGTTGCCAAGAGCGTCGAACTGGTTCACGGCGCGCCCGTCTACCGGCTGCGGGGACGACTCCTGCCGCTCGTGTATCTCAGCCGCGAACTGAAACTCGCGTCCGACGCCCATCCCGCCGCGGAACAGGATGGTGCGGTCAACATCGTCGTCCTGCAAGCCGATGGACGGCAATTCGGGCTGGTGGTCGACCAGATTAACGACACCGAAGAAATTGTCGTCAAGCCGCTGCGCAAACAGCTCAAAACGGTGAAGACCTTTGCCGGCTCCAGCATCATGGGCGATGGAAAAGTAGCGCTCATTCTCGACGTGCTCGGCCTCGCCCAGCGCGCCGGCGTGATCACCGAAACCCGCGATCGCGCCCTCGCCGCAAAAACCACCGCGGCGGCGGACACCGCAGCGGAAAAGCAAACCTTCCTGCTCTTTGCCGGCCCTGGCGATTCGCGCATGGCCATCCCTCTCAGCACCCTTGCGCGCCTCGAAGAGTTTCCCGTCGCGCAGGTGGAAATGTCAGGCAGTCAGTGGGTCACGCAATACCGCGGCAAGATCATGCCCCTGGTTCGCCTCAGCGTGGTGCTTGAAGAACGGCGCAACCGGCTGCGCGCGCTGCAAGTCCCGCCCACCGCCGATTCTCCTCCTCTGCAGGTGCTGGTTCTCAATCATGAGGGACGATCCTTCGGCCTGGTCGTCGAGCAGATTCTTGACATCATCGAAGACCGCGCGGACGTGCGCTCGCCCGCGACCCGCCCTTTGGTTCTCTATACGGTCGTAATCGGCGAGCGGGTCACGGAACTCCTCGATATCCCGGCCATTCTGCGCACTGCGGAATCAAGCCTCGCGCGCCAGGAGACGGCGAAGAGTCTGGCGGTCGGCGCGGCAGAAGTTCAGCACTAGGTGGTTCGGAACTTGGAAGGTCCACACATTAGGAGGGTCTTAACTTATAGGTTCGGAACTATGTGGTCACTTATGTGATTCACAACTCGGAAGGTTCAGAACTAGGTGGTCGCGCTAGGTTGGTTCCGAACTAGAAGCTATCTCATAAATCAGTTTTGGGAAGGGCACGGCTTCAGCCGTGCCACCCAGAGCCAAGAATGACGCGGGCTTTAGCCCCCGAGGTACACCCGTCTCCAACCGTCGAGGATTTATGAGATGGCTTCTAGCTAGCTTGAAATTAGGTGGCCCGGAATTCAGGAGGCTACTCAGGGGTCTAGGAACTTAGATCCCATAACTAGGTGGTTCAAAACTAGGAGATTTAAAACTAAACCATGGCACACACTTCACAGTTTTGCACTTTCTATCTCGACAAGCTTCTTTTCGGCGTGGAATTGAAAGGCGTTCAGGAGGTCATCCGGTCGCTTGAAATGACTCGCGTTCCCCTGGCGCCTGATGTGGTCAGCGGACTCATTAACCTGCGCGGCCAAATTGTTACCGCAGTCGATTTGCGGCGACGCCTCGAACTCGAGCCCGCGCCTCCCGGCGCTCGCCCCATGAATGTTGTGGTGCGCTCCGAGGACGGCTCCGTCAGCCTGCTGGTCGATGAAATCGGCGACGTCGTCGAAGTCGAAGAAGACACCTTCGAACCTCCGCCAGAAACTCTGCGCGGATCGATCCGCGTCATGATCCTGGGCGTCCACAAACTCAACGACCGGCTCATGCATGTGCTCGACATCGACAAAGCCTGTCAGATGACGGCGGCCATCGAAGCCGCCGCGGTCGGTGGCTGATGACGGACGGCCAGCTAGGCCGGCCTTTGGGCGAACGTCGTAACTTGCGATTACTGCTGTTGTGCGCGTGATCTTTAATTTGGGAATCAAGGAGAACAGAAGAAAATGAAACTTACACTCGGCAGGAAACTAGGCTTGGGCTTTAGCACGATCCTCGCCCTCATGGTTCTTAGCGTAGTGCTCACCTACTCGAAGGCGAGCGCCATCAAGGAAACGCAGGACCATGCCATGACCGTGCGCGTCCCCACCATCGGCGCCTTGAAGGACCTGCAGAGGGACCTGAATCAGGCGCAGAGCAAAGGTCGCCAGGTGATCCTCGCCGGAAGCGAATCAGCCCGGTGGGAGGCCGGGAAGAGGATTTTCGACTCGAACTGGGACGAGATAGGGAAGGACATTTCCAGACTGGACGTATTGTCTGCCAGCTGGTCCGAGCAGGCCAACCGGGACCGGCTCGCCGAGACCAAGAAGCAACTTCCCGCCCTCCGCGAGGTCCAAGAGGCGGCCATGAAAAATGCGACGGGCACCGAACGCGATGCTGTCGCTAAAGCCGGAAATGAATTTGCTGACAAGGCCACGGTGGTCGTTGAAGCGCTTAAGAAGCCCCTCGGCGACATGGCGGATTCCTTCGACAAAATGCTGGAGGAGAACACGCAGACGATGAACGCGGAAAACCGGTCGATGAACCTGACCATGGCGATTACCACCTCTCTGGCCCTGGGTATCGGCATTTTCGTGGCTCTTTACCTGAGCCGAAGCATCTCAGGCGCAACCCATGCGGTTCTGGTCCAAGCCGAAGCCATCGCCAATGGAGACCTGACCCACCCCGACCTGAAGATCCAGAGCCGGGACGAACTCGGCGACCTCACTACAGCTATCAACAAAATGCACGGCAGCCTGAAGCGCATGATCCTGGACATCACACAAAACGCAGTGCAAGTAGCCAGCGCCAGCGAGGAACTATCGAGTACCAGCCAGCAAATCACCGCCAACTCCGAAGAAACTTCCGCGCAGGCGAATGTCGTTTCCACCGCCGCACAAACCGTCAGCCAGAACCTGCAAACCGTCGCCACCGGCGCCGAAGAGATGGGCGCCAGCATCAAAGAGATCGCCAAGAACGCCACCGAGGCCGCCAAGGTCGCGGGCTCCGCCGTCAAAGTCGCCGAGACTACCACTGCCACCGTCTCCAAGCTGGGCGACTCTTCGGCGGAAATTGGTCAGGTCATCAAAGTCATTACCTCGATCGCGCAGCAAACCAACCTGCTCGCCTTGAACGCCACCATCGAAGCCGCCCGCGCCGGAGAAGCCGGCAAAGGCTTCGCCGTCGTCGCCAACGAAGTCAAAGAACTTGCCAAAGAAACCGCGAAAGCTACGGAAGACATCAGCCGCAAGATTGAAGCCATTCAGACCGACACCAAAGCCGCCGTCGACGCCATCGCATCGATCTCTGGCGTGATCAACCAGATCAACGACATTTCCAGCACCATCGCCACTGCCGTGGAAGAACAGAATGCCACCACCAACGAGATGTCGCGCAACGTCAGCGAGGCGGCGCACTCCAGTGGCGAGATCACCAGCAACATCGCCGGCGTGTCCCAGGCTGCCGAAAGCACCTCGCGCGGAGCCGCCGACACGCAGAAGGCGGCACAACAGTTGGTCGAGACTTCCGCCGAACTGCGCCGCCTGGTCGAGCAGTTTAGGATCGACAACGGCGCCGGTAAAAGTGCCTCAGCCAGGAGCATGGCGGCTCACGCCTAGGTCGACTGAACCTTCAAAGCGGAGGAGTTCAGCAATTTGAAACTAGGCAAACAGATCGGCAACGGATTTGGTGTGGTGCTGGCCGCGATAGCCGTCAGTACCGTCGTCATATACGCCGAAGTTTCGCAGATGACGGGAATCCACGGCGAGATATCGACTCTGTGAAGCTCCCTTAAAGCTTTCCGCAGCACCGCCGATTATCAGCCTATAGGCGCGAGAGAGCGTTCGCCAAAATTGCATGCGGAATCGAACTTGAACCGAAAATTAAAACTCTCTCAAGGAAGATTGCGAATCTCCGCGAAGATTGTCGGCCTAGTATCAGGGCGCTTTCGACCAGGTTTGATGAGGGCGACGTTCACCATGCTTCGAATGACCGGGATCGGCACCCTGCGTTTTGAAAGGGACCAAATAAGTTTGTCATGAGCCGTATTCGCATTCTTGTGGTGGATGATTCGGTGGTGATTCGCAAGGTGCTCTCTGACACCCTGTCGGCGGAGCGTACCTTCGATGTAGTTGGTGTGGCCAGCGATGGACGCATCGCCCTCGCCAAGATTCCCCTGCTCAAGCCAGACCTCATCACCCTTGATGTCGAAATGCCAGTGATGAACGGCCTTGAAACCCTGGCTGAAGTCCGCAAATTGTATCCTAAGCTGCCCGTCATCATGTTCAGCACGCTGACCGAGCGCGGCGCATCTGCCACACTCGACGCCCTCGCGCTGGGAGCTTCCGACTACGCCACCAAGCCCAGCAATACGGGCAGTCCCGAAGTGGCCATCGCTCGCGTCCGCAGCGAACTCATCCCCAAGATCAAGGCGTTGTGTGGCGTATCCCCTCTGAAGCTGCAGCCGTTGCCGCGTACCCGTCCTCCTGTAACAGCTCGCCTGCGATCTAACTCCCGTATCGAGATTGTGGCCATCGGCACTTCCACCGGAGGCCCGAACGCCTTGGCCGAAGTCTTGCCCCGGATCCCCAGTGATTTCCCGGTCCCTATCGTCTTGGTCCAGCATATGCCGCCAATTTTCACCCGATTGCTCGCCGAGCGTCTCGCCAGCCGCTCCGCCATTCCCATAGAAGAAGGCAGCGCGAACGCGGTTCTCTCTCCCGCCCACGCCTGGATCGCTCCCGGAAACTTTCATATGAAGGTGACGCGTGCTGGCCTCTCCTCTCGTTTAAGTCTCAACCAATCGCCCCCTGAGAACTCCTGCCGTCCGGCGGTCGATGTGCTATTCCGCTCCGTGGCAGCCGCCTACGGCGCAAATGTTCTCGCCGTGGTGATGACCGGCATGGGTTCGGACGGCGTGCTCGGGGCGCAGGAGATTTGCGATGCTGGAGGCAGCGTGATCATCCAGGACGAAGCCTCCTCCATCGTTTGGGGCATGCCCGGTTTGGTGCATGCTTCCGGCCTTGCCGATGCCGCCTATCCTCTCGGTCAACTTGCGGCGGAAATCACCCGCCGGGTTGTGCAGAGTCGCAGTTCCCACGCCCCCGTTCACCTGAACAGCTATGCCACCTTGGAGCATCCCGCAAAATGACGACTGCCCCCCAAACCGCTCCTACTAAGACCCAACCCGTCGATCCCGTCTACCGGCAAATCCGCGACCTGGTTTACAAGGTTTCCGGTATCTATAAGGCCGATGAAAAACTTTATCTTCTCGCCGATGGCTGCGTGCGCCGCATGAAAGTGATGGGCGCAAAGTCCTCCCGCGATTATTGGGATTACCTCACCGCGAATCCTAGTCGCGACGGCGAACTTCGGCAACTCCTGAACGAGATCACCATCGGAGAAACTTGCCTCTTCCGCAGCCAGCCCCAGCTCGATGCGGTGCGCAAGGTCATTCTTCCTGAGATTGTCGTCGAGAAAACCAAGCAAATCACGAAGCGGCTGCGCATCTGGAGCGCCGGCTGCTCCACCGGCGAGGAATCCTACACCTTGGCGATGAACATGATGGAAGAAAGCGAAAAGCTCCTGAAAGGCTGGACCGTCGAAATTCTCGCGACCGATCTGAATGACCGTTCCGTCGAAACCGCCAAGGCCGGCATTTACGGCGACTACGCGCTGCGCAATACCACCGACTACTACAAGCGCAAATATTTCACCACGCTCGATGAAAAAAAGCTGCAGGTCCGTCCCGAAGTCAAGAAGCTGATCACCTTCAGCCGCCTGAATCTGCAGGACGACTCCAAGATGCTTTTCATGAAGGGTATGGATCTAATCTTCTGCTGCAACGTGCTGATTTATTTTGACGGCGCCTCAAAAGCCAAGGTAGTCAACCATTACTACACCAACCTGAACTTCGGCGGTTATTTCTTTCTCGGAACCTCGGAGTCGCTGCTGAACTTGAATGACAAGTTTCACCTTGTCCATTTTCCCGGCAGCATCGCCTATTGGAAACCGTCCCTCTCGAGTGGCAAGCTATGACCACAACTTCTGTTACCGCTACCATCCAGGATCGCGTGTCGCGCATTGAGACCATGCCTTCCATCCCCGCAGTTTTTCTGCCTTTGCTCGAAATGCTCAACTTGCCGCCGGAAAATGTTAAGTTGGACGAGGTCGTCAAGTTAGTTTCCTACGACAACACCATCGCCGTGCAGTGCCTGCGCGTCGCCAGTTCCCCGCTGTTTGGGCTGGCAAAGACGCCCGACTCGATCAAGGGCGCGGTGATCAGCCTCGGCTTGCGCCGGGTCCAAACGATTCTTCTCACGTGTTGCCTGGGTAGCGCTTTTCCTGCTAAAAACTGGCCGCTCGAACCTACCATGTTCTGGCGGCATTCCCTCGGCTGTGCCATGGTTTGCCGGAAGTTCAGCGAGAAGTTAGCCGCACCCGACGGCGACAAGGCTTACATGGCAGGGCTGCTTCACGATATCGGTTTTCCTGTAAACTGCATGGTCTTTCCCAAGGAATTTGCCATAGCAACGGCCAATGCTACTCAGGCACAGATTCCTCTCGATGAAGCCGAACGCGCCACCATGGGATTCTCCCACTGCGAGACAGGCCGCGCACTGGCTGAAAAATGGCACCTGGCCGACGATTTAATTCAGGTCATCGCCTTCCACCACACGCCTGAACTGAGCGAGTCCGCCAAACCTCTGGTCGCCATGGTTCACCTCAGTGACCTGCTCTGCCGCATGCGCAACATGGGGTATGGCTACTATGAGAGCCGCAAAGTAGATCTGGCCAACAATCCAGCCTGGGCCATCCTTTTGCATGAGTATCGCGCCCTCGAAGGCATCGATCTCGTGCGCTTCACCTTCGAGCTCGACGAAGCCGCGGGAGAAGTCTTCAATCTGGTTTCGACTATCTTCGGATCGAGTGCTGCCGCGGGAAAAAGTTAAACCGGTTTGGCTCTGGTCAGAAATCGGGAAGGGCACGAGTTCCACTCGTGCCGTAAGACTTTGCAAAACGAGTGAGGCTTTAGCCCCTGAGGTCTGACACTGTCTCGCGAGATCTGGTTCCGAATGTGGATTACGGCCTTTATATATTTTCAGTTCTAGACTTAGAAAATCACTAACTCTAGAAAGGCACGGCCTCAGGGAGAAAGCATCCCTCTAGAAAATCACTAGTTTTAGGAAGGCATTGCTCCAGGAAGGAGCATCTCTCTAGAAAATCGCTCTTTTGGAAAAGCAGATGCCTGCCCGAGTAAAGAGCTGGCACACCTTCATCACATGTTTGGGTTATGAATGGATCTGAAGGGAAATAACAATGAGCATGTTTTCAAACATCACTCTGATTTCAAGCGCCGGCGAGTCTGCCAGCGAATACATACTGTAGTCGGTCCCTGTGATAACAGTAGGCGGGGATAGCATGCAACCGTCGCCCAGGCCGGAAATCTTGTTCTTGAAATTGCCCGCAACCATATTGCTGATTTCACCCATCGCATCCGACATGTCCGCCCCGACTTTATCCAGGGGAACGCCCAGCATCTTGGAGGTCATCAGCGCGGCACACTTTCCGCTGCAATGCACGCCCACCAGCCCGCACAGCTTTCCGGCCAGCCCCACCATCGCCGTGACTTCCTTGGGCATTGGTTCTTCATTATTTGCCGGCAAAGTCAGTTGGCTTCCCAGCATCAGTTCGAACACTTCGCGCAACGCCAGCTCCAGCAATGGCGCCCAACTCTCCTGGGTGCCACCGGCTGCCAGTAGTTCCTTCGAGGAGCTCATGACTTCCCTCCCAGAACTGGAATCACCTGTTCCTTCACTTGTTCCGGCGTGAACGGTTTACGGATATAGCCGCGCGCTCCCGCCGAAAGCGCTTGCACCACATGAGCCTCGCTGCCTTCGGTCGTAATCATCACGACCGGCGTCCCCTTTGCGTTCTCCACTCCGGCGAGCTGCTTCACAAACTCTAAGCCGTCCATCACCGGCATGTTGATGTCACAAAGGATGAGATCCACTTTATCTCCCTGCAGCACGCTGAGCGCCTCCGCCCCGTTGCCTGCTTCGAATACCTTGCTTAAATCGAGCCCGGCCTGGCGCAATGAGCGCTCTACGATTTTTCTCATGACCGAGGAGTCGTCGACGATGAGGGCGGTTATTGGCATAAGACTCTACTTATTCTCCACGCGACAGGAGGCCTGATTTCTTCTCCCTCCATATTGTCTTTTTCGTATATCGGCACGTGCTGAGAGGACTTTAGAGACTACGTGAGAACTAGATTTTGAGTTTCGCAGTGGAACGAATTTCCCTGTTCAGCCGCGAAAGCCTGCCCTGAGCCAGTCGAAGGGCGGCGCGAGAATTCAGCCCACAGCGTAAGCTGTGGGTGAAAAGCGGGAAACGAGCAAGCCCCCGGAAGGGGCGGAAGACTGGTTCTCACGCACACTCTTTAGCCGGCCTCTGCCAGTCTCGACTCAACAAAGGAGCAGCGGACTCCAGGTTAAATCGGGCCGCTGGCGGAATCGTCGGAGCCGCGCTGTCGAAGGAGCCTAAACGATGCTTCCCTACCCTCGCTTGCTGGCGCAATGAGGTAAATCAGCCGCTTTTCGTGCAAAACAAAACGCCCCAGACTCGGTTTGAGTCACGGGACGTATGTTGATCAGCCCTCCCCCAAGTGCTGCTCAAGAACGAGACTAAACCCATCCACGCAGAGGGTAAATGGCTCTTGCGTGCTACAGCTTGGCACGAAGGTGCCGCCTTCGTTTAACTCCAGTCAGCCTGCCCAGCCGCACGCTAACACGGGACGGGATGCCCCACCCGTGGCAGTTTATGTAGCCTTATCGGAAAAATGGTCGGCTGGGCCAGCCCCCACGTGATCAAAACGGGCCAAGATGTTCCGACGACTGCCCGACGGAAGCCGCGTCTGCGGGTCTAATGGCGAGCGAAGCGCTGCATGTGAAGTTCTTGAAGTTGCTCATGTGGGTCGGACACTCCTGTCCGACGCCTTTGATTTTGCTTTTGACTTTTGCTTTTGATTTTGCTTTTGACTTTGGAACATGGCGACTCGGCAAATTATTACCTGGCGCATTCCGCCCGTGCAGATATGTACCGCAGGCTCGGCAGGACAGCCGAGGCTCGTGCTTCGTATGAGAAGGCACTGGCCCTGACCCAACAGGAACCAGAGCGGCAATTCCTGCAAGAGCGGATTCGGCAGTCAAAATAAACAAATGGAGTAGCTGTCGATTTTCGCGAAGCCGGGGAAAGACCGACCCTCCCGAATTTTTCGACGAAATGGAAATTGGTGAACGTCCCGTCTGTCCCCCAGTCTTTCTCCAAATGGATTTAACGGTCCTCGCGTGCTAATCTTCCATCTGCAAAAGGATGGTTCTGGTGCAAGGTCGTCGTAACTCAGTCATCCGCAGGACGCTCTTCTCACTGTGTATCGCGTCGTGCATCTTGTGCGCTGCGGCCTCGGCCCAGGACTGGCCGCAGTTCGGCTTCACGCCGGCCGGCGGACGCTATAACCCCAACGAGACCACGCTCAACTCCTCCAACGCGCCATACCTACAGCTGCTCTGGAAGTTTCCCACGCAAGCCCCCGTCCGTTCCTCGCCAGCGGTGGTAGACGGGGTTGTGTACGTCGGGTCAGAGGACGGCAATGTTTACGCCATCGACGCCACCACGGGCAAGCTAGTGTGGCCGAAGCCGTTCTCCACCGGCTCTTACGTAGAGTCCTCCCCGGCCGTAGTGAACGGCGTAGTTTACGTCGCTGCGGACAACACCATCATTTACGCTATCAACGCGAACTCAGGCACACAGAAGTGGCAATTTTCCCTTGGGCCCAGTGGCGCTGGATTCCCAGTTATCAATTCAATGACGGTAGCTAGCGTCTTGATCAATGGTGTCCAACCCGACGTACTCTACGCCAGTTTGGACAACGTCAATGTTTACGCCATCAACGCCGCCACGGGCACCGTGCTCTGGGATACGCCTGATTGGGACGCCGGCACTCTCGATGAAGTGTCTATCTCCGCAGCGGTGGCGAATGAGACGGTGTATTTGGGTTATTGCGTACTGAGCGCCAGCACAGGCGTGGGCACAAATTCAGGGTCAGGTTGTAGCGATACCGGGCTGTCCGGCGCTCCAGCGGTGGTTGACGGCGTCGTGTACTCAGGGTATTCAGATGTTTCCGCCGCAGGGCCAGGTGTGAGTTGGGGCTTCCCTACAGGATCATCTCTTAACCCCTCCGGGTTCTCTTCCCCCGCAGTGGCCAACGGGGTTGTCTATGTGGGCGCAAGCAACCCCCTTTCCGACCAGCCAGCTAGCAGCGTCTATGCACTGAACGCTGGGACGGGCAGCGTGCAGGCCGGATGGCCGTTCCAAGCAGGGAGTATAGGCTATGCCTCCTTGGCCATAACCTCATCCCCGGCGGTGGCCAATGGTGTGGTCTATGTTGGTTCCGGCGACAACAATATCTACGCCCTGGATGCCAGCACCGGCGCAAAACTGTGGCAGTTCACGACCGGCAGTACGGTGGAGTCCTCCCCGGCAGTGGCCAATGGGGTGGTCTATGTGGGATCCGACGACGGTAACATCTATGCGTTTGGCCTGACCTCACCGCCGACGGTTAGTATCACAGCCAATCCCAATCCCGTCGCCTTGGGCCAGCCTACGACGCTTCTCTGGTCTGCGCCAAGGATTTGGTCCCCAGTCACCAATCCAAAGCCGTGCTACGCTAGCAACGCGTGGAATGGCAGCAACCCACCGATCGTGGCCGGCACGCCGGAATACGGCGGCGACTCACGGCAAGTAACGCCAACGTTCTCTACCAACCCTAGCGTGGCAGTGGTTGCGTATTCTCTCACCTGCACCGGCCCCGGCGGGAGTGCCACCGGCACAGTCCACGTCAGGGTACTGCCGCCCACTGTCACCATCACAGCCAGCTCCACCTCTATAACTCCGGGCCAGACCGCATACCTCACGTGGTCCTCCACCAACGCGACGTCTTGTTTTGCCAGCTCCGTTTGGAGCGGCACCAGCCCTGCCATCAACGATGGCGCCAGACTGGGTCTCTCCTACCCCCCACCGCCTCCGCCTCTTGATCCGCTCGGGCTGCTCGTAACACCCGCCATGACCACAACCCCGTACCCGATCCAGACCTTCGATGGCTACTCGATCACCTGCGATGGCCCCAGCGGCAACGCCACGGCTGCCGTAACCATCGCCGTCACCCCGCCCCTGCAGAAGCAGTGGTGCCATGGCTGGTGGGGTGGAGGGCCTTGCGTGTGCGAACTATGCATCCTTGGCCTGTCCAGGGGTGCCCGGGAACACCTCAATATTGGAGGGTTTGCAGCTTTTGGTCAGATCCAGCCGGGCACGCTCGGACAGGTGTTTGTGGTGCAATCAGGCACAGTCGAGGACGTCACGGTCAAACACGCACCTGGTGGCAAGCTTCGTGAGGGCGGGGATGAAATCATCACTGTCACCATCTCGCCCGGCTCAACCGTGGTGAAGTCAGGCGAACTCGGCGACAATGTGCATATCGTGACCGCCAAGGCCGACTCGTCGAAGCTGCTGGACGCTTTGCCGAAAGAAGCGTGCAGCGAACTGTCATCGGCGCTGCTGGCAGCCGAGCATCCGGGAGCAAAGCCAACCGTGGTCGGCGTCGCCTTCGAAAAAGGCAGACTGAAAGGTCTACTCATCAACGATGGCCCGCTGCCTCCGGCCACGTCACCAGCAAAATAGCTCGTTTGGGGCGGACACTCCTGTCCGCCGCTGTTGGGGGCTAGCCCATTCATAGATTTCATTTCGCTTGCGCCATTCCAACGCTAGGCTGCCCACAGGCCTCGACCTCTTGTTCCCTCATCTTATTCGGTGTTGGTCAATGAACGGGGAAAGCTGAACTGCGCGTGCGCCGGATCGCGCGATAAGTTCTCCGCGAAAAACCCGTCGAGGTTCATGGTGCCCACTCGTCGAACATCGCGACGAGTGGGGCAGCCCCCGTCGATCGCCGTGCCCATCGCGGGCTTGCTCGCGCTTGCCGGAGGGCTTTCCATTCTGCTCGGCTACCGCGCCAAAATCGGCGCATGGCTAATTGCTCTGTTTCTGATCGGCGTCACTCCCATGATGCACAAGTTCTGGGTCATCAGCGATCCCATGAGGTACCAGTTACAGTTGGCCACTTTTATGAGAAACGTATCGATGCTGGGCGGTGCGCTGCTCATCTCACAGTTCGGAGCAGGGCCGTGGAGCCTTGATGCGCGCCGGAAGTGATTGAATTTCCAAAGAAACATCCCGAATTGATCTCGAATATTTCGCCGAGGGCTGGCCCAATCGTACTCTAACTCGCACGGGATGCTCCACTCGCCCCGTCGAAACGAAATGGGCCTGGAAGACACTATACATCCGTAGGCGAGAAGCAATTCCGCGGGGCCGGATTTCGACTCGAGGATTCGTCGGCTTCCGTCGGGAGTACAGTCCAAGGTGTGGATAGGATTGGAAAAATAAGCAAAGGAAAATACGGTTGAGAATTAGTGTTTGTATATCAGACGAGTAAGATCGCTAACTTTGACCCTGGCTGGGTATGGCTGGCAATAGCCGGCGCAAACCGTCGACCCTAATCACATTGATAGTTATTTTTATTCGTGGAGGTACAGCACATGGAAACAGCAGAGACTCCTCGGAGCGATGAGAAAGTAAACGTCTTCATTAGTTATGCCAGGCGCGACCGCGCTATTGCGCAAATTCTGCATGATCAATTGATCGAACTAAATCGGGACCGCATCACATGCTTTCTAGATATCTTGACTATCGAATCTGGTGAAGGATGGGAGAAGAAATTACAAGACGCCCTCTTGTCTGCAGACTGGCTCCTATGCATATATACGGGAGAGCAGAGTGAATACTGTGGCTACGAAGTTGGGGTCTTTACGGCAGGTAAGACCATAGACAAAGACCACCCGGAATCCTCGCGAGTGGTATGTTTTCACGACTTGGCAGATTATCCCGGCATATTTAGATCCCATCAAAACTGCTTTGTTCAATATCCGCCAGAACCCATTTCTATGGGCGAAAAATTTGACAAAGAAAAATTTTATAAGGGTTCAGACCTGGTGAAATTTTTTCGCAACATTTCCAAGTTTCAAAAGCTTTATGTTCCAGGTGACGAGGAAGGCTACCAGAGACAGACCGAATCGTTCACCCGGAATGCAGAAACACTTATGGAGGCCTTCCGCAGCTCTCGCGGAAATGACATCAAGTACGATACTCCGACACAGCTTGGTTTTGAGATCATCGTTCCCTGCAAAGCGGGAGAAGCAATTGTTAGCATTCCTCCAAGTGCCACCGCTAAGGGTACCTACGAGACATTTCGGCTTTTCGGATTGATGCCACCTTTTGATGGAATACAGCTTCCCTTCTCCACTTGGGGTTCGATCAAGGATATGGGCAAGACCTCCTCCGGAGGTTATTTACCCTGGGTTCAGCGATTGGAGAACGACATGGTCTGTGCTGTAACCGGGCGGTCTTTGCCGGAAGCAGAAGCGACATTTCGTGGAAGCGATAGAACTTACCGCGCCATTCTTGTGAGACACATCATATATTTCAACGGTGCGCATCTGTTCGGTATCGTGTTTGTCCCAACGCTTCCAAGACAATTCATTGGCAATCAGAATACGTCGATGATACTTGCTGGCATGATTCTGGCTTCGCGCTTTCGTTTTACTTATCTTGAGCAGCCCGAGCGAGTAAGAGCTTACTTCAGCGATGACCTATCTGATAGCGACTTCATGGCCCACTATCGGCAATTACTCTATGATTCAGAACGAATGACTCAAGAAGCTATGGAATTCGGGTTGGTTGATCGTACAGTCTTTGTGCAGTCATTTGGACCGGAACGCCGGGCTATTGCAGAGCAATTCTTGACCGAATACGCGAGCGCCAAGAAACAATTTGACGAAAGCCTTCCCGCGAAAGATGCTCCGGTCACCCCCGAAAATCGACAACAAATCAAAACGGCGATCATGACATTCCTGCAACAGATGCACGAGGAAAACAGCCGCTTCCTGCTAGCTGCGCTTGATGCATATCGCGACGAACTGCAAAAAGAGCTACCAACTCCGACAGATACCCGCATATGAGCGGTTTCAATGCGTATACCCGAAAACCCGTTCGGGAAATTCGGGGGCTGGACCAACCGTACTCTACACGGCACGGGATGCCCCACTCGTGGCACTTTCACGGAGCCTGCCCTGAGCGGAGCCGAAGGGTAGGCTGCTGCAACTCTCCCGGATGTTCAACCGGTCACAGCGAAATCGTCGCGTTTCTGTTACATCGTTTCCATGCCGACAAACCTGCACCGCTACTACAGCTCTTAGATCTTCACATCCGCAAAATCTCCTGATCCCCATCGGCATCGCAGCCCACCCGTGAAACCGCCACAGGTGGGGCATCCAGCTGACTTTCGCCTACACCACCCCCTCCAATGGATTCGACACTTACGTCGCCACCCAGGAAGTCCGCCTGTATGCAGACCCGGGAACGACTATTACCTTCACTACTTTCACTCCCACCGGGTTGATCGGTACATCGTTCCTAACCGCCAGCGGCTACCTCTTCTGACAGAAGCCGGATTTCGAATCGTCGCTTGCTTCGCGGACCGGCAAAACTAGAAACGGAACCTTGGCGGGGTGGCCTAGGCTTTTGATCTCGCTGGGGCTGGCCCGTGTTGATCGGGTCACCCGCGAAAATACCTGTATCTATTCTCTGAAACCTGGGGGATAATCCCGTGGGTTCACTTGCGTCTACCGCTCCCTTAGTCCTGACCCTAGGAGGAACAATTCCATGAGAAAGACGCTTTTAAGTGAAGGCCTCACCCTACTCGTGCTAACACTCACAGCTGGCGTTTCCTTGGCGACCGCTCAGTCGATCCCAGGGAGCCTAACGAACACCCAAACCACTCAGAATTTCCCTGGCCCTTGTGGAACGAGCACTACAACCACTTTTGTGTGGACATTCACGGATCCTTCAGGCGGAGCGCACACCTTCCCCGAGAGCACCAGTACCGAGCATAACTGGTTTCGCATTGGCAATCAGTGCAAAAACTCTTTTAGCTCCTTTGGCGCGAACGAATGGTCGAGTGACGGCCTTTACTTTCTAGCGGCCACTGGGGGCTCTGGGTTGATAGAGGCAGCGAGCGGGTACCTCAACCCCAAGTACAAAATCATGGGTGTAACCTATGCGCCGCCGGGAGGCAACGCAAGTAGCTCCGTCTCCTACGCCGACACCAATTTTGTCGGCAACACCGCCACAAATAGCAGCTCGTTTTCCAACAACTTCACCTACAGCATCTCGGTTTGCGGTGCTACCGGGTCGGCGACCTGCAGCAATCAGGGCGGTTTTGGAACGGTCGGGAA
Source organism: uncultured Acidobacteriaceae bacterium (assembly GCA_963808195.1). Lineage (GTDB taxonomy): Bacteria > Acidobacteriota > Terriglobia > Terriglobales > Acidobacteriaceae > Sulfotelmatobacter. The sequence continues at coordinate 417,979 of CAWEEW010000001.1, read as the reverse complement.
CATGTTCGGCTTTGGGGGCGGAGTGGCGGTCACGGGTAGCGAGAGCCAGTCTTGGACGCAAGCGTCAAATTCATCGACCACAATCACTACCAGCAAACAGACTACGATACAACTGAATACGCCAGGAACTCCGAACGTCTACATGCCAGTAGATCACGACTACGACATTGTCTGGGTATGGCTGAATCCTGTAGCGCTTTTTACCATTGTTCCCACTGGCAACAGCGGCTGTACCGGCAGTAAGACGTGCCTCTTCTGGAACGGCTACGGGTACGATTACAATTACCCGCTGCACATTCCCGACGTCTGGCCCCTGAAAGTCGGCAACCTCAATGGCAATTTTAAGACAGCGAACGGTTCTCCCTGCTATGCAACCGATCCCACCTGCGACCCTGAAGATGCGGGCGAGCTATCACGCTATTGGACAACGACAGAAACTTTTGGTTCCGGACAAAGCGGAGCGATCAACGCCAGCGATCTGGCGAAAATATGCGCTGTAGATCCGTTTTGCATCACCCCCGGGTATCTCGTAACGCTAGCGCCGGGCGTAACCCCTCCCACCACTACGGACGAACGGTTTACCCTCGCCTACGGTGCCACGTCGGACTTTGCTTATCCGCAAGCAGGGCCAGGCAGCACAAAGGGCGAGACCGAGACCTACAACCAACAATATTCGAGCACGACCTCACAAAGCCAGGGCGGGTCGAACACTTATACCCAGACCTTCGGACTTGAAGAAAAATTCAACGCGACTTTCTTTTGGCAACAGCTTCAGCTCGACATCAAGCAGAGCTGGACTAACACCTGGATGGATTCCTGGCAAGACACAGTCACTCACACCAACACGCAAACCGACATCGCCACCATCACCGGGCCGCCCTGTCCATCCCCGACCGAGCCCTGCACCCCACTGTACTCGCAACCGGCAACATTTGCGGTCTACCAGGACAACCTGTACGGAACATTCATGTTCTGGCCTGTCGCATACTTCACGATCGGATCGGTTGCGCCCGCCACGCAAACAGTTAAAGCGGGAGGGGTAACCACCTATTCGATTCCCAGTGCGGTAAATGCGGGCTATACGGGAACCTTAAAGTCCTTCAGCGTCACGGGATTGCCTTCGGGCGCTACGGCTGGCTTTAGCCCGAGTTCGGGTGTCCCCGGCTTCACGTCGACGTTAACGGTCAGCACTGCGACCTCAACCCCGGCGGGAACCTACCCGCTCACGATCAGTGCGACCGACGGATCGCTGACCTACTACGCTTGTGCGGACGCCTGCTTATCGGCGACCCAGCCCTATGCCACACTGGTAGTAAGCGCGTCTCCGAGCTTCTCGGTCGCTGCCTCTCCAGGTACTCAAACGGTCGGAGTCGGCGCGGGCACAACCTATACGGTGACGACGACGGCCACGAACGGCTTCACAGGAGTCGTGGATCTCAACGTGACCGGGCTGCCTTCCAATGTCTCGGCGGGCTTTAGTCCGGAAACAATCACCGGCTCAGGCTCTTCGACGCTGACGATAACCACAACCGGGAATACTCCGCCCGGAACCTATTTACTTACCATTACGGGGACCAGCGGAAGCCTCACCGAGAGCACGACAGCGATGCTCGTCGTAACGGGAGCGAACTTCACCTTATCGGCGACGCCCGAGATTCAATCCATTAATGCCGGCGGGAGCGCGGCTTACACCGTGACCACCACCGTGTTAAGCGGCTTTGACGGCGTTGTCACGCTGACCCTCAGCTCTTTGCCATCCGGCGCTTCGTACACGTTCAACCCGACCAAGATTACGGGGGCCGGCTCCTCGACGCTGACGATAACCACGGAAACATCAACTCCGGCCGGAGACTATCCGCTCTCCATCACGGGAACCAGCGGGAGCATAGTCCAGACCGCCCCGATCGATCTCGAGGTGAATAACTAGGTACAAACGTGGCGAACTGCGCCAGCCTGACCTGCTCCCCGTTTTCCGAACAAGTTCGAGTATGATTTCGGACGAAGGAAAGGGCGGGATGCCCCACCCGTGGCAGTTTCACGGAGCCTGCCCTGAGCGGAGCCGAAGGGTGGGCCGCCGCAACTCCCCTCATTTTCATTGTTCACATTCATCGTTCATAGCTAAATCGGCACATTGGTGTTACATCGTTGCAATGCCGACAAAACTCCACTGTTGGCTACAGCGCTAGGAATCCCACCTCATTACCACAGTCGTCATTAGTGCCGTCTCTTGTCTGGAGCCCCCTCACGACGCTTTATTATTCCCTCGGATCGCTTCAACCTTTGCTGATTCCGGTCTCTTGCCTTCCCCAACCGACTTGGGCACGTGAACGTTGATCGCTTGCTCCAATTGCGTCATGACCGTTCGAAGATTTTCCTCGCCCGCATCCAGCACCTTGCGAAGTTGCTCACTGGCTCTTGTAGCTTGCTCATAGCCATCCCGCGCCTTGGAGATCAAAGGAAGGAATCCAATACACGCGGTCGCGTTTTTCGTGAACTCGTTCACCGCCTCTGCGTACGTCGTCATCGTTGCCGTAGTAGATAACGCGCCTTCGTTTTCGCCAACAGCTTGCAGCCCAACCGGCGCTTCATTGAGCAACTTACCGGCGGACGCTAGTGTCTTAGGCGCCGGCTGACTGGCGAACTCCGGCTGCGTCGCCACTCCATTATTCACATTTTTCCACATTCGCTATAGCCCTCTTATTTTTCGGGTTCCAAAACTGTACCCATTCTTCCCCACGCCTACTCTTGTCTCATCACTCCTGGCCCGCCGTCTGTGACGATTGAACGAACCACCATGTGGAAATCGGGTTCATCCCGGAACCAGCTCTCGCGCAAAGACGATCGCGATCCGGACGGCGGCTTTCGTAACGAACGAAATACCAATGAGGGATTGCGAACTCGCTCTCAAAACCCAGGTGACTTGGGAGCGCGAAAATCGCGCCTCGGGATGGATCAATCGGGCCGGCAAGAATGGCTCCTCAGGTAGGATTCGAACCTACAACCCTTCGGTTAACAGCCGAATGCTCTACCATTGAGCTACTGAGGAGTGTTGTGGTGCGCGCTTAGGGGCGCGCCGCGCATTTATCATAGCATCGTGAGGCAGAGTCCGCCACAGCATCGTGAGGCACCTCAGTCATCGCTCTTGCGCACGGATGGGCGCGGCTTGCGCCGAAGGCGAATGCGTTTTTGATACGCTAGCGATTGTTTCCCCGCGAGGTTCTTATGGGTGGAGGTGCGCGCTTGATTTCGAGCTTGATGTGGATTTCTATTTTGACATTTTTCTGTTTGCTGCTGGGAGCGGTGGTATTCGCTGCGGGGGACGATAAGGATTCGTCGACGGCGGCGCAACAGCATCCTCCTAAGGCTGAGGTTCGGCCGAGTGAAGAGATGTTTCATGGAACAAAGATTGTCGACAACTACCGGTGGCTGGAGGATGGGAATACTCCGGAGACGCAGAAGTGGGTTGCGGAGGAGATGGCGTACACGCGCAGTGTGCTCGACCCGCTGCCGGGACGGGATGCGATCAACAAGCGGCTGACCGAATTGTTGAGCACAGGCAGTATTGGCGTGCCGCAGATTGCTGGGAAATATTACTTCTATACGCGACGCGAGGGGATGCAGAACCAGCCGGTGCTTTATGTGCGCGAGCGGGCAGGCAATCCTGCTAGCGCTTCCACGCGCGCGGAGAGAACTCCCATTGAGACCGGTGACGGCGGCGGGGAACACGAGGTCCTTCGACTGCACGGATCGGATCGCGCTGCTCTCCGATCCGCTTCGCTCAGGATGACAGACAATAAAGAGACTAATTCGAGCCAGGCTCGCGTGCTGGTTGACGTGAACCAGATGGCGGTGGATGGGACGGTCGCACTCGACTGGTTCGAGCCTTCAGAGAATGGAAAATATCTGGCTTACGGCACGTCGCCGAGCGGCTCGGAGATGAGCACGCTGCACATTATTGAAACGAAAACCGGCACCGTGCTTCCCGACACGATTGAGCGCACGCGGGCTGCCAGCATCGCGTGGGAGCTGGACAATGGGGGCTTCTACTACACGCGTTATCCCAAGAAAGGTGACGTTGCTGAAGGGCAGGAGATGTACAACCGGCACGTGTTTTATCACGAACTGGGAACGGATCCGGCGACTGACCCGAAGATTTTCGGCGAAGGGCGCGATCCGGAAGATTGGCCTAACGTGAATCTCGACAATGATGGCCGCCTGCTGCTGATCACGGTGGAACAAGGCTGGACCAAGACCGAGCTGTTCTTGATGGATCTGAAGAAGGGGACGCCGCCGACGCGCATCACGACCGGCAAGAATTTTGTCTATCACGGGTCGGTGTACAACGGAAGGCTCTACATTGTTACTAACGAAGATGCACCGCGCTATCGCATGTTTGTCACGGAAGCTGGGGACTATGAGCGCGAGAATTGGAAAGAACTCATTCCGCAGACGGGCTCGGTTTTGCAGGGAGCGGCGGAATGGGGCGGAAAGATTTTTGCGCAGTATGAACAGAATGCCACTTCGCAACTGACGATTTTCGATATCAACGGAACCAAGCTCAAAGACCTTGCGCTGCCGGCGATTGGTTCGGTGTTTGGCTCCTCCGGCAAATGGAATCATGACGAGATGTTTTACGGCTTCCAGTCGTTCACCGTGCCTCCGTCGATTTACCGTTACGACCTGGAGAGTGGAACGACTTCGCTGTGGGCGAAGGTGGATGCTCCTGCAATCGATCCCGCGGCCTACGAGGTGGCGCAGGAGTGGTACCACTCGAAAGATGGAACGCGGGTGCCGATGTTTCTGGTACACAAGAAAGGAGTGAAGCCGGGGGAATTCAAGAAAGACGGGCACAATCCTACGCTGCTCACGGCTTATGGAGGGTTCAATGTGAGCCTGACTCCAACGTTTACGCCGTCAATGTATTTGTGGCTGGAGCATGGCGGAGTTTTCGCAGTTGCGAACTTGCGCGGCGGGGCGGAGTTTGGCGAAGACTGGCATCGCGCGGGGATGCTCGAGAAAAAACAGAATGTTTTCGACGACATGATTGCGGCGGCGGAGTATCTGATCGCGGAAAAATATACGGACAAGGATCATCTGGCGATTCGCGGAGGGTTGAATGGCGGGCTGCTGATGGGGGCGATGATGACGCAGCGTCCGGACTTGTTTCGCGCGGTGGTGTGCCAGGTTCCGCTGCTCGACATGCTGCACTATCAGGATTTTCAGATTGCGAAGCTGTGGATTCCGGAGTATGGGACGGCGGAAAATCCCGAGCAATTCAAGTGGCTTTATGCGTATTCGCCTTATCATCACGTGAAGGCGGGCGTGGAGTATCCGGCGGTTTTATTTATGACTGCCGATACGGATACGCGGGTTGATCCGATGCACGCGAAGAAAATGGCGGCTCTGATGCAGGCTTCGGCGGCGAATGGGACCAGCCGGACGCGGCCTATTTTGTTGCGGATTGAGTCGAAGGCGGGGCATGGCGCGGGGAAACCGGTGACGAAACAGATTGAGGAGAGTACGGATATGTATGAGTTTTTGTTTTGGCAGTTGGGGGTGAAGGAGTAGGGCAACGCGCGAAGACAGGAGCAGCCCGCTTCCGTGTTTGCTTCCAATGCTAGAATTCGAGCCGTGAACGCTTTGGGCGAAGTAGCATCAATTCAGTCACTGTGGCTCGTCGTCCTGTCAAGCTCAGTCGTTTCGGCCGTAATGTCCGCGATCGTCTCCGGATACTTTACGTGGCGTTCAAAGCGCGACGAATACGTGAATGAGTACTACAAGACAGTTATAAAACGGCGGATTGTCGCATACGAAAAAATTGAGCAGCTGATCATTTGGCTAAAGTCTGCGGTGATTGACCCTCAGGGGCAAGACCGGCGGCCTTACCATCTTTTGTTCTCCGACGATTCCGGTTGGAACAAGGCTCAGGAACTGTTGGCGGATATAAACATTCAAGGGCTTTGGGTAAGCGATGAGATATTCAAAAAGGCGCAAGAGCTAAATCGCCTTATCTTCAACAAACCTCAAAACGTGATTGCGTTCGGGAAGGCCAACTACGAAAGAATCGCAACGATGCGCGCAGAACTTGAGAGACTCCTCGCCAGAGACATCTTGAGCCTGCACGACGTGAAGAACTTTCTGAAAAGCAAGGATTCGCCAGACGCGGGTTTCGAGATTGTGCACCTTGGTCAGTAAATGCTACGGTCCCTACCGTCCATAACAGGATTTGTTCCCGGCTTCTGACCTAACCTCGTCTCGTCCAGGGTCAATGGGTCGAGATAATAAAGGCTCAGTGTCCCCTTATCATCGGCGCTCAGTACGCGTGAGGCGCTGGAGAAACAAATAATAGAGGTTTGCGAGCCATTTACAAGGGTTACTAATCTATTGGATTCGCGGCAGTTAGCGGCTTCGCTTGATTCTTTGCTCCATTTTTCACCTGCATTAATCCAATAGCTAGAAATGGGGGTGCCCTAATGCCCTTGCCGTTACGCTCTGAAGAAGTCGCTGTTCGCCTTCGCGATTATTCCATGGACAATTACCTGACCATCGGTGCCACGATGAAAAGCGTTGCACTGTCAGTGGGCGCTTACGTGTTGGTTCAGATACTGGCCGATCTTCCGACGCAGTGGTTTAGACTTTTGCCTTGGCTTGCATCTTTTGGTGCGCTAATAGTGTCATACGTGACTTGGGGCCGCGGAGTGCTCCTCGTAAATGCAAGGGCTAACTTGTTCGACAATGTTCTTCCGTTTCTTATGGGAATTGCAGAGTTTTCCCTGTTTGCAGTTCTGTACGGGAGCAAGGGCGACGACCTACTGTGGCTCAATTGGCCTTTGTGTTTGAGCGCCCACGCCTTCCTTGGCGCTCTTATAATCGACCATCGGCTTCGGGTTACGAGTATCACGCGTGATTACGAAACCCGTCTCGTCGACTTAGGTCATAAACTGCATGCTTGGCTACGACGGGATCGACTAGGAGCGGCCGGAATCGGAATCCTAAGTTTGGTCTTTTGGGCCATGGGGCGCTGGTGGATTTTTCCAAGTTATGGTTCGGTATATTACGGCGTGGTGCAGTTCGTGGTGGCTGGGATATTCTTCGGTGTGCTGATGTTGATCGCAGCAGTTGCTGATTCGCAGCGGAAGCAGATTGATTCGTACGTTTCAAAACTGATCCGTTCGGACGAGAATAGCGCGGACCTGCGGCGGATTCCCGTCGATAGTGAGTTGCCTGCTCCGGTCGGACGCGCGTCTTGAGCGTTACCGTCTTCCTTCCGTGCCATCCCTGATGGGACTTGGTTCCTCTTTCTTTGTGTCTTACTCCGGATTTACGTCCGTGGCTACTATATGCCACGCTTCGCGGTTGGAGTGGTCCTTTATCGGCGAGGCTGAATCCGCGCCCCTTTCAAAACTAATGCTTACGCGGCGCTGCCGCTCTTCCACGGTGGCGCAAGCGTCTCTCTCCTGGCTAGACATTCGACGCTGCGGGCAAACAGCAGGTTCCTCCCCGTTCTCGCCGCTGGCGCGGCTGCGCGCGGGTCGGAATGACAAATTGTGAAAAGAATGGCGTTGTCGGCAGCCTTCGGCGCGCGCTCGCTTGTTCGAGACGGGTCAAAGGACCGATCGTCGTGCCCTTCCCTAGTTGTTGTCTGAGCTAAGTCCAAATCAAGATCAAGGACAAGATCAAAGACAACGGACAGGAGCCCGTTCCACACGGGCAAAGGCAACCTCAACATCCACGGCGGCGCTTCAGGCGTCTGTGGTTCTCACCCTTCGGCAAGCTCAGGGCAGGCTCTTTCGCAAAAGACGCGAAAGGTGGGGCATATCCGGCTAAAGTCCGAAAACAACTCGACATCCGGCGAAACGGCTGACCAGCAAGTCTCGCTGAAACGTCCGATCGTCTTGTCATCTTGAGCGGAATGAGTCTCGTGCGAAAGCGCGAGACTCATGGAGTCGAAAGACCCCTACTCCATCGAAGGCAGTTGAGGCTTATAACGAAGTTCTCACGATACTGTAGGCCCTCTTAGAGAATTCCCTGACGTGACATTAGAAGCCGAAGCGCGCTAGGGATCCTTCGACTGCGCGAGTGCTTCGCTTCGCGAAGTACTCACTTCGCTCAGGATGACAATTACTTTGGCTGTTGCCCTTGATTTTGCACAGGCTGACGTCGTGATGAACGGACATCTTTCCGTTGTGCAAATGCGGGATTTATTGTGTTGCGTTCGATTTGGGAACGATCTAGGCTATAGCTATCGGGAAAATATTTTGCATTGCGATTTGCTGCGTTGCCTAGCGGCGCGGAGGGGATTTGTATGGGTTGGGGCGTGGATCAAGAGCAAAACCAAGGTCAAAACCAAAACCAACATCAAGGGCAGCGGGCGGGGGCGCCCGCTCCACACAGTGGCTTCGTACCTTGGATTCAGGCGGTGGCGGAGGAATCGGACGATGACAGAGGGAAGAGGAATCCGAAGCGGATGGGGGAGTTGTCGCAGGCGGCGTTTTTGGTGAAGGCGCAGAGGTTGGGATTTGCGCTGGCAGTGCCGTGGGGAGACAGCGAGAAGTGCGACTTTATTGTTTGGGAGCGGGAGGGTGGTCGGCTATTGCGGGTGCAGGTGAAAGCCACGGGGAGGTTGCACGGCGGGGGATACGACGTGCAGCCGGTGTATTCGACTCGGGGTGAGGGAAAGAAGACTTATACGGCGGCGCAGATCGATGTGCTGGCGGCGCATGTTGCGCGGGGGCGCGGCGGACTTTACCAGGACAGGCTTGGCGAGGGCGGGTCTTGCGAGGGTGATGCTGGCAGGGACGACCTTCGCGAGGACGACCCAGGCAAGGGTGACCCTAGCGCAAGGGAGTTTCCGAAGAATGACGTTTGGTATTTGCTGCCGGTGAGGGCGATTGCGGGAGTCAAGAGTTTGAGGCTGTTTCCGGATTTGAAGAGCAAGCGTCCTAGATGGGAGCGGTATCGGGAGGCTTGGGAGTGGATGCGGGGGAAGAGGTAGGTCTGGGGTTATGTGGCTGATCGGCGCGGCTGAAGCCGCGTTCCTTTAAAGCTAAGCTTACGCGGCGCTGAAGCGCCGCTCTTCCACGGTTGTGCTCGGGTTCCGTTTCAGGGCAACCTTCTCGGCACGACTGAACGTCATGCCTTGCGGGCCGTTTTCGGCGACAGGCTCAAATCAAAGTCAAAGGCAGCGGACAGGAGTGTCCGCTCCACACGGACAACTTCGAGGCGAGCGGGCGGGGGCGCCCGCTCTACACACTGCATCATCAGTCTCAGGCTCACCCGCCTCAGGCTGCCTCGGGGTTGGGGTCGTTGTTTCCCGGTTGATCCGGAGCGGCGTACTCGCGGTTGAGGCGCGCCATCAGGATCTGCTCCTGCAGATAATCCTGGTGCTGGCGGGAGAGCGTGGAGGCGAGCGCAGGATTTCCCACCGAGAGCTTACGGTTGAGAATCTCGTCGATCAGAACGAGCAGGATGATCAGCCATTTTGGAATTGTGTGGAAAATGAGCCAGAACAGGAGAATGATGAGTTTCTTCAACTCCTGGACGAAGCCGGAAATGGCAATGCGCGCGGTCGTGGAGTTTATGTTTTTCGCAAGCGCGTCGATGCCGGCAAATATAGCGGTGCTGCCGCTCATGGCGATGACACGGGAGACTTCCGCCTGGCCTTGCGGACTGAGGCGCGACCAGCCTTCGCGCATATGCGAGGTGAGTCCCTGGACCTGCTCGCGCATGGCATCGCCGCAGGCGGTGATTACGCTCTTGTGATCCTCTTCGGTGGTCTGGCGAAGCATCGCATCGGTGATTTGCTTCGGTACTGCGTCGAGCGAAGTGAGAAGTTGCTGGAAAGTATTGTCGCGGCGCACCTTGCTTTCGGTTTTTTCGGGCATAAAGCCTCCTTCTTAAGTTTGTGGCTCCATCGATCTGACCGGACATTCCGTTTTGCTACTACGTAGATAGTGCGCGCGGGGGAGGGAGCGTTACAGCGATGGTTCGCAGTCAAGATCAGGGAGATGGCGGCCCGAATTGACTTGCACTAGCATCAAAGGTTCAGCCTGGCAGAAACAGGTATAAATGCCGGGCGCAAGCCATTGAAAACAAGCACGATTTAGCTAGATCGCGTGAATCGGAGCGAGCATCTAATAACCGTCACTTGAGTAACGGGTAGCTTGTAATTGAGCGGAGAATGATCGATAATTCATTAAGGCGGGAGGAAGCCATGGCGACCAGATTTCGACCACCATATTTGAGCTAAGTTGAGAGTTGCGGTTCGTGCTAGCAGTGTGTGATGCGGCGACTGCGGGCGCACGCTGTTCCTTACCTTAATCTTTACCCTTTCTCAGTATCCTCGTTAGTTCTTCTTCTCGCGCTTTTTCTCTATTCGCGTTTCCAGGGCCAGAAATACCGAAAAGTCTTCCACCTGCTGATTTTGCCGTCCCTAGCCAGTTGATGCAGTTTTTTCCGGACATCTGCGCTCGCGCGTGTGGATACGACCGAGGGGTACCAATATTTGTTGACGCGGTTGATCTCGCAATCCACGACTTTTGAGAAGGCGCTCAGGAGGATAATGAGTTCTGCAACCTTCTCGGACTGATTCGTCGAGTTCTGGCGCTGGTTCATTGATTTCGAGAACTCTGTCCAACATCGATCAATTGCGGGATTGGCCAAGAGCAATGGGTCTGGTTGAACCACAAAGCGGCTGGAGAATTCCTCGAAATCCGACCGCGGAGTTATCACTTTTGCCGCAGCGTAGGCTGTCAGGTAGAGATTGGTGGCCCGGCCCTCGGGATAGAACCAGTTAAAGATTTGGCCCCAACAGGCACCGGCCAAAACTTCGCCGCGATTATCGCTGAAGAAAGCTCCTCCGATTTCGCCGAGGACGTCGAGCATGGTCCTTTGCAGAAGGAGGAAAAAGAAGAAGGACTGTGGAGTGGCTGGATTTTTTGGATTGTTGGACAGCTCTTCCTCGAGTCCCTGAGCGGCGGAAGACATCGGCATATAAAATTTTGAGCCGTAGTTTTGCATCTGGGCAAGCATTTGCTTCAAAACTTCGGTGCGGCGGCTATTGCTTGCCAGACGCCAATTGAAGAGAAAAGTCAGAACGGCGATTGCCAAGGCAGCGATGACAGGAACGACGAAGGGAAGATAATCGGAGACATCCACCCACCACCAGCTTTGGACCTCATTTTCGCCGAGATCGACGGCAAGAGAAGACTCTTTTTCCTCGGTTTTAGTCTGCGTATTATTCCTGCCGGCGGGGATTGCGGTTTTGGTTCTCGCTTTCCAGTGCAAGACAATGAGTAGAGTTTGGGCCTTGTGCGTGGATTGAGCCCGAAAATTGCCCCACACGACCAGGCTTTGTCCAGCAGGCAGACATTTGGAGATTGGGATTGGATTTGGATTCTGATCCGCGCTCTGGGAACTGGTGTCAGCGCACGCTGGAGTGGGGTCGATCGAAAGTTGTGGCAGAAGATCGTAGCCTTGGGGCAGATTGACAATCTGTAAATCTCTGAGTTCGGCGGCACTGTCGTTGCGGATGGTGAACGCAAATGGCACGAGGCCCTTCTCAGCGGTGAAGTGAGAAGATACCTTGCCGGTGGCGGAAACTATTGAGGGAGCGGTCTGCGCCACCGCCAGGGTAGTGAAGATTACGACGAGAGCTATCACACGCATCATAATTCGAACACCAATGCGACCACCGGCTGCGGAGTATCGCATCATAAAACAAATTGCCGTCGATTCCTATGGTTGGATCGTTCGGGTAGTTCTCAGTTTGGAAGGCGGTATTCCCCGCGCGGCAGGGCTGGGTTCAGGCGGCTTCGCGCGTGTCGTTTTTGCTGGGAGCCTCGGGGGCGTCTGAGTTGATGGGGCGGTTTTCGTTTGGGGCTTCGTCGCTCTCCGGAATCGATTGATAGGACTTGGGGGGCTCTTCGAGACTTTTCTCCTGGGTTCTTTGCTCGGGTGTTGAGGCGGTCTCTGTTTTCTGCTTCTGGGCCATAGTTTCTTTCTTACCTTCTTGTGGTTGATTTGCGTCCTTCGTTCTTTCCTCTGCCGTTTTTTGCTCTTCGCTCGGCTCGGCGTTTTCCTGTTCTTTTCCCTTTTCTTTTCGCGGCTTCGTTTCCGCAACTGGCTTTGCGGCGATCAGAGGGTTGTTCGTCGCGATAGGTTCGGTGGGCTGTCCAGCCGACTTCATAGCATTCGAGATCAGGGCAGCGATTCTTACCTTGACGGCGCGCCAGCGGACGTTGGCGGTGTTTCCGGCTTGATCGAGAAAGGGAGCGAGCTCTTCGTCGGTGGCGAGGCCTTTGGCTTTCAGAAATTGCAAAAGAGCAGAGCTTTGAGTTTCCAGGGGCTCGAGTGAGGAGAGTAGCTCGTCGACAATCTGCTGAACCTGGGCTTCGTCCATATGAGTCACCTCTTCCGGTTAGTATTCGATTCGTGGGCACGGGCTGCTGTTGCCTGAAATTAACGAGAACCAGCACCCATGAAAGGAGGCTGTTTGTCTTGAAAAGTGTGCGAGCCTAGAGCGGCGAAGAAAAAGATTAATCGGATGTTAAAGCTGGCAGGGTCACTGCGTTTCCCTTTTTGATGCGCGAGGGGAATTAAAACCGCCGGAATCTTGTTTGAAAATCGAAAGCGCGATATTACTAAATCCTTAGCGAACAATTTTTGGCGGCTGTCTTGATAGCTGGGCTTCCTAGACCCCGGAGCCCCGGGTGCCCGGCTGAGCGGCGGTGTATTCGCGACCGCTGCTTGACATTCACGAAAAATATTGACGTTCGAATTCGAGAGGAAATCCCTATGCGCAAGGGCCACGGCGTGGTTAGAGCCTTTTCATTTTTCTTCCTCATTGGTTGCGCGCTGATGCTTGGCGCATCCTCAATGCTGTCTGCGCAGGTGGTGCCATTGGCGCAGCATGTGGTCCTGGTCGTCGACGAAAATACGTCGCTCGACACCGCGTTTCCCAAAGGCATGCCGTGGCTGTCGAGTCAGGCAGAGAAGTATGGCTATGCGAAGAACTACTTTTCCGATGTGAGTGGTTCCCTGCTTGACTATTTATATCTGGCGTCGGGAAGTTGCGAATCCGACTATCACTGCGCCGGAGCGCCGTCGTGCAGCCTACCCTCGGGATCCCATAATTTTTACTGCAACGGGAACGATTGCTTCACCATGAGCGGCTGCACATCGACAGGCATCAAGGATGCCATCACCGACAACAATATTTTTGCCCTCATGGATACTCAGCCGGTGTCGTGGAAGGTTTATGTGCAGAACTATCTCAACGCGGGGGGCACGGTGAACGCGCCGGATTTTACTTCGGCGAACCAGCCACCCTATAGCCACTATTACGCGCGGCACAACGCGGCTGTCTGGTATAGCGAGGTGCTCGCCAATACGCACGGTTCGCAAGGGAACATCGTGGACTTTGAGCAGTTTGGAATCTGACGTGGCGAACGGCACGCTGCCGAGGTTCTCGATCATCGTTCCGGATGGATGTTGGGACAATCATGATGACTGCTCCAGCAATCCGCTGGAGCAGGCTGATGACTTCCTGAACAGCAATTTGACTCCCATGCTGGCTCTGGCCGATTTTCAGCCGGGCGGGAGCGGGCTGCTCATCGTAACTTTCGACAATGGCGACGGCGACGGCGCAGGGCAGGTGCTGACGGCTGTTATCGGTCCGAATATAAAGCGGGGGTATGTTTCGAACGTGGCCTATAAGCACGAAAACACTTTGAGAACCATGTTGGATGCGCTAGGGATTGAAAGTTATCCGGGATGGTCCGCGAGTGTGGCGGACATGTCGGACTTTTTCCTGTCGACGGCGGGAAGCGTCGTGATTGATTCACCGGCAAACCAGTCGATGCAAGGACCGTCAGTACTGGTGCGTGCGTCTGCCTCCGAGCTTGGCGGGCAGGTGGATCACATGGAGGTGTGGGACACGTTCGGGAAGAAAGGAACAAAGTTGGGAAACATTTACGGCAAGACGATCGACCAGGCTTTCCCAGTAAGCGGGAACGGGCCGCATCAAATGACCGTCCAGGACATTGGCGGCGCGCCGAATTATTCAATCCTGCACAAGGAAGTCACGAATTATACGGTGTCTTCAGGCTATGGAGTGTTCGTAAGCACCCCAGCGAGCGGCTCGACGCAGGGGGCACTGTTTCCGCTGAGCGCATTTGCGGTAGAGGCGGAGGCGGTAGAGATCGAGTTCCGGCATCGACCACATCGAAGTTTGGAACGGCGGCACGAAGCTTGGGGATTCGCCGACGGGAACCACGATCAATCAATGGTATTCCCTGGCGCCGGGAAAATACACTTTGACCGTAGAGGACGTGAGCGGAGCAAGCCAGCCCATTCACCGGAGTAACGTAAGTTTTACGGTGGCCGCGGCGACAGGGATCTATGTGAACTCGCCGGCAAATAATTCTACGTGGCCGACTACGAGTGTGCCGGTCAGCGCCTATGCCTATGAGCAGGCGGGATCGAACACACCGCTCGTCGATCATATTGAAGTCTGGGACAACACCCATGGCAAGAAACTGGGTGAATCGGTTACTGGGGTTGGGGTTAACAGCGCCTTCATCAATCAGAATGTGACGCTGCCCGGTCCCGGAACCTACCGGCTGGCGATTTTGGATGTGAACCCGAATAACGGCTACAGGCCGATTCATACGAGCTACGTCACCGTCACGGTGAAATGATTCGCGCTTTGGTTTTCCTAGTCTTGATTTTCCCCTCAGAGGCTGAGCCACGGATATTGAATGACCGCTCTTCCCAGCACTGTCATCCTGAGCGGAATTTGTCTCGCGCGAAGCGCGAGACAAATGGAGTCGAAGGATCCCTGCAGTGCGATGCTGACAGAGCAACTAGAGAGAACTCCTAGAGGCTGCACCCACAACCGAGGCGCAATAGGGATCCTTCGACTGCGTGAGTGCTTCGCTTCGCGCAGCACCCACTTCGCTCAGGATGGCAAACTGTCTTTTAGCAGATCTCCCCAGTGCAAGCAGCAGCGGCGTGGGTCTCCCCCTAATTCTTGGTTTTCCTACGGTTTTCTCCTGAGAGGCACCGCAGCTGTGCCCGCGTCCCGAACGGGGTGCAGATTTCGGAGTCTGGGCGAGGAATCCGAAACGATACTGCAAGGGTGAGTAAAGCTGTGTAAAGGGGTCAGAAAAGTATTGACGTGTTTCTGGAATCCGGATAAAGTGTGTAGTTCCGTGGATGTACCGAGTCTCCGGGTTTAGTTCAGCGCCTCGACCTGTGAGCCCAAATCAGGAAAACAAGCATCTTCGGAGTCTTGTCACGCATCTATTCTGGGTAGGAATTGCGCTAACTCCTTACAATCTTGTGTGGAATCAGTAGGTTAGGGCGGCTGCTGGATTCTGGCCAGGTTCCCGGGAAGAGGGCGAAAGCGAAATGCCCAATACATAATATAAGGAAGGAGTAAGTCACATGCGCTCTGATCGTGTGTTTGACGCTTTACAAACGTTGCGGAATCGGTATATGCTCTGTCAGCTTGCCTCCAAGGCCACGCGGAAGTTCCACCGGCCGAGCACCAGAATCCAGGAAACGATGAATGGTGTGTTGGACCGGATCGCAGGCGCGGAGCGGCAGGAAGTATTGTCGGAGCCGGAGAATTTTGCTGAGGCACAACGGCGGGCTGCTTAAAACAGCCCCGCCCGCCTGCCTGGTAGTTGTTTTGTCTTCCCTGAATATCCTTCCTTAGGAAATCTTCCGAAAACGCTGAAACGGATACGTTGAAGTGACCGGGTTTAGTTGAGTCGTTTCTAGGACAAATCATGACCATTGCTGAACTGAAAGAGAAAAACATCACCGAGCTGACCAAGATCGCAAGAACCTTGGAGCTGCCCGGTGCCAGCGGACTGCGCAAGCAGGATCTCATCTTTAAAATCCTGCAGGCGCAGAGCGAAAAAGAAGGACACATCTTCGCTGAGGGTGTGCTGGAAATCCTGCCCGATGGATACGGATTTTTGCGCTCGCCGGATTACAACTATTTGCCGGGGCCGGATGACATTTATGTGTCGCCTTCGCAAATCCGCAAGTTCGATTTAAAAACTGGCGACACCATCAGCGGACAGGTGCGGCCTCCTCACGAAGGCGAGAAATACTTCGCGCTGGTAAAGATTGAGGCGGTGAACTTTGAGTCGCCGGACGAGGCGCGCAACAAGATTCTGTTCGATAACCTGACGCCGCTGTATCCGCAGGAGCGCATCAAGCTGGAGACGACGCGCGAGAATGCGAGCGCGCGGGTGATGGACCTGCTGACGCCGCTGGGCAAAGGACAGCGCGGGTTAATCGTTTCTCCGCCACGCGCCGGCAAGACCATGCTGCTGCAGAATGTGGCGAACTCGATTACGACGAACCATCCCGAAGTTGTGTTGATGGTGCTGCTGATCGATGAGCGGCCGGAAGAAGTAACGGATATGCAGCGGTCGGTGAAGGGCGAAGTAATTTCTTCTACCTTTGACGAACCTGCGGCGCGACACGTGCAGGTCGCGGAAATGGTGATCGAAAAGGCGAAGCGGCTGGTCGAGCACAAGCGCGATGTGGTGATTCTGCTGGATTCGATTACGCGGCTGGCGAGAGCTTATAACACGATCGTTCCGCCCTCGGGTAAGGTGCTTTCGGGCGGCGTAGATTCTAATGCGTTGCAGCGGCCGAAGCGGTTTTTTGGATCGGCACGAAATATTGAAGAAGGTGGGTCGCTGACTATTATTGCGACTGCACTGATCGATACCGGGTCGCGCATGGATGACGTGATCTTTGAAGAGTTCAAGGGAACGGGCAATTCGGAAATTATTCTGGAGCGCAAACTGGTGGATAAGCGCGTGTTTCCGGCGATCGACATTCAACGGTCGGGCACGCGCAAGGAAGAGTTGCTGATTCCGCGAGAAGACTTGTCGCGGATCTGGGTGTTGCGGAAGGTGCTGAACCCGCTGTCCCCGGTAGAGGCGATGGAGTTGCTGATCGACAAGTTGAGCAAGACGAAGGGGAATTCTGAGTTTTTGTCGAACATGAGTTCGCTGTGAGAAGGTCATTGCCCGGTTTCCGCCGGCCCTGAGAAGGGCCTCAGCGGCTGAAGCCCTAATCTCCCTCGGCTTTGATTGGCACGACTGAACGTCGTGCCCTTCCCTTCTTTCAACTTTGCTCGCTTCTCTTTTCTTGGGGTCCTACCCTTCCTTCTTACAACGTCGCGTTCTTCCCTTCTTTTGCAGTCGTGTTCTTCCCTTCCGTCGCAATTGTGTTCTTACTTTTTGCCACTGCGGGCTTGATCCCTACATTTTGCAATTTGTTTTCGAAGGAAGTGGCATACTTTGGAGAACGGGTGGAAGGTTCGCGCCCGCTTTCGAGGATGCCGTGCAGCCTAAACCAATAGCTTGGATACTTTGTCTCGGATTGTTGTCTGTGATTCCTGGCGATGCACAGAGCAAAACTCCGAGAGGATCCTCACGTACTGTCGACGGTACCGTTGCGCCTGGAGACCCGGATGAAATCCGCGACAAGCTGGCACGCGAAATGGCGAAGAAGGCAAATGTAGAGCGGCAGGCTTTATTGAAAGCCGATACGGACAAGCTGCTCAAGCTTTCCACGGAGCTGAAAGAATATGTGGACAAGACGAACGAAAACGTTCTGTCGCTTGACGTTTTAAAAAAGGCAGAGGAGATTGAAAAGCTGGCGAAGAGCGTCAAAGAGAAGATGAGAGGACAAAACTGAAGAAAATTGAGCGATTGAGTCATTGAGTTATCGGGAGATTGGGAAACCGTTGACAGCACGCGCAAGTCAGGATTGGAGATTCCGATTAAGCATCGCGCCGAACGAACCACAGGGTGGAAGAATGCTGTAGCTGGCTTTCCAGAAAATGTGCGTTCCGTTATTGATCGTCTGTGGGACGGCCATGGATTTTTGCCTGCCGATACTGTGGGGCGAATACTTGAGTCCCTCGGCGTTGAGATTGGAACGCTGATGATGCAGTTGCTTCCAGTAGCGCAGCAGTACGCAGTGGTCCCCGTCTCGCACTATTTGGTTGGTGCAGTCGCAGCGGGGATGTCGGAGCCGGGAAGCGGAGCGTGCAGCCTTTACTTGGGCGCGAATCTTGAGTTCGTGAATGCTGCGCTGAGTTTCAGTGTACATGCAGAGCAATCCGCGACTAATAATGCCTGGCTCAATGGTGAACAGGGGATTCGGGCCCTGGCTATTAGTGCGGCTCCTTGCGGGTACTGCCGTCAGTTTCTCTATGAGTTAGTCACCGCAAAGCAGTTATCGATTCTGCTGCCAGACAACCAGAAGTATCTGACGGCATACTCTTCGACACCGTTGACCGTATTTCTTCCGAATGCTTTCGGACCGTGCGATCTCGGTGTAACTGGTGGACTGATGGAAGCAAATCTCTGTACGCACAAGCTTGCCCTCGACGGCGGCTCGCCGACAGACCCGGTGATTGCAGCTGCGCTGGCCGCAGCTTGCGGCAGTTATGCTCCTTATAAAACTGACGCGTCCTATGGATACGCCGGCGTGGCGGTGGAACTCGCTGACAATTCAATTTATGCGGGACGTTACGCCGAGAATGCTGCCTATAATCCAAGCCTCTCGCCGCTGCAATCGGCTTTGAGTTTTATGAACATGAATCAGCCGCTGAGCGGGGCGCGTACTGTTGTCCGTTGTGTGTTGGTTGAGGTGCCCACTCTGGCGAGCCAACTCAGCGCTACGCAAGCTGTGCTTGCGGCTTACGCGCCGGGGGTTTCTGTTGAGTATTACAAGGCGAACATTTCCAGCATTGAGTGATGGGTGATTGGGCCTAAGAGTCGGCCTCCTCGCAAACTACTGTAACTGCGACCCATTCGACAACGGCTGAATCAGCGCAACTCCGCGCCTGACGCGGTGTTTCTATTCAGTAGAATCTGCAGGGAGCGGAGGAGGGACATCGATATGAAACGGACAATTGCTGGGGTATTGTTGCTGTTCGGAATGTGTGCGGGAACGATGTTTGCTGACGACGCATGGCGCGACCGGCGGGACATTCGGCATGATGAAGTCCGGATCGCTCATGACCGGCGAGAGTTGCGGAGCGATTTGTATTGTGGAAATTATGGAGAGGCGCGGCATGAGCGGAGAGAGTTGTCACGTGAGTATCGGGATGTAAACCGGGATCGTCGGGATTTGTATTGGGACCGAAGATGATGGAATTAAGCGATTGGGTCATCGGGTGATTTAGAAACCGAAACCTGCGGGCGCAATCTGAAAATTAAGAAACGCCATCCGGTTACGGATGGCGTTTTGTTCGATCAACGGAGGTTCGGATCGATCTCTACTTCGTGTCGAAGTTCTTTGGGTCTAAACCAACGTTGTCGGAACTTTGATCTGCTGTCATTTCCCAACGATCAACCAGCGTACGGCCACTCTGGCGTTCTTCCGTGTATTCGATGGAGTACGTCGATGGCAGAGTCAAACCGTTGGCGGTTTTGAAATCGGAAAACCGCTCCTCGATGGTGTAGCGAATTTCTTGCTGATTCACGCTCGAAGTTACGGTCCCGCCCATGTTTGGAGAGAATGCCATGGAATACAAAGTCTTGACGTGGCGATAGGTTTCCGTATCAAAGAAAAGATGGATCTGCATGTCGCTGCTGCGCTTTGAGTGATACTCAAGATCGTATACCGGGCGGCCATCGAGCTTCTTCTCGCCGGCATACGTGAGTTTGGGATGGTTTTGGTCGAGACTTTCCAAGGCCCAGCCTGTGGAGAACGCACCGCCCAGCAAGCCCTCGCGAATAATGTAATCCTGGCTGTGGACGAAATCGCCGAAACGCGACCGTATGTGCGAGGCAGTTTCAGCGGCGATGTAGGTTTTATTTCCGTCGAAAACGAATTGTTCGCCCCGGTAATTGCCGAGAGCAAATCTCATAACGAAGTTCGATTTCTGCTGCTCCGAAACCCGTCCCCATGAACCTCCGACCGATCCACCGCCCCCAACGAGAAGTTTGTAGGTTAATTTGCCTTGCACGGCGCGCGACTTGACGGCAGCGCGCGCTTCCGAGGTTCCGAGCGAATCCAAGTGCTTCGCGACCAGATCTTCCGGCTTCATGTCGGCCGCATGAGCCGGAAACGACAGGCTGACTTGCGCGAGCGCAAGAATCAGAGCTTTCAACCCCAACTTTGCGCGACTACTTTTCGCTGCCATATGCAACCTCAATTCCAGAAAGCTGAACCCACTACTCTGCCTTGTCGCTTCGAATCCGCATTCCGTAGAACGAGCGGTAAACAAAGAAGAAGGAGACGACGAAGAATGCCAGAGCGAGAACGTTGGTGATGGTGGGGCCCTGGTCACGAGTGAGTGTAACCGCTAACTCCACGGCCAGCAATCCGAAGAGCGTTGTGAATTTGATCACCGGGTTGAGCGCGACCGAAGAAGTATCTTTGAAAGGATCGCCGACGGTGTCGCCAATAACGGTCGCGTCGTGGAGCGGAGTTCCCTTCTGCTTCATTTCGACCTCGACGATCTTCTTGGCATTGTCCCAGGCAGCGCCGGCATTGGCCATGAAGATAGCCTGGTAGAGGCCGAAGATGGCGATGGAGATGAGGTAGCCGACGAAGAAGAATGGTTCGACGAAAGCGAACGCGAGCGTGCCGAAGAAGACGGCGATGAAAATGTTCAACATGCCTTTCTGCGCATATTTGGTGCAGATCTCGACGACCTTCTTGCTGTCGGCAACCGAGGCTTTGACCACGCCATCGAGTTTGATGTTGGCTTTGATGAACTCAACTGCGCGGTAGGCTCCAGTGGTGACGGCCTGCGTGGAGGCGCCGGTGAACCAGTAAATCATTGCGCCGCCGGTGATCAATCCCAGGAAGAATGGAGCGTGCAGCAAAGAGAGCTTGTCAACATTTTCGGTGAGTCCGGCGGTGAGGGCCATGATGATGGAAAAAATCATGGTGGTTGCGCCGACGACCGCAGTGCCGATGAGCACCGGTTTCGCAGTAGCTTTGAAGGTGTTGCCTGCGCCGTCGTTGGCTTCGAGCAAGTGTTTGGCTCGATCGAAGTTGAGCGATAGGTTGAAGTCTTTCTTGATTTCGGCTTCGACGTTGGGAACCTGCTCGATGAGAGAAAGTTCGAAGACGGATTGAGCGTTGTCGGTGACCGGACCGTAGGAATCGACGGCGATGGTAACGGGGCCCATCCCGAGGAAGCCGAAGGCGACGAGGCCGAAGGCGAAGACGGCCGGGGCGAGCATGGTTGCGGCAGCGGCCAAGCCCATCGTGCTGAAGTAATACGCGATGGCCATGAGGAGGACCATCGACAAGCCGAGGTAGTAGCCGGAGAAATTTCCGGCGACGAAGCCGGAAAGAATTCCGAGCGACGCTCCGCCTTCTTCGGCGGAAGTTACGACCTCTTTTACGTGGCGCGAGTCCGTCGAAGTGAACGACTTTACCAATTCTGGAATGAGCGCGCCTGCGAGGGTTCCGCAGGAGATGATCACAGCGAGTTTCCACCACTGAGAGGCATCGCCGCCGAGGTCGGGAATAATGAAGTAAGAGACGAGAAAAGTCAGACCGATCGAAACGATCGAGGTAAGCCAGACTAGCGTGGTCAGCGGAGTCTCGAAATTCATTTCATCGGCGCTGCCGAAGCGGGCTTTCGCGATCGCCGCGTTGATGAAATAGGAGAGGGCGCTGGAGACCAGCATCATGACGCGCATGACGAAGATCCAAACCAGCAGTTGAACTTGCACCGTGGGGTTTTTCACGCCGAGAAGAATGAAAGTGATGAGGGCGACGCCGGTGACACCGTAGGTTTCGAAGCCGTCGGCGGAGGGCCCGACGGAGTCGCCAGCGTTGTCGCCGGTGCAATCGGCGATGACGCCGGGGTTGCGAGCGTCGTCTTCTTTGATCTTAAAGACGATCTTCATCAGGTCGGAGCCGATGTCAGCGATCTTGGTGAAGATGCCGCCAGCGATGCGGAGCGCAGCTGCGCCGAGAGACTCGCCAATGGCGAATCCGATGAAGCATGGTCCGGCGTAGTCGCCGGGAACGAAGAGCAGAATGAAGAGCATGATGAGCAGTTCGACGCTGATCAGCATCATGCCGATGCTCATGCCGGCTTCCAACGGAATCTGATAAACCGGATAGGGCTTGCCGGGGAGCGAGGCAAAGGCGGTGCGCGAGTTCGCGAAAGTGTTCACGCGAATGCCGAACCAGGCGACGCCGTAACTGCCGGCGATGCCGACGAGGCTGAAGGCGAGGATGATGACGACGCGCGCTGCTTCCATGTGCTGAAGCACGCCGAAGTAAAGCAGGATGATGACTGCGATGAATACCCACAGCAGGAGGATGAATTTTCCCTGGGTGATGAGATAGGTTTTACAGGTCTCGTAGATGAGTTCGGAGATCTCGCGCATGGAGCGATGCACCGGCAGGTTTTTGAGGCGCATATAGATGACCATGCCGAAGCCGAGTCCAAAAATGCAAAAGAGAATGCCGATGAGGAGCAGGCGGTGGCCGTCGATGGCTCCGTTGAGAAAACCGACAGAGGAAAGATCGGGAAGCTTGAGCGAAGCTTCGCCGCCAGCTTCGGATTGAGCAAAAGCTGAGGCAGCTCCGACGGTAAGCAGAGTTGCCAGGGCAAGAAACTTGGTCAGGAAATCAGCTACTCCACGGCGTCCTTGAAACGCAGCAGTGGCAAGCCAGGTGCGCATCATAAGTCCTCCAAAAATGAATCGGTTTTTAGGAATAATTGCAAACGTGTTTAGAGACTGCCTCCGGCGACGAATCCCGTGAGAGCACGCCCTGTGCAGCCTGCGGGGACGCCGGAATTCCGAACACGCTTCCACCGCAAACCTCAACGGAGTGTTGGAGCTTGGCCGCGTCGGAGTTCTTTTTGTCTGGCCGACCGGAGTATTAAGACTCCGCTCCGGAGGCACCAGCGCAAAACGGGCATTTATAACATGTTGCAACGGAAGGGGTCAATGACGTGCCGACAGGACGCGATATTTTCCAGCAACGTTTTCCCCTAGTTTGTCGTTTTCCTAGTCTTGATTGTCTTGATTTCTCTCCTCAGAGCTGAGCTACGGATATTGAGCGTGGGACAAATGGCGTCGAAGGATCCCTGCACTGTTTTCGGCGGTCGTAGCTTGGAAAGTGCGATGCTGGCAGAGCAACCTAGAGAGAACTCCCAGAGGCTGCACCTGCAACCGAGGCGCAATAGGGATCCCCTTCGGCAAGCTCAGGGCAGGCTTTCGACTGCGTGAGTGCTGCGCTTCGCGCAGCACTCACTTCGCTCAGGATGACAAAGCTAGAGCTCTTAGATCCCCCTAGTGCCAGCAAACGGCGGCCTTCGTTTTCCCCCTAGTTCTTGTTTTCCTAGTCTTGATTTCTCTCCTCAGAGGCTGAGCTACACCTAGAGAACTCCCAGAGGCTGCACCTGCAACCGAAGCGCAATAGGGATCCTTCGGCTGCGTGAGTGCTCCGCTTCGCGCAGCACTCACTTCGCTCAGGATGACAAAGCTCTAGAGGGGTAACGTCGCAGGTTCCTCACGAGAGTGTGCAGATTCTTGCAGTCTTTTTAATAAAAGCATGTGGAAGCGCGTCATTGCTGATTGCACAAAAGCCTTGCGCAGTGCGGGATTCACAGGCTTAGGTACTTTGTTCTCCATTGCATAATTTAAAACAGCGGCATAGACTCGCCGCACGGTTTTGCACGTGGCAAAATCGTTGCTTCATTCTCGGCAGAAAAACCCCAGAGGAGGAATATAGTGAAAACAACGCTTTCTGCACTCGCGTTAGTAGCAGCCCTCAGCCTCACGGCAGCGGCGGCAAATACCAAACCGCCAAAGTCTCAGCACGCAGCCGGCAGCGCAGGACAAGCAACACCGTTTACGAACAGTCCGAGCCCGGCACCACCCTCGCTATGCCATCCGTGCTTGTTTTACGGTGGCGACATCAATACATCTGACCTGAACGCGGCGGGAATGTCGGATGAAAATACGCTGCTCATCACCGGCGGCTCCAGCACCTACGGCGCGGTGAACATTCCGGTGACCTCGACTGTCTTCGGCATTCTGTTCAATGTTCAAGCCGACGCTGCTTTCGATCCGCAGACTGCAACCTATGACATTCGTACTGGCGTATCGGAAGGCAACGGTGGAACCAGCATCGCTTCCGGCTCGGGCGCGGCTGTCGTACAAGCAACGGGGCGCAATTTCCTCGGGCTCAACGAATACACAGTTGCGATTTCGTGGTCTACGCCAGTGGTCCTGACTCCTGGGACATACTGGTTTAACGCCACTCCCGAGTGCCTGAACACGTTGGATGGCAGCTGCAGCGTTTTCCGGCAGTTCGTCTCCAACAGCCAGATCACCAACAACCTGAACGGCAGCTGGCAGCCGATCCACGAAATGTTCCTGAACGCACCCTTCTTCGGTCTCACTTGGGCCAACTGGTGCGACGCGGGCGTTGCGGGATTCAATGCAAAGCAATGCGCTGGCATGTCGTTTGCTCTGCGCGGTGGACAAACGCCGTAAGCAAGCTGGTTTCAGTTGCACCGGATTAAGTGACGGCGCGGTTTCAGCAAGAAATGCGAAACCGTGAATCACGACATAAAGATAGCGAAAAAACCGAACAGGAGGAATCGAGTGAAAACGACGCTTTTCGCAACAGCTTTAGTAGTAGCGCTTACTCTCTCAGCAGCGGCGGCACCTAAGAAACCGCTTCCCTCGCAACATCTCGCGGGCAGCTCCTCGAGCGGAACTCAGTGGAAGGGCCACGCCGTTCCACCGTCGCTTTGCGACCCGTGCTTGTTCTACGGGGGCGACCTTAACACGGGCGACTTCAATGCGGCCGGCTTTTCGGATGAGAACACACTTCTCATTCCCGGCAGCTCCACCTATGGCGCTTTTTCTCCGACCAGCACCGTGACGGTCACTGGAATCATCGTTAACGTCCAAGCGGACGCAAACTTCGATCCACTGACTGCCAGCTATGACATCCGGTCGGGCGTTTCGGAAGGCAACGGCGGAACGAGCCTGGCTTCAGGTTCGGGAGCTGCCGCGGTGGCAGCGACGGGCCGCAACTTCTTCGGCCTGAACGAGTACACCGTTGCAGTTCAGCTGTCGGCTCCACTCACGCTCAACCCGGGCGAGTACTGGATCAACGCCACTCCGAATTGCACCAACGGAGCGGTCGATGGCAGCTGCAGCAATGGACGTTTCTTCGTCTCCAACACGACTCAGAAAGCCAACAACATCTCGGGCCAATACCAACCGGCGCATTCCGTGTTCCTGAATTCGGCTTTCTTCGGGTTCACGTGGGCCAACTGGTGCGATGCATCGCTGGGACTTAACTCGAGGCAGTGTTCGGGCGTGTCCTTCGGTCTGACTGGCACCCCGTAACCTGAAGCATAGCAAGTTAGTGATGGATCGAGAGAAGCTGAGGAAATATCCTCAGCTTCTCTTTTTTCAGACTAAATGCCAGAGGCTGCTGATTCGTTCGACGGCGGAATCCCCACTTCTCGCAAAAGCGTGAGAAATGGAACACCCGCCAAGTGCAACGTTGAATCTTCCTAGTCTTGATTTTCCTAGTCTGATTTTCCTAGTCTTGATTTTCTCCTCAGATGCTGAGCCACGGATATTGAACTACTTACGAGGCCATGAACGACCGCTCTTCCACCCAGCACTGTCATCCTGAGCGGAATTTGTCTTGCGCGAAGCCCGAGACAAATGGAGTCGAAGGATCCCTGCACTGTTTTCGGCGGTAGGGGGCCGGAGTGCGATGCTGACAGAGCAACTTAGAGAGAACTCCATGAGGCACCTGCAACCGAGGCGCAATAGAGATCCTTCGACTGCGTGAGTGCTTCGCTTCGCGCAGCACTCACTTCGCTCAGGATGACAAATAGGGTTCTTTAGCAGGTCTAGTAGCAGCAGCGGCTTTGGTTTTCCTAGTCTTGATTTCCCCTCCGAGGCAGGCAGCTGTGATGCGAGATGGAAAGCAGGTTCCCTTCGACAAGCTCAGGGCAGGCTCTCACTGGGCGTACCGCCCGATTCGGAATGACATCGATTGTTGCTTTGGGCCCTCCTGGCTTTCCGAAAGAGAGCGTTCGCATGATATCGACGAGCCACCTGGAGAGACTCTTTGAGGCAGCGTCGGAAGTCGGAAGCTGATAGGGATCCTTCGACTTCGTGAGTACTTCGCTTCGCGCAGCACTCACTTCGCTCAGGATGACAGATCTATTTGGATAAGGGCTGCCGATTGTGCGGCCCTCGTTTCGAGGAGATTAGGTCCAATAGGTGCGATCGAGCGAGCGGTATTGGATGGCTTCGGCGATGTGTTTTGGCTCGATATTGGGTGTTTCTTCGATGTCGGCGATGGTGCGCGCGACTTTCAGGATGCGATCGTGAGCGCGGGCGCTGAGTCCTTGTTGAGTCATGGCGCGTTCGAGCAGGCGCTCGCAATCGGCCGAGAGTTCGCAAAAGGTACGGATGTGTCGCGATGACATCTGCGCATTGCAGTAGAGCTTTTCGCGGGAAGAAGAAAAACGCTCGAGTTGTTTTTTTCGAGTGCGCATCACGCGTTCGCGGATGCTCGCCGAGTTCTCGGGTTCGTTGGTGGAACGCATTTCTTTGTAGTTCACCGCGGGAACGTCGATGTGAATATCGATGCGATCCATCAACGGACCGGAGATTTTCGAAATATAACGCTGGATCATCGGCGTGGTGCAATGGCAGTCGCGAGTGCGGTCGTTGCGAAAGCCGCAGGGACAGGGATTCATGGCTGCGGCCAGCATGAAGCGCGCAGGAAAAGTGAGCGACATCGCGGCACGAGAAATAGTGACAGTTCCATCTTCGAGCGGCTGACGCAAGACTTCAAGAACGTTGCGGGGAAATTCGGGGAGTTCGTCGAGAAAAAGCAATCCGTTGTGGGAGAGCGAGACTTCGCCGGGCCGCGGGACTACGCCTCCACCGATCAGTCCGGCGTCGGAGATGGTGTGATGCGGCGAACGGTAAGGGCGCTTGCCGACCAGGCCGCTGCCGGGGTCGAGCACTCCGGCCACACTGTGGATCTTAGTGGTCTCGAGCGCCTCTTCAAAAGTGAGTGGAGGCAGGATCGTAGGCATGCGCTTGGCCAGCATGGTTTTGCCTGAGCCGGGCGGGCCGATCATGAGAATGTTGTGGCCGCCGGCGCAGGAGATTTCGATGGCGCGTTTGGCGGTTTGCTGGCCGCGAACGTCCTTGAAGTCGACGAAAAATTCCTGTGACTGCTTTAGCAGCGCATCGCCATCGGCTTTGAGTGGGACGATGCCGTTACCCGAGTTCACGAAGTGGATGACATCGAGCAGCGAGCGCACGGGATAGACGTCGACGCCGCCAACCATGGCGGCTTCGCGGGCGTTGGCCTCGGGAACGACCAGCTTTGAAATCTTTCGGGTACGGGCCTCGAGGGCAATGGGAAGCGTGCCGCGAATGCCGCGAACCCCGCCGTCGAGAGATAGCTCACCAATGAACAGGCAGTCCTCGATGGTCTTCTGCGTAAGGCCGCCGTAGGCGCCGACGATGCCGAGCGCCATCGGGAGGTCAAATCCAGAACCTTCTTTCTTAATGTCGGCGGGAGCAAGGTTGATGGTGATGTGCGTGGGCGGAATGTCGTAGCCGCAGTTCTTCAGCGCGGCTCGCACGCGATCACGGCTTTCGCGCACAGCGGCATCGGGCAGGCCGACGGTGTGGAAGTGGTCCTGGTCGGTCTTTATGCCGGAGCAGTCAACCTCCACTTGAATAATGTTGGCGTCGATGCCGTAGACTGCGGCGCTGAGGGTCTTGTAGAGCATGAGCGCTCCGGGCAAGACAGTCTTGCTTCTCTGTGCCGCCGAGGGCACACCAAGGCCTGATGCCGGAATGTAGCTACGGTACGCGTCAGGTTGAGGCTGAGGCTGTGATGGATGTCACGGTGTGGGCCTGTGGATAGAGGAGAGTTAGTCCCGTCTTATCAGGGATCGCGGCGCCCGTTTCGCGTCTTTCCGAGCAAAAAACATTCCGATGGACTTCGCTGACGTCACAGAGAAGCTTCGCCTTCCATGACCAGCACGGCATGTCCACCGACTCGGACATTTGAGATGATGGTTCCGTTCTTGCTCGATCTTACGAAGAGTTTGGCTGGGACGCTTAATTTCGGCTCCTTGCAGAATCAGCACGGTTTCATCCGACTGGGCGACGCCGTACTTAACCATCCACGCCGAAGTGCAACCCGCAGCTGAGCCGGTCGCTGGATCTTCTATTGGGGGGGAAAATGCCTCTGGTACGAAGCCCCACCTTCGAGTCACCAGTGTCTCGAGTGACGAAATAGAATCCAAGCCTCTCAGTATTTTGTGCCTTCAAATAGTTGTTAACCTTCTGGGGATCGAGATGTAAAGACTGGAGGGTGCTCAACCGTTTTATGGGAACGATGGCAAAGGGTAAACCGGTTGAGACCGTCTGAATCGGAAGGTCGAGTTCGATTTCGGCGGCGTCCAGTCCCACTAGACAAGTCAATGCAAGACGGCTCGCCTTACGCGCCAGGTCGCTCGAAGCCGAGATCCTTCGCTTCGCCTGAAAAACGGCTACGCTCAGGATGACAACGCAGGGTAAGAAGCCAAACCGCACCACTGCCAACCCGACCTGTCCGTGATGGGCCTAGAGTAACCAGACTGTCCAACAACAAGAGTTGTTCCGCTCCGGCTATACGGTTACGATGATCTCTGTTGCGACGGGTTCCCGCTCGATACTCACGTGGAAGGTATTTTCTCTCATGAGCCAGGCTTCTTCCGGCGCATCTCGTCCCTCCCGGCCTCCGCAAAATCTGGAGCGCGAAGAATCTCAGCTGTGGCGCTGGATTCTTTTGTTCATGGTGCTGCTGGCGGCGGGCTTTGCGGCGCTGGCCTGGGAACGCCTGCAGGGCCTGCCTTACCACCTCGGGCCGATGGCGTTGGGCGTGCTCGCTTTGTCCGTTCTGCTTGCCGTGTACGCCTACGGACGACGGCGGGAGGTGGGCGAACTCAAGGTGTTGCTGCAGGACCTGCAGGAGCACGTAGGCGCGGCCCCATCGGAGGAGCAACTCGACCATCTCAACCAAATGATTTCCCGCTCGCAGCGCAGCTTCAAGGAACTGATCGATTCCTTTGAGGATGCCGCCTGCGCCGTCTCTTTGGATGGCACTCTGCGCACCGTAAACAAGAGTGTCGCCGACCTCGTGGGACAACCCTATACATCGATTATCGGGCACAAGTTTTTCGATTTTATCGAGGAGCCGACGCGGAACAGCGTAGAGGCGGGGTTAGCCCGCTTTCTGGAGAAAAGGCACTGGACGGGAACGGTGCGGTTGCGGCTGAAGGACGATTCGAGGCCGCGATACTTCGATTGTGTGCTCAACGCGATTGTGAAGAGCGATGAAGTGGTTGGGGTCAGCGTGCTGGGACGGGATGTGACGGGACAACACGAGAAGGAGATGCGCTTTACCGAACTCTTTGAGACGCTGCAGGAAGGCGCTTACTTCAGCACGCCGGAGGGCCGACTGCTGGAGGCGAATCCGGCGCTGGTGAAGATTCTAGGATATGCGACGAAAGAAGAATTGCTGGGGTTGGATGCCAGCAAGTTGAACGTGGACCCCGCGGCAGCGCCTGTGCTGGGGCGGGCTGCTGACGACGGCGGGGAGTAAGGGCTCGCGAGATTACGCTGCGAAAAAAAGATGGGACTCCCGCGGTATTTCTGGAGTCGTCGCGCGCGGTGTGGGATGCCGCGGGGAAGCTGATCCGCTACCAGGGCACTCTGATCGATGTCACGGAAAGGCGGAAGCTCGAACGGCAGGTGATGCAGCAGGAGGAATTCCGCCGGTATTTGCTGGAAAGTTTTCCCGACCTCATTCTTGTCGTCGACCTGCAGGAGCGCTACACATTCGTGAGCTCAAGAGTGCGCGACTTGCTGGGATATGCACCCGGAGGATTTGATGGGAAAGAAAATCTCGGAGACGGAGGATCACTCGCCGGAGCTGGCGGCGCTGTACCACGATGTGGTTTCCGGCGACCGGGTCTTCGGATCGTCTGAATATGGCGCTAAGCATCGCGATGGAAGCTGGCGCACGATGCGAGCCTCGGCCAGCCAGTTGTTCGACGCGGATTCTAAACCAGGCGGCGTGATCATTTCTGTGCGCGACATCACCACCGAGAAAAAACTCGAGCAGCAGATTGTGCAGAGCGAGCGTTTGGCAGCCATGGGAGCGATGATCGGCGGAGTTGCGCATGAGTTGAACAATCCGCTGACCAGCATTCTGGGAGTGAGCGAGCTTCTGCAGGACGCCCAGACCACGGACTCGGCGCGCAAGCAAGTCGCAATCCTGCAGCAGCAGGCACGGCGCGCGGCTGAGATTGTTCACAACCTCACCTATTTTGCGACGCCACCGGCGCCTGGTAAGACTCGCGTGAACCTCGTAGAGATCGTGGACCGCACGCTCAACTTGCATGCTTATTCGCTGCGGAAAAACAGCATTACGGTGGACTTTCTTCGCGAGCCGGGATTGCCTCATGCCGAGGGCGATCCTCACCAACTGATGCAGGTGTTTTTGAATTTGATCCTGAATGCGGAGCACGCCATCCGCGAGGCCCGCGACCGCGGGACGTTACGAATCCGGCTGGGACAAGACGTGGAGACAGTTTGGGCGAGCTTTCAAGACGACGGGCCGGGGATTCCGAACGAGACGCTGGCCAGCATCTTCGATCCGTTCTATACGACGAAGCGTCCGGGGCGAGGGACCGGGCTGGGGCTGAGCATCTGCAAGTCGGTGATGAAGGAACACAACGGCACCATCGAAGCCGCAAATGCGCCTGGAGGCGGAGCGGTGTTTACGGTCACGCTACGCGCAGCGGCGACTGCCAGCTAGTTAGTCTCTTTCCACGGCCATCGCAACGGCATTCCCACCACCAAGACACAACGCGGCGATTCCCCGCTTTACGTCGCGGCGAATCATTTCGTAGATCAGCGTGACCAGCACGCGGGCGCCGCTGGCTCCGATGGGATGTCCGATGGCGACTGCGCCGCCGTTCACGTTCACCTTGTGTGGATCGAGGGCAAGCTCTCGCATCACGCCCAGCGCCTGGACCGAGAAAGCTTCGTTAAGTTCGTAGAGATCGACGTCGTCAGTTTTCCAGCCGGTTTTCTCCCAGATTTTTCGCACGGCATCAACCGGCGCCATCATTACCCACTTCGGCTCGACGCCGCTAGTGGCTTGCGCCACGATTCGAACCATGGGTTGCGTACCGAGTTCTTTCGCACGCTGCGCGCTGGTCACCACCACGGCCGCTGCCCCGTCATTCACTCCGGGAGCGTTGCCGGCAGTGACCGTTCCATCTTTTTTGAAAGCGGGCTTCAGAGCGCGGAGGGTTTCGATGGTCGTATCCTCGCGCGGGGACTCATCCTTTTCGAAGAGCACCGGAGGCTCGCCTTTCTTCTTCGCGGGAATCTCAACCGGCACGATCTGAGACTTGAAGCGGCACTCTTTCATTGCAGCGACAGCTTTGCGATGCGAGTGGACGGCGAATTCGTCCTGCTCTTCGCGCGTAATGCCATATTTCTCGGCAACGTTCTCGCCCGTGATGCCCATATGATAGTCGTTGTAAATGTCCCACAGGCCGTCGTGCACCATGGAGTCGATGACCTGGCCGTTGCCAAGGCGATATCCCTTGCGCGCTTGCGGCAGCAGGTAGGGAGCGTTGGTCATGGATTCCATGCCGCCCGCGACCACGATGGAACTGTTTTCGGTTTGCACCGCCTGTGCCGCAAGAGCGACCGCTTTCAATCCTGAACCACAAACTTTGTTGATTGTCATGGCACCTGTTGCGGGAGACAATCCTCCGAAGATTGCCGCCTGGCGTGCAGGATTTTGTCCGAGTCCGGCGGGAAGCACGTTGCCCATGATGCATTCATCGACTTGATCGGAGTTGAGGTTTGCACGCTTCACCGCTTCGCGCACCACGATCGCGCCGAGCTTCGGAGCGCTGAAATCGGCCAGACTGCCCTGGAATTTTCCTACCGGTGTACGACAACCAGAGATGATGACAACATCGTCGAAAGCCGCCATTGATCATGCTCCCGCGAAGATTTCGCAACTGCCATTATAGATGCAGCAGCGAGCTGAAATGATGAACTTCTGTGATTGTGGTGTTCGGCATTCCCCTCGCACCGAGGTCGAACACTTCAGCATGCACGGTGTATGTCGATCACTGTTTCCTGCCTGTTTCGCATCGGAAGATTGCACGCGAATCATGTTTTCGGATGCAACGACGACGAAAAATTCTTCGCTCACTCTCAACCACCAGTGACTTTGGTACACCACCGCACGCTACACCTCATGCATTTTTTTCTTGACTTCATTTTGAATGAACTCTATACAATCAAATAGTTGCAACAATTCATCGTTGCAGATTTTTCCATGAACAATGGAAGGGAGAATAGAACCAATGGCAACCAAGAAAAAGGCAAAGAAGAAAAAGAAGCATTAAGAAAGTCTGTACGAGTCAAAAGGGGACGCCAAAAGCGTCCCCTAAGTTTTTGTGCGCAGGATTGAGATCGGCGGCAGTCTCGGTGATCTCTACTTCTATTCCGCTTATCTCAGTTCGAGGACTTTCCGGCACTCTTCGTCAGATTCGGCACTCGCTTCTCTCGCTCAGGGCACAGTCCGCGAAAGGCGCAGAAGTTGCAGTGGTAGTCGATCTTTGCCTCGAAGTTTCCATCTGCGATTCCGCGGGCAACGGCCAGCACTCGCTCCCGCGCCTCTTTTAATTGGAACTCCGAACGCTTCGAGACCACGGGGACATTGCCTTCCAGATTGTGAAAGACCAACTGACCTACGTTGTATCCCCATTTTTCGTGCGCGGCCATTGCGTAAATCGAGAGCTGCAGGCTGTCGTCCGCATCCTCCTGCGAGCGGGCCTTGCCCGTCTTATAGTCCACGACAGCGACCGTGCCATCGGATGCGCGATCAATTCGGTCGATCCGCCCCGCAACTTTGGTTCCCGCGATTCTTATGTCGAACCACTCTTCCGTGTGCAGGACTTCCGCTGCGGCAGACGAGCGCGTGCCGACAAGGAAATCGCGTAGCTGCTCCAACCCTTGCTTCAGATACAACTCACGCTGATACTCGTCCTGAATCCCGGACGCAGCCAGATCATCCTGAAAAAGCTGCAGCAACTCTTCGTCGGACTTAATTCTGTTCAGGCGAATGGAATCGTAATAAGTGCGAAGCACGCGATGAATGGCGGCGCCATACTGTGCAGCGGCGTGAATTTGCCGGGACAACTTCCACTCGCGTTCAAACTTAAACTGCAGAGGACAGGTCTCATAGGTCTCGACTGCGGTTGCGCTCAATCGCGTTTCCAGGCCTTCGATGGCAGGCAGCGCAAGCCACGCAGGTAAATGAGAGCCCTGAGGATACGCGTCATCCGCTGCTGCGGCGGCAATCTCGATCAACTCGGGCTGGGAAGGCAGCGCCGCCCGCGCCCTGTGCCACGGATGCAGCACGGCATTGCAGAGCAGCTCGCGCATGAAGCCCGCAGGAGTTTTGTTGCGGCCGATTCCCTGCTTTCCGTAAATGTGCAGCGAATCTTTGGCGCGAGTCATGGCGACGTAGAAAAGACGGCGTTCCTCTTGATCGTGGAAGGTCTTGTCATCACCACCTGCGGCCGAATCGGGATCGCGAAGCTCGCAGGGGAACTCCACCAGAGTCTCTCGATAACTGGCGGGAAAGGACCCGCGGGTTGCGCGGAGAATAAAAACGTGAGCGAACTCGAGGCCCTTGGCGCCGTGCGCCGTCATCAGGAGAACCGCGTCCTCCTTGTCGTTTGAGGCCATCGGAATCACGCCGCCCGCCTGGCGAAAATAGTCGAGGTACTCGATCCATTCCCCGAGTTCTTTGGTTTTCGTGGTCGCCTTTCCTTCCCAGTCCTCGGCGAACTTGAGGGCCGCTCGCAGGATTGTGGAACGGAGATCGAGGCGGAAATGCTTTCCGATAATTTCGACAGCGGCGCGAGCCTTAGCCTTCTTTCGTCCGACTTCTTCTCTTGCCTGATGAATCGTTTCCAGCACCGCCGGGCCGCCGGAGACTCCGTCTAATACGGATGAAAGAGGAACGACGCCACCCTCTCTCGACTCCTGAGCGATCACACGCAGGGCAGCCCGCAGCTGTTCCGGATTTACATCGAACTGGGGTAGTGCAGCGACACGAAAAAGGCTCGAGTCCGACCCAAGATCGACGACGACCGCGACGCAGGCGAATAAATCCCGCACTTCGGGCGTATCACTCACGTCCATGTTTTCGATGGAGAAAGGAATTTCACGGTCGGCCAGTTGCTCCACAACCTGATCGCGGTTAACGTGCGACCGGTATAGCACGCCAAAATCCTTCCACTTGCATCGCAAACGCCGCTGCGTATCTTCGATGATGCGGGCAACGTCAGGAGCTTCGGCATCTTTCGCGGCAAAGGAGACCGCTTCGACGGGAAATGCGGCGAGCGTCTTTCCTTCGTTCCGCGCTTCTTCTTCGCGAGCCGATTCCAGGGGAGTTCTGCGATAAGCCAGCGTCGCAGGTTCGCCTGCAGCGAAGACTGGAGGGTTCTTATCGACCACGGCAAAGGCGCACTGAAGAATTGGACTGGTGGATCGCCGGTTCTTGCCGAGCACAACCAGCTTCGTCTGGGGAAAATGCCTGCGGAATATGTGAAACGCAGCGCTGGATGCGCCAC
Source organism: uncultured Acidobacteriaceae bacterium (assembly GCA_963808195.1). Lineage (GTDB taxonomy): Bacteria > Acidobacteriota > Terriglobia > Terriglobales > Acidobacteriaceae > Sulfotelmatobacter. The sequence continues at coordinate 383,220 of CAWEEW010000001.1, read as the reverse complement.
GGAAACGGTAAATGGCTTGATCGGGATCTCCGACGGCAAATACGTTGCCGGCGCCGCCTGCCAGAGCCGCAAGCACCTTAATCTGCGCGAAGTTCGCGTCCTGAAATTCGTCGACGAGAATGAAGCGGGCTCGAGACCGCTCGGTGGCCAGCAGGCTCGCGTCACTTGCGAGCAGCTCATGAGCCCGCGTGATCATGTGGCCGAATGTGCCCAGGTTTTCCTGGCGCAGCCAGATCTCGGTGGTGGCGAAGACGCGTGCGATTTCCTGACAGCGCGCGATTATTTCGTCGTCGCTCAACTGATCTTTTGACTTTGCGACGCGGGGAACCGGCAACTCGCCTCGCTCCAGGCGCGACACGTATTCGGCATACCTTTCGGGCGTCACCAACTCGTCGTGGCAGCGGCTGAGAAAACCGAGCAGATCGTTGAGGAATTGTCCAGTGTTGGCCGCGCGAATGTAATGTTGCAAGTGAAGTTCACAAACTCTTTTGCGCAGATAGATCCACAAGTCTTTTTCATCGAGGACGCCGAAGCCTTGCCCGGCGCGCTTCAGGATGTCGAGACAGTAGTCGTGGAACGTCGCAGAATTTATCTCGTTGCCGAGCAGCGCACTTACACGATCACGCATTTCTTTGGCAGCGGCCACGGTGTAGGTGAGGGCCAGCACTTCACCGGGCTGCGCGTGCTGCTGTTGTACCAAGCGAGCGATGCGGTGGATCAGGACGGAAGTTTTGCCCGTGCCAGCACCGGCCACCACGAGCATTGGACCGCCAAGGTGGTCAACGGCTTCGCGCTGGCGATCATCGGGGGCAAACGGAGGAGGCTGAAATTTCGACTTTGAGACTGCCATTGCGGGTCAGAATATCACTCTTCGAGCCACAAGCGATGGTGCGCGCATGACTTCAAGCTCAGGAGTCGGCATGAAAACGCTTGGGGAATCATGGAGCGCCGAGTTCTGCGACGAGAACCTTGAACTGGATTATGAGCGATGAGAACATAAGGTGCTACCGGATTAGTCTAAAAGTTCGGTAGTTTGTTTTTGGTTAAAGCCATGTTTGAAACCTATGAAGCCGCAAACCTTGAGGAGGCCGTAGGTGTCGCTACACGCTTCCAGCAAGAAGGGCGTTATAACTGGTTCCGCGGCCAAGTACGCGACTGGCCACCATACTCGTCTCTGTTTCGAATACGAAGCGACAAGAATACGGAACTCGAGGAGAGAGCGTTGCGCCGGCTTACGATGTTTCTTAACTGGGTAGAGCGAATACCAGAGTTACGGCAGCTTCTCAGAGACCCCGACGCGGCATTTGCTGTGGCGCAGCACTATGGGATCCCCACCAATCATATTGATTTTACGACTGTGCCTGGGGTCGCGGGCTTCTTCGCTACGGACTCACCAACATTACCAAAAGAAGGGATAAAAGGTTGCATTTATTGTCTGAATACAAAGGAGCTCCTTGAAGTATGGGAAGACATGAGACCCTTTCGGCCCAAAGCACATTTACAGTTGGTAACGATAGATGTTTCTAACCTTTGGCGACTCGAAGCCCAGCATGGTTGTTTCTTGTGGTGTGACTACAACTGGGATGTGGACTATCCAATGGACCGAATATTGTTTCCTCAATCAGGATACCCGTCCTGGCCAACCAAAGAAGACATCTACCCGCGGCAAAAGAGCCCATTAGAGCTGATGCTAGACCAATACCTCGATATCGAGCAAACTACGTTTGGTGGCGAGCAACTGCGTCAGCTTCTGGAGGATGCTAAGGCCAATGGCAATCAAAACATCCTCATTCACGACCTAGAGACCCCTAAGGACTTCTACGAACCGGAGGCGGTTAAGACCTCGGAGTTGCCGATGCTGAAATCTTGGAGTCCTCTTTTACTTAAAGACTGGACACGGATCGAGGTTGAGCGAATGGACAGGACCATTTCCGCTCCGGTCACCTTGCAATTCAAGGCCACCGGGTCTCCAAAGGAACTGGCGAGTTCTGTCACCTATGGTGTTCGACAGGTGCTGAAAACGAGACGTAATCCGAGGCAATCTATTTTCGATTGGGAATTGCGAGGTCTTACAGCGCCAGAGCCACTTACTCTCAATAAGCTATGTGAGGCTCTGCAGGCGATCTGGAATGGAATGAGGAGTCTCCCCTACAGCGACGATGAAATTGCGACTGCGTGCGGTATAGCTACACATTTATTCCTTGAGCGTTTTTCGCTCGCTGGCTCTCCAGCGTTGGCGCAGTTGGTACTGGGCGATTGCTTTCAGGTGGAATTCGCGGCGATAGACGGAAGCGGTTCCCGCGGCTATATAACGCGTGCATCGTTACAGTCCGCATTACGGAGTGATCTCTCCCAGTTCGCAAGTGACCAACTCACTGAGGCTATGCATAAAGATGTGCGCCGCGTTCTGCAAGCGATTTTTTCTCCGAGTCGGTTGATCGAATTCGATCAGCTACGAGTGATTTTTGCGAACGAATTGATTCCCACACAAGTCCTTACGCGTGAACTTGTGTTGTACTCCCCCCGCGCGTCTCCTCACGTTCGGGCTCCCATAATCCTAAGCCAATTGAGAAATCACAGTAGCCGTAGCGGCGATTGCGGCGGTTTCCGCGCGGAGAATTGTGTTGCCGAGCGAAGCGGAAATCCATCCGGCTCGTTGAAAGGCGGCCAGTTCGTCCTCGGTCCAACCACCTTCTGGACCTATCGCCAAAACAAATTGCTCGTCTTTCGCAACATCGCCAGCCGGATGGGAAGTTAAGACATCGCGCAGCAAGGTCTGGTCTTCCGATTCTGCAAGCACGATCCGCATGGACTCTGAGAAGCTTAACGACTCCGAAAGCTTGATGGGCACGGCAATCTCCGGTGGAGAGGCGCGGCGAGACTGTTCGGACGCCTGGCGCGCAATGCGCTGCCAGCGTTCGACTCGCTTCGCCGAGGCAGAAGCCAGGTGGGCGTCGGTGCGCCGCGCGATCACGGGAACGATCCGCGAGACACCAAGCTCTGTGCACTTCTCGATCGCCCACTCCATGCGGTCGAATTTGAAGATAGCCAGAAGCAAGGTGATCTGCGGTAATTCTGAGCTGGAAATCTCTTCGGCTAGTTCAAACTCGACGCGGTCATTCGCGAGGGAAGTGATTCGGCCGCGGCGTACGGTCGCGCCGGTTGCGATGTCGAAATCCTGCCCCACGCGGGCACGTAAGACGCGTATCAAATGATCGGCGTGATCGCCCACCAGGGCTGCATGATTCCCCGAGGATTCGTCGGCAATCCAACGACGGCGTGTCATGGAATGAGGATAGCAGTGCCTGAAGGCGCGATTGAGGTGTCGCGGTTACGGTACCTCGCTACTAGCCGAACATCTCTTTCACTTTGCCAAGCAGCGAGCGCATCAGCGGCTGATTGTCTACCTTGGTGGTGGCCTCAAGCTCTTGCAGCAACTCTTTCTGACGCTTGCTCAGTTTGGATGGGATCTGCACACGGACTTCCACGTAGAGATCGCCTTTGCCGTGACCGTTCAGGACAGGCATGCCTTTGTTGCGGATGCGAAAAGTAGTGCCGGGCTGCGTGCCATCGGGAATCTTGAGCGCGTGCTCGCCATCGAGCGTGGGCACTTTGATCTCCGCACCTATCGCGGCTTGCGTCACCGAGAGCGGAACCGCGCAGTGCAGGTCGTTCCCTTCCCTTATAAAAAACGGATGCTCTTTCACGTGGAGCACAAGATAGAGATCGCCGGCCGGGCCGCCAAAAGCTCCAGCTTCGCCGCCGCCGGTGAAACGAATGCGCGTGCCGTCTTCCACGCCCGCGGGAATTTTCGCATCGACCGAGCGCTGCCGCAGCATACGGCCTTCGCCTTTGCACTTAGGGCAAGGATCGGTGATGACGTTGCCGGTTCCCTGACAAGTCGGACAGGTGCGCGCGATGCTGAAGAAGCCCTGCTGATACCGCACTTGGCCTCGGCCCTGGCACGAACGGCATGCGGTGGGGCTTTTTCCTGGGGCAGCGCCTGAGCCGCGGCAGTCTTCACAGGTTTCGTGGCGGCGCACGGTGACGCGCGTCTCGGTGCCGAACGCAGCTTGTTCGAATTCGATGGTTAAGTCTTCACGCAGGTCCGCGCCGCGCTGCACACGGCTGCGACGGCGTCCGCCTCCGCCTCCGAAAGCGTCTCCAAAACCAAAGAACTCGCCGAAGATTTCGCCGAAGTCCTGGAAGACGGTGGCATCGAAACCTGCGCCCGCCCCACCGGCACCGCCGACTCCGGCGTGGCCGTAGCGATCGTAGAGCGAGCGTTTATCTGTGTCGGCCAGGATTGCGTAAGCCTCGGTGACTTCTTTGAATTTCTCTTCCGCGTCGGGATTGTTCGGATTCCGATCGGGATGCCACTGCATGGCGAGCTTGCGATAAGCGCTCTTGAGTTCTACTTCAGTCACCGTGCGGCTGACACCCAGTACTTCGTAATAATCGCGTTTTGCGTTCGTGGTCAGAATAAGAACCTTTCTTTCTCTAGGAACTCAGCTTTAACAATTCGCCTTAGCAACCCAGCCTTTAGCAATTCAGTTTCAAATCCGAAGTGAACATCTCAGTTAGAAGTCGTTAAGACCCGATGAGAGGACCAACATGGATTGAAGACTTAATGCCCCGGATTCCTTGCCACTTTCACCATGGCAGGCCGCAGCAGCCGGTCCTTGTACTTGTAGCCACGCTGCAATTCTTCCACAATGTGATGATCAGGAGCCTCGGTGGTTTCCACCATTTCGATGGCTTCGTGATAGTGCGGATCGAACGGTTCACCCTTCGATGGGATGGGATGCACCGAAAGCTTGGCCAGCGCGGTTTGCAGCTGCTTGTAAATCAGGTCAACCCCATTGCGGAACTCTTCTGCATCGGACTTTACTTGCAGAGCGCGATCCAGGCTGTCAACCACCGGCAAAAGCGACTTGAGCGCATCCGCCGCAGCGTAGTCGCGGAACTCCTGCTGCTCTTTGACCGTCCGCCGGCGAGCGTTCTCGAACTCCGCTTGCTGGCGCGCGAGCCGGTCGAGCAGCGAGTCGCGCTCGGCCTTCAGCTTTTCTAACTCTGTTTCCGACCCGGACGCGGCACCACTCATTGCACCCCCTGAGATCTGGGGTCCATTGTCGCCATCGCCAGCCGGAAGCTCACGCTCCAAATCCAGCGTGGACTTTTCTGCTTCTGATCTGCCGTTTGCTTTCCCCATAAACAACTTTCCTTACTCCGATTCATTCAAGATTTTGTCAAAGAGACGCGCGATATAAGAAACCGCGGTAATCGTGTGCTGGTAGTCCATGCGCGTGGGACCGATCACGGCCAACGATCCGACCATGTCGCTGCCTGAGCGCGCGGGTGCGCCGATCAGCACGAAGTTTTGCATCGAAGGCAGCGTGTCATCGAGACCGATCACTACCCGCACCGCCTCCTGCTTCGCGTCGAGATAAGCTCCGAGAAGCTGCGCTACTTTTTCTTTCTCGCCGAGGGTCTGCAACATCTCCTGCAGACGTTTGCGGTCTTCCTGGCCGGTGACGAGGTTGGCCGCGCCTTCGACAAAAACAACCTGCGTAGCGGTTTCTGACGCAAGCGCGCCTTGCTTGTATAGCTGCTCGATCGAATTCATCAGCCGGTCATATTCGCTGCGCTCCTGCTCGATGCGGCGGGCGAGTTCGGTGCGCATCGATTCCATGGTCCAGCCGCGAAAATTCTCATTGATGTAGCGCGCCGCAAGATCGAGTTCGGCTTGCGGCAGGTCGAGGCGCAGCACGCGATCGCGCACCAAACCCGAACGCGTTACCAGCACGGCCAGCACCTTCTGATCGGTGAGCCGCGAGAAGTAAACATGCTCGAGCGCATTCTTAGCGCCGCTGGTAGCCACTGCGACGCCCACGTTGCGCGAAATCAAGGAGAGCACATGCGAGGTTCGCTCCATGAACTCCTGCACATCGCTAATGCCGGCCAGCGAGTCGGAAATCATGCTGGCTTCTTGCGGCGCCAGCTGGGCGGTTCCGGAGATCTGCTCGACGTAATAACGATAAGCTTCGGGCGTTGGCACGCGGCCTGAGGACGAGTGGGTCTGCTCCAGGAACCCAGCATCCGAGAGATCGGCCATCACGTTGCGAATTGTCGCCGGGCTCAGGCCTTCGCGATTCGACCGCGACAAAGTGCGCGACCCTACCGGCTCGCCCGTGGAAATGAAGGTCTCCACGATCGCGGTCAGGACTTCGCGCTCCCGTTTTCCGATATTAGGGTCAGAGGGCATTCTGCTCACAGCTAAGTATTTTAGATGCAGAAACTTAGATTCGGACGCAAAGGGCGTTCCCTGTTCGGATTTTAGGAACGCCGCCGGTTCCTGTCAAGGACCGTACCGTGCCATTCGAGTGGCAAGGATGTGCTACAAAAGCGACGTAGGGTCACAAACAATGGGCAAGTTCTTTGCGATTGACTTTCGGCCATCAGACGTGTGAGGCGGCGACCGCCGTTCGAATCCACAGTGGCACCTTCCCTCGCGTAAGCCTCAGCGCGTATCCTTCAAATTTCATAATGCGCAGCTTTTGTGATTCGAAGTTTCCTATGAAATCTAGGCCGCACGTCGCCGTCGTGGGAGCTGGCGCCTTCGGGGGCTGGACCGCGCTACATCTGCTTGAGTGCGGCGCTCGAGTAACGCTGCTCGACGCCTGGGGTCCGGGTAATTCACGCGCGTCTTCCGGTGGAGAGACTCGCATCATGCGCGCTACCTACGGCCCTGACCAGCCTTATAGCAAGCTCGCCGCTCGCGCCCTTGAACTGTGGGAGAAATACGAACGGCGATGGAGGAAGCAATTTTTGCATCGCTCTGGCGTTCTTTGGATGGTCAGCAACCGCGACGATGGCTATGAGCGCGGCTCGCTCGCAATGCTTCGCGAAGCCCGAGTCAAGTTTGAGGAGCTTTCCACTGCGAAGATGAAGAAGCGATGGCCGCAGATCAATTTTTCAGATGTCCGCTGGGGAATCTTTGAGCCGCAGTGTGGGTATCTCGACGCCCGAGCTAGCTGCCAGGCAGTGGTCGATGCGTTCGTCGACGCAGGTGGCAAGTATCGGCAGGTGGCGATTTTACCGGATGGTCTGGAGGAGCAGCCTCTTCGCAGCTTGAGTCTCTCCGACGGGTCGCGGCTCAAGGCCGATCACTACGTCTTTGCCTGCGGACCGTGGTTGGGGAATCTGTTTCCCCTTGCTCTTGGCGAGATCATTCGCCCGACGAAGCAGGATATTTTTTTCTTCGGCCCGCCCGCCGGAGATTTCCGGTTCACCGACGCGCATCTTCCGGTGTGGGGTGACCATTTATCTGAAGATCATGGCAACCGCTTTTTCTACGGCATCCCCGGCAGCGACCGGCGCGGCTTCAAAGTGGCCGACGATACACGCGGTCACGCGTTCGATCCTACGGATGGCGAGCGAGTGGTCAGCCAGGTAACGTTACAGCGGGTTCGCGAATATCTCGCGTTTCGTTTTCCGGCAATGAAGGATGCTCCGCTGATCGAGACCCGCGTTTGCCAGTACGAACAGACTTCCGACAGCCACTTAATCGTGGATCAGCATCCTCGGATAAATAACGTGTGGCTTCTGGGCGGCGGCTCGGGGCACGGGTTTAAGCACGGTCCGGCGTTAGGAGAAGTGATGGCGGAAATAATTATGAAGGATCTCGAACCTGACTCGCAGTGGCAAATATCGAGGTTCTCTAAGGGACGGGAAAAGTCGAAGGCTTAAACACAGGGGACACAGAGGTGCACAGAGGGATTCACCCCTGTGTTCCCCTGTGTTTAGGGTTACTGAATCTGAATCACGCCGGTCGACTCGGTCGCTTTGATCTCACCCACGCGCGCGACGACCCGTCGGGCAAACTCGTAGATCGACTTGGCGTGTGGGGAATTCTCGCCTTCCAAAACGACGGGCTTGCCGCCATCGCCGGACTTGCGGACTTCGGGGTCGAGTTCAATGCTCCCGAGAAACGAAACGCCGAACTGCTTTGCCATGTTCTCGGCGCCGCCGCGCGAGAAAATGTCGATTTCGTGATTGCAGTGCGGGCAGGTAAAAAAGCTCATGTTCTCGACCACACCCACCAAATCAACTTTCATCTGGCGGAACATTTCGATGGCCTTGCGAGCGTCCTGCAAGGAAACGTCAGAGGGGGTCGAAACCACGACCGCGCCCGTCAGCGGCACAGTCTGCACGAGAGACAACGCGATATCACCCGTTCCCGGCGGGAGATCGACGATCATGTAATCGAGCAGCCCCCACTCGACCATGCCCAGGAACTGCTTCACAATCTGATGCAGCATGGGGCCGCGCCAGATGATCGGCTTGTCGCCGGGATTGAGAAAGCCAACCGAAATCACCTTCAGCCCGAAGGCTTGCAGCGGCTCGATGCGGTTTTCTCCAGCCATCTTTGGCTGCCCGTTAACTCCCAACATCAGCGGCACGTTCGGCCCATAGACATCGGCATCGAGCAGGCCAACCTTGTGGCCCATCTTGGCGAGTGCGACCGCCAGGTTCACCGCGAGTGTGGTTTTACCAACACCTCCCTTGCCGGAACCGACGGCGATAATGGCATCGACTCCGGGCAACGGTTGCGGCCCCGGCGCGGCTTGCCCGGGATGAGACGGCATATGTGCGTTCAAGGATTACACTCCAAGGGGTGAGGAAGAACTGGAAGCCTTGATTATATACGGAACTTCGGCCTCAAGACTCTTCGGGCTGTCCGATGATTCTTACCGTAACCGTAATGCTCCGCTTTGCCTCGATAGCTCTTCGCTCGCCTTTTGGTTTTAGCTCCAACTTGTCAAAATAGACGCCGTCGGCCCCGGTGTGGCGCTCGCGCCCGCGCACGAGACCACGCATAATCAGCCCCTCGGTTGTTTCGCGCACGTTTTCGAACGCGATGCGCCCATCATCGGCACCCGGATCCGCCGCTGGATTCAGCTTTTGAGCGAGCGAGTAAGAGCTATAGGTGCCGTCCGAGGCTTCATACAGCGCCTTGAGCACCGCCTTTTCTTTTTCATCAAACTCATTCGTCTCGACCGTAAAACTCTCCTGTTTCCCACGTTCCATTCTCCTTTCTCATGTGATTTTAACACTCGTCAGCGGGTGGTTACCTCGGCGTGACGAGAGCGGAGTCGCCCGCGAAGCGCGGCCCGCAAAATACGCGGGCCTCAGGATGACAATCGCACCTTGCGCTGATGAGATGACCGTGTCGGCTCCTCGCCTGCTGCCCCGATCTCGCAGCTTTTGCGAGACCTCGGAATCGAGCACAATCCATGGGGACTGGCCCGGACTAACCGCTCCCCTGCTATCGCAGGGTGCCTCGTCCAAGCTCCGCTTGGGCGGGGTTTTTCCATCAGGGGGCGCACGTTAAGCGAAAGGGAAATATTCACGGCGCATCCCTGTGATATCCATCCTTGTGCTTGCCCGTAATCACTTCGGAGTTGTTGTCCCGCTTTCGCATTTGTGCGCTAGATGCGAAAGCTGCCGTTAACGCAACCTCGGCAGCATGTTGGCGCGTTTCAGCAACACAGCCATGCCTTCCGCCCACCTCAGTAGCGCCGCCCAACTGCATAGGTCCTTCGCGCGAAGAACGCGCTCAGGATGACAGGACATAAGGGCAGGCAGTTTTCCACCGCAGCAAAGTTCATTCATCACCGGCCCGCGTCCCCCAGATTTGTCATCCTGAGCTTCCCGTGCTCCACCGCGGTCGAAAACCACTACGCGAAGGACCTATGTACTTTGTGTATATCATGACGAACCACTCGAAGACTCTGTACACCGGCGTCACCAACAATCTCACGCGAAGAGTACGCGAGCACAAGACTGGCACTGGATCAGGATTCACCGCAAAATACAAACTCGACCGACTCGTGTATTTCGAGCGTTTCGACGACGTTCGCAACGCAATTGAACGCGAGAAGCGCATCAAAGGCTGGCTACGAATCAAGAAAATCGCCCTCATCGTTTCAGGCAATCCATCCTGGAAAGATCTGAGCGAGGGATGGTATGAGCGCCATCAGTATCAACCGCAGAGCCGAGAACAGATGTCCCTAGACAAACATGCCAATCAAGATCCAGCATGAGGCCTTCGAAGGCTGTTAGTACCCTTCGCCCTCCAGCCGCACTTTGCCGCGAAACATGCGAAACAACATGGTGAAGTATCCGAGAGCGAGAACCATCCCCAGAGACCACCAGGTGAGGCCAACGGTCAGGCCATGCCGCCCTGCGGCGGTGTTGTAGATGGTCAGACTGTAGGCGGGATTCGTGCTGGCTGGCAATACTACGGGATACAGCGCAAAGGCTGCGCCTACCAGCATGCCGACGATATATAGAGCCGAGCCGACGAAGGCGAGTTTGTCTTGGGCTTTGCGGATGGCATAGATCATTACTCCGAGGCTGCCGAACACAAGCAGCGGAATCAGATATCCCATGGCATGCTGCCTGTAATTGTCGAGAACGCCCGGCTGCACGTAACAGGTTGCCACTAGGCCCACGATTGTCAGGAGCAGTTGCAGCGGCCACGCCCACATTGCGATGGTGCGGGAGCGCTGGTTCAAGTCGCCGTCGGTTTTAACTGCGATATAGAGAGAGCCATGCGCGGTTAACGTTATCAGGGCGATTACGCCGGTGAGAATGGTGTACCAGTCGAGGATTCCGGAGTTGCCGCTTGCTCTGAAGTTTGTCCACAACGGCTCGAAGAAATATCCGTCCGCACCTAGAGGCACGCCGCGTACCACGTTGCCCAGAGCCGCGCCGAAGAAAATCGCAAGCAGGACGCTGGCTCCGCAGAAGATGAGATCGAAGAAGCCGACCCAGACGGGATTCTCCATGTGGGCGCGGAGTTCGATGCCGATGCCACGCAACATCAGCAACCAGAGGACCATCATCAGAGGAAGGTAGAAGCCACTGAAGCTCGAGGCGTAGAGCAGCGGGAAAGCGAAGTAGAGAGTTCCGCCGGCGGCGAGCAGCCAGACTTCGTTACCGTCCCACACTGGACCGATGGCGCGCAGGATCTTGCGGCGCTCGTCGGTGGTCTTGCACGCGCCGAGATAGATTGCGCCTGCGCCCAGATCGAAGCCGTCGAGCACCGCGTAAGCCGCCACCATCGCGACCACGATCATGAACCACAAAGTTTCCATCGTCGATTCCTCGCCCGCAGGGGCTAAAGCCCTCTCATTTGGATCACTTGAGCGCAGGCCTAGAAGGCCTGCTCCACCCTATTGCCTGGAAGGCCTGCTGCACCCTCGCTGACGACCGCACCTTCTCGGGCTAAAGCCCAAGCATGTATTGGCGCTGGACGGTACGACTAAAGTCGTGCCCTTCCCAACACCCCGATGCCCTGAAGTCGCTAATGCCCTGAACTCACTTCGGCCACGGGGCCGTACTCAATCTCACGGCGCACTAGGAACAGAAACAAAATTCCTAGCACCATATACATTCCGAGAAAGCCCAGCAACGTGAACATGGCGTTGCCCGCCGATACCATCTTCGAAAATCCGTCAGCGGTGCGCATCAAGCCGTAAACCAGCCACGGCTGCCGGCCCAGTTCCGCAGTCATCCATCCCGCTGTGTTAGCGATGTAGGGGAAAGGTAAGGCCATCAGCAGAATCCACAGCATCCATCGCGCGGAAAATAGCTGGCCACGCCACAGCAAGAACGCCGCGATCACCATGATGGCGATGAAGATCGTCCCCAGGCCAACCATGATGTGGTAGCTGTAATAGAGAAGCGCGATGTTCTCCGGCCACAGGTTTTGAGGGAACGCGTCGAGCCCCTGCACGTCGGCCTTCCACGCACGATAAGTCAGGAAGCTCAGCACGTCGGGAAACTGCAGCGGATTATCGATCTTGCGCTCATCCACATTCGGCTGCCCGAGAATCACCAGCGGCGCTCCCGCCTGGCTCACGAAGAGCGCCTCCATGGCCGCCAGTGTGACGGGTTGATGCACGGCAACCATACGTCCCTGGCCGTCGCCGGTGGGAAACAACTGCAGGACACTGAAGATCAATCCGGCGACCACGCCTACACGGAGAAAAATCCGCCCATGCGCCTCAAACTTTCCCCACAGCAAATAAAACGCGCCAACGGACGCCATCACGATCGCGCCGGTAATCACAGCGCCGCCCATGTTGTGCGCATACTGCCACCACGCCCACGGGTTCAGAATCAGTTCCCAGAAGCTGGAGAGTTGCAGCGAACCGTCGGTGGCGAGGGCGTAGCCTACAGGATGCTGCATCCATGCGTCTGTGACGATGATGAAGAAACCGGAAAGCCACGAGCCCAGGAATACGGCTACCGCCGACCACCAGTGCGCGCGCGGGCTGAGGCGCTTTTCTCCATAGAGAAAGAGGCCGAGGAATGTGGACTCCAGAAAGAACGAGAAGACCCCTTCCATAGCGAGCGTCTGCCCGATCACGCCGCCGGCAAAGCGCGAGAAGTGCGACCAGTTGGTGCCAAACTGAAATTCCATGGGGATTCCGGTCACGACGCCGAGCACGAAGTTAATGCCAAAAATCCGTGCCCAGAAACGCGCTGCCTGATGGTAGGTTTCGTCGTTGCGGCGCAGCGCGATCGTCTTGAGCACGACAATCAGCGGCGCCAGACCCATGGTGAGTTGCGGAAAAAGATAGTGGAAGGTAACCGTGAATGCGAAGTGAATGCGATGGACTAGAAGCGCACTATCCATGAAACGCCCTCGGGGAACCAGCTAGGATACCCGTTTTGCGCGGGGCGAGTTGTGATTCTGGTCACATCGGCGAGGGGATTACTTCTTCGCCTTGCGCCGCCGCTCGACTTCCGAACGCCGGCTTTCGCGTCGGCGGCCGGCATCGTCATAGCGGCGACGCTGCTCATCTGTTTCCGGGACCACGGGCGCAATCTGCAAGCGACTGCCTTCCCGGTCGATCGCGACAAACGTCAAGTAGGCCGAGGCCACGTGCTGCGCCGTATCCGCTATGTAATTCTCGACGAAAACCTTCACGCCGACCTCCGCCGAGGTGTGAAAAACCCGATTCACCGAAGAACGCAGGATCACGAGATCTCCCACCCTGACTGGAACCAGGAAGTCGATGTGATCTACCGAAGCGGTGACCGCGTAGCTGCGCGCGTGGCGGTGAACTGCCATGGCCCCGGCAAGATCGATCCAGTGCATCAAGCGGCCGCCCAGCAAAGCGCCCAGCGGGTTGGCGTCGTTCGGCAGAACAAGCTCTGCCATCTCCGATTGCGAGTCTCGCACCGGGCGGCCTAACAGGGTTTCGTCGTTCATCTCGATGTCGACGTCTGCTTCTTGTACCCCGACTTGTTCCGCTTTGGCTTGGCGGTGATTTGATCCCGTTTTTTTTCGCGTCTGCAATCGGCACCTCCTCGAATCTTCAACGTATCTCTGAATACGCGCTAGCTGGCGCGCGGCGTCGCTTCCTGCGGCTTTCGCTTCTCCACGTACGAGGCCAGAAAGCACTCGGCCATGCGTTGCACTCGGTGGTCGCGGTGAGGCTGCTCGCAATGGGCCGTCGATGGCTCAAATTCCAGCACTCCATGCTCCGCGGGCAAGTGGCTCCGCTCGCAGACATAACGCACTTGAATGCGCCCTCCGGTAGCATCCTTCCCTTCGCTGCCGACCGTTCTGGCGGCAAAGCGGACTGAATCCCAGGCGCGCTCTTTGGGCAGCCGTCCGCAAGCGTCGGCGTATCCGAGGTTGCAGAAGTCGCGCAAATCTTCCGGCGACGGAATGACGCCGTCGTGTCCGGGTGCGGTGCAGTGCCCTTGCCATCCACATCCGAGCGGCAACCGCTGCGCATGCAACCAATGGCCGTTCTCCAACTTCTCTATCGGCATAAAAAACGGACACGCCACCGCCAAGCCTCCGAAGATCAAAATGTTAAAGAGTGCTCATTCTACCTACCCAGCGGGGGCAAGCCAACTCAAAGCAGCCTGGCTGACGCTCTACGCCGGTTCAGCGAGAGATCCTTCGCTGCGCCTGAAAAACGGCTACGCTCAGGATGACAACGGACGAGAGACCGAACTGGCACTCTCAACGCACCACAGGTCAGGCGACCATTTGTAGTACCCTTTTCTAACTGAGAACTAACTTATGGACCGCATCGCCGCACTCAACGATATCCTCACCCAGAACCCCAACGACACTTTTGCCCGTTATGGTTTGGCGATGGAGTATTCGAAGCAGGGCGATCTTGATCGTTCGCTGGCGGAGTTTTCGATTCTACTCAAGGCCAGTCCCGATTACACCCCCGGCTACTTCATGGCCGCGCAGACGCTGGCCCGCGCGGATCGAATCGCCGATGCAAAGACGATGCTCACCGATGGCATCGCTTCCGCCCGCCGCACCGGCAATCTGCATGCGCAGGGCGAGATGGAAGCTATGCTGGCAGAGCTAGGATAAACGCTCTCACTTCGACATCTTCGCCATTGCCCACTCGACCAACCACGGGAAGAGTTGATAAATCTTCTGCGGCACATACATCGTCCAGGGCACAATCACTTCCCGCTTCTGTTTCAAATATCCCTGCATGGTCGCCCGAGCGACACGCTCGGCGCTGATGCCGCGCACCGACTGGGGTCGTACTCGCTTCATCTCATTCCCCTGAACGGCATTCGTGCCAAACGCAGTGCGCACGTAACCAGGACACACGGTTAGAACATGGATGCCATCGTTCTTCAATTCCACGCCCGCGGCCTTACCCATGGCGTTCAACGCGAATTTTGTCGCGCTGTAAGCGGCATGAAACGGGATTGGAATATGCCCAGCCACGCTTGAAACGTTGATGATCGTTCCCCCTCCCTGCCGCCGCATCACGGGGATTACCGCCTGCATCGCTCCGATCGCTCCGAAAAAGTTTGTGTCGAACATTTCCCGACAGGCCGCCATGTTGAGCTGCGCGACTGAATCCAGCAATCCATGGCCGGCGTTGTTCACCCACACGTCGATTCTCTGAAAATGATGCACGGTGAGCCCAATCGCGCGGTCGATATCCTCGCGGTGCCGCACGTCGCAGGTCAGGGCCAGCGTGCGCTCAGTATGTCCCACGCGCGCTCTGGCCTCTTCCAACCGGCTGGCGTCGCGCGAGAGCATTACCACGCTCGCTCCCTGATCGGCGAAAATCTTCGCAATCGCCTCGCCGATGCCCATCGAAGCCCCTGTAATGACCACGATTTTGCCTGCAAGTTCCATAGCGCGCTTTTATTCCTCTGCGACGAGTGAAGTCAAGCGCTGGGTTACAATCAGGAACGGCGCGCTCGTTCTACTGTCATTTCCCGCGTTCGCTACCGGAGAGTCTTTGGACGCCCTCATTCCACTTTTTCCGCTCGATGTTGTCCTGTTCCCCGGCACTCCCCTGCCCTTGCACATCTTCGAACCACGCTACAAAGAAATGATCGGCGAATGTCTTGCACAGGATCGCACATTCGGTATTGTGCGCGCCGTCGAACAAAATTTGTCTGAGATAGGATGCACCGCCGAAATTGTCACCGTGGTGAAGGAATATGAAGACGGCCGCCTCGACATTGTCACCGAAGGGCGCCAGCGTTTCGAGGTCGTGCACGTGAACCAGGAACGAGCATTCTTGCGCGCCGAAGTTGTCATGATCAATGACAACCCCGGAACGACGCCGAACGAAGAAGACACCGCGCGGGCGGTGCAATTGCACTCCGAATTGCTCGCCCTCGCCGGGGCCGCGCAGGATCTCTCCGCCGCGGACCCATCGATGCTGTCTTTTTATCTGGCAGGTTCTCTGCCGCTTGATCTGGATTTCAAGCAGAAGCTTCTTTCTTTGCGCTCGGAACCGGAGCGGATTTCTTTGCTCATCAGCTATCTTGAGACTGTTATTCCCAACCTGCATCGCGCCGCGCGAGCGCGGACAAAGGCGGGCGGAAACGGGCACGTGCGGTAACACTAGAGTTGCTTCAGCGATTGCCTTTCAACTCCTCGACAATTTTCTTGAACTCCGCCTGCGATTGCAGAGCTCGCAGATTGTCGTCTTTCTCTAGAATTTCCGGATCTTTCAGTCCTCGCCGAACCGCCTCATGAAGAGATTGAAGGGCTTGCTTGTTCTTGCCTTGTGCAGTGCGAGCCTCCGCCAGGAGTAACACTGGCCAGATTTCGTCGCTCACGTCGCTCATGAGCTGAAAAGTAGCTGCTGCCCGGTCGAAATGACGAGACTCAAATTTCATCTGGCCGCTCTCAATCCCGTCGGCCCACAGACCGGCAAACGCTCGCGCCGCGATCAGTCGCTGCACTTCCGTTTTCGCTTGCATTTTTTGGCGTTTTAGCAGAGCCATCTCTTGCGAAATCTCGCTCCCCAGTGCGACCGGGTCCGCCGCACTCTCCTCTGCAAAGGCTTTAAGCTTAGGTGAGATCCGATTCTCGAGCGCGGCCTGCTCATCGATCTCTTCCTGTTCTTTTTTCAGGGCTATTTTCAGCTCGGCGGATTTCTTTAAGTTCGCCAGCTTGATCTCGTATTCGGAACCATTTCTCAGCCCAACGAAATCCGAAACCAGCGAACGGTAAGCCAGGAGTTGGGCAATACTGTCGTGGACTTTCTCGGCTTCCAGTGCTGCCGTTTGCGTACGCCGGAATAAACCATCGATAAAATTCTCGTCCTTCACTTCGTTGCCCAGCCTCATGGCAGCTAACTTCAGCCATGCGACCGCATCCTCAATCACCTCTCGCGGAGCCCATTGATGCGAGCCCGTGAAAGTTCGCACTCGGTACGCTTGCCCCCGTTCTTCCCGTTCGCGACGGACCGTTATTACTTCACTCCAGTTGAAATCCCGGTCACCCACTGCGAAGAAATAAAGTAAGCCATCATCGGCAGATGCATGCGAAGTGGGATAACCCGCGCCGTGTGCGATAACGCCAGAGATCTCACATTTCTTGCAGCCCAGCGCCATCGCCCCTGCCATTCGCGCGCCGCCCGAAAATCCCATCGTATAAATACGGCGCGGATCCAGCTGCAGCCGCGAGTGCGTGTCCTCCCAGATCGCGCTCATGCTCTTGGCTTCGTCTTTCGAAAAATTCCGCGAGGTGTTCGAACCGGCGATCACGAAGCCGTACTTTTCTGCGATCTCTTTGTAAAGTTCGACTGGCAGTTTACCCCTCGCGTCCGGATCGAATGCATAAATAATCGGCCAGCGTTTTGTCGTCGTGTAACCGGAAGGCAGGTATAACGCATAGCTTTCGGAGGAATCGCCGTCGCAGATCACCATTTCCATTACCTGGCCCGGCACGAGTTCGGCCGGTGTCTTGGCTGCTTGCGGCTGTGTTGAATGAAGCGTCGAGCATATGAGAAACGTCGCGAGCACCGCGAGCAAATGTCGCGATTCTGTTACTCGCCAATTTGTTTGCCTTTTCGTCACTTGTACCTTCACTGGGCCTACGAACATCGTAAGCGATGCCCAACGGCGGTGAGCATCCTCGCGTATAATTCACTTCAAGATTACCCCGGGGGTCTTCATGAGTCTTCCGCACACGCTCGGCGACCTGCGCCGCAGTGTCTTTTCCGAAAATCGTTTGCACACACGCCGCGTGAAAGACGAACTCCGTGAAAACCTAATCGCCCGCTTGCGTGATAGTGAGGATGCCAGCATTTTCCCCGGCATTGTCGGCTACGACGACACGGTTGTGCCTCAGATTGTGAACGCGATCCTTTCGCGGCACAACTTCATTCTGCTCGGCTTGCGAGGACAGGCCAAAAGCCGCATTCTGCGCGCGCTTACGACGCTGCTTGATCCTCACATGCCTTATCTCGCCGGCTGTGAGATTCGCGACAATCCTTACGCGCCGATCTGCCGGCGTTGCCGCGAAGAAGTCGTGCGACTTGGAGATGCGACCCCGATTTCTTATCTCACCCCCGACGATCGCTATGTGGAAAAACTCGCAACCCCCGACGTGACGATCGCGGACCTCATCGGCGACATTGATCCCATCAAAGCCGCCCGTGGCGGGCATGAACTGTCGAGTGAGTTCACTGTTCATTACGGACTGCTGCCCCGCGCGAATCGCGGCATCTTCGCCATCAACGAACTTCCCGACCTCGCTGGAAAAATTCAGGTCGGCTTGTTTAACATCATGCAGGAAGGCGACGTGCAAATTAAGGGCTATCCTATTCGCCTGCCACTTGATGTTGCCATCGTCTTCAGCGCAAATCCCGAAGACTACACGGCGCGTGGAAAAATCATCACGCCCCTCAAGGACCGGATTGGCTCCGAGATTCGCACCCACTATCCTGCGACCGTGGATGAAGGCATCGCCATCACCGCGCAGGAGGCCTGGACCAGCCGCAACGGACAACTTCTGCACTTGCCTAACTACATCCAGGAAGTAATCGAGCGCATCGCCTTCGCCGCGCGCGAAGATAAGAAAATCGACAAACGCTCCGGCGTCAGCCAGCGCCTGCCGATCTCTGCCATGGAGAACGTGATTTCGAACGCCGAGCGCCGCGCCATTCGCAGCGACGAGAAGATCGTGGTTCCACGCGTCAGCGATGTTTACTCGGCTCTGCCCGCCATTACTGGCAAACTCGAACTGGAATACGAAGGCGAGATGAAAGGCGCCGATTTTGTGGGGCGCGAACTGATCCGCGCGGCCATTGCCAAGACTTACGATCAATATTTCACCGGCGCGAACGTGCAGCAGATCGTGCAGTGGTTCGATCTCGGCGGAGAGATTCAGTTATCCGATTCCGTCTCCGCCCTCGAAGCCCTGGAAAACCTGAAAGAGATTCAGGGATTGATCGACAAACTCGGCCCGCTCGGCGTTTCGCAAAAAGAAAGCCCCGAGCAGCAAGTCTCCGCCGCAGAGTTCATTCTCGAAGGCCTGCACGCGCACAAACGCATCGGCCGCAACGAAGAGCGAATTTTCAAAGCCGGTGAGAAGAAACCCGAGCCCCGCGAACGAGACAAGAGTTTCGAGAAAGAAGAACCACCGTACCGGCAGAGAAGACAATTTAACTAGGAAATCCAGCTTCTGGCTCCTAGCTTCTAGCCAAGACCGGTTCTAGCTAGAAGCGAGCAGCTAGGAGCTAGCAGCGATCATGAAACGCATTCGTTACTCCAAATACGTTCCCGACCCAGCCGGCGAGATGAGCATGGAAGACTTGCTCAGCGCGCTCTCGGATTATCTGCTGCAAAGCGGCTTTCAGAGCGACATGTGGTATGAGATGCCGGAGGGCGAGCAGACGCTCGACGACCTTCGCCGCGCTATTGAGCAGGCGTTGATGGAGGGGGATCAGTTCGACGATGACATGCGGGAACGGCTGCAGCAAATGGCGGCGGATGGTGAACTCGACGAGCTCATCGAAAAGCTGATTGAGCGCATGCAGCAGGAAGATTACATCTCAATCGATGAGCCGCCCGACCCCTCGCGACCATCCGGCACCGGCGGACAAATCGGTGAAAACCAGCAGCAAGCCAAATTCGAAATCACCGACAAGAGCCTCGACTTCCTCGGCTTCAAATCGCTGCGGAACCTGCTCGGCTCGCTCGGCAAATCCAGCTTTGGACGCCACGATACACGCGACCTGGCTACCGGCATCGAGGCTAGCGGCGCTTCCCGTACTTACGAGTTTGGCGACACGCTGAACCTCGACATCACTGCAACGCTATCGAGCGCAATCCAGCGCGAAGGCCTCGCACTACCACTTAACATTGAATATTCCGACCTGCAGGTGCACCAGTGCGAATATCAATCTTCGTGCGCAACGGTGCTCATGCTCGACTGTTCGCACTCGATGATTCTCTACGGTGAGGATCGCTTTACGCCGGCCAAAAAAGTTGCCATGGCGTTGTCGCATCTGATCCGCACGCAGTATCCCGGCGACTCGCTGTCGCTCGTGCTCTTCCACGACTCCGCTGAAGAAGTCCCGCTCTCGCAACTGGCCCGCGTTAAAGTTGGCCCTTATTACACCAACACGCGCGAAGGCCTGCGCATGGCGCAGAGAATTCTGCAGCGCCAGCGAAAAGACATGAAGCAGATCGTGATGATCACCGACGGCAAGCCCTCGGCCCTCACCCTTGAAGACGGACGCATCTACAAGAACGCCTTCGGCCTCGACCCCCTAGTGGTGAGCCAGACGCTCGAAGAAGTCTCGAAGTGCAAGCGCGCGGGAGTGCTGATCAACACCTTCATGCTCGCATCGGATTATGGACTGGTGCAGTTTGTCCAGAAGGTAACTGAAATGTGCCGCGGCAAAGCCTACTTCACCACGCCGTACACGCTGGGGCAGTATTTGCTGATGGATTATATGTCGAGGAAGACCAAGACCATTCACTAATCCCCACCTACCCGAGCGGGTAGGCCTTTGCCCCACGAGTAGGCGAACGCGCCCACGAAAGCGCCATCGAAAATTCTAGGCCGGTGCAGTAAGCTGCTCGCGGCATGATGCTTTTCGTGCGGTACATCCCATTTTTTTTACAGGCGTTTCTGCTTTGGCTGTTGTTTCGCAGGCGCGCTTACCGCACGTTTCCGTTTTTCTTTGCCTACACGGCTTTCGGAGTGGCCGCTGGCGCCGCGAGATTCGTTGTCCATAACCGCCCTTACGCACGCGTTTGGACATACTGGTCCACCGACGCGGTGTACATACTCTTAGGAACGCTGGCGCTCTTCGAGGTGTTTCAAGGTGTTTTCCGGAATGTAACCCGGGTTTGGTGGAGGCACTTGCTCTTCCCCGCCGTCATAGCCGCCGGTGTTTTCCTAAGCATCGCGCGAATGCAGGCTGTACCGCCGCAAGTGAAGGATTACATGATCTGGATTATCACGGGACAAGTCGCTGTTCGCGTTGCCCAGGTCCTTACTTTCGCTGCATTAGCAAGCCTGACACCGCTCCTAGGCCTGCGCTGGCCTCAGCACTCGATTGGCATTGCTGCGGGTTTTGGCATGTACGCGACGATCATGCTTTTGATGACAACGAAACTTTCCGACTACGGAGCCAGCTTCGAGTATATGTGGGGAGTTGTATCACTTACTGCTTACGACGCTGCCCTGTTGATCTGGATGTGGTCCTTCCGCCTCTCGCAGAGTTCAAAGAATCGGCCCTTGGGAATCACTCAGAGCTAAAATCCAGTCCCAACTGAACCGCTCTTCCAGCAGCGCTGTCATCCTGAGCGGAATTTGTCTCGCGCGAAGCGCGAGACAAATGGAGTCGAAGGATCCCTGCAGTACCTGCGGTACTAGAGGCCAAGAAGGGCGTTCGCACAATGTTGACGAAGTTTCCTAGAGAGGACTCCCTGAGGCGGCATCGTAAGTTGAGAGCTAGTAGGGATCCTTCGACTACATGAGCGCTGCGCTTCGCGCAGCACTCACTTCGCTCAGGATGACAAAGCTATTGGAGAGATATGTCGATGTGCAGTGAAGAACAGCGACCACCGGCGCGGCGCGGATCGTAGCCGCTGACACTCGTCTGTCTAACCCCTAGGGCCTCGACTTGCTTCCCCCAAGTACACTATTGCGGGGAACTTCCCCATCCAAGGAGAAACAAGAACATGAACAAGATCCTCGCGGTTGCATTGCTGCTGGGATGTTTCGCTGGAACAGTGATGGCCGATGGAAGTGGCCAAAGTCCCCCCAAGACGCCCTCTCGCGGCGAACTTGCAGTCAACGCATCGATCAACCGCTAGTGGAGTTGGGCATCTGTGTTGACAAGACACTTTTCTGGGCGGAAATACCATCAAGGTGACTCCGTCGGATTCCTGTCGAAAAGCCGGAGCAGATAAGGTAAGCTGCCTCCGGCTTATGTTTCTCTTGTGGTACATCCCGTTGTTCCTGCTGGCAATTTTGCTAGCTGTGCTCGTCCGCGGACGCGCCTACAAGACGCACCCGTGGTTCTTCGCCTATGCGGCCTTCGGAGTAATTGCGGACGTATTGAGGCTCCTGACCAAGAACAACGCCGGCATGTACCGCGTCACATATTGGGCCACTGAGACAGCCTACTGGGTACTAGGAATTCTGGTGATGTACGAGGTCCTACAAACGGCGCTAGGAAATCTCCTCCGATCCCGGCGGGGCCGCCTCATTTTTCCCGCCATCCTAATCGCGGGGATTGGTCTGAGTCTCTCTCGCGCTCATGATGTTCCGCCACGTTTCGTGGGCATACTTTTCTATATCGTCATCGGCGAAACTGCCGTCCGCTTCGTGCAAGTGTTCGTGTTCGCTGGATTGGTAACGCTTCTTCCGCTTCTTGGCCTCAAATGGCGACAGTATCCATTCGGCGTAGCCACGGGGTTTGGGCTTTACGCTACAGTTACGCTGCTGACCACAATCAAATATTCGGATTTCGGAACACGATTTAAATTTTTGTGGGATGTGAGCTCAGTTGTGGCATACTCTGTTGCCGTGCTGATCTGGATATGGTTTTTCAGTGTGCCGCAAAAAGTCGACATCACTAGTTCCCAGCTATCGGTTCCCTCCCCGGGTGATTTAAATCGGTATAAAGATGTGTTACGGAGGATGCGTTAAGCCATGTTCTCTGTGATTTTTACATGGACAATGGTTGCGTGGGGCGCGCTGTCGTGCATTTATATGCTGCGCTGCGCCTGGGCGCGCTTTCCCAAGCGCGATGTCGACGATGTGATTCCGTTCCTCTATCCAGTCGACCTTTCGCTGGCCGAGTCGCTGCTCGACCCCGCCTCGGAATTCGAATGCCGCTGGAGGTTGAGCCCGCGCCAGTTTCGTGCGGCGCAACGGAAGCGCATGCGTCTTTATCTTGAGCTGACCCGCCGCATGGCTCACAATGCCCGGGTGCTGGTAGAATATGCCGTCGCCGAGAAGAACAACAACCCGGACCCTCGCCGCGTCAGCGCAGCGACCGATTTGCAGGAAAGGTCGATTGAGATGCGCCTGTATGCCCTGCTGGCAGGAGCCAGGCTTAAGTTTTGGTTGTTTCTTCGTTCCGAATTGCTGACTGGAACACCCAAACTCTCTCTTCTGCGAACGGCAGGCGAGATTGACGGATTGCAGACCTACTATGCTCTCAGAACCGCAGCCACTGCGGCGTTCGTGCATCTGCCTGCTGAGGCACGCGAATCGCTGACTCGAAACCTGTGAGTGTTCAGGGAGGGCTTGCGGTGCCACCGCAGACAGAAAAGCAGGTTCCTCCACTCCGTCGTCGCTGTCGCTCCGACTCCGGTCGGAATGACAAGTGAGATTTGGATGATTTGCTAAGTCTCGCCCGTACGCCAAACTGCTGATACTCTTTTACTAACGCTCATACACTGAACCCATGGCAAACTGCGTTCGATGTGGCCGTCAGCTACCCGGCTTTTCTTTCGGAAGAAAGGTCTGCCAGTGGTGTGTGCAGCATGAAGCGGCGCAGCGCGGCGAACTCGCCGATGACTCGCGCCAGCCGGTGATGCCCACGCCATGGGTTCGCCGCGGTGAATCCACCATCGGGATCACCCAGATCATCTTTGGCATCAACGGCGCGGTATTTCTGGCCATGGTGGTCCAGATATTTCTGGGTAAGGCGCCCGAAGGCTCAAGCATCATGAATTTCGGTCCGCAAATCGGCCAGTGGGGCGCCAACATCGGAGCTCTTACGATCTCTGGAGAATGGTGGAGGCTGCTGACCAACATCTTCGTGCACGGCGGAGTGATTCACATCGCGTTCAATATGTGGTGCCTGTGGAACCTGGGGCAGCTCTGCGAAGCACTTTATGGGGGCTGGACCTATGCCGCGATTTATCTCATCTGCGGTGCGGGAGCAAGTTTGGCCAGTGCCGGGTGGCATCCTTATGTGCCGAGCGTTGGCGCATCGGGGGCCATCTTTGGACTAGCTGGCGCGTTGCTTGCGGCTTTCAAGTTAGGCGAATTTTCCGTGCCGCGAGCGGCGCTTTCCGGCACGCTGCGCAGCCTCGGGGCGTTTGTCGTTTACAACCTGATTTTTGGATTCGCCCTGCCTGGGATCGACAACGCCGCGCACATCGGCGGGCTGATCACTGGAGTGATTGTGGGTGCGCTGATTGCCCTCATGGCTCCGCGGCAAGATCACGCGCCGCGCCGCGCTGCGATTTTCCTCGCCGTCATTCTCGCGCTGGTGGGCTGCGCTGCAGAACTAGCTCATTACCATGAGCTTCCTCTGCGCTTCGGACGGTCGCCTTTTGACCGCGCCGCTAACGTGATGCCGAGCCGGGTCGACGCGGGACGCCGTTTGGCTGACGCTCCACGGCAGTTGAGTTAGAGATCCCTTCGACTTCGCTCAGGGCAGGCTCTTCGCTTCGCCTGAAAAACGGCTATGCTCAGGATGACAAGTTGGCAAAAAGAAATATTGCAGGCTAGATCTTCAGTTCTCCCACCGCCCGCCAAGCCTGATTGATAGCTTCATCTGTGTAGGCGTAAGCGCCGGCGTCGGCGTTCGCGATGGCAATTCGTCCGAAAGTTTTTCGCGCGACTTCACAGGGCGTCTCGCCGCCTTCCAGCCAGAACGGATCCCACAGCGAGTTATATTCGTAGGCGTATCCATGCGGCCAGCGATTGACAGTAATCGCCGCGATGTCGCGCGCGGGATCGAAATCTCTCGCGCCCAAGGTTCGCGCCAATTGCTCACGGATTTTGCGCTCCATGGTTTCGAACGTCGTAGTGTAAAGCTCGATGCGGCCGGCGGTGTGCTGGTCCCCCGCGGGAAGTCCCGGTTTACAGGGCGTTTTCATCATGTGAACCACGATCGGTTCTTCCGGCTTGCGCGCGCATTCATAGCCGCCAATACTTACAGCCAAGTCCAGACCAACCCGCGTGTGGTAGCACCCAGGAGCATAAATCGAATTCGTCTTGAGTTTTTGGAACGACGTCCAGTTACGCAGGGCGACGTTGGTATAGAGCAGCGGAACTTTCTGCGCGGAAGCCAGGGCGTCCTTCTGTTTTTGCGGCAGGCCTTCGCAGATGTAAGGAATCACCACGTGCCAGCAGGCCAGGATGCAATTCTTCGCCTTCGCGGAGTAAACCTTGCCGCCGCGCGCGTAGGCAACTTCCACCTCTTTCGAAGACGCCGCATCGCCGATGTGCTTCACACGCACTGCGGTGCTGTTCAACCGGAGTTTAACCGGAGAGGAGGACGAATCGAGCCTGGCATAATTCGCTTTGGCCAAAATTACGTCTGCAGAGGAATTGCCTGAAATCGCATCGGGAATCAGCTTGCGCACCAGCAGGCGCGCGATGGTGGCATTGCCATCGGGAAAGTGGAAAAAATATTTCTCCGCTTCTTCGTTCGGAATCGCGTCGCGGTTCATTCCCTTGCCCGGCGCGGGATCGAGCTTCATGCCTTCGAAGCCGGGAAGATCGACTCCCCAGGCATCCTGGGCGGATATTGCATCGATTCCCAAGCCAAAGGTCCCTTGCAGCACCGGCTGGTAAAGCTTGACCACATCTTCATGAGCCTTAGTAACGTCTCTGAGGAAAGTCGCGTAGCTCATGCGCGCCAGCTTTGCTTTCTTTTCCGTGGAGGTGAGGTCGGGAAAGTAATCGACTGAGGCGTGACGCAGGCGATCCAAATCACTCTTGGCTTGCGATGCCAGCGGTGCGTCTGCCAGAAACTCTTTCCATGCTTTCATGCCTTCCGGGGTTAGGAAGTCTTTCTCGCCACCACTGAGCGATGCGGGGCTGGCAACCAACCGGTCCACTCCAAATGTTTCTTTATCGAAAAAGATTTTCGAATGCAATCCGAGCGAGTGATAAAGGTTGGCGTCGTGATACTTGGAATAAGAAGGCACGTCGACGCCGAGATCCTCAATGACTCCTCGCGCTTCTTTGCTGTAGGGCGCGGGACTTTCAATTGAATATGTCCCGCCAAAACCGAGGCGGAAGGCGTTGCCCACACGAAACTCGTTGCGTTTGGCGTGTCCGCCAAAGTCGTCGTGATTATCGAGAATTAGGATGCGCGCGTTCGCTCCCGCAAGTTTGCGGTAGAAATAAGCTGCTGAGAGTCCGCTGATGCCTCCACCGACGATAATGAGGTCATAAGTTTCGCCGGTGTCTTGCGGCGAACCGGCGGTGTCCCAGAAAGTACCGTCGCGAAGAGAATGCGCTACGTCGAACGAGCCGGGATGGCTGCCGCGCAATCCGGTGAGCGCGGGCGGATAGTAATCCGGCGACTTAGTGAGATCGCTATCGCCGCCTGCGAAAACCTGCCACGGCATCAGCGCAGCACCGGCGGTTACTGCCACGCCATTGAGGAAGTCACGGCGCGTGATGTTGCGGCGCATGCCCAGTTCACGGTCGCTCATAGGATGATTCGCAAGTCAGGAGCCACGCGACTAACCATCGGCCTTCTTGACTGCCAGTTCCGCACCCTGGAATCCGATTCGGCTGTGTGTGCCATCGCAGAAGGGTTTGTTTACCGATCCACCGCAGCGGCAGAGCGAAAACGCGGGCTTGCCGGTGAGGTCATATGGCGTGCCATTGACGTCGACCAATTCAACGGAGCCCTCGGGCGCCTCGACGCGGTAGGGACCATTGGGACGGACGGTGATTTTTACTTGAGCCATATTATTCCTCCAACCTTACGGGATTCTAGTAAGGATACAAAGATAACACCAGGCAGGAGCGCATGTCGCGGCCAATCGCTAGCGGCCCGATGAGGCCGGGCCGCCGGACAGCCGAGGGCGGCTGTCCCTACAGGAGCAATAGCGGGACTCCCGACTCTACCACTAGGCAGCTAGGGTATTGGCGGAGATGAGGCTGCGGTAAAGGTCGAGGTAGTTGTCGATCATGCGGGCGGCGGTGAAACGTTCGCGGGCACGGGCGAAGGCGCGATCGGCGTAGGCGTGGCGCAGGGGATGGTCGGCATCGAGCTGGCGGAGAATTTGCGCGAGGCTGCCGGCGTCGTTGGTGCGGAAGTAGAGGGCCGCATCTCCCCAGACTTCGCGGAAGCTAGGGATGTCATTGGCGACGATAGCGCAGCGGGAAAATGCAGCGTCCAGGGCCGAGAGGCCGAGCGGTTCATAGCGCGGCGTAGCGGCGTAGACGGCAGCGCGGCTGTAGAGCGCGCGCATTTGAGCTTCGGTTTGCGGGCCGCGAATGGCGACGCTGTTGTTTTTCGTGGAAACTTTAACATCGGCGCGGATGGGAATGCGCGGCAGCGGCACGGTTTGCTCAGCGCCGACGATGCATACCGGGATCGGCAGTGAGTGTTGGGTAAGGAGGAAGACTTGCTTGCCGGCGTCGACGAGGCGGCCGATGGAGAGCACAGACTCGTCTTTGCTGACGTAGGGATTGAAGAAGATCGGGTTGCGCCCGGGATAGATCACTAGGTCGCGGCGCGGCCAGCCGTAGGTGGAGCGAATGGTATCGAGCATCGAGGCCGAGGGTGCGACCACGGCATCGGCAGCGGCGATGCCCTCGATGACAGTATCGCGATACCACTTTAACCAGCGCGAGGGCCGCGGCGTGCAGCCTTGCACGGCCTCGCTCCAACTAATGAGGTCGCCGTGCGCCATCACAATGCGTGGAACATCCACCGGCAGATTGCCGTAGCAAAACTGGTGGAGATGAAGCACGTCGGGACGTACTTCGCGGACCAGGTTCGCGAGAAATGTTGAGGACTCAGGCAGGTCGTGCGGCGATTCGTGCATCCACTCAAGACGGAATGCGGTGGGCCGGTAGTCGAGGCCGTGAAGAAGATCCATCCAGGAAGTCTGCTCGGGAAGTGGAATCTCGCCGAAGCTGACCAGCGTGACCCGCACCCCGCGCGTCACCAATCCGGTGACCAATTCGCGGGTGTAGAGCCAGGCGTCCGACATCGTATCGGCTGTGACCAGTACGTGCACAGAGCCTCCTGAGAGTGGGCAAACCCGCACCGCATGCGGGATTCCGGCATGTTGCCCGACTATTCTAGTGCGAATTGGGGATGGCCTGGGGAATTATTTTGCGGTTTTGCGCGGTCTCGTCAGTGGTTTGTTCATGCGGAACGAGCAAGGAATTGGAGTACGCGGAGTGGCTGGTCAATTCGCGCCCAGCCTGAGGCGCATTTCTCGGGCGAGATTGTCGATGGTGCGAATTTTTTCCGCGGCCGGGGTGGGAACGTTGGGCACGGACATGGCGAGTTCGCAGGAAAGCAGCATGACTGTAAGAGACTCGCACATCTCGCTGCGAAACTGCTCTTCGACGGAGCGGCGGGCCTGGGTTTCCTCGCGCTTGCGGCGGTGCAGCGCGGAGCGAACTTCGCGCAACAGGCGCTCCATACCGCTGACCGCGAAATTCAAGTAGACAGGAAAGGCCGTGCCAAGATGATCGAGCACTAGGTCGCTTTCGCTGGGTTCGTTTTCCAAAAGAAACTGGTCGATCACTACGGCGGTGTAAGACTGCTCGCGCAACTGGACCATAGCCTGCTGCAGGCTTTCAGCCCAGTGAGTTTCATTCCCGGTGTCGGCTTTCAGGCTGGCAGCGCATTCTAGACCGCGCGCCGAAGGTGTTATGAGTAAAATCATGCGCTTTTTATAGCACGCACGCGACCACTACTGCCGTCACTGAAAAGACAAGGCTTAGGGATCGACGGCAGCTATGTTCTTCCCGTTACGGAACGCTCTGAACTTGATTGGTTTCATAAGCGGACATTGGCAAGTTCAACAATCGTTGAACCCTGCAAATACGATTTGAACCCCATGCTACTTCGATCTTTGACCTTTTAGTTCTTATGTCTGTGCTGAGTAGTCCTTCAGCTTGCGGTACAGAGTTGTTTTGCCAATGCCAAGCAGGCGCGCGGCCTGCAACTTGTCACCGTTCAGTTCGGCGATGGCGTTGAGAATGCTCTGGCGTTCCAGCTCTGCCATGGGCACGATCCGTTTCTGGCTGTGTCCATTGCCGTTACCTGAGGGTGGTGTTTGGGTGCGGGCAATCGCCGGGGGCAAGTCCGGGACGTTGATCACGGGGCCGCTGGTAAATGCGCAGGTCCGCTCGAGACAGTTTTCCAGCTCGCGGACATTGCCAGGCCAGTCATAAGCCAACATAGCTTTGAGGGCATCGTCGCTGAGAATTTTGTCCTGGCCCGAAGCGCGCGAGGAGCGCTCCATGAAATGCGCGATGAGCAACGGGATATCCTCGCGGCGCTCGCGGACAGGCGGAATGCGCAGGCTCAAAACGTTGAGCCGGAAATAAAGATCGCGGCGGAAGGCGCCCTCGGTCACGGCCTGCTCCAAGTCGCGGTTGGTGGCGGCCAGGATGCGGACGTTGATGGGAATGCGGCGGGTGCTGCCGACGGGACGAATTTCTTTTTCCTGAAGCGCGCGCAAAAGTTTAGCCTGCAGATCGACGGGAAGTTCCCCAACTTCGTCAAGAAATACAGTTCCACCCTCAGCAATGGCAAGCAGCCCGTCTTTCGCCTGATTAGCGCCGGTGAATGCGCCTTTCACGTAGCCGAACAATTCGCTTTCGATGAGCGTAGGCACGAGCGAACCGCAATCGACGGGGATGAACGGCTTGTCGCGGAACGGTCCGGAATAATGGATGGAACGAGCGACCATCTCTTTGCCGGTGCCGCTCTCGCCCAAAATCAGGACGGGATGAGAGCTGCTGGCGGCTTTGGCAATGATGCGGTAAAGCTTCTCCATCTCCGGAGCGCGGCCGATGAGGCCGCCGTATCCCTGGCGGGACTTAAGCTTCTCGCGCAACATCCGGTTCTCGGTCTTGAGTTTGAGATGGTTGGAAACGCGTTCCAGCAGGATTCTGAGTTCGTCGGCGCTGAATGGCTTGGTGACGTACTCGTAAGCGCCGTGCTTCATGGCCTGCACTGCCGATTGCACGGTGCCGTAGCCGGTAACGACGATCACGAGCGCTTCCGGGTTCTGGGCCTTGATGCGGCCCAGAGCTTCGAGGCCTCCGGCGCCCGGCAAGCGAAGATCGAGGAGGATGGCATCGACATTGTGAGTCTGCAACAAACGGTAGGCGTGTTCCGCCGAGTCCGCGACGTGAGCGGTGAAGCCGAGGGACAGCGCGACTTCGCGGCATGCATCGCGGATGGAGCGCTCGTCGTCGACGATGAGGAGGTTCAGAAAGTTAGCGGCCAGTATTTGAGGAGGAGCAACGATGGGGCTTACGGCTGTGGACGTCATAAGATGGATTCCTTCTTGATTTCCTGAAATGGTGAAGACGAGTGGGAGGAGGGTGAGTCTGAAATGGGGGTGACCGAAGAATCTGGATCGGCGAAGTCCGTATCAGCAGAATCACGGTCAGCAGAATCCTGATCGATGGTAATAGAGGTTCGGGGAAGCAGAATCATCACCCGAGTACCGTGGCCGGGTTCGCTTTCGAGGTGGATCAAACCGCGATTTGTGGTGACGATACTGCGGACGGTGGTCAAACCCAAACCCGTACCTTTGCCCGAGCTCTTGGTGGTGAAGAAAGGCTCGAAAAGACGCTTGCGAGTCTTGGCGTCCATCCCGCGGCCGTTGTCGGCAACCACGAGCAGCACGCAGGGAAAATCCCCGGTGTTTCGTGCCTGCCCGTCTAAAGGCTGGAACTTGCAATTGCTGGTTTGGACAGTGATGCAGCCGCCTTCGGGCAGAGCATCGCGCGCGTTGAGAACGAGGTTGAGTAAAATTTGTTGAGCCTGCGCTGGGTCAATCTTAACCATGCCCAACTGCGGATCGAGCCGTAGGTCGAGAGTTATGTTTTCTCCGATCAGGCGGGTCAACAAATCCTGCATGGACGCGGCGATCTGATTGAGACAGAGGGTACGAAGCTGCGCGGACTGGGGCCGGGCGAAAACCAGCAACTGCTGAACCAGGCCGCTGGCCTGAATGATGGCACCGCGAATCTCATCGGCATAGCGGCGCCTTCGATCCTGATGATCCAAACTGGATAGCAGCAGATCGCAGTACAGCATCACGCCAGTCAGAAGGTTGTTGAAGTCGTGCACCACGCCGCCGGTGAGGCGGCCAACGGCCTCCCATCGCTGAGCCTGGACGAAGCTCTCTTCTCCCGGAAGATCGCTCTTTCCGTTGCCAACCTCGGAGTCACTCGTGTGCCGAGCCACAAGAACATCAAACTCCGACTCATTGGTGCCGTCGGACAACCGCCATGCAATCCAATTTGCTCCCGAGCGCCCATTGGCGGAGGCGCTCGCCGGAATCGAGACGCTTTTCCGGTCAAAGTCGCGCAATTGGCGAAATAAAAATTCTGTTTTTTCCCGGTCCTGATCGCAGACCAATTCGAAAAGCGACCCGCGTTTGGCCGTCGCATCGCCCTTTAACTTTAAGCTGCGCGCAAAGGCAGGATTCATTTCGAGAATTTCCCCCTGCTGGTTGCAGCGGGCTACGGCTACGGGAGCATGTTCGAAGATGGCGCGAAAATTCGTCCTTGCGCTCTCTCTTGCACCGGGTTCCTGCCATGGCAGCGGGGTTGCAGTGCTCATACTGATACTGTGCGGCGGGACGAATCCCGAATGGAACCCGAGATTACGTATGCGATACCTCGGTGTTCCCGAAACGGGAGCGCGGGTAGCATTTGCTATTCTGCTTCTCCTATTTCGATCCCACTATAGGAGGCCCAATCTGACACTGCGAAGGGCAGACGTCACCTGGACCTGAGACAATCCTGTGGAAAATCTAGAAATTCCTTTTATTTTCTGCTGCTTAGCTAGAATGATGGAAGTTTTAAATAGCTCTTGCGATTGCGTCTAGTCAGGCGGGAAGAGTGTCTTGGGTCAAAGCGAATTACTCTTGAGGGGTGTCCAAGCTTGCGAGAGCGTGGTGCTCGTCCACCGTAATCGGAGCGATTAAGCGGAAGGTAAGGCGCCGACCCTTCTGGACGCGGACAATGTCGGATT
Organism: uncultured Acidobacteriaceae bacterium; assembly: GCA_963808195.1. Taxonomy (GTDB): domain Bacteria; phylum Acidobacteriota; class Terriglobia; order Terriglobales; family Acidobacteriaceae; genus Sulfotelmatobacter. Next base: position 351,436 of record CAWEEW010000001.1, on the reverse strand, counting down.
CGGATTGTAGATCGGTGTCGATTCGCCTCGAAGAAGAGTTCGACTGCGGGGAAGTTCCACGTGCAAACAGGCTCGCGGTTTGCAGTGGAAGCTGTTTTCCGTCGACGACAATGGCTATTAAAGTCAGTTGCACGTAGCCTTTGCCCCGATTAATGCCGGGGATGGTTGAACGGTCGAGGCGAGGCGATGATGCCTGGGCTGACTCGACCCGTCCGGTGACTTGTGTACCTGAATCGATGACGGTGTGGCCATCGATCTGGATCGGTCCGGCGACTGCTGCCAGGAATGGATCTCCCGCATGTACTCTCCGCGGCACAAGCGAGCGATCCAACTTTACTGTCAGGAAGGTGCCCGACGGCAGGATGCAGGGTTGGGCTGCATGGAAAGGCAAGACAGTGGCGGGCTTGGAATCCTGCGGAATGGCTAATGTGCGCTCACTTGATGCGACATTTTGGACCTGTTGAAACGGCGGCGCTTCTTCGCTTGCCGATAGATTAGCTCCAGCGTGCTGAGAACCTCCCTGCCGGGCGCAGGCTGGACCGAAAGCAAGGAAAGTCAGCATTACGGCTGTGACGGTTCCGTGAATCCGGGTTCCGCGCAACCGTGTTCCTAGGGCTCTCGGAAGCCTTGCTATGGCATGCATTGCTTTGTGCAAACGTCGCTATTCATTGTTGCCGGACGGCTAGTGCATGAGTAGTCGCAAGTCAGGTTCCAGAGCCCGCCTCAACGGAATCAAGCACATATGTCAGCAACGCCAATGCATTCGTGTAGAAGTTGCCTGGCATGAGTCGCAGGAAGGGTGGATGAACCCAGAATCGGATTAATTGTGATTCTTGCGGCGATTGCGTCGCACAAAACAAATCGCGGAGAGCGTCACCGCTCTCCGCGAAATTCGAGCAATGGAGGGAAAACTAGTTGGAACCGCCGCCGGCGTTGGCACTCTGTGGTTCGTTATCCGGTTGCGAGATCACGCCATCAAACGGTGTCGCTGCGATGTAATGCCCATGGATCACGCTGATCTGGCGTAGCGGGAAACCTGAGTCAGGTCCACGCTGCCAACTCCTGCCGCCGTCGTTGCTTTCGAAGATGACGCCAGTCTGGCCGCTGGTTGCCAGAAGACGCTTGTGGCTGCCATCGTAGGCTACCGACGTGATGTCCTTGTCGGGCAACCCGGTTACAACGTGGTTCCAGCTTAGGCCGGAATCGCCGCTGTGGAAGGCGCCTTCACGCGTGGCCACAAAGATCTGACCATCCGGGGCTACCGTAATGCCACGAACATTAATGGGGTAAGAGGCAAGCGCAGAGTGTTGCCAGGTCTTTCCTTCATCTTGGGATACCAGGACGCTGGAGCGGGTTGCGGCAACAACGACGCTCTCCCGCGCTTCCACTGAAACAAAGTCCTTCTCACCGGCGACTGGGCCGCCCATCCACTCCTTGCCTTGATCCTTGCTGGTGAACAGTCCTGCGGAAGTCGCGGCGAACCAGCGAGTCGACCGGAGGTCGGTATCGCTGACGCGAGCTTCGAGCACGGAGTGAGTGCTGGTTGTGGAATCTACTTTCTTGGTCTTGCCACTCTTCAGCTTGACGGTTCGAGAAACCGTCTTTTCGAGGACGATGTTGTTAATGGGATGCCAGGCTGTGGTGCCGGGAAGAAGTTCGAAAACGCCACGATTGGTTCCCGCAATCAAGGTACCGTTGCTGGCTTGCTTCAAAGTGAATACGTCGCGGCCATCCAAGCCTGAGCTCTTCTGCTGCCAGTTCTGTCCGCCATCGTGACTGGAGAACACACCACCGAATTCGCGGTCATTCACCACGCCAATGTAGAGAGAGTTGGCTTCTTTGCTGTCAGCCAGAATCGCGCTGACGTAGCGGTGCGTGTAGCCGTGATTGGACGACGCTAATGTGGCTGTGCCGTCGTCGCTCGCGAGCACGCCACTGCGATCGGTCGCGAGAAGGACGCGCGAGGAGTTGCGGGGATCGATGAGCACATCGTTGACTACAACTTCAGGATTGCTCATGCGCTTCCACGTTTTGCCCTCGTCCGTGGTCTTCCACAGGCCCTCAGTCGTCCCGGCATACACAATCGCCGGATTGCTGGGATCCTGCTTGAGCACGCGGGTGCGCCGCGCGGTGAAAGGAATGCCTTTGATCTTGTCGAACAAATCGCCACCACTGACGCTCTTATAAATTCCGGAGCAGGCGCTAGCGAAAACTTCGGAAGGATTCGCGGAACTGACGATGATCGAAAAAACGTCGGAGTCGTCGATCATGCCTTTATTGATGTGCGCCCAGTTGGCGCCACCGTCGCTGGTCTTCCACGCCAGGTGCCAGGTGCCGGCATAAATTACGTTGGGATCTTTGGGATCAACCGCGATGGATTCGACTTGTTTGACGATGCCATCGTTGGCGGAAATTCGCTGGAAAGTGTTGCCGCCATCAGTGCTGCGATAAACGCCATCGATTGCACCAGCAACAACTACTTTAGGATTGGATGCTGCGAGCGCCATCGCGCGCACGGACTTGCCGTGCATCGCGGGCAAAGCTTCCCAATCTTTACCGCCGTTGTGGGTGCGGAAAATGTCGCCCGCACTCTGATCCTGCACGCTCCAGGCGGAAACAAAAATATTCTTGGAGTTCTCCGGGTTGATGGCGATGTGATCGAGCACGTAATCATCGCCGGTTCCCAGTTTGGCGAAGCGCGACCAGTTATGGCCGCCGTCTTCGGAGACAAAAATCACGCCGGTGCTGGTTCCAAGAAAGACGCGGTTCGGGTTGTGCGGGTCGTAGGCAAGGCTGCGGACATCGCCGCCATCCGGACCAAGAACGGCCCATTGTCGAGTTCCTGCGAACGCGCAGGCTGAAACTAACGTCAACATCATCAACAGCTTAACCCAAGCAGATTTCATAACGGTTTTTGTCCCCAAAGCGGAGAAATGGTTCGATGCGCACCTAGACTGACAGGGTAACCCATCCCCATCAAGTTACTGAAGGACATCGCGAAACAGAGTAGCAGAGCAGTAAAAAAGGCCGGTCGACGTTGCCGACCGGCCCATTGACTCGCTGCCGAAGCTACTGCGCTTTCTTAGCGGCCGCTTTCTTGGCCGCGGGCTTGGGATGATCCGGAACGTTCTTCACTTTGGACTCATCCACGGATTCAGTGCCGGTCGAGTCGAAGGTCGCGCCCGAAGGTACGATCCAGTACTCGGCCGTCTTGGTGCCGCCGCTGCCGGTGCGCACTTCGATACGGCTGGCATCGATGTGCTGCTGGGCTTCACCTTCCACCAGATAGAACTTGGAATTGACAGCGCGTTCTGCCGCCAGATTCTTCCGTTTCTCCGTGGGTTCGGCGTTGCCGACGATTACCAGTTTGTTGTCGGGGTTCTGCTGCAGGTTCTTGGCCACGTCATCCAAAATTGCCTTGCAGGTGTTGTCGACGCGCCACGGCTTCTTCTCGTTGGGGAAGTCGCACTGGCTCAATTTGGCTGCCTTGGGCGGCGGTGGAGGAGGATTCTCTACCGTCACTTGGGTTGTCGCCTGGCCGGTCAAACCACGCGAGTCGGTGCAAGTCGCTCCGACGGTGATCGTACCCGGCGCGGCGCCTGAGGTATTCAGCGTAGCTGTGTTGCCGCTGCCGGAGATGTTGCCGCTGCTCGCGGTCCAGCTCGCGACAGACGTGGAAACGCTGTCCGGGCTGCTGCAGCTGCAGGTTACGGTGACGGTTGCGCCAGCTTGAACGGTTGACGGACTCGCCGTGCAACTCATGGTGGGCGGATTCTTCGGCGGCAACGGCTTGATGGTGTAGTTCGCCGAGCAACTCGCCTCGTTGTTGCTCTTCATCTTGGCATCGGTCACGTGCGCTGTGACGGCATAGCTTCCGGGAGCCGCATTCGTCGTGTCGATGGTCGCGGTCGTATCTTTGCCGGTGACCACGCCACCATTGCCTGTCCAGGTGTATGTGACGGTGTGCTTGGGATTGAAATTGCTGGCGCTCACCGTCGCAGTGATCGGCTCACCCACCATCACTTCTGTCGGCTGCACCGAACAGCTCGCGGCAGGCGTTACAGGCGGCGCTCCGCCCCAACTGAACACAAGACCGGTGCGCAGGCGAGCGCCGTCGAACGTGGCATTGCGAAGATCGTTGCTGTTGGAAGGTGCCGCAAAACTGGCGTAGTCATGGCGCGCCCAAACATAGTCCGCCTCGAACAACCGGATCGCCAGCCATTTCCGGATGGGCAGATCCAAGCCGCCGCCGAGGACTGCGCCGATGCCATTCCATGGATTTAATCCCGGAACATTTACCCGGTTTAAACTGATCATCGTATGTACGAAGTAATTGGCATTGTCGGTGCGCCAGATAAACCTTGGGCCGATCGATCCGGTGGATTCGTAAACGCCGGAACCACTTCCACTCTCAGCCCAGTTGTGGCCGATGTCCCCTTCGAGGCCCCAGTGGGCGTCGAAGTTGTAAGTCGCGGAGAAGCCAAATCCATGAGGCATGTCCGGGACTGTATACGGCGTGGGATTGTTGAAATCGCTGAAAGGTGTGGGGACCTGGCCGCCGGGATGCAGCCATTGATATCCTACAAACAAATCCCACTTGGGGGGAGTCGAGTCGCTCTGCGCGAACGCGGGACTCGATAGGCAAGATACTGCGAGCGTAAACAATAGGCCAAGAATTACGACGCGGCCTTTGTTCAAATAACAAAGTGACATTCCGTCCTCCATATGGATACGCGGTTTTACCTGGGCTTCGATGCCCGCCGCGTTGACAAGGTAATGCAGGCTAATGAACCGGTTACTTTGGGAACCCGCAATTCTAACCCATTGCAATCTCAAAGCGAAAGATCAATTTTCGAAAATGGGAAAATGTGTGCTGCCGTCTCAAATTGACATGAGATACTCGCTAGGCCTGTTAGAGGCGGCCGGCTATGTTGTAGTCTTGCTGGCTGGACCGCAGGGTCCAAGAGCGTGAACGATAAAGAGGACAAGAACCGGGGAATGAGCCACGAGAAAGTACTGATTGTTGAGGACGAAGAGAACGAGCGCACGGGTCTCGCCGAGTTAATTTCGTCATGGGGATACCGGGCGGAAACCGCCCGCGACGGGGCGGAGGGACTGGAAAAGGCGGAGCAATGGACGCCTTCTATTGTAATTACCGATATGAAGATGCCTCGCATGGGAGGTATCGAATTGCTAGCGAAATTGGGCGAGCAGACTCAGGCGATGGCAGTGATTCTTGTGACTGCCCAAGGCACCATCGATAGTGCGGTCCAGGCCATGCGCATGGGTGCCTACGACTACATCACGAAGCCGATCGATACCAACAGGCTGCGGACCATGCTGCAGAATGCATCCCGCCTGCTTGGGACGAAGGTCGAACTCGAAAGTGCGCGCCGCCAACTGCGCGACTCCGGCGCTCTCGGCCAACTCCACGGGGCCTCGCGCAAGATGCAGGAGATTTTCAGGCTTATTGAGATGGTTGCGCCGAGCACCGCATCGGTGTTGATCACGGGCGCCAGCGGCACTGGCAAGGAATTGGTAGCGCGAACGATTCACGACCTTAGCCCGCGCCGGGAACGTCCATTTGTCGCGATCAATTGCGCAGCAATTCCTGAGACTCTGATCGAAAGCGAGATTTTCGGACACGAGAAAGGCGCGTTTACTGGAGCTTTGGAGCGCCGGACTGGGTGTTTTGAGCTGGCTGAAGGGGGCACGATTCTGCTGGATGAAATTGGCGAAATGCCGGTAGGAACACAAGCCAAATTGTTGCGCGTTCTCGAAGACCACAAGTTGCGCCGCTTGGGCAGCAAAGTGGAGACAGCTGTGGATGTGCGCGTGTTGGCTGCCACCAACAAAATCCCCGACGATGCAGTCGCATCCGGCGAACTGCGCAGCGACCTGTATTACCGCCTCAACGTCTTCAACATCCACATGCCACCACTGCGGGAACATAAGGAAGACATTGCCGACCTCGTGCAGCTTCTGGTGTCGGAAATGAGCGCGAAGCACTCCCGTAAAGTTGCCGCTGTGAGCGAGGCCGTGCTGAATCAATTCACCAGCTATTCCTGGCCGGGAAACGTCCGCGAATTGCGCAACACGATTGAGCGCGCGGTGATCGTCTGCGACAGCGGCATGATTGAGACCAAGCATCTGCCTCCAGGATTTGGCCACACGTCACCGCGAACGGCAGCAAACGATCCCGACGCAGTTCGTTTGGGAGTGGGTACGACGGTTGGAGAAGCGGAAAAAATGCTGATCCTTAAGACCCTGGAATCGACCAGCAATAACAAAACCCGCGCCGCGGAAATTCTGGGAATCAGCCTGAAAACCTTGCATAATAAACTTAAGGAATACGGAAGTAGTCCGGCGGACGCGGTTCCCGGCAAGGAAGAGCAGTGATCAGTGTCAATGTGATTTGCTGAGCTGCCGGCCTTTGGTTTTGGGATAGAATTCCACAACCGATTCGTCGATTGCCGGCACCTCCGCCACTTTCGCCTGACCACTAGCCACTGATCACTGATTGCTCGTTTCCCATGCGACGCAAAACCATCATCGTGCTCGCGATCACCTTCATGGTCACGGTGATGGTGACGGCTTTCTCGTACCTCTACATTTCGGTGCTCCTTCGTCAGCGCATCGACAATGTTTATAACTTTGCTGCTACCCGTACCAAACAGCTCGCCTACCTCGCGAATAATGATCTGCCCGATTTGAGCAGCACCCGCATCGATACAAATAATCCAATAGCGATGCGGAGTGCCATCACCGAAAACCTGCAGACAGATACCAACCTTTTGAACAATATTCAGTCGGATCGGGACTCGTGGGGCTTCATTTACGACGTTACCTTTGTGGACTTGAATGGCAAGGCAATCATTGGCACGAACACCCAGGCCGGCAAGCAGGTTCCCAAACGGCCAAATTTTCTTACCTTCAAGAGTGCCCGCTTCCGCGAACAACTTCGTCTGCTTTATAGCCCGGCCACGCTCTATGACGTGATTGAACCGCTAGACCTGGAGGGCCCCTTCGGTACAATTCGCATCGGGGTTTCGACGACTCTTCTTAAGAGCGAGATCACGCCTTCGTTGTTGCATGCTGTTTATTTTTCGGTCGCATCGATTTTCGTCTCTCTCCTTCTCGCCGCCGGTATATCCAATCTCGCCCTCGGCCCTCTGAGGCAGATCAGCATGAACCTCGACAATGTCGGCCTCGGGGCGAATGAGGAGCTTTCCGGGAAGGAATCGGAGCACGACGAGTTTGGCCTGGTCACGCTAAAGATCGCCAACATCGGCCGGCAGATGCGCGATAGCAAGGAGATTTTCGCGGCATTAAAAGACAACGTGGATCAGCTGATGTCAAAGCTGCAAGATGGCTTGATGCTGTTCACACGGGATTCCAGAGTCGTGCTGGTAAGCGCACCGGTTGAGCGCTTTCTGGGCAGACCTCGCGCCGAGTTGCTCGGCAAAACGGCGTCGGAGATTTTCTTGCGAGATACTCCTTTGGGAGCGCTGGTGTTGGACGCTTTTGAACGCAAGCGTCCGTTACTGCAACGAGAGTTTATCGCCGCCGCGGGCAGGCACGTGCAGGTTTCAATGGATTTTATTCACGAAAAGAGCACCCAGATCGGAGCACTTTTGATCATGCGCGACGCCGAATCGGTTCGCCGAATCGGCGACGAAATCGAAATGTCACGGCGTCTTTCTGCCAGCGGGCGCGTGACCGGCGGCGTAGCGCACGAGGTCAAGAATCCAATCAATGCCATCGTGCTGCACCTGCAGCTATTGCAAAATAAGCTCTCGCTTCCGGACGCCGACACCCGCCGTCACATGGACATCATTGGCAGCGAGATTCACCGACTCGACCGGGTTGTGCAAACTCTCGTGGACTTCATGCGCGCCCGCGAACTGCACCTCGTAGAAGTGGACCTGCGGCGTTTGCTCGACGAGGTCGCGCTGCTGGCCGGTCCGGAAAGCGAGCAACTCGGAGTTACGATTGAGCAGGACATGCCACCCGAACCGCTACCCATCAAGGCCGACCTCGATTTTATGAAGCAAGCCCTGCTCAACGTCGTGATCAACGGCGTACAAGCCATGCCTCACGGGGGCGTGCTTACCATTTCCGCTCGACAGGACGAAGATGTAGTTGTCGCTGAAATTCGCGACCGTGGTACGGGCATTCCCCGAGAGGTTCAGGAAAAGATTTTCGAGCTGTATTTCACCACTAAGAAAGAGGGCAATGGCATCGGCCTTGCCCAGACCTACCAGATTCTGCAGTGGCATTATGGCTCGGTGGAATTTGAATCGACCGAGGGTGACGGAACCACGTTTCGCTTTCGCATTCCGCTGGCAACATCGAGCTTGAGGTCGGAGCAGAGCCGCAGTTCAAATCTCGAAGCCGTCATGTCGAAACCAACAACTTGATTACTCGCCGGACCTGGAGAAGCGTAAGATCGAGATCGTCGTTCCAGCAGGATTGAAAATGACTCTGGCCGCAATCCTTGCCGTTTACACTTTGAGCCTCGGATGGTTGTCGCCGAGCGTGCCCAGCTTCGCAGCACCCGTTCCGCAGCCACAGAATCCACCGGCACAAAGTTCCGATGCCAATCAGCAACCGGCTTCGCCCTCTGGGCAGACGCAGAATTCAACCAACCCGGCCCAGCAGCCTCCCAAGCCTCGTAAACGTCCCAAGAAAACTGTCCCCGATTGCGCGAATTCTTCGAGTGCGGTGAAACCGGCGGCCGATGGCTCCAGCGATTCGAAGAAGCCGGCGGATATAGGCTTTCCGAATTCCGGTTCCGGTAATTCAGCGACCACGTCTTCGACGACGCAGAAGCCTTGCCCGCCTCCCAAGAAAGTGGTCCGCAACGGGGGAACGGATGAGCCCACAATCAAGCTTACGGGGGAAACCACCGCCGCCCAGGCGTCGCAGCAGCGCGCCACCACTGACCAACTCAACGCATCAACAGAAGAAAACCTGAAGAAAATCGCCGATCGCCAACTCGCTCCCAGCCAGCAAGAGATCGTGACCCAGATTCAACAGTTCGTCGAGCAGTCCAAGCAAGCCGTCGCTGCAGGTGACCTGGAACGCGCCCATAATCTCGCGTTAAAAGCTCGTCTGTTGTCCGACGAGTTGTTAAAACCCTGAATTTCAATCTCCCTGCTTGCAGCCCCGTTCCTAACATCAAGCATCCAAGTTTTGAGGAACCAGTTTTGAAGAACCGGCTTTGAAAACAAGAAAATCATCCCAGGTGCATGGCGAGGCCTCTGTTTGCCACTCAGCGCGAACGGCGCGAAAGTGGATCGCCTTTAGTGATTTGGTTCGAACTTGCGAGAGAGGTTAGAGTTAAATCATTCATGCCAAGTCCGTTCAAGTCAGCACTCCTAGCTTTTGTGTGTGTCGGTTTGGTATGTATCAGTGTGGGCTGGTCTCCCTGCTTAGCGCAGAATGATCGGACATCCGCGCCGAGTCCGAAACAATCGGGTTCCGCTAATTCAAGCACGTCCTCGACCACCGGGGAACAGCCCGCGCAGCCGGCTGCTGCAACTATCAACGGAACCGTTGTCGACCAGAGCGGAGCGATCGTCGCTGGAGCTCGAGTCACGATTGCCCCCGCAGACCGGTCGCCGAGCCTCGATGTTCTATCCGGCACCGACGGCGAATTCTTCTTTCCCCGCATCGCTCCGGGACCCTTCAAGCTGACCATCACTTCGGCAGGGTTTGCGCCGAAGACAATCTCTGGACTCCTGCATCCGGGCGAGATCCAGACGATCCCGCAAATTGCGTTGGACGTTGCCTCCGCCCTCACCGAGGTAGACGTAGGAGTGTCGCGCATTGAGATCGCTGAAGAGCAGATTAAGGTGGAAGAAACCCAGCGGGTGCTGGGTATCGTTCCGAATTTTTACGTCAGCTACGTTCCTAACGCGGTTCCGCTCACTTCGAAACAAAAGTTCAAACTGGCGGCGAGATCAGTTATAGACCCCTTCAGCTTTTTAGTGGCTGGCGCGTCCGCGGGAGTCGAGCAGGCGCAGGGTCACTTCGTTGAATACGGCCAGGGCGCACAAGGTTATGCCAAACGCTTCGGCGCTAATTATGGCGACATCGCTTCGAGCACGTTCATTGGGGGCGCGATCTTCCCTTCTCTGCTCAAGCAAGACCCTCGCTATTTCTACAAAGGCACCGGCAGCACGCAATCACGGATTCTGTACGCGATCGCCAACTCGGTAATTTGCAAGGGCGACAATGGACGCTGGCAGCCCGGCTACTCAAATATTCTGGGAAGCCTGGCTGCGGGCGGCATTTCGAACATCTACTATCCTGCCGACGATCGCAACGGCGCGGAACTAACCTTCGAAAATGCCGCACTCGGGATCGGATCGAATGCCGTCACCAACCTGCTGCAAGAATTTGTGATGCGCAGGTTCACTCCGAAGGCTAATAAACACGATTTGGCTAGCCAGTGAAGTAGTGAAATGCAATCGTGACTCTAGCGCGGCCTGGAGCTGGTTCACGCTTGGTTTCAACGATGAATCGTCCTCCGCTCACTTCCCTTTCGCTCGAGCCGCATTCACCTTGTTCAATAAATCCTGGGACATGGCCTGCAACGGACCCGGAATCTTCACCGCCTCAGTCAGCACCTCGCGCGCTTCGCCTACCTTGTTGAGCTTGGCATAAGCAAAACCCAGCCGGTAAAGCGCAACTGAGTACTGCTGATCGTCTTGTCCCTTCAGCAGCGCCACCGCTGACTTCAATTCCGGAAGCGCCGGAGCTGTCTTGTCTTGCTTCATGTAGGCATATCCCAAAGTCGAATGTGCCACTCCCGCCGACAGTTTGCGCGACTTGTCGGCATCGGGAGCGTCCGCCTTTGCGACCGCGATCGCTTTCTGGGAGTAAGTAATTGCCTTGCCGAGATCGGCAGGCTTGCCGTCGTCAACGTAACTTCCCGCCAGCAACAACAATGCGGGCAGCGAATTGGGATTTGCCGCCAGAGTTTTTTCTCCATAGGCGAACAGCCGTGTCTGATCGTTCAACTGACCGGGACCCAGCGTGTACATGGCATAGCTCGACACCTGATCTTGAAATTTCGAGTCCGGAAACGCTGCGGAGTACTTCTCGATCTCCGCCATCCGTTTCTTGGCATCGCTCTCGTCGGCAATCACATTGAAGCCCGCCGACTCAAGAAAGTCGCATGTGTTTTTTGCTGCGCTCTGGTCCTCGGCCACCTGCTTGCTGAACTCTTCGTCGGTCATTCCCGCCGGCTTGGGCTGCTTGCTGATCGAGCTGCAAATTTCGCCGCCCTTCGCGGCATAGTCCATCAACCTGGCATTGTCCTTCGCCTGCTGTGCGATGTTGGCCTGCGAGACGACGATATCCAAATTACGTGGGCTGCCCACCAGAGCCTTGTCTCCATAGTCGAGTGCTTTATTGAAGTCGCCGGTGGTCTGGTACGCCTGCGAGATTTGCAGTCGCCATAGGCCACCGCAGCCGGGTTCGAGGCGTACTTCGCCACAAAATTCTGATACATCGTCAGCTTCTTCGCAGCGTCCGGCTCGTTCGAGATGGCTTGCAAATCATGGTCTTCAGGTGTGCCCGCGGGAATTACGATTTTGTCTGTCTGGGCACTGGCCTGTCCCGCGAGGAAGAGAGGCGCGAGAAAAAGAAAACAGGAGACTACCTGCAGCAACCGTGCGTGGCGTTTCATAGGTCACCTCCGCCGTAGACGAGAAGTGGAACGACATTAGCAATAGCAGGCGAATCCTATCGCCGAAAGAACTCCCTTGCAAGATAAAGATCAACCGTTACCACTGAGGCGTGCTTTATGAATCCCGCCTGCACTTCCGCTAAAGTAGAGACATGCGTGCCATCCTCGGCCAGCGTCCGTTGCGATTTGTCTTTGCCGCCAACGTGATCTCCATGTTGGGCAGCGGGATGAATTCGGCCGCAGTGGCGTGGTATATCTTGCAGGCCACTCACTCCGAGATGGCGCTCGGCACCTTCGCCGTTTTGCAGACGCTCCCGGCGATGCTGATGCTTCCCTTCACCGGCGTCCTTATCGACCGCGAAGACCGCCGCCTCCTGGTCATGTGGCTCGACGCCGTGCGTGCCGTGATCATCGTAACCGTCGCCATTCTTGCCTTTCGACATCGCGTGCAGGTTTGGCAGCTTTATCTCATGAACACTCTCGTCGCCGCCGGCTTCTGGATGTTCTGGCCGACCATCACCGCGCTCATCCAGGAGCTCACGCCGGAGGGCGAATTCGTGCAGTCGAATACCTTTCTCCTGGCCGGCGTGCAGGGAGGATGGCTCATCGCCGGCTCGATCGTCGGCTTCATGTACAACCATATCGGTCTCGGTGGGGTGTTGCTGATCGATGTGTCCACCTATGTGGTCTCGTTTGTGTGCTATTTCGCCGTGCGCAAAGGCCGTCACGTGGTGCTGCGCCCGGAGGAATTGCGCGCCGACATTCGCGCCGCGGAAAGTCAGTTCCAGCGCTTCTGGCGCGAGATGCGTGAAGGCCTGCACTTTCTTCGGGACCATCGCGCCGTCGTACTGCTCGGCATTAGTTGGGCGCTGTTTCTCGGAGCTATGATTACCGGGGTCGTGGTCACGCCGTCACTAAGCGAGCGCACGTTCCATGCGGGAGCCGTTGGTTACGGCTGGCTCAATGCCGGCTGGGGCACCGGCGCGTTCCTCAGCGCGTTGTACGCTCCCGCCATTATCGCCAGCGTGGGTGGACGCCGCTCGGTCGCATTTTCCATGGCCCTGCTGTCGGCGTGTGTGGTTTGCGCGCCGATTTCGCACTGGCTGGTCGCGGCAATTCTGCTTTATGGAGTGATGGGATCCGCGCGCGGTGTCGGCGGCATCGCCATGAACACCAGCTTAATGGAGATGGTCCCGCCGCACTTGATGGGACGCGTGCAGAATGCTTTCTATTTTTTCGGAACGTTTCTGCAACTCGTGCTGGCGCTGGTCGTTGGCACAGCCGCACACAAGATCGGACTGGTATCGGCATTCGCAATTCTGGCCTGCGTGTACGGATTGTCGTTCATAGCATCTAGTTGGCCGGTAGGGGCAGTCGAGCCAGTAAGCGAGCTTTTCTCCGCCGACTGATCAATGAAGCAACGTCGTAGAAATGTGGAAGAGCGGCACTTTAGCGCCGCGTAAGCGGTCAAAACTCTTTCGGGCTTTAGCCTAAGAATTAGGTGATAACGTCGCGACCCGTCACTCGTCCAAGAAGCGAAAATGCAAATGGATTATAGAAACATGAGCAAGGCTGGCTGTCTGCTGCTCGCAGCCGTCCTGACGCTTCCTAAGCTAACCGCGCAATCGAGTCCACTCGATCAGGCCAGAAGCCTCGTCCAATCGCGAACTTCAGCCGATCAAGCGAAATCACTGTTGCAGCAGGCCATCGCCGCAGATCCAAAGAACGCCGAGCCACACTTCCTGCTCAGCGAGGTTCTCTATGCATTCGGCGACTTCGCAAAGGCTTCCGACGAGGCTCAGAAAGCCGTATCCCTCGACGACAGCAAGTCGGATTATCACCTCTTGCTGGGAAATGCGTTGAGCGGCATGATCGATTCCGTGGGCATGTTCAAGAAAATGTCGCTGGGCCGCCAGATGCGGACGGAATTTGAGAAGGCCGTCGCCGAGAATCCGAAGAACATTCCCGCGCGCACGGCCCTCGCAGAGTTTTATGCGCAGGCTCCGTCGATGATGGGCGGAGGTATGGATAAAGCCACTGATCAAGTGAAGCAAATCGGCATTCTCGACGCACTCGAAGGCCACTATGCAATGGCCACAGTTTACATCGATCAAAAGAAATTCGCCGAGGCAGAACAGGAGTATAAAACCGCGATTACCGTCGACCCCAAACGAGCGCGATCCTACTCGCAGCTCGCTTTCGTTTATATCCTCGAGAAGAAAGATTCCGAGGCTCCCGCGCTCTTTAGGAAAGCAGTTGAGGTTGATCCTGATTATCTGCCGGGAAATTTCGGCGTCGCGCGCTCGGACCTGCTGAGTGGCCAAAATTTTGACGAAGCCGATCGCTACCTCAAGAAATATCTAACCCGCTGGCCCGAAGAAGGCGATCCTTCGCTCGCCAACGCGCACTGGCGCCTCGGCCAGGTCTACGAGAAGCAAGACAAGAAGGATCTGGCGATCGCAGAATGGCAGGAAGCGCTGAAACTCGCGCCAAACTACAAAGCCGCTCAGGAATCCTTGAAAGCCGCAGGAAAATAAACGGCACGCTAACAGGGATCGAAGCCAAGCACTCTGGGACAAGCACCACAAAGACGCGGAGAAAACTAGGAATATTCAAAAAACAAGATTTGGTTTCGTCCGTGACTCCGTGCCTCAGTTTTAAATTTCATAGTCTCGCTTTCGCGGCCCTTACAAGAAAAGAATTGCATAGTCCTTTGCCGCGTCTTACGATGAAAGCTGCAATGAGATCATCATGGCAAACGGAGACAGGGCATCTTACATGCCGCTGGTCTGAGATGGGGCAGCGTGTTCGCTACGCACCTTGGATGCAGGACACCTTAGAGAGTAGTTACGTACCGCCTGTGACGGACTTTGCCAGCCACAGTCCATTTGGAGGAGCCTCTTGGTTCCTACCCCATACCACTAGCCGCGACTCGGAATAAATTTCAAACTGAGCCACTACCACTCAGTATCCTCCGTAGTAATGAACCGCCCTCCGCTGTTATTCTTCCCATTCCAAGGAGCACTCATGTCCGCTGACTTGCAGGGCCGTAACGCCGTCGTCTTCGGAGTTGCCAACAAGCGCTCGATCGCCTGGTCCATCGCGCAGGGACTGCACGCCGCCGGCATGAAGCTCGCCATTACTTACCAGAACGAGCGCCTGGAGCAGGAAGCGAAAGACCTTATACTCTCGCTGCCCGGCGCCGAAGGCTACATGTGCGACGTGAGCAAGGACGAAGAAATCGCCCGCCTCTTCGCCATGCTTAAAGAGCGGCACGGAAAGCTGCACACGCTGGTGCACTCCGTCGCCTTCGCACCCGCCGACGAACTCAAGGGAGACTTCGTCAACACCACGCGCGAAGGCTTCCGCATCGCGCTCGATGTGAGTGTCTACTCGCTGATTGCCGTAGCCCGCGCCGCCGCACCGTTGATGGAAGACGGCGGATCCATTCTTACGATGACCTACTACGCCTCAGAGAAAGTTGTCCCGCGCTACAACGTGATGGCCGTGGCCAAGGCAGGCCTTGAGTGTAGCGTGCGTTATCTCGCGTATGAGTTAGGCAAGAAAAACATACGCGTAAATGCCATCTCGGCAGGACCGATCAAAACCCTTGCCGCGCGCGGTATCGCCGGTTTCAGCGACATGCATAAGACTCACGCCGAACGCGCCCCGCTCGGCCGCAACGTCGACGTGAACGAAGTCGGCTCGACCGGCGTCTTCCTCGCCTCCGACGCCAGCAGCGGCATCACCGGCGAAGTGATCTATGTGGATTGCGGGTATAACATCATGGGATTCTAGAAAGTCTCGCTGCCCCTTCAAACGGCGAGCAAAGACACCGGACGGAGTGCCATCCGTTTACCCGTGTAAATGAGTGAAATGGGGATGTTACGCCAGTTGACAAAGGCGATTCAGCGTCAGCTTAAGCTACCTTGCCAAGCCGCAGCAGCTTTATGAGGAGTAGGAACAAAGCAAACTCAACTACTTGGAATCCAAAGATGAAGTCAGGATTTCGAACGCTCAATCTCGCCGGGGATACCTGCCAGAGGTAAATCGCAATGCCCAGAAATGCACAATGCAAGAGTGCGAACCAAGGAAAGAACTTCTGATCGCGGAGCCGAGGTGAGAATCGCAAACCCAGCAGAAAAACACCTACCGGAAACAAACAGAGATACGCAAATCTGGAAAGATCTGAAAACCTCGGCCACCAAAAGCAGAAGCTGAACAGTATCGAAGCCCCAGTCAAACCAAGAACGATATTCACCAAGCGCGTCTGCTTTGCAGTAAGCGCAGGCCGTTGTGAAGGCGCCGAACTTCGCAGATTTAGCGGTTCCGCATGCAAGGGGCCAGACACTCCTTTGGACGCAACTACTATATCAAGTGATATAGGTGACGTTAACAGGCCATTGCACTTTTTGTCCGGAGTGATCGGTTTACGAGGTCTGGGTTCACGCGCTCATCCTGATCCGCCTCCCGCTGGGTGCCCCGTTTCTCGCGTCTTTTGCTACAAGCGGGATTCCACAAACGCTGGCCCCATTGGGATCTTCGGCTCCCACGCTCATGGGATAATTAACGAGTGCGATCCGACCGTCTGATCTTTTGCCTATTCGCCGCCGCCATTCTCTTCTCGACGGTACGCGAGTGGAGCGCTCCAGTGGCGTGCGCGCGGTCGATTTTGATTCCCGCGGCTTCGCACCGCCTTAGCCGCTAGATGCTCAGGACCGAACTCTGCTAGAGGTATTGCAGCCACCAATCGCTCCTCCTCGCCTTGAGCGCAGCAAACCACCGGCATACGGGATAGAGCAGCAGGATTGTGATCGCCCATACCAGGTAAAGAAGCGGAGGGTTCCAGACGTAACCTTGCGGCGGCTCCGGATTGCCCATGGGATGGTTGGCGAAGAGCCACGGGCTGACCACCCCTAGCCGAATCTTCGACACCACAAGAGCGAGCAGCATGGATCAAAGGAATGTGAAGCATATAGAAGAAGAACGGCACGCGTCCGAAAACGGTGACTTTCCGTTAGCGCATCAGGAACGAAAATCCATCGAACAAATATTCGTGCTTCCCATCGTTTGCAACTGGTTTCACTTCTCCACGGCGAACCTGCTGAATCGCAGTAACCAGTTTGGGAAGATAACTGGGATCGGCCACCGGCGTATTGTGTGCGGGCAAGAGAAGTTGAAGATGCGGAGCCAGCGCTGCGAGTTTCTGCACGGATGCAACATAGGCGTCCAGATCGGTCTCCGGACGGTAGAGATAAATCGGGCCGAGGTAAAAAGTGTCTCCGGTGAACAGCAGCCCGTTTTTCTCGTCCAGCAGGGCAATGGCATCGGGTGTATGGCCGGGCGTGCCGATCACCTTCAATGTGCGTCCGCCCAGTTCAATCTTGTCGCCATCGTGCAGCCAATGAGTAATGTGGAACGGCTTGGTCGCATACGCCTTGGCGTCAAACCCCGCGGGCAAGGCTCCGCAGATTTCATCTGCGGCGAGTTCCGCTTGCGCGTCCTCTGTCGATCCGCGAGCGTTGGTTCGCGTGAAATCCGTATCCATGCCGTAGACCTCGCTAAACCGCCAATTGTCACCCACGTGATCGTTGTGGGTGTGCGAATTCACGACGCTCACGGGAAGCTTGGTCAATCCGGCGACCACAGCCTGAATATTGCTGATGCCCATCCCGGTATCGAACAGCAGCGCTTTGTCGCGGCTCGCTTTTTCGTCACCCGCTTTTTCGTCACCAACGATCAAATACGAAATCACTTCTTCCAGTTGGTGCGGTTCGTAAATCGCAAATACTCCCGGACGAATCCTGTAGACCTCAAACCACGGATCCGAAATCGTAACCCGCTCCAACTTGCTGTAGGCCGCGCGGGGCAGCTTCTTGCACCATTCCGGTTGCTGGGCAGCCGCCGACGATGTGAGAATTGTGATAAACAGTGGCAAGAGCAAAGGCTTGACGATTTTCATGATCTAGCCCACGACGGTGATCTTACGTCCATTCTCTCCTTGACGCTCAAGAGAAATCTCCACATCCCGCTCCCGCTGCAGACGCGGAAACTTCTCTCCCCACTCGATCAGCAAAATGCCGTTGCTGTCGGCCCGCAGATCGTCCAACCCAAGCGTCTCCAGTTCACGCTGCGTATCCACTGCGGTAAAGATCGATGTGATAAAGGTTGGCTCGCGGACCGCGATACTCATGCACCAGCGTGAAGGTCGGACTGGTGACGTCTTCTTCTTCCGCCGCCTCGAAGGCAGCGGCGATTCCCTTGACCAGCGTGGTTTTTCCCGCGCCGAGATCGCCGCGCAACAGCACCAGTTTCGGAGGCGCCAGCATTTCGGCCAGCGTGCGGCCGAAGGCGATCGTCTCCTCGGCTGAATTTGTGGTGATCTCCCGCGTCATCTCGAAACCCGGTCGCAGCATGGTTCGCAGACCACGACCAGTATAGCGAGAGCCCGCTAGATCGTCCTCGGCACGTTGAGGAGCGAGGATTTTCCGAGCCAGCTGCGGTCGGCGACGTGATCGAGCGACGTCCGCAGGCGGCGGTTGTCGTCATCCTCGAGCGCGACGAAGCGAAATGGCTGCAACACACCAGCCGTCGTTTTGCGCATGGGGCTGAGGATTTCGGCCATGCCGTGCACCGGGCCCGAATGCGTCTGAAACGCGAGTTCGACGAAGGCGCCGCTGCCGAGCGCTCGCGGCAATTGCAAGAGTCCGCCGGTCGCCGAAATGGATTGAAGTTTGGCTTTTGTACGCCGGCCATCTTCTAAGCGGATCGCAGCCAGGACAGACTCGCCAAGCTGGACCCGGGCCGCGCGCCTCGATGAGTGCGGTTGGGGGAAGTGGGTCATAAGCTGAAGTCACTATCTCACCGCAAGCGCAGTAACTAATAGATTACGGAAGCAGATGGCCGAACTCCTATGGTGCTGGCTGGGTTCGGACCGGACAAGTCCCTGCAACACTGGCATTTAGCGTGATGTTTACTGTTTGGATAATGTACTTCGGCACGGGCCGTTTCGTCGTAAAACAAAATGCGAGTGCCAGCGATTTCTCGTGCGAAGCATCTGCGTTTAATATGTTTCCGCCATCCAGGTTCTGGAGAACATCGTGCGTTCTTTTTCGTTTCTAATTTCAGCGTTTGCTTTATTTGCCGTCGCGCATTCCCAGGGCCAGGCGCCAGCGCAGACTGCTCCGCTTCGTGTGGGCATTGTTGGCCTAGTTCACGGACATGTCCAGGGATTCCTCGATCACTCACTTCACAGTCCGTTGATTGAGATCGTCGGCATCGCCGAACCAGACGAAAAGCTTGTGTCGCAATATGCCACCCACTACGGGTTCGATCACAGCTTGCTGTTTTCGAGTCTCGAGCAGATGCTCGACCGAACGCATCCGCAGGCGGTTCTCGTCTACACAAACACTTACGACCATCGACGCGTCGTGGAAGTGTGCGCCCGGCACGGTGTACACGTCATGATGGAAAAACCTCTCGCCATCAGCCTCGACGATGCGCTCGCAATAAAAAAGGCGGCCGACCTCGGCAAGATTCAGGTGCTCGTCAATTACGAGACCACGTGGTACGCCAGCAACCGCGCCGCCTACGACCTGGTGCACGAGCACGCGTTGGGCGACGTACGCAAGGTTGTTGTCCACGATGGGCACAGCGGACCGAAGGAAATCAACGTCGCGCCGGAGTTTTTTGCGTGGCTCACCGATCCAAAACTCGATGGAGGCGGCGCACTCTTCGATTTCGGATGCTACGGCGCCGATCTGATGACCTGGCTGATGGATGGGAAACGCCCGGAAACGGTCACGGCTGTCACGCAACAGATCAAACCCGAGATTTATCCGCGCGTGGATGATGAAGCCACCATCATTCTCACTTATCCGAAGGCTCAAGCCATCGTGCAAGCGTCGTGGAATTGGCCTTTCGACCGCAAAGACATGGAAGTTTACGGGAAGACCGGATACGTAATCACCGTTAAGCGGGATGACATTCGTGTGCGGCGCGCGGGCGGCCAGGAAGAACAGATCGCGGCCAAACCGCTGCCTGAGCCCTACGATAACTCGCTATCGCTATTTGAAAGCTGTCGTCATGGACGGAATGAAGCCAGACGGACCGTCATCTCTCGATACGAACGTCACCGTGACGGAAATTCTCGACGCCGCACGCCGTTCCGCTGTTTCGGGAAAGACCGTACGTTTGCCAGCTTCGAGATAAGCGCCGCACGGTGGTGAGGGTCGGAGGTGAAAAATACCTTACATCAACCGCCCCAGCTGACCAACTTTTCCTGAGCCATCTCTCGAGTGCGCCGGAAAGCCTCCGGCAGTCCCCGCAGCAAATCCGTCGCGACCAGTGAATGCTCGCCTAACTTCTCATGCGCGACGTCTCCGGCCAGCCCGTGCAGATGCACCGCCACGAGCACAGCATGGAATGCATCTTTCGGATGCTGCGCGATCATCCCGGCAACCATCCCCGTCAGGATGTCTCCTGTGCCGCCGGTCGCCATACCAGGATTACCCGTCGTATTCACCCACGCTTCACCGTCGGGTTGAACCACCAACGTGCGATGGCCTTTGAGCACGACAATCAGCTCATGCTCGCGCGCGAACCTCCGCGCCACTCCCAATCGATCGTTCTGCACATCGGCAATCGTCAATCCTGACAAGCGCGCCATTTCTCCCGGATGCGGAGTGATCACCAGAGTGCGACCCTTGCCATTCAATTCGTCTGTGCGCCCTTCGAACGCATTCAGGCCGTCGGCGTCGAGCACGATTGGAAGTTGAAGCTTCGCAATCAAACTCCGCACCAGAGCCGAGGTCTGGGGTTCTCGTGAAATCCCCGGCCCGATCGCCACGACGGTCTTTCCTTTCGCCAACTCGACGATTGGATCCTGCGCGCTGCCCGAGATCGTGCCCGAGTCCGTCTCGGATAACTGCTCCGTCATCAACTCGGGATGAAATCCAGCCACGGTCGGCAGCGCCGATTTTGCCGTCGCGACCGTGGACAAGCCCGCTCCCGAGCGAAGCACGGCCATTCCCGCCATCGCTACCGACCCGGCTTTGCCGAATGATCCTCCGATGATCAACACGTGCCCGTAGCTGCCCTTGTTCGACTCCACCGGACGCGGCGCGACCGCGGCTGCAAGATCGCGTGCGGTGATCACATTCAGCTGCAACTTTGAAACAACAGCCTCCTCGGGGGAGCCGATCTCAGCCACGATCGTCGGACCGTCGGTGAACAAGCTAAAAACGTGCGCCGGGCGCGGCGCTGTAAAAGTGACAATGGCATCGGCCCGCGCAATCGTCCCCGATTGTGAACTCATTGCGTCGGCGTCGGCGCCGGAGGGGATATCCACCGCGATCACGGGAAGATGGCTCGCATTCATGACGCCGATCGCTTCGGCGTAGAGTCCGGTTACTAGGGGCTTGAAACCCGTGCCCAGCATGGCATCTACATACAAGTCAGCCTTTAGTGCAAGCTGCAGTCGCTCACTCTTCAGCTCGGCGCCGGACCGCACCACGATTGCCTCGCCCGGCAACTGTCCGAACACAACAGCCGCATCGCCGCGCAGTTCGTCGGGATTTGCCAGCAGAACGACCTGAACCTTCTTTCCGCGCTCATGCAGCCTCCGCGCCGCCACGAAGCCGTCGCCGCCGTTGTTTCCCTTGCCGCAGAAAACCACGATGCGTTCAGCCGCGGCATGTTTCGCCAGAACATAATCCGCAACAGCACAGCCGGCATCCTCCATGAGCGTGAGCGAAGGCACGCCGAAGCGCTCGCTGGTCGCGCGATCGATGGCTCGCATTTCTTCTGCGGAAACGATTTTCATAAAGGCGTCGATAGTCGTTGGTCGTTAGCAACTAGCGTTAGCAATTAGCAAGACGCCATCACGCGTAACCCGCAACTTGCGAACGACTAACGACCAATGACCGATCTTAAAACAAAAAGCCCTCCGCAACGTGCGGAGAGCCTTTTGAACCTACAGACCATTCATTACTGACCGCTGCCTTTTGGCAGCGCCTGAACCCGGCTATGCTTCACGCCGTAGGTGAAGTACACGATCAGTCCAATCAATAGCCAGCCGATTAACCGGATCCAGTTCCACATTCCCAGGTTCAGCATCATGTATCCGTTCGCGAGCACGCCCAGTATTGGAACCAGCGGCACCCACGGCGTTCGAAACGGACGAGGCTGGCTGGGATTCGTGTAGCGCAGCACCATCACAGAAATCGACACGATCACGAAGGCCAGCAGCGTTCCGATGTTTACCATCTTTCCAATTTGGTCGATTGGGGTTACGCTGCCCACAATCGCGGCCAGCAGACCTACCAGAATTGTGTTCTTCCAGGGTGTGCGGAACTTCGGATGGACCGCCGCGAAAAACTTCTTGGGCAACAGTCCGTCATTCGCCATGGAATAAAGTACGCGCGTTTGTCCCAACAACATCACCAGCATCACGCTGGTTAGTCCAGCCAGCGCCCCTAGCGTAATGATGTTCGCGGCAATGGGGAGACCCCGGTCCAGGAATGCGACCGCGACCGGCGCTTCAATGTTGATCTGTTGCCAGTGCACCATCCCGGTCAGCACACCCGCGACGGCTATATACAAGACCGTGCAAATGGCCAGCGAGGCGATCATGCCGATGGGCAAGTCGCGCTGGGGATTCTTTGCCTCCTGCGCTGTGGTCGAGACAGCATCAAAGCCGATGTAGGCGAAAAATATGTAGGCTGCGCCCTGCCAGATTCCGTTCATGCCGTGCGGCGCATAGGCGTGCCAGTCCATCCCCCAGTTGGCTCGGTTGATGTAGTGAGCCCCCAGCCCGATCACGAAGAGTACGACCGACACTTTAATCACAACGATCGTAGCGTTGAAGCGCGCACTCTCTTTGATACCGACGACTAGAATCGCCGTAATTACCAGCGCGATGATGAAGGCCGGAAGGTTAAAACCGATTTCCCATCCAAACAAATGTGGCGCTCCCAGAAGTTCGTGCGCCCGCTGCAACAGCTCCGGAGATTGGGCGCTAATGATCGCAGTCACTTTATCGAGGAACGCTTGCGTGGTTATTCCTAGCGTGGGATCCGCAGCTTGCGCCATCTGCTGCGCCACAGTTTTCTCCGCCGTCTTCAGCGCCGTCCAATGGTCGTAAGCCAGCCATAGCGGCATCTTGATGTGAAAAATATTCAGCAGCTCGATGAAGTGATTCGACCATCCCGACGAAACCGTGCTCGCGCCCATGGCGTATTCGAGCGTGAGGTCCCAGCCGATAATCCAGGCGAGCAACTCGCCGAGGGTAGCGTAAGCATATGTGTAAGCGCTGCCGGCCAGCGGAATCATGGCCGCGAATTCGGCGTAGCACAGCCCGGCAAACGCGCATCCCAAGCCGGAGAGCACGAATGACAATGTGAGCCCCGGGCCGGCATACTGCGCGCCCAGCCCCACCATTACAAAGATGCCCGCGCCGATGATGGCGCCCACGCCCAGCGCGGTAAGCTGGAAGACGCCCAATGTGCGTTTAAGGCTGTGTCCGCCAGTCTCGCCGGCTTCTTCCATGAGCAGGTTCATGGGCTTTGTTGCGAACAGATTTGCCATTCGTCTCGTTTCTCCTTCGTGGCTACGCGGATTCGCGCCTTGCGCCCGCACCCTTCGACCACGCGTAATACACCGGAATCCCTACCAGAACCACAATCAGGCCCGGCCAGGTGTACTGCGGTTTGTAGCGCAATAGTACGACATCAATGAATAAAGCCATCACAATATAAATTGCCGGTAATACTGGGTAGCCTATCGCGCGGTAAGGCCGCTCGGCGTTGGGACGCGTCCGCCGCAGCACAAACAGTCCCACAATCGTCAGCATGTAGAAGACGAGCACGGCGAAAATAATGTAATCCAGCAGTTGACCGTAGCTGCCCGAGATGCAGAGCACGCAGGTCCAGACCATCTGCACCATCAGCGAAACGGCTGGCGTCTTATACGTGGGATGCAGCTTGGCAACGCTGCGGAAGAAAAGACCGTCTTTCGCCATGGCATAGTAAACCCGGGCGCCCGAGAGAATCAGCCCGTTGTTGCAGCCGAATGCCGAAATCAAAATGGCTGCCGCCATTAGCAGGCCGCCCGCCGCGCCGAACATCTGCGTCATCACGGCCGTGCCGATGCGTTCCTCGGAGGCATACTTAATTCCGCGCCCGAGAATTGTGGCCGCGTTCGCGGTTCCGTCAAGCGGCAGCGCCATCAGATAAATAAAATTGCACGCGATGTAGAGGGCGATCACGACGCCCGTGCCCATCGCCAGGGACAGCGGCAGGTTGCGGCTGGGATTCTTAATCTCTCCCGCGGTAAACGTAACGTTGTTCCACGCATCGGAGGAAAATAGAGAACCTACCTGCGCAACTGCCAGAATGGTAAGCGCACCCACCATTACCACCGGCCCGCCAACGCCCACTTGCACGGCGTGCTCGGCGCCCAGTCCTGCGTTCCGCCAGAAATTCGCGCCAAAGTTCGCCGCCAAAGCTTGTGCATTTCGGCCTAGCGCCAAGCCAAACAAAACCAACCCCAGAAGCGCCGAGACCTTGGCCGCCGTAAAAACGTTTTGAATCATCGCTCCGGTTTTCAGGCCGAAGATATTGACCACGGAGAGAACAATTACCAGCAGGATGGCGACCAGGTTCTGGGTGTTGATGCCAACATCCATGTTGCCCAAAACCATGGGACCTACATGAATCGGCGGAACTTTCCAGAGATGCAGAATCCAGTTGGAAGAAGAAACCGCAGGAAAGAAAACGCCGAGAAACTTGCCGAAAGCCACGCCCACAGCCGCGATCGTGCCGGTCTGAATTACGAGAAAAAGCGTCCAGCCATAGAGAAAACCCCAGAGCGGCCCCAGAGCTTCGCGCAGGTAAACATATTGCCCGCCGGCCCGCGGCATCATCGCGGCCAGTTCGCCGTAGCTGAGAGCGGCGACGATGGTCATGAATCCGGCAACAGCCCACGCGCCGATGAGGAGCGCGGGCGAATCCACTTCGCGGGCAATCTCCGCCGAAACAATAAAAATGCCCGAACCGATCATCGAACCCATGACCAGCATGGTGGCGCTGGTCAGGCCCAACTCTTTGACCAGTTCCTTATCTTGATGGCTGTGAATTTCCCAGTCGCCGGCGGGCGGCCGGGTTGTCGGTGTACTCAGAGTTCCTCCGAAATCCTAAAGGCGTCGCTGGTCGTTGGCCTGCGAACCGATAAGGCTGCTATGCATGGCGAACGACTAACGACCAACGACTAACGACGAATTAATGCCCCATGACTTTACCTCAATATGCGGAAAAATTCCTCTGCTGATTTGCGGGGCTCCCGTAACAGATCGGATATCACGGCTACGGAATCGGCCCCGGCTTCGATTACGGAAGCGGCATTGGCACGGGTAATCCCACCAATGGCCACAAGCGGCTTTCGGGTCAACTGCCGCGCCCGTCGCACGCCTTCAAGGCCAACGACCGGATCGGGCTTGTCTTTGCTTGATGTCGAGAATACCGGTCCGATGGCAAGGTAATCCGCCGAAGTGAGATCCGCTTCGCGAAGCTGCTCAGGATTGTGCGTGGAAACGCCGAGCCAGCGATCTGTACCGATGATCCTCCGCACCGACTCGGGAGACAAGTCGTCCTGACCGACATGCACCCCGTCGAACTCCGCCACCAGAGCCAGATCCGCGCGGTCATTCATGATCAGTCGCATGGATTTTGGAGCCCCGGACGCCCTCGTCCGGGGAGATCTCTCCGACGAGTCCGGCGCACAATGGGTGCCCCATCCTTCCGCGTCTTTTGCGGAAGGGTGGGAACCTAGAAGCCGCTTCAACTCTCTCGCCTGCTCCAGCATGATCCGCGCATTGCCGGACTTGTTGCGGTATTGGATGAGGGTGCAGCCCGCAGCGGCAAGGCTCTCCGCAGCAGCAAACAGCGCCTTTTCTTCGGAGAAGCACGCGGCATCGAGAATGGGGTATAGCCGAGGGAGTAGAACCATGAATCGCCAGTGTAACTGCTTTCACGGAAGGCGCAGAATTGCCATGCCAGCACATTAAGGGCACGCTCCGGCTATCGGAGGGGAATCGCTGCTGACGTTATGTGTGACTGACCCGCCGGATCCAGATAAATCCCAAGCTCTTTTCTAATTGCCACCCGCACGCGTGCTACCTTTTCTGACCGTTCGGCTTCGGTCTTGGCGTACGCCTCAAGATCGCCACCAACAATCTCTGATGCTCGCTCACGCAAGCAATCGGATAATTCGGCGAATGCCCGCATTGTGTCGCTTGAACACGTGACGAAAACGAGTGACACAGTTTCACCAAACGACTGCATACAGTTCTGCCACTTAGTCACGTACTCGTGCTGGAGGCGAATTTTAGATTCTTCACCTTCAATTTTGCCCTGCACCAGATGCTCCCAGAATGTTTTCAATGATCTCAATTTGCTTTCAAGTTCGGACAACTTCTTGCTTGCATCGAACAGGACCTCGCGCTTGAGTTCCCACTGCTTTTGCCGGTCCCAAAAATCGCTGGAGATTTTCGTTTCTATTTGTTTCGTCGCTGTGGTTATCGCCCTTACCTGGTCGACGAGCTTGTCAACATCTTCGTGGGTTGCCAGATTCTCTCCCTTTTTCTTGAGGTAGCTTCCTAGAAATGCGCCAGCCCCGCCGGAGAAAAATGACAAGGCCGTGAACGCTAAACTGAAGTCCATAGTGCAATTATTCTACTCGCCCTCAACCTCGATCCCGAATTGTTGATCCGTCCATTTCTTCCCTGATTCCCAGGAAGCCGAACCTAGTGTGAGCCGGGGCGGATGGGCAATTTGCGCTGCCGAAAAACGGAAACCCTCTCGTCTGTCCCTAGTTTCCACTAATGAAATAATCTATTAGGGGAAAGTAAAGGTTTCGTTCAGGATTGTTGTCGGTATTGAATTCCTGTGAGGGTGAGGACTATGTATAGAGAGACCAGCGTGGAGTGGTACAGTGAAAATAGCTCGTGCCCCATTTGTGGGTCTTCATGCTATGCGAACAGTGATTTCGGTCCCGAAGGACTAATCACCCGGCCAACAATGGTCGTCTGCCCGATTTGTGGGAAGTTTAGGTTTGCAAATTCGGCCCGCTTTTCCTTTTCCAGCGCCCAGGAAAAACAGCTCAGCTACAGGCTTTCGTTTTATCTTCGATCTACATCCGATCGGGCAGCCGGAAAGCGCGATAATTCTCTCTTCCCCATATATACCAATGATGACCTGGAAAGAATCGTTGAGAGTCGCGATCCCTCAATTAACGAGAAGCTTCAACTGCTACTTAAGCACCTTGCGGGCCTGAGCGAATATCCAGGACAGGAGGTTCGGTTCGATTCCACGCACGACTACTCTACATTGTGTTGCAAGAATAGAGAGGAATCAGTTTTCCACCTGCGCACGCTTGAAGGACAGGGTTTGGTTTCGGTGGAGTGGCTGTTGGATGGGGAGACGCCCTGCGCATTGACTTCGTCTGGATGGCAGGAACTCGAGCGGATTGAACAATCGGGGGCAGAATCCTCGAATGCTTTCATCGCAATGTGGTTCGATCATGAACGGGACAAGGTACATGACACCATTCAAGCAGCCATAGCGACTTCAGGTTACAAACCTATCCGCGTAGACAAGGTAGAGCACGTAAACAGGATTGACGACGAAATTATCGCGCGAATTCGCCAATCGAAGTTCCTAGTCGCCGATTTTACCGGCCACAGAAATGGGGTCTATTTTGAGGCGGGCCTTATGCTTGGCCTAGGACGCCCCGTAATTTGGCTTTGCAGGGATCAAGACCTCAAGGATGTCCACTTCGACACACGGCAGTACAACACGATCACGTATACCGACGACGAACTCGAAAAACTAAAGTCCGCCCTTCAGTACCGAATCGAAGCGATCATGGGCGAGGGGCCGCACGCGGCAGAGGTTTTGCAGCCCAAACAATAAACAGCCACTCCTCGGGTAAAAAGATTCTATGAAGAAGAATAGCGGACATCGAAACAACGGCCATATGAAGGCAGAATACGATTTTGGCACGATGAGGAACGGCGTTCGCGGGAAATACTACTACGAGCGTTATCGCAAGGGAACAAACGTCGTTCTGCTTGAGCCCGACGTGACAAAAGCCTTCCTCCCGAGGACGCGGTCAGCAAAGCGCTGCAAGGGATACTGAATACCGCCCGCACCGGAGGCATCGATCCCACCTCGAAGAACGGAAGATATAAACGCCCGCGGTCGTCGAGAAGAGACTAAACCTCCTAGGGACTATCCATCGAATCCGGAACCCGGCGGAATTTGCTTCATTGAATCCACACTCCACCCTGTGACATCCAACCTTGCCCCAACCCAAATCCGCTCCTATCATCGCTAAAGCGCAATGATAAACGCAGCACAAATCGCATAACTGGCCGCTAACAAGTCCTTTGCCTCCAAGATTTTGAGATTAAGTCCTGTAGATCGCGGATTTTGCAGCCGCGCACCAAGATCAAAGAGCTGCAACTTCAATGTTTTGCGGATTTTGCAAAATTTGACGGAGGGGAGGGGGTAGAGGAAATCGTCTCCTAGGGAAAAGGGGACGGGGCTAGGTGGGGCGACTGGCCGATCTTTGCTGTCCCATCTGCATGTGCGCACACTGGAACAATTCAAGGTTTCTTATCGGCGGCGATCATCAGACGCCCGCGTTCCAGAATCTTCGCCGGAAAGGGACATGACTTACGCGTGTTGCGGTTGAGATGAACCGCCGTAAGCGTGGTAGTCGCCGCGACGGCCTGCGTCTCTTCGTTCCGCATCTCGTGATAAAACCGGATGACCTTCTCGCGTACTTCCAGCACTCTGGACCGGATCGTGATCAGATCCCCCGCGAACAGCTCCTGTTTATATGTTGTGTCCTGTTGCACACCAGCCATCCCTCGCAGATTCTCGCGCATGTACGAAGGAGTAATTCCGATCTCATGGAACAGATGCCACGTCGCTTCGTCGAATCTGGCGGTATACCACATCACGTTCATGTGCCCCATGTGGTCGCAATGCGATGGGCGCACGACTCCGCGGGCCGTGAGGAGCATCTTATGAGGCAGCTCAACTTCCTCCGAAGCCTTTGGTTTCCTCTTCAATCTTTGGCACCGTTCTTCTTTAAGAATCTCTCAATAAACCCCGTATCAAACTTCCCTGCTCGGAAATCCGGATCCGCGAGAATCTTCCGATGCAGAGGGATCGTCGTATACACGCCTTCGACGATGAACATCTCCAGAGCCCGCGTCATCCGCGAAATGGCCTCGCTACGGTCTTTGCCGCGCACGATCAATTTGGCGATCAGCGAATCGTAATAAGGAGGAATGACGCCCTCCGCATAGGCTGCGGTATCCACGCGGACGCCGGTGCCTCCGGGCGGATTGAATGCCGTGATCTTCCCCGCCGACGGGGTAAACTTCTCGGGATGTTCCGCATTGATGCGGCACTCGATGGCGTGCCCTCGATGCATGATCGGCCCCAGCAACACCTCCCGCATGTTCGCTCCGGCAGCGATCATGATCTGGCCCTTTACCAGGTCAACATCCGTGACCATCTCGGTGACCGGATGCTCTACCTGAATTCGCGTATTCATTTCGATGAAGTGCAACTTGCGATCCTGGTCCATCAAAAATTCAATGGTCCCCGCATTGGTGTAGCCGATGTCGGACAGAGACTTGCACAAGACCGCGCCAATCTGGTCGCGCAACTCCGGAGTGACCTGGGTCGAAGGCGACTCCTCCAGCAACTTCTGATGCCGCCGCTGGATCGAACACTCCCGCTCACCCAGGCTCACCACGTTGCCGTGCTCATCGGCCAACACCTGGAACTCGATGTGCCGCGGATGCTCGACGTATTTCTCCATGTAGAGGTCGCCGTTGCCGAAGGCTCCGGCAGCCTCAGACTGCGCGGCTTTAAATAACGCCGGCAGCTCTTCTTCGCTGCGGACGATACGCATGCCGCGTCCGCCGCCGCCGGCCGAGGCTTTCACAATCACCGGAAAACCGACTTGCCGTGCCCATTCAACCGCTTCGCCTTCGGAGGCAATGATTCCCTCCGACCCCGGCAGAATCGGAACGCCCGCCTGCTTCATGGCCGAACGCGCTTTTTCTTTTTCGCCCATCAACCGCGTAACTTCCGGTCGCGGCCCGATGAACTTGATGCCGCTGGTCTCGCAGACCTCCGCGAAGTTGGCGTTCTCGGCCAGCAATCCGTACCCCGGATGGATCGCGTCCACGTTGGCGATTTCCGCCGCGCTGATCACTGCCGGAATGTTCAGGTAACTCTGCGCCAGTTGCGGAGGCCCGATGCAGATGGCTTCATCGGCGAAGCGGACCGGCAGCGAATGGCGGTCCGCCTCGCTGTAAATCGCCACGGTGCGGATGCCGAGCTCCTTGCACGCACAAATGACGCGCAGGGCAATTTCTCCGCGATTCGCAACCAGTATCTTCTTGAACATTTCAGATGATTAAATGTGGGACCGCCGAGGGGGCGTTCTTGAATCTAGTAATTGGTAATTCGGTAATTTTGAAAAGCCTTCGGATTTTTGAAAATTACTAAATTACCGAATTACTCAATCTCCCTCACTTCTTCGGTCGGATCGTAAACAACTCCTGGCCATACTCAATTGGCTGGCCGTTGCTGCCCATCTTTTTCACGATTTCGCCAGCCACATCCGACTCAATCTCGTTTAGAAGTTTCATCGCCTCAACGATGCACAAAACCTGACCTACCTCTACCGTGTCGCCTACCTTGACGAAAGGCGGAGCGCCGGGTGACGGCGATTCGTAGAGCGTTCCTACAATTGGAGACTTCACCACGTGCAACTCCTCTGCTGGGGCGGGTTCCGCGGGCGCAGGAGCTACCGGCGAAGAAGATACGGCCGGAGAACCCACGCTGGAGGTCTGCCTTGGCTCCGGAATCGATCCCGCCATCGGCCGGTGCATCTCGGCGGGCGCATAGACGACGGTGTGCGCTCCGGCGCGCTTGATCTTCACCTTGACGTCGCCGCGTTCCAACTCAAACTCGGCAATGTCCTTTTCGATTAAGAACTCGATGAGTTCCTTCAGCTCTTTTTGATTCATTCGTATCGGTGGGACTGCGACTTCAGGTATTCAGGTGTCAGGCGCTAGGCCTTGGTCTTAGGTGCCGTTATGATTGCTTACCGCTTCAGACCATCTATGGCCTAAGACCCAAGACCTGACACCTAAGACCTTCCCCTAAACTGCTAGAAAATCCTTGCTGGTCGGGGTCAGCACCTCGCAGCCGCCCTCATTGACGGCCACCATGTCCTCGATCCTCACGCCCCATTTGCCGGGAAAATATATTCCCGGCTCAATCGTGATGACCATGCCCGGCTGCAACAATTCGTCTTGCCCGGCTGCAACTCTCGGCGCTTCGTGGATCTCCAAACCCACGCCATGCCCGGTCGAATGGGTAAAATATCGTCCCAACCCGGCTTTGCGCAACACCTTACGCGCC
The DNA here is from genome assembly GCA_963808195.1 of uncultured Acidobacteriaceae bacterium. Taxonomy (GTDB): domain Bacteria; phylum Acidobacteriota; class Terriglobia; order Terriglobales; family Acidobacteriaceae; genus Sulfotelmatobacter. The sequence goes on along the minus strand of CAWEEW010000001.1, from coordinate 320,227 downwards.
GCCGCATCGACTTCGCCCACGCTGACGCCCGGCCGCACCGCAGCGATAGCCACCTCTTGCGCTTCTCTCACCGCCTCGTACGCCCGGCGGGCCGATTTTGCCCTTGCGCCAGAAGCCGACCCAACCCACACAGTACGGGTCTGGTCGGAACAATAACCAGCGAGTATAACACCGAAATCGCAGACCACGAACGCGCCAAGTGGGATAGATTGCCCGGAAGCCCGGCCATGAGGCAGCGCTGACCTCGCTCCGGAAGCAATAATGGTAGGAAATGACATTTCCGCCGCGCCCGCCCGCCGCGCCGCGTACTCCATCTCCGCCGCCACTTCAACTTCCTTTGTACCCGGACGCAGAACCTCGAGAGCCCGGTCGAACAGAGCTGCTCCCAGCTGAACCGCCGCGCGGATCTTCTCCAACTCATCGGCATCCTTCACCATCCGCAGGCGCTCAACCGGTGACGGAGCGCTTCGAAGCCGCGTATCGGCGGGCAGAATATCCACCAAACGTTTGCGTTCGGCGACGGTTAGGTGTTCGGATTCAATTCCAATCGTCCAGGACCGCGAACTCTTACGGCGAGATCCGATCCAATCCCCGAGCGCGTTGAGCAGCGGCTTGCGCGCGATTACCACCTTTGCGCCCTTTACTTCTTCGCGGCCCTGGGTATCGTAGCGAACGTCAGTGAAGAAAACGCATCCCGCCTCCGCCACCAGCAGCAAACCGGCGCTTCCGGTAAATCCGCAAAGATATCGGATGTTGGGAAAATGGCTTACCAGCAGAGCATCGAGCCCGGTGGAAGCGAACCGCTCCCGCAGTTTCTTCTGGCGTGCAAGGAAGTTCATTGGGCTGAGTTTATCAGGCGAAAGCTAGGCGCGAGTACCTAGTACCCAGTACCTAGTACCCAGAACTCGAGTCCGGCGGTTGAGGAGTTTCCGGAACTCGGTAGTTGGTACTGGGTATTGGATACAAGCTTGCCAAAAAACAAAACCGCCGGCCCTGACAGGTTCTTCAGGACCAGCGGTTTTAAATCTTCAACCGCGCTGCTACGTCTCAGCCGTTATGTCTGAATGATTCGCGGCGTGATGAAGAAGATCAGCTCCTGGTTAGAAGTCTGAACTTGAACGTGCTTGAACAGGTTGCCCAGGATCGGGATATTTCCCAGCAGAGGCACCTGATCGACGTTGATGGAGTTCTGCGTCTGAATAACACCGCCAATTACCACCGTGCCTCCGTCGGTCACCAGCACCTGCGTGGTCGCCTGCTGGGTGATCAGTTCGGGGTTGCCCTGCACTTCCTGACCGAAGTTCGGCGTGGTATTTTCCACGTCGACGTTCAGGAAGATGGTGTTCTCCGAAGTGATCTGCGGAGTCACCGTCAAGCGCAGGAACGCGTCCACATAGGTCACAGTCGGAGGACCACCCAACTGTGCCTGCGTCACGATGGGCACGCGCACGCCCTGCTTTACCAGGGCCTGGATATTGTTCTGGGTTACGACCCGCGGACGCGACAGAACTTTGAGTAGGCCGCGCGACTCCGCCATCGAAAGCACGGCATCAATTCGTACGGTGTTGCTGGCGTTCAGGAACGTGAACCCGCTGGTCGGCGAAGTGACGCCCAGATTAGAGAACAAGGGGATCGTCGATCCCGTGGTGGATGCGCCGGTTCCCGGTACAGTGATATAACCCGGGGTTAAGCCACTGACCGTCGTGGGAGAGGTTCCGGCAGTAGAGTTTCCGCCGATCGCGCTGTGGCCATCGCCCCAGCCGAAGCCGAGTTGCGTGCCGATGTCGCGCGCGAAGGTGCGGGTTGCGGCCACCACACGCGCCTCAATTTCCACTTCCTGCGTCTTGCGGTCAAGCTGCGTCAACAGGCGGTCGATGATGGGAATCACTTTGGGAATGTCATTGACGATCACGGCGTTGGTACGTTCATCTGCAACCACATCGCCACGCTGCGAGAGGAACTTCTTTACCGTGATGATCACGTCTTTTGCGTGGGCATAGCTCAGGAAACGCGTGACCGAAACCTTTTCAACGGCCAGCGCTTCCGATTCGATCTGGGCGCGCCGTCCGTCCGCTTCCTTCTTCAGCGTATCAACCGTGGCGATGCGCAAAACGTTGCCTTCCAGCTCGCGCGCCAGGTCGTTGTTCTTGAGCACGATGTCCAGAGCCTGATCCCACGGCACATCATCGAGCACAATCGTCAGAGTTCCGTGCACGTTAGGATCGAGCACTACATTCAGGCCGCTGATTTCATGGATCAGACGGAAAAAGTCTTTCAGGTCCACATCTTTCAAGTTCACCGAAATCGGCTCGCCCGTGTACTTGGGCCGGCTGCGACAGGTGCTTGTCCAGCTTGCGACTTCTGCTCGGCCGCGAGATTGACGGCTGGCTGAATTCCGGTGCTGGAAGAAACGCTCTGCGAAGCTTGGGCAGCATTCATGCTCACCGGCAGGAGTTCCGCAGCGGTCTTGTCGGAGAATTTCGCCGCCGCTTCCTGAGCTCGTCCGGCTGGTTCGTCCTTGTCAATTGTAGGAGTCGCCTTGGCACTGTAAGTCGGCTCGACGAACACAAAATCGCTCGAAGCTGGTGCAGCCTCGGTCTTTTGGGCCGAAACCGGCTCAGCTTTCGGCGTCACTTCCGTCTTCGCCGTGCTCACTTCAGCCACGCGCGGCGCAAACGGAGAGACGCTCTTGCTAGCGGTTGCCGGAGAAGTCTGCGTCGTTGGCTTCGCCGTCGATGGCTTCGCCGGACTTACGCTAGCCGCAACCGTCGCCCCTGTGTGCAGCGTCAGCACAAATTTCCCATCCGCCGAAGGGTGCATTTCATAGCGGCAGGCGTGCTCCAGATCGACCACCACTCGTGTGGTCGGCGGATGCTGCCCGTCCATGCCAATGCGTACGTCTTTGACCTCGGAGTTGCCCACCGTGATGTGGCTCTGCCCGGTCGCCATTACAGTTCCCGGCAGATCCACGACCAGCCGCGCAGGCGAGTCTGCAGTGGTCAGCTTTGGCGTGACGGCGCCACGAGCGCTCATCTCGATGCGGATCTCGTCCGTGCCGCGAACCACGTTCACTCGCTGCAGTTCGTTCCTCTGGCTGACCGGTTGTGATGCCGGCGTTTCGGCGGCCGAAGCCACCAGCCCCATGAGCAGCAACGGTAGGATTGCACTTAGCAATTTCTTTCGCATTTCCTCTCCCCCAACCCGCGAGTCAGACTCGCGCGTCCTTACTATTTCTGAACTCGATTTTTTTGCGCGCCGGTTTTCCCGGCTGCACTTTCACCAGCTTAAACTGCCGGTGTCGTAATCTTCTTTACTACTTCCCGCGTGAGCGGTTTGCCCAGCTTGTCTTGCCCGCTCTCAGAGAACACCACCGAGTCCCCGGTGATTTTCATTACATAGCCGTTGAACACGGGATCGTTTTCATGCAGGAAATAGGCCTTGTTCAGGCTGTTGGTTACCACGGCGATGAAGCCGCTCTCAGACCTGACCACGCCCCGTAAATTGATCTGTCCGATATCCAGACATTTCTTGCCCGTCGCACAACCTGAACCAGTGGGTTGCTGCACCACCGGACTGAAGAATGGATCGCGCTTGCCGCTCATCGCCCACTTCTTTTCTTCCGGCTTGGGCGGCTTGGGAGCCTCAATCGGCTTGACTGCGCCGGTGACATTCGCGTCCGCCGCATTCTTGCCATCGGGGCTCGCAGTCTTCGATACAACCTGCAGAGTCGGTTCCTTGGCCACGATCACCGCGTGGGATGCTGGCTTTTTGTTAACCATAGGATCGGCCTGCGGCTTGACAGAAGCTTTTACCGCTACGAATGGACTCTTCCCCGGAGCCGCAGTAGCACTGGTCGTCACTTTCGCAGTCGCCGGCGCCGTTGTTGCCGATTTCGCCGTTGCTGGCTTCGCCGCAGCCTTTGCGGTTGCCGGTTTCGCCGCCGCGGTCGCAGCCGGTTTGGCAGGCTGAGATGCAGCGGGGTTCGCAGGCTGAGATGCAGCCGGTTTTGTGGGCTGAGACGCAGCAGGCTTGGCGGACTGGGCCGCGGCAGGCTTTGCCGTTATCCCCAACGCGGCGTTCGAGTCGCTCGTCTTCTGTGCTTGCACCGTGTTCATGGAGCTCTGCACGTTGTTGATGATGTTCGGATTCTGTGCCCAGGCTCCGCTCGTCATCATTGCTGCCGTTACAGTCAGAATGCTTGTGGTTAGCTTCATAGCGATTCCTATTTGCCCGCCCCTGCCATGCCGGGCTTGGCTCCGGTGCTGGCTACGGCCGGTTCTAAATCGTGACTGAAGAAAGTCGTCGCGGTAAACGTAGCAACCACGCTCTCATTGGGCGCGTACTGATAGGTATGTTTAGCCTTCGCCGAAGCGGGATCTTTCGTATTCGATACCATCAGGCCGCTGATGTTCACGATGCGTTCCAGCTTTCCTACACGATCAAAGAAATTCAGCATGGAGTAATACGGACCATCCATCTCCATATCGAACGGAAGCTCTGAGTAATATTCTTTGGCAGCGACGGGCTTGGCTGTGTAGCGTCGCACTTCCACGCCCGCTTTCACCGCCTCGGCGTCCAAGGTTTCGATGAAGGCATCGACAGCCTTGTCATCCGGCACGATGCGCCGTTCAATCTCCAGTTGCTGTTTCAGGTTGGCAAGCTGCCGCTCGATATCCTTCAGCTTGGGACGATAGGATTCGAGTTCGTTGTTCTCTCGAACCTTGTCCTGCAGGGCATGCTGAGCCGCGGCGTTCTTGTCACTCTGGTTTTTGAAGACCGTGAAGTAGAGCGCCACCGTTACCAGCGCTCCGCCAAAGATCACCACTGCCCACTGCTTCAGACCCGAAAGTTCGCTAAAATTCATCGCCATAGTCGCCTCTTAGTCCGCCCTACGACTTTCCCTTCTCGCAGGTCAGGGTGAATTGAAAGGCCTGCATGTCCTTGATGGTGTCGTCCTGGAAAGTTTCCTTGATCTCAACCGTCTTGAAGAAGCCGGTTTTCTGCAGATTCCCAATTAGCGTGGCCACGGCATCGGAACTCAGCGCCGTACCTTCCAGACTGATGTTTGCGCCCGAGTCATCCATCTTGCGCAGCCAGACCGCCTCGGTTTCGTTTACAGTCTGTCCGAGCATCGCCAGCAGATTGACCGGGCCGGCTTGTCCAGCCTGAAGCTGTTCGATCACATCGACCCGGCGCTTGTAATTGTTGGCCTGTGTCTGCCGTTCGAGGAAGCGCGCCTTGACGTCGGCCAGTTCGCGATTTCTCTGTTGCGCGGCCTGCATCTGCGTCTCGATCGACTTGCCTTCTTTATCCAGCCGGTACCAGTAGCCAAAGTTCAGCGCTCCGGCCAGCAGAATGATCACCAGCACCTTCAGCTTGGGCGAGCCCATGTCGCCCATTTCCATCGTGGGCATTACCGGACCGCCGCCGCCAGCGCCGCGCTTGTTCTTTCCCTTGGAATTTTCGAGCAGATTGATTTTGATCATAGGGATTCAAAGCTCCTCAAAGCCAGGCCCACCGCCACCGCCATCTGGCCCGGATTCTGCTCCACCAGCTCCGCCCCCGCACCGTCAGCCGGCGGGATCACACGCTGAAATGGATTCAATAACTCAACCGGCATGGAGAATTCCTGCCGCAACGCTTCCATCAATCCCGGCACCTTCGCCGAACCGCCCGCCAGGTAAATCTTCTCGATGTGCTCGCCCGCGGCGCTGGCCCGGAAGAAATCGAACGTCTTCTGAATTTCCAGCACAATGATTTCTGTCACCTGTTGTAAGATCGGCGCCTTCGCGTCTTCGCTGACAGTTCCAACTTTCTCGCCCAGCTTTAACTTTTCGGCATCGTCGAAATTCAGGTCGAGTTCCTTCTGCAGCGAATCGGTGTACTGATGTCCGCCCACGCTGACGTCGCGCGGAAACAGCGGCGTCGTGCCCTTCACGATGTTGATGTTCATCACGCTGGCGCCGAGATTTAAGAGCGCGACAACCTGGCCAGGCGACGGCTGGTAGTTGTACTCGTAGCAGTTCTGCAGGGCCAGCGCATCGATGTCCACGATAGCCGGGGTACGCCCAGCCATCGAGAGCACGTTGGTGTAGTTCAAAATCTTGTCCTTCTTGACAGCGACCAGCAGCACGTCCATCTGCGGGCTGCCCGCTTCTTCCGACAGAATCTGATAGTCGAGACTCACATCGGCGAGGTCGAAGGGAATGTGTTGCGCCGCTTCTTTCTCGATGGTTTCCGCCAGTTCCTGATCGCTCATCGAGGGCAGCGAGATTTTCTTGACGATCACCGAGTGGCCGCTTACCGCCGTGGCCACCGCTTTGGTTTTGATCAGGCAGTCGCCGAACAGCTTGGAGATCGCGCTCGACACTGTTCCCGAATCCACGATCATCGAGTCGACCACAATGTCAGAGGACAGCGGCTCCAGGCCAAGGTGCGCGACTTCAATCTGCCCACCCTTCTTTTTCAGTTCCACTGCCTTGATGCTCGAAGACCCCACATCCAGTCCCACGATCGTCTTTGATCCCATTCCAAACATGTGCCCGCCTTTTGAAGCTCTGTTTTCTAAACTCGTTTTCGTTACTTACTGCGCCCCGGCAGCTTTCGTCGCTGCCTTGGGTTTGCGTTTCACTCCCGGCTCCATCTGGCTCGACTTCTCTTCCATCCACTGGTCCAGCCTCGACTTCTTGAAGCGCCAGCGGTTGCCCAGCTTGAAGGCGGGAATTCTCTGCTCACCGACATACTTGTAAAGCGTGTCCGGACTCACTCCCAGGTACTGCGAAGCCTGGCGAATGTTCATTACTTCCCGCGAGTCGGCCATATTTCCTTTACCTGTTCCTTCGCTACCCGCCATGACCTTACGTGAGACTGGTTCGGCCCGCGACTTACCTTGATACATGTACCTGCAGCCATGACTATCTAGGGGCTTTCGGTGTCCCGAGCATATATCAGCCCTGAAAAACCCTGCCTCCAAGCGAGTTTCCGGTTTTTGTTGGGTTTTATGCGGGTTTTTTGGAATTGGCCGGGAGGGAGATCGAAAAGGATTTCTACAGGTTGTGGTTCTAGGATGCACAGACGCAATTAGAAGCGGGGTGTGTGCAACTAGCGGGGGGTCACCTGCGAACTGATAACCGAAGTACTAGAGACGGTACGGAAGTACTGTGTCTGTGGCGGAAGTGCCTACATTTGCGGCGTTTAGTTATCTCCTCTGTGAGGCAATCGTGGGCGGGAAACGGTGGATCAAAATTCGGATTAAGTACCCACCAACGGCCTCACGCTACCACCCAATTCGCCAACGATCTGAGCCGTTAGACCTCAATACGTGTAATGGCGATGTTTCAACAGGACTTGGGTAACGCATTCCCGAGCTTTACCCCTAACGGCTTGAATCGCCGTTGTAGCTGATCCGGGTTCACCGTGGTGTTGTTGATCACGGTAGACTTGCGTTGCAAAATGCTGTGTCACGCACTGTCTCGGCTCGACGAGACATTAAAAAGAGGCGGCTATGAATACGCTAGGAAGCATCAACCGGATTCTGTATCATGCAGCGCGCTATCTGTTGGGTTCGGTCATGCTGTATTACGCGATGGTCAAGATTCTGAATGTCCAGTTTCAGGTCTCCCCATTCACCTACACGCGGCCGCTCGACCAGGTCCCTGGACGGATGTTAGCGTGGGCCTATCTTGGTTACGCGCCCTGGTTTCAGCGTCTGCTGGGTATCGCGGAATTTGTTCCGGCGCTGCTGCTGTTCTTTCGCCGGACGGCCCGGTTCGGGGCGGTGCTGATGTTTCCTGTGCTGCTCCATGTCATGCTGGTCAACTTTGCGCTTGATCTCTGGCACGACACCAAGATTATCAGTTGCCAACTGCTTGGCCTCGACATTTATCTCCTCATCAATCAGTGGACCTATCTGCGGGAAACGCTGGCGAAGATCCTTGAAGCTCCATCTCCCGCGCGGCCTGTCTTTCGCTGGGCAGAGGCGATCATTCCGTTGGTGGTTGTCATCGTTCTGTGCGTCAACCACTACTATGACTACGAACGCGATGCCCGACTGATCAGCGATTTTACCGGAACGCGGCAGATCAATGGAGCGGGAGCGTGGGCAGTCGAAGACCTTAGCATCGACGGAAGAAACGCGATGCCAGAGGGTCAGCGCGCCCGCCTCTACTTCGACGTTTGGCAGCACGTCTACTACTCCCGCAGCGAAATTGTGCCCTGCCCGCAAAGAGGCCCTATGATCCCGAATCATTTGTCCGATAAGCGTGCTTACCGCGACGTGCTCGAATTCTGCTCCTACTTTGCAGAAGATCGCCAACCCGAGCGTGTGGAGAGTGAAGGGGTTTTTGACGCCGATCGTTCCCGGCACAGTTTTCAGCTAGACAATCTGAATCTTGGTGGATCGACCGGCGAGATCAACGGAACGTACTCGGTCAACGGTCAGAACCTGCAGATGTGGGGCACAAGGAACGGCGAGAAGATAGAAATCGTATTGAAGCGGCTCAACTGGGGGAAGATGTGGTGAGAGATCTACTCGGACAAAAACCGTTTTTTAAGCCCCGGATGGATCGTTGATGTAATCAGGCGATTACACTCAGCACCCGCCGACAGCGCTATGGATGTTTCACCAACAATTTATGGCCCATGTGCAGGCCTGTAGTTAATGCTCCTGCCGCCTTGGAGCTCACACACCGTTAACTTGGAAGCTAGGTACCCTGCGGCTTACTCCCTCGTCACAGCCAGACGTTGCGGGGATGTTTCCGAATCTCGTCTCTACTGCACGTCGCTGACTTTCCCGCTCAGGAAATCACCTTCATATTTTGGTAGTAATAGATCACCTTGGAGCCGAGGGTCACTTTCTTCTCGGGTTTTCCCATCGCAGCCTCGACCTGATTCCGGCGTCATTCCTTCTCGATGTTTACCGGTTCGGACGCGGGCTGCCCGGCTGCAGGTTGCTGCTGGCTGCCGCAATCCGGTTGCGATCTCGGCGCGGAAAGATGAGGGAGAGCAGGACGTATCCTGCTCTCTCGACCGCTCACCTTTCCATACCTACTCGCCCCTCGGACACTGGCGGTAAACCAACATCACTATTGCATCCTCATGAACCGGGCTCCGGATTGGCTGCGCAGTTGTTGCTGAAGCAGCTTGCGGACATCGTCGCTCAGAATCCTCCGGCTGATCGCGCCTCGTGAACTACTCTCACTGGTCGCAAAAACTGGTGTCGGGGTCGCGAGATAGGTGTGAATTTCGCCTCTGCTCGTGAGACCCAAGCCAGTGATTTCTCCGCGGGAATTAATTGAGCAACCTGTTAGCAGATACAACGGAGAATCACCCGCAATCAGCGTGTTGAGATCGGTCATCAAGCCTTTCTCCCATAGAAACGCCCGCGGGTTGAAGCTGGCGTCGAGGGACAACCCAACCACCGAGCCGGCATCGTTGATGCTGATGCTATTGCTCGCAACGTCGCCAGCGAGTGTGCCCAAATCCTGCATCCCAGTTTTCCTAGTCCAGAGAAAAGCGTGAAAAGTTGTGTCGCCCGGCAGGTCCGAGCTACCGACGACATCACCTCGGTTGTTAACGCTATAGGCGGCGTTTCCGCCCGCCTGTCCGGTTTGGCCGCCGAGATTGCCGAGGTCCGTCGCTTTGCCGTTTTCCCAGAGCAAGGCATGAACCGCCAGCAGGTTGTTGAGGAAATTCGGATTGAAAGTTGTACAAGTGCCTGACGCGCCGGCTACCTCTCCGTTGTCGTTGATCTCGTAGGCGACGCCGTCTGGATCGCCGCCAACCGTAGGCAGTCTGTGAATCACTCCTTTTTCCCAGACCACAGGCTGAAATTGAAGAACCTGGGGAGCCGGGCAGCCTGGGTCCGGCGTTGAGTTCTCCGCTAATCCGGCCACTTCTCCCCGATTGCTGATCGCATTAGCCGCGCCGTTGTTGCCTCCGAGCGTTGGGAGAGGATTCATGACGCCGTTGGCCGATTCGAAAGGAAGACAGATGAGATGGGTTCCGAAGCCGCAGAAATCTTCTCCATCGGGATCGGAGGCGGAGGTTTCGGCCTCGCCGACGGCTTGGCCATAGTGGCCTAGGCCGAAGGCGATACTGTTCGATCCGCCGAGCGTTCCGAGGTCGTCCGCGCGTTCGCCGGCCCAGACAACGGCATGAGACGAGCCGTCAGCGAGGTTTGAGGATCCCGCGACGCGGCCGTTCTTCGTAATGAAGAATGGCTGGCTGAAATTGCCGCCCGGTAAAGTGCCGAGATCGGTTACGGTGTACTGGACGGCTGGGCGGGTAGGTTGCTGGACATCCTGCGCGGCTGCGGTCAGTGGAACCGCCAGCGCCGCGAGTAACCAAGCCGAAAGCGGCAGCAGAGATTGGGATTTCATGTGGCCTCCTAAATTTTGTCCGCGTTGTATGCGGTTAATCTTTGAGCTCATTTCGCTCTTGTCTAAGTAGGCGCAATCGATGACGCGAAACTATCATCCGTAGATCTCTTTATCTTTTTAGGGCTGGCATGGCAGGGTATGATTCTCCGAGCGGGGGGCTATGGGAAACTCAGAGGAGCCGGCGAACAAAGCGATCCAGGCTCCCGATCATGCGGAAGTGAGCGGTTTGCTCCGAGCCTGGAGCGATGGAGATCGAGCCGCGCTCGACCGGCTGACGCCCATCGTCTATGACGAACTCCGGCGTCTCGCGAGGCGATACATGCGAGGCGAACGCCCAGGCCACAGCCTGCAAACCACGGCCCTGGTGAACGAGGCCTACATCCGCCTGGTCGACTACAAGAGAATGGCCTGGCAGGATCGAGCCCATTTCTTCGCGGTTTCGTCCCAATTGATGAGGCGCATCCTGGTGGAACACGCGCGGCGCCACAACCTGAAGCGGGGAGGCGGCGTGCCACATGTCTCCTTTGAAGACACCGCCGAAGTCAGTAGCGATCGGGCTCCGGACTTGGTGGCACTCGATGACGCGCTACACGTCCTCGCCCGGCTCGATGCCCGCAAAGTGCAGGTCGTTGAAATGCGCTTTTTTGGCGGGCTCAGCGTGGAAGAGACGGCAGAGGTGCTCAAGATATCTCCCATCACCGTAATGCGCGACTGGACCAGCGCCAAGGCTTGGCTTTACCGCGAACTAACCACCGGGGCGTCCCATGGACTCTGACCGGTGGAAGCAAGTCGACATCCTGCTGCAGGGCCTTTTGGAGCGGCCGATCGAGGAACGCGACGCGTTTCTGCGGCGCGCATGCACCAACGATCTGGCGCTGGAAAATGAAGTCCGCTCTTTGCTGCAGGCGCAGCAGCAGGCCGAAGGTTTTCTGGAAAGTCCCGCCATAGAAGCGGCCGCGCGCGCCATGGCTCAGCAGGACAAACAGATACAGCGTGATGGCAACCTTGCAATCGGTCTCACCGTCTCCCATTACTGCATCGTGGGAAAGCTCGGAAGCGGTGGGATGGGCGTCGTGTACAAGGCCGAGGACACAGAACTCGGACGCTTTGTAGCCTTGAAATTTCTTCCGGAGCAAATGTCCAGGGATCCGCAAGCGTTGGAACGCTTCCGCCGAGAGGCGCGAGCGGCATCTGCACTCAATCACCCCAATATTTGCACCATCCACGAGATTGCTAAAGACGGTGAGCGCTCCTTCATCGTCATGGAGTTCCTGGACGGTGTGACGCTCAAGGAGCGCATTGTAGGGCATCGCCTGGAAACTGAATTGATTCTGTCCCTGGGTACCGAGATTGCGGATGCACTGGATGCCGCTCACGCCGCCGGCATTATCCACCGTGACATCAAGACCGCGAATATCCTCGTCACCAAGCGCGGACACGCGAAGGTGCTCGATTTTGGGCTGGCCAAGCTCCTACTCAATGACCAAGGTATGGACATGAATGCCTCGACGATGGAGGAATCGCTTACCAACCCGGGGTCAGCGGTCGGCACGGTCACCTACATGTCCCCCGAGCAAGTTCGCGGAAAGGAATTGGATTCCCGCTCCGATCTGTTCTCGTTCGGTGTGGTGCTCTATGAGGCCGCAACCGGAACATTGCCCTTCCGCGGGGAAACCACGGGAGTAATTTTCGACTCGATCCTTAACCGAGTTCCTGTGCCTCCGGTGCGATTGAATGGGAACCTGCCGCCCGAGCTGGAAAGAATCATCGGTAAGTGTCTAGAGAAGGACCTGAATCTTCGCTACCAGCATGCCTCGGAAATCCGAGCCGACCTGCGGCGCATGAAACGAGACACGGATTCGGCTCCGATGGTGATCAGTGCAGAGAGAGGAGCCCCAGCTGGCCTTGGAAAGTGGACGGCAATTATTTTTGCGGTGGCAATGGTCGTGTTGTCAGGGGGCGCCTACTTCTATCTCCAGCCACACCCAAAGCTCACGGACAAAGACACAATCGTCCTAGCGGACTTCACCAATACGACGGGCGATCCCGTGTTTGACGGGACGCTGCGCCAAGGTCTCACCGTGCAGTTGGAACAGTCGCCCTTCCTCAGCCTCATCTCTGAGGAGCGTATCCTGCACACGCTTTCCCTGATGGGCCAGTCATCCGATGCACGGCTGACTCCCGAGATCGCCCATGAAGTTTGCGAACGCACCGCGAGCGCCGCCGTCCTGGACGGCTCGATTGCGAATCTCGGAAGCCATTATGTATTGGGGTTACGCGCCAAGAACTGTCACACAGGAGACATACTCGATGAAGAACAGGTGGAAGTGGCAAAGAAGGAAGACGTACTGAACGCTCTGACTAAAATTGCGAGTAAGTTCAGAACGCGAGTCGGAGAATCGTTGCTGACAATCGAAAAGCACGACACTCCGCTCGCCGAGGCGACGACTCCGTCACTGGAAGCCTTAAAGGCTTATAGCATGGGCTGGAAAGTCGTCGCCTCCCAGGGAGGGGATTCTGCTGTTCCTTTTTTTAAACATGCCATCGAGATCGATCCCAAATTTGCCATCGCATACGCGTCGCTTGGGCTCATGTACGGTTCCAGTGGCGAAACCGAACTCGGTACGGAGAACACTAGAAGAGCCTACGAACTGCGCGACCGCGCCAGCGACAACGAGAAGTTCTTTATCAGCGCTTATTACGATGGACGGGCCACAGGAAACCAGAAAAAAGCGCAGCAAACTTGCGAAGCATGGGCACAAGCTTACCCTCGTGAGTGGACACCCCACTCGTTCTTGGCGGGCTTTATTTATCCTGTGCTCGGCGAACACGAAAAGGCAGCCGAAGAGGCCCAGAAAAGTATCGAACTAGCTCCGGAGTTTGGCATTGGCTATGCCCATCTAGGCTACAGCTTCATTAGCCTCAACCGTTTGAAAGAAGCCGAAAACGCTGCTCGCAAAGCCTCCGAACAAAAAATTGAAATTCCTCTGTTAGCTCTCTTGCGATACGACATCGCCTTTTTGAAAGGCGACAACGGGGGCATGCAGCGCGAAATGGCCGCGGCTCACGGAAAATCGGGGGCGGAAGAATCAATTTCTGACCATCAAGCCTTTGCCCTCGCATACACCGGTCACTTGCAAGATGCTACGAAAATGTTACGGCGGGCAAGCGACTTGGCGCAGCAGGCGGCTCATCGAGAGAAGGCGGCTGGATTTGAAACCCGAGCTGCTTTATGGGAAGCCTTCTACGGCGATAAGCTCGCCGCAAAGCCAGCGGCGATGGCAGCCCTCGCGCTTGCCAACAACCGAGAGGTGCAGTATGGCGCGGCCCTCGCCCTAGCCATGGCGGGAGATTCTTCGCAGGCTGAAACCCTGACGAACGATCTGGAAAACAGCTTTCCCGAAGATACGTCAGTTAAGTTCAATTACCTGCCTACCGTGCGTGCGTTTCTTGCCTTGAACCGAGGCGATCCCGTAAAGGCGATCGAACTTCTCCAAGTTGCCGTTCCCTATGAACTGGGCCAGCCGCGCAGCAGTCAAGCGGATTTCTTCGGAGCCCTCTATCCCGTCTATGCGCGTGGCCAGGCGTATTTGGCCGCGAACCAAGGCGCCGAGGCTGCCAGGGAATTTCAGAAAATTCTGGATCACCCCGGAATCATGGTCGGGGATCCCATCGGCGTACTGGCTCATCTCCAAGTGGGACGAGCTTATGCCATGCAGGGCGACACCGCAAAAGCAAAAGCCGCCTACAAGGACTTCCTCACCCTCTGGAAAGATGCCGACCCCGATATTCCAATCCTGAAGCAAGCCAAGGCCGAGTACGCGACGTTGCAATGAAGTTTGTCTCGCAAGGCTACCGCCTTACTGCACGTCGCTGACTTTCCCGCTCAGAAAAATCACTTTCATATCTTTGTAGTAATAGATCACCTTGGAGCCGAGCGTCACTTTTTTCTCGGGTTTACCCATCGCCGCCTCAACCTGGTCCGGCGTCATTCCCTTCTCTATGCTCGCCGGCTCAGCTGCGGGTTGCTCTGCTGCCGGTTGCTGCTGGCCGCCTCCACCCGCCTGTTGCTGGCCTTGATCGCCTCCCTGTTGCTGCTGCTGGCCGCCTTGATCGCCGGACTGTTGAGAGTCGTCATTGCTCAGTGACAGCACCTGCCCAATCGTGTCCTCCACCTGTCCGGCTTGCGCGTTCGCCAGAGATCCCTTAGGAAACTGAAACACTACATTTGCTTTGTTGTAAGTCGGCGGATCGGTTTTGTTGCAGGTGTCGCAGGCGACGATTTCGAGCGTTACCGTATCCTTGGGCACGTTCACGTCAATCTTCATGGGATAGACTTTGTCGCCCACGGCCATCAGATGGGTAGTCTGCTCCTTGCCAAATTTCCCCATGATGGATTTTCGTCCCATCAACGACAGGCTGTTGGGAGCCTTAATCGCACCGTTCTCGTACCTATTGCTAAGAACGTTTTGATCGCCATAGGGCACGGACAGGATTCCACCCTTCTGAATGGCAAGGAGCTGACCTTTCTCCACCACCGAGTAGCCGCCCGTGTCCGATCCCATCTTCACCAGCTTGTATTGCGCGGCCAGTTGCTCCTGCAAAGAAACCTGGGCAGTGCCCAACGACGCCGTAAGGACTGAGGCGGCCAGAAGAACAATTGCAGGGACAAGATCGGTCAATTTCCGCGACATCGCAACACCCTCCGGTTCAGAGTTTTCCCAAAGCTCGTGTTTTTTATCATGCCCCTTGGAAGTAAGCAAGAGATTTAGAGGGAACATTAGATCAAAACGCACTGCTATGAAAAACGCGTCATAACAGAAGGGAGCGCCGAAGTATCGGCACTCCCTGGGTTGATAAACGTTGATTGATAATCAAGTACTGCGGCGAACCAAACGTTCGTCTACTGCCCGCCGCCTCCCGCCGCCGCTTCCTGCTTGACCTGAGTTTCGGTCTGGTCGGCCTGTTGCTGCTGGTCCTGCAGGGTTTTTGCCACGCTGGTGTCCGGCGCGGGAGCTGGTATATCTGACGCCTGTGTTCCGGCATCAGGAGCCTTCGGCATACCGCCTGTGCCCTGCTTCTTTGCCAGTTCGCCCATGCCGTTGGTGAGTGTCTCCTGGAAGTGGTTGTACATTTCCTGGAGGTCATCCACTTTCACGGCAACAGTCGCACCGGACGCGCAATCACCCTTCTTCGTCGCCGAGACGCTGGCAGTCACGTTTTGGTCGGCATCCGGAGTATCCGACAGCCGGGTCACCACGTCACCTGACGTCAAGCCGCATTCCTGGCCATTCGCCACTACCGTCACGTCGGAGTCGACAACAAAAGTGCGATTTGCCGGATCCAACGCGGGAGGAGGAGTTTGGTCGCTCGCGCCGCTTGGAGCAGGTGCATTACCCGCCGCAGCCGCACCGCCCTGATTTGCAGCCTGAGCTTCTTGAGCGGCGAGTTGCGCCTTTACTTCCTGCGCGATCGCCTCTTTAACCTCGGGTGACAGAGTCACGCCCACTGAAGCTGTCGGCGCGGCATCTCCACCGCCGCCACTGTCGCCAGCGCTGGCTTGGGCATCCGCAGCCATTGCGTCTGCGTTGGCTTCAGCATGTGCTGCGTAAGCCGCCTGCAGGCTGTCGGCGAGCAAGTAATCAGTCAGCCAGAAGTAGGGCGCGGCGTAGACCGGATACGGGTTCCACCAGCCACCATAGAACCCCCACCAAGGCGCTCCTCCCCAACCCCAGGCGCCGATGCCCCAGGCGATTGGCGCGCCCCAGGGATGCCAGCCCCAACCATAAAATCCGGGGTGGTACCAGACTCCAGGGTAGAAGCCAAAATAGGTGTGTCCGCCCCATCCGTAACCGCGATAGAGCCCCACGTGGTAGCGCCCACCAGCATAGAAAGTTCGTGAGTAATAAGCATGGCCGCCACGCGTCACGTAAGCGCGCTGCACGTAACCGCCTCGTCCGCGAGTGACGATGCGCGCTCCGTTGCGCTCCGTTACCACCGTCCGCCCACCACGAACTCCGTGCGAGATCTGCATCCCGTTTCGGTTGATGGAACGGATCTGCCCATTCGGACGGATGTTCGCCGTTCCTCCTCCTTTCAGAGAAACGTTCCTGCCCGGAGGAGTACGGCCGGCTGCACCCGTCCGCGTCGTCGCGCCGGTGTGAGTCGTCGTACCGGTGTGGGTCGTTGTTCCGCCGGCATGCGTTGTGGTACCTGTGTGAGTGGTTGTGCCTGTATGAGTCGTGGTCCCGCCGCGGGGGCCGGTTGTAGTGCCGGTGTGCGTCGTCGTACCCGAATGCGTCGTTGTTCCGCCCGCGTGGCTCGTTGTTCCTGTGTGGCTGGTTGTACCGGTGCGACTTGTCGTACCCGGACGGCTCGCCGTGGTCGAATGCGATGGCGTTGATCCGTGCGAAGGCGTTGACCCATGTGAAGGTGCCGCCTGATGGGAAGGCGCACTCGCGTGTGGCGCAGATGCATGAGACTGCGGCGCCGCTTTAGGAGCCGACCCACCACCACTTGGTTTTTTTTGGCTCCAGGCCAGCGCTGGAACCATCATCAACAGCAGAAAGGCTACCCACTGCCGCGGCATCTTTTCGATTCCCAAAGTGCGATTCATTACAGCCTCCTGAGCATCCAACCTTTTACTGCCGTCTCATATCCAAACACCGCGCCGCCCGCGAAGTTGCGGGGTTTTCGCGCCCGATTCGCGGATCAAACGTGCACAGCGGGCAAAGCTCACCGATAATCGGCTAAATTTGCTTCCCCAATCGTGAACACCATGAAAGACCGCGCAGGACGCGTGAGTTGCGTCTAGAGCCGATCGGCAGCTTGCATCCTGGGGGCGAAAGAACGTTACCAGAATTCGGCCATCCGGCGCAATCATCGGAAATTAAATCTTGCCGAGAATGGTTCGCGATGCGGGAGTTCACATGTGGCCAGCGATCCATTCCCTTTCCTCTAACTCTACGCTGCTGTATATTCCTCTTTCCGCAGGAGGTATTACTTGCGCTACTTCGATCGTTTGCAACCTCTAGCACTTTTCGTCGTGCGGTTAGTGCTTGGCGTCATCATGTTCGTCCACGGCTACCACAAGGTTTTCGGAGGCCTTCACCACTTTGTTCAGCTCGTAACCGGCCTTGGATTGCCTGCGTGGTCGGCCTATCTCGCCGCCTTTACCGAGTTCTTTGGTGGATTGCTGATCCTCATCGGACTGTTCACTCGCTTCGCTGCATTTGCCATCTGCATCGAGTTATCTGTCGCCATCGCCAAAGTTCATTTGCATAACGGACTCACTGGCAATGGCGGATTCGAGTTTCCCCTCGCTGTGGCTGCACTCGCGTTCGCGCTCATCTTCTTTGGCGCCGGACCCATCGCGCTCGACCACATCCGAGCCCCGGGTGGCGGAGGAAAGACTATGTAGTCGGCGCCTTTCGCACGCAACTTATTGCTGACTTCCGGGTTTGATCGCACGTGGCAGGAGATTTTTGTTTTCGAGATAGATGTTCGAGATGCATGGGTCAAGAATCGGCATCTTGACACTTCTTTACAGTCATTCGCCCCAGTTGAATCGGTAGGCGTCTAAAACTTATGATGGTTGGTATCCACTTGATTGCATCCGAAGATTTCGCAAACGCATCTTAAGCGTTTACACGAACTGATTGGAGGTTCTCTTGAGAAAGTTAGCGCTTCTCGCACTGCTTGCTGGTCTTTTCCTGTCATGCCACGTTGCCGCCGCTCAACAGGGCGACATTATGTTCGGCGCTGGCACTGTTCTGTCGTCCGCACCCACCGCCGAGCAATTTGCCACCGGCAACATCGCGGAGAGGGGCGGCACCTATCTAGGCATCAGCGGAGATGTCGTTGGCTTCAAGAAACGTTTCGGAATCAACATCGAGACTTCTTGGAGGGCTAGTCAGGCTACCTACATCCCCGGCCAGATTAATTATCGTCCGATTTTGACCGACTTCAACTTTCTCTATCAACCAAAATTGGGCAAGAAAACTGGTCTCGACCTGTTTGGCGGGATCGGCATCTCCAGCGTCCGCTTCTATTATCCTTTCGCTACGTCTTGCACTTACTTTAGCGGCTGTATCAACTACACCAGCAATCACGAGTTCATGCAGGACCTTGGAGGCGGCATCCGCTATTACGCCTGGCACAATTTTTTCGTGCGCCCCGAAATTCATTACTACCACATCGATGGCAACAGCCAGACGAACATCGCGAACCCCGGCGGCTTTAGCAGCGACAACCTCTTCCGCGTGGGAGCTTCCATCGGATACACCATCGGCCGTGGTGACTAGGGTTTGGCGTCCTTAGAAAAACATTCTCGCCGCGTTGTGTGCTGCGCGATTCAACAGCCTGCGTTATTCTGCTAAGCAGCCGTTCGCGGCTGCTTGGCTGGATGCACGAGCCGGACGCCGGCGTCCCGCAAAACCTAATATCGACAAGGGGGCTGTATTGAGAAAGTTCGCGCTCGCCGCATCCGCGTGCATGGTCCTGTCTGCTACGTTCGCTTACTCCCAACAACTTGACTTTGCTGTCAGCGGCAGCACGCTTTGGTCACCCGCAGCCAATAACAGCTCGGAAGCCTTTCAGCCCCCGGCCGAAAAACACGGCGTGTACATTGGCCTCAACGGCGACTACGTCGGCATTAAATACCCTCGTGTCGGCATCAACGTGGAATCCTCCTGGAGGTATAAGCAGGGAAACTATCCCTTCAACGGCGAGACCTACCGGCCAATCTTTACCGACTTCAACGCGCTATACCAGCCTCATATCAGCAAGAAACTTGGCGGCGACCTGATGGCCGGCATTGGCATCGCCGATACGCGCTTCTATATTCCCAGTAACTCGTTCTGCAGTGTCCCCCAGGGCGGCTGCATCAACTACACCAGCAGCGATCACTTCATGGAGCACCTTAGTGGCGGCCTCCGCTACTACTTTTTCCGCCGCTACTTTATCCGCCCCGAGATTCACTACTACCACATTCAAGACAACGTCGGATTCCACTCCGACAACGTGTTTCGAGGCGGGGCATCGGTCGGCTACACCTTCGGTTCGCGATAGATATCTGATCGAGGCCGCGCGGCTCAAATCGCAAGAGAAAGCCTCTGCGTGTGCACGACGAATCCGTGCAAACAAAAAGGCAGCGTCTTTTCCGACGCTGCCTTCATTCTTGATTATTCTTAATTCCTACGGTTCGCGCAGGCATTCCTCAGCTTGGTGAATCGCCATATCCAGGTGCTCGATCGCTTTTGCGCGATGGCCGTGGAACTCGTGTTCAGCCGCTTCCAAGTGATGCTTGGCAGCGCGCATCGCTTCCAGCGCTTCGTCGATGTGCGGATGTGGTGGCATCGCTGCCAGGGCGGCCGGAGCCGGTACCGCGGCCGCCACAGGAACAGCCGCCGCTGGGACGACCTTTGGACCGACCGCGGCTGACAAAGCCAGAGTGCACAGGACAGTGACCGTAACCAACAAGAGTAAGAACCCGATTTTCTTCATGCCTTTCCTCCAAGTCTGAATTTTCCAGCGCCACCCCGCCGGCAGAATTTATGCCCACAGGCACCGTTTCCGAATGAAGATGACGACGCCTACGACACCCGCACAGTATAAAACCACTCTCGCAAGTCGGCCTGTGTATAAGTTGATTCTCATCGGCTCACTTCGGGATCATCGCCCGCTGTCCGGCTCCTCCACCTCAAGATGATTACTACGAGAACAAACAGCGCTCCCAAAAACAGGTCAACCCGCTTGATGAAATGGGTCAACACTCTCCAGCGACTTCCAAAGAAATATCCCGCGCAAGAAATTACACTTACCCACAATGCAGCTCCCAGGAAATTGAAAACCGCAAACCGCTTCCAGTTCATGCGTAATACTCCCGCCAGCGGCCCCGCGATCACCCGCATTCCGAAAACGAATCGGGCAAACAAAATCGTAACCGGACCATACCGGTTGAATAATTTCTCGCCTCGCGCCAGCTTTGTATTGCTGATCCGGAAAATGTTGCGATAGCGCTCTAGCAGCGGCCGTCCCCCGTAGTTTCCAATCGCGTACCCCACGTTGTCTCCCAGCGTCGCCGCCACTGTGCCCACCAGGATGATCCAGTCCAGTTGCAATCTGTGCTCGTTGAATGCCAGAAAACTCGCCAGCAACAGCACCGTTTCCCCCGGCACGGGCACACCGGAATTCTCCAGCAGCAACGCCGCCGCGATCGCCCAGTACCCGTAGTGCACCAGCGCATCGCGCAGCAGATCAAAGATGTGGTGGGTCATGAGGACTGTCATTCTGAGTGGCGTGGCAACCTCGCGAAAGCGAAGTTGCCACGCAGTCGAAGAATCCCTGCAACGCTGGCACCGCCCGTGAAGCCGTAGGGAGTTCTCTGCATCCACTCAACAGCATCGTGAGAGCGTCGCGACGCAGACGTCATGCCGCAGTCTTGTCGCCAGTCAGATACTTAATTAACTCCCGGTTGAATTCCTCCGGACACTCTTCATAAGGCAGGTGCCCGACCCCGGGGAAAACGATCTGCTTGGAATTCGGGAAAAAATTCGCTAGCGGCTTCGCTGACGAAGCATAGACCGCCGAATCCTTGCTGCCCCATATGAGAAGCGTAGGGATGTTAGCCAGTTTCGGCAGAATCGCCTCCAGTTCCCGCAGATCTTTTGTCCAGGTGCGCACAATGTTCAGCGCGTGCTCGAACAAACCCGGTTTGGCCAGCGGAGCCACATAGCCTTCAAGAGTACCCGGAGGAATGCGTCCGCGGTCGCCATACATGCGGGCGTGCCAATAGGGATACAGAAAATCCATCCGTGCAATACTGAGCCGAAACAGCGCGGCGCCAAAATCGCTGCCAAAAAATGGCGCCAGCCACTGTCCATGCGCCGAATACGAATTTACTGGGGCCACCAGCACCAGCCGCCGCAGGTTTAGATGAGAATCTCCACTGAGACTCTCCGCAGCCGTGAACATTGCGACGGCCCCACCGTGCGAAGTTCCCAGCAGATCAACCGAAGACAAACCTAGCCGTTCGATGAACCGCAGGACACGACGCGCCGTCCCGGGCATGGAGTAATCGATCCCGGCCACACGATCTGAAAATCCAGCGCCCATCATGTCCGGCGCATACACCGTCGCGTACGGCGCAAGCGCTGGGAGAGTAAATCGCCATGAAAACGAATATCCCAGCAACCCATGCAACAGGATCAATGCCGGTCCCGATCCCGCGCGCAGATAGCGCATGCGGCCGCCATCGATCTCCATCCAGCACTCTTCCGCGCCCGCGCTCAATTCCGGATAAAGCGCAGCCGAAACTTCTCCGCTTGCCGGCATTACAGACAAATTTCCCTGCTCCTTAAAAGCCTTGTCATCCCGAAAAACCCCAGGCCTTGTCATCCTGAGCGGAGTAGCAGCTTCGCGATAGCGAAGCCGCTACGCAGTCGAAAGCCTGCCCTGAGCTTGCCGAAGGGGACCCCACGCCCGCGTTCACTATCACGAACACCGCTCGGTGTTTCCGCCAGTGCGGTGCGATTTTCGGTTGCGCCTGACCATCCTCGCTGAGGGCACCTAAAATCGGTCCGTGCTAGAAACTCCTCGCAGGGCCGGTGCCGCTACAGGCTTGCATGGGGTCCTTCGCTTCGCTCAGGATGACAGAGGCTGTATCGATTCCCGTCGTCTATGCAGCCTTTTCCCTTTTCTTCTTCAGCAACTTCTTCAGCACCCGAATGCCCTTATCCACATGCTTCTCCTCCAGCAAAAACGGAGGCAGAAATCTCACTACGGTATCGTGCGTACTATTAAAAAGCACGCCCTCCGCCAGTCCTTCATCCACAATCGGCCGCGCCGGAATTTCCAGATTGATCCCCTGAATAAATCCACGCCCGCGCACTTCCCTGGCAACCGCGCTCTTCTCGGCCACGATCTTCAACTCCTGCTGCAAATACGCGCCAACTTTGTTCACGTTGTCGAGCAACTTCTCTTCTTCCACGATTGCGAAAAACTCGAGTGCCACGCGGCAAGCCAGCGGACCACCCCCAAATGTCGTCCCATGCTGGCCCGGCGAAATTGCCGAAGCAAATTCTTCCTTCGCGATGAACGCCCCCAGCGGCAGCCCCGCCGCAATCGGCTTGGCAATCGCCACAATATCCGGAGTCACTCCAAAACTCTGGAACGCAAACATCGTTCCCGTACGCCCTAGCCCGCACTGAATCTCGTCAAAGATCAGCGCTGCCTTGTGTCGAGTCGCCGCCGCGCGGCACTCCTGCAAAAATTCCACCGAGCACTCATAAATTCCGCCTTCGCCAAAAATCGGTTCCAGCACAATCGCGCAAGTGTTGCCGTTCACCGCCGCGCGCAAGCCTTCGATGTCGTTCTGCGCGACGAACGTCACCTCCTCGAGCATCGGCTCAAATCCCTTGCGATGCTTCTCCTGACCGGTCAGCGACAGCGCCCCAAACGTTCGCCCGTGATACGACCCCTCAAGCGCCACCAGCCGCGACTTCGCCTCTCCGCCCGCGCGATGCCCCGCCAGTCGCGCCAGTTTGATCGACCCTTCAATCGCCTCCGTCCCGCTGTTCGAAAAAAACGCGCGGGCATTTCCAAAAGAGCCGCCCAGGAGCGCACACAACTTCTCCGCCAGCGCCCCCTGATACTCGTGGTAATAAAGGTTGGAGACGTGAATCAACTTCGCCGCCTGCTCCCGAATCGTCTTCACAATCCGCGGGTGCGCATGCCCCAACGCATTCACCCCCAGCCCCGAAACAAAGTCGAGATAGCGCCGGTCGTCGAGGTCGTAAAGAAACACGCCCTTTCCCCGCGTCAACACAATCGGATACCGGTTGTAAGTCCCCAGCAAATACCGCTTCTCTAACTCTGCGATTTGTTCAAAAGTTTTCATAGGAAGATTAGATTCTACCGGATTGCGCATCCATCAAAGACGCCGCGCAGATGTGGATTCTCTGTAACACAATCGAGGATGTTGAACGCCAGGAGATCTTAATTTGCCGTTCTGCGTGGCGCTGGCTCTATTATTTCTTGCTTCGCTCGGATGGTGTGCCGATGCATCGCTATCTCAATGGTTGATTGCAGCTCGCGCCTAAGAAACGGCTTCAGAATAAAGCCGTCATGCTCAGTCCCCTTAGCGCGGTCCACGGTCAGGCGGTCGGAATAGGCGGTCAGATACACAATAGGCACATCCACCTGCTGGCGGATCTCCTTTGCCGCTTGCACACCGTCTTTCTCGCCCTTCAACCGTATATCCATCAGAACCAGGTCCGGACGTTCTCGGGTGGCGATCACAATGCCTTCCTCGGCAGAGTCCACCGCGGCGATTACGGAGAAACCAAGGCGTGAGAGCCGTTCTCTGAGCTCTTCTGCGATCAGAGTCTCATCTTCCACGATCAGAACACGCGGCTCGAGAGGAAGAGGAATAAGATCAGCGTGCATGATAGTCCACCGTGAACTGCAAACGGGCTGAGGTCCCCGGATCGATTTTGACTAGTTCGAAGGCGCCACGAATCTGCCCGGTTAGGGACTGTACCAGCTTCAAGCCCAAAGACTTGCCTATATTAACATCCAGAGAAGCGGGAATTCCTACCCCGTCGTCCTCCACACACAGGGTACAACTACCCTCCGGCCCGCTCCGCAGCGTCACCTTGATCTCGCCGCCAGCACTATTAGGGAAGCCGTGCTTAAAGGCATTCGAAATCAATTCGTTGAGGATCAGGCCGCACGGGACCGCCAGATCCATGCTCATGATTATGGGTTCCAACTCACTTTTCAAACGGACGGAAACACCCGGACTCCCATGCGACGAGAGTATATCGTTGGCCAGGGCTTGCGCATACTCGGCAAAGTCGATGCGCGCCAGATTGTCCGTGCCATACAAGATCTGGTGCACCAGGGCCATCGAATGTACACGATTTTCCATGTCACGGAAGATCTGGACGGATTCTTCATCTTTTGTATGGGTGGATTGAAGATAGAAAAGGCTACAGATCACCGCCAGGTTGTTCTTAACCCGATGATGAACTTCCCGCAGAAGAGCTTCCTTTCTTTCTTCGCTGGCACGCAGCTTGTCAGTCACCTGTTTGGATTCCTTCGCCTGCCGCACCAGCTCGAAGACATTCGGAACCGTGAAAGGAAGCACAGCCGCCGTGGTAATCGAAACCACGGCGGTGAACAGCTTGACCGCCGCGGACAAGATATACACCGGTGTCCAGACCGTCACTACTTCCATGAAGTGAGTGCCGCCACAGGCGACGATGAAAAGCCCGAACGCCAGGAACATCGCATGATAAGGAATATCCCGCCGCCCCTTGAATCCCACATACGCCAGGGTAACGGAGATCGCCAGATATGCGATTGCAATCATGGCATCTGCCACGACATGGGTCCACACCAAACCCCGATTCCCCAAATAGCAGTACCTATGAGGCAGGAAATCGGTCGTCAGCATCCACCCTGTCAGCCGGGGCCAGATGATGAACGCACTCGTGGTGAGTACCGATCCAAGTCCGATGGCATAAAGCTGGCGCCTGAGGAAGAGTGAAGGTACGAAAGAACCGGGGCCTATGGTAGGCGTTGACATAAGACCTCCGTTCCGGAAACTTTTCCGAGAAGAACAAAAAGCATCGGCACTGGAGTGACCCGGAATTCGCGCACGGCAAACGTACTCAGGAAACCAGCCTTCAATGCTCAAACTTACGTGATGCTATGCGACTCGATTCTACGCTTCCATTTCGCATTGTTGGCGTAAACATCGCAATTAACTAGGTTGAGATAGCACTTGTCCTCTAGGTCGTAAAGAAACCCTTGCCCCGCGTCAACACAATGGGATACCGGTTGTAAGTCCCTAGCAAATACCGCTTCTCTAGGTCCGCGATTTGTTCGAAAGTTTTCATAGGAAGATTTGATTCTATAGGAAGATGAATGTCGCAATGTAAGCGAGTGCGTCCGACACGGGACGTAGCTCTCAGCACAACCAATTTGCAAACGACGTCCTACAAATTTCCGGGGAAAGACGGTCACTCCCCGGTGCGGCGACGCACAAGGTACTTCGCCGCATTAACCAATATTCCTAGGCAAACGATCCAGTTGCAGGGTAGTGGGCTACTTTGATTTCGTAGCCTACTACCGTCTGCAAGGCTAATTTGATCTACACCTATGGCTTTGGTTTCATTTTGTGTGCACCGGCGTTGGCGCCTGTACCGTTATACGGCATCAATCCCAGCATCCAGGAAAAGTCCTGCGACGTGGAATTGGGGACCACCGGGGTGCAATTTCCGTTTTGATTTTGGTTGCAGGCATACCCAACGTTAGGCCATCCATTGGGTGCACCTCCAAAGTTATCTTCCGGACTTCCGCTCGGAGGCTGCTTACCATCGAAATACGCATACCGGTGGCAAGTAATGCACGACGCCTGGCCGGGCAGCACGCCCGCGTTGAATTCCACGAAGGAACTGCCCAGCGGAATCGCACTCCCGTTGCTGACGAATTGAGTCTGCACTCCGGTAAGGAAGTAATTGTTAAATGCCTGGTTCAGGTGGGCGTTGCTCATGGCCTGCTGCAACTGCTGGCTCTGCTGCGCAGTCTGGCCTTTGCCGTAAGGCTGGCTTGAGGTAGTACCCCAGGGATCGAAGCAGGTATCGTAAAGTTTGGGGTCGCAGCGATTGGGATTGGTAACGCTGCTGTTGGGCTCGAAGGTCGCCCACACCCAATCGGGCAGCACCTTGGAGGAAATGTGGAGACCCACCAGCGCATAACAGGTGCCGTTGATCGTCTCGGTGTACAGCTTGTTGGTCGGAT
Organism: uncultured Acidobacteriaceae bacterium; assembly: GCA_963808195.1. GTDB lineage: Bacteria > Acidobacteriota > Terriglobia > Terriglobales > Acidobacteriaceae > Sulfotelmatobacter. Next base: position 294,041 of record CAWEEW010000001.1, on the reverse strand, counting down.
CCGGGCAGCTAAAGGTCGGATTGCTGAACGACGCTACCGGCACCCAGTCGGCCTTAACTTCTACAGCGCTCCACGGGAAAGTAATGGCTCCGCCGTGAGCTTTGCCATAGGTTTGCTGGCCAGTAAGCGTGATCAGGCCGTTCGCAGTCACAAAGCTTTTTTCCGAGGGGTTCACAAAAACTTCTTCGCAGAACTGGGCCGACGAAACCACATTAGAAGGCGCCGGATATCCCGGGAAACCTCCGGTGTTCATGCCGTTGCATTCATCTCCGGGCTGATTTGCTTTGAGCCCCACCATCTTCTTCGCCAGCGCACTACCATGCAGAGTGCGGACCCTGCCATTGGCGCCGCGATGGGCTGCCAACTGCGCCGCAGTCGGGCATCCGATCTGATTGGGATTCAGTTGGCATTGCTCCGTCCAGTTCTCAAAGGTCAAGGGACCGCCTGGCCCGGTGCTGGGTTGCATAGCGTACAGGAAAAGCAACCAAGCGAACTGGGCAGTACTCGCGGAGTCGCCTGCGGTTGGTCTGTCTTTCATTACCGCTCCCGGTTGCTGTGACGCTGTTTTTTTCGTGGCGGGTTTCTGGTATTCCTCTGGACCGGTTGCCGCCTGCACATGGTGTGGTGTGTAGAAGAAGCTGAGACAGGCTGTTACAGCCAGGATCAAAAGCAGTGGCACGGAAAGCTTGTTTTTCATACAAAAAACCTTTCTTTCGCCCGAAGGCGCAAATTCATTCTGAATCTCCTTGGCTCGGCCCAAAACTTGACTCCTGAAAACCGCCCCGAGTGTACACCTATTTTGATTGCTCACAATGCCGTGATTGATCATCAAGCATTTGTTAGGAGCGATCTCTGTCAGGAATAACCATGGGAAAACTTGGGGGGGGAACTAGGGGACGGGAAAACTTGGGGACAGACGGGACGTTCCCTCATTTCTAGCTAGGAAATTGGCGGACGTCCCTAGGTTTTCAAAGCGGGTGGAGAAAATCCCAAAAATAAATGGCAGAAAAAATCTAGGCAGAATCGCCGGGCCGCTACTCTGGGTCTTTCGCGGCAACCTTTATCCAATCGACCACCCCGTCGAAGTCTCGGGGTTCTAGTTCCCATATGTGATCGTTAAAAAAACCCTTCGCTCCGCGCGTGAAAGTGCTGGTAGTTGCTAGGATACCCTTAGTGGCTTTCTCGTGCATTTTTACCCCATAAAGTGCCCGAACCAACTCCACGCCGACTTTGTGTGAAGGGTTATACCGTTTGCATTCGATCAGGAAACGAACGTTTGCCTCGAACTTTCGCACAGCGACGATGTCTCTTCCTCCATCGTTAGTCCGTGCGGTAAGTTCTGTCTCATACCCTAAGTTCCGCCATATTTCGGCGACTAACTCTTCAAACTGGCGGGAATCGAGTGCCAGTAATTCCTGCGGCTTAATCCTCACGTCCCGAATCAACCGCCGGAAATCGACGCAAACTGGAATGATCTCGGGCGCAATGAGCAGCTCGCCTGAGAATCCGCCGAAAAGGGCGTGGGGGTGGCGACCGTGCATGACAATGTCGCTCCGTCGCCGGGCGCCAGCTCGCTTCTTGCCAGCTAAAGCTCGGTGCATCCAAGGGTCGGCGGGGTAGGTCATAGCATGCATTCTAAGTCGATTCGGAATCTTTACTACAGAAATGATCGTAGACTCTTCTTGTTCCCGGGTGCCAACACCTAGGAACGTCGAACCGACCGTAACAGGTGAGACATCGAACACTCACGATAGAGGAGCACCTATGGGTCAAGATGGCTTTATTCCGGTGGCAACGAATGCGAGGTCGCGAAACGACCTTGTCGAGCGCGGCTTTAGTCGCCAGCCCCTCAGAATTGACGCGGACGTAGCGCGCTCGCTGGAAGAGTTATCCCACGCAGCCTGGTCCATTCCAAGGGATAAGTACTATGAAGGCGGCGACAGGTATCGTTCCTTAAATCGAGTCCGGGCCGAGATTGTTGAGGGTGGCGTAAAGGTTTGGTTGAGCGAAGAGACCACGCCTTATGTGCAGCTGAAAAAATACAACCCGACAATCGGCGGCCAGCCGCGAGAGTACGCTCCACTGCCTCCGGCAATCGCCGGTTCCATCGGCGTTCGCAAGATGATCGCTCATCACCTTCAATACCTGCCGCTCTCGGCGGTGGGCGCCAGATATCTGGTCAACGTCCATCTCATAAGATTCACGGCCACGCCAGGCCGGCCTTGCGACACCAGCCCGCCGGGCTTACACAAAGATGGGGAAAAGTACATCGCTACGCATCTACTGGGCCGCTGCGGCGCTCACGGTGGCGAAGTCGTCATCGCCGATAATGACAAGCACGAAATGGATCGCTTCACGATGCGCGAAGCGGGCGAGTGTTACGTCTTCGACGATGATCGCGTCTGGCATATGCTGACGCCGGTGGCAGTACTGGAAGGCAATCAGTACGCCTACCGTGACACGCTGGCATTCGATATGCTCCCAGAGGGCTGGGAACCCGCGAAATGACTCGGGGGGCTAGCTCTTCCTTTTCGCCGATTTCAACTCTCGAGGGTGAGCGCTGACCCGACCTAAATCAAATTCGAGGACGCCGCGTTCAAGGATCGAAATTATGCTGCTAAGGCTCGATGACTATCGCAAGCCGGAGATTTCGCGCCCCGGTGGTTGTTGGGATGCCTACATCCGCATGCGCGGCCTGCGTGAGTTTTATGAGCAGGTGCGGGCGAAGATTGCGGCGGCGAGTGAACCAAGCGACCTTACGGCGACTCGGAATTCGAAGTGCGTGATCCAAACACCTATGTACTGGTCTCGGCGAGATTATCGATTGAAGGCGCCAGCCCGCTTCTCGCCGCCTTGGCGAGAAACCCTACCCTGAGCGAGGCCGAAAGGTGGATTCGGGGGAAATCCCCAACCCGTTGTGCCAAGGTTATGGCTCCGGGACAATCCACTCCCTCAACGTTCAGGAATTGGCCAGCGCGCGGCGAGCCTTGGCATAGTCCCCGTTGCTGCTTGTCCAGTTGCTGGCCAATGTACCGATGGCCCAGAACACCGCCACAAGAAAAAACAGTCTGCTTCCCGGCTGAAGCCCGGTTGTGTTGTGTGGGCCTTACGCTGAAGTCGCCACTCTTCCACGTCAGTGAACGCGTTCGCGGAAACTCCGCCCCAGCGGCTGAAGCCGGGTTCATTTCTTGTGAGGCCTTGCGGCACGGCTGAAGGCCGTGCCCTTCCCGGTTGTGGTGAATCCTCCAGAGTTAGCGAGCAGAATTTGCTCGTTTGGGGTGTGAAACTCAGAGCGCGTATGAGTCCGCGTCTAAGGCGTTTCTTGTAGCGGTCACGAAGACATTCCGTAGCTGTTGGGCAGGAATATTTTTTGATCGCGATAAGTGCTGCGGATAGAACAAGACTCTGCGAGCTAGAAGAATGGACTCCGAATGGGCGCTTTGGCACGCGGGTTGCTCCGATCAGGGGATAGGGAAGGAACGTCTTCACATCTCTTGGAGGATTTGATGAAAAAGCAATTGCAGTCTCTTGGTTTTTTTTGCGCTCTCGTGCTTTTGCTAAGCGCTGGCATCGCGGTTCAGGCACAACAAAATACCCCAACGACGCGAACGGCCGATCCCACCGCGCAACAGCCGGCCACGCCGCCGCAGGCGCAGACGCCGGATCAGTCGCGGCCAGCGCCGGATGCGCAGGCTCAGCCATCATCGGCTGAGGGGCAAAATTTTACGGGTACGATTGTGAAGTCCGGGGATAAGTACAAGTTTCAGGATGCAGCCTCGGGAAACACCTACGACATTGACCATCAGGAGCAGGTGAAAGAATTCGAAGGCAAGAAAGTTCGAGTGCATGGAACCTTGGACGAAAGCGCCAAGGTGATTCACGTGCAGTGAGAAGCGGTTGGTAAGAGTAATAAGTGGATATAAGAAGGCCGCGATGAAAAATCGCGGCCTTCTCTCGTAGCGTACGTGGGGCTGAAGCCCGGTTGTGTTGTGTGGACTCCTCCGTGCCCTTCCCGGTTGAAATCAAAATCAAGAATCAAAACCAACGTCAAAATCTAAGGTCAAAGGCGACGGACAAGAGTGTCCGTCCCCGTATGTGCCACCGAGACTCGATCGCTAAGGTTCACCCGTGGAGTTCAATAGGTTCTAGGCACCCGCCCTCGTTCTGAAACGTTTCAGCTCTAGCCGCCACTATCTATTAGTTGGAACCAAGGGTTAATCCCATTCGAGGTGAGGAAAGATGGCTACCTGTACCGTGCGAGTTAGCTCGAATTTGAGCGGAGTCCAGTGGGTGGGGGCCGAAGCACCCAAGCTTAGTGAGGTACTCAGAGAGTGTGCTCAAGATGTCATCGCCGTTCCGTTGCCTAAGGCCAATCGTAGAATCCACGCCTCCTTTTGCTCGCTGGTCCTCGTATTGGCATCGGGGGCTTTTGCCCAGGATCCGAACTCAATCTGCTGTAACGGCCTGGCTGCGCCGAGCCCGAATGCGATCAATTTGCCATTGCATCCGAAAGTCGACTTAGATGTCTTTCAGGAGTGCCCCGCAGGAACAGCGATGCGCGCGATATCGTTCAGCCACAAAAAAGACGAAAATCTGACGTTTCAGGAATCCTTCGCATTACAGTGCGCGACGAGCCAGAGCGTGGTGACCAGCGAGTGCATCTGGGGTTCTTTGATATCGAATTTTGATATTCCGACCAAGGCTACCGCGCCGCCCGGGTGGGTTATAGCTGGCGTACGATTCACCCACAAAAAGGACGAGAATTTTACCCACCAGCAAAACTTCTCCATCAAAAGCTGCAGTCTCCGAAATCCGCAACCTCTCGTGGTTCGACCATACCCGGAGAGTGGCTCTACGACCAAGTGGCATCTGGAAAGTAATGCGAGTTGCGATAGGACATTCGGCTCGGGTTCGAATTCGCTACGGCTCGGACTCGCAAACTCGTTGGGCTTTTCTCATACCAAGGACTACAACAACACATCCGAAGAGAGCGTCCAGCTCGGGTGCGTTTTGAACTAGAGACTTATTCGCCGCAGGGTCAAAAGTGGATATGTTTAAGTGGTTTCGGCCAAAGGCCAATGCTGTTGCAGAAGACGGCGATCCCATCTGGAAGCCGCATCCCGACTACCCTCGGGCGGTTGATGATGCGTTGCGTCTCCTTGTCTATGCGGCGGAGACGGGACGGACCGTCGAGGACGCCACTCGAAACAGCATTCTGCGTGCGAAAGTTGCCGCAGGCGCCTCAGGCACCGGATGGGACGAAACTATCTCTGCCGGTCTGCTGGTGGCTCTGGCTAAACTCAGTGCAGATCTAAAGCCTATCACGGCTGAAAGCCTGGCGGCATCGTCTGGCCAGCTCAGTAAGCCCGCCATTACAACTCTGAAATGGTGGGCCTTCGCCATGGCGATTCTGATCATTCCGTTCTCCGTGCTAGGCTTTGTGTCTGCTTCTATATCGAGCGCCATCCGGGCGGATATTCAAACCGCGAATGATCTCGTGGTAAAGCTCAAGGGCGAACTCGGAACACAGTTGGCGCCGATTGCGGGAACTGTCGACAAACCCTTCCCTGCTGGCCTTAACGAAGGCGATGTGATCACGCAACTTCAGCAGTACGCTTCGACGATCCGCGCAATCGACGCCCGATCCCGGCAATTGAATTGGTTTGTATTCAAAACTATTCGAGATCCCTTCGCCAACCTCAGGTGGGATTCCCAAGAGAGTAACGATAAGAGGAACGAGAAAAAGCCGAAAACTGCGACGGAGGAAAATAATCGACAACCCCTCCGACCGATGACAAGTGATCGACAGAAAATCGACGCGGTGGAAAATTGCCGCGAGCCGATAGAGGTCTTGTCTGACGACAATGAAGAAAAACTCAGGGTGATGTTCCAGTTGCCGGTCGGCTTACCCAACAAGCCCTGCACTCTGGATACTCTGACCACCACCTATGAGGACGTTCGGTCCTTTGCCCAAGATGTTCTCGATCTTGTTTCCGTTTCCTACGGGGCAGTTAACACCTGCCTCCTGCCTATTCTGTATGCGCTCCTGGGTACTTGCGCCTATCTCTTGCGCTGCTTCGAACAGGAATTAAAGACCCTGACATTTACGCCATCGTCCCGGGCGAATTGGGCCCGGTTTCTCGTCGCCGGCATTGGCGGGGCCGTGGTTGGCCTGTTTGGCAATTTCTCAATCACCGAAGGAGCTTCCATTTCTCCTCTGGCAATTGCTTTTCTCGTGGGATACGCGGTAGATGTATTTTTCTCGTTCCTGGAAGGACTGATGAAGTCGTTCACGAAGCCCAAGAACGGTCAGGCTTCAGGAACTGCCGCAGCATAGTCAGCGAGGTTTCTCACGCTTTCTCACCGCCCTTTCAGGCGCTTCGAAATGACAACACCAATAGTTAGGGCGCAATCGGCGCTGTCGGAAGCGCGTTCTTGATGACCGCGGGTTTCTCTTCTAACGGTTTTTCTGCGGGCTTCTTCACCGGGCCCTGCTTGTCCGTCGAGTCGACCGAGAATAGCTGGAAGTGATCGTAGGCGTGGCGGCGGTGATAGTAGTGGCGGTTCAACTCCATGAAGATGTCGACGTTCTGGGGCAGCCACAGGTCCATATTTTTGTGGCCGAAGTGGACTGGGCCGTAGTCGGCGATCTGGTGCTGCACCGAGAGTTGCGGCAGAGGCTTCATCAGTTCAGCGTCGATGTGCACGATCTGCAGATTGTCGGTGGTGATCCAGGCGCGGCCCTTCATGTTCATCGGGTAGTGTTGCCCACCGATGTTGTATTCGGCGAAGCGGTTGGGCTTATCATCGCGCTGACGGAAGTGCACCAGCCACGCGGATTGGCCCTTCCAGTCCCCCACGCCTTCGCACGTCATCTCGAAATTGTCGCGCATATCGGGATGGAAGATGAGCGCCAAAGAGATCGAACCGGAGGTGACAATGTGGTCGGGAAGATCTGTGATGCCGTAACGAAGGTTGCGGAACTCATCGGTTTGTAAGTAGCCGGGTATCTCCTCGCTAATCGAAGCGACATAGGTGAACTTGCGGGTTTCTTTCGTAATGGGGCTGCCGGTCTTATCGAGCTGTTCGTGCAACATCTCTTCGATGGCAGCAAACTTAGCGATGTTATCCACCAACTCTTTGACGCGCTCGCCCGAGCCTTGCATTACCTGCTGGAGGGGGCAGCCGACGCCGGGAGCAACCGGTGGCTTGACTTCATCCACTCCCGGAGGTCCCCAGGCGCTGGGAGGAAGCGAAGGCGCGGAGGCAATGAGCGCCAGATCGATTTCCGCCGACGTTGGAGGTGGAGTTCGATGGTTGAGGCGATCGTCGAGCTTGCCGATCAGTTCGTTTACCTGCGGAATTGCGGTGTTGCCTGGGTTATTCTGAATGAAAAGCTTCAGCGTCTGGATTGCCTCGGCATTTTTTCCGAGGTTCGCGAGGGCTTCGCCTAGAACCAGTTCGGCAATGTTGGCGGATGCTTTGCCGTAGTCGATCGCCAGTTGAGCTTGTTCGCGGGCTTTTTCCTGTTCCTTTTGCTTGATGTAAACGTCGCCGAGCAGATAGTGCGCCATCCAGTAAGTTGGGTCGGCGGCTACGGCCCGTTCGAGTGTTTTGGCGGCTGCGTCGTCTTCTTTGCGCTCGAGTTGCACGCGACCCAGCAGCGTTAATGTTCGCACGCTATTCGGTTCGAGGGTGGCGGATTGGGTGAGGTAGGTTTCGGCCTTGTCGTATTCCTTGCGCCCCATGAACATGTAACCGTAGAGAAAGTTCACTTGCGCGTTTGTGGGGGCGAGTTTAACGGCCCGGTCCAGCTGTTTCTGCGCCTCTTTGAAATTGCCGGAGCGCAAGGCGTTTACTGCAAGTTTCGTCTCTCGTCGCGCGTTGGGGGGCATGGCACTCTCGGGAGTGCTCAAATCGACCGCCATCGGATCTTTGTGCATGACGAGCTTGAGCTCACGATCCTGCACTAGAGCAATATGCTGGTCTTTATGCTGGGCCAGATAACCGACCGCGCTGGCGTCAATTTGATAATCTCCCGGGTCAATCTGGCAAAAGGTCATCTGGGCTTCATTGTCGGTGGTGTCCCATGAATCGATATTCCGTTTGCTATCGTGCACCTTCACAATCGCTTGCCGGTCGAGATGCTTGCCGTTTTCGTCGACGACGGTGACCACCAGCCTTTGTTCCAACGCGCACTGGGGGGCGTCCTTTTCACCCATCTGCAGCGAGGTCTGCATTTGCGCAACAACCGGAGTCACTGGCAGAAGCAAGTCACCCGAGATCCCGGCGATGATCAGCGGGCAGAGGGACAAAAACCTTCTTTTGATCTGGGTCATAATTCTCCTGAAAATGCTCGATTGATGATTGCGGGGGAGCAGCGATCAAGAACGACCTATTTTACCGCAATCTGGTCGTTATAGAGTCACGAAATTGTCGGTTTTGGCGGTGGGGGCCCTCGTCCGTGCTCCCTACGAAATGGTGGATTCACTAAAGCAAGCGACTCCAGCGCACGTTGTTCGGTAGCGCGTGCCGCGATTACGGCGTGTGCCTGAAGTGGCGTTTGAAGCAGGATGAAACCATGTGTTCGGTGACGGCGTCGAGACCGGTCACGCCTTGAGGAGTTACGCCCGTGCTGACATCCTCCGGGCCGTTGCAGTGGTCAATTCGCGTTACAGAGTATGCGGCAGTTTGTCCGGAGCCGGTGAACTGCTGAAAGAAGAATTGAGCCTGCGCGGCGGAATTATTCTGCTCGGAATCGACATTGCTGCACAGCCAGCCTGCCAGAGAGGTTTGCGGATAAAAGAAGCTAGGTTCGTCATTGCCGTCAACGATGCTCATGGCTACCCACGCGGCGTTCGCTCCCTGGCCGGTGACGTTTCCGGCATTACAACTCGGCTGGCCCGACCAGTGTCCCACCAGCCCGGGGTCGGCATTCACATAGTCGGGAGGGTCCGGCCACTGCTCGCCATTGCAGCCAAACTGTCCCGTCGGGCAGACGGTCACGGTAGGCGCATGGGGAACCACGCAGCCTTGTTCGATGTTGCCGAAAACCGGTCCGGAGAGCAGTTCCACGTTATCGAGATAACTCGAACTTCCGTACCACGCCAGCGAATACGCTGCGGCTCCAGCCCCGGCGCTCAGCGCCTGCACGCACATTCCACCCTGGCTGTAAAGATTGTCGTAGATATAGTTCAGAAAGGTTGCGGGACGGCACGCGGCATCCTTAATGCTGGTTCCTCCGGAACCGTTGGTAGCTTCCCAATCCGAATCCCACGTTACGTAAACGAGTTGGAAACCATCCTCGATATATTTCGCGGGATAGCTGGGGTCTTGATAGGCGCTGGTGCCGCCGCCGCCTTCGAGGAAGACAATGGTGCCTTTAACTTCTCCTCTGGGATTGATAACACCATAACTAAAGCCAATATCCGATGCGTTCGCGCAGTCTTGCACCATCCCACTAAAACAGCTCATCCCCGGATAGTAAGCGGCTGGGCAAACTTGCAGTTGCTTGATGGTGCGTGGATTAATATTGCCGAGCGGCAAAGGCGCGCGCTGCGCCTGCGCAGAAAGTGCGCCAAAAATCATGGTGAAGGCAATCGCCGCAAAAGCCGTGCCTGCGGCGGCATACAGAGGGTCTTTCATCCTAAACATAACTTCGACATCATAAGATAATTGCGGCGTTGCAGGTACGGCACAGAAGGCTAGAGCCTTCTTTCTCTGCCCATTCCGGCACAAAGGGGCATGTGCCATGGGGCTACGATTGATTCACTTCCACTTTGGAGCAGCGTAGACGGCCGCAGCGGCAAATGCCCCGGAAGGAGGCCCCGCTTAAGGAAGGTCCTAACGCGGCACGACTCTTGGCCGTGCCGCAAGTCCTACGGGCAGCTGGTGTTGTTGGAAGGTTGCTGAAAAACGAAAGTATGAAAAACCGTGTCCTCGAAGACTGGTATCTCTTCGGAGCAGTCGACAGTTGCAGACGAAAGCGTGACCATCGCAGAATTTGCTGTCCCGTTGATCTCTCCGGTGCTCTCCATTTCTGTCCACGTAAACTGAGTTGTGCTGGTTAAAGTTGGGCCACCTGTTTCGTCAGCAAGATCCGCTTTCCAGCTATAGCCAACCGTCTGTGAGGAACTCTCGGTAAGTGTCTGGGTTGTTGTATTCTGGTCCGTCTGGGTAAAGGTGTTATTGATGAAGTCGCATCCTTGGCACTCTGGACCTTGGAGCAGCTCAACTTCCTGCAGGCTGCTTCCAGGCGCGCTTGGAACTGGTACGTAGCGGCATTTATCGGTGGAGGTGGGGTTGGCGCACGCGGTGGCGCCTGAGGCGTCCGCGTTCAAGGGGCTTTCGGTAGTGGTGTAGTTCAGGAGTGGATCCAAAGCAAGAATGGGCGCAAAATCGCTCGGCCCGCATCCGCATTGATTGGCTGTCGTGCAGTTCGGGTAATAGGCCGCATGGTTGGCACAGACAAGGGCCAAACCTGGCAGCGTCGGGTTCCCGCTGGCGTCATCCTGCGGTCCCAAGATTGCCCCGGGGACGGTAGTAACACCGCTGGAATTCGCCTCCATCGTAATCGCTGAAACCTCGACGATATCCATCTCCTCGGGCGCTCCGTTGGCAGAACTCTGAGTGCCGACACTGTAGTTCGCTGTAGTGGTTCCAGTCGCCGAAAATGAAATCGCCGGATTCAGCCATATGAGGAACAGGTCCTGGGCATGGCTGATTGCGTTCGGGTTGGTACTTTGGGAAGCGAGCGAAACCCCAGAAGCATCGGTGAAGGTCTCTGTAAATGCTTTGCTGTTTCCCTTCGTCGCCGAAGCCCCGAAACTCAAACTGAGAGTTCCCCCCAGACCTAGAAAATCACCGCCAGAGGTATACGTGATTGTGCTTCCGGCCGTAAAGCTGTTGCCGACCGTTGTCGTTGTACCATCCGTGGTCGAATTGGTGAATCCGTTGCTGCTCCTGTTTCCGGGCGGCGCATAAATGATGGATGTAACTCTATAGACCGGATAAAATATACTTGCCGGAGCGTAAGTGCCAGTAATATATACACCGAACACGATTCCCCCGCTGCCACCACAGGCGATTTTGAAGTTCCCTCCGAAAGGGCCCAGGGTCGAGTAAGATAATGAGTAGGTCACACGAAAGTTTCCGTAGGGCTGTAGATAAGTCGGAGCGCCCTGGACGGTAACACCGGGCGTTGTGGTAGTCGTACAGCTCCCAGATTGTCCATAACTACCGAAACCTTCTGACCCGCCGGCCATACCCAAAGCGCTTACATAGCCGACGTTGTCATTGTAGGTCTCGAATTGCTGGGCATAGGCTAAGGCTGGAAGGATTGTTACGGCCAGGATCCAAAGCAGCGTTCTTGGAAGGTTTTTCACGGGGGCACTCCATTTAGTGAAATAGATATAGCCGAGCATTGATGAGTAACATGGCAACCAACACCACGCACATTCAGATATCTATACTTAGCCAGTTCGTATCTGGGACACCTAGAATATCATCTTCCGCAGTATTATAGCTATTACACTACTAAGTAGCTTACATAACGGTTACTGACGATCTTCGGCGCGTATCTCCTTAACTTATAAGTTAGGTTATGACCGACTGCATTTGGCGCGATAAATGCACTCTCTTTCCCTAGTCTGTCGTTCCGACGTCCTGCGCAGTGGAGACCGAGGAACCTGCTTTTTCTCTCCGCTAGCACTATCCGAGAAGGGCGCAGCCTTAAGCGGCGTCGCAGCCGATCAGCCCTGAGGTGTTCTCTCTGAACCCTCTCCCAACAGTTTGCGACTCATGAGTTTCCGATCTTGATCGGGCGTAGCCTCTGCGATAATGAAGAGCAGGAGCGAGACCCTACGATTCCAGATAATGAAGTCTTTGTTCGAACTTTCCCCATGACATCTTTAGTGTTTCGCACTGTTGGATGCTTTCGCACGCTAGGAATTCTCTTGATTATGTTGCTCTCCGGAATCACTGCGGGAATGGGCGGTGTGGCAGCGCAAACCAAGCAGGAGACGCAACCGGCGGCGGTGCGCGCCATCGGACGCAGACTACAGGAAAAAGGTGTGCCGAACTTCGGGGAAGTCACGCCTATGCTTTACCGAGGAGGCCTGCTCAATCCGACTGGAATCAAGGCGCTGAAACGGCTGGGCATGAACGTGATCATCGACACTCACGCCCATGACGAGACTGAAGAAAAAATCGTCGAGAGCCTCGGGATGAAGTATGTCGCGATCCCGTGGCATTGCCCGTGGCCGCATGACGAAGTGTTTGCAAAATTCTTGCAGGTGCTTCATGAGAATAAAGGCAAGAAAATCTTCGTGCACTGCCGCCTGGGAGATGACCGCACCGGAATGATGGTCGCGGCCTATCGCATGGCGGAAGAGGGCTGGACCGCGGACGAAGCGATGCGTGAGATGAAATCGTTCGGCTTTTCCGGGAGCCATCACCTCATCTGCCCGGGCCTGGCGAGATATGAAAAAGAATTTCCCAAGCGGCTGAAAGAGGATCCGGTTTTTGAGAGTGTGCGCGGGAAGACGGCGAATTAGTTCTTCCTTTTCGCAGGCGCAGCTATCTTTAATGGAAGATGCGCATCAACCCCGTCGCTGGAAGGTCCGGCGCAAGAAATCGATGAGACTTCCCTTCCGCGGCTTTGGTTAGCGCTTCAGCCGCGAGATATCCGCTGCGCACCGCCCCCTCCATGGTGGCAGGCCAGCCTGTGGCGGTCCAGTCCCCGGCTAAGAAGACGCGAGGCCACTGCGTTACCTGCTGCGGACGGTAAGCGTCAATGCCGGGACGCGGAGAATACGTGGCGTGCACTTCCTTGATCACCGTCGACTTCACCAGATTCGCGGTTCGCGCCGCCCGAAAGAATTCGCGGACTTCTTTCAGGGCGAGATCGACGATCTCGCTGCGCGATTTGTCGATGAGGTTCTTCGACGCGCTGACGACGAGCTCGATGTAGCTGCCTGAGGCGCTCGCGGCACGACTAAAGTCGTGCCCTTCCCGGTCGCACCCTTCGCCGTTGTTCATTGTGTTGCGGTTCAAGAGGCGGGATTTGTGGAACATCCACTGAATCGTTCGGTTGAGAAGGACGGCGTGATCGAGATCGCTGATCTGCCGGTCAAACCAGAGATGAATCCCGGTGATCGGAGCGGACTCGAAGTGGCTCAGCTTTTCGCACAGCGGGGCAGCTTCGGCGCTTTGTGGCAGCACGCGCGCAAGGCCGTCGAAGGACAGCGCTAGAACGAGGTAATCGAAATCCGCTTCGCCATCGCCTGCACCAATCCGTACCCGCCCCGGCTCCGGGAAAAAGGCCTCGAGCGAATGACGCAACCGAATCTCGCCACCGCGCGCGCGAATGTAGTCTCCAGCCCGGTTGTAAAGCTGCGTCAACGGAATGCTCGGAACGCCCATATGCCGCGCTTCTGGAGACTTCATCGACTCACGCACCACTTGTGCCGCGTAGGAAATCGAAATCAGATCCAGATCCTCACTCAGCGCGCTTACCAGAATCGGTTTCCAAAATCGCTGGATTGCGTTCTCCGTTTGCCCGTGCCTAAGCAGCCATTGCTGAAAAGACTGCCCGGTGTCCGCTTGCTTTCGCAACGTAAGTGCGGCAGTCGCCCGCGAGATCGCGAGCTTGTCTTTTCCCGTGAGAAAAGGAAAGCGCAAAAACGAAGGCGCAGTGTGCAAGGGCGCAGGCAGCGGTGAAGCATGCATCACGCTGGCGCGGCCGCCCGGTTCGATGAAGGTCATGTCTTCGTACCAGCGGATCTTGTCCTCCACGCCGATGCGCCGGTAAAACTCAACCAGGTTGGTGCAGACTCGAAATAGTACGTGCTGGCAGTTATCGACAACCTCGCCGGTTCCGGGATGCTCGTAGGAGGAAGCACGGCCTCCGAGAAAAGGACGCCGCTCGAACAGGGTTACGCGAAAACCCGAGTCGGCGAGAGCGCAGGCAGCAGCCAACCCGGCGAGGCCGCCGCCGGCGATGGCTACGGAGGGTTGAGTGAGGGGCTGGCTCATTCGGATATCTTGGCCGCGCTCGTGCCGTTCGGAAATAAAAGCAGGTTCCTCACCGAGCCTTCGGCTCGATTCGGAATGACAAAATGTTTTCGGTTCGCAATGACAAGATTGTTTTTCAGACTGATTCAACACAAGAGTAGCGGACATCAAGTGAGGCGTTGCCAGAAACCTTTCCCCAGAATCCGCAGCTTTTCGCCGACCGTGAGACTCACCTTTGCACTCAACACGTCATACTGGCGAGCGGCGATTTTTTCCAGCAGTTTGCGATAAATATTTACCAGCACCCACAGTGCGGGCTGGCTATCTTCCGAAATATAAGGAATGAGTTGCTCGCCGGCCTGATAAAACTCGCGGGCGCGATCGCCTTCCATCGCCAGCAGCGGCCGCAAGCGAGACGCATCCGGCGCGTTCAGCAAATCTGCGGCCGACAATCCAAACTTCGCGAGGTCTTCTTCCGGCAAATACACGCGGCCCATGGCGGCGTCTTCTTTCACATCGCGAATGATGTTCGTGAGTTGAAACGCAAGACCGCATTGCTCGGCCAACGGCTCGGCCGCGGGATTGCGATATCCGAAGATATGGATGCAGACCAGCCCCACCACTGACGCCACGCGATAGCAATAGACTTTCAAATCTTCGAAGGTTTGGTAACGAACGGTCAGAGCCGGAACAGCGGCATCGAACGCTGCTTCCGATTCCACGTCCATCGCGGTTCCCATCGCAAGCTCGTCCAGCAGCCCGGCGGGAATGGTATATCTGCGCTGCGCATCGGTGAGAGCCAGCAGAATGGGATCGTCGCTGGGATGGCCTTGCTGCGCTCCGTGCAACTCGGCCAGCCACACATCCAATTTGTAACGACGTTCCGCAAAACTCAGAGTGGCATCGTCGGCGATGTCGTCGCAACGCCGCATGAAGGCATACACGGCGCACAAGGCCTCCCGCTTGCGCTTCGGCAGCACGAGAAATGCATAATAGAAATTTTTGGCATTGCTGCGCGTGATCCCGCGGCAGACCGAATATGCCATCGTCAACTGCGCCGGAGCCGGATTCCATGGAACCAATGCCGATTGCGCTCCTGCGCTCATAAGAATTTTCCGATCGCCGCCCGCGCCACCAGTGCCAGCTTGCGCGGTTTAGAGACTACCGGTCGCCTGCCAAGCACGGCAAATCTCTGCCGCTCGATCGCATTCAGAATCTCCTGCCCCCCGCGGCTGAACAATTCCAGATCGACCGCTAATTCTTTGTTCACTTTTGCGATCAGAGGCAGACCGCGATCGAACCACTCGCGTGCACGTTCCACTTCGAACTTCATCATCTCGCAAAACGCAGGCGTGTTGCGCTGTTGCGCCAGATCGTCCTCGCTTATCGCATACCGCCGCAAATCTTCGAGAGGAAGATAAATGCGGCCCTTGGCATAATCGACCGTCACGTCCTGCCAGAAGTTCGCGAGTTGCAACGCGGTGCAAGTGTAGTCGGAAAGCTGCTGGCGTTCTGTATCGCGATAACCACAGAGGTAGAGCACAAGATGGCCTACGGGATTCGCCGAATAGTGGCAGTACCCGAGAACATCGTCGAAGGTTTCGAAGCGCGTGACCGTCTGATCCTGCCGGAAGGCGATCAGCAAATCGGAAAACTCGTGCTTCGGAATTTCGAACTTGCGCACTGTCTCGGACAGCGCCACAAACACCGGATGCCGCGGTGCACCCGCGTAGCAGGCGTCGAGCTGTGATTGCCACTCGTCGAGCAGGGCAAGCGATGCCGCGGCGTCGCCGACTTCGTCGCCAAGGTCGTCAGAAATCCGGCAATATGCGTAAACGTTGAAAAAGTCCTGACGCAGTTTTTTCGGCAGAAACCAGGTGGCTACGGAAAAATTTTCGTAATGGCTGCGCGCCAGCCGCTGGCAATATTCGCAGGCTTGATCGAGTGAGGGTGCGGATTCCGGGATCGCGTATTGTGCAGGCAGACGGCTCCAGCCCACGGTAGCGGGCGGCATCGCGAGGCGGGAGTCGGCGCTAGTTGCAGAAGTCATTCGGTAGTCAAACTGCTTTCTGTTCCCCAACAGCACGACTGAAGTCGTGCCCTTCCCTGCCCATGCTGACTGAGTCCGTTCCTGATATCGAGCAAAACCTGAGCATAGCAAGAACTCCCGGCATTGCCGGAGGCGCTATCCAGGTGCATGGGTCCTTCGCTTCGCTCAGGATGACAGGCCATTTTGGCAGGCCGCTTTAACAGGCAACTCTTAATGACGACAAAGGGGAACTTCCCCCTGTCGATCATTGCCAGGAAATCTAGTGCCAAAGACTCAGTGCCCGGGAATGATCGCAGTCTTGATGTCGCCGCCGCGGTTCAGCATGTGGCGCAACACCTTCTGCAGGCTCGAGAGCGGGGCTTCGCCGGTGATGTAATCCGTTGGCCGGATTTTCTTGGCCGCGATCAGCCCGAAGGCCCGCCGCACTGTTTCCGGAGTGTGATGGAACGTTGCCTTCAAAGTGATCTCAGAGTAGTGCAACCGGTTGGTATCGAGCTGCACTTTGCTTCCGCTGGCGCAGCCGCCAAAGAAGTTCACCGTGCCGCCTTTGCGCACCATTTCCACCGCCCACTCCCACGCCTCAGGACGTCCCACGGCTTCGATCACCACGTCGCATCCGCGCTTCAGCGGGGTGAGCGCGCGCAACGCCTCCACCACATTGTTCACCTTAGTGGTCTGCACAATTTCATGCGCACCCATGTGCTTGGCGGCCACCACTTGTTCGTCGCGCTTCACCACCGAGATCACATTGCAACCGATGGCGCGAGCCACCTGCACAAACATCAATCCAATCGGCCCTCCGCCAATAATCGTAACCGTGTCGCCGATTTCAACCCCGGTCTCATGCAAGCCACGCAATACACAGGCCAGCGGCTCGGTCATGGCAGCATCTTCATAGCTCACGTTCTGCGGGATGATCAGCATATTCGCTTCTACAATTCGCCGGGGCACGCGGATGTACTCGGCGTACGCTCCGTTGTTGAAGAGCAGATCTTCGCAGAGATTTTCCTGATGCTTCGAGCAGTAGAAGCACATCTGGCAGGGCGCTGAATTCAACGCCACCACGCGCATGCCTTTTTTGAAGTTGTGGACGCCCTCGCCCACTTCTTCGACCACTCCGGCCAGTTCGTGGCCGAACAATGCCGGCGGCACGATCATGCGTGCGTGGTAGCCGCGCTGGTAAACCTTGAGATCCGTGCCGCAGGTCAACGCCACCTGCACTTTGACCAGTACTTCCCCTTTTTCTACTCGGGGGATTGGTACTCTTTCAATTTTTAGATCTTCTTTGCCGTAGAGAACCGCAGCCGTCATTTTTCCATTCACTGCTGGTTTCCTTCCCAGGCCTCACGATTCCAACTCGTACCCGGCTGAATCACCACTTTCATCGATCCGGGCTGAGGATGCGCAGCCAGATCCAACGCCTGTGCGCTCTCCTCCAACCGGAAGCGGTGGCTGATCAGCCGTTCCAGATCCATCTCTCGATTCATCACGAAATCCACCGACTCCTTTTGCAAATCCACCGATGCGCTATACGAGCCCACCAGCGTTTTCTCATCCACGCACACCGCCGCGGGATCGATTACCACTTCGCCTCGTTGTGTCTGCGCAAATAACAATACTCGTCCACCGGGGCGGGCCGCATCCATTGCGGGACGGATCAAGCTGTTACTACCGACCGCTAAGATTACCGCGTCGGCTCCCCGCCCTTCTGTCCGCTGCCGCACATAGCGAATGGCGTCATCCTTTGACGCATCTACCATATGTTCAAATTCAAGGCTTTCAGCTATTTTAAGCCTCTCGGGATACAAATCGGAAGTGACAACCGTTGCTCCAGCCTTTCGTGCCAATACACTCAGTATGATGCCGATCGGCCCCTGCCCGATGGCCAGTACGGTCTCGCCGGGGTGGAGCCGCAGCGCCTCGATGCCTTTGATGCAGGTATTGACCGGTTCCACAAAACAGGCCTGCTCAAACGAGACGCCCTGAGGAATCTTTACCGTGCCCTGGTCGACGATCCAATCCATGACCCGGACATATTCGGCGAAGCCACCGCCGGAGGGTTCGAAGCCCGCCGTACAGCCGACCTTCTTATAGGTCAGGCATTGCGCAAACGTCTTATGCAGGCAGTAATAACACCGGCGGCAGGGGATGTGATGAAACACCACCACACGATCCCCTACTTCGAACTTCTGCACTCCCGCTCCGACTGCCGCAACCACACCAGCTGTTTCGTGACCGAAGATGCGCGGAGCCGAATGCGATCCGGTGGCGATTTTCTTGAGATCGGTCCCGCACACTCCGCAGGTATGCACCCGCACCAGCAACTCTCCCCCACCAATCTGCGGCACCGGCACGGTCTCCATCCGGACGTCATTCACGCCCCGGTACACCGCCGCCAGCATCGTCGCAGGAATCGATTGCGTTCGATCATGGATTGCGTACTGTCCGGCTATCGCCATAACTTGCTTTTGATGAAGCCCAGCCGCGATTCGCTTCTTCGTGCCGGCGGCCGCCGCCGAATTTATTTCTGACCGTCTTATTTCTGGCCGTCGCCTGGATTTCGCGGGTCACTATTGGTGAAATCCACCGCTACCGTCATCGACTCCAGATATGGGCTATCCGGCGGGTTGAAGCGAAACGCCTTTATCTGCAGCACTACATAAAAACTGTCGACCTTAATCACTCTCTTCGTCTGCACCGGCACTTTGGCAAACCGGCTGGGATCGAGCTTTGTAATCACATCTCGTGGATCGTCCGGATTATCCGACGGCATCTGCGATGTCAGCAGCACGTTGTCATACAGCTTGTGCTGCTGATCGACCAGCTTCGCCTGCCACAAGGTAATCTTGGTGTCTCCCAATGGCCCCACAGGTTCGATGGAAAATGCATACCGATCGACACCGCGAGAATCCTTGATCCGCTCTCGATAGCTTGAATCCCGCGCAGTGAGTTTGGCTTCAAAGTGGTCTTCGATGATGTGCGTGGCTCCCTGTCGAAAACTCTCCGCATACATCACTGGCGGCGCTTGCTGGGCGCATAACGACGTCGTACCCAACTCTGCAAACAATGCAGCCGTCAACATTGTCGCAAGCAACAGTTTTTTCACTTGCGGCCGTCACCTCCAACTCGATTTACAAATAAAACCGGCGCGGCTGTTGGGGTGCCTGGCGTCAGAGTCTCTTCTTTCAGGTCACACAGAAATTGTTCCAGGTGCGCGATCAGCTCCTTCGCCGCCTTGTTACTGTTTCTAGCCAGCGTGGCGACTCGCTTCCACAACCACGGACGCAATGCAACGTACATAACAAAGCTTGCCGTTTTGAACAGGCCGGCCGTATCGATGAAGTCAGCCATCCGCGGCATTTCAAAATCCAATTCGTCGGAAATCACTTTCGTCGCGCCGAAAGCGATTCCATGCGCACGGGCCGCCACCAACACCGCAGCAGCCTCCATATCGACCGCGCACGCCTGGTAAGCCTGCGCCAGCTTCGCTTTCTGCTCCGCTCCAGCCACCGCCATAAAAGTCACTAGCCGTCCATCTCCCTGTTGATCGGCGTTCTCAAAGCGGCCAGTCTCGAAGCGGCTGCCATCGCGCGCGTCGATCACTTCCGCGGGACGAAAAATCTCGCCTACGCGCAAAGTCTCATCGAGCGCCCCCGCGAACCCCACTGACTCCACTCGCTCAGGATGGTAGAGCGCGATCACCGCTTCGGCGGCCCGGCGCGCGCATTCCGCTCCGACTCCGCTGCACACTACAACCAATTCATCCCGCTCAAAGAAAGCGAACTTGCGGCCTTCAAACTCCCGCTCGACGCGGCTCCAGTTCCTGATCAGTCCCTTTAATTCGCGCTCCAACGCCGCAACGATGGCGACTTTAGGCATAATGATTCGCCTGAAACCACGCGACCGCCCGGCGCAAAGCATCATCCACCGGCACGGTTTTCCATCCCAACTCGCGCTCCGCCTTGCCCGAGCTCGCCCACATTTTTTTCTTTCCCATGCGCACGGTTTCAATCGTGGCCCGCGGCTCGCGCCCCAGCAAGCGCCCTAGCACCATCTCATCCATCGCGCCTGCAGCATACGCGACGAAGTAAGGCAGCTTCACTTTGGGCGAGGGCAGCCCCGAGATCGCTCCAAGTTTATCGAGGATTTGCTTGAGCGTCAGGTTCTCTCCGCCCAGGATGTATCGTTGGCCGTTCTTGCCTTTTTCCAGCGCCGCAATATGCCCGCGTGCGCACTCACGCGCATCCACCAGATTCAATCCCGTTTCCACGTACGCGGGAAATTTTCTCTTCAGGAAGTCCACAATGATTCGCCCGGTTGGAGTCGGCTTCACATCCTGCTCTCCCACCGGAGTCGTCGGATTCACTGTCACCACCCGCATTCCGCTGCGACCCGCCTCCAAGGCTACCTGCTCCGCCATAAACTTCGAACGCTTGTAGTGGCCAATCATGTCGGCCAGCGCAACCGGAGAATCTTCGTCCGCCGGATGGCCATTGCCCGTGAATCCTACCGTCGCCACGCTCGAGGTGTAGACCACGCAGCGCACGGAATTCTTTCGAGCAGCTTCGAGAATCGCCTTCGTCCCCTCGACGTTCGACCGGTACATCTCCGCCGGATCCCGCACCCACAACCGATAGTCGGCTGCCACATGAAACACGACTTCGCATCCCGCCATCGCCTTTTCCAGCGAAGCCCCATCGCGCAAATCGCCCGTCGCCGTCTCGGCCTTCAGCCCTTCGAGGTTTTTCAAATTGCTGGTCGGGCGCACGAGCAACCGGAGTTCCGCACCCTGCTCCGCCAAAACGCGGGCCACATGGGAACCCAGAAATCCAGTTGCGCCAGTAACGAAAGCGAGCATGCGGTGGCGATTAGCAATTGGCCATTAGCAGTTCGCAGTTGGCAATTAGCACATTCGCCCGAACGCTAATTGCTAATTGCCAACAGCTAATTGCTGCCTTTCTCCATCACCTTGGCATACGTCGTGAGCGCCAGCAGCGGGAAGTACTCCCGGTAGAGGTGATACTTCAAATAGAAAACCCGAGGAAAGCCCGTTCCCGTGAAAAAATCCTCGTCCCACGACCCATCGTCCTTCTGGGTTCGCAGCAGATAGGCAACACCCCGCGCCACGGAATCGCTGCGCGTATCGCCCACAGCCAGCAGCCCCAGAATCGCCCATGCGGTCTGCGATGGGGTGCTCGGACCAACTCCGCGCAACGCCGGATCGTCATACGACCCCACGCTCTCGCCCCAACCACCATCGGGGTTTTGCACCATACGCAGCCACTCCGCCGCCTGCTGCACGCAAGGCTCGTGGCTGTCCATGCCAATCGCTTCCAGCCCGCGCAACACCAGCGCAGTTCCGTAGATATAATTCACGCCCCAGCGGCCAAACCAGCTTCCATCCGGCTCCTGTTCGTCGCGGAGAAATTGAATCGCCCGCTTCACCGCCGGATGGCTCTGATCGTAGCCGTAGGTCGCCATCATCTCGAGAATGCGTCCGGTAATGTCGACGGTCGCCGGGTTGAGCATGGCGTTATGATCGGCGAAGGGCACTTCCTGAAAAACCATCCGGTTGTTGTCTTTGTCGAACGAAGCCCAGCCACCGTTTTTGCACTGCATCGAGAGAATCCAGTCAATCGCCCGCTGCACGGACTCTCGCTGGTAGCGTCCGTTAGGATGCTCCACCCGGCTTAGTCCGAGGCAAACCATCGCGCTGTCATCCACATCCGGGTAAAATTCATTGTTAAACTCGAAGTACCACCCACCCGGTTTGCCCTTCTTGTTCTTCACCTGCCAGTCGCCGACCGTCCGCACCTGCTTCTGCAAAATCCAGTCAGCGCACTTCACCATCCGCGGATCGTTCGCCGGCACGCCAGACTCGCCGAGTGCAAACATCGCATACGCCGTATCCCATACCGGAGACATACAAGGCTGCATGCGGAAGGTGTCACCTTCTTCGATGCCGAGTTTCTCGAACTCATCCATCGCCCGGATCACCTGCGGATCGTCGAGCGAGTATCCCTGGCAGCGCAGCGCGATGATCGCGTTCATCATCGAGGGATAGATTGCACCCAGGCCGTCGCTCATCTCGAAGCGTTCCAGCATCCACTTTTCCGCGCTTTTCAGAGCGACAGAACGCAATGGCCGAATGTGTACGCGCTCAAACCAGTGCGTCATACGGTCCAGGCAGAGAAAGAAGTTCCGCCACGAGACCAGCTTTTTCGACCAGCGCAGATGCATGCGCGACTTCGACATCCCACCCACGAATAACTCTTCCACTCCCACTTCGCGCGGGATTTTCTTGAACGGCTTCTTGGCGTAGCAGATGGAAAGCGGCACCAGGATGGCCCGTGACCACGACGAAATTTCGTAGATGTTGAACCAGAACCATTTGGGAAATAGCACGATCTCGGGTGGAATCGCCGGCACCGCATCGTAGTCGTACTGCCCAAAAAAACAAAGATAGATCTTGGTGAATGTATTAACTTCCGTCACGCCGCCGAGTTCGAGAATCTTCCTACGCGCGCGCTGCAGCACGGGATGATCCGCCGTGTATCCTGCGAGCTTCAGTCCGAAATACGCCTTCACCGAGGCGCTGATGTTTGACGGACCCGCAGCGTAAATACTCCAGCCGCCATCCTCATTTTGACGCTGAACAATCCAGTTCGCCGCCTTGCGGAAACGCTCGGCGTCGCCCGTCCCCAGCAGCGTGTGCAGCAGAATGTAATCGGATTCGAGCGTGGTGTCGGCTTCCAGCTCTCCGCACCAGTAGCCCTGTTCGTGCTGAGTCGAGAAGAGAAGTTTGCGGGCGGCGTCCATCGCAGCGCCCACGCGGCTGGTTAGTCCATCGATCTTGCCAAAGCGAAGTTGAGGTTCGGAAGCTATATGGGAGTCAGGGGAGTTTGTATCCATCAAATTTCGCTCCACATCAATCGACAACGGGTACGATCAAAAAGAACGGCGCTGCGACACAGCCTATTTGTATTTCGAAGTAAGACGCCAAAGCACTCGAAACAGAACGAACACGCCAGCCAGAAAGATCAACAGCAAAATCAGGTGGAGGGGCTGAAACAATCCCTGACCCATAGGCGCACCTCCCGAAATTAATTTCCGTCAGTCCACCGTAACCGTTGCGGGAGCCGCGGCGATTGCTTCGACAATCTCCGGCGGCAGCCCGAAGCGGACGTTTTCCGGCATCACTTCCAGTTCCTGCACGTTGTCGAAACCCTTGGTAGCCAAAAACTTCATCGTCTCTTCCACCAAACACTCAGGCGCCGAAGCTCCGGCAGTCAGCGCAATCGTCTTCACATCGATCAGCCACTCCGCTTCAATGTCTTTGTAGCTATCGATCAGATGCGCGTTCGTGCCCAAGTTCCGCGCCACTTCCACCAGACGATTCGAATTTGAGCTGTTCTCCGAACCCACCACCAGCAGCAGATCGGATTCCGAAGCGACCTGCTTCACCGCAACCTGCCGGTTCTCCGTGGCATAACAAATATCCTGCGCGGCCGGCCCTTTGATGTTCGGGAATTTTTTCTTCAGCGCCGCGATGATGTCCTTGGTTTCGTCGAGGCTCAGCGTCGTCTGGGTCAGATACGCCACTCGATTCGGGTCCGGCACGCTTAACGATTGCACCTGGTCCGGGTTCCCAACCACCTGCGTCACCAGCGGAGCTTCGCCCAGCGTCCCGATCACTTCGTCGTGATCGTGATGCCCGATGAGGATCAGCGAATAACCCTCCTTGGCAAACTTCACCGCCTCTACATGCACCTTGGTCACGAGCGGACATGTGGCATCGATCACCCGCAACCCGCGCCTCGCACTGTGCTCCCGCACTTCCGGAGAAACTCCGT
Organism: uncultured Acidobacteriaceae bacterium; assembly: GCA_963808195.1. Taxonomy (GTDB): domain Bacteria; phylum Acidobacteriota; class Terriglobia; order Terriglobales; family Acidobacteriaceae; genus Sulfotelmatobacter. The sequence goes on along the minus strand of CAWEEW010000001.1, from coordinate 270,125 downwards.
GTGCGCTGTAAATCACCCGTTCGCCGTTGGGCACTTCGTCTTCGCTGTCAACAAAAATGGCGCCCTTTCCGCGTAATTCATCCACCACAAAACTGTTGTGAACGATCTCCTTGCGCACGTAAATCGGTGGGCCGAAAGCCTCCAGCGCGATACGCACCACGTCAATCGCCCGCACCACCCCGGCGCAGAATCCCCGCGGCTTCAGCAAAAGCAACGTCTTACCCCGGCTGTTTGGCACCCTCAAAGCTCCTGTATTGTTCCTGAGATGATCTGGCCCAGACCCATTAAGATGCAAATTCTAGCCCGAAACTGTACCGCCAAGGTACACGAGTACCATTGTGATTATACCGAGAAACTACCGGAAAGCGCTCGTTGGGTCAACGTAAACAATAGAATCGGCGGGGATTAGCAGCGAACTGTCGCATTTAAAGGCTGATCGGGGTGGGCGCTTTGAGGTGCATCTACCACAACCGTCTTACTCCGTATCCATCCAGTGCCCGGTCATTGCTTACGATCGGCACATTCTCCGCCAAGGCCTGAGCAATTAGCATCCGGTCGAAAGGATCTCTGTGCGGACCGGGGAGCAAGCCCGCACGGATTCCATGCTCTGCATCTACGGGAAGGATCTCGATTCTTTCCCGCTCCAAATCTGCAACGAAATTTTGGACCAGGTCCGCCGCCGCAGGCAACCTCCCGAGGCGGACTTTCGTCGCAATTTCCCACGCAGAAACCGCACTGACCAGGGAGATATTTTCTTTTTGTTCGATCAGCAGGCGGGCGGGCTTGGAAAGATGCCCGTCGGTAGTCATCCACCAAATTAACGTGTGCGTATCAAGCAGGAAACGCAAGGTCGGTCACTCCCACCCTTCTAGCTCCTCCGGAGGCAACGGCTCAAAAAACTCAGGCCCAATCTTTATCTTGCCCTTCCATGCGCCCGGTTTGCGATTCCCGCGCGTGTCTTCAATGGCAACTAACCGAACCACAGGCGTCTTCCCGCGGGCGATCACGATTTCCTCGCCCCGGCAAGCCTTTTCAATCAGCTTGGAAAGCTGAGTTTTCGCCTTGTGGATGGTGATGGTTTCCATGTTTCGATAATTACATTAGCTAACTTAGCTTAGCTAACTCCATGATTTCCGTCAAGTCCTCTTTGATTCCCGAATGCCAGTCCCATTCCCAGCCATTCAGTTACCCCGTTCATGCGACCCCCAATCGTGCGACTGTTTTTCCGAGTACAGGTCCGGTACCCTCTTCTCTCAGATATCGGAAACCTCAGCTCGGAGGAAAATTCCATGAGTCGCAACACGGCGGTTTTGGACGGCATCCTGTCAGAACTGGAATATGAACTGGAATCGGAGAGCGAATACGAATCGCTACCCTGGTTTTACGTGGACGCGTATCAGCTCTCGCCCTTCTTTGCTCAGCTTGATCAGAAGGAGTTCCAGGGCACTCCCGACTACGCACAACGTCAGGTGAACGGAATGTGTATAAGTCTATCGAACTCGTACCCTGGCGCGAAAATCGGAATCCGCTGCCAGCGATGGACGGGAAGTTCGTGGACCAAGTGCGATTCGATCACGTACTGGCCGTGCGCCAGTTACGGTTAACGGATGGCACACGACCCACTACCCGTTCGCTTTGATCATCTGCTCTGCATGTTTTCGTGAAGTATCGGTGAGCTTCGCCCCGCTTAGCATGCGCGCCACTTCTTCTGTGCGCTCCTCGCCCTCGACCGCGCGGATACTCGTCCGCGTTCGCCCGCTCCACGCCTTTTTCTCGATCACATAATGATGATCCGCAAATGTCGCGATCTGTGGCAGGTGAGTCACGCACAGCACCTGATTCGACCGAGCCAGCATCTTCAACTTTTTTCCCACGGCCTCGGCCGCTCGTCCGCCGATCCCGGTATCGATTTCGTCGAAGACCATGGTCCGCTGCCAGCGTTGCGATCCCGCGGCCCGGCGCTGCGTACTCCCTCCCCGCGTTTTTTGCGGGAGTGTGGGAGCCATGCCACTACTCTCATGTTTCTTCTCCGAACCCGCCCGCCCGCCCATCTCCACGCTCACCTTCAGCGCCAGCATCACGCGCGACAACTCTCCTCCTGACGCGATGTGCTCTAACTGCCGCATCGGTTCGCCGGGATTCGTCGCAATTTTATAGAGCACTTCATCGATTCCCGTGCCCGTCCAGTTCCCTTCCTGTTCGCTGGTCGCGACCTCAATCCGGAACACGGACTTCATCGCGAGATCATTGATCTCGGTCTCCACCAGCTTCTCCAACTTCCGCGCCGCTTCCTGCCGCCTTTCGGAGAACGCTCGCGCCTCCCGCAAATATTGCGCGCCTGCCTTTGCCAACTCCGCCCGCAGATCGCGCAGAATCTCGTCTTTATTCTCGACCTCCGAAAGCTTGCGCCCAACCTCCGCTCCGAACTGAATCACATCGTCCAGGCTCGGACCATACTTTCGCTTCAATCGATCGAGCATCGCCAGCCGGTCTTCCACTTCCGCCAGATGCTCGGGCGAGGCATGAATTCCTCCTGCGTAATCGCGCACCGTCGCTCCCACATCTTCCACGCTAATTCGCGCCGTCTCCAGCGCTGCCAGCGCCTCATGAAACTTCGGCTCATAACGCGCCAACTCTTCAACCTGCTTCTGCGCGGCCCGCAGTGAAGAAGATGTCGACGCATCACCCTCATATAACAAGTCAAAGGCCTGCATCGCCGCGTTGTAAATCTTCTCGGCATTCGCGAGCACGCGCTTCTCGGTCTCCAGGCGCTCGTCTTCGCCCGCTTGCAGCTTCGCCTCTTCGATCTCGTGTTTTTGAAACATCCACAAATCCACCAGCCGCAGCCGATCCTGCTCGCCCTGTTCCAACTCTTGAATCCGCGCGCGCGTACTCTTCCAGGATTCGTACGCTGCCGCCACCGACTCAATCTCGCTTCCCGCAAAACGGTCCAACAACCCCAGCCGCGCCGGGCCATCGAACAGCAGGATCGATTCGTTCTGCGCATGGATCGTCGCCAGATGCGGAGCCAGTTGCCGCAGCACCGCAACCGTTGCCGCCTGATTGTTCACAAACACGCGCCCCTTGCCTCCGGCCGCAATCTCGCGACGAACAATCAGAGAGCCATCTTCCGCGCCGTCCAACCCGTTATTCTCCAGCACCTGCTCGATCAAACTCTCAGCCTTGCCCTCGCACTCAAACACCCCGGCCACAACCGCTCGATCCGCGCCCGAGCGAATCACCTCGCTCGATGCTTTATCGCCCAGCAGCAGTGCCAGCGCATCGACAAGAATCGACTTGCCTGCGCCCGTTTCGCCCGTAAGCAGGTTCAAGCCCGGGGCGAACTCGATCGCCGCATTGTCGATGACAGCGTAGTTCTCTAACCGCAGTTCAACCAGCACTGCCGCTCCTTAGGAATCGCAATGATTCAAGATGTCCGGAACTTGGGCGCAGCATAGCATGAATACCAGGTCGCATCTGGATTACTGATCGGAGACAGCACCCTCCACCGGCACCGCGCTCTCCCCAAATTTTTTCGCAACGCTGGTCAAGTACCGGTCAAGCGTACCCGTATACCCGAGAATGAATCGAGAGACAAAACGAAACACCGGATTGTAGACTTCGCCGCGCTCGGTGATATTCAGCCGGCATCCCTCCGCCGTCGGAGAGACTTCGAAAATCCACCTCCCGCCGAATGGCAGATTTTTACCGTCAATCCGCGTCACCATGCGCAGCGGCGGGCTCGACTCCTCCACTTCAAAAGGCATCGTGCCGTTCTTACTCTTCTCGATGAAACGCGTATGCCCGTCCCGCTCAGGCAGCATTTCAACCTGCTGAACATCTGCCCGCCACGAAGGTTCGTCTCTGAAATTGGAAATCAACGCGAAAACCTCTGCCGGCTGCCGTCGCAGTGAGATTGCCCGCGCGGCCACGTGGTCCTTCGGCAACGAATAGCCGATGATCACGATCAGTAAGATCGTGACCAGCAAGAGGGCAACCAGTAGCCCCAGAATCTTTAACATGCCTGAGGATTATTTATCTTGTGTATCGTTTCGTCAAAACAAAACGTTTGACACCGTGGAACAAACAAAAGCCACGGCCGCAGCCGTGGCTCTCTCAACAGTCTTCTCCTGCGTGCTAACCTGCCTTGCGATACCGATCCGCACTCTCCGGCGTCGAGCCCGAAGTAATCACTTCTTTGCGCCGCTCCCGCAACCGGTTCTGAAAGGTATCCCAGCGTGGCCCAATCCCCATCGCTCCGCTGCTGATTTCCACCGAGTCCGTGCTCGCCGCAAACCCGCCAGCGGTAAGCGCATCCGTATCTTTGGTTTCGATGAACTCCGTGTCTTCGATCGTCGCCGCATCCGCAGCCCGCGCCGAGGGCGAATTCCCCGGCATCTGCTGCGTCGTCGGAGTGATGTTCCGGTCCGTTCCCTCGCGATGCATCACCGGACTCGCGTCCCACTTCGATCGGTACTTTCCCTCGTAGTCGGCCCACTGCTCATCCGATTCCAGATCCTTCTCTTCATAAGGCGGAAAGTTTTCCACCTGGGCCTTGGTCAGGTCGACCGAAAAATCATTCTCGTGCTCGGCGGAGGCCCGGAGCCGATCGACTGGAACGATAAACTTCTTCGTCGTGAGCCAACCCGTATCGACCACAACGTAGCGAATGATTCCCGTGTTGTGATCGAAAATTATGTCGTCAATCTTGCCAAGCTTCTCGTCTTTCAGACCGTACAACTTCGACCCGCGAATATCCTCGGTGGCTTCCGTAAAGCGGTATTCCCTTAGCATTCCATGTTGCGCCATAAGTTCTTCCCTCCGGCGAGAATTTTAATTTCACCAATTCTCGTCACCCTTGGATGCCACTCCCGGGGCAGAGGTATAGCGATCAAAATTAGTTTGACGATGAAAAGAAACTCACGTGGCGGACCTCGCTAGTTTTGTCATCCTGAGCAAAGTGAGTGCTGCGCGAAGCGCAGCACTCACGCAGTCGAAGGATCCCTACCAGTTCTCGATTCTCGACGTTGCCTCGGGGAGTTCCCCCTAGGTGCTCCCGCAGCATCGTGCGAACGCCCCTCCGGCCGGCTGGGACCGCAAGTAGCGAAGGGATCCTTCGACTCCATTTGTCTCGCGCTTCGCGCGAGACAAATTCCGCTCAGGATGACAGTGCCGGTGAAAAGCGCCATTCAGTGTTTGGAAGCTCCGCTCACCCCAAGCCACATCGTCGCGCTCGTTATGCTTCAGATACGCCCCTGAAGCCGCGACTCCCGCATCATCTATAATTCCAGAAAGGAATTTTCCTAACCAGAATGCAACTTCCCTCTCTGTTCGCGTTTTTTATCGGCGGCGAAATCCTCGATCTCGTTTCCAGCACGGGTGCGGTCGCCAAATTCGTCCTGATCACCTTGCTCGCATTCAGCCTCATTTCGTGGGCCATCATTCTCACGAAATGGAGCCTTCTCCGCCGCGCCCGCCTTCAAAGCGGACGCTTCCTGCGCGCCTTCCGCAAAGCCCAGCGCCTGCAGGATATTGCCACCGTCGCCGATCAATTCCGTCCAAGCCCACTGGTCGGCGTTTTCGAAGGTGGATTTCAGGAGTACAAGCGCCAAATTTCCACGCCAGCCGCATCGCTCCGCAGTCTCATCGCGGTGCAGCGCGGCATGCAGATTGGCGCCTCGGAAGAGATCACGCGCCTCGAGCGCAACGTCCCATGGCTCGCGATCACCGCGGCGGTCACGCCGTTCATCGGCCTCTTCGGCACGGTCTGGGGCATCATTGACGCTTTCCACGGCCTTGGCACCGCCGGCGGAGCGACTCTCCGTGCCGTCGCTCCCGGCATCTCGGAAGCGCTGATCACCACTGCCGCCGGACTCGCAGCCGCCATTCCCGCCGTCATCGCCTACAACCTGATCGGCAATTCGATTCGCACCTTCGCCGCGCGCGGCGACGATTTCACCCTCGAAGTCCTCAACGCCATCGAGCACATCCAGCCGCAGCCCGCGCCCACATTTCCAGCCGAGGTCCGGCGCTAGTGGCGTTCACCTCATCCAACGGCCGCACTCAAACTGCCCTCGCGGATATCAACATCACTCCGCTGGTCGATGTCGTCCTCGTTCTGCTCATCATCTTTATGGTGACCGCGCCGATTCTGCAGTCCGGCATCGAAGTCAGCGTCCCGAAAACTCGTACGGTGAAGGAAATCACCGAAGAGCGTACAGTGATCACCATTAATAAAGATCAGCGGGTCTTCCTCGGCAACGACGCCATCAACATCAATCAGATCGCAGCCAAGCTACGGCAGAAGATTCGCGACCCCCGCAATCAGTCCATTTTTATCCGCGCCGATGAGAATGTTCCCTTCGGCGCCTTCGCCACCGTCATGGACGCGGTGAAACAATCAGGCATCACCAACGTGAGCATCGTCACTCAGCCTCTCGAAGAAAACCGGCAAGAAAATGGCAAACGCTGAGATTTTTTTCGAACACGATAGTTGGCCGCGCGCCCTCTCGTGGTCCGCGGGTTTTCACATCACTGTTACTCTCCTGATCGTGCTTTACGCGCGGTTTTTCAACGGACCCTCCGGATCAGGCTGGGGATCGGGCGGCGGCGGATCGGCCATGGGCGTCACTTTGGTCAGCACGGTTCCCTTGCCCGCCACACCCGCACCCCAGCAGAACGTTCTGGCCAATGAATCCAAGGGCATCACCAAGTCTGAACCAAAAGTTGAAGAAAAAGAGCCAGACGCAATCGAGATTCAAGGCAAGAATTCCAAGGTCAAACCGAAAAAGCCTCCCACTCCCAGCAAAGCCAAGCCTCAACCGGCGCCCGAGCAGGAAACCAATCAGGTTGCGTTCGGTGAAGGCGGCCCTGTGAGCGGACCCTATGGCACCTTCGACGCCGGGGGCGCCAAGGGCGGCTTCGGCGTGACTGGCGGCGGTGGAGATTTCGGCACCAGGTATGGTTGGTACGTTCAAATCATTCAGCGAAAGGTTTCGGAGAACTGGCTGAAATACGAAGTCGACCCGCGGATCAGCACGGCGGAGCGCGTGTACATCACCTTCGACGTTGCCCGCGACGGCCATCCTTTCAATGTCCGGGTGGAGCAATCGAGCGGAGTTCCATCGCTCGACGTCTCCGCCACGCGCGCCCTGCAGCGCATCGACACCTTCGGCCCGCTGCCCCCCGACTATAGCGGCAACAAAATTTCCGTCGAGTATTGGTTTGACTACAGTAGAAAATAAACTCGTGCGCTGGCATTTTCGGCGCGACGCGCATACGCTCCCGAGCGTTTGTCATGCGGCGTCCATCCCAAGCGTTTGTCATCCTAGCGAAGCCGTTCTTCAGGCGGAGCCGAAGGATCTCCAACTTCACTGGCATCGCGCGCAAGCCAAATTGCGGCACCACCGGAAGATTTTCTTAACCCGAAACACAACCAGAAAGCATGGCGGCATCCGTCTGATTATTCTTAAATTTGCCTTTTCGTGAAATGATGATCAATAACTTGCCAATGAGAACGTATCGGAATACGATATTGTCGTACGGAGTATCTTTTTGCTCCGTTTCCCGCACCAGCTTCACTCGGATGGACGATAGCTCTAACAGCAAACGCGCAAAGAATCTCCCCCTTATCTGCGTTGTCATCCTCCTTGCGCTTTCCGCGATGCCCGCCCTCGCTCAGGATTGGGTTCGCACCGGGTCCGGCCTCGGAGTAGAGAAAGTCCGCCTCGCCGTCCCGGACTTCAAGCCGTCGAACACCGACCCGCAAAACATGGCCCTGCTCAAAACGTTCAACGATACTTTCTGGGGAGACCTCGACAACTCCGGCGTTCTCGAACTGGTCTCGAAAAGTTTCTATCCCTTGCAGACGCCTGGCCTACCCGCCGAAGTCACCTTCGGAATCTGGAACTCTCCGCCGCCGAACGCCGCGATGCTGGCCTTCGGCAACCTCGGCGTAGCCTCCGGCAAGGTCACGGTTCAGGGCTGGCTTTACGACGTGAAGAACACAGCTTCGCCGCAGGTTCTCGGCAAGCAATACTCTGACGTTGCTACCGATGAAGGTGCGCGCCTCATCGCTCACAAATTCGCCGACGAAATCATCTTCCGCCTCGGCGGCGGCATTCAGGGCATCGCCGAAAGCAAAATATTTTTCGTCAGCGATCGCAGCGGCCGCAAAGAAATCTGGATGATGGATTACGACGGCTCTAATCAGCACCAGCTCACTCACCAAAATACGATTTCTCTTTCGCCCCGCGTCTCGCCCGACGGATCGCGAGTCGCCTTCAGTTCCCTGACGAAATCCGGCTGGGACATCCTCATGTATTCCATGGATCTCAACCGTCTCGTCAGCTTCCCGCACTTCGGCGGTACCAATCTTTCTCCAGCGTGGTCGCCCGACGGCGCGCGCCTCGCGTTTTCTTCCTCGCGCGGCGGGCACTCTGAAATTTTTCTTTGCGATTCCGCTGGAGGCGGCCTTCATGCCATGACCACCGGGCGCGGCCCTGACGTTTCGCCCGTCTGGAACCGCAAGACCGGATCGCAAATTGCCTTCGTCAGCGGCAGCACGGGTTTGCCTCAGATCTACACCATGGAAGCCGACGGCACCAACCAGCAGCGCATGACCGATCAGGGATACGCCGTCTCTCCGGGGTGGTCGCCCAACGGCCAATTCCTCACTCTGGCCTGGACCCGCAAATATGGTCCCGGTGAGCCCGGCTCCTCCGACATTTATCTGATGGATATCGCCAGCAAACAATGGGTGCAGCTTACTCACGACGGCGGACGCAATGACTTCCCCTCGTGGTCGCCTGATGGCCGCCACGTCGTCTTCCAGTCAAGCCGTTCCGGCAAAGAAGAAATATGGGAGATGCTGGCCGATGGCACCAAGCTCCATCAGCTGACTTTTACAGGACGTAACTCTCAACCAAACTGGAGTTGGAAATAAAACACTTCGTCTGAACCCAGGATAAAACTCGAAGCTTGAACGAGAAGAAAAGAATTCCCAGGTTCGCAGGAGGATTCAACGTGAAGAGGAGCAACATGAAGCGTCAATCTTTGAAGGTATTCTCAACCGCCCTGGTTTTTGCCGCCCTCCTTATGGTCGGCGCTTGCAAAAAGAAAGCGGTTCCGCCCCCACCACCGCCGCCCCCGCCGCCGGCCTCGACCACCGCCTCCATCTCCGTCAGCCCGGATACGATTCAACCCGGACAATCCTCCACGCTGACCTGGCAGACCTCCAATGCCACCGACGTCTCCATCGACGGCATCGGCGCGGTGAAGCCCAGCGGATCGCAACAGGTTTCTCCCACTGATTCCATCACCTATCACCTCGTGGCTAAAGGCCCTGGCGGCACGCAGGACGCCACCACGCGCCTCACCGTAACGCCCGCGCCTGCTCCACCGCCGCCTACCTCTTCGCTCACCGACGAAGACCTGTTTGGCCAGACCATCAAGGACGTTTATTTCGATTACGATCAGTCGTCCGTTCGCGGTGACCAGCAGGCTGCCATTCAGGCCGATGCTGCGTTCCTCAATCAGCATCCTGGCATCAACTTCACGGTTGAAGGACACTGCGACAGCCGTGGCTCAACCGAATATAACCTGGCCCTCGGCGACCAGCGCGCCAGCGCAGTGAAAACTGCCCTGGTCTCCGCGGGAGTCAGCGCCAGCCGCGTCAAGACCATCAGCTACGGCAAAGAAAAACCGTTCTGCATGGAAGAAAACGAAGCCTGCTGGCAGCAAAACCGCCGTGGCCACTTCGTGTATCAGAAGTAAGTTCGACTATTCGATGGCTCGGGGCATCGCGTCAGCGGTGTCCCATGCAAGCGGCATGAAACTGCGCTTAACATTGCTTCGGGCAGGTATGAAAACCTCCAACATGGGACGCCTGTGCTAAGAGTCCATTCACAGTGCGTCCCATTATTGGCCCTCATCTTACCGCGATGTATCCATGCTCCACGCCCGAAGCGTCGAAGAAGTCGCCGACGAAAAACCCGAGCGCGTTGACTCCGTTGGCATCGGTAGAGGCGGCACCGGGAAAGTCCACCCGAAGAAAGCTGCCGGCCTGATCGAAGAAGCCGTGGCCATTTCCGGCGGCATCGGTGAAGCTGCCCACAAGGTTTCCCAACAGATTCAGTCCAAAAACAACCGAGGCGACGGACCCCGGCGGATTGATTTCAGTAAAGGTCCCGCCTTGTTTGCGGAAGGCATGTTGTATCCCCGTCGCATCCACAAAAGACCCTGCGATCTCGCCGTAATCGTTGATGCCGTAGGAGATGGTGTTTGTGCCTCCGGGAAAGTCGAATTGGGTGAAAACCCCCAGGCTTTCCAGGAAGGAATGGATATTTCCCGAGGCATCGGTGAAGCTGCCCACAATCTGGCGCTCATCATTGATGCCGAGCGCCTGGGTAGCGGTAGCCCCCGGAAAATCCAGCTGAGTGAACCTGCCGAACTCACGAACCAGTCCGTGCTGCTCCCCGGAAGAGTCGGTAAAGACACCCACCAGATCCCCGAGATTGTTGATGCCCACGGTTTTAGTGGCGGTAGCGCCGGGAAAGTCAAGCTGGGTAAAGACGCCGTTCTGGTCAATCACGCCATGCTGCTTGCCCGACCGGTCCACAAAGTAGCCCGCAATTTCTCCCCAGTTGTTGATACCGTCCAGCTCAGTGCTGGCACTGCCGGGTACATTGATTTGCGTGAACGTGATGCTCCCTCGCTGGGCCTGCGCCGAAATGTTCGCCAGCAGCAGGACCGATAGGGCAACGACGGGCAACATGCATCTGAACAATCTGATTACTTGATTCATGGAATCTCCTTTCTGAGAGGACAAAACAGTCAGCGCAGCCCGCTGAAATTCTGCTTCGCTGCGCATTCCGCGACGGACGGTTTAGTTTGAAGGCGCAAGGACGTATTTTGATTTAGAGTTCTTGCGCCCTCATCAACTGACGGGCGCGGGGGCAACCGGGGTCACCGACACGCGCCAGTTCTGCGTGATGGTGTGCCAGGGCCTGCTATTCCACCGGCACGCTTTGACCGGTAAAGTTGAAGTTGCCGACGACTGTGCCGCCGCCTCCGAAAGGATTTCCATTGATTGGGAAAATGGTGAGTGTGAGGGTGCCGCTAATGTTCCCCTCCCCAGAAGCCGCGTTGATCACATAATCCACGCGAGCAATAGTCTGGGGGGACTGAAAGGAAAAGTCGAGTGTGCTGGCTCTTACGCTACCGTTATATCCCTGCGTCCATGTACCTTGCTGTGAGCTGAAGGTAGGGCTGCTTGCTTCCTGGCCCGAATCGATCGCTGTGAGGGTGTGGTCGCTATGCAGCGTAATCACGGAGCGGGATGAGAATGCCCCCGTACTGGCATCGGTAATGTTGGTTAGGTAAGAGCCTGTGCCAACGCCCTGAAAATTCGCTCTGGCCCTCTGCGGGGACAGGGCAAACCATCCAAGACCCAATACAACGGCAAGACCCATTGCGGTCGACAAACGTAGATGTTTCATATTAACTTCCTTTCCTGATTGACCTTTAGGATCCAGCCCACTTCTGGACTGAGTTGCACCGGAGTTTTGCATAAATTCGCGTTCACAATGCAACGAAATGAACTCTGTTACGAAACACGAACCCGGCAAAGAAAAACCGTTCTGCATGGAAGAAAACGAAGCCCGCTGGCAGCAAAACCGCCGCGGCCACTTCGTGTATCGAAAGTAGATGACATAAGTGCGTCGGGGCTGAAGCGATTCCGCCCCGACACAGCTCTCGCCCATTGCATTGTCTATGTGGAGACGGCCGCCCTCGGCCGTCCGGTTCGAGCGAAGCTCGACTCGCTTTTTTCAGCCTCTACCAGCTAGACTCCCCCTCCCATGAACCCGCTCTAACTCTTCATGTTCCATCCCACTCATTTCACAACCCGCTCCGCCCCAAACCCATCTAAAATAACCTCTAGGAATCTTCACCTATGACACCACGACACTCTTCCATTCTGTTCCTTCTGTTTTCCACACTCTTGCTGCTCACTGCCCCCGCATGGGGTGTCAACAAGGAAATGATCGAGCTGCAAACTCAGGTGCAGCAACTGCAGCAGCAGATGACCTCCATGCAGCGCAGCTTCGACGAACGCATGGGCGTGATGAAGAATCTCGTCGAGCAGAATACCGACACTGTCAATAAAGTCGCGAACGCTCTCACCAGCCTGCAAACCGCGCTACAAAAACAGCAGGGAGATTCTTCGTCCCACGTCGATCAACTCTCCGGCCAGCTCCAGTCGCTCAACGACACGCTCGACGAACTTAAAGCTCGCCTCGCCAAAGTCAGTAAGCAGCTCGAGGATATGCAGGCCCAGCAGCAAAGCGTGCAGGCCAATCAAGCCGCGGACATTGCCAAGCAGCAGGCCCAGGCTTCCGCGCCTCCGCCCGACGTTCTTTACAACAACGCTCTGCGCGATTACAACGGAGCCAAGAACGATCTCGCCATCCAGGAATTTTCCGACTACGTAAAGTTCTATCCCAACACCGATCTCGCCGGGAATTGTTACTTCTATCTCGGTGAGATTCAATTTCGCCAGGGCAATTATCAGCAGGCCGAGCAGAGCTATGATCAGGTTTTGCAGAATTTTCCGACCGGAACCAAGGTCGCTTCCGCGCAGCTCAAGAAAGGATTTTCGTTAATCGAACTCGGCAAGCAGGACGACGGCGTGCAGGAACTCCGCCACCTGATCCAGCGCTACCCAAAATCTCCGGAAGCACTGCAAGCCCGCGAGCGCCTGCGCAAACTCGGTGTGGCCTCAAACGCCCGCCCCGGTGAATGATTTATCTGGCAGATTGCGTGGGGAAAATCCTGTGGAAAAGATCGGTGGAGAAGTAGGAAAGATTATGTGGGACAGCCGCCCTCGCCTGCCCTGAGCGGAGCCGAAGGGGCTGTCCGTCGAGCGCAGCTCGATGCTTTTCTCACGCCAACGAAGGCACACTAACAGGCAACCGTATCGTATAAACTTGGAATCAGAGTTTGACCATGACGAAGATCTCGAAGAACGATCCCGACCGCGCCAAAGGCGCCATTGAAATTCCAGAGCACAACCACGATGGCAACCTCGGCATGGAAGAACAATTAGGCCATCGTGACCAGGACCCACTTCTCAAAGACGCTGATAGCGACTTCCCCGAGCCTGGCAGCAATCCAGAGCACTCCAGCGGACGCTCACGCAAGTAGCTTGGTCCGCTGCTTGAGATGCTTTGTTGGCAAGAGAAAAACGTCGAGCTGCGCTCGATGGACAGCCCCTTCGGCTCCGCTCAGGGCAGGCGAGGGCGGCTGTCCCTACATGAACTTCCCGCCCCGCGTCAGCTTCGCCTTAGATGATCTTACTCACATGATTCCATAACGCCTTTTGCTTAGCCCTCACCCCGCAGCCTCCACCACCACTCTCTCCACTTCCTTCCAAGCCCCGGACCGCGGATCGACCACCTCAAAATGTCCGGCTCGAGCGATCTCTACCAACCGCACATCCTCTTTCGCCTTCTGCTTCGCTACAACATAGTCCCGGCTGAACGCCGGCGGCACAATATCATCCGCCGCGCCGTGTACCAGCCGCTGCCGCGCCCTGATCGCCAGCTTCATCGGATCGGCCTCTCGATAATGATCCCCCACCTCCGCAGGCGTCCCTCCCAAAAATTCCACGACCGCATCGTTGCTCAAATGCAACTCATATGCCTGTTGCAAATCCACCACCCCCGCCAGCGAAATTACACCCTTCACGCTCTTCTCATGCGCCGCGAGACACAAAGCAAGCTGACCTCCAGCAGAATGCCCCAGCGCCACCACTCGCTGCACATCGAACTCATACTGCCGCGCTTTTTGCAACAAAAACTGATAGCCCGCCCGAATATCCGCAAACGTTCCGGGCCAGCCTCCGCCCGCGTTTCCCACGCGCCGGTATTCCAGATTCGCAGTCGCGATTCCTTTCGCCGTCAGCGCCGCACACAAATGTCCCATGTATCCCAAGTCGTACTTCGCCCGCCAATATCCTCCATGGATCGCAATCGCCAGCGGATACGGCCCCTTCCCCTTCGGCGCACGCAAATCCACAAACTGATTCGCATCGCTGCCATAAGTAAGCCGCACGTCCGCCCGCGGCGGAGCCGAACTCAAAATGTCATCGGAAGAAGTCATGCGGATCCTGTGCTTCTGGGTACTAGATACTGGGTACTAAGTACTCTGTCTACTCATACCGCAGCGCCTCAATCGGATCCAGCTTCGCTGCCCGCATCGCCGGCACCATGCCACTCACCACGCCCACGACCGCGAGAATGCCAGTTGCCACCAGCAAAATCATTGGCGAGACAATCAACCGGATATCCGCCGCCTCCGCATGTTTCGCCATCGCGCTATAAAAAGTCAGCCGCCCCACTCCAATCGAAACCATGTACGACAGGAGAATCCCCAGCATCCCTCCCACCGCCGTAATCACCATCGACTCCGCCAGAAACTGAAACAGAATGTCACGCCGCCGCGCACCCAGCGCCTTCTCTACTCCAATTTCCCGCGTCCGCTGCGTGACCGTCACCAACATCATGTTCATCAATCCCACGCCGCCAATACCCAGCGTCAAGGTTCCGATGAACGCCAGCAGCCCCTTCAACGCCATCTCGATAATCCCAAACTGCGAGAGCTGCTTCTGCGCGTCGAACACGTGCAGCGCCCGCTTATCGTCCGGCTTGAAATTGTGCGCCGCGGCCAGTGTATCCCGCACCGTCTGGTCCAGCTTGTCGTGATCCAGCCCCACGGAATCCATCCAGATTCCGTCGAGATAATGATTGTCCTTCAACACGTTCATCGCGTTGTATGGGATATAGATCGTGCGGTTGTCGTCATCGTCGCCTTCCTGCATTCGCGGGCTCACGACCCCCACCACCTGAAACTCCACGCCATCGATTCGGATATTCTCTCCCATCGCCGGCATGCCCGAAAAAAGTTTGTCGCGAGCCTCCGATCCAATCACCGCGACCAAGCCGTGCCGCGCATTATCCGCATCGTCGAGAAAACGCCCCTGCGCCATCTCCAGATTCCAGATTTCCCCGATCCCCGCATCCAGTCCGTTTACCGGCATCGTGAACGTCCGGTTGCCATTCTGCACCGACGATTGCTTTACCGACATTCGCACCACATGCTTGCACAGCGGGACATTATTCCGCAGCAGCTCAATGTCGTCGTTGGTGAATCGCACCTGCACTCCCGCCTTATTTCCTCCCGCCTGCTGCGAGGTTCGTCCCGGAAATATTCCGACCGCCGTCGCCCCAAAACTCTGGAAGATATTTTCGATCGCCCGCCCAAAACCGTTCCCGTAGGCCAGCAGCAACACCACCGTCGCAATCCCCCATGACATCCCCGCCATGGTCAGCAACGTCTTCCGCAGATCATGCCGCATCGCCGCAAATGCCTGTTGCAATAAATCTCTATGCATAAGTTTTAGCTTCTAGCTTTTGGCTCCTAGCTTCTAGCTCCTAGCCAAACCGTGTTGATTCAGTCGGTGTCGCTCAAGGCTGAAGGCGTGCCTCTTCAACTCACTGCAACCGCTCAGATGATCTTGATTTGGCTAGAAGCTAGGAGCTAAAAAGCTAGAAGCTGCTCTTAGCTATTCTTTCCGCAGCGCCTCCACCGGCTGCAGCGCCGCAGCCCTTCTCGCAGGATACAATCCCGCCACCACTCCCGCCACCGCCAGCGACACCACCGCCAGCGCCGCCGTCGAGGCTACCAATCGCGGAGGATCGAACCCATCCCCTAGCGACACCTTCGACAACAGCGCCATCAATCCCGCCGCGCCGCCAATTCCGATCAGGCCACTCAGCAGGGTTAGAAATGCGCCTTCGACGAAAAACTGAAACATGATGCTCGCATTTGTCGCGCCCAGCGCCTTGCGCAACCCGATCTCCCGCGTACGGTCGGCCACCGCGACCAGCATAATATTAATAATTCCAATCGCTCCCAGCCCCAGCGTCACCAGCCCCACGCTGCCCAGAAACGCATTCATGGCGTCAAAAATCTTTCCCATCTGGTCGACGGTGTTCACCGTATCCCACTCGTCAAACGAATCCGGATCGGTCGGATCGAACTGGTGATTCCGTCCAATCACCTTGTGCACTTCCTGCCGCGCCAGCTCGTGCACGGCCCGCGTCTTCGGCTGATACTCAATCAGCGAAATCACGTCCTGCGCTTCGCCCACATTCGTCGGGGGGAAATACTCATGCATCGTGCTGTAGGGTACAAAGCTCTTCAGGTTCTGATCGTTGTTGTCCCCGTGCCCAATTCTCTGCAGAGTTCCCACCACTTCAAAGCGAACTCCATTCAGCAGGATCGTGCTGCCCACCGCTGGCCGCCCGGAAAACAGCGTCCGACGCGCCTCATCCCCGATCACAATCACCGTCCGCTTCTGCGCGATATCCATGTCGTTGAGCCAGCGTCCTTCGTTGATCGGCAGGTAGCGAATCTGATTCAACATCGCCGGGACGCCAAGGATCTGTCCGCTCGCCTGGTAAAAATCGCTCACCGCCCGGATGTCGTTCCGTGAAACCAGCGGCGCGGCCGCCCCCACGCTTGGGCAATCCCGCAAAATGTCCTGGTAATCGCGATAGGTCAGGTAATACTGCCGCAGCGCCGTAAAACTTCCCTGCACCGCCGGCGCGCGTCCGGACCAAACGAACATCACGTTCTCGCCCAGCGTGTCGAACTGCTTCTTATTCCCCGACCGGAAGCCTTCTCCCAGCCCAACCAGCAGCAGCAGCGAAAACACTCCCCAGGCGATGCCGAACATGGTGAGAAACGAACGCAGTTTGTGCCCCCATAGCGTCCGTAGAGTCTGCCCGAAGATGTCCAGAATCAGCCGCACTTTGTATGATTATACGGAACCCTTCATAGCGAAGTTCCCTCCCGATCAATAGCCACTGGTCACTAGCCACCACATCGATTTCCCACGAATTGCTCCTGCGAAAGTAAGGGCCGTGTACCCTATGAGCAAAGGAGTCGACATCGATGAAGAAAAACGTCTGGCGAGCGGTGATCGAGATCGGCTTTATCCTCTTCCTGTTCTACGCCAATCTTCTGATGGGAGAGTTCGAGCGCTCCGGCATGGGCCAAAGGCGGGGCATATCCTGGGCAATCACAGATATATTTACCGCGGCCAATTTTGAAATCGCAATAACCGCGGCTCTCATCGGTTATATCCTCTTCGAATTCCTTCGGAAGAGATTCTAGTTAAACTCGGCTCTGACCCTTGGCCGCAAGAGGAACAGGAACAAAGCGCCGGCAAAGACAATCCCAGCTCCACCGCGCAACCACTCGCCTCTGATGCAGTTCACAATATCGCCCAGAACCTGTATGGCGATGATCGCAACCGCGAGTCTCCATCCCCAAAGGCGCCGCCGGAACCAT
Organism: uncultured Acidobacteriaceae bacterium; assembly: GCA_963808195.1. Lineage (GTDB taxonomy): Bacteria > Acidobacteriota > Terriglobia > Terriglobales > Acidobacteriaceae > Sulfotelmatobacter. The sequence continues at coordinate 252,710 of CAWEEW010000001.1, read as the reverse complement.
CCCGCTCCTGCCGTCGCCAGAGCCGCGCCAAGCAGCAGGAAAAGAATCGCAACCCTATCGTCCAGAACCGCGAGTTCCTGGTATGCAGTCGGATTGAGCACCCACACACGATCGAGAAACGTGCCTCGCCAAAGCAAAGTAATCGCGGCTAGGCTCGCCATGCCGCCGCCGAAGAACAAAAAGATCCCGATTGCCGTAAATCCGGGTGGCCTAGTCCCGGCTCGATCCGAGCCGATGGAATCGTTGGTCCGCATGTCCCGAATATAGTCCCAAATTTTTTTCCATTAATCTTCACAAATCATTTCTCTCCGCCACAAAACTCGGCTATTCTCTACGCGGGATGAACACGCTGCCTCTTTCCGAGCTGCTCGGCGCCACGGTCTATGACCCGTCTGGCGCGGAAACCGGTCGCGTGCGCGAGGTCACGCTCGCCCCTCAGGAAGACCGTGACCGCATCGCTTCGTTCATCGTCAAAACCAAGTCCGGCAACCGCATTCTTCCCTTTTCCGCCGTCTCCACCATCAACGCGGGCATCCACACTTCTACCGCGTCCGCCGATTGGCCCGCCGCCAACGGCTCCGAAGGCCTGTTTCTGCTCGAACGCGACCTGCTCGATCAGCAGGTCATCGACGTTCACGGGCGCAAGGTCGTTCGCGTCAACGACGTCGACCTCCAAATCGACTCCCAAGTCGAGGCTGGCCGGCCTCACGCCATCCTTCGCGTTCAATCCGTCGATATCGGAGCCCGCGGCGCCGTCCGCCGTCTTCTCCGCGGCCTGGCTCCGCGCGCCGCTCTCGCCGTCCTGCTTCAGCGCATTCCTCCCCGCACCATTCCCTGGAGCTTTGTCGATCTCATCGAGACCGACCCGGCGCGCCGCGTCAAACTAAAAATTTCTCACGACGGCTTGGCGACACTGCATCCTGCCGACATCGCTGACATTGTCGAAGACCTCGCTCCCGACGAGCGCGAAGCCGTCTTCCGCACTCTCGACGAAGATGTCGCCGCCGAGACCCTCGAAGAGGTTGACCCCAAGGTTCAACGCTCCATCGTCGAATCGCTCGACTCCGAACGCGCCGCCGACATTGTTGAGGAAATGGATCCCGACGCCGCCGCCGACCTGCTCGCCGATCTTTCGCAGGACCATACCGAGCAAATTCTCGTTCAGATGGAGCCCGAGGCCAGCCAGGAGGTCGTCGAACTACTCGAGCACCGCGAAGAAACTGCAGCCGGCCGTATGACCACGGAATTCCTCGCGCTCCCCGTCGCCGCCACGGTTGAGAACGCCATCGGCGTCCTGCGCGAGTTCGAAGGCGGAGTCGAGTCGCTCAGCACCATCTATCTCGTCGATTCCCACGGCACACTCGCCGGCGCCGTTCCTCTCGCCAAGCTCGTGATCGCCGAGTCCTCAACACCTCTGCTCACGCTCCTTCAGGAGCCTCTTGTCTTCACTCACGAAGCCGGAAGCGACAACGAAGTCGCCGAACTCTTCGACAAGTACAACCTAATGACCCTCCCCGTGATTAACCAGCACAATAAGCTCGTAGGCGTAATCACCTCCGACGATGTAATCACCATGCTCCGCAGCAAACTGTAAAAAGCGACAGCGATCGGAGCGCCGGCGACGGCATTTCCCAATTTGTCATTCCGACCGAAGCTCGGAATGACAGCGACGGCGTAGCGGAGGAACCTGCTTTCCTTTCGGCGTAAGAAAACGCCTCCCGTTCGTCTCCGCCAAAAACCTGCGACCATCTTGAGCAGGAGACGAAGCTTCGGGGCGCTCAATTCGAACTCGACAATCTTCGCCTCGAAAACGTCGCCCAACCGCAACTTAAGAAATCTGCCGCCACCGACCGAACAATCGCCGAGGTTCTGCAGGTTACTCCTCACCAGCGTAGTTCACGGCGAAGAGACGATCACTGACTGCCGACTACTTAATCGCGCACCGCTCCCCACGAATCATCACCCACTGTTTATAATCATTCGTTCCAGGAGAGAAACCTTTTGCCCTTCGACGACCTCCGCCAATGGATCGCCGCCCTCGATCGCGCCGGCGAACTCAAACGCATCCAAACACAAGTCGACCCCATCCTGGAAATCGCCGAAATCACCGACCGCGTCAGCAAAATGCATATGTGGGGACCCAACACAGCCCATGTAGGGACGGCCGCCTCGGCCGTCCCGCCAAGCGAAGCGAGGCGGATTTTCCACGAACCTGGCGGCCCCGCTCTCCTCTTCCAAAACCTCAAAGGCCACCCCGGCTCTCAGCTCCTGATCAACCAGTTCGGCTCCGAGTCCCGCATGAAGCTTGCCCTCGGCGTAAATTCCTTCGACGAATTCGCCGACCGCATCAAGATGTTTCTCGACGTGAAATCCCCGCAAGGCTTTCTCGACAAACTAAAAATGCTTCCGCTCCTGACCGAAGCCGGAAAATTTTTCCCCAAGACAGTCACCACCGGCCCCTGCAAAGAAGTAATCAAGCACGACAATTTCTCGCTATTGGATTTCCCTATCCTGCAATGCTGGCCGCAAGACGCCGGCCGCTTCATCACCCTCCCCTGTGTCACCACCCGCGACCCGAAAACCGGCAAAAGAAATGTCGGCATGTACCGCCTCCAGGTCTACGACGCCAAAACCACCGGCGCTCATTGGCAGAGGCAAAAAGTGGCGGCGGAACATTATCGCCAAGCGCTACGAAACGCTGGCAACTCATCAGAAGTGGGTGCCCCATCCAAGCCGTCCTTTGGCTTGGGTGGGGATTTTGACTCTCGATCAAATAGGAGTTCCGTCGATCTCATGGCTCGCACCTCTGGCGGCCAAGTTCTCTCGGAAAATCCCTCTGGTCGTATGGAGGTCGCCGTCGCTATCGGCACTGACCCCGCTGTCACTTTCTCCGCTATCGTCCCTGCACCGCCAGACGTCGAAGAATATTTGATCGCCGGATTCCTCCGCGCGGCGCCCGTCGAGCTCGTAAAGTGCGAAACCGTCGACCTCGAAGTCCCCGCCACCAGCGAGATCGTCCTCGAAGGCTACGTCAACCTCGACGAACTCCGCACCGAAGGCCCCTTCGGCGACCACACCGGCTTCTACTCCCTCGAAGATCTCTATCCCGTCTTCCACGTCCAATGCATCACGCACCGCAAAGATCCCATCTACGCCACTACCATTGTCGGCAAGCCCCCCATGGAGGACGCCTACATGGGCAAAGCCGTCGAACGCGTTTTCCTCCCGCTCATGCGCCTCACCATCCCTGAATTGATCGACATCAATCTACCCATCGAAGGCGTCTTCCATAATTTAATGATCGTCTCCATCCGCAAGTCCTATCCCGGCCAGGCCCGCAAAGTGATGAACGCCATCTGGTCACTGGGACAAGCCATGTTCACCAAAGTCATCATCGTGGTTGACGAAGACGTTGATGTCCAAGATATTCCCGACGTGACTTTGAAAGTCCTGAACCACATCGACCCTGAGCGCGACATCCAATTCACTCTAGGCCCCGTCGATTCCCTCGACCACGCCAGCCGACTAGCCAATTACGGCTCGAAGATGGGCATCGACGCCACCCGCAAATGGCCCACCGAAGGGTTTACTCGGCCGTGGCCGGATGAAATTGTGATGGATGCGAAGACGAAAGCGTTAGTAGATGGAAAGTGGAAGGCGTTGGCGAAAGAGTTGGGGATTGAGTAAACAACGGCATTTAGGGATTGTGTTACTTCATGAAGCCAATCAGCTTTTGCACGAGACCCTTCAGCAGGGCATCGCTTGTTGGCTTCTTCTCGATTTTCAGGTTCCACGTCCCATCCGAGTTCCGCTCAAAGCGCACATGGGTTTGTAGAACGATCAGTACGGCCGCAGTCAGTCCAAGCGTCGCACCGAAGTCAAACTTCTCAGCGCTAGCACTCGACGCTGCCATCGTTTCAATCGCATTTCCCGTCTCCGGGTCTTCAGCCAGCAGAAGCAGCGCCTGCCGTGCTAGTTCTCCATCGGAAACTGGGCCAGCGACGCCACTGAGCTCAAACTCCTGGGCAAGCGTCTGTCCAAGATTCGGATCCCACGCGACGACTTGGTCGGTTGCTTGTTTTCGCGAGCGGGCAACTATGCCGAGAATCTTCTTGGCAGTATTGTCATCTAGATTGCGGATTACCAGCGATGTCATTGGGTACCCCGTGAAATGAGTATTGACTAGGCGGCTTCGGACGGGAGATCGCCGAGGCCTGCTTTCTGCCACATCGCCTTGAGCTTTTGTTGATCCCCGGGTGGCGCCTGTCCGTATGTCAGCGTGAAGATTCGCGCGGTCTGGCGGTCTAGGTGTGGATCTTTCATCTCTCGAAATACGAGAAGAGCCTTGATCAGCCACTCTCCGCCTTCCGTGTAGTTCTTCTGTAGGACCGCAAGAATTCCCTGCTGCCCGTAGGTCATGGCCGCGCCGTGCTCATTGCCCTGCTTCTCCTTGATGGCAAGCGACTTGCGATACCACTGCTCGGCCGCGGCAAAGTCGCGCTTCTCTTGCGCGATTATTCCCAGTTGGTGATAGGTGCTGGCCGCATAGTGCTCATTGCCCTGCTTTTCACTAATGGCGAGCGACTTGCGATACCACTGCTCAGCCGCGGCAAAGTCGCGCTTCTCTTCGGCGATCGTTCCCAGTTGGTGATAGGTGATGGCCGCGCCGTGCTCGTTGCCCTGCTTCTCCTCAATGGCGAGCGACTTGCGATACCACTGCTCGGCCGCGGCAAAGTCGCGCTTCTCTTCGGCGATCGTTCCCAGTTGGTGATAGGTGATGGCCGCGCCGTGCTCGTTGCCCTGCTTCTCCTTAATGGCGAGCGACTTGCGATACCACTGCTCAGCCGCGGCAAAGTCGCGCTGCTCTTGCGCGATTATTCCCAGTTGGTGATAGGTGATGGCTGCGCCGTGCTCATCGCCCTGCTTCTCCTTAATGGCGAGCGACTTGCGATACCACTGCTCAGCCGCGGCAAAGTCGCGCTGCTCTTGCGCGATTATTCCCAGTTGGTGATAGGTGATGGCTGCGCCGTGCTCATTGCCCTGCTTCTCCTCAATGGCGAGCGACTTGCGATACCACTGCTCGGCCGCGGCAAAGTCGCGCTGCTCTTGCGCGATTATTCCCAGTTGGTGATAGGTGCTGGCCGCGTCGTGCTCGTTGCCCTGCTTTTCACTAATGGCGAGCGACTTGCGATACCACTGCTCGGCCGCGGCAAAGTCGCGCTGCTCTTCGGCGATCCTTCCCAGTTGGTGATAGGTGATGGCAGCGCCGTGCTCATCGCCCTGCTTCTTCTTAATGGCGAGCGACTTGCGATACCACTGCTCGGCCGCGGCAAAGTCGCGCTGCTCTTGGGCGACCCTTCCCAGTTGGTGATAAGCGCCAGCTTCAATTTCAGGCCTACCGGAGCGTTCTCCATACTCGGCTAAACGCGCGAATAAGCAGGCAGCTACCCCGAAATTGCGACTATTTTGGGCAAAAGCCGCTAGCGACTGAGTGAGTGCCAAAACGTCAGTTGACAGATTGAGCCGCACGGCTTCCGTAAGCGCGTAATTAAAATTTTGGCCGTGGAGATGAAATGTGTCGCGCTGCTGATGCAGTTTCCTAGGAGTCAGGTAGTCCGCAAGCGTGCCCATAACATCTACGAATGCCCGTGCCCACTGGTCCCTTGTGTTCTCCGAAACATTCTTAATATAAACTGATCGCAAGTAGCTGGTCAGCAGCGGGTGCATCTCATAGGTTGCCTGTCCAATATCCCGAAGCAGTCCCGCGGCAACCAAGGCCTGCGTCAGGGCGTCAATTCTGGGCCGCGTCCAAGTCCCGTCGACCTTCTTCGCCATAGCTTCGAGATAATCAGCATCGACAAAGCCTTCATGCATTCCCACTAGCGTCAGGAGCGGGCTGATTTCTTCGGGCAGCGATTGCTGCACGAAAGCCAGGGTGGCATATAGCTTCGCCTGATCCACGTCCCGGCCCAGGTTGAGGCTAGAAAGGTTGGAGCGCAGAGCTTCAAGCACTTGCACGGCGCTAAGTTTTTCCAGCTTTGGCAAAATAGCCCGCATGGCCAACGGATGCCCTCCCAGGAGATCCATCAGTTCGACCAAGTCTTTGTCATTCTGATTGATGGGCTTGCCCATGTCGCGAAGGATGGCATTGCAGTATTCCCAACGTTCCTCACGATCCAATCCGCCGAGGGGCAGGATAAATCGTTGTTGCGGAGTGAGCCATTCCTCTGGCGAGCGGCTGGTAATGATAACCTTGGTTGCTCCTCCTCTTAGTTCGTCCAGAAATTGAGCAAGTAGCTTTCGATCCGAATCAGGAAGATTGGCAGTAATCGCCGTTCCCGGAATTCCAGCCGCGGATTCAAAGTTGTCCCAGACGATGAGGAGTTGGTTTTCTCGGAAAGCTTTGGCCAGCTCTTCAATCCTCTTCTCCATAGGAAGAAGCGAAAAATTACCGCCGAACAACGCCTCGCCAAGCCGATTGAAAACGAATTCTGCGCTGCGGATTTCCTGAAAAGAAAACCAGAATGGTGGGTATTTCAAGCCACCGGTCTGATCGAGCCACTGCAAGAATCCGCGAGCCAAGGTGGTTTTTCCCACGCCGCCCAAACCCTGAATCAGAATTCCGGCTGGCGCGCGCCGCATGGCTCGCTCCAGGGCGAGGATGGCGCTGTCGCGGCCAACAAAGCCGTAGGGGTTCTTCTCTCGGCGCAATTCTTCAGGCAATTTGGAGGTGTGCAGCACGAACTCCTTGCGCGCTTCTTTCGCAAACGAGAAATTGAAAGGCTCCTGCTGGTAGAGCACCGGCAGCAACCAATCCTGTAAGGGAAATTCTCCTAGCACGCAAACCCGCTTATCGTGCTGCCACATGTACTGCCGCCCAGCACGGACCGCGGCAGCCATATTTCCTTCCTCGAATAGTCGCCGGTAAAATTCCGGCAGAAATTTCTGCGCGCCGCTCACGTAGAGCGAATACGCCATTGCCACCACGTCCCGCATCCCAGAGCGCAACAGCGCGGTAGCCACCGAAGAAAAAGGATCGTCATTGCCTCCGCCCACCATGGCTGATTGGCAGGCATTCAGCACCACGCCGGGCACGGCGCATTCTTTTAGTAAAGCGCTGAGTTTTTCTGCCGTGATCGCATCAGGTTTGCCTTCTTCGGTTTCAAAAACCAGCTTGCCCTCCGGCCCCTGGAACGTGTAACCCGTGCCGCCCGGCGATTCTGCCGAATACGCCCCATGCCCATCGAAGTGGAGAATGTGGAAGAAGCCGGGCCGCTCACGGAGGCGGTTGCGTAGCTCATCGAATGTTGGTGGGCGAAGTAGTTCAACGTAGGCCGGAAGCTTCTCTTTTTCAATAAGCTCAACCAGAGGGCGAGCGATGGAGCGGAAGCGTACATCTTGTTGGCCGTAGGGGCGCGCAACTACAAGAAGAATATTGACGGAATCCTTGGGAAGCGAATCTGGCAATGGCTGGGGGTCGCGGGCTTTATTCAATCGCCGCTCGATCTGGCAAGTGTGAGCCAGAACGGCAAGCTCGGGATCGCGGAGCGCCTCCCATGGCCAGGAGAGGATACGGGGATCGTCACTTGAAATTTGCAGGTGTAGCTTGGAGTAGTCCTGCGTGGCGGCGTCGAACATGCGTCCGGCTGAGCGATCGTCGAAGAGAGTGCGAAATGCGTGCTCACCCCAATCGTGCAACGCCTTCAGTACACGCTCGGCGTGATCGGTTTCCGGCGGGAATGGGTAGTCGAGAAAAGTCTCCAAATACCATTGGAGTTCGTGCATCAGGTTGCTGTTCGGCCTGCCTTCGACCGGAAAGCCGAAGGGAGATGGCACGGTGGCGGGCTGAGACATTTTGCCGTCGCGAAGCCGAACCACCTGAAACGATACGGGATCGGTACCGGGCAAATGCCGGACGATGAGAGTATTTTCGGCGCTGGACAAATTCTCGGACACAAACACTCCTGAGGGGCACATACCGAGGGGAAACTACAAACTACCGGGCGCTGCGTAGGTTACTAAATCCGGTAAATCTGGGCAAGGAGATTGTTTACATCATGCGGCTTTTGCCAGAGAAAGCAGGGAAAGCAGGTTCCTCACCGGGCTTTCGGCCCGGTGAGGAATGACATCCGTTTTCGAGACAGCTTTGCGGCACGGCTGAAGCCGTGCCCTTCCCGGTTGGAATCAAGATCAACGTCAAGGTCAAAGGCGACGGACAAGAGTGTCCGTCCCACACGATCAAAGTCCCTCACTTATCGACGGCGGGGCGCTTCATCGGCTGGAGGAGGTGCCAGGCTTCGCGGTATTTTTCGTAGCGTCGGCTGCCGCGGGGGTCGCCGCCGAAGGGGTAGACGCGGACCATGAGGCGTCCGACGACGGCGCGGACGGGAATGAGATACCAGATATCGGTTCCCAGAATCATGACCGCAATGAAATCTACTTTGGAGGGCGAGTAAGGGAGATGCTTGCGAGTGGTCTTCCAGTAGGTGTTGACGGTGTAGGCGCGGCAGTGCGTGGAGGAGCTGGATTTGACCTGGACGCGCCAGGTACGTTTGCCGGAGTCCACGATGAAGTCGTAGCGCTGGCTTTCGCCGTAGGGTTTAGCCACGACCAGGCGTTTGGTGCTGGCTTTGACCATGAACATCATTTCGGCGAGTTCGCCGCGCTGCTTGGAGGTTAGTCCGGCGAAAGCGGCGGCCGGTGCGCGTTTTTGTTGGGCGAGCCGGAAGTGGGCTCGTTCCGCAGTTTTTAACCTAGGCTTGGATTTTAACGTATAGTTCGACCGCTTTACCGTGGTCGGACCCGTATTCATGTTCGCACTTCTTTCCCATTGCTCGGATCAATCCAATTGTTGTTGGAGTGCGGCGGAGACACGATCCGCCGCTTAAGTTCTGGTGAGTTCAGCCCGAAAACACAAACGGCGCAAGCCCGAAGGCTGCGCCGTTTTTCATCTCTATAATCTATTATAACACACCGGTTAACCTAAAAGTGACATAGTTTCACAGTTTATTTCTTAAAGCGAATCAATAAGTTAGTTTAAAAAGCTCATACTCAGGGTCTTGACAAGATTTTCCACCGATCACCATCTCGGGATCTGCTGAAAACCTCATAAGGTTGTCACCCTGAGCGAAGTAAGTGCTTCGCGAAGCGAAGCACTTACGCAGTCGAAAGCCTGCCCTGAGCTTGCCGAAGGGGCCCCTTGTTGCTCTTCGACCGCCAATCCGCCTCAGGGAATTTTCTAAATGCTCTCAATATCGCGCGAATGCCTTTCTGGGGCCCCTACCATCGCAAAGGGTGCAGGGATCCTTCGACTCCATTTTGCCTCGCACTTCGCGCGAGACAAATTCCGCTCAGGATGACAGTACTGGTGAGAGAGTGGCCCTCATATCCGTCGAGCTTCAGTCCTTGAGGAGAAAATCAAGACGAGTGAAATAACTAAGGGGAAAAAGCCCAGGAAAATTACGACTAGGAAATCGGGAGACGGCGCGCTCGCCGTCTCCCATGATTCATCGACCAAACCTAATCCCAGGGCTCGACCTGCACACGATGGTTGCCGTGTGCATCCCGGATCTCGATATGCGTCGGCGGCTTCACCAGCCGCTGGCCGCTGGTCCAGCTTGCCACGTAGTAAGTCACCAGCTGAGGCGCGATCTGCGGAGCTTTCTCCAGCAACTCGAACTCGTCCGGTTCAGGCCCACCTTCGAAGAAAATGTTGTACCCCCCAATTGGATAGGAACAGGTGGCGATCAGTGAAAGTACCGCGCCTCCGTCCTCGTAAGTGCGGGCATATGCTTTGTACTCAATCCCGTCTCCGCGGCTGAGCGGCGGAGATACGGGCGTCGGTTGTGCTCCCATGTTCGTTCTCCTTTCTTAGGTTGTACTTACTAAGCCGCCTTTCTAGTCCCACTCCGTCAACCAGTCAAGTGAAAATGGAACCGCGGTTTCGGAGTATCAGCCGCTTTGCCCGTTCTGGGAAGACCGGCAATTCGCCCTCATTTTCTAAGATAGAATCCATAGCGCCATAATCCTAGCCGTCAGCAGTTCCTCACCGAACCCGGCTTTCGCGATACGGTATACTAAGAGCAATGCCGGTTCTGAAAAACATAGCCGCCATCGCCAAGGGCATGAGCATCACCTTCATGGAGATGTTCCAGCCCACGACGGTTGAAAATTATCCCGACGGGAAAGGTCCACTGCGCGGCGCCCGCATCGAAGCCCGCTTCCGTGGCGCTCACGTCCTGCAACGTGACGAAAACGGACTGGAAAAGTGCGTCGCGTGTTTTCTGTGCGCGGCGAACTGCCCGTCAAATTGCATCTACATCGAAGCCGCCGACAACACCGCCGAACACCGCGTAAGCGGCGCCGAACGCTACGCCAAAACCTACAACATCGATTACAACCGGTGTATTTTTTGCGGATATTGCGTGGAGGCTTGCCCGACCGATGCGATTACGCACGGGCATGGGTTTGAGCTGGCGACGTTTAATGCAAGCAATCTGGTTTACCGCAAGGAGCAAATGCTGGCCCCCCGGCCAGCACATATGGGAGACAACGTCATATTCAATCAGGCTGACGTGGATGGCGGGGCTCCCAAGGAGATGGTTGCGGGGAGTTAGAGTTTCGGTTGCGGGTTTCGCACACGCCGGTCCTTGGGGGCCGGCGTTTTGTGCATGAGGTGCCGGGAATATTTTGGAATCCCACTCCAGCTCAAGATGGCGTGAGTGGGGCGCCAGCGCCGAATCGAAGGTCATCTGAACTCATCAAAAGACGGATCACGAGATATGAAGATACCGCACAGACACCCTCTGGAAAAGATTCTGCAAGATCGTATCGCCATCATTGATGGAGCGATGGGCACGACGATTCGCGCATATGGGATGAAGGAAGCGGATATCCGCGGGGAGCGATTTAGGGACGCGACGAAAAGTCTTCTAAACAATGGCGACCTGTTCTCTGTGACTAAGCCGGAAATGATTGGCGACATCCATCGCCGGTTTCTGGAGGCGGGGGCAGACATTATCGAGACGAACACCTTCGGCGCGACCAGCATTGCCCAGAGCGAATTCTTTGTGGAAGATCCGCGGGAGCGCGGCGGCCGCAAAGATCCGGAGTTCTACCAGAAGATCATCGACGATAGATTTCTCAATAGCCTGGCATGGGACATCAATGAGCAGTCGGCGCGGCAGTGCCGGGAATGGGCTGATCGGGTCGGAAGTGCGACCTCGCGCCAGCGTTTTGTAGCGGGGGCGATTGGGCCGCTGACGGTTTCTCTCTCGAACTCACCTGATGCCGACGACGCCGGATTTCGCGTGGTCACCTTCGACCAGGTCAAAGCGGCCTATGCGCAACAGGTGCGGGCCCTCATCGCCGGTGGCGTAGATCTGCTGCTGGTGGAGACAATCTTCGACTCGCTCAATGCGAAAGCCGCACTCGTTGCCATCCGTGAAGTCTTTAATGAGCAAGGCAGAGAGCTGCCAATCATGATCTCGGCGGCAGTGGGGCGCGGGGGCGAGACGATGATCTCGGCGCAAACCACGGAGGCATTTTGGAACGCTGTACGGCATGTAAAGCCTTTGGCGGTGGGCCTCAACTGCTCGCTCGGTCCCGATCTCATGTATCCGTTTCTCGAGGAACTCTCGGAAAAGGCGGACGTGGCGATTTCCTGTTACCCCAATGCCGGTCTGCCGAATCCGCTTTCGGAGACTGGCTTCGATCTTGGCCCGCAAGACATGGCCCGTTATCTGGGGGACTTCGCACGGGGAGGACTGATCAACATTGCGGGCGGATGTTGCGGAAATACCCCTGAGCATATTGCGGCTATTGCGAAGGCGCTCAAGGACCAGCCTCCACGAAAGTGGGGCGCGCACCGCATCGCGGAAACCTTCGCTCGCCCGCGCGAGATTGAGAGTCGAGCGTGAGCGAGCCCGAAGGCGCGATCACCGAGCTTGTCGTCGAACCTATAAAGGCGAAACCCCTTCGTCTCTCGGGATCGCAGCCCTTCACCCAGCAGTCGGGTGTCTACATCATGATTGGCGAGCGGACCAACGTGGCCGGTTCGCCAAAATTCGCGCAACTCATCAAGCAGGGCAAATATGAAGGAGCAGTAAGCGTCGCCCGTCAACAGGTCGAGAATGGCGCGAACGTGCTCGACGTCTGCATGGATGAGGGCATGATTGACGGCGTGACGGCGATGACTCGCTTCCTGCAATTGCTGGCGAGTGAGCCGGAAGTGGCGAAGGTGCCCATCATGATCGACTCTTCGAAGTGGGAGGTCATCGAGGCAGGGCTGAAATGTTTACAGGGTAAGGGCATCGTCAATTCGATTTCCCTGAAAGAAGGTGAAGAGCGCTTTCACAAGAACGCGGCGACCGTTTTGAAGTATGGCGCCGCGGTGGTTGTCATGGCTTTCGACGAACAGGGCCAAGCGGCGAATTACGAAGACAAGATCCGCGTGTGCGAACGCGCTTATCGCATCCTGGTAGATCAGGTCGAATTTCCACCGGAAGACATTATCTTCGATCCCAATATCCTCACCGTTGCCACCGGCATGGAGGAGCACAACAATTACGCGGTCGACTACATCAATGCAACGCGATGGATCAAGGCCAATCTGCCGCACGCGAAAGTAAGCGGCGGTGTTTCCAACATCTCTTTTAGTTTTCGCGGCAATAACAAAGTCCGCGAAGCGATTCACTCTGCGTTTCTCTATCACGCCATCGCAGCGGGCATGGACATGGGCATTGTGAATGCCGGCATGCTCGAGGTTTACGAGGAGGTCGAGCCTGAGCTGCGGGTGCTCGTCGAAGACGTGCTGCTGAACCGACGCTCCGACGCCACCGAGCGTCTGGTCGACTATGGCGAAACTCTCAAAGGCGCTAGCCGGGTCAACACCGAAAAGAAAACCGAAGAGTGGCGGAACGGCGCTGTCGAGGAACGCCTTGCACACGCGCTGGTCAAGGGAATCGACACCTACATCGAAGCCGACGCGGAGGAAGCCCGCGTCAAACTGGGCCGTCCATTACTTGTCATCGAGGGGCCGTTGATGGCAGGGATGGGGGTGGTGGGAGACCTCTTTGGGGCAGGCAAGATGTTCTTACCCCAGGTGGTAAAGTCTGCTCGCGTGATGAAGAAGGCGGTCGCGCACCTGACGCCTTTCATGGAAGCCGAGAAGGAAGCTAGAGCTGCGGCGGGAGAAGCGGTCAGGGCGCAAGGAAAAATCGTACTGGCTACGGTCAAAGGCGACGTTCACGATATCGGCAAGAATATTGTGGGAGTCGTGCTGGCTTGCAATAACTACGAAGTGATCGACATGGGAGTGATGGTCCCTTGCGAGAAGATTCTCGAACGCGCCAAGGCGGAAAAGGCGGACCTGATCGGACTCAGCGGGTTAATCACTCCGTCACTCGACGAGATGGTACACGTGGCGCGCGAGATGGAGCGGCAGGGCTTCAAATTGCCGCTGCTCATCGGCGGGGCGACGACGAGCCGGGCGCACACCGCCGTCAAAATTGCGCCGCATTACAGCGAACCGGTCGTTCACATCGTCGATGCCAGCCGTGCGGTGCCGGTCACCACCAGTCTTCTCAGCGAACAGGGCAAGCCGGCATTCGTGGCGCGGCACCGCGCCGATTACGAGGCAATCCGCAAGGCGTACTCCGCGCCCAAGTTGACGGTTGTCTCGCTTGAGGAAGCCCGGAGAAGACGAACTCCGATTCAGTGGCGGGCTGAAGACCTGCCTACGCCTTCTTTCACCGGCGTACGCGTGCTCGACAATTTTCCGCTGGCGACGCTGCGGGAGTTCATCGACTGGACGCCGTTCTTTCACACCTGGGAGCTGAAAGGCGTTTACCCCCGTATTTTTGAGCATGAGACGCAAGGCGCGCAGGCGCGCCAAATCTTCACCGAAGGCAATGCTCTTCTGGATGTCATCATCGAGAAGAAACTGCTCACTGCTCGCTGCGTATATGGCTTGTTTCCAGCCAATGCGGTGGGCGACGATGTCGAGGTATACGCGGACGAGAAACGCAAGAAAGTAATCGAACGATTTCACTTCCTCCGGCAGCAATCCAATAAGGAAGGAAGCGAGCCATGCCGGTCGCTGGCAGATTTCATTGCGCCAAAGGAAACGGGGCTCCCCGATCACATCGGCGGGTTCGCGGTGACCAGCGGGATTGGCTTGAAGGAACTGTGCGATTCGTACAAGGCGAAGTACGACGACTACAACGCGATCATGGCCGAGGCTCTCGCCGATCGCCTGGCCGAGGCTTTCGCTGAGTGCCTGCACAAGTGCGTCCGCAATGAATGGGGTTATGGCAGTGCGGAAGGCTTGAGCAACCAAGATCTCATTCATGAAAAATATCGCGGCATCCGGCCCGCTCCCGGTTATCCGGCGTCACCGGATCACACTGAGAAGGGCGCGCTCTGGCATTGGCTCGATGTTCAGGCGAATACCGGAATGGAGATCACGGAGTCGTTTGCCATGTGGCCGGGATCGAGCGTGAGCGGCCTTTACTTCGCTCATGCGGAATCGCGTTATTTCAGCCTGGGTAAAATTGACCGGGATCAGGTTGCCGACTACGCCGAACGCAAGGGAATGTGCGTATCCGAAGTCGAGCGATGGCTGGGGCAAAACCTGAATTACGATCCAGCGGGGTAACGGCCGCATGGCCGCTGCCCGGCGGCCCTAACCCCCGCGTGCTGTGGAACGGAGTAAGAATCGAATTAGGGAGAACATTCTATGGAACAGATAGTTCGTCTGCTCAGGGGACGTTATTGGGATTTTCCCGACCTCGGTGTGCCTGATCATGTAACTGTTCCCAATGGCCGTCAGCTGCGTTGCCTCCTCCTCTAATGTTTCGCGAAAGCTTGGGTCAGGCGCAGATTTGTTGAGCAGGATCCGGATGGAATCTCTCTTGTCTTTTCCCGGCTCTAGTGTCTTCAGCCTTTCCCAAGCGTCCCAAAGTTTCTCTAGTGCCTCCTTCCTAAGGTTTTGGTCATCGCTCAGGAACTTTACTCTTGCAGATTCCAACAACTCGTTCAAAATTGCATCTTCCGTTTTAAATGCACTCTCTGCGAGTGGCCTCGTCAATAGGGGGCTGCCGGACAGGCCTCTTACCAAGCGCATGTGGCGCACCTCGCGGATCTGGTTGATTACCTTTTGTGCAATCTTTTTGGCGCGCCAATACGCTACGTGGTCCGGACCGAACCCTCCCTCGTGATATTGAAGGCGGGCCTGTTCCTCATAGGTCTTGTCGTTGAGTAATCTTAGTCTGTCTAGCAGCTTGGCGCTGACGACTTCTAGATCATCATCGCTTGCCAGAACATGGTCGTGTCCCAGGAAATCGGACATGGCATGTAGCGTGTACCAACCTAGTTCGTCCAGCTTCAGATACTCAAGTACCGTCTCGGCGGCCCGCCGGAAGCTAAAATACTTCGCCAAGAATGCCAGGATTTGAGGCGTGTATCGACACAAAGCGCTGTCGCGCCTAGTTTGGTGGGCCGCCATACCTATAAGATCGCGCTGTCCTACGGCGTCCAGCGACGAGTACAGACGTCCGAGGTTCAGTATGGGTGGATACGCGATCTTGTATTCATCGGAACTCTCACGAATAACGCCATCATAAATTCGGTCCTCCGCGCCACTCCTGTCAACATAGAAGTGGATATGTTTGGGATCTGCCTTCTGAAGGATAAGCTCGAAGTCGCGGAAAATCTGTTCCCTCCGAGCGTTACTCAGTTCGGCATCCGTCATCGTCAATCTTCAACTCCTTCAACCTACAATTCTATATGGGAGGAAAATATCTTATTGTCCGAGCCAAACGCGCAGGGCCACGCGGGCACCGCATCCTACCGTTATCTCAGACTACCCGTGCGACACGCCACCAACCCGGGCCGAAGAAACTGGCATCTTCTTCTGCATGATTCGCAAACTGAAATCCGGGGAATATCGGCTGTATTCGCGCAAGAAGGATTCGAAGACGGGTAAGAAGAAGAATCTAGGGACTTTTTCTTCGCTGGCGGCGGCCAAGAAGCATGAGCGGGCAGTGCAGTATTTCAAAAGGGCGTGAGCTGCGGAGAGCAAGGCCGGGCTGCGCCCGGCGGACAGCCGGGGGCGGCTGTCCCCACATGAAATCTAGAATGAGGCGGCGAGGCGGAGGGCGTAGCTTCTCGGGGGGCCGATGGCGTTGCCGGAGAAGAGGCCGCCGAAATCGATGATGTTGAGACGATCGTTGAGATTCTCTCCATCCGCTTGGAAGTTTACCTTTAGCTTCTCTGTCTTGTAGACCAGCGCCCCGAAAGTTGCATCCACGGAGAGTAGAGGCTTGATGCGTCCCTGGTCGAAATTGATGCGGTTCACGACCGCTTGCCCGTAGGTGGCGAGGGCATCGGAAGGATCGCCATTAAAATCGAAGGGCAGACCACTACCGTATTCAGCGCCGCCCGCAACCCACAAACGCGAGGTTAACTCATAGCGGATGCGGCCCCGGCCGGTGTTGCGCTGATCCTGGGAATCGGGGAAATGCCCGGTGAGAAGGCAGCTATTTGCCTGTGGGCAGAGTTGCGGGTTGTTGCTGATGGCGTCGTCGCCGAGAAGAAGGCCGCCCGTCACTGGAAACCAGG
This sequence comes from uncultured Acidobacteriaceae bacterium, assembly GCA_963808195.1. Classification (GTDB taxonomy): domain Bacteria; phylum Acidobacteriota; class Terriglobia; order Terriglobales; family Acidobacteriaceae; genus Sulfotelmatobacter. Next base: position 236,090 of record CAWEEW010000001.1, on the reverse strand, counting down.
CGTTGCCAACGATGTACGAGTAGCTCAGGAATCCCGAGAAGCGGCGCCAGTGAGGAACCTCGATTTTTGCTTCCGCTCCGTAGAGGATCGCTTTGCGGAAAGCGATGGGAAAGCTCACAGCAGTGCTGAGGATTTGATCGTCGTCGGCATAGTTGTTGACATAGCGTCGGAAGTAATTGGCGTCGAAGCGAAGCTGGCCGGCGAAACTCTTGGTGGCTCCGATCTCAAAATAATTCCCGTGAGACGGTTCGACCGGCAAGCGAAGGACGTTGGGGTCGAGCGAAGTGACCTGCTGCGAACTGGAGAGAAGAATGTTCTCGAACGACGGAGTTTGAAAGATGCGGTCATAGGAAGCGTGGACGATGAGGTTAGCTTTAGGAAGAAAACGCGCGACCGAGAATCGCGGGCTGGCAGCGTTCTGATTGACGAGAAGCTGATAGTGGTCCCAGCGGAGGCCGGCGGCGACGGTCCAGTTTCCGTAGTGGATGAGATCCTGAATGTAGGCGGCTTGCTCCAGATCGGGCCGGACACCTTCGGTGGGGAAATTGCCTGGGAAGGCGAAGGTGAGGGGTGTTCCGGGATCGAAGGGATAATCGGGATCGTTAGGGTTGCCGGTAATTACATCGCTGAAATTTTCATGAAGAAACCGGTTGTCAGAATCGACGCCGGCTTTTAATTCATGGTGTCCGCGATGGATAGAAACGGCGGCGTTAAAGTATCCCTCGCGGAAATGGTTGTGCAAAAACGCCATGATGGGCGTGGCATTCGCATTGGAAAACAAATCTATGGAGTCGTCGCGAACCATGCCGCGAAAGTCGGCGAGGAGGTTGGGCGAAAAAATATGCTGATAAGCGATGATGCCCATCGTTTCAAAATTGTCGGCGACATCATGCTGACCGGCGGCTTGCTGCACGAGCTCGTTTGGAAGATCGTAGCGCGATAGTTCATGGCGGACGCTGAGGCCGAGGTGGTCTTTGGGAGTGAGATCGCGGGCGAAAGATAGTGCGAAATCGCCGGTCGTGCCGCGGTTGCTGAAGTTTTCAGGAACGACCGGGTTGAGATAATGAGCGGTACCGTTGCCGGAAGCGCTAAGGCCGAAAGTGTTGTGTCCCCAACCGTATTGGAGTTGGGTAAAAGCGCCGGCCGTATCGAAGCTGCCGCCGGAGAGAACAACCTGGCCGTGAAGACCGGGGTGGCTATCGCGCAAAGTGTTGACCTCGATTACGCCGCCCATGCTCCGACCATATTCGGCAGGGATTCCGGCGGTGTAAATGGTGAGGGAGTCGACATCGTCCGCTTCAATTTCGGGGCCGAAGCTGGGCGAGCGATTGTCAGTAAGCGGGATGCCATCAACGACGAATTGAGTTTGATACTCGGAGCCGCGGGGATGTAAGACGGCATTGCCCTCATAGAGCCAGCCAGGTTGCGAGTTGACAAGATCCTGCAAAGAGCGACCGGGAAGTGAGGCGGGGCGATCGGCAATTTGCTTTTGATCGATGTGGTTGGCAGAGCCGGCGCGTTCGGGATCGAGCAGAGTATTTTGTGCGGTGACCTGGACGGCGGTGCTGAGGGCGGCAATGCTGAGTTTGACCAGATACTCGGTGGGCAGAGCGGAACGAATTTCGACGAAGCCCTCGTAGGCGGCAAAACCTTCGTGCTGCACTTTGAGGCGATAGAGGCCGAAAGGGAGATTGCGGGCGGTGACGAGGCCGACATCGTCAGCAGAGAAAGAACGCCGAAATTCGATGGCGTCACTGGAGAGTTCTATTGTGGCTTTGAGTACGAGGCCATCGGGATCGGTGATTTTGAGGCGGAGTTCTCCGGTGTTGCTCTGAGCAACGAGGCTGACAGAAAACAAGACAAGAACGAGCGGCCCGGCAAGTCTTGTCATCACTCTCATCATCGATTTCTGTCTCGTCGATTCCTGTTTCGTCCCATAGATATAGATATGGAAGGGACTTCCCTTTCAAGTCTGCAGCTCTGACGCAACTCGCGGAAGTTACTTTTGTACCAGCGGCTCACTGTTAATTGAATATTCTTTTTGCGACGATTTTGTTCAGCTTTTTTTGGGAAACTTGGCGCGAGCGGGAAGCACGAAAGTCCGTGCTAGACTGAGATTTTTCCATCCTTGATCAAGAGGGTTGCCGAGTGCCGTTTTCTTTCGATTCCGTTCTGCGGTTGCCGCTTTCCAAAGCGGAGTGTGACCGGGCTTCGATTCCGTCGGCGATTGAAGATGAGGTCATCGAGCTGTTCGATGAATTGCGGGACCGGCTGCTGCGCTATTTGTTGTGTCTAGGTTTATCCGCTCATGACGGCGAAGACGTGATTCAGGAATCGTTTCTGCTTTTGTTTCAGCACCTGCAGCGGGGGAAATCGCGGGAGAATCTTCGAGGCTGGATTTTCCGAGTGGGGCACAACCTGGCGTTGAAACGGCGCACAGCTAATAACCGCGCTCTGCAAAACCTGCTGGAATTTGATTCGGAGGTTTCGAATCAGTACCGCGATCGTAGTCCGAATCCAGAAGAGCAACTGGCGGCCAGCCAGCGGCAGAGACATTTACTGGCGGTGGTCGGCGCTCTGCCTGAACGGGACCGCCAATGCCTATATCTGCGCGCGGAAGGATTACGCTACCGGGAAATCGCGCAGGCTTTGGGAATTTCTTTAGGCTCCGTTGCAGCGTCGATCGCGCGATCGATGGCGCGGCTGGGCCGGGCGGACGGAGGCTAATCCCATGACCGACGAACATCTTCAGGTTCATGTGCCGGACGCGACTTTGCTGCTGTATGCGAGCGACGAACTGTCGCGGGTAGAGGGCATCAAGGTCAGCGCTCATCTTGGCCAATGCTCCAAATGCAGCGTGCGGCTGGAGGAGATCAACGGCAGGCTTGCAGAATTTTCCCAGGCCTACCGGCAAGCGATTGGTCCAAAGTTGCCGCCGGCAGATGAATCGCGCATTGCCCTAGCGTCGCGGCTTGCCAAAATGCGCTCACAGCCGCGGCAATCATTTTTTGCGGGGGTTGGATCGGCGATAACGCCGTCGCGCGGGGGGTACGCTCTGGCGGGCCTTGTCCTGGTTTTGGTTTTTCTAGGAGCGATTTACCGGCGGGAGATTCAGAGCGGATCGCAGCAGATTTCAGCCTCGCTTGGGCTTTGGGTCGAACCCCGGGCCAATCTGACCCCGGGCGCTACACTGCCCGTGACCAAGGCTCAAGTGTGTGCAGCGTCTGCGGAGCAAATCATTCGCGCCGTGCCGATTTCGCTACAACGTGAGGTGTTTGCGATGTACGGGGTAAAGAAAGCTGCGCCGGAAGCTTACGAAGTGGATTATCTCATCACTCCGGAATTGGGGGGCGCAACTGACATTCGGAATCTGTGGCCCGAACCCTATTACGACACGGCATGGAACGCGCACGTTAAAGATCAGTTGGAGGAACGCCTGCACGAGATGGTTTGCCGTGGCGATGTCGATTTGGCGACGGCGCAACAGGACATCTCAAAGGATTGGATCGCTGCCTACCGGAAGTACTTCCACACCGACCACCCCATTGCTGAGAAAACTTCGCTGCATCAGCTTTAAACCGCCGCGAGAGAAATAGTATTTACAAAGTGCTGGCCAGTGAACATTGAGGGAGTGAGGCGTGATGGAGGGATCCTTCGCCTCGCGAAGGATGACAAAAAAACATGACCACCGAGCATTGTCATCCTGAGCGGAATTCGTCTCGCGCTTTGCGCGAGAGAAATGGAGTCGAAGGATCCCTGCACTGCTTGCGGTGGTGGGAGCGCAGAAGGTTTTTCTTACGACGCTGACGAAGCATCTAGGAAGAACTCCCTGAGGCAGCATCGGACTTGAGAGGTAGTAGGGGTCCTTCGACTACGTGAGTGCTTCGCTTCGCGAACCACTCACTTCGCTCAGGATGACAAACTTATGAGATCTTTAGCAGATCCTCCTAGCGGCATGTAGATGTGACGGATGATAGGAAAACAGGTTCCTCACCGGGCGTTCCGCCCAGTTCGGAATGACATCGATTCCTGGTTTCTGGTTTTCCTAGTCTTGGTTTTCTCTTCAGCAACTGAAGCAAGCCGCGCCCCTTCAAAACCAGATCGACGCCGATCCCCCTGGAAGACTTCTTCCACTTTCTGACGCACAACTTTTTACAAAGTGCTGACAAGTTGTTTTCCAGAGTTGGGCACCATGAATGCAGATGCTGGCGGGGGATGCCAATCCGCGCCGGCTTACTGCAGTTCTTGCTCTTCAGGCCCTCCGATAACCACGAGGGAATGGGGAAACGGGCGTTCTTACCGCAGGGGGTAAGAGGCGCCCGTTTATTTTTGCTACCAGACGCGGCAGGCGTTGACGGGCATCATAGGCTGGCCGGGCTTGCAGCCGAAGGCCTGCCCGAACTCGAGCATGTTCTGCACGACACCGTCGACGCGGAACTGGCGCGGCGAATGAGGATCGGTCTGCACCTGCAAGCGGAGCTGCTCGGGACGGGTTGCGCCGCACCAGCTTTGTCCGAAGCCCAAGAAAAATTGCTGGATGGGCGTATAGCCTTGCTGCTTTTGGTCGACGTCGATCATTTTGCGTTTCGCATCGGCGAGGAAGGCAATGTAAGCGAGCCGGATGCCGCCGTTGTCGGCGGTATTTTCACCCAGAGTTAACTTGCCGTTTACCTTGGCGTCATCGGCTACGGCGAAATTTCCGTACTCTTTCACCTCGCAGTCGGCTTTGTCTTTGAACTTCGTGGCATCGTCGGCAGTCCACCAATCGGAAAGATTGCCATTGGCGTCGAACTGGCGGCCCTGGTCGTCAAAGCCGTGGGTGAGTTCATGACCCACGACAGCGCCGATGTGGCCATAGTTTTCGGCGTCGGTTGCCTTAGGGTCATACAAAGGAGACTGCAGAATGCCGGCGGGGAAATTGATGTCATTCATGCTGGGGTTGTAGTAGGCATTGACGGTGGGCGGACTCATGTCCCACTCGTTGCGATTGACGGGCTGTCCAATTTTTGCCAACTGGCGGCGACCTTCAAACTCTATGGCGCGCTGGTTGTTGCCGAAGGCGTCGCCGCGGATGATGGACAGGCTGGAGTAATCACGCCACTTTTCGGGATAGCCGATTTTGTCGGCGACGGCGTGGAGCTTTTCTTTGGCGCGAACCTTGGTGGCTGGAGTCATCCACTCGAGGGTGTCGAGATCCTGATCCATGGCCGCCTCGATGTCGTGCACCATCTGCACCGTGGCTTGCTTGCTGGAGGGCGGAAACTCCTGGTTGACGTAGACCTGGCCGAGGGCCTGCCCCAAAGCGTTATCGGTGGCACGCACGCAACGTTTCCAGCGGGCACGCTGTTCGGGCTGCCCGGCGAGCTTGCGGCGAGAGAAGTCGAATTTTTCAACGTCGAAGGCTTGAGGCAGAACCAGGCCGTCGGTGGAATGAATTAGCTGCCAGCGCAGATAAGTTTTGATTAATTCGAGATCGGTGGAAGCGAGCAGTGTGTTCAGTCCCTTGAAAAAATCGGGATTGGCGACGTTCAAGTCGGAAATCGGCGGAGCGCCGGTGGCCTTGAGAAAACGGTCCCAGTTAATCGCGGGAGTGAGCGCGGCCAGCTGCGATACCGACATGGGATGGTAGACGTTGTGAGGATCACGTTGCGAGGTGATGTCCATGGAAAGCTTGGCCAGAGCGGTTTCGAGTTGCATGATCTGTTGAGCGTCGGCCGCAGCTTTGGACTCAGGCTCGCCTATGAGCTTGAGCATGTTGGCGATGTGCTGGACATATTGCGAGCGGGTTTTTTCGGCGGCGTCTCCGGTGCGGAAATAGAAATCGCGCTCGGGCAATCCGAGGCCGCCCTGATCGACGACGGCGATTTGCTTGCGGGCGTCTTTGAAATCCTGTTGTTCACCGAAGTTGAGAAATGCGGAGTCGTTGATCAACTGATAGTGGGCGAGCAATTCGGGGAGTTCGTCCTTGCTGCGCAGGGCGGCGATGCGGGCGAGCGCGGGTTCGAGAGGCTTGAGGCCCTGCTGATTGATGGCGTCGGCGTCGGTGCAGGAGGCGTAGAAGTCGCCGATTTTTTGCTGGTTGGGAGTGCGACTGGCGCCTCCGGCGGCCGCGGTTTCAAGCATGGTGTGCAGGACATACTCGGTGTATTCGCCGACGCTGGTGCCGACTCCATAGGAGGAGCGATCTTTGGGGATCGGATAGAGCTTGGTGAAATTGCCGCAGGCGTATTGGAAGAAATCGACACAGGGGTCGGCGGCGGTGTCGATGAAGCGAGTATCGAGGCCGGGTAGAAGGGTTGGAGGGGTGGTTTGGGCTTGGGTTGAGATCGCTGCGAGCGAGAGGAACGCGAGAGTCAGGGTTAGGGATGTTTTCATTTAGTTCCTTCTAGATTTTGGACGCGCGGGTGATGCGGAGGTTAGCTTACACCGGAGAGAGGGGCCGGATGAAGCGGCTGGTTTCCCTAGGACGTTGCGGAAAAAGTCGCGCAGCCCGCAAAGGCTTACCTCAGGCGCTGAAGCGCAGGTTCATTGTGAACGACTTAACGGCACGAGTAGAACTCGTGCCCTTCCCAACCCTGACTGATACAGACTTTTTCCGTAGGCTCCTAGATAACCCGATACCGCTGTGGAGCAGGCGCCTCGCTTCGCGAGGTAGACAGCCGAGGGCGGCTGTCTCTACATGGTTCATCTCTTTCTCATGGTTAATCTTTTTTGTGTCCATAAATTCTTTATTTCTTTGCGGTTATTTTTTCAAGAGGAGGTCGGCGGCCAGGAATGCGGCGAAGACTACGGAGATTACGCCGTTCATGGTGAAGAAGGCGGCGTTGAGGCGGGAGAGATCGTTGGGCTTGACGAGGGAATGTTCGTAGAGAAGAAGAAGAACGACGGCGAGTAAGCCGGCGATGGCGAGTTTGCCGAGGGCAAAGGCCGGGATCATGGCGATGAGCAGAAGGAGCATGATCAGGTGAAAGACACGAGCGATCCAGAGGGCGCTGCGGATGCCGACGTAGCGAGGGATGGAATGAAGGCCGGCGTCGCGGTCGAAGTCGAAATCCTGGCAGGCGTAGAGGACGTCGAAGCCTGCGACCCAGAAGGTGACGGCGGCGGTGAGAAGAAGGATGCGTGGGTCGAGCGATCCGCGAACGGCGATCCATGCGGCGGCGGGGGCGATGCCGAGGGCGAATCCGAGAACGAGATGCGACCAACGAGTGAAGCGCTTGGTGTAGGAGTAGAGGAGAAGAACCGCGAGCGCGACTGGAGAAAGCCAGAGGGTGAGGCGATTCAGTTGAGACGCGGCGAGGATGAAGATGGCGCAGGAAGCGATGACGAAGGTGGTGACGAAGGCCGCGGTAAGATGGCCGGCGGGCAAGGCGCGGGTGCTGGTGCGAGGATTGGCGGCGTCGATGGCGGAATCGGCGAGGCGGTTGAAGGCCATGGCGGCGGAACGGGCGGAAACCATGGCGATGACGATCCAGAGAAGTTGGTGGGCGGTGGGAAGGCCGGAGGCGGCGAGCATAGCTCCGCAGAGGGCGAATGGGAGAGCGAAGATGGAGTGCTCCCACTTGATCATTTCGAGGGTGACGCGAAGGTTGTGGAGGATGGGCACTGAGGGGATTGTAGAACAGTTGGGGAGTGTGATCATGGATTGGGAGTGGTGGCGGCGGCGAACAGCAGGTTCCCTTCGGCAGGCTCAGGGCAGGCTCTCATCTGCCCTTCGGGCAGTTCGGAATGACAACACTTTAAGGGGATGCGCAGGACGCTTTCGTTGGCTTCTCTTAAATCTTATTTCACTCGGGGGCGGAGATTAGGGGGACGAAGCGGACGGGGTCGCGGAGGGAGACTACGGGCTGGCCGTTGATGATGCGGATTAGGTGAAGCTGTTGGGAGTCGGAAGGGCCGACAGGGATGATGAGGCGTCCGGCTTCGCGGAGTTGGGGGAGCAGGGCGGGTGGAATGTCGAAGGATGCGGCGGAGACGAGGATGGCGTCGAAGGGAGCATAGTCGGGAAGGCCGAGTGTACCGTCGCCGGTGAACACGCGGACGTTCGTGTAGCCGAGTGCGGCGAGAACGGCGCGGGCGTTCGAGGCGAGGCTGGCATGGCGTTCGATCGAGAAGACATTGGCGGCGAGTTCGGCGAGAAGCGCGGTGGCGTATCCGGAGCCGGTGCCGACTTCGAGGACGGTGTCGGTTGCGGTGAGTTGGAGGGATTCGAGCATAAGGGCGACGACATACGGCTGCGAGATGGTCTGGCCGTCACCGATGGGAAGAGGATGATCTTCGTAGGCTTGGGCGCGATTGCTTTCGGCGACGAATTCGTGGCGAGGGACGCGCAGCATGGCATCGAGCACGCGCGGGTCGGTGATGCCGCGGGAGCGGAGTTGGGAGTCGACCATGCGCTCGGCTTCGGGATTTCGGTTGCGGGGCATGTGGGGCGGCTTTCGGCGTTTGGGTTTCGGATTTGAAGTCTACGACATTCTTGTGAATATTACGGGGTGGAGCATCCTTTTTCGTGATGGGGATGGGCCAGTTCCGATGTTTTGTAGAGCTACCGATTTTCTAGAGCGGTGCTTTTTCGGAGAGCGATGCTTCATTAGAGCTAGTGGTTTTCTGCGTCTAGAAACCATCTCCACAACTAAATCCGGGGGATAAGTCAAGGCTCCCACAAACAGAAAAACAGGTTCCTCCACTTCGCCGTCGCTGTCGCTCCGACTCCGGTCGGAATGACAACCCGAAGGAGGTCTTTTCGTGGCGGTGAGGGAGATCATTTTTTGCGACGGTGACACTTCATTTTTTGCGGCGGCGGATGCGGAGGTCGAAGCTTACTACGCCGTTCTGGTCGCGGGTGCCGACTACGGAGAGATTTCCTTTCACATAGTACTCACCCTGAATGATCTGCTGCGAGCTTTGGGAAACGTTGGTGGAGTAGGTGAGGGAGAGATTGTTGGCGAATTGCTGTTCGATGGAAACCTGGGGGCCGCGGCCGAGGGGGTTGGTTTCGCCGGTGAGTCCCTGAGGATCGATTTTTATGTTGCTGGCGCCGAAGAGGCGCTGGAAGCGGCTGCTGGCGGTGTCGTTGATGGCCGAATTGAGAATGAGCGCGCTGGCCTGATCGGAGAAGATGCTTTGTCCGGATTGTTCCTGGAGTTGGGTAGTTTGATCGTTGGTGCGGCCGAGGGCGAGCAGGGCGATGATGTCGGACTTCGGCAGAGGAGGCTCGGAGCGGTAGTTCACGTTGAGACCGTGATCGGGCGTGCCGGTGAGGGTGATGTTGAGGTCGTAGTTGCGAACGTGGGTGGAAGCCTGGAGGTTGAGTTGGGGTTCGACAGCAACAGGATTGGTGAATGTGATGTCGCCGCGCTCGAGGGTGAAGTGAATTCCGTGAACGGTGGCGCGGCCTTCGAGAATGTCAACGCGTCCGAGAACCGCGGGGCGTGCGACGGAACCGCGGATGCGAAGGTCAGCATCGCCGGAGAGGCGGGCGACGGCGGTACGCATCTGGAGTTCGGGGGCGGTCTGGACGTGGATATCGAGCTTGACGTTGAACAGTGGAGAATTCGCGGTAGTAATGTTGGTGACCTGGCGGCTGCGTTCGAGGTAGGTGCCGAAGTCGAAGCCGGGAGTGACCGACATCTTATTAATAAAGATCTCGCCGGAAACGGTGGACGAGGAGCGGGTGCCGACCCAGTTTAGTTTCGCGTCGGCGGTGGAGCTGACGCCGGGAGGATAACGCAGGCGAACATCCTTGCCGGTGGCAGTCAGGTTGAAGTTGAGCTGTTCGTTGAAGTAGGAGGCGTCACCTTTGAGGTCGATCGTGCCGCCACCCGTGTGCGCAGTGAGGTTCTCGATCAGAAGACGGTCGCGGCTGAAAAGGAGCGAGCCGTTGAGTTCGCTCAGACCGCTGGGCAAGCCGGCATAGAGGATGGCACCGTTCTCGACGCGCAGACGGCCGTGCGGCAGAGGATCGTCGAGCGTGCCGCCCACGGCCATGTTCATCGAGACAAATCCGGAAGAAGTGAAATCAGGATCGAAGGTGGAGAGCAGTTTGAGGTCGATGCGGCCGTCGGCTGTAAGGTCGAGGGTGCGGGGCCCGGAAAGAAGCACAGCGCCGTGAGCGGTGAAATCGGTTCCCTGCCCGAGCAGATGGAGTTGTTCGATATTGATGGACTCACGGGCGAGAGAGAAGCGAATGGGATCCTGATTGTGGAGGTTGACGTTGTCGACGTCGAGTGAAAGCGCGGAGAGGGTGCCGTCGAGAGTCCATTGCGAAGGGTGACGAAGCGGACCGCGCAGCGCCAGTGTGCCGCCAACCGCGGAGTGACCGGTGAGCCGACCGCGAAAATAGGAGCGCCAGAGGGGGTCGAGATCGAGTTGATCCATTTCGAAAGAGAGCGTGGCGGGGTAATCTTCGCGCAACTGGACCTTGCCGTTGAGAAGTAGCGAGCCGCGCTGCAGATGGGAGCTGCCGGTGACATTCAGCTCGTTGCCCTGGGTAACGGCTTGCAGGTCGAGATCGCCGACAGGTTCGCGGTCGAGCGAGAGATTGCGGATGTGGGCCTGCGCGGTGATAGAAGGAGCGGCGAAAGTGCCGGAGCCTTTGACCACGAGATCGGCGCGACCTTCGATGGACAAGCGATTGGAATGAAGCTGGCGGACGCGGGCGAGATCGAAATTATTTGCCGTGAGATCGAGACGGAACGCGCGAGTCGAGAGAGTAAAGGCGGCGCTGCCTTCAGTGACGGAATCGTTGTGCAAGAGGCGGATGTCGTTGAAGGCGATCTCTCCCTGGCCGAGTTGAAACGTCGAGTCGAATTGCTGAATGGTTTCGCCGTAGGCCAAGGCGTTGTTGAGATGAATGGTTCCGTGGCCGCGAGGATCGGCAAGAGTTCCGGAGGCTTCGAGAGCAACATCGGCCTGTCCGGTGACGGGATAGTTGATTCCGGCGAGGGCTTGCAGGTCGGAGAGATCGGCACGAAGGATGTTGGCGCGAATGTTGAAATTGCTGTCGCGGGTGAAGTGGCCGTTCTGGAGTGTAGAGCTGGCGTCGAATTCGGCGGAGGTGTCGTCGCGGTTGAGAGTGGCGTTGCGCAGGGCGATCGCGTCAAAGGAAAGCTGGAGGTCGCCGGAAAGAGAATCCCAGTGAGTGTGAAAGGGGCGATTGCCGACGGTAGCGGGAAGGTTGAAGTCGAAATCGTTGCCGGAGAGCGAGCCGGTGAGTTGAGGAGACGAGAGCGAGCCGGTCATGTTGCCATTGAAAGTGGCGCGGCCATTCAGCGTGACGGGGAAAATCGCGGGGCCGCGCACGGCTGAAATAAATGGGAGCCAATCGGCGACGCTGGTGGTGGAAACAGAGAGGTGAAGCGAAGATTTTGCGGAGAGTGAACCGGAAGCCTGGATGCGGCTGGTGGGCGTGGTCAGAGTGAACTGCGGAAGGTCGAGCGTGTTGGTGGCGAAGTAGTACGTGCCAGCGGCGTGACCGGTGAGCGGGAGTTGTGGTGTCGCGATGGGATGCGCGGGCGGACTGACGTCGAGGGCGAATTGAACTTCGGCGTCGCGACGAGTTCCCTTCCATCGAGCGTCCACGGAGCCGGACGTCGATCCGGCGGGATGAAGGCCGCGCAGCTCTTCGGTGCGTGCACCAAGAGCGGCGACAACCTCGTCGGCGGAGAGATCGCGCAGCTTCAGAACGATGGTTGCGCTTTGAATCATGGCGCTTTGAATGGCGGACCGCTTGGGCGAAGACGGCTTGGCTGCGCCTTTCTGCCCGGACTTGTTAAGTGGAGGAGCAGCGGAAATAGTAGCGGTCTCGAAAGTTTTCTTGGCGACGGGCGAAAGGCGCTGATCGGGAGCGAGCCAGTGTTGCCACTCGGCGTCGCCAGTGAAGCTTCCGTTGAAAATTCTGCCTTGCAGCTTGGAGAGTTTCAGTTCCTGATCGGTGACGGAATAGCCGGTGCTGAGCGCGGCTTTGGAGAAAGCGAGTTGATCGTCTTGCCAGGCAAAATCGCGAAGGGTGAGCAGGCCGGCGGAAGCGAACTGATTGAGCGACCAATCGCCGTGGCCCTTCAGTTCGAGAATGCCGAAGCGGAGATCGCGGCGGCGGGCGATGGATGCGGCTTCGTTGAGGTCGAGTTGAGCATCGTAGGAACCTTGAAAATGAGGGCGGCGGAAATCGGTGATCTGTCCGTTGCCGGAAAGATGCGAGTGGCCGGAATTCCATTTGAGAGAGGTAACTATGGCGGAGTTGGAATTGAGAGTGAATTCCGCGAAGCCGGTCCAGGCGAAGGGGCTGTAATCCAAAAGTTTGGTATCGACGAAGCCGAGTAGAAGACGGCCATCGTAGCTAGAGCTGAGGAAGGAATAATCCATCTGCAGAGCGGTGTCGCGGGCAGCGAAATCAAGAGGGATGGTTTGATCGTCCCAGAAAAGACGGCCGTGACGAAGTTCGAGACGATTGATCGAGAGAGAAAAGAGTTGCTCGACCGCAGCGCCGGGATTGAATGGTGTAGCCGCTTTTCGAGCAGGAAAATTGGTGCTGCCGTCTGGATAGAAGGCGACGTGGAAGACGGGTTGATCGAGGACCACTTCGTCGAAGGCCAGTTCGGAGCGAAGAAGCGAGCTGATCTTGAGACGGGCGACGATGCGGGAGATGTGAGCGAGCGGGACGTCAGTGGCAGACTCGCGGCCGTGGACGGTGATCTCGCGGACATCGACCTGAAGACGGAACGGCGTGGTGTGGATGCTGCCAATTTCGACGCGGCCTCCGGTGATGCGCTCGACTTCGGTAACCAGGCGGCGACGGACCAGGGCTTGAAACGAGGCGGTGTTCATGTAGGCGAATAACGCGAGAGCGGCAAAGAGTGCGGTGCCGGAAAAAATGAGCGAGTACTTCCACCTGCGACGACGAGTTGGAACGGCGGAAGTTTCGGCGGTGTCGACGGTCACTGCGAGCTTACTCCGGGATCGTTGGCTCCGGGGCCGTTGGAGGGTGGGGTAATGCCGGGGAGGCGAACCTGACTCTCGGAGCGAAGAGTTTGCAGCCAGGAGACGAGCATTTCACTGACCTTCTGCTCGGTGAGCAGTTCGCGAATCTTTGCGGAGACGTCGGCGAGTGCGATTTCGGATGCGCCGGACTGTTTTAACTTTGGAACGAACTGATCGCGATAATAGGCTTCGACGGATTTGGAATCGATCTGAACCGCGGGACGGAGACGGGCATCGACGAGGCGCATCAAGTCAATCTCTTGTTGAACGCGGGCGTGAAGGTCTTTTTCGGTGATGTGATAGCCCGCGAGGAGAGATGGCCAAGCATCGTCGGCGGCGGCTTGAGGGTAAAGTTTGCGGGCTTCGGCGATGCGAGAGTTAATTTCAGCTTCGGTGGCGTGACGGAAATCGGCGGACTTCATTTGCTCGCGAAGAAGTTCCTGATCGATGAGGCGGTCGACCGCTGCGCGGCGATCATCGGCAGTGAACTGATCCAGGGCGCGATTGCTGAGAAGAGCTTCGTAGCAGATAGCATCGTCCAAATCGCTTTGCAGGATGAGGCGGCCATTGACGGTTGCGACGATGCGGTCCAATACTTCGGCGGAGACGCGAACTGGCGCGAGGACGAGCGTTAGAACGAGGATGAGCACCGACGCCAGGAGCGTTTGTGCGACAGCGAAGGCTTTGTGAATCGTTCTGCTCATCTAAATTTTGATAGCCCCACTTTGAAACCCAACTCCGAAGTCCCGTTTGAATCCAGTCTGAAGTTCCAATTAATTCCAAATCAAAACGGCTGACCGATGCTGAAAAAAACGTTGAAGTGTCCCAGGCGCTGCGGGCTGAATGGCGCTGTGGGGGCTTGCGCTGTGCTCAGGGTGTAGCCGATCGGATAGTCCGTTGGATTGAGATTGTACCCGAAGTCGAAGCGCAACGGACCGATGGGTGTCTTATAACGCAACCCCAGGCCGACAGCGTGAGAGGTGTAGTCGTAGCCGGAATTGTCAAAGCGTGTGACGCAACCGTTATAAAGCGAAGTTTCGGTAGCCGGGCTGAATTGCAGGCACTGCGATGGATCGGGCTGGTGCCAACGGAGCATACCTTTAATCATATCGTGGCCAGCTGTGAAGACATTACCCATGTCGTGAAAGATGGCGAAACCAAAGCCCTCGCCCAAGTAGGGCAAAGTAACCGGAGGAAGGCGCAGTTCTTCGCTGTTGACGAATAGTGCGGTGCCGCCGATGGGGAAGCCGGAATCAGGATCGCGAGGTCCTGCTTGATTCAACCCAAAACCGCGATGGGAGTTGCCCCCGCCGGCGAAGAAGACTTCGGGCAGCGGGATGACATCGATTCCCTGGGTGCAGGACGTGGCTAAGTTGCTGACCTGACAAGCTCCGGGGGGAAGAACTCGAGTGCCGTGATAGACCTGCTCCTGTCCGATGGTGGTGGAGCGGGCAAAAACGAACTTGTGCTTGGCGGGCCCGAAGGCATGGTAAGTGGAATCCTGGACGAGTGCGCGGCCGTAATCTGCCTGAGAACCGAAGTAACTGGATGCGCCAAAGGCATCGAGGGTGAAGTACTGACCTTTCGTGCTTTCGAGAGGATTGTCGCGCTTGTCGCGGATGTAAGTAAATCCGGGGCCGCCTACGCGGGCGGGCAGCGAGAACAAATTAAATTCAGCGGGGGAAAAATCCTGCGCGAAGTTACTGGCTTTGACGCGGCGGTAGTCGAAGCGGTAGGTGATGGAGGTAGAGTAATTGGCCTGCAGTTTTCCGAGTTGCTGGCGGAGATCGATTTTGCCTTCGAGCCGCTGGGAGGTGAAAGTGGAGACATCGAGGCTGTTGTCGTAGAAAGCGGTGTAGAAAATCTTGAAGCGGCTGTTGTTGAAGAGCTTGGGGATTTCGTAGCTGACGAGGCCGCGTTGCTGCAGGCGTCCAACGTGAGACTGGAAGGTTAAAGTTTGGTCGCGGCCGCCGACGTTGAGACGGGTGACGTCGAGTTCAACGCGGGGACTTACACCGGTAGAACCGGCGGGGGAACTGGTTCCGGCGGGGAGTCCGGTTTCGAATTCCAGGCCGACGCCGTAAGTAAAGGTATAGCGTTTGGCCTCCTGCAACTGGATGAGCACATTTTTCTGGGACTCGGAGCCATCGGGATTTTGGACGGCAGCATCGACCTGACTGAAGATGCCGAGGTCGTAGAGCTTGCTTTGAGTGTCGAGGAGATCCTGCTGGCTGAGCGGCTGTCCGGCAGCGACCAGGACTTCGCGCTGGACGACGTATTCGCGGGTGTGGTCAAGACCCGCGACCATTACCTGATTGACGAAGAATTGCTCGCCTTCGTTGATGTTAAAGGTTATATCTTCACGGCCGGGTTGCGTGGGCGAGGGATTTGCGAGGATGTCGAGGGTGGCGTTGGAAAATCCAAGGTTGAAATAACGGTTGAGAATTTTCTCACGATCATTGGCCAGTTTTTGATCGGCATAGGGCTGGCCGGCTTCGGTTTCGAGATCGTTGAAGTCCTCGCTCTTGATGGCGTGGTTGCCGGTGATGTGAAAATCGCCGACGCGAGTTTGCGGGCCTTCGTCGATGAGCAGGCGGACCGCGAGGTGATTCTCGGCACCGTGAAAGTTGTCATCGACGTTGGTCTGAATTTTTGCCTCGCGAAATCCATTGGAGACGTAGAGAGACTGAAGGTTCTCGACATCGCTTTTGAGCAAGTCGCCACTGTAGCGTCCGCGGGAGAAGGTGCTGGCGGCCTGAATCTGCAGGCGAGAGCGCAGCATTTGCCGGGAGAAATATTTGTTGCCGGTGATATCGATGAGTTCGAGCTTATGCAGGGGGCCGGGATCGATGCGATAAATCACACGCAGAGTCTCATCGATGGTTTCCTTCTGAAAGCTTACCTTCGCGTCGAATAGGCCGCGAGACTGGAGGTAATCGAGGAGGTTGCGATCGCCCTCGTTGAGCAGATCGTCATCGACGGCGTTTTCTTCGTAAATTGGGATCTCTTTCTTGAGAACACCGCGGCTGACGTGATAGCCGAGAGTGTAGACGACCACAACGGGGCCGGGGTTGATGAGAAATGTGTAGTCGACGGCGTTGCTCTCGGGATGATATTTCTGCTCGGCAATCGAAACCTGAGCGAGAACGCGTTGCTGCTTCTGGAATTTCTTGCGCAGGTGTTGCAAAGAGTTGGTGACGCGGGCGGCGGTGACGCGCTCGCCGGGGTGCATGCGGGAAATGTCCTGAAGATCGGCCTCCGACAGAGACGAGTGGCCGTTCAGTTTCACTTCGCCGATATGGGCGGGTTCGGAGGCGCTGATGTGAAAGAGGACGCTGACTTGCTGATTGGTGGCGTTGGAAGTGCTTTCGGCGGTAACGCGAGCGCGATAATAGCCGTTCTCCTGCATGAGCTGGCGCATGTTCTCAAGCGCGCGGTCAAGTTTATCGAGCGTGTAAAGCTCGCCGAGCTGGAACTTTGAGGCGTTGAGCAACTGGTTGGCATTGGGATGGCTGGGAGCACCTTCGACTTCGACGGCGCCGACAAAAAAGTTTGGCGAAGTCGTGAAGGTGAGCAGAACTTGGGAACCGGAGGGAACAACCTCGGCCTGGATATCAGCGAAGCGCCCGGTGGAAAAGAGGATGCGGATGCTTTCGCGAACTTCGTTGCGATCGAGGGGCTGGCCGGATTTTTGGGGAATCATTTGCAGGAGGCGGTCGCGGTCGACGGCTCCAGGAAGATCGACTGAGCGGACGGTGCGTCCGACGTACTCGGACATGGACGACAACGCGGATGAAGGGCGATTGGCTTGCGAATTCTGGGCGGTGGGCTGGGCGGATGCGGCGCGGGCGATCGCACCGGGCAAAATCCCGGTGGAAAGAACGATCAGCATGAGCGACGACGCGTACCGTTTCAGCAAATAGGATCCTTGAGCCCGTTGGTTGATTTCGATGATGGGCGAAAAGGCCGTGTTGTATGCATCCGGCGGTTGAAGGAGTTCAGGCCCTTATAATAAAGGTTTTGCGAGCGGGAACTGGTGACCTCCTTGGGGCATGACGTGGAAAAGGCGAAGATCGGGGCAGAGTTCGAAGCGCAGGGTGAAACAAAGGTCGATGCAAAGACGGATGCGCGCTTCGAGGAACGATACTCGCGGCAGATTCTGTTTCGTGGGATCGGCGCGGAAGGGCAACGGCGGTTGGCGGCAGGGCGAGTCGCGATTGTGGGATGCGGCGCCACCGGGTCGGCACTGGCTTCGCTGCTGGCGCGCGCCGGGGTGGGGACTCTGCGAATTATCGATCGGGATTACGTTGAGCCGAGCAACTTGCAGCGGCAGTCGCTATTTGAAGAGGAGGATGCGTCCGAGTCGCTGCCTAAGGCGATTGCGGCGAAGCGGAGGATTCGGGCCTTCAATTCGGAAATTGTGGTCGAGAGCCGAGTGGAGGATTTGGTTCCATCGAACATTGAAGCGTTGCTTGATGGAATGCATGTAATTCTCGATGGGACCGACAATTTCGAAACTCGATATTTGCTGAACGATTATGCTGTGAAGAGTTCCCTGCCGTGGATTTATTCGGCAGCCGTGGGCAGTTATGGGGTGACGCTGAATGTGCTGACGGGGGAAACCGCGTGCTTAGCGTGCATTTTTCCGGATACGCCGCGTGGCATGGTGGAGACTTGCGAGACCAGCGGCATTTTGAATAGCGCGGTAAACGTGGTGGCTTCGATTGCGGCGACCGAGGCGGTGAAGTTGCTGGTGGGCGGCGAGGCGGCGAAGCGTTTGCGCAAGACGCTGTGGTCGTGCGATGTGTGGACCAACGAGCAAGCGGAGATTGCGGCAGCGAAGCCGCGCGCCGGTTGCCGGGCGTGCGGCGAGCGAGAGTTTGTGCATCTGGCGGGGGAAGGACGTCCGCACATCACGATGTGCGGGCGAAATTCGGTGCAGATTCACGAGCGGGCACGGCCGATTGACTTTGCCGAGTTGCAGCGACGACTGGAAGTGCTCGGCGTGGTCCGGCACAACGAGTTTGTGTTGAAGTTCTGGCGCGATCCGTATGAGATGACGCTGTTTCCGGATGGGCGAGCGATTATCAAAGGGACGACGGATACGGGCGTGGCGCGTAGCTTGTATGCGCGGTTTGTGGGGAGTTAATCGCGGCAACGCGGCGACACGCTGCCTTCAAGATCTGCCGTTAAAAGTTTAGCTTCGATTTGATTTCCGCGACAATGTCTGCGGGCGAGCAGTCGGCGTTTATCACGATGGCATCGCCGGGTTGTTCCAGGGTCGCGAGTTGGCTCTGAAGAAGTTGTTCGGTCATGAAATGTCCGTGGCGCGCGCGCAGACGTTGTGCTAACACTTCAGGGCTCGCCTTCAGATAGACGGTGTGCACTTCCGGCGAGACCTGAAGGATTTCGCGATAGGACTGCTTCAACGCGGAACAGCCAAGAACAGCGTTCGTTTTCGCGGCAATCCACGAGGCAATCAGGGAGCGCAGAGTTTCGAGCCAGGGCGCGCGATCGGCGTCGGTCAGCGGGATGCCGTTTCGCATTTTTTCGACGTTCGCCGCAGAGTGGTAGTCATCGGCGTCGGCGAATTGCCAGCCGAGGTCTTCGGCCAATAATTCTCCGATTGTCGTTTTACCTGCGCCAGAGACTCCCATTAGAACGATGATCATGATGAGTACTTGAGAATTAGATCACGGCATGCAAGAAGGATGCCTCATGTCGGCAGGCGGTGCCCCATCCTCTCGCGCCTCGATTTTCCTGAATCACAATAGATGCATATGCATCTATTGTGATATGAAAAAAGCCGCGACAATCCCTCTTCCCTGTATGTGCGCGAGTGTCCGTCGCGCCTCGCGCGCGCTCACCCAGCATTACGACGCGGCTCTCCGGCCGCTCGGCCTCAGAGGTACGCAATTCACCCTTCTGCAAGCCTTATCCCTGGCTGGAGAAGTTTCCCAGGGCACGCTCGGGGAGATTCTGGCTATCGATAGCACGACGCTCACTCGAACACTTGCGATCATGGTGCGCCGGGGCTGGATCGTCAGCCGGTTTGGCGACGACCGCCGGGAGCGGTGGCTGTCGCTGAGCGACGCCGGAAAAGCCGAATTCAAGCGAGCGAGTCCTCACTGGGAACAAGTCCAGCGCGCACTTCGGTCTCAGCTCGGGGACAAGCGTTGGGACGAACTTTTCAAGCTAGCCAACGAAGTGACCGCGACGGTCACTTCATAGCAATTCGCCAAAAGCAGATTCGCCAAAAAGGAGACCGTCATGTCGAAATACGCCAAAATCAGCGCCGGGCTGCTGGCAGCCTGGTTTGCCTTTTCGCTGTTCTCGTCCGCTATGCACCTCTACCGCAACGAGCCTAATACGCCGCCAATCGCACTCGGCATCGCGGTGCTCGCGCCCATTGTGCTGTTCCTGGTTTGGTTTGCATCGTCGCCCGGATTCCGCCAGTTTGTGCTGTCGCTGAGCCCGTTTACCCTCACCCTTGTGCAAAGCTTGCGCATCGCAGGTTTTGTCTTTTTGGTTCTCGGCGTCTATAAGATTCTGCCCGGGTTCTTCGCCTGGTCCGCCGGATGGGGCGATATCGCTATCGGCGTGACAGCACCGTTCGCGGCTCTCGGGCTCGCCAACCCGGGGCATCGGAAAGGCTTCATCTTCTGGCAGGTTCTGGGAATCACCGACCTGGTCAACGCCCTGGCCCTTGGAACGCTCTCCGGGATTATCGATCCGCGCGGAATACCCACCGGAGCCATGACCGTGCTTCCCATGAGCTACATTCCTACGTTTGCCGTGCCGCTGTTTCTGATCCTCCACATCATCTGTATCGCGCAGGCACGCCGCTGGTCGGCAGATTTTGCCGCACCGGGCAATCGGTTTCGAACAGCGATGCTACAAGGGCAAGAATGATCGACGAAGACGACGGGCGCGGCGGCTGCGTTACAGGCCGCCGCGCGCTGGCAAGGCGAGATGGTGTTACGCTTCATTGCGAGCAATCTTGCCGGATGCAACCTCGTTCGGATAGTTGAAGAAGAGCTGATTGCCGTCGGGATCATCGACCACTAGAAGGCGGTAGCCCCACGAACCCTCTTTGACCGGAACGCCCTTGGCCTCAAGTTCCGCGCGTAGCGCATCCAAGGCGGCGACGGCGGCCTCACGTGTCGCCGTCTCGCTAGTCGTCTCGCTAGCGTCTGGCTCGACGTTCAGGGAAATGAACATCAGCGCCTTGCCAACTTTCTCCGGCCAGGTATCAGCCAGGATAAGCGCGCAGCCCTGCCGGTCAACCTGTGCGACAGACGCTCTGCCATCCTCGCCATAGCGCCAGGGACACGTGAAGCCGAGCCGGTTTATGTAAAAGCGAAGCGAGGCCTCAACGTCCTTGACGTGTAAGACGGGGCGTGCGAACCAGTCTGTCATAGCTATGCATCCTCGAATGGAGACTACTTCTTCCAAAGATCGGGATCAAACACGAGATGCCGCGGTCCTGACTTAACGAGTGTAATCGCCAGGGCGCGATCAATAATTCCTTGCTAGATACTCGCGCAACCGGTCGATTCGAAAGCTGGCGTCCCCGGTTTCGATCTGCAACAGGAGTCGCGCTGCGGTCAATTGATTGCGGAAGTCGAGAGCCATAGACGTGTCCGGATTCGCGACGAGTTGCAGGTTTTTGTCCATCTCTCCGCTCTCTGCCTGCAACGATTTCAGCCGCAATTCCTGAGACGCCGCGTTGTCGAGCAGTTGCTGATGCAGCACCTCCGCGTTGCGCACGATGTCGCCTTCCTGCACTTTCTTCCATTCGTGGTAAGCATCTACGGTTCGATCCAGATGCTTGTTGATGGAATGGCTGGCAAGGTTGTAGTTGATCGATACGGTTCCATAGGGCTGAGCGCCATACGCAACCGGATTGACTTGCTGATGCACGCCCACCGAAAGAGCTACATCCCAATCACTCTGGCGAGCTAGTTTGCCCAGCGCCTTCTGTTCGTTGGTCTCGCGATTCTCCTTGTCGGCTAACAGATCTTTGAGCGCTTCGCCGCTGAGCGGAGGAATGTAAAGAGCCGCGATCTTCGACTGCGTGTCGGCGCGGTCGGCTTCGATCTTGATCTTGGTCGTCTGCAGGGTAAACAGCATCAGGCGCGTCGCATTTTGCGCCTCCACCATCTTGGCCGTCTGGTCGAGCAAATCGTTGAGGGTCTTCGACGCCTCGTCGATCAGAAGCAACCGGTGGGACAGCGCCTCCCTTTCCAGATTCGCTAAGGCATACTGAACGTTCTGCTGTGCTGACGTCGTCGCCTTGTAGAGTTCGCAGTTCTTGCGGGCAACGTCAATGGTGAGACCAGCCTTTCTGAAATTAGAAAGTCCGAGCGACGCGCCGCCCACAATCTGCACGGGAAGGCCGGTCTCGGGCTGTGTCAGGCCGCCAAAGGCGGTGGGCGTGCGCAACAAATCCCGCTGAGCCTCAGCCTGCTGCGTCAGGTAAGAGCAGTAAGCCAGTTGATCATTTGTGTCGTTTGTATCGTTCGTATCGTGGGCGAGTGCGAACATGCTCGCGAATAAAACAAACGTCATCACCCACTTCCAGTGACTGGGAAACATTTGCTTCTCCTTGGTTTGCTTCTGCTTGGAAGGATGTCAGAAGGCATCGGCTAGAACAACACGGGTTTGCGTCCCATGAATACGGTCTTGGACTTCGCCGATTCGGAATTGTCGAGATTCATCTGGATCAGGAAGCCGCGAATCTGCGTCTTGAAAATTGGATGGGTCGCCTGCTCCTCGCCGGGAAAGACCTGCTTCACCGATCCGACCTTGCGGCAAAGAACCATGTTCAGATAACAGTCGTAAATGGCAGTGCCGGGCGTAGCGTAGGCCTGGTCGTCATAAGGAACGAAGGCGAAGTAGAGCGTTTGTCCTCCGGATGCATTCAGGTAATAAGGATTCTGTTTCGCGGTAGCGATCGCCTGATGCAGGCGATCGATCTGCCGGTTTTCTTCCAGCAACTGTTTCTCGGCGACATTAATCGCGACATCGAGCTGCGCGACTTCGGATCTGAGTTCAGCCTGCTTCACCAGCACGTCGAGCGAGCCCGTGCCCACCGTCGTTTTATCGAGCACGCTGTCGGTCAGCAGGACCTCGGCGATTTTGCTGTCGGTGTAAGCGTCCCTTATCTGGTTCACCGCCGCCAGTTGCGTTGCGGCATCGCCTTGCGTGATCAATCCGGAACTGAGGTCTTTGTGAATGTTCGACTCTACCTGGTTCAGCGTCTCCAGGACTTTCTGCGTCTTCGCATTATCATCCAGTTTTTGCTGGTCAAGGGTCGAAAGCGCGGGGCCGGCGACGAGATTATGTTTATGTTCCCGGGCGATGGCGGCTTGCAGCTCCGGTTCGAGCGCCAGCAACGCGGCGCGATGTTTTTTCATTTCGGCAACACCATCGCCTAGCTTCTTGGTGTCGACTTTCAGGTCTTCAATGGTCTGCTGGCTGGTGACTAGCTTTTCACGGAAGTCGAGGCTCTTTTCGTCCGCGGCCGAGAGAATCACCGGCGCGGCCCACGAACTATTCACGGCATAAAAACCCATCACCCAGGCGTACGCGAGAATGCCGATCAACACCAGATACAACACCGATATCGCAAAGACCCGGTACACCGTGAGGACGAGCTTGTAGTGCAGTGCGTGCAGCCTCTGCCCGGCAGGAGCTTTAGTCGCGCGGGGAGGCGAGATGGTTTTCGTTTCCGGCGGTGTGGTTTCAACGGGTGGCGTTGCCAAGAGGCACCTCTTGTTCTGGTACGACTGCCGCTTCTATGGTTCTCGTGCCCCAGTCTGCCGAATCCATAGTGCACAGAGCCAGCGGCGTGAGAAACAGACTACTTACAAACGACCACGCGACATAGGCAGCAAAGGCCAGGGGATGCTTGACCGCTTCTTTCGCGCTATAACGCTTGATCACCCAACTCAGAATCGCTCCGATGGACAAAGCGGTAATCAGCGGTACGGGTCCGGTCCACGACAGAGGATCCTGCGTAAGCATATTAACAACGACCAGCAAACCCACCAACGCTCCCACCGGCGTCAGCACCAGCGTGAAGACTGTGTTGGGATGCAGCTTCCAGACGTGTTGCGGAAGCGTTTTCATCGTGAAGAAAAAATCGCGCACGATGCTGCGCCGCCAGCGGAGTTGCTGTTTAAAGAGAACAGATAAGGTGTTAGGCACCGTTGTCCAACAAAGCGCATCATTATTAATGTAAGTTCCATAACCTCGCAGCAAGGTCTGGTGGGTCAGGAACCGGTCTTCTCCCTGATTTACTGGAACCCCAAACCAGTTTCGCGCGCGAATTGCCGGCTCAATCTCGAGCAGCAGTTCACGGCGGATCGCAAACAGGCATCCACTGATGCAGCAGATGCTGCGCGTCCAATTCTCGGGAATCTTGTAAAGCTGGAACGCCGAATAGTAGATCAGGGTCTGAATCGCAGTGATGACGCTGTCGTTTGGGTTCCGCACTCCAACCCGGCCACCGACCGATCCCATGCGGGGCTCGGCGAAGCACGCGGTCAGTTCGCGAATCGCATCGGGGTGAAAGATGCAATCCGAATCGATGGAAATGATGATTTCCGATGTGGAGAGCTGCAGGGCGTTGCAGACCGAACGCGCTTTGCCGCTATTGATGGCATTTCGGCCGGTCCTGATGCGTATGTTGGTAAAGTCGCGCTGCGCTTTCAGCATCCACTCGTAGCTGTCGTCGGCCGAACAATCGTCTTGCGCGATCACTTCAAATCTTTCGTTGGGATAATTGCTCTTGCTGATGCTTTCAATGGTTTCGTAGACCGTTTTGCCTTCGTTGTAGCAAGGCATCAGCACGCTGACCGTCGGTTTGTAGGTGTAGTCTTTGCGAGCCTTGGTGCCTGGAAAAGAGAAGCGCATGATGATGCCCACCAAGTACTTCACCACCGAGATCAGCAGGCAGAGAATCAGGATGAGCCAGAGAAGAATCGGTGCCATCAGCGCCGCTCCTTCCGATGCGCCTGGCTACCGGTCGATACACGGGCGTGTGGCAAACCGGGCATGCATTGTGAAGACTTTATTTCCTGAAGATAGACAGTCTCGGGAATCGCTCTCCGGACAACCGCACAATATCACATCGAGAGCAGCGCAGGAATGCATGACAGGGGACAAGGTTTCGGCGGCTGTTTCAGTCGTTGTGGCGAAGGCTCTCGCCACACGGCGATGCGCCGGAGACTCTAATTTATTTGGGAATTGATTGGCTGCCCCCCAGGGATTCGAACCCCGATAGCCTGCTCCAGAGGCAGGTGTCCTAGCCGTTGAACGAGGGGGCAATTTGGACTCAACCGAGCGTTGAGTTAACGTCCACTTCATTTTATGGTTCCGGGCAGAGGCGGTCAACAGATTACGACGAGCCTTCGTGGCGCAGACTCAAAAACCTTGAACACAGAGGATCACAGAGGTGCACAAAGGGTTCTTGAGTAGAATCTAGTTGGGGAGCTGTCGCTCAGGGAGGAAGTATGGCAACAAGTTTGGAAAGGCTCGCGGGGAGTGCTGGCGATCATAACGCCGGCGATCACGCGGAGGCGGCGCGGCAAACGCTGGAGGCGGCGCGATGCGCTTTGCTGGTTGTGGATATTCAGGAAAAACTTTTGCCTCCGATTTTTCAGAAAGATCAGTTAGTGCGGAATTTGCAGTTGCTGATTCGCGCGGCGGGTGTGATGAAGATTCCAGCGATTGTCAGCACGCAGTATGCGAAAGGGTTGGGCAAGACTGTCCCCGAGGTTGCGGCGTTGCTGCCGGAAACTGAGGCGATCGACAAGAATCTGTTCTCGTGTTTTGGCAGCGATGTGTTCTGCACGCTGCTGAAACGGCTGCCGGGCAACCGCAATACGCTGCTGCTGTGCGGGATGGAGAGCCATATCTGCGTGATGCAGACGGCGCTGGCGGCGCTGCGCGAAGGATATATCGTGCACGTGGCGTCGGATGCGGTGAGTTCGCGGACGGAGTGGAATTGGAAGATTGGGTTGGATCGAATGCGGGCGGCGGGGGCGGTGATTTCGTCGACTGAGATGATGGTTTATGAGCTGATGAGGTCTTCGGCTTCGGCGGCGTTTAAGGAGATGCTGCCGTATTTAAAGGGATGAAGCGTCATTGGTCGTTGGTCTCGGGCGCTAAAGCGCAGTCTTGTTTTGAGAGCTTTAAGGCACGAGTAAACTCGCGCCCTTCCCTTTGCTGGCTTCGCCCTTCTTTTCCCTCAGCATTGTCCTCTGCTCACGCGCCATGCCGGTGAAGCGGGAGATCCTTCGCTTCGCCTGAAGAGCGGCTACGCTCAGGATGACAACGTCTTAGGGAGTTTCTGGGTCTTTCTTTTTTACGCGGACTACGGTGATTTTTGCGAAGCCTTCTTCGAAGGCGGGCGGCTTCAACTTGGCGGCCATGCGGCGCATTACGTCCTCAGGGACAACGCGGTCGCGGCGCTGATGGCGTTCGAGGCAGACGTCGAGGGGCACGTCGAAGAAAACTGCGTGCACTTCGTATTGGTTATCCTTGGCGAGTTTGATCCAATGCTGACGCTCCTGAGGAGTGAGGTTGGTGGCGTCAACATAGTTCATGGGACGCTTGGCGACCAGGCGGGCTTTCAACATGGAGCGCAGGTTGGAGAAGACGAGATCCTGAAAGCGCTGCTCGCGCACGTCGTCGAAAAGTAACGACCGGACCATGTCGCTGGAGAGCGGGACGACGTTATGGCGCTTGAACCAGGAACTCTTGCCGGAACCGGGGAGTCCGATTGCGAGTACGACAATGCCTTTCGGTGGACGCGGCGGCGCGGCGGGAATCACTGGAGCTCTGGGCGCTGCCGATTCGAGAACCGGGGGGGTGATCTGGGGCGTCATCTGGATTTGGGCTGCGTCGGGAAACTCGTTTCCCTCTTCTGCTTCTGTACCGGCTTCTTGTGGAGAATCTAGTTCTGCTGGTTCGAATGGAACCGCCGGTATCGATCCTTTTACAGCGGCGGGAGTAAAAGCTTGGGCAACGGCTTGTTCGCGGCCACGTCCGCCGCGTCCACGTCCGCCACGACGGCGGCGACCGCGACCCGGCGATGAACCCGGTGCCGAAGGGGGCGCTGCGGGAGATTGAATGTCAGACTGGGTATCAGACTGAGCATCGGATGACTGAACCTCTGGGGAAGGCCGCGGGGCGCTGCGTTGTCGACGAGATGGAGGAGGTTCGGACGCGACGGGAATCGAAATTTCCGATTCGCCGCTGGCGCTCTCGGGCGCGGCTTCGGGCTGCTGATCCGTCTCGAAATATGCCGGTTGCAGGGGCGGAGGAGCGGGTTGGCCAGAGGTATCGGCGGGGGATTTCTTGCGGCGCTGCAAGCGCTCGCGCATCCATTTGCGCATAAAAGGCTTTTAACACAGAAGAGAGGGCGGGATCAATCGAAGGAGGTGGGCGCGAACCACGGCTGACAGCGGAACGGGAACCGGAGTCTTGCGGCAGGAAGCGGCTGTCGAGCTTCGCTCGACTGGACAGCCGAGGCGGCTGTCCCCACATGATCCGAAGCGCACGCCTGGCTTTCTCCACATGTTTGGAGCACGGAGGCTAAAATGTCGTTATGGCTGGAAAGGTTCCTTCCGCGATTCACGGGCAGAAATATATTTCTCTGATCACGTTCCGTAAGAGCGGGGCGCCGGTTGCGACTCCGGTGTGGTTTGGAGAAAATGGCGACCGGCTCTATGTGATGACGCGCAGCGATATGGGCAAGACCAAACGCATTCGAAATAACCCGCGTGTGAAAGTCGCTCCGTGCACGATGCGTGGAAAAGTAACCGGAGCGGAGTTCCCGGCGACGGTGCGAATTTTGCCGCCGGAAGAGCACGCTCGCGCGCGGGCAACCGTCAACCGAAAGTATTTGTTGGCACGATTGTCGTCTCCGTTTAGCAAGGCGGATGCGTTCCTGGAAATAAGCTTTCTTTAACCCGGCTGTCAAGAACCGCCCGCACAGCGTTCCGTGATGGGATGACCAACCTTCGAATCACAGGCTCCGATCATTTACGTCGCTTCTGCATCCTGCTAACATCATTTGTTCCATTTACAGCCTAGTAGATTTCTGCTGTTAGCCTGAAGCAATTATAAAACGGAGAAACCATGGCAATTAAAGTTGGCATTAACGGCTTCGGACGCATCGGCCGTAATGTTCTGCGGACGTCGTTGAAGGATCCCGACCTCGAATTCGTGGCGGTGAATGATCTCACCGATCCGAAAACGCTGGCGCATCTTCTTAAATACGATTCGATCCTGGGCAATCTGCCCAACAAGATCAGCGCGGGCGCGGACAGCATCACGATCGATAACAAGACCATCAAGGTATTCAAGGAGAGAGATCCGGGAGCGTTGCCGTGGGATTCCGTAGGTGCTCAGGTGGTAATTGAATCGACCGGACATTTTACCGACGCGAACGACGCCAAGAAGCACATGCGCGGCTCAGTGAAGAAAGTCATCATCTCAGCTCCGGCTAAGAACGAAGACATCACGCTGGTGT
Source organism: uncultured Acidobacteriaceae bacterium (assembly GCA_963808195.1). Lineage (GTDB taxonomy): Bacteria > Acidobacteriota > Terriglobia > Terriglobales > Acidobacteriaceae > Sulfotelmatobacter. Next base: position 208,567 of record CAWEEW010000001.1, on the reverse strand, counting down.
TGGGCGTGAATCATGAGAAGTACGATGGGGCGAAGCACCACATTATTTCGAACGCATCGTGCACCACGAATTGCCTGGCCCCCATCGCCAAGGTCATCAATGACGAATTCAAGATCGTCAGCGGGACGATGACTACGATTCACTCTTACACCAACGATCAGGTGATTCTGGATTTCCCGCACAAAGATTTGCGGCGGGCACGTGCAGCGGCGATCAATATGATTCCGACCTCCACTGGCGCGGCGAAAGCGCTGAAACTCGTCATCCCTGATCTCGCTGGAAAGCTGGATGGCTTCGCCATGCGCGTGCCGACTCCGAACGTCTCTGTCGTCGATCTGGTCGCGTGGGTGGAAAAGAAGACGACGAGGGAAGAAGTGAATGCGGCGCTGAAAAAAGCCTCCGAGAGTGGGCCACTGAAAGGGTATCTGGGTGTCGAGGAGGGCGAGCTGGTGTCTTCGGATTTCAAGGGCGATCCGCGCTCATCGATTGTGGATGCGCCGATGACCTTGGTGGTCGCGGGCAATTGCGTGAAGGTGATCTCCTGGTATGACAATGAATGGGGATACTCCTGCCGCGTGCGAGATTTGATTCATTACATTGCGAGCAAAGGTTTGTAGGTCTTAGAAACTGCCGGCGGCTCGCCGGTTTATGCAGCGTGGGCGGGGGCGCCCGCGCTGCAGCCGCCGAGACGGCGGCTCTATTCTAATGCGGCGCTACGAAGCGTCGTTTCTTCATGACGCTGCGACGCGTTGCTAACTTAAATAAGGACGACCTGCCAAAATGTCCAAGCTATCCATTCGTGATCTCCCTCTTAACGGCCACCGCATTCTGATGCGAGTTGATTTCAACGTGCCGCTCGACGACGGTCGGGTGATGGACGACACGCGCATTCGCGAAACTTTGCCTTCCATCGAATATGCGCTGCGGCACGGGGCGCGGCTGATTCTGGCTTCGCACCTGGGGCGGCCGAAGGGAAAACCGAATCCTAAGATGAGCCTGAAGCCGGTGGCCGAGCGGCTGCGCATGGTGCTGGACAAGGAACTGGCGCGTGGGGAAAACGTAGGTTTTTGCCCGGACTGCGTTGGGCCGGAAGCGGAAGAAGTGGCCACGCAACTGGAAAAGGGCCAGACGCTGCTGCTGGAGAATTTGCGTTTTCATGCCGAAGAAGAAGCTAACGATGAGAAGTTTTCGAAGCAGCTGGCGAATCTGGCGGATTTCTATGTGAACGACGCGTTTGGCACGGCGCACCGGGCGCATGCATCCACGGTGGGGATTACGAAGTCGGTATCGAAATCGGCGGCCGGGCTGCTCATGGAGAAGGAGCTGCAATACCTGGGCAAAGCGATGGAGCATCCCGAGGAGCCGTTTGTTGCGATTCTGGGTGGGGCAAAAGTCAGCGACAAGATCGAAGTGATTCGCAGTTTGATGGGCAAGGTGGAATCGCTGATTATCGGCGGCGGGATGGCGTATACGTTCTTGAAAGCGCAAGGGCAGGAGATCGGTAAGTCGCTGCTGGAAGCCGACAAGGTAGACCTGGCACGGCAACTGTTGGAGGAAGCGAAGAAGCAGAATGTGAAGTTGCTGCTGCCCATCGATCACGTGGTCGCGATGAAGCCTGAGAACAACGCGGTGGTGCAGCAAATCGGCGAAGGACAGCCGATTCCAGCCGACCGCATGGCGCTCGATATTGGGCCAAAGACGATCGAATTGTTTTCGGAGGAGATATCGAGGGCGCGAACCATCGTGTGGAACGGGCCGATGGGAGTGTTTGAAGTTCCGGCATTCTCGCGAGGGACGTTCAAGATCGCTCATGCGATCGCGGAAAACGTGGGGGCCACGTCGATCGTCGGCGGCGGAGATTCAGTGGCTGCGGTTCGCGCAGCCGGGGTCGCGGATAAAATCACGCACATTTCTACCGGCGGCGGAGCATCGCTCGAGTTTCTGGAAGGAAAGAAACTGCCGGGAGTCGAAGCATTGACGGACAAGAAGTGAGCGGCCAGGGTTCAGTCGTGCAGGACTTCACCATTCGACTCGTGCTGAAACGGGGCAGGACGGTTGAGTTCTATGGTCCCGGCGACATCACGCGAGAGACGACTGGGGCAATCATAAACGCGGCGAACTCTTCCCTGCTGGGAGGAGGAGGCGTCGATGGCGCGATCCACAAAGTCGGCGGGCCTGCGATCCTCGCCGCATGCCAGGAAATCGTGAACGAGATTGGCAGCCTTTCCGCAGGAAAGGCTGTGATCACGACGGGCGGACAGTTAGCGGCGAAATATGTGATTCATACCGTGGGTCCGATCTATCGCGGCGGAAAGCGTGGCGAAGCCGAAACTCTGGCGAATTGTCATCGCGAGTCGATCCGATTGGCCGATCAATACGGGGTTGAGTCTTTGTCATTCCCGGCAATCTCAACCGGCGCGTTTGGATATCCGCTGGCGGAAGCTGCGCCGATTGCCGTGTCGTCTGCACTCGAAGGATTAGCCATCGCACAACACGTCACCAAGGTTCGCTTCGTTCTCTTTGACGATGCGACTTTGCGCGCATATACGAGCGCGGCTGAAAATCTAAACCTTTCCAACCTTGCGTCCCCGTTCCGAATCGAAAAGACCCCATCATGAGAAAAAAGCTGATCGCTGCCAACTGGAAGATGTATAAAACGCCGGAGCAGACGCGGGAATTCTTTCGCGACTTTCTGCCCCTGGTTTCCGGCCACACCCGGGACGAGATTGTAGTCTGTCCGCCGGACGTCGATCTGGCGGCGGCGCTGGACGCGGCGAAGGGATCGACCGTGGCAGTGGGCGGCCAGAATGTGCACTGGAAAAACGAAGGTGCATTTACCGGGGAGACTTCGGCTGGGATGCTGCTTGCGTTGGGTGTGACGCATGTGATCATCGGGCACTCGGAGCGGCGGCAGTATTTCTGTGAAACCGACGACACAGTAAATATGCGTTTGAAGGCGGCGCTGGAAGCCGGGCTCACGCCGATTTGCTGCGTCGGCGAAGTGCTGGAAGAGCGCGAGGCCGGATTGACCGACGATGTTTTGCGGCGGCAGTGTGTACGGGCTTTCCATGCGGTTTCCGCGAAAAAAGGCGCACACATGGTGGTGGCGTATGAGCCGGTCTGGGCGATTGGCACGGGAAAGACGGCAACTCCGGAGCTGGCGGTCGAGGCGCATGCGGTGATCCGGCGCGAAGCCACGGAAGTGTTTGGCGAAGAGTTCGCCGGGAAGTTGCGCATTCTCTATGGAGGGTCGGTGAAGCCGGAGAATGCGGCGTTGCTGATGGCGCAAGAGGAGATTGATGGAGCGCTGGTGGGTGGGGCATCGCTGGATGCGAAGTCGTTTGCGGCGATTGTGAAGTACTGATTCGCATTGACAGAAGAAATCGACGGGGCTATGGTTTGGGCGCAACGGCAATTGAGAGCTGCCCGCCACCATCGTCGAATGTGGCAGCCTCCAGGAGTTCCCCATGCCCCGGGTGAAGAAGACTTTCCTGTTTGGATTTTTGATGGCGAACATCGTCGCCGCCTGTTCCCTTCTTGATGCCGAGTCGATCAAGCCGATGCTCAGCTCAAATGGCAACCACACATGTGCGCTCACAGCCGCAGGTGCTGTGATTTGCTGGGGAAGAAACGACAATGGGCAAGTAAACAATGGCGCGTCCGGTTTCAATGACGTGCTGACAGCGACGGCGATCTCCGGCCTAACCGATAGGGCGACATGGGTGGCGGCGGGTATGTCCAGCACTTGCGCGGTTACAAAACTCGGCGCGGCACAGTGCTGGGGTATCTTCTCCGGCACCGGTGTAGTGGCGCCGGTGAAGGGACTTGAAAAAGGTGTTACGGTTGTCGCATCCGGCTTTTCGCACCACTGCGCGTTGATGAGTACGGGAGCTGTTTTGTGCTGGGGCTACAACGACCATGGAGAATTGGGTAACGGCACATCCACCGCCACTCAGACTCCTACCGCGGCAACTGGCCTGGAAAAAGGTGTTAAGGCGATCTCTGCGAGCCGATATCAAACCTGCGCGCTAACCAGCGCAGGCGCGGTGCTTCTGTTGGGGACTCAACCTCAACGGTAGCCTCGGGATTCCGGGCAAGCAGCAGACCTCTGTCAACGTGCCTTCTGCAATTCCTGGACTGCCCGCCCACCTGACCGCGATTGCGGCCGGAACAGCTAACACCTGTGCGGTCACGGCGGAAGGCGCCGTGTGGTGTTGGGGAGCTTCACTCGCGGCACCGCAGGCGGTTTCAGGCTTGCCCAGCGGTGTTACCGCCATCAGTACGCAGGACGCGCAGGCATGCGCGCTTACCCGGGCTGGTTCGGTATTGTGTTGGGTTCCCGGTATGCCCATCGCCCCAAAAATGGTTCCTGGCCTTGACCACGATGTGACGGCGATAAGCGTTGGCGGTGAGTACGCCTGTGCGGTGCTAACCAAAGGCACAGTGAAATGCTGGGGGAGCAATGACCTGGGGAACCTTGGTGTTGCACTGAGCGTCAAGTCTTCCACCACGCCCGTGCCGGTTCTGGGGTTGAAGGGGGTGGGCGAATTGAATCTGCTAACCGCAGGGGCGGAATTACCGGCAAAGCGATAAGTGCATCGCCTTTCTTTCAAAGCACTCTATCCCGATCTACTAATCTTCGTGCCTGTGTATCTTTGTTCGCGAGTCCAGGAATTCAATCCGCTTCGAGATAGAGAGCGTGGATGACGGAAACTGCTCTTCCTGGACCGAGCCGTTGTATCGCTGGCTGGTGCTGATCTTTGTGAGCCCTGCGATCTTTTGGCAGCTACACACGTACGACGCTCTGATCCCACTGGCGGACGTGCTCACGTAGCAGCTCGGATTCACGGACATGGACATCGGCTTCCTGCAGCCAATCTACAGTTTTCCCAACATTTTCGCGGTGGTGATCGGCTTCGTGAGCGACCGCATCGGGTTGCGGAAATCGCTGATGATCTTTCGGGGTGTGGAGGGTCGGTGAAGCCGGAGAACGCGGCGTCGCTGATGGCGCAAGAGAGATCGATGGGGTGCTGGTGGGTGGGGCGTCGCTGGATGCGAAGTCGTTTGCGGCGATTGAGAGATATTACCTTCTGTTCGAAGCGAGTGCAGTTTCTTGCACTTGTGATTCACATAAATTTATCGTTTCTGCCTTGACGGCCAAAGTCAGCCATACTATATTTTCCGCTCCCCTTGGTGAGATCAGCTCTCACGTCAGCCGGCCTGCATTACGTTGCGTAGATCTCTCCGCCAGGTCGTGATCGCCTCTCGTCGGACACAATAAGGAGAAATATCATGCGAGGCAACAAATCTTCCAGCGGAACGATCTTGATATTGGCGATTGTTGCCGTGACCCTCTTTACGCCGGACATGCGCGCGGCCGCGCAACAGGAAAAGTTGCTGCACAGCTTCAATATCAATGGGAAGGACGGCGTTAATCCTATTTCGGGCGTGATCTTCGACGCTTTAGGAAACCTGTACGGCATGACCATCGCTGGCGGTAGTGCTGGAGGTGGCGGCACGGTGTATGAATTAACGCCAGCCGCAGGTGGGGTCTGGACGGAATCGATTCTGCAGAGCTTTAGCGACGGCGTCGTAGGCGGACAGCAGGGCTTCTTCCCCCAAGGTGGCGTGATCTTCGACGACGCCGGCAATCTTTACGGCTCGACGACCGATGGTGGTTCTTACAGCTATGGCACGGCCTTCAAGCTGACCCCTCTAGGGGACGGGAGTTGGACGAAGACGATCTTGCATAACTTCAACTACAACCCAAGTGGCGGAGATGCAGGCGATCCCTCGGGTCTGATTTTCGATGGCACCGGCAACCTCTATGGGGCGGGTTTTCTAGGGGGAGCTTATCGGGGCGGGGCGGTGTTTGAGATTAAGCATTAGTTTGGTTCTCCTAGGTGTGGCTGCGAAGGATGAGAAAGCAGATTCCTCCGCTCCGCTGTCGCGCCGCTCCAGTTCTCGTCGGAATGACAACCTAGAAGGGGCACGGTGAAGGGGCACGGTCGGTCGGGCTGCGCGTTACCTTCCGCGAAAATCAAAGTCAAAGGCAGCGGACAGGAGTGTCCGCTCCACACGAACCGTTCCGGGGCTTCGCTCAGGTCAGGCTAGGCTGCCGTCCCTACACGAGTCGCACCATCCCGACGGACCTAGGACTGGCTACCAATTTGCGAAGATTGCGACTCTTCGCTTCGGCCCGGGTTTAGAGTTTAGGGGAGGCAGGCTTCGTCCAAGCCTCCGACTGCAAAGGCTTTCCACAGGGGTGCTGAAAGCGGAAAGAGGCCCGTGACGGGTATCCTAAGATCGGTAGAAATACTCTGTTATTCTGGAACCGTGAGGCCTTTGCAATCCTCGCGAAAGCCGCGCAAACAATACAACACAAGCGATTTAAGCCGCATCCCAATGGGTGCGGCCGGAAAAGGCGACTTGACCGACCCCCGGCAGGAAAAAAGCATCGAAATAAACGAAAGCGAAGCCATCGAGCGGGCTAAGCTGGGGGACGCGGAAGCGTTCCAGGTGCTTTATGACAAGCACAAGCGGCGGGTGTATTCGCTGTGTTTGAGAATGACCGCGAATACGGCCGAAGCTGAAGACCTGGCGCAGGAAGCGTTTCTACAGCTCTACCGGAAGATTGCTACGTTTCGTGGAGAGTCGGCGTTTTCGACCTGGCTGCACCGGTTGTCGGTGAATGTGGTCTTGATGCACTTGCGGAAGAAGAGTCTTCCGGTGGTTTCGCTGGAGGAGATGACGCAGGGCAGCGGCGGTGAGGACGACGCTCCGAAGAAGGATTTTGGGGCGGACGATGTGGCGTTGGCCGGGTCGATTGACCGGCTGCAGTTAAAGAGGGCGGTAAACGATTTGCCTCCCGGCTATCGTACGATTTTTGTGCTGCACGACGTCGAAGGTTACGAACATAATGAGATCGCGACCATGGTCGGGTGCTCGATCGGGAACAGCAAGTCGCAGTTGCATAAGGCGCGGATGAAGTTGCGGGATCTGCTGAAGATGAACCGGGTGGAGAAGGTCGGGAAGTCGCGGGTGGGTTAGGGTGGTTGGGCTGGCGCGTCGCAGCCGTTGCGTTGGAGATCCTTCGCTTCGCCTGAAGAACGGTTACGCTCAGGATGACAACGCAGTCCGGCGAGTTGTACGGCTAGCTAATCTAGAGTAACGGGGCAGAAGAACCAGAACTGCGGTAAGATTTGTAGCCGCGGTAGACTTGGGAAGAGGTTGGTATGAATTGCGTTGAGCTGCAGGAGAGCTTGGCGGAAGTAGAGATCGATGATGAGGGCAGCGTGGAGCAGAAAACCCATCTGCGAACGTGCCCATACTGTTCGGCGCTGGTGGATGAGTTGAGCCGCATTGTTGCGGCGGCCAGCGAGCTGCAAGCGGCGGATGAACCCAGCCCGCGAGTTTGGAATTCCATCGCAATCCAATTAAGACAGGAAGGACTAATTCGTCCGCAGCCGCGTCGACCTTTGGTGCCTTCGTTCACGGCGCGCTGGGGCCAGACCCGGTGGCTGGTACCGGCGGCGGCAGCATTGTTGTTGCTGGTGGGAATCTACGTTCGGCAGGAGTCGTTGCCGAATCAGTTGGCGAAGCATGCTTCCGCGATACAGGTTGCGAATTCCTCCGGCCTTGACGACGAGGATTTGATGCAAGAAGTTGCGGCGAACGCTCCGGCGATGCAACCGGAGTATGCGGAAAACCTGCGGCGTGTGAATCAATCGATTGAGGATGCGCAGAGCGCGGTGGACGACGATCCGAATGACCAGGAGGCGCGGCGGGCGCTGATGGATGCGTATCAACAGAAGTCGATGCTTTTCGAGATGGCCATGGACCGGCCGTGATCGATTCGCGCTAAGTGGATTTTCATTTCTTTGATTCGCGAACAGTAGCTTGGGGGAGTGACGTATGGTAAGCCGACGCACTGCGAAAGTGGTTGTAATTGGCGTGCTGGTCGCGGGCGCGCTGGTGGCTGAAAGCAAGAAAGAGTTCCACTTCACAGTAGGACCGAAGGCCGGCATCTCGGTCATGAATCCTTATGGATCGATCTCAGTACGGCCGTCGACGAACAATATGGTCGTGGTGAATGCGGTGTTGCATTCCGATAAGGTTGAGGTCGATAACAGCCAGAACGGGAATCGCGTGGATATTCAATCGCACCTGCTGGCCGGTGCCGACGCCGAATCCGGCCGCGTGGATTACGAAGTTCTGGTTCCGTCGGACGCCAGCGTCACCTTGCATTCAAGCACCGGTTCCCTGCACGCGGAAAAACTGCATGGCGATGTTAGCCTGGAGGGTCCAGGGGCGACCGTGGATGTGCGCGATGTCTCAGATGCGCACGTGCATGTGAAGACGATGAACGGTTCGGTGAATCTGAACAACATCCAAAATGGCCACGTCGAAGTCGATTCGTTGAGCGGAGAAGTAACGCTGACGGGAGTGAACGGCCCGCTGGTGCAGGTGGTTTCGACCAGCGGCAGAATCAATTACATTGGCGACTTCGGCAATAGCGGCGAATACCGCCTGACCAGCCATAGTGGCGATATCGAAGCCACGATTCCGGAGTGGACCTCGGCTGATGTAGTCGCGCACTCGGTGCGCGGAGAAGTGCACGACGATATTCCTCTTCAACCGAAAACGCACACCTGGTTCCCCGTCGACAAGGGACGTGCCTTCGCAGGTACCATGGGGCGGGTAGCGGTCTCGTCGACCGTGGTGCTGCGAACCTTCAGTGGTAAAATCCACCTCAGAAAACGTTCCGAAAAACAATAAGAAAAGCGAAGAGCAAACCGGATCAGCGGAAGCGGCGTCCTAGGGCGCTGGCCAGAACTGCCGGGGCTGGTGCGCTTGGTTGCGGGCGTGCGTTGGGCGGCAGTGCGCCGGAAACGCGGGCTGTCATCCTGATCGGGTTCATGGGTGCGGGCAAAAGCAGCGTGGGCCGAGCCATGGGAAAGTTACTGGGCTGGGCGTTCGAAGATCTGGATGAGCGGATCGAGTTACGCGAACGGCGGGCGGTGGCTGAGATCTTCCGTGATTCGGGCGAGGCAGCGTTTCGCAATGCCGAGCACGCGGCTTTGAAGGAATTGCTAAAAGAGTTGCGGTCAGGGCCGGAAAAAGTTGTGGCGCTTGGCGGTGGAGCGTTTGTGCCGGCGCGGAATGCCGCCCTGATTGAGGCTGAAGGCGTACCGACGGTTTTTCTGGATGCCAGCGTCGAGGAGTTGTGGCAACGATGCGGCCAGCAGGCCGAGCGGCAGGGAGTGGAGCGTCCCTTGCTGAGCGGTTATGTGGAGAAATTTCGCGAGCTTTATGAAGCCAGGCGTCCGCATTACTTGAAGGCTCGGCATCGGCAGGAAACTGGTGGGAAAAAAGTCGCGGCGATCGCGGCGGAAGTAATTCAGGCATTAGGGTTGGAACAGGATCGTAAAAGATCAAGCCGGGGAAAACGGAGACGAAAGCAGTGACTTTAAAGGGGCGAGCACGATTAGTAGCGGTCGCGGTTCTGGCGTCTACAGTTGCAGTTTACGCTGCCGATAAGAAAGATAAGCCGAAACCCGCCGGGGCACAGCAGGTGGATGCGGGCTCGTTCGGCGTCTTTGTCAGAGGGCAGCGGGTAGTGACTGAGAATTTCACGGTGCAGCAGGAGAATGGCGTTAGCGTGGTGAAGTCGCAACTGCAGGAAACAGGCTCCGCCGCGTCCGGACAAAGGTCCGATCTTGAGATGAGCGGCAACGGAGAGTTGTTGCGCTACGAGTGGAACGATGGCGTGGGTTCGCTGCTGGTGACGCCGAAAAACGAATTTCTGCTGGAAAAGATTACGACCTCAGTATCATCCAAGGCTGCCGAACAACCGTTTCTGATGCCGAATACTTCTGCGATTCTGGATAATAATTTTTTTATCCATCGTGAGGTTCTGGCGTGGCGCTATCTGGCAACTAACTGTAAGCCCGACGCAGGAACCCAGAAGTGCCAGAAGGACCCAGCCGATTTCGGCGTGCTGGTGCCGCAGGACCGTACGTCGATGCGGGTGCGGATGGAACTGGTGGGAAGAGAAAAAGTCACGATCCGGGGAACCGAACGACAGTTGCTGCGGCTGAACCTGAAGGGCGAGGAGTTCACGTGGGCTCTGTGGGTGGATGATCAGGATCAGTTCAAGTTGATGCGGGTATTGATTGCGGACGCGAATACCGAAGTAGTGCGTGATTAGAGAAGCGGTCGTCGATTCGGAGTCGGCAGGGGCAAAGATTTGCCGGTGGCAGATGCACGTACGGCGCGGGTTCTGATCACGGTGCTGCTGTTTGCGCTGGGGTTGGGGTTTCTCTACGTCGCGCGGCAGACGCTGATGGCATTTCTGTTTGCGATTTTTTTTGCCTACCTGATGAGCCCCATCGTATCGAATTTGGAAAAACTGGTGCGCGGGCGGGTGCTCGCCATCGCGATTATTTATTCGTTGCTGCTGGGCTTGGTTGTGCTGTTTTTCGCCTCCATGGGACCGAGGATTGGGCGCGAAAGCGCGCGCCTCAGCCAGTCGCTGCCGAACATCACGCAATTAAGTTCGGGGCAGATTGCGGAACAACTGGAGACGGAGCATGGCTGGAATCGCCGCCTGGTGGAACTGCTACGCGACTATCTCGCAAGTCATAGCGATGAGATCACTCAACTGGCGAAAAACGTAGGCTTGCGAGTGGCCGAAGTGGCGAAGCAGGCATGGTTGCTGGTCATCGTCCCGCTGCTATCGATTTTCTTCTTGAAAGATGGACGCGCGTTCAGCGAAGTCCTGCTGGCGTTGGTGCAATCGCGGCCACAACGCGAACTGCTGCAGGGAGTGCTCAGCGATCTGAATCAGATGCTGGCACATTTCATCCGGGCGCAACTTAGCCTTGCCGCACTTACGCTGCTGGCTTATTCGGCGGTTCTCGCGATGATGCGGATGCCTTATGCGCTGGTGCTGGGAACTCTGGGCGGCCTGATGGAATTTGTTCCGGTGGTGGGACCACTGGCGGCTGCAATGATCATCGTGAGCGTGGCGCTGCTGATGGGTTACACGCACTGGCTGGCGCTGATCGTGTTTCTCGGCGTCTGGCGGCTAGTTCAAGACTACGTAAATTCCCCGCGAATTATGGGCCAAAGCATGGAACTGCATCCGCTGGCGGCTATTTTTGGGGTGATGGCGGGCGGCGAAGTGGCTGGAATTCTAGGAATCTTTCTTTCCATCCCAGTAATGGCCAGCTTGCGAATTGTGTTCCGGCGCTGGCGGCTCTACGCGGAGAAGCGAAAGTTTGGGCCGCTGAATGAGTATGTGCTCGGCAACCAGGTCGGGCGTCCGAAATAATCTCGAACCAGAGAATTGGCGTCAGGCGATTTGTCGCTCCCAAGCGAAGCGAGGGATCTTGGTGTTTACCGCAGCCACAATAGAGGCGGCGCAGGCAGAAACCAAGGTCCCTCACGTTGCTCGGGGTGACAGACTGCATGTTCGTTTCGGCATTTCCCGAACGGACTTGTGAATAACGGCTGTTAGAATCCAAAGAGTCTACTTCAACGTGTCTTCCGTGAAAACCAAGAGGAAACGCTGAAAACTTGGGACAACTGGATGGAAGAGGAATTGTGCCCGCCGCATTTTTCATGAGCCACATGCCACCTCGGATGGAGCCTCATCCCGCCCGCCGCGTTACCTCCGCCATGTACTTATCGAGGCAGTCGCGCCGATGATCGTCATGAAATTTGGCGGGACTTCGGTGGAAGATGCGCGAGCCATTGAGCGCGTGGCGGCGATCGTAAAACAACGGCTGCCGCAGAAGCCTGTGGTGGTAGTCAGCGCAATGGCCAAGGTGACCGACACCTTGCTGACCATGGCGCGCGCGGCCGGTGAGGGAGAGCGCAAGACTGCGCTGAAACTTTGCCGGTCGCTGCAGGAGCGGCACTATAACACCGCCAGCGAATTGCTGGGCACGGCTCTGTTTACAGATTTTCACGGTGAACTGGGAGCGGACTTTGAGGCGCTGGACGAATTGCTGCGCGGTATTTCGGCGGTTGGCGAGCTGACGCCGCGAACCACCGACCATGTCGCGGCCTTCGGAGAAATGCTTTCCAGCAGAATGGTGGCAGCGGCGTTTTCGGCGCTGGGCTTGAACGGCGTGCACGTCGATTCGCGGGATATTCTGGTTACCGACAACAACTTTACCGAGGCGGTGCCGCAAGAGGGAGAGACCAACCGAAATCTGCAGGCCAAAGTGCGGCCTCTGCTCGACGCCGGGCAGGTTCCGGTGATGGGCGGATTCATTGGCGCGAACCGGTCGGGGGTTACCACGACCATCGGACGCGGCGGCTCGGATTTTTCGGCGGCGATTGTGGGCGCGGGGCTGGGTGCTGAGCGGATCGAGATATGGACTGACGTCGACGGAATTTTGACGACGGATCCGCGTATTTGTCCGGAGGCGCGGCGCATCAAGGTGATCAGTTTTGATGAGGCTGCGGAGCTGGCGTATTTCGGCGCGAAGGTGCTGCATCCGGCGACGGTATTGCCCGCGATTCAAAAAAACATACCAGTGTTCGTGCTGAATTCGCGGAATCCCTCCTGTGAAGGAACGAAAATTATCACGCGCGCGCCGCAGGGCAGGAACATTTTCAAGGCGATTGCGGTGAAGAAGCGTATCACGATTGTGGATGTGGCCGCGCCGCGCATGCTGCTGGCGCACGGTTTTCTGCGTAACATCTTCGAGGCGTTTGACCGGCACAAAGTGGCGATCGATGTGGTCTCAACCTCGGAGGTCAGCGTCTCACTTACCGTCGATTCGAACAATGCGATTCCCGCGCTGGCGGCGGATCTGGCGAAGATGGCCGACGTGAAATACGAGGGGCGCAAGGCGATTGTGTGTCTGGTAGGCGAGAGCTTGCGGGACAAGCCGGGTATCGCCGCGCTGGTGTTCGGTGAGTTGAAGGATAAAAAGATTCGCATGATCTCGCAGGGCGCGTCGGAGATTAATCTGACTTTTGTGATCGAGGAAGATGAAGTTCCCGATGTGATCCAGCGGCTGCACAATACATTTTTTTCGGAGCTGGATCCGGAGGTTTTTGCGTAATGCAAGATGGCAGAGAAGCAATAAACCGCAAAGAACGTTAAGATATCGCGAAGGGCGCAAAGTTGATCGAGGTTATATTTGCGTTCTTCGCGATTTTCCTTTGTGAACTTTGTGTTAACGGGTTTCACTAACTATGAACTTGCTGATTCTTGGCTGCGGCAAAACGGGATCGCTGGTAGCGGAAGTAGCGGGCCAGCGTCGGCATCATGTGCGCGTGGTGGGTGCCGCAGAAAATATTGGCGGCGCGGCTCTAACCGCGGAAAAGCTTCATGAAATCGATGTCGTGATTGACTTCACAAACCCTTCTTGCGTGATCGCCAATATCGAAGCCTGCGTTGGCGCGGGTAAGAATATGGTGGTCGGCACAACCGGCTGGCATAGGGAGGTCGATCGCGTTCGAAAATTAGTCGAGGGCCGCGGGATAGGGTTTGTATACGCGGCGAATTTTTCCATCGGCGTGAATCTGTTTCTCGATGTCGCGCGAGCCGCCGCGGCGGCCTTGCGCCACGACTATTCTGGACAGATTTTCGAGCGGCATCATGCTAACAAGAAAGATGCGCCCTCAGGGACGGCAATGGCTATCCAACACGTAATCCAGAATGCAAGCGGCAAGGGCGCGGACGAGGGCCTCGAGATTACTTCTTTTCGCGAAGGCGATGTCGTGGGCATGCATGAAGTCGTGCTCGAGTCCGCGGCGGACCGGATTTATCTGTGTCACGACGCCAAATCCCGGCGGGGTTTTGTCGAAGGGGCGGTGCGAGCGGCGGAGTGGATTGCGGGCAAGAAGGGGTTTTACGAGTTTAAGGATGTTTGGCGGGAATTGTAGCGTAAAGATCGGTGCGGTGCATTTGGCTTACGCGTCAGGCCGGTGAAGGCGGAGGTCCTTCGCTCCGCCTGAAAAACAGCTCCGCTCAGGATGACACGACACCGTAAACAGGCCGAACTGCGGCACTTCTCAAACCTCTCCCTTTCGCCCGTTCCCTCAGTAAGCCTATTCGCGTTATCTTATTAGGATGCAACTCCGTGGCTGCGGCACCGCGCTCGTCACTCCGTTTCATCCGGATGGTTCTGTTGACGACGTTGCCCTGCGCAATCTGGTGGCATGGCAGGTGGAGTCTGGAATCGATTTTCTCGTTCCCTGCGGGACTACCGGCGAGACGCCCACACTTACCCACGAGGAGTGGCTGTACGTGATCGATGTAACTGTCGAAGTGGCGGCGGGGCGGGTACCGATTATGGCGGGGGCGACGTCGAACTCCACGCATGACGCCGTGGAGAAAGCGAAAGAAGTTGCGGCGCGGCCCGGCGTCGATGCCATCCTCACGGCCTCTCCTTATTACAACAAACCGACGCAGGAGGGTCAGTACCGGCATTTCAAGGCGATTGCCGAGGCCGTGGGCGGCAAAACGATTGTTCTTTACAACGTTCCCGGCCGCACAGGGGCGAACATTGAACCGTTGACGCTGGCGCGGCTGGCTGAGATTCCGAACATTGTGGGGGTAAAGGAAGCCAGCGGCAACATGGCGCAGATTGCCGAAGCGATTAATGCTGTGCCGGAGACATTTCTGGTTTTTTCTGGAGACGACGCCCTCACTCTGCCGGTGATTGCGCTGGGAGGGGTCGGAATCGTTTCGGTTGCGTCCAATGAAATTCCGCACGAGATGGCTAGCATGACGCGGGCTGCTCTCGATAATGACTGGAGCACGGCGCGCTCGATTCATCGCAAATACCTGAGTTTGATGCAGGGGAATTTTATCGAATCGAATCCGATGCCGGTAAAGGCTGTGCTGGCGATGATGGGCAAGATTGAAGAGAACTACCGCTTGCCGATGCTGCCGATGCGCCGCGATACACGGGCGAAGCTGCAGAAGATTGCGACTGAGGTTGGACTAATCGCAAAGCCGGCCACGCCTGCGCCCGATGCGGCGGAGTTCTACATTTACGAGAATTGGTCGGCGGGGCCGCATAAGATCGTGCTCCATCGCGGATCGTGCGGGCAATGCAATCAGGGCAAGGGACGTCCTGCTGGGCACGATGCCAACCACTCCCGCTGGCACGGACCCTATGCAACGGTGGCACTGGGACGCGAGACCGCGCATGGGATGACCGGCGTGTTGATTCGGAGCGAGTGCAAGTGCGTGTAGAGGCGATTGCTGATTGCTGAGTTTGATTGCTGATTTAAGGCTAGAGTGATTCTTCAATCCGCAATCAGCAATTAGCAGCTAGCAATGGCAGTCAACGATCAACAATCATCAATTCCCATGCAATCCCTTAAATCTCCCATCGAGCGGCTCGCGGCTTTGGGCGAGGTTGAGCATAATCCCGAGGCGCGGGCGGTGTTTCTTGAGTTCCGCGATGCGCTGACTCAGGGCAAGATCCGCGCGGCGGAAAAGATCGACGGCCGATGGGTGGTCAATGCGTGGGTGAAACACGGCATCCTGTTGGGATTCCGGCTAGGCGAACTGGCGGAGACGGGATGCGCCGCGCTTACCTTCGTGGATAAAGACACGTTCCCGGCGCGGCAGTTTTCCGTGGCGGACCGCGTGCGCATCGTTCCCGGCGGGTCTTCGGTGCGGCTGGGAGCGTACGTGGCGCCGTCGGTGATCTGCATGCCGCCGATGTTCATCAATGCCGGAGCTTATGTGGATGAGGGCACGATGGTGGATTCGCATGCGCTGGTGGGGTCGTGCGCGCAGGTGGGCAAGCGCGTGCATTTGA
Source organism: uncultured Acidobacteriaceae bacterium (assembly GCA_963808195.1). Taxonomy (GTDB): domain Bacteria; phylum Acidobacteriota; class Terriglobia; order Terriglobales; family Acidobacteriaceae; genus Sulfotelmatobacter. The sequence continues at coordinate 192,767 of CAWEEW010000001.1, read as the reverse complement.
GCGCCGCGGCACAGGTCGGCGGAGTGCTCGAACCGGTGAATGCCGCGCCGGTGATTATTGAAGATGACGTGCTGGTGGGAGGCAATTGCGGGATTTACGAAGGCACGCTGGTGCGGGCGCGTGCAGTGTTGGGCGCCGGAACGATCCTGACGCGATCGACGCCGCTCTACGATTTGGTGCGTGACGAGGTTTACCGCGCTACGCCGGAATCGCCGCTCGAAGTTCCGGAGGGCGCGGTTGTGGTGCCGGGGTCGCGAGCGGTGAAGAAGGGCGCGGCGGCGGAGTTGGGAATTTCTTTATACACACCAGTGATTGTGAAATATCGCGACGAGAAGACGGATCGGGGGACAGGGCTGGAAGAGTGGCTGAGGTAGCCGTTGCCCCGATTTGCTCCGTAGGATTCGACCCGCATAGCAGATTCCTCTCTTGTCTCGCCGCGCTTGGGCGCGGCTTCGCCTGCGTTCGGAATGACAAACATTTCAGTTTTGAAAGCTCATTCGAGGTTTACTGTGAGCCTGCCTCCGGCGGAAACAAGTTTGATCTGCGCTAGCTTCTGCACGATGGCATCGGCTTCGCGCAGCGCTGAAGCTTGATATGTGCTGGTCAGGCCAATCACTTTCATCCCGCCCGCATGCGCGGCACGGATTCCTGCGGGCGCGTCTTCGATTACCAGACATTGCTTCGGGTCGGCGCCGAGCGCCTTCGCACCTTTCAAATAAGGTTCGGGATGCGGCTTTCCGTGGTCGACGTCATCGGCGGCGATCATCACCTTGGGAGTGGGAACACCGGCAAGCTCAAGGCGCGAGCTGGCAAGGCGATGTCTTCCTGAGGTGACTACGCCCCACTGGTCGGCGGGAATGGAGCGTACAAGGTTGATCGCGCCCGACATCACGACGACCCCATCGTGATCGGCGGCTTCACGATTTTCGAGTTTGCTAACTTCGGCCTCGGCGTCGAGATGCGGCGCCACGGTGCGGATTACTTCGAGAGCGCGCACGCCGTGCGCGATGGCAATCACTTTCTCCTCGTCGATTCCCCGTTCGCGAGCCCAGATGCGCCATTGGCGATCGACAGAGCCGGTGGAATCGACGAGAACTCCATCAAGGTCGAAGAGAATCGCAGCGCAATGAAAAGTAGTCATTCTTTTTTCTATCACCTTTTTTCTATCACTTTTTTTCTATCCCAGTGAGGAAGACACTAGAGGTTGGACGCTGGCAAAATGAGTGGAGACTGTGCGGCAAATTCGTGCGTGCGTTCGCGATGTTGCAAGTGCCGTTGGCGGAAGTGAGCCTTGGCGCGCTGGCCCCAGGCGCGCACAAACCAGTAATTGAGAGCCGCGCCGATGGCGGAACTCGCAAGAGGGATCACGCGGCCAGCCCATTTCTCGACGACCTCGGTGCTGGCGCGAGCGGCGATGCGTTGGATTACGCGCGGAACAAATTTGTTGACCACTTCTTTTTCGAGGAGTTCGCGGCTGATGTCGACTCCCGCGGCGCTGGCAGCGGCGATCCAAAGTTCGGCGATCTCGTGATCGGTATTGAATTGAAAACCGTAAACCAGGCTCAGCTTCTGAATCGTGCGCATGGTGATGGCGGAAAGAATGCCGAGATCGGGGAAAATCGTAATCAATCCTCCGAGGCCGAAGCCCGCACCCTCGACTGCGGCCAGCTTCATGCCGCTGCGAATAATCTCGTCGGCGACAACATCGAGTTCGCCCATCTCGAGCGAATACACGCCGTGATAGCCACTAATCGGCATTCTGTAGGCGGTGCGCAGCTGCAGCAGAAATTTATCGGGATCGACCTGCACCGTGGAGTAGGCGCGAGTAAGGCCCTGGCTGAGCGCCTTCTCGATGCGGCCGCGAAGCCATGATTTGGGTTGCGCGTCGGCCATTCACTTAACCTTAACTCAGAGCGGCGGGGAAAGCCATCGGTCGAGCGCTGTAGGTAACGTCTGAAAGTGCGGACACTATGAAGCCGTGGCCAGAAGTTCTTCCGCGCGCCGAAGGTTCATGCCATCTGTGTGCTAGCATTGCTGTTACTTTAAAAATAATGCCAAGTGGAAAATTGCAGGTAGTCCCCCTCGGGGGCCTCGGCGAGTTCGGTATGAACTGCATGGCGGTGCGCTGGGGCGATGACATCATCGTCATCGACGCGGGCCTGATGTTCCCCGAAGCCGAATTGCTCGGCGTCGACATCGTTGTTCCCGACATCTCCTATCTCATTGAAAACCGGCAGCGAGTGCGCGGGATCATTCTTACGCATGGGCACGAGGACCACATCGGCGCTCTGCCGTGGATTCTCTCTGAGCTCAACGTTCCGGTGTGGGGGACGGAGTTTACACTGGCATATGTCGAGGACAAGCTCGACGAGCATGGGTTGCTCGACGATGCTGACCTGCGCGAGATTCATGCGGGCGAGCGATTCAAGGCGGGTGTGTTCACGATTCATCCGATTCGGGTGACGCACAGTCTGGTGGATTGCGTCGCGCTGGCGATTCATACACCGCTCGGCGTGATCATTCATACCGGCGATTTCAAAGTGGATCCCACTCCGACGGACAATCATCTTTTCGATCTGCATGCTTTCGCCGAATACGGCAAGCAGGGCGTGCTGGCGCTGTTTCAGGATTCAACCAACGTTGAGCGCAAAGGTTACACGCCCAGCGAGCGCGCCGTGCGGCGCAAGTTTGACGAAGTCTTTGCCCACACGCAACGCCGGTTATTCATTTCGTGCTTTTCTTCTTCGATTCATCGCATCCGGTTAGCGGTTGAACTGGCTCATCAGCACCGGCGCAAGGTTGCGTTCATCGGCCGCTCGATGAACAACTCCGCTGAAATCGCCGAGGATCTCGGATACCTGGAGATTCCCGAAGGTCTGGTGATTAATCCCGGAGAGATGAAGAATTTCCCGCCCGAAAAAGTTTGCGTGATGATCAGCGGAACCCAGGGCGAACCGATGTCGGCGCTGTCGCGCGCGGCGGTGGACAATCACAAGCACGCCAAGATCGAGAAGGGCGATACGGTGGTGCTCTCGTCTCGCATCATCCCCGGCAATGAGAAGACGATTTACCGCATGATCGACCACCTGTTTCGCCGCGAGGCGCACGTGATCTATGACGATGGCTCGTATCCGCCGGTTCACGTCAGCGGGCATGCCAGCCAGGACGAGCTCAAGCTGATCATCAACCTGGTGAAGCCGAAGTTTTTTATTCCCGTGCATGGCGAATACCGGCAGTTGAAGCTGCACGCGGAAATGGCCGCATCGATGCAGGGATCGGTGGGCAAGGTGATGCTGATTGAGAGCGGCGAGGTTTTGGATTTCGACGAGCAGGGTGCGCGCAAGTCGGGAAAAGTAAACGTAGGACGGGTCTGCATCGATTCCGGTTCGCGGACGGATGTGGTTGAAGATTTAATTATTAAGGATCGCCGGCACCTGAGCGAAGACGGCATCGTGCTGCCCATCATCGCCATCAACAAGTTATCCGGCCGCGTGGAGACTACACCGGAGATCGTGACCCGCGGCTTTAATCCCGGGGATGACGGATTGCTGGAAGGAGCGCGGCGCATTGTCGAAGATACCCTGGCGCACTCAAGCGAGGAAGAGAAAGCAGATTACGGTGTGATTAAAGAAAAAATCCGCGCCGATTTGAAGCGGTATATTTCGAAGCAGACGCAGAAGCGGCCGCTGATCATGCCGGTGATTTTGGAGATCTGACTTCGCGCGACGTACGCGGTGTTACTATTTGCGAAGGAGAAATCCTATGACTGGAATTCAGTTCATCACCGACGAAGCGGGCCAAAAGACGGCGGTCGTAATCGACCTCAAGAAGCACAAGGCCCTTTGGGAGGACTTCGAGGATGTGCTGGTATCCCGCTCGCGGCGGCATGAAAAGCGCATACCGCTCGCCAAGGTGAAGGCGGACCTCATCAAGAGCGGAAAGCTCCGTGGCTAGCTATAACGTCGCGCTAACGGCAAGCGCGGCAAAAGAACTTAAGAAACTTCCCCGCCAATTAGTCGCGCGCATCGTTCCGCGCTTGGAAAGTCTCGCGGCGAACCCCCGGCCATCGGGCTGCAAGAAAATGCAAGGCGGAGACCGCGAATGGCGCATTCGTATCGGCGACTACCGCGCGGTCTACACCATCGATGACACGAAATTTCTGGTCGAGGTGACGCGCATCCGTCATCGGAGTGGAGTGTACGAACGGTGAGAGAAGTAAGCGGTGCATTTTCCGGCAGATGCAGAAGCGCGCTGATTATGCCGGTGATTTTGGAGATTTAGCAGGCTGGAACGCTGACCATGGAAGCGAGGTTTTACCGCAGCGGCGCTTGTCAACCAGCATTCCTGCCAGTGCTAACCGGCGACTCTACTCTCTAGTGAGGATGTAGCAGTCCCCTGCTCTATTATTGGCGGCGCACGAAAACCCTAGAATGGCACCTCCGGAGAACTGCGTTACCGTTACCACTTTCACGCCCCCGGCGGCGTATGCGGCCGTTGGCTTGAAGTCTGTCCATAGATGCTCAAGAACCAGGAAAACGAGGAGCAGGAGTGCAATGCGCCCAGACAGATCAGTTTTCATAGTGGAAACCTCCGCGCGAATTTTAGGACGCTGAACTGGGCCGTTGTCAATACCTGGACTGCAGCTATCCAAGAATGAACCTTTTGAAAACGGCGATTCGGCGCGTGATAATGTGAGACGAATGGTCACACTCTCCGCCATCCAATCCGCCCGCGCCCGCCTTCGCGGCGTGACCGTTCATACACCGCTGATCGAGTTCAAACTTTGCGACTCGGATCCGCGACGGCTCTTCCTCAAGCCGGAAAACCAGCAGCCCATCGGGGCGTTCAAACTTCGTGGAGCCTATAACAAAATCGCCTCAATCCCGGAAGAAGACCGCAAGCACGGGGTAATTACCTACTCCAGCGGCAATCATGCACAGGGCGTCGCTTATGCGGCGCGGGCATTGGGCGTAAGGGCGGTCATTGTCATGCCGGATAATGCTCCTGCAATCAAGCGCGAGGCTACGGCTGAACTTGGCGCTGAGATTGTCACCGTTGGACCTGGCAGTGCCGAGCGGCAGATCAAGGCCGAGGAGCTCGCGGGACAACATGGATATGTGATTGTCCCGCCTTACAACGACGAGCACATCATCGCCGGCCAGGGCACGATGGGACTGGAGATTCTCGAGGACCTGCCGGAGGTAGACATGGTACTTGCGCCGGTGGGTGGAGGAGGCATGATCAGCGGAGTTGCGACTGCCATCAAGTTGAGCAAGCCCTCGGTGAAAGTGATCGGTGTGGAACCAGAGCTGGCGGGCGATGCGCAGGCGAGCTTCCGCGCTGGGAAGATCGTTCAGTTCCCTGCTGCCGAGGTCTCACGCACCATTGCCGACGGGCTGCGCACGCAGAGTATTGGAGCGATTAATTTCGAGCACATTCGCCGCTATGTGGACGACATCATCACGGTGACAGAAGATGAGATTCGACAAGCCGCAAAATATTTGAATGAAAATCCAGCAACCCGGGCCGAGCCTAGCGGCGCAGTCGCGACGGCCGGATTCATCTTCCATGCCGCCCAGTTGCCGCAGACAAAACTTGCTGTTGCCATCGTCAGCGGCGGTAACATCGATCCTGAGATGCTGGAAGAATTTCGCCGCGGATAAAGACGGAACCGACCGTGCAGATCATTTTGAGGTGGGAGATTTTGCCCAGCGGCGGATCGCCACGACGGACCATACCGCTTCGACTAGGCCGAATGGCCACGCTCCCTGCAGGAATCCATAGGCCGAGCCGAGCATGCAGGCTCCGGCAAAAGCGAGGATGAACCATCGACTCCGCGCTTCCAAGGCGTAGCAAACCAGCATCGCCGTCACCGCGAACAGCCCGAAGATGGTTAGGAGGCTCATGGGAATCGACAATCCGTGAGCCATCCTAACAGCTGTTTCGCATTCCACTACAATGGCGCGTTTTATCTGAAGCCGCTCTCTGTGACCGGCAAGAGGCGGAGCGCCGCTTGAATGTGGGACGGAGAGCGCTCAAAATAAGGCACCACTTGCAACCACAATGTCGTCAGGCTCATTCTTAGTGACAGGTCACGCCGGAGAACTGCGGGCTTCCACAATCTATGAAATCCAAATTCTCAAACACCTTTGCAATAACGTTTACCATAATTTTTTTGATCCTCTCTTGTGCGACCTTCGCTCTCGCAGATGCGCAACGCGGGACGCTGGTGTCGGAGGAATCGATCCACATCGCTCCGGGCGCGGATTCGGCCAAGCTGGGCCTCGCCGGACGCGGGAACGAGTTGGTGATTCTTGAAACCACGCGCGACTGGATACATGTGGAAGCGATCCTGAACCCGCCGCGGCATGACGAAGGCGCGACCGAGGAAGAACAGGAAGGAAAAATTATCACGGGCTGGGTTGCAGCCAAGGCGGTGGTGAGCAGCACGACCCAGGATGGCGATAGAGTGATTTTTGGCGAGGCGGCAGACTCCGAGGATCAGGCCAGCCGCCGCCGTGGGCGGCGCGATGCCGCGCAGGATGCGATGCGGCTCTACTTCCGTTTGTACGATTTGATGCCTGCTTCCCCGCTGGCCGGTGAAGCACTCTACCGGGCTGCCGATATTCGCTGGCAGATCGAGCGGTCCGATGTGATGACGCGGCCTTCGGCGCGCGAGCGCGATTCCTACATGCGCGGCCAGATGCAGGAAGAGTGGATGAAGCTGGTGATGAAAAAATATCCCGGCACAAAATGGGCCGACCTTGCGGCTTTCCGATTGCTCGATAACAAACTTTGCGGCGACTGGGAAGGGATGACGAAATGTCCGGACAAGGAAGCCGACCTGTACGAGAACTATGCGAAGGAGCACCCGCAGTCTCCGTCAGCGCCAGAGGCTTTGTATAACGCGGCGTGGCGCCGCTCGGCGCTGATCGAAATTTACCGGATGGAGCCGAACCAAAAAAAATCTGCGGAGTCGAAGGACCGGGCGCTCGCCTTGGCACAGAAGGTGGTGAGCCAGTACGGGCAGAGCGACTGGGCTAACCGGGCGCAGAAGCTGATTTTTTATATGCAGCAGGGGATTCCGACGTATGGCAGCACGGGGGATTGAGACATTTTCGGCTGTGGGGTTTGGCTGACGCTCGATGCCGATTAAGACTGAGATCCTTCGCTACGCCTGAGAGACGGCTGCGCTCAGGATGACACCTAGTAACCTCCCGGCAAAGTTTTTCTGCGATACTGTTCCGTACTTTCGGAGGTCGATTGAACGATTACCTGCTCTCTCTGATATTGGGTATTGTCGAAGGTCTCACCGAATTTTTGCCGGTCAGTTCGACCGCGCACCTGCGGCTTTCCGAGGCGCTGCTGCACATCAGCCTGTCGGATGGTTACTGGAAGATGTATTCCATCGTTATTCAACTGGGCGCGATTCTTTGCCTGCCGGTTTATTTTCGCGGGCGCATCGCGAAATTTCTTTCTACTTTTCCTCGGGGCGAACGTGGCGACCGGACGGCGCTCACGCACCCGTTGGGCTTGGTCGCTGTCGCATTTGTAGTCACGGCGATTCCCTCGTTTCTGCTGACCAAAGTGATCGGTAAACATCTGGAAAGCTTGTATATCATCGGCTGGTCGCTGCTGATCGGCGGAGTTGTCATGTGGATTGTCGACGCCATGAATGCGAAGTCAGAGGCTGCAGGGCCGTCTGGCGGCGCAGGGCGCATTCATACCTGGAAGATGGAAGACATGAGCCTGGGACAATCTCTGTGGATCGGCTTTTGCCAGATTTTCTCGGGAGTGTTTCCCGGCACTTCGCGGTCCATGTCGACGATCGCTGGCGGGCAGATTGTGGGAATGTCGCGGGCATCGGCGCTTGAGTTCTCGTTCTTTCTATCGATCCCAACTATGATCGCTGCCACGGAATACACTTTGTTCAAGTCGCTACGCGGCGGGCATGGCGAGAACCCGATCGGCGTCACGCAGATCGACGCGCATGGATGGGTCGTTCTCGCCATCGGCTTCGTGGTTTCCTATGTCGTCGCCTACGCATCGGTGGCGTGGTTCATGGCTTACGTGCGCAAGCATGGGTTCGTGCCGTTCGCCATCTACCGGCTGATCGTGGGAGTTTTAGTGCTGGTGTTCGCAGCGAGACTGGCGGGATGAACATCTCCCCGTCGCCGCCCCAAACATATCTGTCATCCTGAGGTCCGCGTCCTTTGCGGGCCGAAGGACCTATGGACTTGCCGACACCGGCTGCGCTTTCAGTAAGGTGCAGAGGTCCTTCCTCGGGAGTCCCCGGCTTCGCCGAGGACTCCACTTCGTCAGGATGACAAGTCTGGAGAAAGACGTTTGGGTCGGCGTGCTCGCCGGGAACTCAACTGTACACTGTGGGCAAATTCTAGCGTTGCCGCCGACGACGCTTCTTGGCATAATGGTGAGGCTCTGGCCGATTGCGCCACGGGATTTCTGTCCGTGGGAACAACGGCCCACATGGGTTTTCTGGAAAGCATCTTTGTCCCCACGGGCAACCGGCGGCTGAATGAGCTGATCGGTTTTCTGCTGTGCATTTCTGCGCTCCTCCTTTTCCTCGCGCTGGCTTCGTATTCACCGCTCGATCCCTCGCTGAATAGCGCTTCGGTGTTGACCGGAAGCCACGCGGCCCGCAACTGGATCGGTGTGGTTGGAGCGGTGATCTCAGACCTGATGCTGCAGTTCTTCGGCATTGGAGCTTTTCTGCTGCCGGTATTCCCCGCCATGCTTGGGATGCGCTGGTTCGCTTCGCGCAAGATTCAATCGCCGATGGCGAAGAGCCTGGGCGGAGTATGGCTGGCCATGTTCATTCCCGCATTGCTGGCGCTGTTGCCGGGGCAAATGCGCTGGCTGCACGTGGTTCCGATCGAAGGCTTGCTGGGGCGCGTGGTGGGCGACTGGCTCATCCACTACCTGAATCTCGCAGGCGCTTACATTGTGTGCGCCAGCGTGCTGGCGGTCGCGCTGTATCTCTCAACGGCATTCTCGTTTTCGGCGATTCAACTGTGGGCGCCGACGCGGTTTGCGTTTGTGACGGCGTTGTGGAATCGCTATCTGGACTGGCAGGAAGAACGGGCCAAGAAACAGCAGCAAAAGGAACTGGAGAAGAGGCGGATTTCGAAGCCGGTGGTCAAGACGCAGTTGATCCCGTCGCGTCAGGGTGCGGCTGCGCCGACGGTTCAGGCGCGGGTTGAATCGCGACGTACTGGGATTGAGCGCACGCTTGAGCCTGAGATTGATGAAGCTGCGACTGGCGGCATCCTTCCCGAATCGCTTGCAGAGGTCGATTCCGGCGGCATGGATGCTTCGACTGCGAATGAGATCGCGGCGCGATCTCATTCTTCGGTCAGCATGACAGGGGATCCAGAGGTAACGCAGCGCGCCGACAGCGATCACAAGGCTAAGACGACGATGCCGAAGATCGCGGCGGGCGGGTACAAGCTTCCTTCGAGCAGTTTGCTGCAACGCGCCGACGAGCACCAGACCGTGGATGCCGACGAATTGAAGCTGCTGGCGCAGGTGCTCACGGAAAAGTATGCGGAGTTTGAAGTTCATGGGCAGATCACGCAGATTAATCCCGGTCCGGTGGTCACGACGTTTGAATTCAAGCCCGACGCCGGAATCAAGTACAGCCGCATCACGAACCTTACGGATGATCTTTGTTTAGCGTTGAAGGCGGAGAGTATTTTGATCGAGCGCATGGCGGGGAAATCGACTGTGGGCATTCAGGTGCCGAACCGCGAGCGCGAGATCATCTGGCTGCGAGAGAACATCGAGTCGCAGGAATTCATGGGCTCGAAGTCGAAGCTAACGATGGCGCTGGGTAAAGACATCAACGGCCGAATCGTTACGGCCGACTTGAACGGCATGCCGCACTTGCTGATTGCCGGATCTACCGGGTCGGGCAAGAGCGTGGCGATCAATGCATTCATCATGTCGATTCTGTACAAGGCCACGCCGGATCAGGTGCGGCTGATTCTAGTCGATCCGAAGCGGCTGGAACTGGGGAACTACGAAGGCGTGCCACATCTTTATACCCCGATCATCACCGAGCCGAAGCTCGCGGCGAATGCGCTGCGCAATGCCGTGCGCGAAATGGAACGACGGCTGAAGTTGCTGGCGGCGAAGGGCGTGCGCAATATCGATCAGTACAACAAGCTATTCGATGGTGGCGGCACACCGAGCCTGTTTGAGGAAGAGACGGACGACAAGCCGATTCCGTATATCGTGATCATCATCGACGAACTAGCAGACCTGATGATGCTCGACTCGAGCAACGTGGAGGAGTCGATTACGCGGCTGGCGCAAATGGCGCGCGCCGTGGGTATTCACTTGGTATTGGCGACGCAGCGTCCCTCGGTTGACGTAATTACGGGATTGATCAAGGCGAATTTTCCGGCGCGCATCTCGTTCCGCGTCGCGACGAAGGTTGATTCGCGAACGATTCTTGATGCGAACGGCGCTGAGGCGCTACTGGGCAAGGGCGATATGCTCTACCTGCCTTCGGGATCGGCGCGGGTGCACCGGCTGCATGCGCCGCTGGTTACGGAGAAAGAGATCGCGTCGGTGGTGGAGTTCTGGAAGCAGCAAGGGTCCGCGGAATATCAGCAGCAATTCCTGGAGGCGCCGAAAGAGGAACGCGAGGCTGGGAGCGGCGGTAGCGATGTTGAGGGATCAGGCGAAGGCGGCGAGGACGATCCTCTATATCAGGATGCGGTGAAATTAGTAATCGAGTTCGGGAAGGCCTCGACTTCCCTGCTGCAGCGGCGGCTGCGCATCGGATACGGCCGCGCGGCACATCTGATCGATCTGATGGAGCAGGACGGAATCGTGGGCGCGGCGGATGGTCCCAAGCCACGCGAAGTGCTGAAGCGGCCGGACTGGATTTCCGAGATTGAAGAGACAATGCGCTAGGTTTTCTTTTCCCTAGTTTCTGTCTGCCAACCAACGTCGCGCGGTGGAGCAATTGTCTGATACTAAGTTTCAGGCTTCGTGCAGCGGGAATTCGATGGTCGGCGTCAAGTAGACGGAATACCAATCCCCATTGCGCCGTCCGTGGTTCGCATGGAGACCGCCGCCATCTACAAGAAGAATCTCGATTGCGTCTACTTCTTGAAGAACGTCCATGCGGCGATCGCCAGCAACATGATGGCGATGACCCACAGAGACGAATCGCTCATTCCGGTTTTCTTTGCCATGCGCACCATCTTAAGCTAGGAATGCGTTTTCGTCAGCACGATTTCCACAGGTCGAAACCGGAGGGTTATGGTTGCCGCTTCAACGCGGTGACAGGCTGTCGTCCCGAGCGGAGCGAGGGATCCTGGTGCTTGCCGCGACCGGAATATGGGCGGCACAGGCAGAAACCAAGATCCCTCGCGTTGCTCGGGATGACAGCCTATTTAAAGGCACAGAGACCCTTGGCAGGCTCAAGGCCAGGCTGAGGGGGCGCTCTGATCAGAACGGCGACTACAGTGTGTTGGGTATCGAACACTCGCTAAACCCTGAATTAAGCCAGCCTAGGGTATTGGGTTTTGGCGGGGAAAGTTCTGAGGGACGGCTGCGCCCTCGATCGCATCAAATTTCCGACAAAACATTGAAACAGAATTCGCGATGCCGGGAGGCAGCCATGAGTAAGACCGATCGAACTTGCGTGAGCAGCAACTCTCAACCTCTACATCCCGGGGAACGCACGAATGCTGCTGGAAAACCGGTCGCGAATACCCTACTTCTATCGATTCCAGACAGCGAATTTGCTTTGATCCGCCCTTATCTCCAGTATGTTGTTCTGCCCCGGTACCGCAGTCTTCACGAACCCTACCGCAAACTTGAATTCGCCTACTTCCTAAATACAGGCATGGTCTCACTGGTATTTGCCACTCGGAGTGGTGAGAGCGTTGAAGTTGGCGTCGTGGGGAACGAAGGCTTCACGCCTGTTGCAATGGCGGCTGGTATCAAGAGAAGCCCGCACCGTGCGGTCATACAAATTGCCGGAGCAGGTTTCAGGCTGAGCGGCGAGGTATTGGAAGCCGCTCTGCAATCAAGTCCGCAGTTTCAAAAATTGCTGAACCGGTACGCCGCCGTGCATGGAATGCAAGTGGCACAGACGGCCGGCTGCAATCGTCTGCATAATCTGGAACAACGCCTGTGCCGGTGGCTTTTGTTGACTCAGGATCGCGTGGAATCCGGCTTACTGCGGATTACTCACGAGTTTCTTGCGATGATGCTCGGGACGGATCGCCCGAGCGTGAGCCTCGCAGCGGGATCGCTGCAGAAGAGGCGCATTATCGAATACACCCACGGCGCCGTAAAAATCCTGAATCGCAAGAAACTCGAAAGCTCGGCTTGCGAATGCTATGGCATCACCCAGGTGTTCAACGGCGAACTCGGGCTTAAATAAGAAACATCCCGAATAATCGCTTCGAGGCGACCGACTGCACGTCCGCCTCTCGTTTCTCGTCCCATTACCTGTGATGACGTTCTTCCGGACGGGCGTGTCCCATACGCGGAGCTCGCCGTTCTTCTTCACTACGCTGGATCAGCCGATGACTTTCGGCGCGGCGCGCGGGTTCCCAGCGGCGAACGCCCGAGCCATACGGATGGGCATAGAAGCCGCGATTGACCCAAGTGCGGCCCCAGGGAGCATTGTTGATGAAGACGGCGTGCGCGCCCCAGTCAAAGCGGGTATAGCCCCAACCCCAGGGACGAAACCCTATCCCGAGGCCGATGCCGAAGCCCCAGCCGATCACGCCGCCAACGAAGAATCCCGGCCGCGGAGGACCGAAGACAATCAGGGGATCATACGCCGGAACCCACATATAGGCTGGGTCCACAGGATCAATAGTGATGTAAGGACCACCGCTGACGACGATGTGGTCATTGCTTCGCAGATAGCCGTAGTCTTTGGCTTTCTGCCGCATGCGCTGCACGGCGTCCATCACATCCTGCTTCTGGGCAAGAAAAGCGTTGCCCAGATCTCTTGTCCAATCCATGTCCGAAGACATGGTGTCGAGGACCGAGGGAAAAGGCAGCAACGCTTGCACGCTCGGGTCCCACGGCAGTTGGTCGGCGGTGATGGCTTTGGCAAGATCGTCGCCGGCCAGGTAGTGGTGTTCATCCGCCCACTTGGTGGCATCGGGAATCTGGTCCGGGTAAGTAGCCGCGGCCAGCGCCTGGGCCAGCAGCGGATCGGGATACAGCGCGATTCGTGAGACCAGTTTGTCGAGTTGTTCTGGCGAATAAAACGGCGCAGGCTGAGGCGGCCCTTGATCTGGTGGGGGCGGTGCCTGGTCCTGGGGCGGTGGTGGTGGCGCCTGATTCGGATCCTGGGCATGCACTGAATACGTTGAGACTCCTGCAAAGACGGCCAACGCAAAAACCAAAGTTAGAAGCTTTGTACGTCGTGCTGTATATCGCATTTTCTTTAATCTTCCTCGCTAAGAAGTCGCCCCAAGAAATTAGTGGATGCGTCTTTGGGTCCTACCGTTGCGAAAAGACTAAAGAAAAGTGGCCTGCGGTACCTTGGTAAAAACTGGCAAGTCTTGACTGCTCAATGAGTTTCGGGCTTGCGCCAGGAGCGGAGGTTTACCGCATAGAGTGCGATGCAGAACACATTCGCCGGAATAAAGCCAAACTGCGCGGTGCGGAATCCGATGACGCAGACGATGGCGCTATTGACTGCCGCAAGAATCCAGCCCTCCCAGCAGCGTTTACCCAATAAGATGGTCGAAACGACGGTAAGAACACAGGACAAATAATCCAACCGGAACAGCACCGAAACCTCCTCGAAAAATCGAGTATGACGCAACTGGCATGAGGTTTCTGTGATCTCTCGCAGAACTGCGTAACCGAGGTAATGGTCGGGAAATCCAATTTGGATTCAGATAAAATTTCCCATACATTCTCATCTCAGGTATGAATAACGCAAATATGGAACTGTCATGAAGGTTCTCACGGAATACTTAAAGTTTCACACGAAAACCCGTAGAGCCTATGTTCATATGACGCCGCAGGTTGAGGAGATCGTGCGCCGCAGCGGAGTCAAGGACGGGATGGTTTTGGTTTCCGCCATGCACATTACGGCGGGAATCTACGTCAACGACAATGAGAGTGGGCTGATTGAAGACATCGATCAGTGGTTGGAGCATCTTGCTCCATTTCGCAAGAATTACAAGCATCATGAAACTGGCGAAGACAATGGCGATTCGCACTTGAAGGCGCTGCTGATTCATCATGAGGTGATCGTGCCGATCACCGCCGGCAAACTTGACCTCGGCACGTGGCAACGCATTTTCTATGCCGAGTTCGATGGTCAGCGCGACAAGCGGGTAATAGTGAAAGTAATGGGCGAGTGAGGGTGGCTGCGCAAAGTTGGCGAAGGCACGACGAATTGCGTAGTATCCTGAGTGGCCTGCGGAGAGAGTTCTGAGACTCCAGAACTGAACTGAAACGACGATAGGAGAGATATGCCAGACGAAGCTCAGGAATTGCGCGAAGCCGCCGAGAAAGCCAGAGAAGACAAATCTTTGGCTGCGGTGTCGTTAACCATGGCTGTGCTCGCGGTATTTGTCGCGGTAGTTTCGTTGCTGGGGCACCGCGCGCACACCGAGGAAGTGGTGCTGCAGGCGAAGTCCTCCGACCAGTGGGCCTATTACCAGGCAAAAAATATTCGGGAGCACGAGGACACCTTAGTCAGCGACCTGGCGGCGGTGATGGCAACCAACGACGCTGCGGGGGTTGGCACGCTACGCGAGAAATATGGAAAGGAAGCGGAGCGATATAAGAGCGACAAGAAAGATATTGAAGAGAAAGCGCGCGAAATGGAGTCGGAAGTCGCCATGGAACGCCGCCGCGCCGACCGCTATGACCTTGCCGAAGTGTTTTTGGAAATTGGCCTGGTAGTGACATCAATCACCCTGCTCTCCGGGCGACGGATCTTTTGGCACCTGGGAATTGTGCTGGCGGTTGTCGGCGTGGTGGTGGCGGTCATGGGAGCACTCGTGCATTGAGAAATGGGACCTGAGAAACGCTGGCGCGGCATTCCACAGGTTAGCGGAGCGGGACTTAGAGTCGACGCAAGAGACTAGGCGACCACGGACGACATGTCGGCAATCGTGCCGGACACTCGGCAGCAACATCCTGTGAACTTCCCGTATCCCCTAGATGGAACCGGAACAAAACAGCTAAGTGCCGTCTGGTATTTCACATGCAGCCTGAAGGGAAAGTTTCGGTGGAGCCCCCTGATGCTAAGCCACTGCGCAAATCCGCTGTGCTCGACCCCGTTTGTGCGGCTTCGAGAAGGCAAGCTATTTCTACTGGAAACCGAATCCGGCGCTCCTGTAGAAAACCCTAGGGCGCGGTTGCCGATCATTCAGTCTTTCCAGCTAGCGCTCAACGAATCTACCAGGAAATCTCACGCGTCTCCTCCTATGCGGAAGCCGCCACAGCGGGTGGATCGGTATTGGCTGTGTGCCAGGTGCTCCGCTCTTTGGACTGTGACTCAGAACGAAGATCGCAGCATCGTTTTAATTCCGTTGACGGGACCTGCGAATGGCAAAATCACGGCAAGGCCGAAGTACGGAGAAACTGCGTAAGGAGCCAGCTGCGGATATCCGACGATAGTGTTCTAGGATCGTGTGGCACGGGATGTCGGATCGCCAGTCTTCAGTTTGTCCGAATTGCACAGCTTCGTTGGTGATAATCCTGCGCCGGCAGGAACACTCGTGCGGTTTCGTTCTGCTATAATCAAGCCGCTTCGTGACGCTGTTTCAAGTCCCGTGCGGAAGTGGTGGAACTGGCAGACACACCATCTTGAGGGGGTGGCGCCGAAAGGCGTGGGGGTTCAAATCCCCCCTTCCGCACCATTTTAAAGGCTGTATATTTAACGGGTTACGTGGCACTATTGAATCAACAACGTTTCTATACAGAAATTGAGAAAACACCGAGTGTGTTCTATGTCTGCCACACTCAGACTTGCCTTGGGTCGCAACCTACCGGATGGACAGGAGTGCCTGCAGCCGGGCGGCGTCAGCGGGAATGCTCTCATTTTCATTTCTCACATAAACCGGCGATTCGCCGGGGGCACATGTGCAGTCCGGTTTTCAAACAAGGGCGGCGGTGGGCGAATGCAGTGCGATCAGAAACCGATGATGTGACGAAGTCCTGGCTCTACTCTTTGTCCACACTGTCTCGAGCCATTTACCCCGCGGATGCTCCGTGATCGGGGCAGCAGAGAGGCAATCCCGAATCGGCGTGGATGAACTCACGCCAACAGCGGATTATGAACCGGAGCCGCGCTCAAGTGCAGCGCTATTCGGAAGGTTGCTCCTTCGCCAGAGCGGCTGTTGAGTTCGATCAAACCACCATGCTGGATGACGATCCAATTCGCGATGGTGAGGCCCAGCCCCGCTCCTCCCTGCTCGCGGCTTCGAGCTTTATCCGTCCGGTAGAAACGCTCAAAGATCTTGCGGTGGTCGTCTTCCGCAATCCCGACCCCTGAGTCCCGAACTACGATCACGGCGCTTTGAGTCTTCCGCTCCAGTGACAAATGCACGGAACCCGGAGACGGTGTGTATTTGAAGGCGTTGTCGAGGAAAATATCCGCTACTCTTCGTAATGCAGCCTCGTCGCCCATGACAAACAAATCGGTGCTCTCGATATCCGCGGTAAATTCAAGGTTGCGGATCGTGGCCACCTGCCTCCAGACTTCGACGACGCCGCGCAGAGTATCGCTTAAGTCTACGGGCTGCATGTGAAGCGTTTCGCGGCCCGAGTCAGCGCGAGCCAAAGACAGCATTTGTTCGATCAACGTGGTTGTACGTTCTGCTTCCAGCAGAATATGGCGCAAGGCTTCTTCATACTCGGAAATTCCGCGCGATCGGCGCAGCGTCAGCTCGGCTTCGGTACGGATGAGAGAGATGGGCGTTCTGAGCTCGTGCGAGGCGTCGGCGGTAAATTGCGTGACCCGCAAGAATGCAGCTTCAATACGCTCCAACATTTCGTTCAACGTATCCGATAGTCGCTGCAGCTCATCTCCGGTGTCGATTTTTTGAAGCCGGCTGCCAAGATTGGCTCCGCTGATGTCGCGCGCGGTTCGGACCAGCGCATCCACTGGCGACAACGCCCTGCGGCTGAGCCAATATCCACCGGTGGCCGCCACCAACAGCAGTAGCGGAGCGAACAGTAGAAGGTAATCCCGGAAGGTTGAGAGGGTCTCGACCACATCGTCCGTTGGAACACCCATTTCCACCGTGTAGGAGTGTCCATTCGCCTGCAAGATCTGCGTCGCAAAGCGGAAGGTTCGGGCGCCGAATCCTCGGTTCCAGAATTTGCCCTCACCGCCTCGGCGTGGAAGCTCAGGCGCCAACGCGTGGCTTTGCAGAAAGGCGGAGCGATAGATCAGCTCATTATTTTCGGCGATAACTTGCAGATAATCGCCGGGATGTTCGATGGCATAGGCTTCGCTAACCTCTTCCTGCAGCTTGGCAATTGACGCATCTTTCTTCTGTGCCTCGAGAAAGTTCTTTAAATCGTCGATCTGGGCTTCAAGACTGTCATCGACCAGGTCATAAAGATGATGCCGCAGGATGACCCACATGCCAGCACCAAAGATGAGTTGTGCGAGCGCAAAAATCGCCAGGTACCACAGCGTGAGGCGCACGCCGATAGAGAGTTTTCTCATACTGCCGTCTCACGCCTGCCCATCTGGACGGATCAGGTACCCTACACCGCGCACCGTGTGAATCAACTTCTGCCGGCCGGACAGATCCACTTTGTTGCGCAGCAAGTGCATGAAGGCATCGAGCGTATTTTCTTCGATATTGCGATCAAATCCCCAAACTGCTTCGATTAACGACTGCCGCGGAACGACTTTGCCGGCGCGATACACAAGGCGCTCCAACAGATTGTATTCCGTACGAGTCAGTGAAACCCGTTCCGTGCCGCGGGTTACCTCGCGGCTGCTAGGGTCGAGAACCAGATCTCCAACGCGCAGACACGTTTCCTCAGCCGCCAAGGCTCGCCGTTTCACTGCTCGGAGCCGGGCCAGTAGTTCGTCAAACGAAAACGGCTTAGTCATATAGTCGTCCGCTCCAAGATCAAGGCCGCGGACGATGTCGGGCACAGCGTCTCGTGCCGTCAGCATCACGATGGGGGTCCGAACTTTCTCGGCACGGAGTCGCTTGGCCAGTTCATAGCCATTGAGCTTCGGCAGCATGAGATCAAGGATGATGACGTCGAACTCGTACGACTTTGCCAGCCCAAGTCCCTCGGCGCCGTCTCCGGCACAGGTGGTCGTGTGTCCTTCCTCGGTCAATCCTTTGCGGAGAAGGCCGGCCATGCGCGGTTCATCTTCTACGATCAGCAGCTTCATCGGGATCGAAAAGGGATGACCATCCCTGCGTGACTTCCCTAACAGTCTAGACCGAAGTCAGACGCCGGCTAAAGCAACCTGAAAAAATATTAACCTCCCTTTCATCGCCCGGTCACATGCCAGCCCTAGGATTTCAAATCATCGTTCCCGGAAATTCTAATCAGGCAGCAAGGATAGTCTTCGCGATTCTAGCCCGCGCGGCTGTCGCAAGATTCTCCCGTATTTCAGCACTTTTTTGCCGCAAGGAGCTGAAGACTATGAATTCAAATCATTGTTTGTTACTGCCCTCAGTTCTATTGAGATTCAGTCTTGCACAAGTGCTTGGCATCGTTCTTCTTTCTATCGGAATACAAGCGGCATTCGCGCAGATAGATCGCGCCGAACTCGAAGGCACGGCAATTGATCCAGCTGGGAGAGTTATCGTGAGCGCCAACGTGAAGGTGACGGCTGCCGACACCGGCCTTACCCAGGAACAGCGGACGAACGAGAAAGGCTACTACCGTCTGCCAGGGCTTTCAGTTGGCCGTTACAGCGTGACGGTTTCAGCGGCCGGATTCAAGACCAAGATTGTCAAAGACGTCATCTTACTCGTCGGCCAGACACGTACTCTGGATATAGAACTGGCAGTCGGTACGATTAACGAAAAAATAGAAGTCAAAGCGACCAACGCTCCTGCAAATCGCAGTTCCGCCGAAGCCTCAACTGTCATCGACACCACGCAGATTGCGAATCTTCCCAACAATGGACGGGACTGGGCCAGCTTCACGCTGCTCGCCCCCTTTGCTCAAGACGACGGCGGCGGGGACCAACGCACCATCCGTTTCGCAGGACGCGCGCGCGACGACAATAACTTTCAAATCGACGGCGTCGACGCGGGCGGCATTCAAGAACAGGCTCAGAAGTCCCAGACGCGCTTGCAAATTTCGCAGGATGCGATCGAGGAATATCGCGTCAGCAGCGCTCTGTATGACGCTGAATATGGCACGCAGGCGGGCGGGCAAATCGACGTCGAGACCAAGCATGGCACCAACGACTGGCATGGTTCCGCATTCGGCTACTTGCGAAATTCGGTTTTTGATGCACGGAATTTTAACGACTTCAATGTTCTGGGCCTTCCCGCCATTCCGCCATTCCGCTACGGGCAATACGGAATGACGCTGGGCGGTCCGGTTAAGAAGGACAAGCTATTTTTCTTCATAAACTACGAGGGTCTTCGGCAATATGGCGCGACGACCAATCAGCTCGAAGTGCCTACTGCAGCCATCGCGCGGGGTACTCTGCTCGGAGGCGATGGAGTGAACCTAAATCCGGGCGGATCACCACAAATGTGCTCGATCCTTCAAGCCTTCCCATGGCGCGCGTCTACGGGTTCGATTGGAAATTGTAGTCCTCTACACGTTTATCCTGACACGGCTTTTGCCCCTAGCCTGCCGGACGCCGAACTGCTCACCGCTCCTGCCCCGACCACCGTTCACGAAGATACCTGGCTTGTCCGGATGGACTATAAAGTCAGCGACAAGACTTTGTTATACGGTAGCGCGCATCGAGATATAAGTTTGGTGAGCGGCACCAACGGCAGCGGTTCGCTCCCTTACGATTTGATTCAGACAATCAACCATCCGGCCGGCTACTATGCGGCCCTGCAGCACACTTTTTCGCCAAGGCTGCTAAACGAAATCAAGGTCTACATCAATCGCGCGCCATTCATCAATCCGCAAATTCCACCTTTGCCCTATTCCGTCGCGACCAACGACTGGGTCACGATCAACAATAACCAAGCAGATCACGAAGTCGGCACCACTTATGGCATCGTCGACAATCTAACTTTCGTACACGGTCGGAATACATTCAAGACAGGCATGGAGATTCGCCGGGTTCGGCTCAATCAGGGTCTGACCGCCGGCAATACCCTCAGTTTTGCGGACGGCGCCAGCCCGCTTAATCCGGGCTTTGAGAATGCGAACCTCTACGGAATCTCCTATACCGATACCTGGTGTTGCCACAAGCTCCGCCGTACGTTCTATATGCCCTATTTCCAGGATGAATGGAAGGTGACCCCGACTTTCACTGCGAACCTTGGAATTCGCTGGGAGTATTACGGCGTGGCGCACGAGGCCGACAACCGAACCACGGTGTTCGATGTCAGCGAATTTCATGGAGTCTGCTTCGGCTCAGCCTCCATTTGGCGGTTTGCCCTTCCTACTCAGATTCCGACCCCTATCAATACTCCTCCTTGTCCGAAGAACCCCGCTCTTTACAATGCTGACTATAGGAACTTCGATCCTCGCGTCAGTTTCGCATGGGCTCCGGGCGTTTTTCACGGGAAGACTGTAATTCGATCGGGCTTCGGAATCTATCACGGTGCAGCCCAAAACGACGATTTGAATGCCGGACTGGAAAGCGACCGGTACACTGCCTTCGCCAATTTCGATCCAAACGGCACAGGCACTCCGCTAATACCAAGTTTTCAGCAGGTAAATCCGGACCTCAGCAGCCTACCCATTACACCTCAGCAGCAACCTCGTGCCTTGCAGCGGCATGGACGTCGCGACCTTTACGTCGAGACCTGGGGTCTGACGATCGACCACGAATTGCCCGCGCATTTTTTGGCTTCCGCTTCGTATCTGGGATCACGGGGAGTTCGTCTGTTTTCTCGTGGAGGGGTAAACTTCTGCATAACACCGCCGCAGGGGACGGACGCGGCCGGCAACCCCAATTGCACACGGCCGCTTGACCAATACTATCCCGGAGGCGATCCCTACGGTTCGGTGGATTACAAGTCCGACATCGGGTCCAGCACGTACAACGCGCTGATGCTGAGCCTCGAACGGCGGCTATCGAATGGCTTATCGTTTCAGGCCCGCTATACGTGGTCCCATTCCATAAACGACGGGTCGGTTGGCGGCGGAGAATCGAACGGCCCAGAAAACGTGAATTGTCTGGCTTGCGATAAGGGGCCGAGCGTCTTCGACGTTCGCAACAACGTAACGGTCAATGCGGTTTACGAGTTGCCTTTCGGCCCCGGGAAACCTTTCATGAATACTTCAGGCCTTTTAGGCAAGATCATCGGCGGATGGCAAATGAGCAGCATCGGCCTCTGGCATACCGGCCATCCCCTCACCATCACAATGATAAATTTCTCGCCGACCCAGTTGCCCGACGGAAACGATCAAACCACTCAAAGACCCGACCTAGTGCCGGGGGTTCCAATATTATTGCCGGGAGGCGTGCAGAATCACACCCTTCCCATCAATCCGGCAGCTTTTGCCCCACCCCCGCTGGCGCCAGGCGGGGTCGCCGATAGCAGCGGGAATTGCGTCGATACCTGTGGCCTTATAAGCAGGTTTGGCGATGCACCGAACGGACTGATCCGAGCGCTCAACAGCTGGCAGATCGACCTGGCGTTGACCAAAGAGACCAAGCTGACGGAGCGCATCTCGATGGAAATAGGGGCGCAGGTATTCAACATATTCAATCACACACAATACGGCGATCCGAACCCCAACAATCTGAGCTTCGACTATACCCAGGCGCTCGACAAGAACATGAATCCGATACCCAATGACTGGATACTTCAACCAACTGCGAGCCTCGGCCTGATCGACACCACAGTGAATTTCAACAACAACAATGACAATGCCGCGTCCCCCAATACTGGTACCGGCTTGCCCCGGCAGATTGAGCTCATGCTGCGCTTGACGTTCTGAGTTCGGCACTTTCAGCTTCAGACAAGTTTCAGGTAGGCAGCTTAAGGTTGAAAGCGAGGACAAAATCCATGCAAAGGTGTCGACTTCGTCCAGCGATCTTTCTGATTCCGATCTGTGCCATGCTCGCAGCTGCGGCCAACGCCGGTGGCTACTCCGTCACCAAAAAGATTCCGATCGCTGGCCAGGGCAGTTGGGACTATCTCACCGTGGATGAAGATGCGCGGCGTTTATACGTTTCGCATGGAACACAGGTAGAGGTGCTCGACATCGATTCTCTGAATGTCGCAGGAAACATTCCAAAAACGCCCGGCGTGCACGGAGTCGCGATCGCGCCTGAGTTCGGCCGTGGATTCGTGAGTAACGGCCAGACCTCAAGCGTCACGATCTTCGATTTGAAATCGCTAAAGCCGATCGCCGATGTACCCACAGGTCAGAAGCCGGACGCGATCATTTACGATCCGGCCACGTCGCGAGTCTTCGCCTTCAATGGCGGCAGCAATAGCGTCACTGCGATTGACGCCGCTACCGGGAAAGCCGTCGGCACCGTCGATCTCGGAGGCGGACCGGAGTTCGCGGCAGCCGACGGCAAGGGTTTCGTCTTCAACAATCTGGAAGATGAGAACCTGGTTCTCAAGATCAACTCCCGCGAACTCAAAGTCGAGCAGCGTTGGCCTACGACTCCTTGCTCTTCCCCTAGCAGCATGGCCATGGACCGAGCCAACCGGCGCCTGTTCATCGGATGCCGGAGCAAGGTCATGGCCGTGCTGGACGCGGACACGGGAAAGGTGATCACCACGCTGCCGATCGGAGACCACGTCGATGCCACGGCTTTCGATCCGGAGACGAAGCTGGTTTTCAACTCCAATGGTGAAGGCACCGTCACTGTTATTCATCAGGACAGCCCTGACATGTATTCGATAGTGGAAACGGTGAAGACCGCCCCGCGGGCCAAGACTATGGCGCTGGATCCGAAAACTCATCGTCTTTTCCTCTCCACGATGGAAAATGGCCAGTTCGAAGTACTGGTCGTGGGAAAATAAGAGAATGATTTCGAGGCTGGCTTCATCGATGAGTTTGCGCCGGATATCTCTCGGGCACGCTGCGATCATGCTGTGCGCACTGGCGACGCTATTCGGGCTCGGCGCGTGCAGCAAAAAGTCGAGCGCGCAAATATCTCCCCCGTCAGACTTGCAGCTTGACGTCAAGGTTCCATTTCGTTTCATCGCCTACGGCGACACACGCTTTCATGATCCGAAAGATACGGAAGCGGCGAATCCTCCAGTACGGGTTGCTTTGGTGCAGGCCATTGCGGAAGCGAATCCCGCATTTATCTGCTTTACGGGCGATATCGTTTATAACGGCTACGATGCGGACGATTGGAAGGTCTTCGACAAGGAGACCAGCATCTGGCGTGACAAGAAAATTCCTGTCTACCCCGCGTTGGGCAACCACGATTTGCATGGGGACGAAAAGATTGCCCTGGCCAACTACTTCCAGCGTTTCCCTTATCTCAAGAATAGCCGTTACTATTCGGTACGCGCTGCCAATACACTCACGCTGGTGCTCGATTCCGCTCTCGACGAGATGTCCGGACCACAGGGCCAATGGCTAGCCAGCAAACTGGCTAGTATTCCTTCGGACGTTGACTTTGTGTTTCTCATGTTCCACCATCCGCCCTACACCAGTTCCTCCGATTCGAAAATGTTTGGTGGCGGCCACTCGGCGCGATCACCGGAACAGCATCTGGCAAAAATGCTTGAGGAGCGCCAGGCCAAGGCCCGTTTTCGCATCGTAGTTTTCTCCGGGCACGTTCATAATTACGAGCGCCACGAACACGGCGGCGTTATTTACTTCGTATCGGGTGGAGGTGCGGCGCATGCGTATCCCATTGAGCGGGCGCCTGGCGATCCCTTCCAGAGCAAAGAGATCAACTATCACTACCTCCTGGTTGAAGTTGACCACCAGCAACTCAAAGTCACGATGAATCGCATAGACCTGACGACCGGCAAGGCTCTCTGGACGCAGCCCGATTCGGTGAAGATCACTGCCTCACCCGCGACCGCCGCTCAGGCAGCCGTTCACTAATTCTCCGTCTTTTTAACGGCTTCCTTAGGCATATTTCGCGTTTTTTCGGCCAGTACTCCGTTGGCTGTCATGCCCTTGCGGAGCTTTGCCTCCAGTTCCCGCATTCGCGCCTGCGAGCGGCGCATTCCCATTGCCCGGCGCAGCTCCTCCGCTTCTCCGCCGCTGAAATTCGCCACGATCATTGCCATGCGAATCAACTGCTCCTGAAACAGCGGCACTCCGAGCGTGCGCCTGAGCACAGGCTCCAGCAGCGGGTGTGCATAGGTGACTGAAGCTGAAATACGGCCGCAAAGACGAGAGGTTGCCTGAGGCCTCCGCTTTATCTCCGGCGCACAAATTGTTAAGGAAGCCAATCGTCTCGCCGCAGACCGCAAGTGTGCAATGGTGGCGGAGCCTAATCGAATTCGCAGAGGTGAGGCAATGGTAGTCTCGAAGCGAAGAGGAGGCCTTTCAGCAGTTCTGTAGACGCGGATTCCGTGTCACAGGTCGCAGCGGCCCTTTCAGCTCGCATCATCCTGTTCTTTGGAGACCATAACCTGGACGGTTCTGTTGGAGGAAGTTCAAAATTACCTGAATCACCGTTTGTTCCCCGGCGTCAGTATTAACCATCGCATGATATAGGGATCGGTTGGGCCAGTCGGCATGGAAGTAATTCTTGATGAAAGCGCCACGTTCGCGATCGACCGTGTCGACTAGCACTTGTACGTCAGCCTCTTTCTGACCTTCTGAAACTAAGCGTCGTATTTTTTCGTGTTTGGACCCGTAGAGAAAAAACCGCAGGGTATCGTCACGATACCGCAGAAACTGTTGCGATCCTCTGCCAACGATTATGCAGTCGCCGCCTGCGGCAGCTTCCTCGACGACCCGCTTAGAGATCTTAACAATGGCATCAGCATCCACGGTTTCTACCGGGTACACACTAGAGTTGCCCTCATAACTTCCAAGCGTGAAAGACCTAAGGAGACGGTAGTAGAGAGGATCCATACGCTCTTCGTGTCGTTTAACCTCCGACCAGTCGCATTGCATGAATCGGGCGATCTCCTGTGTCAGGAGCTGGTCCCAAAGCTTCCAGCCCAGCCGCGCGGCGAGTTCGCGGGCGATGCCAGCCGCCCCACAGCCATATTCCCGTTCAATAGTGATGATCCGGATCATGGCCTTCCTGATAGTTAGATGCACCTGCACAAGCAACCGACATTATTGACTTATTGACCTGCGCTGATGGCGACAATCTGTTTATGCAAGAGATCAGCCGCTTCAGAGAAGGTGAGACCATCTGAGACTCGATGGAAATCGCTACGCTCCAATTTCTGCTGCACGCTAATAGTCTTAAAGAAAAGAGCCTTGCCTTTCATGTCCACATGCAAAAGCGTCATTTCCCAATAGCCCTGCGCGACCTCCATTTGTTTGACGTAAAACTGACCGCCTGCATTTAGATGCCCGAACAAGCCGCCGCCGAATTTCACCTCGCGGGTAAGATGTCCGTTGAGTTCCATCAACCTCTGTTGTTTGCTGTCGATCCACAACGAGCCTTCCATCGCTTGAAAGACTCGAGCTTCCCGAGTAGGTGGGCGAAAGTGGGGGTTGGGTGAAAAGCGCAATTCGACCGCGTCGCCCTTCTGCTGTCCGAAGCGAAAGATCAACGCTAGGGGCAGAGTCTTGAGCATTCTCTGGCTGTGAGCCGCATCGTCATTCTGCTCTTTCAATGACCTGCGGAGGGCATCGGGATTGCTTACCAGTCTGCGGATCTGTTCGTCGGCCTCGTGCTGCTGCCGGGCAGTGAGCGGACGATCGTTTATTAGTATAGGACGCTTGAGGTCGCCGTTCTTCGTCTCTACTACCTCATCAATTTCTTTTCGGCGGGACTTCTCGGTTTCCAATTTGAGCATCCAGTGGCTGTGATCGTTGGTTTCGGCCTTTACCTCGTTTTGTAAGACCGAGCGCACAAAGTCATTAGCATTCTTCTGCGAATGCTCCAATTCTTGAGAAACAGCCCAGGCCGGAACCATGAAAAGCAAGCCAACCGCAATAGTGATCTTATTTATCACTGCAGTATGACGACCCAAGCGATTGCTCGGTTGCCCTCTAACGCGGTTTTGTGGCCGCTTGTCTGCGCGACGACGGTAACGCGAGTTCTGCGGTTCATCCAAACACGAAAACGGAGTCTTTCGCTAACGGATGACAAAGTTGACGGGTTCGCTCACCTTACCAGCTCTGAGGCGACGACCGGCGCAACCTCTAGAACCTCGCGAAGCAGTGCATCGATATCCGTTTCCTTTGTGCGGTGGTTCACGATGCAGGCTCTAAGGCAGAACTTTCCCTTCAATTCTGCGTTTGAAAGATAGACTTTTCCGCGCGCAACAATACGCTTGAGTAAGGCCAGATTGAAGCGATTCCGTGTCTCTTCGGAAGCGCCCTCGTTCAGGAGGTGGCGGAAGCAAACTGCGCTTAGCTCCACGGGACCAAGAAGCTCAAGCGAATGAGAGTCTTCGATTGCCGCCGCCAAGTGTTGGGCATGATCGAGGTCTTGCTGAATGGCGGCGCGGAATGCGTTCAGCCCGTGATAGCGCAACGAGAGCCAGACCTTTAAAGCGCGGAAGCGGCGGGAAAGCTCGATCGACTCCTCGAAAAAAGCGAAGCCCTCAACTGGATCAGAGCTGAGTTGTTTGGCATAGTTGCCTGTATAGGTGAAGGTACTTTGTGCCGAGCCGACATCCCTGTAGAGCAGGCACCCGCAATCGAGGGGCTGGTACAGCCATTTATGCGGATCGAGCGAAAGTGAATCGGCTAGAGCAAGACCATCGAACTTGTCGGGGGCTGCAATCGCAGCAAGGGCCCCGTAGGCACCATCTACGTGCATCCAGAGATCATGGGAGTGAGCGATGGCTGCGATTTCTCGCAGCGGATCAATTGAGCCTGTGTTTACTGTGCCCGCTGATGCAACCACCGCAATTGCCTCTCGGCCTTGCGCCTCGTCCTGGCGGATAGCTCGCTCCAGTAGCGACGGGATCATGCGGTAGGAATCATCGCATGCGACGTAATGCAGATTTTCCCGCCCGATTCCGAGCATGGCTACGGCTTTGGGCACGGCCATATGCACTTGCTCTGAGGCGTAGATGATGCCCGCAGTCCTGTTGTAAAGACCGTGCTCATTGGCTGGAGTTCTCTGCTCGCGTGCCATGGCCAACCCCATGAGATTTGCGGCGGACCCTCCGCTGGTTAGAGTCCCGACGAAACCTTGGCAGCCGATTGCTTCTGACAACCAGCGAACAACGGTGCGCTCGATGGTGACACCCGCTGGCGAAGAACGCCAGGCCGTAATGTTCTGGTTCAGAATTGAACCAAAGAGATCGCCTAGCGCGGCAATTGGCTCTCCCGATCCTTGAACGTATCCGAAAAAGCGGCCGTTCTGGGCACGCGAGTTTCCAATAATATCCGTAAGGGCGGCAAAGGCCTGATCACCCATTCCGCGCTCTGGCAGGTCGAGGTTGAAGATGTGCTCGCTTTCTGCACCGGTTGACTGAGGAAACGTAGAACGTTCGTCCAGAGTGCACAAATATCCAGCACAGAGGTCAACGACGCTGGCAGCCAAACGGCGAAAGTCTTCGGTGGAGAGTTCAAGGGCGTTCATGCTGTGCTGAATTTAATCACAGGCAGATACAAATAGTCACAAATGGAAATTCGTTTCCTGGAGCCGGTCTTAGGGCCATGTCGGTGCCCCCGTTTGATGGCCGTTGCACTTCGCCTGTGACGGCTATGGCTGGTGTAGTAATCGACCGACGTTCCGTTGGCGGCGGTTGGCGCGGTTGCGCCTGTATCGGAAAGGAACTGAGCCATGCGAAAACGCGTCCCGACGGTGACTGTCCAGGAGTTCCGCCGCGCCGATGCGACCGCAGATTTCATCAGGGCGAGGAAGGCGGAATCTTCTTGCTCCTTCGCTCTTGCGGACACCGTGACACCACCGAAGGATTCTGCCTGCAACCGGTACATCCCTGATTCAAGGCCGAGAGTTCGTGCTGACTGGTTCAGAGCGAACACGGTTTCAAGCGGAGGGTCTCCGTCCAGAATCGCTATTGGACGTTTGCGTAGCTCGCTCAAGGCGCGCCAGCGCCTGCGTGGCAAAATCGCGCACATGCAGGCACAGATACACCGGCAATGGCATGACTCATCTCGCCCACAAGGTCGTTCGCTTCCAGGCAGTCTGAGCAGCTGACACCGGCTTCTTGCCAAACGGATTTGCGAACTCGCGTGCGCTGGCCGCGTTTGCGACCCGCGCTCACGCTGTATTGAAGCCCAGTCAACAGTGGCAGGCCATTCTGGTTTACGGTCGCATATTCCCATTGCTCGTCCGCCCCTTTGCAATGCAATACCACTGACGCGCAACTGTTGGCGCACGGAGTTTGCGCCAGAAACAGAAAAAGGGCCTGGGAATTCTCCGCCTGCAGGCGATAGCGATACCAGGAGGCCAAAGGCACGCGCAGCACTTGTTCGGCGCGGACATCGCCCATGTCGAGCACGATGACCCGAAACCCTCCGGCATTCAGCAACAAGTCCGTCGCGCGCAGCGCCAGATCGAGAGATGTCCATGCTTGCCTGTCCGATTTCTCAGCTCTGCCTGCGCGTACCCAGAGCAGACGCCGAAGATCGATTCCAATCGCAGCGGCGGAGAACGGATCGAATGCGTCCGCCACATCCACATACGCGCATGCTGCTCCCTGCCGGGTGGCTGTGGCAAGGAGGGAAGACACGAGCGTGCTTCTGCCGGAACACGGCAGGCCCGTGATTTCCGCGAAGAGCCAAGCGGCAGTCCTCCACGCAACAATGCGTCCACCTCGGCAACGCCTGTGGGTATCAGCTCCGGGGTTTGATGAAAGCGAACCGAAAGCGCTGCGGGAATACGGGTTGCCAGGGACGATTCGATCTGTTGCCGTAGTACCACAGCCGAGCGCATTGTATTCGCTTTTTATTCGCCTATTAAGGTTATGTGCTCGGGAGCAGGTTTGTCAAATGAACGGAGCAATTCTGGATCTGGACGGGCAACTTGGTGAGAGGCTTCCTCGCCACGCCCACTGCGAACAGGCGCTCGACCGTGTGGAAGGCCGCTACGCCGGACCGAACACCGAACCGGGCATCTCTGGGTTGTCGTTCGGCACTTCACCGACGTGGAACAACAAGTTGTAAAGATCAGGGCATCCGAAGAGGTAACAGGCATTCTTCGCGTGAAACAGCCTATCATCCTCTAAGAACAATCAGCAGGAGCCCAAAAATGATTCGGAGAGTTGCTTTGCAAATCGGAATTCTCGTCCTACTTGCTTTCATCGTATGCAATGCATACTTCGGTGTCGGTTACCTAAAGCGTATGCAGAATATCGCCACGCTCACGCTGGGTAGCTCCGCCATTCGAGCGGAACTTTCCGATGTTTTAAAAGACTTGACTGATATGGAAACAGGTCAGCGCGGATACCTGCTTACCGACAACCCCTCCTATTTGCAGCCCTACAATGATGCGAAGGGCAGGATCGAAAGCGATTTTTCTGATCTCCGGGCGGGGCTTGCCAAACGGACGCAGACTGATCAATCGCTAGAGCCGCAGTTGGAGACTTTGGCTAAGTCAAAGCAGGCGGAGATGGAGCGCTCCATTAGCTTACGCCAGCAAGGATATCGCCTTCGCTCATTCAAACTGGTGGATACAAATGAGGGGGAGGGCTACATGGATGAGATTCGCCGCATCGATTCCTCGCTATCGTCTATGGAAAGCAGCAATTTTGCGAGACTCGATAGCGAGAGGATTGCCGCGCTGAAACATGCAGTGCGGGCGACCATCGTTGCCAATTCCGTCTTGCTTGTACTGGCAGCATGCCTGTTCGTGCTGATGAGCCACCACGCGCGTGTGCTCGCAAAAGACGCAGCGCAGAGCAAACAAGAGTTAGCCGTGCGGGATTCGCAACTCGAAAGACTGACGTCTGCCCTTTCCGGTCCAGCGCGTTCCGATATCAGTACCATCAACACGATTTCCCGGTTGCTGCTGGAAACCTACGGGGGATTTCTTCCCCGACACGGACAGGAATATGCCGAGCAAATCAAAGAAGCAGCGGCGCAAGTGGAGCGATTGCGACAAGACTTGGTTGGCAGCCGCGACTCCGAAAGCGATGCAAAGGCAGCTTAGACAGCAAACCATCCCTAAGTTCTTAGAAGGTTGACCCTGCTAGCCTATTGTCATGCAGAAACCCGTCAAAGACCGCATCGTAAAATTGCGAGAGGAAATAGCGCAAATCAGTGAGGCAAATCGTTTGTACATAGAGGGCGGGAAAAAGATAGCGGGCTCAGCGGGCGATCACGAACGTCGGCTTCACAGATTGCAGGAAATCCTGGACGAATTGGTGGCACTTACTGACTGGAAAAAATTATGAACAAGGCGTCACCACAGGCTCACCTTGGCCACCGTTCCGTTGAAGAAGTGCTTTAACGATCCGCGAGCCTTGTCAGATGTTGTTGCGCTATGACGTAAGAGGTACCTGGATAGTCCACCTTGGGCTTCTCCACGCGGGAGTACATTTTCTCTGCCGCATCGAGAACGCCGTATTGCTCCGCGATCAGGGCAAACCCGAACCACACCTCCGAGTTTGGCTCCTCTAGGTGTAGCGAATCCATCGCCTTCAGCAATAGATCGCGTGCCTGACTTGTCTTCCCCGCCTCGGCATCGACACAAGCAAGGGTATGGAGAATAGCAAAATTGGCGTTCTTGCTCAGGTCGTTGGCACGCTGCGCCACATCAATCGCGCTCTGCTCGATCGGACCGGGGAGAAGCAACGCATACCATGCATACAGATTCAGGTCGCTCTCCGTGGCCTGTCCCTTGTCAATGATTCCCTTAATAATGTCCCTTGACTTGCCGAACTGCCCTCGATAAGCAGCCAGCCTCGCGGATGAACGTACATAGGCCAACTCATCGGGATACCCTTGTATCCGAGTTTGAACGAGTCTATCCCAATCGTCAAACCGCTTCAGTCCCGCAAACGCCGTCGTAGCAAGTTCGAAAGCACGCACCGAAGTGGGTGCGGCCTTTAGCAATTCTGCTGTCAGCGGCAGCATGTCGGCCCATTTCTCCTGGGCTGCATAGGCATATGCCATTACCATCGTCAGTCGGTTGCGATCGAGATCTGTCTTCGCTGCCTTCCGCGCTTGATCCAGCGCGGTGAAATACGGGCCGTTGACCGCTTTGGATCGGAGCAGCACTAGGCTTGCGGAGCGGATGGTTGGGACATCAGCGTCTTGTCCTTTGGTCCAGAAGTAAGGAAAAGGCTGACCAGAGAGAGGATCGTCGCCACCGCTCACATGTATCTTGTCTCGTGCCCGATCCAGCCATTTCCTTGCAGCAGACGGGTTGTTGTTCTCGATGGCTTGAAGCGCGAGCGGAGCCAGTTCTTCGATGTTCGAGCCGGACTCGGCAAAAGCAGCTGCTTTGTAACGCCCTCCATCCTTCACGACATACACGTCCTGGGCAGCCGCTCCGGGGCTCTCGATGATGATCTTGTACCCGAGCGAGTCATCGCCGTCCACCGTGTAATGCATGTTGGACACTGCTAGATCAGCGATGGTGACGAGCGGAAGTCCCGTAGCCGCCATCTGCGACTTGAGTCCTGCCATCATCTCGTGGAATTGCTTCTCGTCCTGCATCGCGTCTGAGTCCTTCGGGTCGATATAGATCATCGACTTGAACTCTTCAAGGGTCAGCCGGCCACTCAACATCAGGCCAAATAACTGCTGCACCACGCCGCGCGGGTCGGCTGGATCGATGGCTGTTGCGTCATACGGTTTAGTTGTGGCGAAGATGGCCGCACTTCGCGTGATTTGACTCTCGTTGCTTTGTCCCCGCGCTCCTTCGGTTATTAACGCAGCAGCTTCCGGATATTTTCTGACTCGAACCAGGACCGCTCCAGCATTAGCCAATACTTTGCTGCGGCTTTGGTCGTCTATTGTGATCTCCAGCGACCTCTTCAGCGCTGCATCTGAGCCTTGCTGGATGGAAATCGCCGCCAACATCAGGCCTTTTCGAACATCGCTGGCGGGCAGAGTTGCCGCGTAGTCGACGACACCTCTGTAGTCGTGCGCGTACCAGAGATCGTAGAGAATATTGTCGTCGTAGGTGCGACTGTATTCTTCGTCAGCCTTCTTCAATTCACGCAAGACTTCCACCGCTTCCTTTAGCCGCGCTTTCTCGCCGTACCGCGTTCCGTCTGCGTCGTACTCAAGCAAAAGGGCGAGGTTTGCGCGCGTCTCTTTATCCTTCGGATCGAGCGTGATGGCCTTTCGGTATGCGGCGATCGCCCCGTCATAGTCCATCCCCTTTTTCAGAAGGCGGCCGATCAGATCATGTTTCAAAACCATCCCGAGAGTGCTTTGTGCCAATGCCGAGTTGGGTTCAAGGTCAGTGCTCTCCGAGGCCACGCGCCGGGCTTGCTCTCCCAGCCCGGCCGTGATCAACGCCTGAGCAAGCTGCACCTTGTGCAATGCCTCCTTGGGGCGCTGCGCTGTGACCTCACGATAAGCGGCCAGCCCCTCTTTGATCTTGCCGGCGGAAATGAGCGAGTGTCCGACATTGTCGAATGTGACGAAGATGGGATCGGCGACGCGCGCTTTCAGCACCGCCTCGCGCAGATCCTTGGCTCGCTGCACCGTCATTCTGGTGTTCGTATTCTCGACTCGGAGGAACGCTTCCACAATGGTACCCTCGGAGTTGGTCGAGTACTTTTGAGTGAAGCTCAGAGTGTCTACCTTCTCGTCCTTATCCGAAGGAAGCGCCCGCAGCTTGAAACCGAGTGGCGCTGTTACCTTGTAATGCCATTCGGTGGTGAAAGGTGTTATCAACCAATCGGTCGTCCGTGGTTTTGGCCTCTCCGAGTCCTCCCCTTCAGGCGTCTCGTCGTTCTCTTTGGTCCTAAAGTACTTAGGAAGACGGTCAAAGAGAGATTCAACGCGGATGGCCACGAGGGCCGTAGTCAGATCGGTATTCCCGCGCTTCCCCTTGCTGACGAACCGGATTGACGCTGGTTTCTCCAAATCAGATAAATCGTCGTGCTCCAAGGAGGTGAGCGAATCAGCCAAATACATGTCTTTTACATAGTTTTCACTGGCTTCCCTGACTTGCTTGCTATCGCCACTGTAGTATTCGCGATAGTCAGCTTCATCTGGGCCAATCTCTTCATCGGTTTCCACAAAGGTTGCCATTCCGTAATCGGCGAGCGCGACCTCCCGCGATTCCCGGTGGACATTTCCTGCTGATGTAATGTCAGAAGTCTTCTTCAGCGCTTCGGTCTTCTCATCAACGATGAGGGCCCAACGCCCGTAGTCCATCCATGGCAGCATCCCCACTTGGGAGTATTGGGCAGTAGCGTCAACCCAAAGATCCGAATCGGCACCAGACGCGGGAACATATACGATGGCGTGGTCAAACATCCCCATACCAGGTAGATGAGTATTAAGCTCTCGTCCCGGCCCAGTATTGAGAAGAGCTAGACTCGCAGGAATTCCTGCGCTCCGAAGCATTGTGACCAGCAGCGCGGCCTTGTCTTTGCAATCGCCGTACCCACGCTTCAGAGTCTCGGATGGAAACTGCGGGATTAAACTAGACTCCCCAAACTCTACCCCTGTGTAACGAACGTTTTTGTGCAAGGTGCCGACAATGCCGCGAATCAGGTCGCTGCGACTTCCATTCTTCGCCTTGATTTTAGCAATCAGCGTCTGAACGTCCGCTGACCGTAGTTTGTCATTCGATAGACGCGCATACTCGGAAGCAACCTGATGCCATGAGGTTCCGGTCGAAAACTCGATTTCCGGGTACAAAACGAGATCAGTTGGAACGTGGTTTATCTCTTCGGTGTAGGCAGGCAAGGGCCCTTGCTGAACAGTAATTGTCTCCAAGCCGCCCTCCGTTGACTTCCCAACGGTTGCCTCTGGCAGCAAGTGCACTTCGTACTGGATGGGAAGCGAGACGGGATGTATGACAATGACACGTGTCTTGTTTACAGGAACACTCCAACCAAATATCCACCTGTGAACTGCTCCCGCAGCAAAAAGAGGAGCCGTATCACGGACCGATACTTCTTCCTCGACAATTGAGCCAGGAGCAACTGCCGGTAACGGTCCGCCATACTTTCGCTCGTCGCTGTAAACATCTGGTGCATCCTCGTGCACGGGGAAGTCATTCAGAGTCTTTGGATCGAGCCAGTGGACAGCGCCTTCGGCCGTAATGACGCGAGCCTTAATCTCCGGTTTGTCCTGATGCCACGCCTCCCATCGGCCACTGGTCTCGGCCCAGTTTTTTACACCATCTTGATTTTCGATCCGGTAAATCAAGTGGCGGGTCTCTAACATCTTGCCGTTTTCGTCAAACTTGAAATGCAGTTCGTTCAACAGTACGGTGGCTTCACTATGCTTTCCTGCCTGGACTGCCTGAGCTGCTTGCTGCAGAATTGCGGCGTCCGTCGTGAAAGCTGGGCTATCCCAAGCATCTGTGGCGCTCAATCGGGTGCCAATTGAAAGAACAACAACGATCAAGAATGTCTGAAGACGCAGCAGCGAATGCACGTTTAGAACCTCGGTGGCCAGAGTAGAACCTATCCTTCTACGCTAAATATCGCAATGAAAGGAAGAACAAATGCCCTAGTGCTCAGTGGCCGCTAGCCATTCCCCGGTAAGCTACAGTCTCGGATCTACTGGTTCGCTCTCCAGCGCAAGCACCCCGAATACACACTCGTGAACTCGGCGGAGTGGTTCTTGGTGAACGAACCGTTCCAGCGCCTCCAATCCCAAAGCAAACTCCCGAAGCGCTAGCGACCGCTTTGCGCTCAGGCCTCTACTCTTTAGCCGCAGCAGGTTCTCGGGAAGCGTGTATTCCGGGCCATAGATGATACGCAAGTATTCTCGTCCACGGACCTTCACGGCAGGTTGTACCAATCCCTTCCGGCCCTAGCCACAAACTCCAACGGCTTAACAACAAGGCGCACTTGGAACCGGCGGCCAAGGAAATCGGAATCGTGGGTCACTTCGGCTGGCACACGTTCCGGCACACGTACGCGACGCTCCTCAAAGGGAACGGCGAAGACGTGAAGGTTGTGCAGGAGTTAATGCGGCACGCAAACATCTCGGTCACTCTGAACGTTTACGCGCAAGCGATCACGCAAACCAAGCGAGATGCGCAGAGCCGAGTTGTGAGCTTGTTGCTCGACAAAAACGAAGAAAAACCAAGCACCGAGGCTTATCGGACGTTAACGGACGTACAAAATTCTGGAGGGGATTTGCAAGTGGTTGATTAAGGTTGGCGTCCCCGACGGGATTTGAACCCGTGTTACCGCCGTGAAAGGGCGTAATTCTCTTCACAACTTAACGACTTAACAGCATAGCAGCGCACGGGCGGGAACCGTAAAGACTGCTAAGGACGCTGTTCTGTTGTGGGATTGTTGTGGAGAACATTCCTCTACCACCAAACATTCAGCAGTTGTCCGAGGCAATCAGCTCCGGCGCCTTGGGAGTCCGCACGACTGGGACAACATCCGCGACGCTCGGCCCGGTTAAGCAACCATTGCCGCGGTTAACCGAGCTTCTGCGACCACATCCCGCCTTCGATCAAATCGGTTGGCAAGACATCGAGGATCTAAATCGTGTGGCCCGGCGCGATTCCGAATTGGTTCTTGAGCCTCTCCGCGTCACCAAACAGGGGATCATACTTTCGGGCGTCGGCGATTGGCAACTCGCTGTCTTCGAACGAAACCCATATGTTTACTGCATCGAGTACGATCTCGATAACAATCAGGCTCTTCAATTTATTCTCGAGCGCTCTGGAACACAGAAAGGGCTCAATGATTTTGTGCGCATTCGCCTGGCTCTGACGCTCGAAGACTATCTTCGTGCTAAGGGTCGCGAAAACATGAGTACGGGTGGCAAACATAAAGGTTTGACAAATTCGCCAAACCTTACCCCAATTGATGTGCGCCGATCGATCGCCAACGTAGCAGGTACCGGAACCGGCAATGTCGATAAAGTTAGAACTATCCTCCAAAAAGCCCCTCCTAACATCATTCGTGCGTTGCAGGACGGCTCCTTGCACATCCACCGAGCTTGGACATGGTGCAATCTTCCCAAGACAGATCAACTGAAAGCGTTCCATGAGCTTGAGGAAGGACTCTCGATGCGAAAGACTGCCAGAAAGATCAACAAGACAAGCATTCAGCCATCAATCACGGTCCCGCAGATCCTGCAGTCGTTGGAACGGCTCGAGACCTCGCACCCCGGGCATGTTCGCGTTCGGCGCACGGGACACCCAGAGACTGTCATCCTTGTTGGGAATGATGTGATGAATGAAATTCAAAGCCAGGAGCCTTGTGATGACTTCAACTAAAGCGAAGATCAACAAGAACTGGCTGAAGACCATCCTAATCGAGGGGCGTCAGCACTTGGAGGATCCGGGTTTCGGCCCAGATGTCCGCCTCAACTTTCTGCGTGCGTTGGAATGCAGGACACCTGCGTTGGGTAGCCGAGTATATGCGTCCGACAATGGGGAGGCAGTTTTCTGTAATACTTGCAAGTCACCTGCCTGTACTGGGTGCGGTCATTGGGCCACGATCCACTGGCAGCGAGAACGTTGGTGTGCCCTGCCCGAAGGCCCCTACAAAGGCATGACTCTCAGCATGCCTGATTCTCTGTGGCCGCTTTTTGCCGCGAATCCGCAGCTCACTCGCGAACTGCCCAGTATTGCAGCGAGCGCAATCACGATTTACGGAAAGGTGTACAAAGGCATCGATGTTGGAGTTATGCCAATACTTCATACGTTCAATGGAAAATTGAATTTCAATTCCCACGTGCATGCGCTGGTGTTTGCCAAAAACTTGCAAGACTCGATCCAATCGCGAGAAGCAAGGATCTTCTTCAGAAAAGACTTGATTATGCAGAGCTGGAAAAAGCTCGTTATTGCATTGTTGCGCGCGGCGCTTCGTGCCGGCTGCTTAGTCTCAACATTGACTAAAACAGAGCTAGAGCATCTGCTAAGGCGCGAGGAAAGTCGATGGTGGAGCATCTACATTCAATGTTTCAAGGGCAAGGAGCACTTTTTACGGTATGTGGGACGTTACGCAAGACGGCCGCCTATCGCGGAACGTCGCATTCAGGATGTTTCGAACGGACTGGTTTCGTTTTGGTACAAGGACAAACGGCGAAGGCGACCTGTGACGGTGGTGTGCACGGTAACCGAGTTCATCGACCGCTGGGCGCAGCACATCCCGAAGCGGTATCGCCACGCCGTGAGACATTGCGGGATCTTTGCGCCGCGTCGTTGGAACCAAGTCGCTGATGCGACATTTTTGTTAAGCGGCCAAAGACGACGCCCAAAGCCCAGGCGTCTGCGCTGGAATCTTTCAGTTCAACGTCTGTCCGGCCATGACCCCTTGATTGACAGCAAGGGATGCCGGATGAGGTTTGTCAAACATCTGCCTCCGGTAGCAGCCTGAATGTTCGGGCTATTCTTCAGCAAAGCCGCACGATCCGATACTGAGGAAGAATCGCGGTGCGCAAGACCGTTCCGCCGAATCGTCTGCCGGGAAGAGTCAAGTCGCTCTAGAAGGTAAACAAACTTGCTCCTAGGAAGATCGTGACCGCCAAGGGGCTCTTGAGATCGTCAAGAAACCATCCCGACACACAAAATGCGCACTGGCCAAGCAACATGCATCCATCGAAGTACGAATGGATGTTGAATCTTTGTTTTTGATTTTCCTATTGATTCAACTGCCGCGCGACTTCGAGGTGACTCGTACGTCGGTCGCCTCGGCCGTCACCTGATCCAGAACCTTGATGTCGCGCAGCCCGCCAATCTCTACGACGCCAAGAGCGGCCAGACCTACTTCCAGGCCGCCACCGCCTACGACAAGATGATCGATGCCGGGGTGATCCCGGGCAATGTGCCCAACTCGGGCTACTTCGCCGACATCTTCCCCTATGCACAGTCGACCGATGCCATCACCGGCGCAAACTACTCTGGAGCGCAGGCCTATTACAACGAGCTCTACGACGGCAACCGCGGCAACGAGACCGCCCCTCTCTTCTACAACGACACACCCCCCGTCAATCGCGGCATCGCACCCGCCAACCAAGCCTTCCGCTTCTTCTTCTTGCAGACCTCCTCCATCTACGTTCAATCGACGGTCGGCGTCAGCAGCTACAACGCATTGCAGCTCTCCGTGCGTCAGACCATGCGCCACAGCCTCGAATACGACGTCAACTACACCTATTCGAAGTCGATGGACCAGGGCTCCGATCCGGAGCGGGTTCTCTCTGGAAGCCCCATTATCAATACTTTGAGCCCGAGCCAGTTGTACGCCGACTCGGACTTCGACGTCCGCCACAACATCACCGCAAACTACACCGCGCCGTTGCCCTTCGGCAGAGGCGCTCCCTTCCTCAACCACCAAGAGATTTCCCCGCTACCGTGGGGGGCTTTCGCGGCGGGATCGAAGTCCGTGGTGCCCAGCTTTCCAACAGAAGGAAAGTTGGGCAGCCATTTCGCGGTTGCACATGCAAAATCAAAGCTAGGCCAGCCCCCAACTCCGCATCGCGTCATGTCTGCGGTTCCAGTCCATTCTGTCCTAAATCGGAAAGCTTCTCCTGTTTCATTGCATCCAGCCTGCGTTTGGCATCCGCAAGCCGGTTCTCCCGTGCAATGAGCACTTCTCGCCGCGACTTCTCTGTTCGGGGCGAATCCTTTGCGAGTGGGGCAGTAAATTGGGCACATAAGCGCCGCGACTGGAGGTCCAACCGATGGAATGGTCTGCTTAATTCCCTGATGGTTTCTGACGTTTCAAGATCAGGCTCTTGTCCCGATTCAATTTGCTGGATCCATTCGGCAAATGGCATGCCTTTCGAGCACCATACATCCTGACATGCAAGAAGATAATCAATAACCGAAATCCGCTGCCCAAGAGAAAGCAATTTTTGCGCGAGAAGAAGATTGGGTGGACGAACTCCGCATTCGATCAAAATCATTTCGTCCGCAAAGCAAGCGGATATGGAATCTTCCAACCAACGGACAGCTGCATGAACATTCCCGGCACAACCTTCGAAGAAGCCTCGCAAGGTACAAAGAATATAGCGTTCCCAACCTATCGGATTTAGAATCCACGCTTCCTGAGTGTGGCGACTGGCTGCCGCTGGGATTTCCAACTCAGTTGCAAAGAGTGCAAGCTCGACGTGAAGAATAAGCCGGACGTGCGATTCGGTCTGCTCAGTTAACCGCTCCATTCTTTCTAGCTGGTCAGCGAGACTCGGACAAAATTCGAGCACCCTCATTTCTCGTAGCGCAGAAGCAAGCGCCACGTTGTCCGACGACCTGTGGGCTGCCAGCAATCGGCGATATGATTCGTACATCACCTCAAAAGGCAGATTCATCACGCTGTCGGCCAATTGGTGGCTAAGGGGCTGTTCCTCAACTGCCATGCGCAGCCATGTATTTTTCCTTATCCAGTAGGCAGCCCTCATCGCAAACAGTAGTTGAAGCACTGGAGAAATCCGCACCCGCCCCTCGAATCTCTCCACAATGGTCGCAATGTTCAAGAACTCGTCAGCTTCCTCCTCCAGAGATGGCGTTCTCATTCTTTGTTCGCTCCATCGTGTTAGCTAATGTGCGGAAGGTCTAATCAAGGCGATGCAGAGAGCCTTTGCAAGATTGTAGGCCTGAAGCGTAGGTATTCCCTCGGCTTCAAGTGCCACCATATTAACCTCTATACACGCGGTCACAAGTTCGTCTCGAACTGCCAATCCAACGAGTCGTAATTCTTCGACTGTTTTCTCGTCCTCTCCCAGATCTATCGCATAGCCAAGGATCGCATCTTTGCCACTCGGGTCGACCCGATTGACCGGATTGTTTTGTGCATACACGTATTTGTGCAGTGTCGCTGGATCGAAGATATTTTCCGCCTGTGAAGCACGCAATGCACAGCAGGTTTCCTTGCCTGGGTCCATGGTCTCGAACCGGCCCGTCAGCATGTTGTAGAACCGCGCCCGCAGTTGATACAAATTCAGATTGCTATCGAACCTCTCGCCGCTATACAGATAGGTGTTCGCAGTCGTGATAGTGCTGGCGATCTGGGCGCCGTAGGCGTCCAGCGTGTAAGTGTTACCGACCGTGCCGGATGTATTGGTCAGGAAGCGAACATTGCCGTGGCCGTCGTAGCCATAGAAGCTGGGCGTCCAAGTGCTGCCGGAGACCTGATTCTCGCTGATCAGCCTCAGGCCATACGTGTAGGTCTTCGTCACCGCTCCGCTCACCACTTCATCCATGACCTGCGAATAGCCGGTGGCATTTAGAGAATCCACTAGATATTTCGTCGTTACGCCGCCTGCGGTCTCGCTCACCCGGTTGCCATCGCCGTAGACACTGATGACGCTGTTTCTTGTCACACGGCCATTTTGCTATGACCTTTGACCTTTACCGCCGCCCGCAACGCGGTTGAGATAAGAACCGGCGATTTCGTCTGTGGGATCGATCTCGATAGCACGTCTGAGCTCTGCCTCAGCCTCTGAATACCTTCCGAGCTGCTGCAACACAATTCCGAGCCTACCGTGCGCTTTGTGAGAATTTGGGGTCAGCTGTGTTGCTGTTCTGAGAAGCCTTTCTGCTTCCTCACTCTGGCCGTCGTCCGCCAAGAGAAGGCCAAGGTTAAAATATGCCTCCGCATAGGTTTCATCGAGCTCGATGGCTTTGCGGAATGCCTCTCTGGCAGACTTTTTATCCCCAAGTCGATTGTACGCATCCCCCAGGAAGGTCAGAGGAATTGGGCTCGGGGCCACAGCGACTGCCTGTTCAAGCCACGCTTTTGCTGTTCGCGCATTTGACAAAGGATCTCCATCTGTCCTTGTCAAAAACAAGGAACCGAGAGCCACCATTGCGATCGAAAATATCTTGTCGACTCTTAAGGCGTCAAGAAATGCGGTTTCTGAGTCAGTCCATCTTCCCAGCTTCCGGGCTATACGTCCCGCCTTGCAGAAGAGTTCGGGCCGGCTCGTCATGGATGCGAGGTGTTGCCATGCGTCGAATGCACCCGAGTAATCGCCCGATCGTTCTGCGGCCCCTGCAGCTTCCAGCAGGGCGGATTCTTCGTCTCTCACGCAACCCGTCCTTTACTGTGAGTTCCAGAGATTTATAAACTGCTGGATTGCCTCTTCAAGCTCGTCTTCAGTCCCTTCGGTACTGATTCTGTACCCCGTCGTGCCGCTATTCTGGTATTTTTTCAGAGTTTTGAAGCTATTTTCAACCTGGTCGATCTCATCTCCCGCTAAGATGTCCTCGTCTTCCTCTATGTCCGTGCCCCGAGGATCGATCCAGTTGACCGGATTATCTCCAGTGAGAACGTACTTGTGCAACGTTTTCGGGTCGAAAATCTTTCCCGCGACGGGATCCATCGTCTCGAACCTACCGGTGAGCATGTTGTAGTATCGGGCTCGCAGGTGGTAGAGGTTCAGATTGCTGTCAAAGCGCTCCCCGCTGTAGAGGTACGGATTCGATGTCGTTCCGGAACTCGCGATTCGCGCACCGAAGGCGTCGAACTGGTAGGTGTCGGTCATTGTGCCAGCCGAGTTGCTTAGGAAGCGCGCATTGCCGTGGCCATCGTAGCCATAGAAGCTAGGCACCCAGGAACCATTCACCAGTTGGTCTTCACTGATCCGCTGGCGACCGTACGCATAGGTGCGCGTGACGGAACCGTTCACCAGTTCATCCATCACTTGCGAGTATCCCGTCGGATTGAGATCGTCCACAAGGAACTTCGTCGTAGTGCTACCAACTGTCTCGGTTACGCGAATGCCGTCGCCGTCGTAGGCCATGGTCACCGCTCCGTGGGTGAGCATGTGATTTTCGAAATCGTAGGTGTCCGTTATCCCGAACGACGCGATGGTGTTGCCGTCGTTGTCGTAGGTGTCGGTGCTCAGGCGGTCGTTCGCATCGTAGGTGTAACTGTTCGCGCCGGCCAGCGACGGGATGGTCGAATTGATCGTTTTGCGATTGCCCACCGCATCGTAGGTGTAAGTCTCTGCGCCGTTGTTCCCCCCCGGATCGTTGGCAATCGTCTCCGACTGCAGGTGGTAATCGTTGTCGTAACCATAAGTGACACTGCGTCCGCTCAGCTCGGCCACGGTCTTAACGTTGCCGGCAGGGAACGGAGTGTAGGTAAAGCTCGACAGCGCAGTGGCTCCCTTGGCCCAACTCACCAGGCTCAGCCGGTTCAGGGTGTCGTAGTTGTAAGTAGACTGCAGCCCGTTGGCCGAGTACGAGTAGCCCGACATGTTTCCGGCCGGGTCATAACCATAGGTCGTAACCGGCGACGTCACTCCCTGCGCCGCCAGCCGGTTGTCCGTGACCGTCGAGAGCCGGTTCAGCGGGTCGGGAGTGTACGTCACCGAAGCGCCATTCGCGTTGGACGATGCGATGGTCAAGATATTGCCGTGGGCGTCGTAGGTATAGTTCAGAGTGCCCTCGGGGGTCGCCTTGATTTTGAGGCGGTTGCGGTTGTCGTAAGTATAGTTCGTGGTCCCGGTGGCATCGACCATGCTTTGGCGTGTTCCGGTCGGGTAGTAGGTGAAGGTGATTGTAGGCTCGCTCAAGGACGAATCGGGAACCTTGGTGAGCAGCCGGTGCAGCGTGTCGTAGGTATAGGTTGTGGTCTTGACGTTGAAATCGGTCTTCGCAGTGAGGTTATTGTCGCCATCGTAGAAGTATTCTTCCTGCTGGTTGAGCGGGAGGGCGCGCAGAATCTTGCGGTTCGCGCCATCATACTGGAAGGATGTGACGTGACTGTTGGCGTCAGTGATGGTGATGAGATTCCCCGCAGCATCATAGGCATACTGCGTGACACCCGCGGGCGAGTTGGCGTCGGTGACTGAGGTCAACCGGTTGACAAGGTCGTAGCCCCACTGCGTGACGTTGAGCGCCTGGTCCGTCTTTTTCTTCCGATTCCCAACCCCGTCGTAGCCATACTGGTCTGTCGTGGTATCCGGATAGGTCACGGTTATCACCCGGCTGCGGGCATCTGGCGTATAGCTCGTCTTGTTGTTCCGGGCGTCGATTTTGCTCGTCAATCGGTTGTCGGCATCGTATCCGTATTGCGTGGCGTTGTTTTGGGCGTCTTTGACGCTCGTCAGTCGATTGGCGGCATCATAGAAATTCGTGGTCGTATTGTTGTCTTCATCGATAACCGTCTTCTTCAGGCCGTTGGCGTAGTAGGCGTACTGCACCGTGCCCGCGTCGGCAGTTCCCAAGGCATATGTAACGCTTTGCAACTCGCCTCCCAGGTCATACAAGTACTGCGTTGTGCGCCCTGACTGATCGGTTTCGCTCAGCTTGTTGTTGCGGAAATCATAGATGTCCGTCTTGGTTGTGCTGTCTGGATACTTCGTCTTGACCAGCCGGTTCAAAGCGTCGTAAGTGTAGGATGTGGTAACACCCAGGGCATCGATATCGGCCGTTTTGTTGCCATTGAAATCGTAAGTGGCCCGCGACACATGGCCTAAAGGATCTGCGACGACCGTCAAATTCCCCAGGGCGTCATAAGTGTTGACCGTCTGATTCTGCCGGGGATCGGTCCGGGTTAAAACCCGGTCCATGGCATCGTATGTGAAAGTTGTGACCTCATTTAACGGGTCAACCA
This sequence comes from uncultured Acidobacteriaceae bacterium, assembly GCA_963808195.1. Taxonomy (GTDB): domain Bacteria; phylum Acidobacteriota; class Terriglobia; order Terriglobales; family Acidobacteriaceae; genus Sulfotelmatobacter. The sequence goes on along the minus strand of CAWEEW010000001.1, from coordinate 148,899 downwards.
CCTTCAACAGATTTCCGTTCGCGTCGTAACTGAGTTGCGTGGTATTGCCGTTCGCATCAGTCTGCGTTACTGGGTCGCCCATTTTGTCGTAGGTGGCGGCGTACGCCTGTCCCAGCGTATCTGTAACCAGGTTCAGGTTGAAGTTGGAATCGTAGCCGTAGTTAGTGGTGTTCTGTTTGGCCGCGTCCGTTGCGGACATAACCTCACTGTACTGGTTATAGGTTTTCGTGCTGGTGTTGCCGAAAGGGTCGGTCACTGATGTCTGATTACCGTTGGCATCGTAAGTGTAGGTCGTCGTGTTGTTCAGCGCATCCGTCTTGCTGATCAGGTTCTCGTTGGCATCGTAGCTGTATGTCGTGGTTCGACCCAGAGCGTCGGTGATGACCAACGGATTCCCAAAATTGTCGTTCGTCTGAACAACCACGCCGTTGTCTGGGTTTATGGTCGTAGTCGTGTTGGTGGGAACGTTGTAACTGTATTGGGTAACGTAGTTGGTTTGACTACCATTGGCTCCGGTCACGGGCGGGCCAGTCACACTCTGCAGTCGCCCTTGGTTGGGATCGGAAGCCGGGTAGTAAGTGTTAACTGTCGTATTGCCGTTTGGATCGGTAAACGTATCTAGCAGATTCAGAAGAGCTGGGCTGCTGTAATATGTGTAGGTCGCAGGTGTGGTTATCCCAGGATACGTGACGGAGCACAGATCGCCGGTTCCGCACGGAGAGTCGTAATTGTAGAGATAGTTGTTTCCGTTCAGATCAGTGATTTTCGTGATCCTATTCTGCGAATCTCTGATAAACGGAACAACCACGGTTCCGCCTCCAACGCTGCTGGTAATCCCGTTTGGAGTAAAGGTCAGTGTATTGCCATTCAAGTCTTTGATGGTTTGTAACAAGCCAGCGCTAGTCATCGTGTAGACCCGACCCGCAGCATCCGTATATGTGTATGTGGTCGGCATGTAGTCTCCGCTCGGGTAACATACGATGCCCGACGAATCCTGAAGCAAAACTCCGCCCGAATAGATCAGGATTCCGCAGCCGTTCGAAGTCAGCGTGCCGTGAAAGCCGGGCTGCGGCGTATAGTGTGGCACCATGAGCCAGGGATAAAATATCGATCCACTGGACTGCGGCGTGAAGTAGAACGTTTGAGGGTTTCCATTCAGAGTGAAAGTAACGTCCATTTTCAGGTCAACCTGTAGGTTGACACTGGCTCCAAGTTCCCATCCATTGCCGAAATCCTGAACTGTACCGCGATTAAGGCTGTCGTATGTTCGCGAGATGCTGATGGGTATTCCTGCCAGCGGAATCTTGAAGTCCGTAACGTTAACAACTTCTCTACCCGGCTTGTTGTTACCGACCACGTTCAGCACGATCTCGCTGAGTCGGGCTACTCCTGTGCTGTCGATCGCCTTCAGCTGCACCACGTATTCGCCATTCGCTAGAAGGGTGGCATCAAAGACCCCAAGACTGAGTGATCCCGTTCCCGTCGTGTTCGGATTCAAGACCGTGACCTGGGATGTGTTGGAGACTGGATAGAACGTTAGCGTCCCCGACGTGAGGGTCTCTCCAGATTCCAGCATGATGGGCACTTGGCCTTGAACAACCGCGCCAATTAGCGGTGACAAGATCCAGCCCTGAGGGGAGAACAAGCTTCCGCCGCCGCTACCAGCGGCCCAGTTGACTGTAACAAGGTTCGAAAAGGCCGCGTTTCCGTTGATGTTCGCATCGGCTTCGACGGTGTCCATACCAGCAGTGACACCGACATATCCTAACGTCGCAATTCCGGAGGAATTCGTAGTGCCAGTCACCAGTTGCGTGTTGGCAAGACTGACTATTAAGGTTACCGGAACGTTCGACACCGGTTGGCCCGAGCCGTTTAATGCTTCCACCGTAAATGTCTGCGTATTTCCGACAGTTTGGTTCTGCGTATTGCTCGGGCTGAGTAGCAGCGTGCCAAGTTGCGGAAGGTTCGTCTGGTAAGTCCATGCGACCTGCGTCTGGGTTGACACCAGGGGCGTGGTGCCGAACTGAGCTGAGGCTTGTACGATGTCTGTTCCCGCAAAGAATCCTTCGTAGGTAAAGACGGCAGTTCCGGCCGATCCCGTGGTGACTGTAAACTGCTGTGGGTTGACGCCAGCTACATTAAACGTGACCGGGATGTTGGACGCCGGTGCTCCGGATACATTCGTTACCAGGGCCGTAAACGTGGTGGGCTGGCCGAGGATTTGCGTAAAGTTGGCTCCCGGAGCCATAGTTAACGAACTCTGTCCGTTATTTGAATTGGTAGACATAACGAGGGTCTGTGGCTTTGGTGAAACCAGACTGGAGGGACCAACCAAGGCAAACTCAAATCCTGTGTCGAGTCCGCGATCACGGGCTTGAACAGCGATTAAATTCGTGCCCGACACCCACAGGTTGTCGGGGATCGCAACCGTGTAGTTCCACTCAGAGGCGCAATTTTCATGAATCTGATTAATAACCTGTGTGCCGTTGACCCACAGAGTGAAATCGTTGTCGATCGCAACGAGAGCTTGGACATTGGTAGCTCCGGGCGGCAAAGTGATGAGCTTCCGAAGATCCAATATGCCATCGACTGGGAAATATGTCTTTCCGATCAGTGGGCAGTTTTGAGAGTCTACCTGTCCGACGGTGTTTGTGAAAGGCGCCTGCCCCAGAGAAAATGACGAATCGTTAAATCCAACCAAGTAAAATGGAAGCGTAAATTCCTCACTCAGCGTTCCTCCTGAAGAAGATGCATTAGCACCGGCCCAGTTGACAGTAAACGTCGTATTCTCATTTCCGTCTGACTCAACCAACGCCACCGTTTCGGTTGCACTGGGAAAATCCGCGGAATCTGTGACGCCGGAGATAGTGACCTGGGTACCTGCCACAAAGTTGCTAAGCGGTTGGTTGACACTTATCGTGACAACCCCACCTGTACGCGAAATCGACGTGATATTACCCAGCGTTGGATTGGCTATTTGATATTTCCATGTAGATCCGGGGGGGATCAAGCTCGCCTGGTTCGAATCTGCGTAGTCCACTTCATACGGATACGAGCCCGCTGCCGGAAAATTAACCGTGACGGTATTAGCCACCGGCGCGGTCACCGTATCGAAAGCTCCCATGACAGGGTAGCCGTGAAACGCTGTTGAGGTAGGCGGATCTACATAAGAGCCACTGACGCGTGAGGCCCCACTGATGCCGAACACAAATCCATCCGAATTCAAGAAATTGAAGGTTACATTTCCGGCGGCTGCAACAGTGAAAGTACCTGTCAAAACGGCCTGGAAGGTTGAGAGTGTACCCGCTCCAGCTTGCAATCCGTTACCCTGCGCAATGACGCTGCCTGTATAGTTGCCGTTCGCATCGGTGGTGACGCTGGTAAAAGGAACAGTCGTAACGCCGATGGTGTTAGGCATCCCCGGAACACTGCCGGTAGGAGGATTAAAGTTGATCGATGCAAACGTCTGCGTGAAAGCGGGCTGTGCGCTGGAGCTCGTGTCAAAGGTCCCCGAGCCGTCTGAAGTGAAAAACTCTCCCTGCACGGCAGATGCGGTAATCCCAGGCGACTGTACTACCCAACTGATCATGCTGGGATTAGAAGTTAGAGGTAGCGCCCCTACAGTTGCCGTCGCGACGACCGCATCCACTCCGGCCTTAGTTCCCGTATAGCTGAAGGTTGCAACTCCACTTGAGTTTGTCGTGGCCGTTCCACTGGTTTGGTTTGGACCGGTCACGGCGAAACTTACCAACTGATTGGTGATGGCCCCGCCGGTGTTGTTGGTTACGGCTGCCTGCACTTGCTGGACAGTCGCAGTCAGAATTGGGCCGGCACTCGATGGCGAAAGCACAATCGAGCCGGATGGCGGCGTGTTCGCTTGAGGGTTGACCGTGACCGTCATTGTGGCACTTGCGGAGGTCTGCCCATTGCTGGCGCTTAGTTGCAGCGTATAAAGGCCAGCAATCGTAAACATCGCAGTAGTGACTGGCGTGGTCGAGTTGGCGAACAAAACTGGGGCGGTGGGCCCTGAAGCCACCGTCCACGATGTTGTGAGCGGCAATCCCCCGTCCGTCGCTGAGCCGTTCAGCGTAACGACGTTGGCGGGTAGGGTGATCGTCTGATTAGGGCCGGCATTAACCACCGGCGGTTGATCCACTGGGGGATTCACGGTAACTGTCGTGGTCGCACTGCTCTGAAGTTGGCCGTCGTTCGCGGTGAGTTTGAGGTTGTACGTTCCAGCGGACGAAAAGGACGCTTGTGTTGACGCTTCGTTTGGATTGTAGAAACTGACGGTACCCAAACCACTTACAACGCTCCACGTGGTGACGAGTGTCCCATTTGGCAGGCCATCATCCGTAGCGGTACCGAGCAAAGTGATCTGATTAACTGGTAACGTGATCGTCTGATTCGGCCCCGCGTTCACCACCGGAGCTTGATTCTGCTCCGCCGTGATTTCAACGGTTACAGGGACACTACTTCCATATGTACTGTTGTGAACAGTGAGTTGCACAATATACAGCCCAGCCACGTCCGCCACAAATGTGGCGTCTGCAGAGATGTTGTGAGAAATCGTCGCATTGCTTCCGGACGGTTTCGATAGCATGATCCAACCGTAGCCTACTGACTCGCCATCGGGCGAAAAGGAATTCGCACCCGACAACTGAACCGTACTCGAAACTGCGACCGTCTGGTTTGATCCTGCGTCCGCTACAGGAGGAAGATGTCCCAGAGTCGAATCCCATTTCGTGGAGGGAGCGCTGTTCAACGTCCCGTCGTTGACAATGAGCTGTGAGATGTAGTCACCGGCGAGGTTGACCACAAAGAACGGGAATTCAGAAGTGGTTGACGATAAGGCCGCTGCGCTTCCTGTCGGCTTGTTCAACAGAGACCAACGATAAATAAGAGCATTGTCCCCACTCACGGTCGATGCGTCACCGGTCAGATCCACAGTCGAGCCGACTGCAATCGCTTGAACTGCGCCAGGCTGTGCAACCGGTGGCACATCGCCAGTCGAGATGGCAACCGTACTCACGCTGTTCATGCCGCAATTGTTCACTATCAATTGCACAACATACGTTCCGGCTAGATCAGCCGGGAATGTTGGCCTTGGAAAGGAGGTGCTCGAAAGAGTGGCTGCACTACCGGGCGGCGCATAGAGTATCGCCCAGGAATAGGTGAGCATCTGACTGCCACGTCCCGTTGACCCGCCACCGTCAAGTTGCACCGTTTGAGGAACTGTAATAGTCTGAGCCGGACCTGCATTGGCTGTAACGAAGGGAATATTCACCGTGCTTTTTGTGACCGTCGCCGGCGCACTACTGGATTGTCCGTCGTTCACAATCAATTGTGCGACGTAGTTCCCGGAGAGGTCGGCGGTGAAGCTTGTATTCGCCGCAGTCGGCTGAGCAATGTGTGCGGTGCTACCCGTGGGTACACTGATGAGAGACCAGTTGTAGCTGAGGGCACTTCCGTCCACATCTGTCGAACCGCTACCGTTCAATCGAACTATCCCCGTGTTGATGTTGTCGTTGAAGCCTGCGTTTGCAACCGGTGCCGAATTTTGAGTGCTAATCGCCACTGTGGACGCTGCGCTGTTCTTTTGCCCGTTATTAATAATTAACTGGACGATATAGGATCCAGCCTTGTCTGCCACAAATGTTGGATTTGGCAGAGTCGAACTATTCAGCGTAGCTGTGCTCCCCGTTGGCTTGCTGGCGAACGACCAGCTGTACGTGATTCTGCTACCCGATAGATTTTGCGAACGGGTTCCATCCAACTGAACCAGTGCTCCAACGGCTACCGTTTGCGCCGGACCGGCATTTGCTTGTGGCAGTGCGGTAATTGCTAAAGGGAGGGCATTACTGTTAACACCATCGACAGCAACGCTTACGCTCCCCGAGAAGGCTCCGCTAGGCACTGTCGAAACGACCGAAGTGTTGGTCGAAGTATTGTTCCCGAAATCCGTAATCCCCTGTGAGTACTGGCAACTCGGCCCGTAGAACCACGTCTGGGGTTTCACGGCTCCGCCAGCAGTCAAGTTGGAGCCTTGGATCGTAATCGTTGTCCCCACTGAAGCCGGGGAGGGTGAGACGCTAGTGATGCTCGGCGCAGGAACCACCGTGAAAGCCTTACTGTTGCTCTGAACACCTCCAACGACAACTGCAACGCCGGCAGTGGTCGCCCCCGTAGGAACGATAACGATTAACTGTGAAGCTCCCCATGCAGTGACTGAAGTCGCCTTAACGGTGCCGAATGTAACGTAGCTGCCGCTGCCTTGGGGGGAGCCGAACCCACTTCCGTTAATCGTCACCGATCCCCCGACCGGCGCCGCGGTCGGCGACAAGCTGGTTATCGAAGGCGCTGCAAAACCAAAACAGCAAGCAAGAGCAACTAAGACGGCACACTGGCCGATACCACGGAATGATGGCAGCACGTCAAAGCCTCCCGAAATAGGCAAAGTTAACCGCGAGAAACCCCGAAAGACGTGTTCGGCCCTGTGGATCTACTAGGCTGGCCGGATAATAAGTGCGTCCTTAGTGTCGGACACACTTTCCTTCCGGCTGAACTATCGGGGGCAACGCTAGGAGTAGAGTAGAAAACCGAAAAACGGAAGAGCTAACTCCGCGAACGTTGGAAGATACGAACTGGATCACCACACTTCCTCCTACTGAATGCATCGCTTGTATAAAACTCAAGGACAGCTGCATCGCCGCAACTAAGGGCGACAATCGATGTTTCAGGAGGAAGATCGGTGAGTTGAATAAGTCCGAGCCCCTCGTCCCAGACTCACTCACCGTAAAACAGTGGAATGAATACAGGAGTTATAAATCGATGTCAAGCGGAAAACGATAATTCTTTTCCACATTCTCCTCCGCGCTCGATTAAGACCTATCGTTGACTTAGGCCGATGAGTTTTCTGAGGGTTGCCCGGCTAATTGCGCTGGTCCTGTTGTTGTGTTGACCTTTCCGTAGTACTTTTCCTGCCCTTAGGACTCTGGTTTTGCTGGCCTATCCGCCGGTCCAGCATGCCGACGTGATTTCTGATTCTCCCGACAACGACCTCCCTCTGACCATGAAACTTTCGCTAAGAGTGCTGCGCCTGAAACATGCTGTGTCTCAGGCCGAGATGTCGTATCGCTTCGGGATTGATCGCGGTCACATTTCGGAGATGGAAAACGGCAAGAGAACGTCTGCCTGCCCATGCTAGAGATACTCGCGAGAGGATTTCAGATCATTGTTTCGGAACTGATAGAGGGGTGTGGTGTGACGCTAGTTGGTCGGCGGCCCCGAGCCAGCGCTTCTGGTTCCTTGGCGATTGCCCAAAATCCCCTTCGCCGCCAGCTTGGCAAGTACCTCAAACTATGAGGTCAGACACCTGACAGTCTCGGCTGCCCGGAAACAGATGTTATTGGGCGAAATCGCCCAGACTGCACTGTGGGAAACGGGTTTTCGGGAGAAGCACGGAAGCGGAACGGCACACTGCCCGCACCTACGGGCGAGTCTGTATGAAGCTCGTCCCAACCGAACTGAGACAAACAGCGATCAGATAATCATCCTTATGGAAATTAAAAAGCTCTTCGGGACAGAGGTGTTTTCATAGTCTCCTACAGCACTCTAAAGAAGTTGATGAGCCTGCTGGTCCGCCATGTCATATTCCCAAATCTCCACGCCACACACTATCAGATGGCCGTAGCTTGACGTAGTGAGCCGCCAGGCTGGTGTCAGCCCTCATGCTTCTCAATGTGAATAGCACCTTCCGGTAAGAACCCGGAGCCATGTGGAAGTAGTACATCGCTTCGTTCCGCACGGTCATCTTGGCGCTGGGGATGTTTCCGCCGACCGTCCATGCGTGCGATTTGCATTCAACAAGAATGGGCGGATTGTCGCTTCCCAAATCGAATTTTCTCGGTTTCTTTGTGTTGCCAACTCCAACGGATATCTTGAAGCCTCTGGTGGGCAATGAATTCGAGGATGCCGTTTGCGCGTACTTCAAGGGCCAGGGGTTTCTCTCACGTGCGTTGCTCAACGACCCCACACGTTGAAAGTTATTGCTGTCCATCGGCGCTCACCCTGGTCAAGTGGTTGACGTATTATGCGAAACCGCAGCCTCGAATAGAAATAGTTCAAATGCCGCGCAAGAGTCCGCACTCGCCGGCAAGGCTGACGATTGTCTCAAGCCGGTCCGGTGTGGGCAAGGGCGGCGATCCTCGGGATACGCCAGGAGCCAAGGCCCAACCCCCCTCATCCAGCACAACCTTAAGCCTCAGCAAGGTCTTGCCCCGCGCGCGCGCATCCGCCAGCCCGCGGCCGACGGACCAGTAGACGTGCTGCGCAAGAACCCACGATTCAAACACATGACGCACAAAATCCCTGCTGGATCCATTCTCGCGGGCTTGCGCTTCCTTGCACGCGCGAAACAGCGGCAATCGGTCGGGACGCTCGAAGTGATCATCCTGCGAAGGAACTTCAGCAAGACAGAATGCGATCCCTCTGATAATGGTCTGGGCGAGGTTGAGAGACGGCCCGCCACCCAAGGCCTCGAAAATCTCCGTCATCAACTCCGTTGGTCCCGTTCCCGCCGGCAATGCCGCGTCCAGCCACTTGCGCGCACTGGAATATTTCTTCGGAAATTGGAGTTGTTTGAGAAACGAATCAACCAAGCCATCCGTGCTCTTAGGGCCGCCTTCGAGGTCTGTGAGTATCCAGTAAAACAGAGCCTCCAACGAGAGTCTAAACAGTTGGCGCACCTGGACGGTTCGCCATGCTTCCCTTATGTTCAGAAGGGGCACCGCCGGCTTGAATCGCGATGGCGGGCCGGCCATCACGCCACGGAGGACATCAACCTCGGTGGTTGAAGCATGCTTGGCGACCGCGAGCATAAGCTCTCCTCCCAGTTGCCTGCAGACCGGCGCGACGGCACCGAAAAGCATCTGATCCATGATTTCGGCTTCTGCCTTTGTGACTTTGTCCAGCGTCCAGGCGCTTGCCCATCGCCGTGCTTCGGCGGCGGTAACTGTCACTGATCCAAACTTGCTGAATGCGTCATGAGACAAACGATCACCAATGCGCGCTTCGAATGCGTCGAGGGCAGGTGTGGCGGTGACAGTCGGAATCAATATCTCTGAATGCTCCGGGTGAGACTGCACCCATCCCAGCATCTTCAGAGCCGGCCCGTAGTTGATCGGGGCCGTCAATGCTGTCGAATAGCGCCGGATCGTTCTTCGCTGACGCCATTGAGCACCACCAAAAGTCCAGTCCTTAGCTTGCACGAGATTGGCAAGAACCTGGCGTCCGGGGAGATCTGCTGCGGGATTCACCAAGAATTGTGACCAAACGTAGATCACCTCGACGCGATCAACGAAGTCCCGCAGTTGTTCGATGGGGATCGTGCGGCCTCCGTGACTCTGCGCTAGCTGATTGGCGCGTCGCCAAGCCCACGCTACGACGACAAACGGGCGAATGTGCCGCGCAACATTGTTCAGTCCGGGAAATACCTGGTCCATGAGATCGAAATTTATTTGCCTTAACCCAAGGGGGTCTACGCCGCCCAACTTCGGCACACTGGCGGGAGTAAAGCCCGGTTCCTTGGCCGCCGCTGCAGTCGCCGTTATTTCCGCGAGGGATGGTTGGGCCATGATCACTCTCCCGTCCATACGACAACCCGATTGCAGCAATTCTTTGCTGTCGCAATGCGAACCGATTCAAGTTTATAAACTTCGCCTGTTGGCAGTGAAATCTGACAGCGGGGACAGGATTCCTGCCAACGTTTCAGTTCCAGAATTCTTCTACGCGAAGCGTCAGATGTTAGGGCATCTTCGAGGACTGGCCATTCCTCAATGGCTACTTTGGCTAGGTCGGCGTACTCAAGAGATGGCTGGCCATTTTTCATTGCGATCAGATAAGCGCGCAGCTGCTCCGGATACGTGCGTACCGCGTTTAATTTCGTCCACAGTTCTTCGAGTGCCGCATTCTGAGCCAGGATGGCCTGGAAGCCCCGAACGCCCTTGGTTGATGGAACAGGGCCGGCAAAATCTATATTCATTCGGATGAGGCAATCTCGCGCCCACCGGTAGCCATTAGGTTCTTGCCAATTGCTCAACATCAGAAGAATGGCGGCAGAGACATCGTCGCGCCGATCCGGTGGTACGCCTGTCTTCAGCAATGCCCTGATCAACCTGTCGAGCCATGTTTTCACACGCGCGCCCTCCGGTCGCAGGCGTTCGCAGACATATTGTGTCAAGTCGAAAGCGATCATGGCGTTCCGTGATGCGCCTTCGTCGGACAGTAGCAAGTCAAAGAGCTGACCGAACACGGACAGCGACCGCTCTATTGCTGGGTCGGTATCGGCGTCAGCCGCGGGCTCGGCGGTTTCCTCTTCTTCCTCTTCCTCCCCCTTGCCTCCCGCGTTGGTTTTGGCGAGTGGCCCGCGCGTCTCGCGAAATGCCGTGAAAACGTGACTCATAAAGCGGGTCCAGTTTCGGCTTGCGGCCATTTCGTGCACTTTTGTTAGGTGCACGCTGTTCGCGTCGCCGCAGACTAGGTCCGAGACGGCGACGACGGCAGACTCGTCAACGGAAGCGTTCTGATCGGCAAGGCCGCCGCCGCGTATTTTGGGTACTGCGTCTCCAAGCCGCTGTGGATCTTCATAAAACCAACTCATGATGGCAGCGACATCTTCCGGAGTTTCGGTTCCGGCCAGAACGGCGAAGAGGCGCCGGCCGATCGCGCCGGCACGGCGGGTGATGTCTCCAAAGCTGGCAACGGAGACGAAGCCTTCCGCGTGCCTGCCCTTGCTATCTTCCACGCGGATTACAAGCCGTCCTTCCCGCCAAGATTGCTCTTCAAGCGCTGGTGCGTTAATTCGAAATGTCCGCGCGGTTGAGAGATTCGCCTCACCCAAAGGATCGAGCCCGAGCGTAGTTACGCGGAAGACGGAGACGGTCCCGCTCATCTTCGGCACCAGGACCTCACCGACAACTTCGTCGGCATCAAGGACGGCGCGCAGCACCCCCATAATTTCTTCGTCATTGGTGGCTTGATCATTGAGGGCGGCCCGCAATTCCGTAGGATCGGAGGGGCGGAATTTCCAACCGACGGAAGTTGCCCGCTCGATACGCACAACGCACGCTTCGACGTTGCGGTCGCGATCAAGCGCCGCTGCGGTGCCATTCGGACTTCCGGAAAGCACGACCCGACCGCGCCGGCAGAGGATTTCAAAAACCTTGGCATGCAGCCGACGCGGTCCTTGCGCATCCATTAGTTCAAGTTGGACGGCGTGAACCTTGTTCTTGCAGCCTGTCGGCCAGTTTGATCCCGCGAAGCCCTCGACGCAACCATGAGGGTGGGCATGCACGAAGACGTGATCAACCCCGATCGCTTTGCACAGTCGGTCCATGGCCCGGCCATCGTCCCAAAACGGCGCGGCGGCCACAATGCGCACGGCTCCGCCAAGATCCGCCACTGTCTGCGAAACCTGGTCCGTAATCGACATGTCCAATGAATGGAAAAGGCGAATGTTTCCGCTGCGAGATTTTCCCTGGATGGATTTGCGGAGCTCGACCGCGATGGCAGCGCACTGATCGGCAGCGCCGTAGCGGATACGTTCCGTCACGGGCATCAGATCGAACAAAGTTGCCGTGTCCTCGATGGCGTCGGCTGCAAAGCTGGGGTGGAGGTGTTCAAGGACTTCGCAATTGCCGCCCCAGCCGCCGAAGGTCAGGTTGCCGGACCCAACAAGCACGTGACATTCCTCGCTGGCTGACAGGACAGAAAGTTTTGGATGGAAAACCCCTCCCGTAACAGACACGGGCTCCACCTCATAGTCCTTGCCGACCCGGTGCGCTCCCTGTTCGCTCAAACTGGCGCGTACCCCCTGAACATCGACAAGAACGAGAGCTTCGCGCCCACCGCCGCGGACAAGAGCGTCCAGAATAACGGCCTCGAAGAATGAAAGGCTGAGGCTGTAGGTGGTGAAGACAGCGCGTCGCCAGGGATAAGCAGAAACCAGATCCAGCGGCGCCAAACTCATAAATCTCTCCCTTCCATTAGCTACCCAAAGCTACTGTGCAAGCGCGATTTACGACATTCCCATCGTCGCGATGATGCGATTCAGTGGTCGGGCTCTCCGGCAAACATAAATAAACGCGTCATGCCGTATGATGCATAATAATACTTGACTTACCTACTTGTCCAGTGCATCATCCTCAATGATGCTAACTCATTCAAGAGATCTTGGAAGCTTGGCCCGTATCACGGCGGGCCATCCAATCAGAGACGCTGTCCGGAACGTCCCCGGCGGCGATACGGCCGTTGTTCAAATCAAGAACGTGAGCGCCAATGCGGGTGTTGATTGGCCCGCCGTGGCAAGAACCACTGTTACAGGCCGGCGCGAACCGGATTGGCTTGGGCCCGGCGATATCCTTTTTTCCGCCCGCGGCCAGCGAAACGTCGCCGTGTGCCTGAACCAGCCTCCCGTCCGCGCCGTCTGCTCCCCGCATTTCTTCTTGATCCGCGTCAAGGATGAAGGGCTCGCATTGCCGGATTTCTTGGCGTGGCAGATGAACCTCCCAAAGGCGCAACGATATTTTGCTCAATCCGCGACGGGCAGCTACATCACAAGCATCCGGCGACAGGTGCTGGAGACGCTTCCAGTGCAGATCCCGAGTCTCGATCGGCAACGCCTGCTAGTTCGCCTCGCCCACGCCGCGAGGCGCGAAAAGCAACTCATCGAGAAATTGACTGAAAACAGACAGCGGGAACTTGAACTTGTCGCCCGGAAATTACTGACCTAATAAGGAGACGGACATGACGAATCACGAAATCGAGCAAAAGAAGATCAACCAGGCGGTCTGGGGCGCCTGTGACACCTTTCGCGGCGTCGTTGATCCGAGTATCTACAAGGACTACGTCCTGACACTGCTGTTCCTGAAATACATCTCCGATGTGTGGCAAGACCACTACGACGAATACAAAAAGCAGTACGGCGACAAGCCGAAGCTGATTGAAGAAATGCTGAAGAACGAACGGTTCGTCCTGCCGCGCGATGCCAGCTTCTATGCCCTCTATGAGCATCGCTTTGAAGCGGGCAATGGCGAACGCATCGACAAGGCCCTTCACGCGATTGAGGAGGCCAATATCCACAAGCTTCAGGATGTTTTCCAGGACATCAGCTTCAACAGCACCAAACTCGGCGACGAGGCCCAGAAGAACGACATTCTTCGCCATCTGCTCGAAGATTTCGCAAAGCCGGATTTGAACCTTCAACCGAGTCGCGTTGGCAAGCTCGACATCATCGGCAACGCGTACGAATACCTCATAAAGAATTTTGCCGCTACCGGCGGCAAGAAGGCAGGCGAGTTTTACACCCCTCCGGAAGTCTCGGAGCTGATCGCCCAACTCGTGGAACCGCGCGAAGGCGACGAAATTTGCGATCCCGCCTGTGGCTCGGCTTCTCTACTCATGAAATGCGGACGGGAAGTCCAGAGGCAATTCAACGCTTCGCGCAAGTATGCGCTGTTTGGTCAGGAAGCTATTGGTAGTACATGGGCGCTCGCCAAGATGAACATGTTCCTCCACGGCGAGGACAATCACCGCATCGAATGGGGCGACACGATCCGCAACCCGAAATTACTCGATAGCGAAGACACGCTGAAGCATTTTGACGTGGTCGTCGCCAATCCGCCCTTTAGCCTTGAGAAATGGGGCTATGACAGCGCGGCCGCCGACAAGTTCGGGCGCTTCCGTCGCGGTTTGCCGCCCCAGACAAAGGGAGACTATGCCTTCGTCCTGCACATGATCGAGACGCTCAAGCCGAAGACCGGCCGGATGGGTGTCGTCGTGCCGCACGGCGTCCTCTTTCGTGGCGCGGCCGAAGGCAAGATCCGAAAGAAACTTATCGATGAAAACTTGCTTGATACGGTGATTGGGTTACCGGAGAAGTTGTTCTTCGGGACTGGAATTCCGGCAGCGATCCTGATCTTCCGGCGTAACAAGGCGGACAAAAATGTTCTATTCATTGACGCCAGCCGCGAGTACAAGGACGGCAAGAACCAGAACCAGCTTTCCGAAGACAATGTCGCAAAGATCATCCAGACGTGCAAGGTTCGGAAGGATGTGGACAAGTACGCTCATCTGGCGACCGTCGATGAGATTAAGGAAAATGATTGCAATCTGAACATTCCTCGCTATGTAGACACATTTGAAGATGAAAAGGAGATCGATCTCACTTCTGTACTCCAGGAGCGGAAGATGCTCAAAGCCGAACTGGCCAAGGTCGAGGCTGAGATGGAAATTTACCTGAAGGAGCTTGGCTATGGTACCTAAAGGCTGGATACAAGCCCCTTTGGGCAAATTGGTCGAAAGAGTCGCCCGTCCAGTTTCCGTGGATACGACGAAGACATATCAGGAGATTGGGATTCGCTCGCACGGAAAAGGGCTGTTCGACAAAGAGCCCGTGACTGGCGCCGCCCTTGGTGACAAACGAGTGTTTTGGGTCGAACCGAATTGCCTGATTCTGAATATCGTTTTCGCCTGGGAGCAGGCTGTTGGAAAAACAACGGATAAGGATGTCGGAAAAATCGCCTCCCATCGATTCCCGATGTATCGGCCACGTGCCGGCGGATCGGACGTTGATTACCTGACATACCTTTTCAAAACGCCGTATGGCAAGTATCTTCTGGGTCTCGCTTCACCCGGAGGAGCAGGCCGAAACAAGACACTTGGTCAAGCCGATTTCTTGAAGACCGTTGTGCGTGTTCCCCCGACGCAGGAGCAGACAACAATCGTGCGAATTCTCAAGACTTGGGATCGCGCCATTCAAACCGTTGAAAACCTGATAGAGAACAGCGAACGCCGGAAAAAGGGTCTCATGAGGCTCTTGGAGGGAAAGGTACGCTTAAGTGGATTCGGTGCTCAGGCATCGGATAACACTCTGCCCGTGGATTGGAAGATCGTCTCACTCGGAAAAATAGGAAAATGCATTACTGGTCTGACATATTCCCCCGCTGATGTTTTGGGCGAAGACAGTGGACTCCTTGTCCTTCGATCATCCAACATTCTTGGAAGCGAGATTGCCTTTGACAACAACGTCTATGTAAGCACATCCGTGCCTGTTACATCACTGACTAGGCTTGGCGATATCCTAGTTGCCATTCGAAATGGCAGCAGGAACCTAATAGGCAAGAGCGCAGTGATCGATCATTCCGCAGTCGGTATGGCTCACGGAGCGTTTATGACGCTCTACAGGTCAGACGAAAACTACTATTTGGCCCATCTGTTCCAATCAAGGATGTTTTTCCGTCAGGTCCATAGAAACCTCGGCGCGACAATTAATTCAATTAATACTTCTGATCTCCACAGATTCGAATTTCCGTTTCCTCCTAAGGAAGAAAGAGTAGCAATCGCGTCTGTTTTATCCACCGCGGCGCGTGAGACTACCAACCTTCGGAAAAATCTCGCGCGGCTCTGTCTTGAAAGGCGCGCGCTGATGCAGCAACTTATGACCGGCAAACGCCGAGTCAACGAGATCGTGCACGCGGAGTTTTTGACCACCGATCGGATGACGGGATGACCTCAATACCAGAAACCAAGGAAGCATACAGCGCGCATATACCAGCGCTGCGGGTTTTGTCGGCGATGGGATGGGAATATCTTTCGTCTACGGCATGCCTTGCGGCTCGTGGCAGCACGCAGGATGTGGTTCTCACAAACGTTCTGGTCGAGCAATTGCGCAAGCGTCGCTTCGAATACAAGGGCCAGTTCTACCCGCTTTCCATGAACGCGATCGACCAGATTGTACGCGAGTTGGCGGCGCCCCCATTGCATGAAGGCCTTCTCACCGCGAACGAAAAGCTCTATAACAAGCTGATTTTCGGAGTCACGGTAACTGAGTTCGTGGACGGCAAGAAGCACAATCCAACCATTCCGGTTATCGACTGGGATAATCCATCGGCGAACAGTTTTATCGTGACGGAGGAATTCGAGGTCATGTCCTCGGGCGGCACGCACCCGCGGCGGCCCGATCTCGTGTGTTTCGTCAATGGCCTGCCGCTTGCCATCATCGAGGCCAAACGGCCCGATTCCGGCAATCCCAACAAATCGATGATCGATGAGGGGATCAGCCAGAATATCCGCAACCAGAAGAACGATGAGATTCCTAAGCTCTTCGCGTATTCGCAGCTCCTCTTCTCTATCAGCGGCACCGATGGCCGCTACGCCACGACCAAAACACCGAAAAAGTTCTGGACGGGCTGGCGGGAAGAAGAATTTGACGAAGCATATTTCGCCACGATCAAGAACGCTCCCGTCAGCGATCAGGTCAGGAAGGCGGTTCTTGCGAACCGACCGGCGCATCTGCGCGGTTACTTCGAAACCTTGTGGGCCGGAAAGCAACTCCCGGCGGATCAGGATCGCCTGCTGATCAGCCTTCTCGGCAAGGAGCGGGTGCTTGAGTTCGTCCGGTTCTTCATCCTGTTCGACCGGAAAATCGGCAAGATCGCCGCGCGCCACCAGCAGGCGTTCGGAATTAAGTCTCTGATCGCTCGCATCAACAAGCGCAAGCCGGACGGCGGGCGCGAAGGCGGCGTGATCTGGCACACCACGGGCTCAGGCAAATCCTTCACCATGGTGTTCCTGTGCAAGGCGCTCCTGCTCCACGCGAGCCTGAAAGAATGCCGCGTTGTTGTCGTCACAGACCGGATCGACCTGGAAGATCAGCTTTCGAAGACGTTTCTTTCCGGCGGCGCCTTTGGCTCGGCCATCGCCACAAAGAAAGAAGGCGAGAAAGCGAAAGTCAGCTCCGGACGCGAACTTGCCAGGCGCATCGGGCATGGCAAGGAGCGGATCATTTTTACGATCATCGCCAAGTTCCATACCGCCTCGAAGCTGCCTGAGTGCCACAATCCGAGCGAAAACATGATCGTTCTCGTCGACGAGGGGCACCGCAGCCACGGCGGCGAGGGCCACGAACGCATGCGTAAGGCCCTGCCCAACGCGGCATATGTCGCGTTCACGGGAACGCCGCTGCTGAAGAAGGAAAAAACGACGAACAAGTTCGGGCCCATCGTCCACGCTTATACCATGCAGCGCGCTGTCGAGGATGGGGCGGTCACACCTCTTCTATACGAGGAACGAAAGCCGGAACTGGAGGTCAACGAAAAAGCGATCGATAACTGGTTCGACAAGATCACCTTGGGACTTTCGGACCGCCAGCGCACGGATCTGAAAAAAAAATGGGGCAAGAAAGGTCCGGTCTACGGATCGGCGAACCGCATCGAGCTGATCGCTTGGGACATTGCGATTCACTTCAACGAGAACTTCAAGAAGCTCGATCAGGGACTGAAAGGCCAGGTCGCCACTGACAGCAAACGAGCGGCGATCAAGTACAAAAAGGCGCTCGACTCCACTGGTCTCGTCAGCAGCGCCGTGGTTATCTCTCCCCCCGATACACGCGAAGGCCATTCTGATGTTGATGAATGTGAATTGCCGGAAGTCCAGCAATGGTGGAAGGATAACGTCGGAAACGACGGTGACGCCTATGAACGGCGAGTGATCGAGGATTTCAGTACGGAGGGCAGGCCTGATCTGCTCATCGTGGTGGATAAGCTCCTGACCGGTTTTGACGAGCCGCGGAATGCTGTTCTCTACATCGACAAACCGCTGAAAGATCACAACCTCATGCAGGCAATTGCGCGCGTGAACCGCTTGCACGACGCCAAGGAATACGGGCTTCTCATCGACTATCGCGGAATACTCAAGGAACTGGACACCGCGATAGCTCAGTATCAGGATCTCGCCAGCCGCACACAGGGCGGCTACGACATCGACGACCTGCAGGGCCTTTACCACCAGGTCAGCACCGAGTACAAGCGCCTGCCCGGCTTGCATGACAAGCTTTGGGCCGTGTTCGCTGCCGTCGATAACCGGCAGGACCTGGAACAGTATCGGCAAATCCTTGTGCCCCGGGACGAAGAGGACAGCGAAGGCAACACATACGATGCGCGCCAGTCGGTTCGCGAGGACTTTTATGAGGCGCTCACCGCCTTTGGCCTTTGCTTCAAGGTTGCGCTCTCGACCCGCACGTTTTTCGAGGACAGGAGCTTTACGGAAGACACTATTCAGACCTACAAGAACGACCTCCGTTTCTTCACGAGCCTGCGCAAGATCGCCAAGCAGGACGCGCAGGAGACGGTTGATTACAGCGCCTACGAAGAACAAATCCGCCGTCTCGTGGATAAGCATGTTGTCGGACAACAGGTGAAAGAAGGAGACGGCGTCATCCTCGTCAACGAATTGGGTAAGACGGAAGACCCGAAGAAATGGTCCGAGGAAAAAACCCGGAACGAAACCGACATCATCCGCAGCAGGCTGAAGAAGACGATTCAGCAAGAGCTTGCCGACGATCCTTATGCCCAAGCTGTGTTTTCAGAACTCTTGAAACAGGCCATCGCGGAAGCCGAGGCGATGTTCAACCATCCCTACAAGCAATACATGCTGTTCAAGGACTTCGAGCAGAAGGTGTCCAACCGCGAGATAGAGAGCGTGCCCGATGCCTTTGGCGACAGCAACCACGCCAAAGCCTATTACGGCACGTTTCGTCTGGTTCTGGGGGATGGATATTTCGAGAAAATCGGAAAGCAGGACGGTCAGGCTTATATCGATGAAGCCTTTGCCATCGAGAAAACCGTCAAAAAAGCCGTCGCCGAACACTCCGTCAATCCGCAAGATATTGAGACCGAGATACGCCGCGCTCTGTTGCCACGCCTTTTCAACCTGATCGGTCTTGACCACGCGAAGGAAGTCATCGAGCGCGTTATTCAAATCACCCGCGTCGGCCTGAGCAGGGGGACAGCCTGATGCCGCGCAAGACCTTCCGCTACGGCAGTGACCGCATTGAGTACGAAGTCGTGTTCAAGCCGGCCAAACACAACCGGGTGGCGATTCATGTCCATCCGGATGGCTTTGTCCAGGTCGACGCGCCGCAGGAACGGGACCTGCCGACCATCCATCGTGCCGTTTTGAAACGCGCGCGCTGGATCAAGCGGCACGTTGACGAATCGAGGCGCCAGCGCGCGCAGGCCCTGCCCCGGAATTACAGAAGCGGCGAGAGTCTGTTCTATCTAGGTCGCCGCTACCAGTTAAAGGTGAAGGAGCAGAACGGTCAGGAGCCGCGCGTCAGGCTGACGCGGGGACAGATTTGCGTCGAGACGCCGTCGCGCGATCCTTATCTGATCCGAGAGCGCCTTGCCGCGTGGTATCGGAGCCGCGCCGCGGAGACGTTCGACCGGCGCCTGGCTGTGATCGCCGACCGCATCACCTGGCTCAAGATGATGCCCGATTGGCGAATCGTTCGCATGCAAAAACAATGGGGAAGCTGTTCTCCCGCGGGGGTCATCCTTCTCAACCCGCATTTGGTCAAAGCGCCGCGGGATTGCGTTGACTATGTAATTTGTCATGAGCTTTGCCATCTGCAAGAGCACAATCACAGCCCGCGCTATTACCGCTTGCTTGGACAAGCCATGCCGGGGTGGGGAGTGGTCAAAGCGAGGCTCGATGGCATGGCCGCACTGTTGCTGAACGAGTGAGAGTTCTGTTTGACGAGATGTCCACGCGGGAGTAGTGGTCAGAATGAAGAGTCATAAAAAGACCGAAAGCAAAAAGGGGCAGACGACGCGTGATGGTGTGGATACTACTGTTGCTGCGGTAGCGGCAAGCCCGGCTGCCAGCGGGCCGGCGGGGAGTCTCTTCGAGGGGCAGGTCGGCGCATCCTTCTTGCTGGCGCTTCTTGTGGGCACCGAGCCCCGAGGGCTTCCGGGAACGACCATCGACCGCGTGGGATTTCAAAGAGCCGCGGAGGGGCATGCCCTTGACGACGTCATCGTTCATGCTCATGACGCGCAGGGAAAGTCTGCCGTTCTCGAAGTGCAGGTCAAGCGAGGCCTGACCTTCGCGCCTCGCGACACCATCTTCAAGTCAGTGGTGAGTCAGATCGCAGAGGTCTCGTGCCAGCCGGATTTCTGGAGAAATCGTCATGAGCTCGCCATCGCAATCTCGCGAACGTCACACAAAATTGACGGGGCTTATCAAGACGTTCTGACTTGGGCACGCCAGTTGGGCGATACGGTCACGTTCATGGAACGTATCGACCGCCCTGGTTCCGCCAATGACGACATGCGAGCTTTTGTCAACACGTTCACGTTGCACTTGCGCGACGTGGGTGCACCGCACGATAACGGAACGGTCTGGGGCATTTTGCGCCGGATGCAAATATTCGTCTTCGACTTTACAGCCATCGGCTCCGCCTCCGAAGACCTTTCGAAGGAGCGCGCGGTCCGCGCCCTTCATCCCGACGATACGCCCGGGCCGGAGAACTTTGGTCTGCTCTCAGCGAGCTTGCCATCGAAATTGCCGCGGCGGGCGGCGATCGTACGCGGGACTTGCTCAAAGAAAACCTCCGCCAGAAAACCTTCCGGCTCGCGGGCGATAGACATAGTTTTACTTCGCGTGCCACGCTAGCCGAGGCCTCGCGCAATGTTTTGGCGGATATTGGGGACCATGTCGGGGGAGCGATGCTCACGCGGCATGAGCGTGTGGCCGCTGTCCATGCGGCCTTGGACACCGGCCGCTATCTGGAGATTCGAGGAGACGCAGGCGTCGGAAAATCGGGAGTTCTAAAACATTTTGCCGAGCAAATTTCGTGCGGAGCTCAGGTCATAGCGTTAAGCCCAAAGCGCATCATCCCAAAGGGATGGGTGGCGATGAAGTCGGTGCTTAATTTTGACGGGACCGCGCGTGAGCTCCTTTCCGATTTGGCAGCAAGCGGCAGCGGCATTCTATTCCTGGACAACCTGGACTTCTACGATGACGAAGAGCGTCTCACGGTAATCGATCTTCTCCGAGAGACGACAAACGTTTCCGGCATGTCAGTGATCGCTACTGCCCGCCGCGACTTTGGCGTAGTTGAGCCAAGCTGGATTCCGGCGGATGTTATAGATCGTTTGGGCCGAGCTGAACCGGTTGTTATTGACGAGCTTTCGGATGCCGAGACCGAGGAATTGCGGAATGCCGCCCCTCAATTAAGGGGCCTGCTCGCTGACAATCATCCGGCGCGCCAGGTCGCACGCAACCTGTTCCGTCTGTCACGTTTGGCCAGTCTTCCATTGGGCGCTCCGGTGCTACGCACGGAGGTCGATATGGCGACGCAATGGTGGAATGCTGCGGATGGCATAAGAGACCAAAATTACCGGGAGCGTGCGCGGCTTCTCAAGGCGCTCGGAGA
The DNA here is from genome assembly GCA_963808195.1 of uncultured Acidobacteriaceae bacterium. Taxonomy (GTDB): domain Bacteria; phylum Acidobacteriota; class Terriglobia; order Terriglobales; family Acidobacteriaceae; genus Sulfotelmatobacter. The sequence continues at coordinate 127,625 of CAWEEW010000001.1, read as the reverse complement.
GCAATCCCTTTCTGGCGCCGACAGACTTGAGGCTGAGGAATTCCCGGCGGTTGCTGTTGATGCTCTGGTTGCGAGCGAGACCTTGCGGGACCTGGGAAACAATGGCGTAACTTTTCGTCACGACGTTCTCCGCGAGTGGGCGATCGCCAATCTCCTTTTCTCCGATCCGACGCTTGTCCAGAGCTTACCGCTCGACACGTCGGCTCCGACGCGCCTGGCAAGAGCAGTCGAGCTCGCTGCCCGCATGGCGATCGAGCGCGCGCCAGACAGCAAACAGTGGCGATCCTTCCTCGACTCGGTCAGCAAGAATAAACATCACGGTTCATGGCGGCGGGCAGCGATGCTGGCTTTTGTTCGCTCTGAAATTGGCGAGGAACTCCTCGACCGCGCTTCAAGCGTTCTGCTCGAAGGCAAGGCGCAGTTGTTGCGCGAGCTGATTCGACTGGTGATGGCAGTCGATGTGGAGCCAGGCCTGAAAAGGTTTGCAGCACTTGGATTTGATCCGAAAGTGTTACCGGCTAATCTCAACGTGCCAAACGGCCCCTCGTGGGGCCGACTCATCCTCTGGATCATGAAACAGGGAGTATCTTTGCCGCCTGCTGTGATTCCTGATGTTGTGGATCTTTACAACACCTGGATGATCGGTGCTCTCGGCCACGATCCCCTGACGCCATTGATGGTGCATTGGTTCCATCGGTGGCTCACAGAAATCGAGGAGGCTAACGAGATCTTCAGTCTTCACGACATGCGAAGACCTTTTAATGGCGACCTTACGTACGAGCAAGTCGGTCCATTGGAAGAGGCTCTGAGAATGGGTTTTCTCGGTTTCTGTCATCGAGCGCCGGAACTCGCAAAGAAATATTTGGAATCGCTGAGAAAACGCAGATACGGCGAGCAGGTGAAGAGCAGTATTCTCAAGTCGAGCGGTGCGCTCCCGACAGCGGCACCGAAGGAGCTCGCGGAATTCACAGCCGAGCTGTTGATTCCGAATGAGGAAGAGCAGCGTGATCGCTCGTACACCCCGTTCCGCGATGCTTTTGGACATCACGACACTGATTTCGTTCCGGCTTCTCCCTCACAAGGTCCATTTCTTAATCTGCTCATTCATGCACCAGAACATGGTCTGAGACTCATACGGCAACTCGTCGATCATGCGATTTCATTCAAGAGCGGCGGACGCAATTTCGGAAAGAACGCGATCACGATCACATATCTAGATGGAAGCGAGAGGGTCTTTCCATGGATTCAGTCCTACAATTGGTCGCGAGACGTAGGGGTTGCGCCAAGCATCGTCACATCGGCCCTCATGGCCCTGGAGGCCTGGGGCCACCGCCGAATTGAAGCGGGAGAGCCAGTTGACAAGGTACTGGGCGATATTCTCGGTCCTGCGAATTCATCGACATCTTATTTGCTTGTGGCTGTCGACTTACTGTTATCGCATTGGCCGAAGTCGCGCATCGGCGCCATTCCCTTTCTCGCCTGTCCCGACTTGCTTTGCCTCGATCGCAGTCGGGTAGTTCACGACAACATGGAATTCCCGGATTTCTTTGGCCTCAAAGGGCTTCAGAAGGAACCTATCGGATTGGCCACGGTCGACAGCCTGAAGGCACGGGCTTCCCGTCGTTTCATGCTCGACCAGTTCTTAGCGTCCTACGCGTTAGATGGCTCGGTTGAAGACAGGAAGGCGCTTTCCGAATTGCTGCGCTGTGCGGCTTCGCGGCTTGGGCCGCCGAATGACCAATCGAACTTCAAAGACCCGGAGTTTATGGTTCTTCATGCGCTTAATACCGTTGACCCGAAGAACTGGCGAAAGAAAACCTCTCAAAGCCCGGATGGATCGACGGAAGAGTGGGAGTACATTCCTCCTGAAGCAGAAGGCAAACGACTTTCGTCGCTCGAAGCCGAACTCCGCGAGCGGCACACAAACGACGCCATCGAAAGAAGCATCGAGATTGCCTTCAACAATCCAGGGCGATCATCGGCGAAATTCGCTGCCGCAGCGATTGCATGGGCGCAAAAACTGCCATCGAAGTCCCAGGACGCCGTTGCGGAGGATGACTACGAAGCGGAATTCAGGGAACGGATGCAGGAGGAGAGGATCGTCAGCGCTGCGGTGATCGCCGCACGAGACGGCGTTACCGAACTCATCGCGGCTAACGAAACGTGGATTCGAGGCACGTTCCTGCAGAACCTGAAAGGCAAGAGCGACCCTGTCCACAGAGTTCGTGATGGATTGAAGTTCAATCCCATTGCGATAGCTTTCGCCGGAATGGTTCTGCTGCTGAAAAACCGCATTGCCATCGGGGACGTCCGCATAATTCTGGAAAGCGCTGGAGATGACAACCCTGAGGCGGCACATGGGTTTGCTGCTGCGGCCGGATTGCTCGCGGAGATAGATGAGCGTCTGCCGCGTTCAGTGCTCCGGTGTTCATTCGCCGCGCGGATGCAGTCGCGGCGGAATTGGAGACAACCGGAGGACGAGCATAATGCCCACGTAGAGGCTCACCGAAAGAATGTCGCAGCAGCCATTGAGGCAGAGCTGGCGTGGCTTGAGGGCAAGAGAGAGGAACCCGAGTGGCCCGCATTCCCGGCCAACCCGGCCCGCCCGCGACATCGCTTCGTTTCAGCACGGGAACGGGAGATACAAACTGTCGAGGAACAACTCGAACCGGTTGCGTACGTCGACTATCAGGGCGCGGCATTGTGGCTCGCGAGCGCCGCGAGCTTGTGCGATGTCGCCAAGAGGCTGTGGCTGCGCGATATCGTCAAGTCCTATACATCGTGGACGATGGTTGCGAACGGGGCAGAGCTTGGAGAGGATGACGACGCAGAAAGTCGTCCAAGAGAATGGAACGACGCATTCTTCAAGTTGCTCGCCAAGTGCTTGCCGGGACTGACGTCGGCGCAGATTGACAAAGTCGCCCTCGAACCCGTCAGCACGTTGCCAGACGAGTCCTTCCTTGATATCACAAGCGTTTTCCTCCGTGAGGTTGACGGGGCGTATTTCAACGATTGCACGCTACAGGACTGCGAGTTGCTGCACGTGAGATCGGCGCTTGCTCAAAGACTGATGAAAACGAGAGGTTGGGAGCGCCATGTCCGTGATCGCTCGAAGAGGATTGAGATCCACCTTGGGCCTGCTGTTGCGGTAGTGCTCTTCAACGATTACGGGCATTTTCAACCAGCAAAATGCTATCTCAAACCGAAAGGTGTTGAGCGACTGACCCCATTTCTTCCGCTGCTCGAAGAAGTGGCGGGAAAAGGAACGTTTCTGCTTGTGGCGATAGCGTTGCTGAACCTTATTGAAACTGCACCGTCCACAGCGCATCTGCCATTGATTGTTGGGGCCGGGTTAAGTTGGGCCACGACAATCTCGGATGACAAAGAGTTCTGGGTTGACCACGGCATCGGGCGTCGCCTTTGCGCCTTGATTGAGGCCATCCTTACCCTTGACTCAAAGTTGTTTCAGTCACAACAAGCGCTGAGAAGGGATGCGGACAATTTGCTCGCGGCACTCGTCCGGATGGGGGTTGCCGAGGCTTATCAACTGGAAGACAAACTGCGCTTGCTTCAATAACTTGTTTTGTTAAGGTCCGCACGCTGGGCCATTTCTGCTCTCTTCAAAATCATCTTCCGACGAGCATGGCAGGAGAACACATTGTTACAGTGGAACGAGATTGACTGAGGCGGAAGCTCTCAGCACGGCAACGGTCGTGAGTCTGGCGACAAGGATGCTAAACGAAAAAGCTCTGTTTGATCGGTGTATCAAGAATGCTCGATCCTTGCTGGATTCCGCAAAGGAGCTGAGTCACCACCAGGATCGGTTGCATATTTCTCACCACCTGGCTACTCTGGCACTCGAAGAGATTGGAAAGGGTGTAATCGTTCTAATCCATCACGATGCCCTGACCGACAAGCTCGCATGGCTGGACGATCACGTAAAAAAGATCTTCTGGGCCCTCTGGTCGTTTGCTCTGAGCAGGAAGAGCGTCAGCTCTGCAGAGATTGCAAACTTAAAAGATGCTGCACGGGGCATACATGAATTCCGACTTCAAACACTTTATATCAACGTCACAAGCGACCAGAACGAGGTTGTGGATCCAAGGAAATTGCAAAACCTGATCGAAATCGCGGAGGAACGTCTTCTCCGGGAAGAAATCGCAGAACCAGCCGAACTCACTGAAGAGGAGAGGTCGATTCTAGATTGGTTCTTGGACAATGCGCAGAACGAACGTGTTCAGTCGGTGATGTATGGCACGGAGAGTTTTGCCTACCTGGAGTCTGTAAGAGGAGACGTACGGGCCTGGATCAAATGGATAAAAGAAAAATACAAAGGTTTGGAGCAGTTCAACCTGGAACTGGCGAGGAAAGAACTGGCGCGAGTTCCTCAAGAAGATGACCTGGCTGACCCAAAATGGCGACTTGTCGTTCGCCTAGAAGCGATGGCACACACCATGAGGCCGAAGGTGTTGGCCGAATGGAACAGGCAAAAATGGCATATCGCTCTGTCTGGTGAATCGGGTAAGAAAGAGCTCCGTGTTGAAATCACCTTTCCCAAACGGATTCCATTGCAGCAGCTGTGGACAGCCGCGATCAGTGACGTAATGGCTTTCGTCGCTGCATTGAATATCGGTTCACAGGGCTTATTTTGGTGGTATACACCGGAATTCACATCGAAGTTCTACCAAAGCCTTTATGACATCGAGAACAAAGCTCCTTTCGAGATGGAGGGTAGTCCTTCGCCTGCTCCGGTGTGGGGCAAAACTGAGCCAATTAACAGTCACGATATCGTCAACGTCCAAGCAGTCTATATATACATTCGAGACCCACGGCAACATGACCCTGCGATTTTCGAGCACTATATCCGAGGATTGGCCTTGTTGATGAAGAGCGACTTCTTCTACCCATTCGGATCGAACTGCATCCAGGAGTTTTACTTGGCATTTCAGGCATTTTTTAGAGAGCAGGGTTTTTGGGACGGAGAGACAAAATTCGAGGATTCGGTCGTCTCAAGACTGACCATTCCCGACGATTCCAACTTCCGGCGACTAGCGGCATTGGCCGAGAATGCAATGAACAACCCAACCGTTCCGCAGGTCATCACCGGCAGCGATGCAGCGATGGTGAAGATGTACTTTGACTCCGCTGTGACCCGGTGCGCTCGAGATTTCCTGAAGGACAAATTCGGAACGCAGGCTCAGCCCATTCCTTTCGATCCGGCACACAACTAGCGCACAGCCAACTCGAATGATCAGATTTCGCGTGTGGACGAGAGAGCACCCGACTGATCGACCGTCAGCCGTACAAGCGGACCAATAACACCAGTTTGTGGGCGGCAGCATCAGATTCTAGGAGACGAGCAGATTCAGGTAGTTGCAAAGCTGATGGTGAAGGGGATTTTGGGCAGTCGTATACCTGACAGCCACAAAGCGGTTGGCTACCCCGAAGAATGGATCAGACCTGAGGCACATGACATGCGCGAGGTGAACGTGCCTCACAAGACCATCTCTCCGAATCATTCTTAGTATCACCTCCCCTAAAGAGAGCTGTGTTCTTAATCTGACGATCCGCACGGCCTGGGAGAGCAGGTGTTGTCAGAATCTGAGACTTCAACTCCGACTATATCTGGGAAGCGGTAATGAGCAGGAAGAGTTGTGATGCTTTCGGGCCATTGACAAAATAGCAGAACCACGAAGATAATCGGCTCGCTTTTTCTCAGGTTATCTAAACCGATAGAACGCGCTTCCCCCTCTTGAAGCGTGGGCTGCACAAGGCCGAGTCCAGGGACAACTTTTCGGGTATTAGCGAAGGAGCGTAACCGCCTCGCTGCATTGGTGCGCCCCAGTCGGAGAGCACGAGAATCCGCGGCACGCCGTTCTCGTCCCGGCATTCGTCGGCTTTCGGAGGAGGTTTCCAATGCGAATTCGATTCTTTACTGATGCTCACATTTCTTTCATCGGCGCGGTAATTCTTTTAACGTCCCTCGCGGGTTGCGCCGGTGGTGGCGGTAGCAGTTCGAGCACTTCAACGGCGTCGTCCTCGAATCCTCTCCCGTCGTTGAGCAGCATCTCACCGACATCCGCTCCGGTGGGATCACCGGATACAGGCGTGACCTTGACTGGTTCCGGATTCATCAAGTCGTCAATGGCAAATCTTGACGGCAGGGCCCAAACCACGATTTTCGCGTCGTCCACCGAACTCAGCATCATGCTGCCAGGCACCAGCCTCGCCCAGGCTGCGGCTCACAGCATCACTGTGACAAATCCTAGTCCCGGTGGAGGCACTTCGGCTGCAGCGTCATTTTCAGTTAATAATTTGGCGCCAGTCTTGGCGTCGGTTACGCCGTCGACCGTCGCCGTTGGAACGCCAAGCACTCAAGTTGAACTTGACGGATCGAACTTTTTGCCAGCTTCTACCGTCACCCTCAACTCCAGCGTAATTACTTCAAAGTATGTGTCCGCTACAGAAATGGTTGCAACTCTCCCTGCCGCCAGTCTCGGTGTGGCGGGCACCCCGGTGCTTAACGTAGTGAATCCGGTGCCAGGTGGTGGGGGTTCAAACTCTATTCCCATCAACGTCACCAACTCTGTTGCTGACTTGACGCCTAAAGATGAATCCGAGCCAGCCAACCCTGACTCCCTCTCGTATTTCCTCGGACTCTTTGGCGCCCCGCCTGCCCAATCTTCCCAGCCGAAAACCGATTCATTCGAGCGAACCGCAAATATTTCTAACCCGACTAGTTCCACCGGTTGGTCGTGTTCAGTCAGCGGCGCGACATCGGAGAGCGGCGGAATCTGTATTCCCGGCGTACCCGCGTTCGCTCAGATGCCACCCGGCAGCGACCCGTCTGAGACTGCAAACTGCGGTCTCACGTCGTACCTTATGGTGCGAGCGTTCTACAGGCCCGACTTCAATCCTTACGTAAGTAACAGTGCTCCCCAAGCCCCAAGTCAGATACAGAGCATGCTCGAAAACGTGATTGGTCAGCCGGGCGCCGGTGGTTCTACTTCCCCGCTGATTCCTCTGTATAAGAATAATTGCTCCTACGTTAGCGTTAATCCCAACAAATGCGGCGATTGGGGGACGAAATTGAATACGGTTGTCTCCGATGCTGCGGACCTCAAGAGCTGCGTCTACTACGGTGGAGCGTGGTATGGACCACTGTGTGGCTTCGGCTATGACCAGATTCGAGAAATTGCGGCCAACGATGTTTTTGCTGGTGCGACAAATTTACCGGCGCAGGGCGGAACAACGACCAAGCTTCGGGAATCACTCTGTCCAACCTGGACCTATGGGGAACCAGATTGCAGCGACCCCGCGCAGTTGCACCCAGTCATTGTGCATGTGCAATACCACATGGAAGGCCAGCCGATTGGGGGACACTACATGGTTGTCATAGGAATGGACGACAATGACACAGGAAATATTTACGTGAACGATCCATATGATCCCAATTATCCCCCCGGAAACTTCGCCTCTTACAAGTCGTACCCAATCCAAACATTCCTGACATCTTGGGGCGTTACCGGCTCGGGAAATGAGTACATCGTCGTAAATGCAAACGGCGTTCCTCCCGTGAGCTTTGTAGCGAATTCAATCAACCTTCCTCCAGCGCAAGTGGGATCGACCTATAATGCTACGGTTTCGGCTAACTTTGGGAACCCGCCATACCAGTTTTCGGGCAGCAACTTACCACCCGGCCTCAGTATTAGTACAACAGGGACAATCAGTGGAGTTCCCACGATGCCGGGGACGTTTCAATCGACACTGCAGGTTACGGATTCCACGCCTTCGTTTGCTCAGGCGCCGGTCATGTTCACGGTGGGTTCAGATGCCGTATCGTTAACCGTCACAACTGGGGCAAACTTGACTTCAGTTAAGGTTGGGGAGCCAGTTACGCCTTCTGTGCAACTCACCGCTGCCGGAGGAATCGCACCTTACCATTGGTCCGTGGCTGGCTCAACCTGCCCTAATAGCATCTCTGGCATTGACGGAGTCTGTGTCACAGACGCCGGCGTAATACAAGGAACACCGACCAGTCCAACCAACGGCGCGGCTTCCTTCAACGTTCAGGTCACTGACAGCAGCACGTCGGCCCAAACTGCCAGTGAGAACATGAACCTGACAGTCCTTGCGGCGAACATACCTCCGCAGGTTTATTCAGTAACGGGTACGCCAGCGACTGTAAGCGCACAAGGCACGTCAATGTTGACCTGCACCGCGGTCGATCCACAGCAGGACAACTTGACTTACGCTTGGAGCTTCACGGGAGGAACATTCTCGGGGGGAGGCGCGACCGTGACCTGGACCGCCCCCTCGACGCCCGGTAGCTACACGGCAACCTGCACGGCTACTTCAAGCGATGGTTTGTCCGCCTCCGGCTCGACCGTGATGCAAGTTAGCAATGCGGCGCTGAGCAACAGCATCTCGCCAACATCAGGAATCGCTGGCGTGACGCAATTCACGGTAAGCGGCAGCGGCGCGACTCCAAGTCAGGGAGTCACGGCAACCATCACGACGCCGAACGCGACGACAACCACCTCGCATACCACGGCCAACAGCAGTGGACAGTACTCTTTCGGCCCGTTCAGCGAAAGCGCGACCGGCATCTACTCAGAAGTCGACTCCGATGACCACACCGGAGGGAAGAGCAATGCGCTTGCCTGGACGGTAACAGCAGCCGCAGTGACGCCCACCGTCAGCCAGGTGCTGCCCATCCCGGTGCCGGCCTTGAACAGCAATCAAACGTTGACCATCAACGGCAGCAACTTCGTAAGCGGAGCTACGGTCACCTACTACGACCCCAACAACAACCCCTTCTCGGCCAAGGCCGCCAGCGTCATCAACTCCGGCCAGATCGTGGATACTGCCTTCGACGACGCCGCCGAAAGCGGCACATGGAAAGTCACGGTCACCAACCAGGGCGGGTCGCCCTCCGCTGCCTTCAGCTTTAACGTGGGAGCAGTGACGCCCACCGTCAGCCAGGTGCTGCCCATCCCGGTGCCGGCCTTGAACAGCAATCAAACGTTGACCATCAACGGCAGCAACTTCGTAAGCGGAGCCACGGTCACCTACTACGACCCCAACAACAACCCCTTCTCGGCCAAGGCCGCCAGCGTCATCAACTCCGGCCAGATCGTGGATACTGCCTTCGACGACGCCGCCGAAAGCGGCACATGGAAAGTCACGGTCACCAACCAGGGCGGGTCGCCCTCCGCTGCCTTCAGCTTTAACGTGGGAGCAGTGACGCCCACCGTCAGCCAGGTGCTGCCCATCCCGGTGCCGGCCTTGAACAGCAATCAAACGTTGACCATCAACGGCAGCAACTTCGTAAGCGGAGCCACGGTCACCTACTACGACCCCAACAACAACCCCTTCTCGGCCAAGGCCGCCAGCGTCATCAACTCCGGCCAGATCGTGGATACTGCCTTCGACGACGCCGCCGAAAGCGGCACATGGAAAGTCACGGTCACCAACCAGGGCGGGTCGCCCTCCGCTGCCTTCAGCTTTAACGTGGGAGCAGTGACGCCCACCGTCAGCCAGGTGCTGCCCATCCCGGTGCCGGCCTTGAACAGCAATCAAACGTTGACCATCAACGGCAGCAACTTCGTAAGCGGAGCTACGGTCACCTACTACGACCCCAACAACAACCCCTTCTCGGCCAAGGCCGCCAGCGTCATCAACTCCGGCCAGATCGTGGATACTGCCTTCGACGACGCCGCCGAAAGCGGCACATGGAAAGTCACGGTCACCAACCAGGGCGGGTCGCCCTCCGCTGCCTTCAGCTTTAACGTGGGAGCAGTGACGCCCACCGTCAGCCAGGTGCTGCCCATCCCGGTGCCGGCCTTGAACAGCAATCAAACGTTGACCATCAACGGCAGCAACTTCGTAAGCGGAGCCACGGTCACCTACTACGACCCCAACAACAACCCCTTCTCGGCCAAGGCCGCCAGCGTCATCAACTCCGGCCAGATCGTGGATACTGCCTTCGACGACGCCGCCGAAAGCGGCACATGGAAAGTCACGGTCACCAACCAGGGCGGGTCGCCCTCCGCTGCCTTCAGCTTTAACGTGGAATGAGCCGATTAGCCAATGTTTTTTCGCGACTCGCACAACCCTGTCCGCCACGTGAGCAATAGAATCGGGACAAATACGTTGCTGGCCTCATTGAAATAGCGGAAGTCCCAGCTTCTGGAAATGAGCCTTACAGATTTCTGCGCTGCCCCGAAAGTTCTGTGCGACGTTCACGTAGATGAGGGTGGCGATCTGCTCTGCGCTGCAGCTTTCTGGCAGCGACACTTCGTATTGGCAGATGGTGCGAGGTCTGAACGACTCAAAAGTAAGAGCTGTTCCTTTGAAGGAGTGTTCGACCGCGTAGATGGACACGTCGCCAATCGTCAACTTCAAGGAGTGGTCTGCAGCAGAAAACCCCAGTTGTCGATACTTCTCGGCAGTGCCCGGATTTGAGAAGAGGTCCATTTTACTCTTTGGAGCCAGACAGCATGTCCATCCTTTGTTCCCCGCCGGCCGTTAGTGTTGCTGCGTTTTCCACCCAATGACCCAGCACGACAGCGACAGCTCTTTATCTGGTTAGAGCGGCAGCACGATGATGGCCCTTCAGGAATTCCTGTCTTGACATTTTCCTAGTCCGAATGTTCCCTCCGACCACGGGATGTAGTGTGACAGTTATCGAGTGGTACTGAATACCCTCCCGGTTTCTTTCTTCTGAGAATACAAATTCACGCTCAAATTCAGCGTATTCGGGATCACAACGAAAAACTGCATCGCCCTCGTCCCAGTCGAGGCCAGCCGTGTACGCAAGTTGATAGGTACCTTCCGGAATGCCCGTCATCCGAACGGAGTGCCTGGCCTGCACGTAGACGTCTCGAATCGTTTCATCCGCGGCAGAACCGTAGAGTGAGAGCACGGCGTCTTCGCTGGTGCCGTTTTGCACCTCCAATACCCCATGCCCATCGGTAGGGGAATCTGGCGTGATCCGGCTTCCATTTGGTAGCGAGCGGAGCTTGCCAAGGTCCAGTTCACCGCAACGTAGGACATTCCCTCCTGTCGCTCGGGGTTCTTCACCGATCACTGTCAGAACATCCGGAATAACTGATGGTCCTCGTGTCGTAGTTCCTGTCTGCGATGAGCTCCGGGCCTTGTCCGCGTTTGCGCTGGGTAGCGGTACGATTCCTGCGTGCGTGCTGGAATGGCGCCACAGAGTGAGTAAGCTCGTCGCAAAGGCCACCACAACGATCGCGATGCCTAGGCGGATGGAGAATCTGCTCCAGCTGGAACGTGGCTCTTTATAGGCAGCACGAGGTGGGGACGCTCCTACCACGTGGGCCTTAGGCTGTCTCTCCACAATTGCGCCGTCGGCGCCAAGAATTGGAACGAGAGATCTGCATCGCCGACACTTTATGCGTTTTCCAACCTGGGCTGGGTCAGCGTGGTAGACCTCGCCGCATAGCGGACATGTGATGTCGATCATGCCGCAGCACCCCGCAGAATCGGCCAATAGTATCCTATTTTGGGATATTAAGGCACGGCTGGCCATAATCCAGCCGTCTTGAGGGACGCCAGCTATCGTCGTGCTTACGCGCAATTCCTTGTCAGGCTAAAGCAAGCCAGGGCTGAGGCAGCGCTGACTCAGGTCGAAGTTGCCAACCGGATCAATCGACCGCAGTCGTTTGTTTCGAAGATCGAATCAGGCGAGCGACGAGTGGATGTCCTGGAGCTGAGCGAACTGGCAACAATCTACAGAAAACCGTTAGGCTTCTTCCTTCCCTAGCGGCTTGGCAAAGAGGGCTTCGTCACCCACGATTTCACGCTCGCAGGATTTTTCCAATGCGCGGAAGACCCAAGCTTGTTACCCGAGACCGGCAGCGTTCTTCCCAGCGAGGACCACAGAAATCGCCGGTTCTAGCCTAAGCCGACGCGACAAGGGCTCTCTGCGCGGTTCCTTTGCTGACCCCTGTCTCCCGAGTGATCTGCGCCCAAGAACGCCCCTGCGATCGCAGAGAGGCGATCTGTAAGGAGTCCACAATTACCCTCGGTCTTCCCAGTCGCCTCCCTTTGGCTCTCGCATTCCTGAGCCCGGCGCGGACCCGTTCTTGAATCAATGCCCGCTCGAATTCAGCCATGGCCCCGATGATCTGGAACATCAGCCTGCCAGACGGTGTGCTCAGGTCAAGATTGTCTCGCAGGCTGACGAAGGCCACTCCCAGTGCAGCAAGTTCAGCCAGTGAGTTGACCAGGTGTTTGAGGGATCTCCCAAAGCGGTCGATCTTCCAGACCACGATTGCATCAAATCGCCGCCGGCAAGCATCTGCCATCAGCCTGTTCAGAGCCGGCCGCGACTCCTTGCAACCTGACACTCCCTGATCCGTGAATTCTTCGACGATCTGCCAGCCGCGACGCCCTGCATATTCCCGCAGTTCGGCGAGTTGCATCTCTGGATCCTGATTGTTGAGGGTACTGACTCGCGCGTAGAGCGCGACCTGGATGATAGGGGAGTGGATTCTTGAACGAAAGTGGTGCTACGTTGCTGTCTAGCCATCTGTTGCCTCCTTGTAGGCGACTGTGGTTAGCGCCGTGTCGGTGTTTCAGCACCGGTGCGGCGCGTTTGTTGAGTCCCGTTCTCTTGTAACGCTGCACTCCTGCGATCTAACGGTTAACGTCCACCGCTTTTGATGCGCTTTCGGCTGTGAAAGTGTTTCAAACGACATGCATCCTTACAGAACCTACGCGCATTATGGGAAGTATTGGCCGAGGCAAAAAACCATAATCCACATTGCTCACAAGCTCGCAGCCGGGATATTTCACCCCGTTCCGCGATTCCGATTACAACGATTGCAACATCTCCTTCAAACACCCTTCGACCGTAGTCATTCGGGCCGTCATAAATAATCGGGACCTCGTCGAATTGCCCTTCGGTGCAAAAGTCTAAGGTCCAGTCCTTCTGCCATAGGACCCATGTCAACCGCGGGTACAAGTAGTAACGCTTACACGCCTTTTGAATTCGAGCATGGATCCGTCTGATCGCTTGTACCGGCTCTGGCTCTCTTTCGGTCACTCGATAAACGAGTGGTGCGTAACGATCTGCGGTCGCGAAATCGAATGGCTCACTCAGTAGCTGGATTTGCTTAAGGTCATGAATGAACGCTCTCAGCCTCCGACCCTGTTTCGTTTTCGCATTTGCGTTCAGCCAGTCGATGAGGTCTTCAATCGGGCGGTTGCGCGCTGTACCCGTTGCCGGAGCTAGCGATGTTGCCTTTTTGCTGAGGTCGCCCGACCAACCTCCGATTCTAGCTAAGAAGCCTTCATGACCCATACGGCCATGCGGTCCGACTGGATATTCTGGCGCCCTAGCTCGCCTTTTGTCGAGAGACCGCGCCCTGGAGACCGATGGCACTACCTGCGTCTGTTTGCGTATCGACATTGTGTGTCTTGAACGGTAAAACGATAAAACTTATATTGTATCGTTATGCCATTGACACAACAATATAAGTTTGATGAGAATAAGTCAACAGCAGATGTTGACGTACCTCGAATTTGCAGGTGGAGCATAAATCGTCTATGCAAAACACAACAAGGAGACTTGGGCATCAACTGAGACGGATTCGCTTAATGGCTCACCTCTCACAGTACTCGGTGAGTATCGCTACAGGAATCGACCGCTCAAGACTGTCATCGATCGAAAACGGGTACATTTCTCCACGGACTGACGAGGTTGAACAGATTGAGAGATTTGTCTCCGAGGCTCAATGCCAGCAGGTGGCTCGTCTAGAGCGAGTACTGTCCATAACGCAGTTGGGCAAGGACTGTCCCGTCGAAAGTGGGAGCCGTAAGGTTAGCAAGTTGTCAGCGGGAAATCTACGACGCCGAAGCAAAGGGAATGGAGAATGACGCTTCCAACACAAGGGAGCCACGAGCCGGACTGGCCAGAGCCGTACGTCGATCCCGATCAGGCTGCAGTGTTTCTGAAAACAAATCGTCTGAAGGTTATCCGAATGGCCCGTTCCGGATCTCTCCCCGCTCACCCATTGGCAGGCGGGAGAAGGCGTCAATGGCGATTCAAGCTTTCCGAACTGGACAGATATATGCAGGACAGGTTAAATGGTCTTCACCCGCCCGTGCGCCATACGAAAGGAGAATAGAAATGGCGCAACGGTATCAGAACGGGCACCTCAGGGTAGCGAAGCGAAAGTGCGGACCCGACGTTTGGGAGTTTCTTTGGCGAGAGCAAGGACCGGACGGCAAACAACGACAAAGGACGATCACAGTCGGGAACGTGCAAAAGCTCCCCACCCACAGAGAGGCCATGAACCAAATCCATATGCTGAGAATGAACATTAACAGAGACGCAGCTATCACAACGCTGCTGACGTTCCAAGCATTGGTGGACCATTACTGCCAGACGGAACTGCTGGCGGAGAACAAAACCGAAAAAACCCGCAAGACGTACCGGACCTACCTTCAGAGGTGGATTCTTCCGAAATGGGGATCCGAGTACCTGCATCTGATCAAGCCTATCTCGGTTGAACAATGGCTTCGTTCTGTCGAAGGACTGAGTGACGGAAGCAAGGCGAAGATCAGGAACATTATGTCGGCTGTTTTCTCTCACGCAATCCGTTTCGAAATAGCCGACAAGAACCCAATAACGCCGGTTCGTCAGTCCGCAAGACGCTTAAAGGTTCCGGTAATCCTTGATCCAGCCGAACTTCATAGGCTCTTTGGCGAGCTAGGTCTTCGGGAACGGGCAATGATTATCGTCGACGCGCTAACCGGCATCCGAAGAAGTGAACTCATGGGACTTCAGTGGAGGGATGTGGATTTTATCGGAAGTCGCATCCAAATCACACGGTCAGTCGTCGACCAGATCGTTGGCAAATGTAAGACGGAAACATCCCGAAAACCAGTTGTCATGGATGGGCACATCTCGCAATCGCTCGTAGCATGGCGACAGGAAAGTAAGTACACCGGTTCGACTGATTGGGTGTGGGCCTCTCCGCATCGTAAAGGCAAACAGCCTTTGTGGCTCTCAACCATCATGCGGTACTACATCCAGCCGGCCGCAAGACGTGTCGGCATTGACAAGAACATCGGTTGGCACACTTTTCGACACACATTCTCGAGTCTCATTAAGTCCCTGGGTGTGGACGCAAAGGTTGTGCAAGAACTCCTGCGCCATGCATCATTTAAAACCACGATGGATGGCTACACACAGGCGTTCGAACCATCGAAAAGGCAAGCGCAAGAACGACTTGCAGACCTAATCATGCGCACGGGAACAGTTGGTCACGCATGAATGTTGTGGAATGTTGTGGGAAGAATTGTCCGGACGCTCCGAAGTCCCTGATTTTATGGCGTCCCCGACGGGATTTGAACCCGTGTTACCGCCGTGAAAGGGCGATGTCCTAGGCCAGGCTAGACGACGGGGACGGATGTGAGGCAGGGCGACTGAAGCACCATTGATCGTAACAATCCCCTACCGCCCTGTCAAAACACTGAGGAGCAAATAGCATCCGCTGCAATCGCAAATCGAAAGTTGCAACTCGTAAAGATCTCAAGAACTAACCATCGATTCCTAGCTGTGAGCTCGGTGAGTACGTCGTCACTTTCCCACAATCTCGGAACAATTTAGAATTTACGGACAGCGGCGCAGAGGTAAGCTGCGTCGGCTATCGAGGCAAATGTGCCTGATCCGCTCTATCTCAGTCTTTGGTTTCCGGATTTTTCCGGACCGGAAATGTTGCCGCACGCGTTTGCGATATTGCAGCAGTTCCCTTTCTCGGCGCAACGTCCTGGCATCACGTACTTCGCTCTTCATCCTGTTTCATGGAACGAGGCTACCGTTTTGGAGCGGCGCTTTCCACTGGGAATCGATCCCGGCCAAGCTGCACTGCTCGCCGCTGAAACGGTTCACGAGGACTACGCGTATGTTTTCGAAGGCTACTGGGACCTGTGGACGCTCGACCTGACGAAGGAGAGTTGGGTGCTGGAGCCTGCGCTCGTGAAGTTCATTGTTCAGGGGGAAGAATTCGATGAGGGAGCTTATCAGCAGACCGGGCACGTCGAGGTGGATTTCGGACCAGACTCTTTTTTCCTGCAGCCCGAGACCTCTCTCAGCGAACAAACGAGCGAGAAAATTCGCGAGAATGTCGCGAAACTGGTGGAGTTCTCGAAGAACGTCAAAAAAAATAGCGGGACCAGCGCGCGATTGCTGTGGTCTGAGTCCGAGGAAAGTCTCGCTCAGAAGCTAGTCGCAAGGCTGCAGCGAGTGCAGTGATGTCTGGTCCCGCTGAAATGTTATTTCGTTCTTCCGCCCTCGATTTTCAACTTATCGGAGGCTCCAGCTTGCGCTGCCGCTAAGCGTGCTGTAAGCACGCGGAATGGAGAGCAAGAAACGTAATCCATTCCTACCCGATGGCAGAACTCCACGGACGATGGATCGCCGCCGTGCTCGCCGCAGATTCCAACTTCCAGCTTAGGGCGTGTCTTTCGCCCTCGTTCGATTCCCATCCGCACCAGCTCGCCGACACCGTCTTGGTCAATCGCGGCAAACGGATCCTGCTTCAGGATTCCTTCCGCAAGATAGGTGGGCAGAATTTTGTTCACGTCGTCGCGGGAAAATCCGAACGCCGTCTGTGTGAGGTCATTCGTGCCGAATGAGAAAAACTCTGCTTCCTTTGCAATCTCATCCGCAACCAAACACGCCCGCGGCAACTCAATCATTGTGCCGACCAGGTAATGCACGTGCTTTCCCTTCTCTTTGAAAACTTCTTCCGCCACGCGCCGGACAATCGCTCCTTGATTCGCCATTTCCTTTACGGTGCTAATTAAGGGAATCATTACCTCGGCGTGGGTCTTGATTCCTTTCTTCTCGACGGCGACTGCCGCTTCAATAATGGCCCGCGTCTGCATCTCCGTGATCTCCGGATAGGTGATGCCCAAGCGGCATCCGCGATGACCAAGCATGGGATTGAATTCATGCAAGTCCTCCACGCGCGCCAACAAGCCGGAAAGGACTTTTTTCAAGTCACCGGCCCCCTTCACTCCGTACTCGCGGTATTCCTCGATCAGACCTTTTTTCTGCTTGGTGTTTGCACTGGCCAGGCTGGCGATGTCGACCATCAACTTCTCGCGCTTGGGCAGGAACTCGTGCAGAGGCGGATCGAGCAGGCGAATCGTCACCGGCAGCCCATCCATAGCTTCGAGCAGACCAATAAAGTCTGCCCGCTGCATCGGTAGCAGCTTCTTGAGCGCCGTGCGCCGATCTTTTTCGTTGTCGGCGAGAATCATGGCACGCATGTGCGGGATGCGATCGCCGGCAAAAAACATATGCTCGGTGCGGCACAGTCCAATGCCTTCAGCACCAAACGTTTTCGCCTGAACCGCATCTCGCGGTATGTCGGCATTCGCGCGCACGCCGATTTTCCGGAATGGTTCTGCCCAGCTCAACAGTTCTTGCAAGTCAGCATCATCAGTGGACGGGTCAAGAGTATTCAGCTTTCCTTTAATGACGCGACCGCTGGTTCCATCGAGCGAAATCCAGTCTCCTTCTTTGAACGTTTGTCCTTTGACCCGCATTTGTTTGGTGCGCTCATCCACTTGAATGTCGCCCGCGCCGGCCACACAGCACTTTCCCATTCCTCGCGTGACGACAGCGGCATGACTAGTCATGCCACCGCGCGACGTGAGAATGCCAGCCGCCACTTCCATCCCCTGAATATCTTCGGGAGTAGTTTCCGCGCGCACCAGAATCACTGGATTTTTCTTCGCTCCATGTCCCGCCTTCTTCACGGCTTCTTCCGCAGTGAAGACGATCTGTCCGACGGCCGCACCAGGAGATGCCGGCAATCCCGTCGCCAGCACTTCCACCTTCGTGCTCTTCTCGTCCAGCCGTGGCACTAGAAAATCGTAAAGCTGATTTGGCTCCACGCGGAAGATCGCATCTTCTTTTGTAATCAGTCCTTCTTCGACCATCTGTATTGCCACCCGCACTGCGGCCCAGCCGGTGCGCTTGCCATTGCGTGTCTGCAGCATGTAAAGCTTGCCATCCTGGATGGTGAACTCAAAATCCTGCATATCGCGATAGTGCTTCTCGAGGCGCGTCGTGATATCGCGCAGCTGGTCGTAAACCTGCGGCATGATCTTATGCAGCTCGGAAATATGCACCGGAGTGCGAACACCCGAGACCACATCTTCGCCCTGTGCGTTCATCAGAAATTCGCCGTAGAATTCCTTCGCGCCTGTCGCGGGATTGCGCGTAAAGCCTACACCCGTTCCGCTGGTATCGCCGAGATTGCCGTATACCATGGCTTGCACATTCACTGCCGTGCCGAGCATGTCGTCAATGTTGTTGATGCGACGGTAGTGCTTCGCACGGTCGTTCTGCCATGAGCGAAACACCGCATCCCGCGCCATAACCAACTGCTCATGCGGATCTTGCGGGAAGTCGCGCTTGACGTGTTTCTTTACGACCTTTTTGTATTCTTCGATTACTTCCTTCAGCGCCTTGGCATCGAGCTCGGTGTCGAGCTTGGCTTTCTTCTGTTTCTTCTTCGCGTCAAAAACCTCGTCGAAGGCAGACTTCGGAATCTCGAGGACGACGTTGCCAAACATCTGGATCAGCCGCCGATAAGAGTCGGCCGCGAACCGGGGGTTGTCGCTGCGCTTGGCCAGCGCCTCCACGCTCTTGTCATTCAAACCAAGATTCAGAATCGTATCCATCATTCCCGGCATGGAAAACTTCGCGCCAGAACGAACACTCACCAGCAGCGGATTCTCGCCGGTGCCGAGCTTCTGCCCTTGCAAAGCTTCGAGCTTGGCCAGCGCCGCATCCATTTGGCGGTCCACTTCTTTCGAGGCCGCGCCCTCTCGCATGTACTCACGGCAAGCTTCGGTCTGAATGGTGAATCCTGGAGGGACGGGCAAGCCGGCGTTGGTCATCTCGGCCAGGCCAGCGCCCTTGCCACCGAGAGTGTCCTTCATCTTGCCATCGCCATCGGCTTTGCCGCCGCCGAAAAAATAGACGTACTTGGTTGAGGTTTTCTTGCTTTCCTGCACACCCACTTCGGGGAGGGTAACTGTCGCCATGATGATTAGTCCTTTGTGATTCGATCTTTTAACGCTGGCTCGAGGCAGGCAGACTACAGAATCTAAGCTTGCACTTTTCGAGAAGTCACGCTGTTTTGCCTTCGGTCACCATCTCTGAAAAATCCGCGATGGTGGAGAATTCTTTGACCACGGTCTGCAACAGCGCCAAGCGGTTGGCTCGGAGATCGTCGTCGTCCACCATGACCATAACGTTGTCGAAAAAGCTGTCGATCAAGGGTCTTAGCTCCGCGATCTCGCGCAACGCCTCATCATAGTCCCGGGCTGCACGACTTCTCTCAACCGATTTTGCGGTCTGTTCGATCACCCGCGCTAGCTCCTTTTCTGTTTCCAACTGTAATATGGCTGAATTGACACGCTCTGCAATATGCAGTTTCTTTTCAGCCGCTTGGCTGAGAATATTCTTCATGCGCCTGAAGGCTGATGAAATTGCTTGAAAATAGACGAATGTGTATTCCGCCGAGTCGCGCACGTTGCTCAGTGCTTGGATCCGCGCCAACGCGTCCACAACATCGTCTGCATCTGCGGCGAGAACGGCTTTCACCACGTCATAGGCATATCCGCACACGTCCTTCAAATAAAACTCCAGGCGCTCGCGGAAAAATATTCGCACGGGCTCGTTGAACTTCTCGTCATCGACAAACTTCTTCTCCGCTTCCGATCCCTGGTAGCATGCGCGCGCATCCCGCATCAAGTCACTAAGATGGAAGGGCAGCTTGTACTTGTCGATCAGTTTCACGATCGCGTTCGCTTGCCGCCGCAACGCAAAGGGATCCTTCGATCCGCTGGGAACAAGGCCGAGAGCGAACATGCCGGCAATCGTATCCGCCTTGTCGCCGACCGAAAGCACTGCACCCTCGATCGATCGCGGCACGTCATCTTCGGTCGACTCCGGCTTGTAGTGATCGTAGATCGCATCTGCGATCGCAAATCGCGTCGACTCAGGCAGACCCTGATCAAGCGGTTGGACGCGCGCATAAAGCCCGCCCACGACGCCCTGCAGTTCAGTAAATTCTTTTACTAACTCGGTTGTGAGATCGGTTTTAGCCAGGCAAGCCGCTTTGTGAACCACGCCTGCTCGCACCGCGACGCCACTCTGTTTGACGATTTCGCACAGCCAACTGCACAAACGCTGCATCCGCCGCGTCTTTTCATAATAGCTGCCTAAATCTTTCTGGAAGGTAACATGGCGCAGCGATTCGAACCGCTCCAGCAGCGATTTTTTCTGATCCGTCTGCCAGAAGAATCGCGCGTCGTTGAAGCGTGCCCGCAGCACGCGCTCGTTGCCGTGCCGAATCGATCCCTGCGGATCACCATCGGTATTTAGCACGGCCAGAAAATGAGGCAACAATTTGCCGCCGCCATCTTCAACCGAAAAATATTTTTGATGATCGCGCATCACGGTGACCAGCACTTCTTCCGGCAGCGCGAGGAATTGTGGATCGAACCAGCCGAGAATCGCGGAAGGAAATTCCGTCAAGTTGACGACGGTTTCGAGCAGAGACTTGTCTTCCCGCCACCGCGCTCCGGGAATCGTTCGCGTGGCAGCGTCCAGAGCTTTGCGAATTTGATGCTCGCGCTCGGCACGTCCCAGACACTTTGGCCGTGCGCAAGGCTGCGACATAGGCCGATCCAGCGCGCGGAATCGTCACTGCCGCTTGCGACAGGAGCCTGTGCCCTCGCGAAGAGTTTCCCGGCAAACATACCATCGAACTCTAGCGAAATCGTTTCCTCGTCAAGCATCGCCACGAGCCAGCGCACAGGACGCACGAAACGCTCTCCGGCTTTGCGCCAGTACATATTCTTCGGCCAATAGATCGAGGAGATTTCCTTGGGCAGGTTTTGCGCGAGAATCTCCGCCGCTGTGCCGCCTCTCTTGGTGACTTTCGCGGAAACGCACTCGCCTTTCGGGGTATTTACAATTTCGAGTTGCGAAACATCAATGCCAGCCTTCTTGGCGAAACCATGCGCTGCAGGCGTTGGCTGACCATCTTTGTAGGCCGCGCTCACGGAAGGCCCGTTAACCTGTTCGGTGATGTCGGGTTGTGCCGCTGAAATTCCGGAAGCTATCATCGTCAATCGCCGTGGCGTACTGAAGCTGATAATTTCACCCGGACTCAGCCGTTCCCGGCTCAACATAGCGCTTACACGCCCGCACAACTCCGTAGACGCAGCATCAATCATGCGCGCTGGAATCTCTTCGCATCCGATCTCGAGCAGGAAATCTGGCATATGTTGCTGCTACTCCATTGCCTCGGACTGTTCACTCAATGTCATCCTGAGCGGAGCGATGGCTCGCAAAGCGAGTCGTCTCGCGGAGTCGAAGGATCCCTTTCTGTACGTCACGAATCCAGGCGATCAAAGGAATTCTCGCTGACGCCGTGGAACGAGAGACTCCCTACCACGCCACTCTCGGTACCCGCACTAGAGGGATCCTTCGACTGCGTGCGAACTTCGCTCAGGATGACAGAATCCTCATACAGCCGAAGACAACGTCTCTTTCCTCACCCTAGCCTTGTGCGCGATCACAGGTGCAGGCTCCTCGGGCGCTTCTTGCACAAACTCGCTTTTCTGCTGGTCCACCCAAGCCTTCGCAATGCCCACAGCCAGCACCCTCACCCGCGCAATCACTCCCACGCGCTCGGTCACCGAAATCGCTCCGCGAGCATCGAGAATGTTAAACAAATGCGAACACTTCAAACAAAGATCGTAAGCACCGAGCAAGGGAGAACGCGATTTCTCCCGCGCGATCCCATCGCCTGCGGCTTTATCTTTTGTCATCGCTGAGTAATCCGCGATCAGTGCCTGGCATTCCGCCTCGTACAAATCGAAGTGT
This sequence comes from uncultured Acidobacteriaceae bacterium, assembly GCA_963808195.1. Taxonomy (GTDB): domain Bacteria; phylum Acidobacteriota; class Terriglobia; order Terriglobales; family Acidobacteriaceae; genus Sulfotelmatobacter. The sequence continues at coordinate 105,670 of CAWEEW010000001.1, read as the reverse complement.
TTCCAAGCCTTGCCGACATCGGCGGACTCGAAGTTGTATATGGAGAACTGCTGCTCATCCGCCAACCGCACATCGCCATACGTTGTCGCCCGCCCAGTCTCGGGATCCCGCGCCCACACAATGTCGTAGATCGAATCCACATCCTGCAAGAAGGCGCCGATGCGCTCCAGCCCGTAAGTCAGCTCGGCCGAAATCGGAAATAGATCTATGCCGCCGCATTGCTGGAAATAAGTGAACTGCGTGATCTCCAGGCCATCGAGCATGACTTGCCAGCCCACACCCCAGGCGCTCAGCGTAGGAGCTTCCCAGTTATCTTCCTCGAACTTGATATCGTGTTGGCGAAGGTCGATGCCAATCGCCGCCAGCGACTCCAGATACAACTCCTGTACATTTTCCGGCGGAGGCTTCAGGATCACCTGCAACTGCATGTGCTTGAACAGACGGTTGGGATTCTCCCCGTACCGCCCGTCAGCCGGCCGCCGCGATGGCTGCACATACGCAACTTTGTAAGGCTTCGGCCCCAGCACGCGCAGGAAAGTCTCCGGCGCCATCGTCCCAGCGCCGACTTCGACGTCGTAGGGCTGCTGCAGGACGCAGCCACGCTCCGCCCAAAATGCCTGCAGACGCAGGATAAGTTCCTGGAATGTGAGCGAATTGGGTTTGGCTGGGGGCACAGTTTGTCCGCACGCTGGAACGCTAATCTGTGATTGTAACGGAACGGAACGGCAGCCGTCAGCTAGCGGCTCGGGGACACCTAAACCTCTTACCATGAATGATCTGATCAACTTTGAGGGGGCACCAGCAGACGCCGCGTTACTGAAGTACTCTCGAATCAACGATTAGAGATCATTGTTCTGTTAAATCTTAAGCCATAATTAAGGCAAATCCTAAGGGCAGAAAGTGACTCGCGATGAAAAATATTGCCGCACGGGTAGTTGTGTCCGTGATATTCGCCTTAATCTTCGTAGAGGCTCTGCCGGCGCAGAGCGTTGAGCAACCGAAAATAGGTTTTTCCCTGGAAGCAGTACAAGGAGAGCGCTGGCAAACCGACCTCGACTCCTTTCAAGCCCGCGCGCAGCAACTGGGCGTAAAGACGGTTTGGGCGGATGCTAGGGGGGACGACGATGTTCAATTTCGCCAGGTAACAGCGATGATCAAGGCAGGCATCCAGGTATTGGTCCTGCTGCCGCACGATACGACGAAAGCCAGCAGGGTTGTGGATGCGGCAAAAGCTGCGCACGTGAAGGTCATCAGCTACGATCGCCTCGTGCTGAACAGCGACGTAGATCTCTACATAAGCTTTGACCCAGTTGAGGTCGGCAGGATGCAGGCAGAATATCTAATAACGGTCGCGCCCAAGGGAAATTATGTCCTGATCGAGGGTTCTCCAAATGATGCGAATGCAAAGGTTCTGCACGACGCTCAGATGAGAATACTGCAGCAGTATATCGATCAGGGCAAGATCAAAGTGATCGCAGACGGCTACGCCAAGGACTGGAAGCCCGAAGAAGCATATCTCCACATGCTGGATGCTCTTAATTCTTCCAAAGGGAACATCGCTGCCGTCCTTGCCTCTAGTGATGGGTTGGCAGGAGGTGCCATTCAGGCGCTTCAAGAACATAATCTCGTGGGCAAGGTACCGGTCTCCGGACAAGATGCGGATCTGCTGGCGATCATACACATCATCGAGGGCAGCCAGAGCATGACGGTTTATAAATCAATCCCGAACCAAGCCGCGCTGGCCGCCGATGAAGCCGTTCGCCTGATGAGGGGCGAAGAGATCCGCGAAGATCGAAGGGCCTACAACGGCAAGAAAAACGTTCCTGCCATCATGATGAAAGGCGTGGCGGTGACGAAAGACAATATCAGAGCAACGGTGATCAAAGACGGATTCCAGAAGTTAGACGTCATCAATGCGGGGCTGCCTAAGGAGAAGCAACTCGCAAACTAGCCAAGATTCAGAATCCCCCCTTCTCCAGCATTCCCGCTGTCGCCAGCTTTTTTTCGAGATGGCGCTGCAGGATCTGGATCAGGAACTTCCGCAGATCGGCCGCTTGTGCTTTGGGCCATGGCATTGCGGAGAAGCTCTCGACGGGAGCTCGAAACATCTGCGCGGCGAGCGTTCGTGATTCGCTCGAAATCTCCGACGACGCCAGGCGCTTGTCGTCGACGCACATCAAGCCATCGGCCAGTGCATGAAAATAGGCACGGCTGCCGTTTAGATTTCTGCCGCAGACGACGCACTCCGTCAACTCTGGCAAAAAGCCTACCAACCGGGTCAGCCACAGTTCGAAATAGGTGGCCGGCATCCAGACCTCGGAGCCGGTCATGACATGCAATACCGAGAGCGTGAGGCGAAAGATGGCGTCATTGGCTTCGCGGTCGGGCAATAACTCATCCAGCAACTCAGCCACGTGTGCCAGCGCAACCGCCCGCGCGTAGCTGACTTCGGAAGCCAGCGGAGACTCCAGCACTTCGCAGGCATCCAAGCGGACGAGTTCCTGCCGCTCGCGATCTTCATAGAATGCCCGCACGTAAGTCAGCGGTTCGAGCGCGCCGCCAAAGCGCCGCTTCGATTTTTTCGCCGACCGCGCCACTCCGCGCACTTTGCCCTCCGCGCGCGTGAACAGCGTGACCAGCAAATCAGCCTCTCGCAGCGGATACGTGCGGATGACGATCGCTTCCGTCTCCTTAAGCGCCATAGAAAGCCAACAGGTTCAAATCAAAAACTAGTTCAGATCAAACGTTGGAAGGATTGTAATGGACAGATGGGAATGTCGGAAAAGGCGAACCGGATGTCGAGGTGGGTAAGGAGCAACAAAAAAGGCGATCGTGAGGGCTCGAACGTGCGACCTGCATCGCAACACTAACCCATGACCGCCTCAACCACTAGGAACTTACAAAGTGAGAGTAGCTCTTGGTCTCGAATTGCACAATACAGCAGATTCCGTAGGTCGAAACGACCGGGAAAACCAGACCGTCGACAGGACTTAAGATTGGCCTCTGCCAGCACGAACGGAAAAGGGCGCACGCCATATGGCGTTACGCCCTTTAAGAAATCGGCCAGCAGCCAAGATCGGTCAGCCGGTCCGCTATCGACCAAAGTACGCCGCGTTCTTCGCCGTAAATTCGTTCCACTTCTCCGGCAAGTCGTCGAGCGCGAAAATGGCAGACACCGGGCATACCGGCACGCACGCTCCACAGTCGATACACTCGACCGGATCGATATAGAGCAGAGGTTCTGCCGCGTGCTTGGGATCGTCTTTCTTCGGATGGATACAATCCACCGGACACGCATCGACGCATGCAGTGTCTTTGGTGTTGATGCACGGCTCAGCAATCACGTAGGTCATAAGGGTGTGAGTCTCCTAAAATCTATATCGTTATTTTACTACGCCGTCGCAGTTCTCTCCCACGAACCGCACATTCTAGCAAGAAATACGAAGCCGCGATACAAGCTAAATTGCCGGGGAACGATCTAGATATTCCAGTACTACCGTCGTTGCTGGCTAGTAATCGAGCGGTTTGGCCAACTTCGTTTCTGAAGTTCATCCTACGACCCGCTATGTCGCAGCTGAAAAGAAAACGGCCAGCAGCGGTTTGCTGCCAGCCGTTTCTTACTTTCCAAATCGTATTGCTACATCAGCGAAGATCACCGGTGCCCGCCGCCGGCGTGTCCACCACCCCCGCCGTGGAACCCACCACCGCCACCACCATGGAATCCACCCGCGCCACCGTGAAATCCGCCGCCGACGTTACCGTGGAAGCCGCCAACCGGACCATGCGCGAAGCCGCGTGCGCCTACGAAACCGCGTCCACCTGCGAATCCGCGTCCACCTACAAAGCCGCGTCCACCTACGAAGCCGCGACCTCCAAAGAAGCCGCGACCGCGGAATCCCCAGCCACCCCAGCCCCACGGGCGTCCCCAGCCATACCATGGACCGGCGCCAATGAATACGCCACCAGCAAACCAACTGGGTCCGTAGTACCCATAAGGAGCGCAAGCGTAAGGTGCGTATCCGTAGTAGCCATATGTGCAGGCTGGAGGGCCGTCAAACCCAACTCCAACCGCGACCTGCGCCTGAGAAGGCTGAGCATAAGCCAGCGGCAGCATCAGCACCGCAACCAAAGCCAAATATTTCATATACCGCATGTGATCCCCCTTGTCTCAGATCCGCCATTCCCCCCAGATCTGCCGGCCTTCAGATTCTATTTCAATCTAACTGCCTATGTATTTGAACTCGGAAGGTGGAGAAAAGTTGCAAGTGTCCGAGTGGCTGATTTCGGCCACTTTGCCTGAATTCAGCCACTTACGGTGGGCTACGGACCAGCTCGATCAGTTACGCTCCGACAGAGCTGCTTACGCTCCCACTAGTTCGGCGCTCGGCTCATACTCCACGATGTACCCTGCCACCGCGCTCGCCGCCACCGTGAACGGCGAAGCCAGATACATCTGGCCCGGACCGCTGCGGCCAGGAAAGTTGCGATTCTGCGCGCTGATCACCACCTGGTCGGGACGCGTCGACACTCCCGGCCCAGCGTTGATGCAGGCTCCGCAACTCGGCTCGATCGCGTGTGCACCAGCTTTTTGAAACACGTCGAGGTAGCCTTTGCGCAGGCAGTACTCGCGCGTCTCCTGCGATCCAAACTGAATGTAGAACTTCACGGAGTCCGCGACGCGCTTGCCGTGCTTGAGGGCATCGGCGAGCACTGCGGCGTACATATCCATGTCTTCGTTCTTGCCAGCCGTGCAAGTGCCGCCGTATGCGATCTCAACCGGCACGGGCGTATTCAGCTCGCGAACATATTTTCCATTGCCCGGATCACCCGGCGTCGCCACCATCGGGGTAATCTCCGCTGCGTCGAGCTCAATCACGTGCGCATACTGTGCATCGGGGTCGCTGTACAAGCCTTGCATCATGCTCTCAGCTTTACTACGGTCCATGCCGCGACGCTCGACCAGGAACTCGACCGCCTTCTTATCCGGAGCGACGATGCCAGTAAATCCGCCAATCTCGGCAGCCATGTTGGTCATGGTGGCACGCTCATCCACGCTGAGTTCTTCAATCGCCTCACCGGCATATTCCATGACCTTGGCCAGCGCCTTGCCGCTGCGGACATAATCGAGGCTGAGAATTCTCAGGATGAAATCTTTGGCGGTAACGTTCTCGTGCTTCTTGCCGCGGATTACGATCCTCACCGACTCCGGCACTTTGACGCGCACGTCCTTTGTGATCCAGCTGTTGAAGACGTCGGTGGTGCCAATGCCGAAAGCAACGCAGCCGATCGCGCCGACGTGGGGCGTGTGCGAGTCGGACCCAATGTTCAACTGCCCGGGCAGAGCGTAGCTTTCCAAAACAATGGAGTGGCAAATGCCCTCGGAGCCTTTGCGGTCTTTCAACTCTCCGTGCAGTTTGATTCCTTGCTTCGCCGCGAAATCCTGCTGCTTGAGTTTGAGCTGTGTAGCGAGGTCGAGCAGACCGATTTTTTTCTTTTCTTCCGAGATCACTTCATCGAGGAAAGTAAGGTGGTCACGGAAGAAAATAATGCTGGAAGCGTCGTTTACCTTCGCATCCTTACCCACGTAACGCTCGAAAAAGATCGCAGCCATGGGCGTAACGTACTCGTGGCTGAAGCGCAAATCGGCTCTTGCGAAGCCGGTATCTCCCGGCTTCACGCTATCAACTCCAATATCGCCCTTATCGTTGATCATGTGCCTAGCGAAGATTTTTTCCGCCAGCGTCATCGCGCGGCGCGCCGTTTTAATGGGCGGCAGAAATACCTTCTTCTGCATTCTCGCCACGTTGAAGGGAAACAATCCGCCATATTCGATGACCTGGCGCGTGATCTCATCCTCGCCCGCAGTGAACTCGCTCAGCGCAATCTCTTCTCCACCGCGAATTTTGTCGATCAGCGAAAAGTCAGTTGAGGTAAGCAGTCCAAGATTCTGGCAATTCTGTTTGTAAATACGCTCGATATTCTCTGCGATCACCACCTGAATGCCGGCGCACATCTCGGCGTAAGGCGACTGCTCGCGGCTGGAGCCCTTACCGCGCCGTTTGCCGCTCACCGCGCACACAAATCCACCTCGCTTCACATCGCCGCGCCCAATCGGCGTCACGCTCCCACACTTCAAACCGAGATAAGGAATCTCGCCCAGCGTCTCGTCGAAGTAGAAGCAGTAGTGCGCCGGAGTAATTTCGTCGGTTGAAATATCGTCGCGCAGCTTAGGATTGTTCGCCGGATTTTTCGTATCCCACGGCAAGTCTTCGCCGGCGAGTTGCCGCTTGATGAGTTCGGGATCTTCGGTGAGGAAAAGAATGCGTCCTTGCAGCCGAACTTTGTCCGGCCGCTTTGCAATTTTGCGTTCCAAGAGAGGGTTGATCACGGTCCGCCTTAAGCGTTTGAGGAATTTATTTAATAATGGAACGGTCGGAAGCGGGCTGGGCCAGTCCCCAACCATTGTAACCCCGCCGTTGAACAGTGGCCTGACGTTTATAAAGGCGCTCTGCGCCGCCCTAGTGGTGCGCGTGCGCTGCTTTGTCGAACTTCTCACCCGCAGGGATCGCTACCGTGAGCCGATTTTCTTTCGGTGCCAAAGGACACGTCGCATAGGGCGTGACCGCGCACGGGGGGTTGTAGGCCCGGTTGAAGTCGAGCACTACGCTCCCGTTCACCACAGGATCGGTTTCGAGAAAACGTCCGCCCGGGTACGTATCGCTCTTCGCGGTCAGATCATTAAAAACAAAGAAAAGTCCTTTCGATGGATTGCCGCGCAAGTCGGTAAGCCGCACCTCTTGTCCGTTGACCTTGAACACAACGGTGCCGGCAACCGGCGTCGAACTCGTATCGCCCAACACAGTCGGAACATCGATTGTCTTCTTTCCATCGGACGGAACCCATGTCGCCGTCACGCGATAATTCATGTCTAGCGGATAAAAGATCAATCCAGGAAAGTTGTGCACGGCCGCGCTGTCGGTATCCTTCAGGCGAATGCCTACGCGTTCGCCGCGCACGATTGCGTGGAACTGCAGCGTGCCCATCTCAACCACCGAGGCATGTGCAGCGGCGTCGGAATCCAACTTCGCGGTCGTTAAGGGTTTGCCGGCGAGCGTCGCGTGCGCTTCCGGAGCCAGCTTAACCGTGACGTCTTTCCCATTCAGATCGAACTCGCCAGCATGCGCGGGCCCTTTGGGAAAGACAACCGCGTTCCCCGAATCGGTGCCGAAGGTGTTCGCCCCCGGCTTTAACCAGTACAGCCCGGCCAACGGTATCCAGTTTTGTTTCAGGTCATCAATCTGTTCGGCCTTCCACTTCTCAAATGACTCCACGTAAGGATCGGGCGCAGCGGGAGATGAGGATGCCGCTCCAGCCCGCAACATGAGGGGAATGAGCAGTGCTGCGCAAAAAACCGAGGTTGGAACGCGACGCTTATGACTCATACTCAACACCTAACCTTCTGCTCATCGTTCCAAGGATTTAGGACTTCAGAGCTTAATCCAGCCCGGATAAAATTCTACTTTTCTTATACTCTCGCGGATCCGGCAGGGGTTCCATATTCCTTCCATCGAAGATTTCCTTAAACTCCTGCAGCATCGCGTCGTGGAGCAAGCCATTCGAAGCCACGGTCTCGCGGCTGTTCAGCTCGAATGCCGATCCATCGAAGCGCGTTACTTTTCCGCCGGCTTCTTCCACGATTAGAACTCCTGCCGCCGTATCCCATGGATTCAGGTTGAACTCCCAGAATCCATCGAAGCGCCCTGAGGCCACGTTGCATAAATCAAGCGCCGCCGAACCCGCGCGCCGCACGCCGTGCGTGTGCAGAGTAATCTGATGATAGAAGTAAATATTCGGATTCTTATGCCGCTTCTGGCTGGGAAAGCCGGTAGCCAGCAGGCTCTCCTTCAACGCAGCGGTTCGCGAAACATGGATTGGCTTGCCATTGAGTTGTGCACCTCTTCCTTGCTCAGCGGAAAATAGCTCATCGCGCGTGGGATCGTAAATTACGGCGGCAATGCGGCTCGCCGGTTTTCCGGACACACGCTGGTCCACAGCCTGATGCTCCAACGCCATCGAAACACAGAAGACGGGAAATCCGTGGGCAAAGTTCGTCGTGCCATCGAGCGGATCGACGTACCAGCGATAGTCGCTGCTCTGGTCGTTGAGCCCCTGCTCTTCCCCGAGGACGTCATGCGAAGGCCACCGCCGCCGGATACGTTCGCGGATTAACGCCTCGGAGGCACGGTCTGCGGCCGTAACCAGATCGGCCTCGCCCTTATATTCGATCTTTAAATGTTGGTGAAAGTACTCCATCAGCAGAGCGCCCGCTTCGCGGGCAATCACTGACATGGCAGGGAGGAAACTCTGGTTGGGATTATCGGGCACTGGCATTCAGGGTTTCAGGTCTTAGGTCGTGGGTCTCGGGCAAATCCCGCGCATGCGGAGCGATTACTTCTTCCCATCTTCGGCGATGTACATGATCTCGTGCTTAAAAATAAAAAGATTGGGCGCACCCTGACGCGTCAGGCGGACCATGTGCTTGTCGTAATATTCGATCCAGCCGCTCACGGTTTGGCCATCCATCAGTTTGACACTGACTTGCTTCTGCTTCTCCCCCAGCGCTTTGAGAAAGTTGGCTTCCTCGAAGGTCTCTTCTGGGGGTGGTGTCCGGCCACGCTTGGCGGCGTTGGGATTTCCCTGAGCGCGGAAAGGCATAGGGACATTGTACACAAGCCGCGCAGAGCGTAGCGATGACGCGATTATTTCGGCTAGAAGGTGACCCGCAATCCGAATTCAAACTGGCGCGGAGCGCCCAGGGCGAAGGTTCCCGACTGAAAACTGTTGCGGAACGGGGTTAAGCTCGAGCCGGGAACCACACCGCCCACCACATTTGGCGCTAACAAACCGTTCTGGCCTGGAAGTAACGAGGGTCCGGGCAAGTTGCCCGCTGGAAACGCGTTCCAGAAGTTGAAAACGTTGAACACGGCGGCGCTGGGCTCGATGGTCACTTTATCTTTCACGGTGAAGGACCGCGATATCTTCAAGTCCATCGACTTGAGCCACGGAATGCCCACCGCTTGCGGAGCAACGCCACTTAGCGTGGGCATGACCCAGCCGAGCGCACTCAGATCGCCCTGGGTCAAAACCTGCGGGCCATCCACCAAGCCGGGGCACAAGGTGGTGTTCGCGGCCAGGCACGCACCGGCGGGCGTGAGGCCTCCCCCGAAGGTGTGGTTGTAGGTGGTGATAACTTTGCGCAGATTGGTGATGTCGGTGCCCCGCCCGAACTGGCCGATTTGAGTTCCGGGGATAGGCTCGGGAGCCGCTGACGCGCCAAGTCCGGTGCCCAACCAATCGGTAGCGAAAATTTCGCCGCCATTCGTCAGCTCTGGGAGTTCAAGGTTCTGCGCGGGCGGGCTGTAGAAGTGCCCAATCATGCTCAGCTTCACATCGAACAGCATATCGAAAGTTCCACCAAACGAAATCTGATGCCTGTGATCGAGGCTGTTCGGTCCGGTATATTGAGTTGGCCGGTCGTTGTTGGTCGCTAGATTGATGAAGTCCTGATCCTGCGTTTGGCTTATATATTTCGAGATTGAGTAAGCAACGTGGAAATTTGCGGCATTGATGCCTTGTGCCGGCTTGACAACCCGCGTCACCAGTTTCATTTGCACGCCGGTGTAGAGCGAGTGGCCATCGGAAAAGAGCATGTCGAGCCCGCCCACCGCACCACGATTGCCGCTAATCGAGGTAACGCCTGGGAAAGCGCAATAGGAGCATGGCCCGCCGCCAACCGCCTGAACGTTCGAATCCAATCCTGCGGAGGAATAGGCCACTTGGGCACCGGCCTGGCCCAACGCCTTGATCATGCAAGTAGCTTGATTCAAACCCGGAGCGCAACCGTTGGCTACCTGAGCGGCATCACGCGCAGCCAGCGCATTCGCTTCGTTGAAGCTGCGCGCCGCGCCGCTGTGGTTCACATCTTCGCCAATTGAGGAGTGCTCGCCGATGTCGCGAACGTAATCCAAACTCAGCACGGTTCCGGGGCGAATTTCCTGTTGGAAGCCGAGGTTCATCTGCCACGAGCGCGGAGTGCGGTAATCCGGATAAAACAATGCGTAATTTGGACTCAAAGCCGATAACGCCGTTCCCACAAAGTTAGCATTCGGCTGCGACCGGGAGGCGCCAGCCGTAGCAGCCTGAAGAGCACTGCTCAGTGCCAGGATTTCGGGAGCAACCGTCGAGATCGTCTGCCCGCAGAAAGTCGGTTTCACCTCCAACCCGGCTGGAGTGTTCACAACTGTTGCTGCTCCTCCGGCGATGGAGGTCACTCCTACGAGGCTTGTGGGCCAGACGAAGTCATCGGCGATTCCTCCCTGACAAACCGTTGGGGCGTCGTTGAAGACTCCTTTGCTGAGGCGCGCCGGCGTATCGAACTCAAGATTGTTCAAGAGCGGATTTTCATAGTACAGCCCAGCGCCGCCGCGGACTACGCTTTTGCCCGTGCCGCTCGCATCCCAGACAAAACCAAACTGCGGTGCGAAATCCAACTTCGGATCGCGAATCTTATTCCCTAATCCCGCCGACCACTGATTCAGGTCCGGCAACGGTCCCAGGCCGGTGTTCTGCCGGCTGCTGTCGTGCATGTAGCGCACGCCATAGGTCAAATTCAATTTCGGCGTCGCCTTCCAAACATCGCCGACGTAAAACTGCAGTTGATTGTCTGGACCGAGTCCGCCGGCTGGAAAATTAAACGCCGACTGCGCAGTGGAAAAGCCACTCGCATTCCCCAGGCTCACCCAATCCGCCGCGTATGAAGTTGGATCGGCGGATGTTCCATCTGAAGTTGTGCCTACTTGGGGGAACGCGGAGAAAGCTGCGTAGCGTCCGCCGCTAATGCGATTGAACACGGCCCCATAGCGGATGAGGTGATCATGCAAGATCCGGCTGCCATCGTATTTCGCTTGTTCATTTGATTGAACCGTCCGCTGTGGAGCAAGCCAGCTCGGCCCGCCGCAATAATTGCCGCCGTTGCTGAACACGCAATTCCCCGCCGTGGATGCGCCAATGTTGATGCCCAGGCCTGGAATTGGATTATTCACGCCGCTCAAATCGCTCGTGGCGTCTTCGATCGCGTCGCGCAGCTTGAGATATTCGACGCGAACGCTGTGCGCATAGAGGCCGGTATGGAAATCGATTCCGACAGTATGCGTCTCGGTGTTGATGCCGTTTCCGAATAGTTGCGTGGAACTTGCCGAGCCATCGGGGCGTACGTCGCTGCTCTGAAAAAAATTGAGCCGGTAGAACGCCCGCCGATTGTCTTTCATGTTCCAGTCCAACCGCACATCGGTAGCGAATTCGCGATCAGGCTCGGCAACAGTGGTATTCAGTCCATCAAAGGGATAAGCAAATGGTTCCTGGTTCGTGACATCTTGTTTCACGCGCTCGGCGTCGGCGAAGACGAAGAACTTATCTTTAATAATTGCTCCGCCTACGCGCCCGCCGAATTGCTCCCGCTGAAAAGATGAAATGCCAAAACCTGGCAGCGACGCAGCACCTTGATCGCCTCGATACAGTCCATACAACTCTCCATGAATCTGGTTGCTGCCGGATCGGGTGGCAACGTTCAAGGCGCCGGAGGATGTTAGGCCGGTTGAGAGGTCAGGCAATGAACGAACCATTTGAAATTCCTGGATTGCGCTTGCGGGAAGATTCTGCGTCGGCCCGCCGACAATCTCATCGTTGATCTCCACTCCATCGACGGCCACTCGAGCCGAACCACCGAAGCGGCTTTGGAATGAAGCCGCGGAGATGCCGTTCTTTGTGGCGTCAAACGTGCCTGCATCCTGCACTTGCACTCCCGGCTCAAGCTGACCCAGGTCGATAAAATCGCGCGCGTTGACTGGAAGGCTCTCAACTTGATCCCCACGAAGCGAGCCTTGTAACATGCCTTCCTCGGTGTTGGGGATGACCGTGCCGGTGGGCAGGCGCATCACGGGCTTCTCGGTGCCCAGTTGTAGCTTTATGTCGCCATTCGTAATTCTGCCGATCTGAACCACGGCAGTGAAGTCGGCTAAGTTGAAGCCTTTGGCTTCTACCTGCACAACGTATTCTCCCGCTTGTATGGGACCGGACGAGTACAATCCAGCCGACGACGTCGTCACGCGGATCACAGCACCCGTGCTCTTGCTTGTGAAGGTCACCTTGGCGCCGGCGACCACAGCTTCCGAAGGATCGTTCACCACGCCGACGATGCTGCCGGTACCTACTGTCGATTGTGCCGGCAGAAAAGGCGAAGCCAACAAAAGAATCGCCGTCGCGAACATGCCGATTCGCACGGCCAAAACACACGGGGCCATTCGGTCCAACATCGTTAACCTTGGATTCGCAATATTCACTAAGCCTCTCTCACATTCTTTCAGCGTTTTCCAGCAACTCAGAGTAGTTGGAAAATCGGCGCTTCGACGGGGACGAAGATTGCCGTTCAACTCAACCCCTCGGCAATATCGAGTCATCCGCATATTTCAGGCGGATCACTTGGCGGAACCTACACCATTCTCCAGACGCTCGGGGCAATCTCGGAGAATACCAGACATACGCACTCTCTTTCTTCTCAATCACTCGAAAATCTCATGAGAAACCGGCTCTCAGAAGTCCGACGGACCTGTATAGTAGCCAGCCCGATGCCGCACATGGTAGGACGGCGCATCCTGCGTTCCGGAAATTTTTACCTGGATACGGCGAAACTGCGAGTTCGAGGTGCGCTGGGATGGATAATAGGCGAGCAGGTATTGCGTGCGAAGTTCATCACTGATCTGCCGGAATGCATCGTCAAGTTGCCCCATCGAGGTCGCATAGTAATACTTGCCGCCGGTGTCCTCCGAAAGCTGGATCAGAGCATGCTCGCCGCCGGTTTCGCGCCCCGCGCTGTTCTCGATCGGAACGACGATGATGCTGTAAACGATGCCCTCGGCCTCTTCAGCGGCGCGCACCGCCTGCTTATAGTCGTATCTGCTGATGGTATCGCCCCCGTCGGTGATCAGCACGATCACCTTGCGTCCCTGGCGATGGTTCAACGAGCGCGAAACCAGATAAATCGCATCGAAGAGCGCCGTTGCCGCACCCAGTCGGACATGATCGATGCCCTCGTCGATGCGTTTCAGATCGGCGGTATAGTTAATAGATTGCACTACCGCTTCACTAAAACCAAATACCGCGAGGCCATCCACCGGCCTCATGATAGTGCGTGCAAAGCGTTTCGCTGAGGCTTGCTCCAAGGGCAGGTCATGCCGGGTGCTCAGGCTGGTATCGATGGCGAGCGCAATTGAAAGCGGAAGCGCAGATTCCTTGTCGAATACCGAAATCGTTTGGTCTTTCCCGTCTTCCTGCAGCGCAAAATTTTCTTTCTTAAGACCCGCCACAGGGTGCCCCTGAGGGTCGGTCACCGTCGCATAGACGTTGACCAGTTTCACATCGACTTTGAGCGTGCTCTCCGGTTCCCGGGTAGAGGGACTGTGGGCCGGAGGCTGCTGCGCCGACGACACGGCACAAGCCAGCATCAGCACGATCAGCGTGGAACTTTTTCTCATTCGGAAAAAGAAGTATACGTGGGACAGCGCCTTGACTGTTTACCGAGCAGAGCGAGACGCTCCGAGCCGACGCCCGCGCAGGCACGTCAATCTGCTCAGTTAGATGCGCCATCGGCCGATGGGCTGCCTCGGTCTTAGAAACTTCCCCGAGGAATTTCTGCGGGAAACGGTTCACCAGCGGCCCACACCGCGCCATCTTCAAAATACTCCTTCTTCCAGATGGGAACGGTGCGCTTGAGAGTATCAATCAGCCAACGGCAGGCATCGAAAGCGGCGGCGCGGTGAGCTGACGCCACTACGATCAGCACGCTGGTTTCACCAATATCCAATCGTCCCAGCCGGTGTACCAACGCGACCTCGCGCACCTGAAATTGCTTGAGTGCCTGCTCAGCCAGTCCTTCCATCTGATCGAGAGCCATCTGCTCGTAAGCCTCGTAGTCGAGATAGAGCGTCTTGCGGCCACGCGTCTGGTTCCGAACCACTCCCTCGAACACGACCACAGCTCCATCTTCGCCGCGCTTGATGCGCTTCAGCACGCCTTCGGTATCGATCGGCTCGCGAACGATGGACGCTCTTCCCGATCCGCCGCTCACTGGAGGCAGCAGCGCAACCTCGTCGTCAGCTTTCAGCTCTGTCTCCGGCGCCGCATACTGCTGATTCACCGCGACCGCCAGCGAAGCCAGCGAATCCTTCAGCCGTGGAATCTGTGATTCAACATGCGCCAACAAACCGCGAACTGTCGCGCCCTCGGGGAGATCCAGCGTGTCACTGGGTTTCCCCGCGAGATCTTTCAACATGCCAAAAAAGAGAACGCGCACACGCATGAGATGAGTGCCCAGCAGGCAGTTTAACCCGAACCCACGCGGCTCAAGAACTTGCACACAAATCCCAGCTAGAGAATCGAAGGTCACTCTAAAGGTTCAAACTGTGGGGATTGAACGCCGAGTGCTGCAAACGCCTCATCCATCGTGCGTACGATCGTCAGACGTGGCCGTGAATCCTCTCTCGTGAGCTGAAACATGCGAAATAGACCAAATGCATGTGTCTGCGGGGCCACGACAATACGAGGTCGCCTGGCGTCCGGCATGGCCGGTTCCTGATGCGCCAACTGGCGGATAATTTCGCTGGAGACGGCAAACTCGGTAACCGATGAGAAGTCGAGAATGCCAGCTCTGGCATCGGTCACGGTTGAATACTTCTGAATCGCTTTGTAAAGTTCCCCCAGCAATTCATCCGTGAGCCGACCGTCAACCCGAAGCAGCAAGATTCTGTTCGCTGGATCGAATTCAAACCGGAACGCCATTGACGACCAATTCTGTAATCCGGCACTGATTCAATAATCGGCGAGCTAAACAGCAATGCTAGTACCAAAACCCAAGCGACATAACATCAAACTACACCACTACCGAGCGGAGTATAAATGAGCTTCCGTTCCGAGTTTCGTAACAAAACGCCCGCCCCCGAGAAACGCTTCCCCATCCCTCGCCCCGAAACTCGCCTGCCGCCATCCTGCGCTTTCAATCACTTAGTCGATCTCAAGTGCCGAGCCTCGGCGCTGTGCCGATATATCGGCATTTGCTCCCGCTTTCGTAACAGCCTCAAGAAGGTTGTGCTGGTATCGGGGCCTTGTGCTACAAAGCGTCCGCCAACGTTGCTCATCAGTCCACCTCCATCCACCTTCAGCAAGCCCCGAAGCTATCGAACCTAGGGAGCACAGGGAACCTAGGAAACCTAGGGAAACCTAGGGGAAACCTGGGAAACCTGGGGGAAACCTGGGAAACCTGGGGGAAACCTAGGGAAGCTTAGGGAACACAAATCTTCGTAGAAAAGGAAGCGTTATGTCATTTCTCAAGAAACTGTCGATAAAACTCTTCACTCTCAGCCTACTCGCAGCCGCTTTCGGCTTTACCACCCTTCGCGCCCAAACCGTGGCCTACGTGGCCAACAACCTCGACGGGACGGTCGAGGCTATCAACACCAGCACCGACGCAGTAATCGCGACCATCAGCGGATTCAGCCACCCTTCCGACCTCGCACTGTCGCCCAACGGGGCGCTGCTCTACGTTTACACCGCAAGCTCCGAGATCTCTGTGGTGAACACTGCGACCAACACCATTACAGCCAACATCAGCTTCCCGCTTGGAGCTGCCTCCGAAGGCGCCGGGAACGCAATTGCCTTTAGCCCCAACGGGCAATTTGCCTACGTAGCCAACTCCATAGGAAACCTGACCGTCATCAATACGCAGTCCAGCACCGTTGCGCAAACCGTATCTTT
Organism: uncultured Acidobacteriaceae bacterium; assembly: GCA_963808195.1. Taxonomy (GTDB): domain Bacteria; phylum Acidobacteriota; class Terriglobia; order Terriglobales; family Acidobacteriaceae; genus Sulfotelmatobacter. The sequence goes on along the minus strand of CAWEEW010000001.1, from coordinate 89,806 downwards.
GCCGTCGGGTTTTGGCCCGGTTGCTGTTGCCGCTTCTAGCGACGGGAACAGCATATACGTGGCATCAGGCCAAGGAGATGGAATTCTGGTCCTAACCGCGAACACCTTTGCCACCGTCACCACCATCGCCAGCGGACATCTCGTTCTTGACCTGGCCCTCAGCCCGGACGGGAGCACACTCTATGGCTCTGACAGTTCCGGTCTCATTGGTGGGACTAATGGCGTCCTGGTGGTGAACACGGCAACCAACGCGGTGGTGACGACCGTCCCTCTGCCCTTCAGTTCTTCCAGCCCCTCGTTTGTGTTCGGACTCGCAGTAACTCCCGACGGCCTCAATGTTTATGCAGAAAATGACTTCTTTACAGCCGGCAACAGCACCGTGAGCGTAATCAGTACCGCCAGCGACTCGGTTACCACCACGATCCCGGCGAATGGCCTCAACTTGACCAACCTCGCGATTACGCCCGATGACAGCACGGTCCTGGCTCTCAACGGATTTCAACTTAGCAGTTCCGTGGCCGTAATTCCCACTGCCAGCAACACGATCACGAACTCGATCACGGTTGGCCGTTTTGCGGACGGTCTTTCCGTCGGCAACCTCTGCAACGGCGTTTCCGGTGGGAGCTTCAACGGTAACGTGACCGTGTCAGCGGGCCAGAACTTTTGCATAGCCAACGCAGTGGTGACCGGCAACGTGACGCAGAATGGCGGCAATCTGACGGTGACCAACTCTCAGATTAGCGGCAACATACAGATCAACGGCGGCGGCACGTTCACCATCAATCCGGGAACGTCTATCGGCGGCGACCTGCAGGTTCAGAACCTTCCCGCCGGCTCGGCGCAGAACCAAATTTGCGGGACCAGCGTACACGGCAACCTCCAGTTCCACAATAACGGGACTGCGGTTCTGATCGGATCCGATCCGCCGCAGTCGTCTTGCCCCGGCAATACCGTGGGCAACGATCTCCAGGTACAGAACAATACTGCGGCGACCAGCATTGTCGGCAATACGGTAGGTGGCAACCTGACCGACCAAGGCAACACCGCGCCGACTCAGGTCTTCAACAACATGGTCGGCAACAACCTGCAGTGCCAGAACAACACATCCATCACAGGAGGAGGAAACACGGCCAAATCGAAACAAGGCCAGTGCGCAAGCTTCTAGGAGGTCTTGCTAGGACGTCTTGGCTCGGAGACAAAATGAATTGCCCCTCGTTACCGAATGGCGACGAGGGGCAATTTTTCGAGCTTCGAAAATCCGCCTAACACTGCCCTCTCAGGCCTGCGTGGTCAGGACCTTGTCGTGTACTACGTCGGGCACCTTGACCGGCGGAACAGGCGGATACCCCTGCTTCCCGTCGTTCGGCTTCGAAAGCATCTTTGCAGCCGCCGATTCGGCCACTACTGGTAGTGAAACACGCAAAGCCTCTTCGATCGTCTTCACATAGTGAATGCTCAGGCTGGCCCGTTGTTCGGGCGTAAGGTCTTCCTCAACATTCATCTTGTTTTCCGCGGGCAGAATGATGGTGGTCACACCCGCTCGCTTGGCGGCAAGAACTTTTTCCTTAATGCCCCCAACCGGAAGCACATTTCCACTCAGCGTGATCTCGCCCGTCATCGCGGTGAGCGGACGGATGCGATGCCCCGACAACAGCGAAACCAGGGTAGTTGCCATGGTCACGCCCGCAGACGGCCCGTCTTTCGGAATCGCTCCCGCCGGCACGTGCATATGGATGTCGTGGTCGGCGAAAAATTCTTCGGCGATGCCCAGCAGCGACGCGTTGGAACGCACCCAAGTCAAGGCGGCCTGCATGGATTCCTGCATGACCTGGCCAATCTGTCCAGTCATGGTGAAGCCGCCCTTGCCTTTCATGGCGTTGGCTTCGACGAAAAGAACGTCCCCGCCTGAGGGAGTCCAAGCCAGACCAACGGCTACGCCCGGTCGTTCCGTCCGTTCTTCAATTTCACCTTCTACGCGAATCTTAATTCCACCGAGAAATTCCTGAATGATTTCTTCGGTGACTACAAGCTTCTCGGTCTTGCCTTCGGCCAGCCGTCGAGCTTGTTTACGGCAGATCGTACCGATCGTGCGCTCCAGGCTACGCACTCCCGCTTCGCGCGTGTAGTGACGAATCACATAGCGCAAGGCTTCGTCCGGAAATTCGATCTGCTCGGTGGTGATTCCGTTTTCTTCGACCTGCCGCGGAACTAGATATCGGCGAGCGATATGCAATTTTTCTTCCTCGCTGTAGCCTTGTAGTTCGATGATCTCCATGCGATCGCGTAACGGCTCGGCAATTGGGTCGAGCATGTTCGCGGTCGTGATAAAGAGCACCTTCGACAAGTCGAACGTGACATCGAGATAGTTGTCGCGGAATGTCGAGTTCTGTTCAGGATCGAGAGCTTCAAGCAGCGCCGAAGCCGGATCGCCGCGGAAGTCGCGGCCGACCTTGTCAATTTCGTCGAGCATGAAGACCGGATCTTTCGTCTCCGCGCGCCGAATGCCTTGAATGATCTGGCCCGGCAAGGCTCCGATATACGTGCGACGATGACCGCGAATCTCAGCCTCATCGTGCACGCCGCCCAGCGATAGTCGCACGAATTTCCGGCCCAGCGCCCGTGCGATCGACTTGCCGAGTGAAGTCTTACCGACACCCGGAGGGCCGACAAAGCACAGAATCGGACCCTTCATGTTCGGCTTCAGCCGCCGGACCGAGAGATAGTCGAGGATGCGATCCTTCACCTTTTCGAGATCGTAGTGGTCGGCATCCAGAATTTCTTTGGCCTTGATGATTTCGATTTCCTGGCCAGAAGTTTTGTTCCACGGCAGCACGGCCAGCCACTCGACGTAGTTGCGCGTGAGCGAATAGTCCGCGGCCATGGGAGACATGCGCGAGAGGCGGCCCAATTCCTTGAGCGCTTCTTTTTTTACTTCGTCGGGCATGCCCGCTTCGTCGATCTTCTTTTTCAAGTCATCGACGTCGCGTGCGCCTTCATCTTGCTCGCCCAGTTCTTTCTGGATCGCCTTCATCTGCTCGCGCAGATAATACTCGCGCTGAGTCTGCTGCACGCGATCCTGTACTTCGCTCTGGATCTTGTTGCGCAACTGCTGAACTTCGAGTTCTTTAGCCAGATGCTGGTTGATCTTTTCCAGGCGGATGCGAATGTCGAGAGTTTCGAGCGTGTCCTGTTTGTCAGGCGTCGACAGAGACGGAAGAGACGACGCGATGAAATCCACCAAGCGGCCCGGCTCATCGATATTCATGGCCACCGTGGAGAGTTCGTCAGAAAGCGTTGGCGAACCGGCCACGATCTGTTGGAATAGAGTCAGCACATTGCGTTGCAGAGCTTCGATCTCAGAACTATCCGGCGGGGCTGCCTCCGGAATCGGCGACACTCGCGCGCGCATGAACGGAGTCAGCTGCGTGAACTCGCCCAGACGCACCCGCTCCAGCCCTTCGGCAAACACAAAAAGGCTCTGGTTGGGCATCTTGACGACTTTGTGAACGATTGCAGAAGTGCCGACGGTATAAAGATCGCTGGCCTGGGGGCTATCGACGCGGGCTTCGCGCTGCGCCACCACAACGATGGTCTTGTCTTCGCCGAGCGAATTGATCAACTGAACGGAACTCTCACGGCCCACGGTAAGGGGCAGAACGGCGTGCGGAAAAAGAACGGTATCCCGCACAGGAAGTACGGGCAAAGCCCGTACATCGTTTATTTCCCGATGCTTAGGAACTTGCTCGGAAAGCGGTAGTTGGCTCATTGGCTCTCCTTGAGTGTAACTCACTCAAGCTTAGATGATACTTCGCCGGAAAGGTTTCATTCGCACGGACGGCGCACGAATTCTTGTATTCTATCGGTATTTTTCTCAGCCCCACATGATGCCTAAGGTACCGGGGCTAATGCGGCATTGTGAGAATGGGCGGACCCCGATTCCACGTTTCAGGCGGCCCGGTAAATCCCCAATACCTTCACGAATTCAGCGACCTCGCCCAGATGACGGAGCGCATTTCTTGCGCGTTCGTCATCGCCGCCCAGGAAATCGACGTAGAAAACATATTCCCAAGGACGTCCGCGCATTGGGCGGGACTCGATCTTGCTCAGGCTGATGTCGCGCAGGGCGAAGACGCTGAGCGACTTGAATAGCGCACCGGGCTGATTCTTCAGCTTGTAGGCGATGGAAGTTTTGTTTGCGCCGCTTGGGATAAGGCGCATGAGTTTTGTGCCCGATTTTCGAATCAGAAAGAAGCGTGTGAAGTTGCGTTTGTCATCTTCAATTCCAGTCTGCAAAATTTTCCCGGAGTATTGCCGAGAGGCGTGGCGACCCGCGATTCCCGCCGCGTCGGGAAGGCGATGCTCCACCACGTGTTTCACGCTGCCTGCCGTGTCGTAGAACGGGACCGGCTCAATCATGGGATGACTCTGGAAAAAGTCGCGGCATTGATCGAGCGCGACCGGATGCGAGAATGCCTTGCGCAAGGAGCTGAACTTGACTCCAGGCGCGGCAATGACATTGTGCACAATGCGCAAGAAAAATTCACCCTGGACGAAGACTTCGCGAGTCACCAGAAGATCCGCATGTTCCGCTACCGTGCCCGCCAGAGAGTTTTCAATGGGAATCACAGCGGCAGCAACTGAACCGCGCTCCAGGCGGTCAAAAACCTCGGCAGACCGGGCGCAGGAAACGACAGTACAACGCTGCAACATGCGCTCTACGGCTTCGTGGCTGAAGGAACCAAGTTCGCCCTGAATGGCGACGGCAACCTTAACGCGGGTGACTCTGCGCGGTGCGACTTTCATCACAGGCAAGGTAGCTGGGAAGAGCCGGACAACGCAAATGGTTTCTTGCGCCGTCCTAAATTCGACTTCTACCTCACACGGGATGTTCTAGTCATCCTTACTTTGACAACGAGCTTCCATTCGCGACCTTATCCACCGTTTCGTGCATCAGGCGGGTTTCGTAAGGAAAGAACGGCGTGATCTCGAACGGCATATTTTCCTTCGCCAAAGCCAAAGGCACGGGGCGAGCCTTCTCCAACTCTACCTGATCAGACCAAGGATCGAGCTTGATACGCCCGCCCAGGGGCAACGCCGCGATCTGATCGATGCGTTGCGGATCCAACTGCGGCGCCGAAGGCAGCAGCGCCGCCATGCGGATTCTTTTCGGAGCAGCCATCGCATTTCCCATATGAGCGCGAATCAGGTTGGGCAGTTCCGGAGCGCTCTCCTGCAGCGCTCTCAAGAATAGACCAACGCTGGCCAGCTTTTCCTTGTATGGCGAGTTTTTCAGCAACTCCAAGGCCTTCTCATCGGCCTCAGCTTCATCCCGAGGCCGGCTCTTGAAATCGAGCCTCTTAAAGGATTGATCGTCGGGAAAAAACATGCGGTCGTTAAATGCCAGCTTGGTGTCGAAGTGATGCCCCAGCACGATATGGCTGAGTTCGTGCGCCAGCACCATAGCAAGGGACGCTTCGTCGGGCAGTACATCCAGTAAGCCGCGGCTAACCACGATTGTGTGCCCCACCGCGAACGATTCCAGCGGCGCCGTCAGCAGCACCCGGCAACGCACGTCGGTTTGCAGATCGAGGTTATTGGAGGCAATCAGGTTGTTTACCACCGTCTCCAGCACCTTGTCGACATCGCCCGGCGGAGCCAGCAAACCGACATTCTCCAACCGGTCGACCACATTGTCTTCCGCCTGGTGCTCCCACATCCGCTCCGCTACTACTGGGGTCGGATCTGACGCGACCACGCTCTGATCTCTGACCGGCTCTTGCGGATCGACCATAATCTGAGCAAACTCTTCGTTCCGGCTCTTAGCCAGCGCGCGCAGATCATATCCCCATAGCCGCGTCTGCGCTTTCAGGTTCACTTTCCCGCCGCCGGTTTCCATCTCAGACTCCTCGCTGTAAATATAGGCCGGCAGCCAAACTCCCGGCCGCAGGTTCAACCTCCAACTGTCAAAATGAAGGTAGAACTTGTTCGTGTGCGCCCGCGAATAGGTGCCGTTGAAACGAATGATCGTATAGCCTTGGTCTTCCACCCAGATTCGCCCTTCGAAGCGGCCCTGAGGAGCCTCTGGCTTGGGCTGAACGTCAATCGTCAGGCAGCGCACTTCGCCCAGAAATTCGCGCCGCACAAAATTGAATTTGTAATACTTTTTATAAAATTCCGTATCCGGAATGATCATCTGGGAGAAGCCCTCGGCATGAAGATGCAGCGAATAAATGTCCCCCTCCAGTCTGGCCATCAACTTTTCCCTGCCGAAGCCCGACTGCCCGGTAAAGGAAATATTTTGGAGGCCATCGCTCATATCGAGGCGCCCCAGTAAATACTGGTCACCGATCGGCGAAGGTTTGCCGTTGGCCTGCGGTTTCAGATTCTGCACATAGGTCTCGACCATCGGCCGCATGTTGCGCATCTGCTCTAGCAACTGATGTTCCCGCTCAACAACTCGATCAATCAATTCATCAAAGGTGCCGGGAGGGGGTGGCGGCAGTGCCGTAACAGGGGAACTGGTATCGCGAGCTTGCGAACTGGATGCATCCTGCGCCACGGCGGAAAAATTCAACACCAGCAAAAAAAGCGGTAACAGACAGCCCTGGGTAAACCTCGGCATACACAACTTCCTTTCGGTATCGGAGCGAACGAAATTCCTGGACCATCCTCCGGAGGCTGGCTTGCTGCGCGCTGACTCGTGCAGCGCCGAACCTGCAGCCTGCCGGAGATAGGCAGTGCGCCTTTCCAACGAGCAAGCAACTCACCATTGATGAATTAGAACGCTCTCAAATCGCAGCGGAGAGAACACGTTTGGTCGTACCTAAGGCTTGGCTGTTTTTTCTTGGCGTTCGGAGCCTGCTTCAGGATTGGAGCGTGCAACTGTTCGCGACTGAGGTCTACGAAGCGACCTGCAGTTCTTTCTGCAGCACCAATGCGTCAACCCCATTGGCGTAGTAACGAGGAAAGGTTCTTATCACGTTGTAGCCGTGCCGCTTGTAAAAAGATAAAGCGGAGACATTATCCACGGCGGTTTCGAGTTCCACCGAATGGCATTCGGCAATTTCTATTCGATCTTCGGCAGCTTTTAAGAGCATCGATCCCACTCCGAAACGGCGCGCCGCCGCAACTACGTCAATCGTGATGATATGGCCGGACCCCCGATTGCCAGCTTCCGCAACAATGAAGCCAGCGATATCGCCGTCTACCAAGGCGATATCCGAACTTTTTTTCATTTTCCCTGAATTGGGACTGAGCCGCGCTTTGCCGGCAATCCTTTCGGCGGTCAGTGTGAAACTGCCGCGGCGACGCATGTAGAGCCTGAGTTCGGTTTTCGAATAGGAAATACCGGGAGCAAAGCAAGTTTGATCGATGCGCCAAAGGGCGTCGAAGTCGGCTGGCTGGTAGTCCCGAATCTGGAAGTCGCGAGCATTGGAGGGCACGCCGTCATTGTAATGCGGCGACTGAACGGCCGCAGCCTGGAACCGGGCGGGTCCGTTTTTGGGATGAGCGAGCCACTTTCCCCAACTTTTCCACAGAGTTTTCCCTAGACTAATCGCATAGGCGAAATGGAGCCAATTGTCCCCTTGCTTCGCCGCAACCTCGGTCGTACCATGAGCATCAGAGGAAGCAGCATCCGAGATAGCGTGTGGGGCGCCTTCTGCTAATTGACGTCGCCGGTTCAGTCGCCGTGCTGGGGCTGTGGTACTTCGTGTTTTCCGCCTACAACCGGAAAAAAGGAGCGGCGGCGTTGCGCTGGGTACAGACCGCGTGCGCCGGCAAAGGACGCATCCTGGAATCGCGCTGGATGGGCAGTTCCCGCCTGCAGGCCCGGCTGCATTTTCCCTCCCGCTGGTTCGAAAATGCGCGCGTGACTATGAGCTTCCGGCCGCGGGCGTTGCCGATTCAGTGGCTGCTGAGCTGCTGCCAGCGGCAAAAAGAAACACTCACCTTCGAAGCCGATCTGGGCGGTTCTCCAAGCTTCCATCTTGAAGTGGTGCGGCATCGCTGGAGCGCGCACAACCGCGGAAGTTCGTCCCGCAAGAATGACGAACGCGAGTGGGATTTCTACGAGCCCGGCCCCGTCATCTTGACCACGCGGACACACTGGAAAAAAGATCCTACCGCGGAACTGAACGCGCTCATGTCAGCGCGGCGGCAGGATATTCTGCAAGTGCGCTTCCGTCCAGAGTCGCCGCAATTCTCCGCCACGGTGCACCTGGAAGCCTTGGCCGATCCGGATGCCGCCGAGGGATTTGTCAGCGCTCTGCGTGAGATTGCGGCCGGAGCTTCGGCTCACCGCCAATAAATTCGAAGTCCGTCAACAGACGCCGACAGAAACAAATACAAACTTTCCTGTTGCGCCCGCAAATGTTTTACTGTACTGTCCTTTCCCATATTGGGCCGATCCCGGGAAATCAAAATCTTCTTGGAGGACGGCGAACATGTTCCGCTCGCTTCCCGCATTTGCTGCTACGCTCTGGCTCCTTTGTTCGTTTCAAGTTTTGGCCCAGACTGCACCCGCACGGCATCAGCAGGTGGACTCCTTCGAACAATACGTTGTCTACTGGACCACCGAGCCGGGCTGGCGTACTGAACTGCAACTCCGCAACAATCTCGAAGCGAGCGATCTGACCGTCGCTCCCGCAGTGCGCACGGCAGACGGCGCGGAGACCGCATTGCCTCCAGTCACCGTAAAGTCCGGCGACGTTGTCTCCCTCGATCTTTATGATTCGCTGCTCAAGGTGGCGCCGCAACTCGCCGGTTCCTGGGGTTCGCTCGTGCTCCGCTATAGCGCCGTTGTCCACCGCGCTCTCTATGCCGCAGTGATGGTGGAAGATGTTGGCCGTCCCATCGCCTTTCACCTCGACGCTTTTGGGAGCAGGCCGGCTTACGATGCGGGCAGCCGGGAGGGCATCTGGTGGATGCCGCGCGAATCGGTGACTGGCTATCTCATTCTAACTAACTGCAGCAAGCGGGCTTGACCGGCTCCTATGGCGGCATGAGAATAGAGATGAGCAAAGGCGCAGGCTTTCTCGATTCCGCGCATTTGCTCTTCGACGAGCCCGGCGGCTTTTCCGCCGAGATGAAGATGTTCACCCACGATCCCGGCTCCATTCTTGCTTCGCGAAGCTTCGGTGGCGTGAAGGAGTGGACCACGCGCGCCCCCATGCTCGCGCTAAGTGACCCCGATCCCGCTCTCGGCTTCCCCGCCGGAACAACTCTGCAGCCCAAGGTGCTCGTGCGCAACGCCTCTGCCAGGAGCTTCACAGCTCACCTTCGATTTAGTTGGCGCTCGGCCACGACCAGCGGAAAAACCACCCCCATCGATTTGCCGTTCACACCCAATCAGACTCAGACCATCGACGTAGCCGCCCTGCAAGCGGAAAAGCTCCTGCCCGCAGACGCCCGCTGGGCCGCGGTAATTCTCAGCGCTCCGGTTCAGCCGGATGACCTGTTGGCAGTCGCCGCCAGTTACGATCAGACTGGACGCTACGGCACTCAAACTCCGTTCACCGACCAACTCGCTTCGCACTGGGAGGCGGGCAAATGGGAAGTCGATGGCATGCACAACTCCCTAGTCACCGTCGGCAATGGCGGCAACAAAGCGCAGCGGGCGCAACTGACCATTTTCTACAATCAGGGCAGCGGGCAATATCAGGTCGAGCAGACCCTTGGGCCCGATGAGCAGATGGCATTCGATTTCGGCAAATTGATTCGCAACCAGATTCCCGACAAGAGCGGCCACACTTTGCCGCCCGATCTCACTTTCGGTACTTACCGGATTCTCGATTTGACCGACAGCGCTGCGGGCGGCCTGTACGAAGGCAAAGTAATTCTCGACAAAACATACGGCCACGCCGCCTACGGTTGCGCCATCTGCTGCGGCCCCGAATTTGCATTGATGGAATATGATCCGCTAGCGGTCGCGGTTTCTGGGTGGGGTGACCAAGAAGTTCTGGCAAGCAATTCCTGCGGCGGCGGGCAGCAGAACGTAACCGGGGACTTTCCCACCTGGTGGACGGACAACACCGCCATCGCCACGGCCAGCGGCCCTCGGATCAACGGCATCGCCGCCGGGACCACCAACCATCATGCCAAAAGCATCGAGATGTATTGGGGTTACAGAGAATATTACTCAATCTGCCCGCTAACCCAGGAACAACCCACCGCACCCACGAAGGTGACGTGCGCGGTGCCCACAAACTACACCCAAACTAGCGGATACGGCGATGCGAGTGGCGTTCTTCATTTCCAATATACGTGGGACTCAAACACCGGAAATTTAGCTGATTTGTCCGCGTGTACTGTGCGAGAGTACGTAACCTATCCGGGTAGCAGTCCGTTCAACTGGCCCAGCCCTCCCTATTTGGAAACCAGCACTCCCTTCCCAGTTACGCTGGGGGGACCCGGGACCACGGGAACGGCATCAGACACGCACAGCTATCCCGGATTTCAACAAGCGTACACAGCAAACTCCTTTACTGCGACACAGTACTACCAATATGTTTGCCCGTGTTCGAATGGAGGGCAACCGGTTGACCTCATGGGCCCGTTGTCAATCAGCCGTACTGTCTACTTCAGTACTCCGAACGGCCTGTGGACATATCAGGCTAGCAAATCCGGGGTCTCTGCAAGTACGACCCTTCCAAATCAGTGATCCTCGGAGGAGCCATGAAGAAAATTGCCTTGCTGCTCTGTTCGTTAATGGTGGCGGCATCGAGTGCTGACACGCCGAAGTGTGGCTCATCCGACCATGCGCAGTGGATCGCAGGTGCATTCCGGGAGATGGATGCTATTCGTGTAGGCATGAAGCGCGAAGATTTGTTGAAAGTCTTCACGCCGCAGGCAGGATTTGCCTCGGGTGCAAGATTCAGGGGATCGTATGTGTATAAGGATTCTCCCTATATCAAGGTTGATGTCGAGTTCGGCTTGGCTGAAGGGGCAACGGATGGGAGCGGCCCAGACAGGCCGGATGACGTTATCAAGTCAATTTCGCAGCCCTACTTGGCCTCTCCGGTTTTTGACTAAGGGATCGTAACGCGCAGGTGCAAACTCCGTTCACCGACCAACTCGCCTCGCACTGGGAGGCGGGCAAATGGGAAGTCGATGGCATGCACAACTCCCTAGTCACCGTCGGCAATGGCGGCAACAAAGCGCAGCGGGCGCAACTGACCATTTTCTACAATCAGGGCAGCGGGCAATATCAGGTCGAGCAGACCCTTGGGCCCGATGAGCAGATGGCATTCGATTTCGGCAAATTGATTCGCAACCAGATTCCCGACAAGAGCGGCCACACTTTGCCGCCCGATCTCACTTTCGGTACTTACCGGATTCTCGATTTGACCGACAGCGCTGCGGGCGGCCTGTACGAAGGCAAAGTAATTCTCGACAAAACATACGGCCACGCCGCCTACGGTTGCGCCATCTGCTGCGGCCCCGAATTTGCATTGATGGAATATGATCCGCTAGCGGTCGCGGTTTCTGGGTGGGGTGACCAAGAAGTTCTGGCAAGCAATTCCTGCGGCGGCGGACAGCAGAACGTAACCGGGGACTTTCCCACCTGGTGGACGGACAACACCGCCATCGCCACGGCCAGCGGCCCTCGGATCAACGGCATCGCCGCCGGGACCACCAACCATCATGCCAAAAGCATCGAGATGTATTGGGGCTTTAGGGAGTACTACCAAATCTGCCCCCAAGTCACACCCGTCGCGCCTACGAACGTGGCGCCGACAATTAGCAGCATCTCACCCGCACAGGGTTCAGTCGGCGCGGCCACCAATGTGACGATAACTGGCACAGGATTCGCCTCGGGTGCAACCGTGAGTGCCGGCTCAAACATCTCGGTGTCTAGCGTAAGCGTTACCTCATCGACGCAAATAACAGCCACTTTCACCCCGACGAATTCCTCATCGGCGGGCGGCAATCAGGCGGTCACAGTAACGGTCGCCGGCCAACCCAGCAATTCAAAGAACTTCTTCGACCAGATCCCAACCAGCTTATCAATTGTGGCTGGGACAGATTCTACTTCTCCTGAGTCGAGTTGCTCCGCGGGTAGTTTCGGCACTGGTTGCGGCGTGACGAGATCATTTACATACCAGGTGAATGACCAAAACGGCAACCCCGTACAGACAGCGGGTTTGGAGGTCTGGGATGTGATAGCCACAACCACGCCGAATAACTTGAACATCGCCGGGTATAACACCACATGCAGCCCCCCGAACACAGGGCCCTGCGGCGTAACAACAAACTCAAGCGGGCAATTCGGGGAGCAGCCCGGCCTCTCCGTCTGCTCCACAGTGTGCAGGGTCAACAACGCATGTATCAAGGCTGGCCAAACAAATGCAACTCAAACGGTGCATGTGGGATCGGCATCAATTGTTCAGCAGCTCGTCTATTATTGCGACCATATAACTGTGAATGGCAATTGAGGTTAACGTGAATAGAAAAATACCCTTGCTTTGGACAATACCCCACCTCCTGTGGCTTTTGCTGATATGGCCATGCTACGGTCAGAGCGCCGACTTGGATCAAAAGCTCGCCATTTCCGTTCACGGCTATGCTTTATCGGCGGACAGCTTCGTGGAAGGTCTGTTCCAGGTGGCCGACCGTTTCCAGATTCCAATGGGAGTCGAATGGATAGGTTGCCCCTCAACCCGATCAAGAATCGCCGTGAGTCGGACCGATGCGACTGTCCGAGAGATACTTCAGAAGGTAGTTGAGACCCAGCCTGGCTATGAGATGAGGATTAGCAACGGCATTGTGCATGTCTTTGCGACAACAGTCCCTCCAAACGAGAACTTCCTCCTGCTCAAAATCAAGTCGTTCAACGTACGAAACGAGATCGTGGAGTCGGCGCAGCAAAAACTGAGAGAACTGGTTAGGGCATCGGTAGTTTTGCCGAAGCCTGGCGGAGGAGGTATCGCCGGTAGTCTTATTTCAAATGTTCGCGAGCCGAAAATCGATCTGAGCATCGCCGATGCCACGGTGGAGGACGTTCTAGACGCTCTAGCAACCAGTTCCTCTAGGAAAATCTGGGTTGTGACCTTCGCCGAAAGTGCGGACTTGACGCCGACCGGTTTCCGGCGAACCGAAAGCCTGCATGGCAACGTCCCCGTTTCCGACGATGAGCAGCCAATTTGGCAAACTTTTGGCTGGAGTGGGCCTGATACCCTTGCGCTCCGAGCAACAAAGCCATAACTTGACTCTCTGCAAAACTACAGTCCCTATCAAACCTGCACCGGTCAGCCTGTGCCATTTTGCCAATGAGGAATCAAGATGAGGCGCACAACGTTACTTCTGGCTACTCTCGCCCTTTTCGTAACACAGTCGTCGATGGCAGGAGCCGAGCAGACGGTTGTGGACGCGACAGTACCGATCAGGGCCCGAGTCAGGCCTCCCACGGGCGGACACTCCGGCAGCCTTGGCCGCAAGCTGCCATTGCAGGTCACCGTCGAGGCCAGCAGCGCCGACAGCAGAATGAACGAGATTGATTTTATTCTAACCAATACTGGCAATGCGGCGCTAATTCTTCCGGCCTCGCCACACCCCCGGGATCTAGAACCCTCGGACCCGGACGTAACCTATACCATCGAGGTGCTTAACATGTACACGACCTCGGGAGACGATGAAGGGACCGCTCTTCCGGGCGGAGTTGAACTCTACGGCGACCGCAAGCTCCCGGAGACGATGACCAAGTTGGCTCCCGGCGAGTCGATTCGAGTGCTCACGCGTATGACAGTCCCTAGCGGCTGGCGCCCAAGAACGGCTCACAAAATGCTAGTTGGCCACGTGGTGCTAGAGACTCAAACGGTGAAAACTAGCGGCGGTCAAACGGTCGAGGACACTCAAGAGCTAGGATCCGCCAAGTCCAATCTCCGGACATTCTGATTCGACGCAGAAACTTTATTTGCCGATGAATCCAACCCCGCGGCTAGTCCACTCGGAAGGCATCGCTTCTTCAGCGTAAAATCAGCAAAGTGCCTCCTGAGACCGCACCCTCGATCCCAGCTGCGGGTACAGCCTTACCTCCACGTGGGCCGCCTGCAGTACGTCGGGGAGCAAAACGCTGTGGGTATCGCCGCGAGTGACGCTCAGCAATAGCGTTAAGGTAGACGGGTCGCTGACCCAATGGCCGACAGGCACCCAATGCACGAGCAGCGGCTGCAAATAACCGGGGATAATGCGGAGAGCAAAATGTGGCGTGGCCTAGCAGTTACCGTCGTTTTCGTTGCATCCGGTCTGGCGCAGGCCTTCCCCCGTCCCGCCAGCGGCTCTATCGATGGGACGGTTGTGGACAACGACGGAAACCCGCTTGCTGCAGCGACAGTCTTTGTCGGGACCCTCGCCAAGGGACCGCGTGCAACGACGGACGCAGATGGGAGGTTCACACTTAACGATGTCCCGGCTGGCACCGTAGGCCTGCAAGCCTACAAGGAAAGCGACGGCTACCCCTACAACATGTTCTCGTTCTACCTGATGCCCGGCGAGCAATTAACCAAGTGCGACGTTCCGAATGGCGAGAGAGTAAGCAATGTCGTCATCCACCTCGGGCCCAAGGCCGCGTATCTCAGAATAAAAATCACCGATGAGAACGGCTTACCGGTTGGTGCAAGTCTCGCGTTCTCACGGCCGGATCTAGGACAGTACGGAGACTATCGACGGAGTGCCAAGGCGGATGACGTGATTCTCGTCCCTCCGTTGCCCTTCCGGCTCACCGTCGAAGCCAAGGGCTTCGAGCCGTGGCACTACGGGGCGGAGCGCTGGCGAGCCAGAGACGGTCTCATCGACTTGAAATCGGCCGAAACCTTAACCCTCGCGATCCGGCTTAAGAGGTCAGAGTAGAACACCGGGATTCCTTGATCTCACACGCTGGGGCCGATGATCTCCTAGGTTTACGCCACCACCGCGAAGTTGCTGCTAATCGAAAACCCACAGCTCTCGCTCAAGGTAGAATCAGCAAAGTGCCTCCCGAAACCGCATCCTCAGCCCAACCCCCGCCACCCAGCGAGAATCCGTGGACCAAGAAGCTCGGTCCAGTGGGTCCGATCGCTGTTTTGCTGGCCAAAGGTAAGTTCGTTCTGACTGCGCTCTTCAAGCTAAAGTTTCTGCTCAGCTTCGCCGCCTTTATTGGCCTATATTGGGCTGCATTCGGAATGAAGTTTGGCATCGGCTTCGCGGTGCTGATTCTGCTCCACGAAATGGGACATTTCATCGATATCAAGCGCCGCGGTTTGCCGGCTGAAATGCCCGTATTTCTGCCGGGACTTGGAGCTTATGTGCGCTGGCAGGCGCTTGGCGTGTCGCTCGAAACGCGAGCCGAGGTCAGCCTAGCTGGCCCACTCGCCGGATTCTTCACGGCACTGGCATGCGCCGCGCTCTGGTGGCAGACGGGCAATCCGCTCTGGGCTGCGCTGGCACGCGTAGGCGCGGCTCTGAATGTATTAAATTTGATTCCCGTCTGGGTGCTCGACGGCGGCCAGGCCGTGCTGGCTTTAAGCAAAACAGAACGCATCATTCTTCTCACAGCTTCTCTTGCCCTGTGGCTGCTGCTGGGAGAGAACATGTTCTTTCTGGTCGCGCTCGGAGCGGGCTACCAAGTGTTTTTCGCCAGGAATCTGCCCGCGCATTCCAGCCGCGCGGCGACGATTTACTTTGTGGCGGTGTTGACTGCGTTGGGGGTGATTATCCACCTGATGCCGGGGCAAGGCCTCGGCGTCCGCTAAACCGCCTTCGGCTGGTGTAGGATAGCGGCGACCGAGCCGAGGACTTGTGCTATGAACGCTCACCCTGAACGGTCTTCTTCCATCTTCCGTTGCCTATTTGCGTTCGTTTTTGTCTTGTGCGCCTTATCGCCGAGTTTCGCCGGTGAGTCTCAATGGGCAGAGGTGCGTTCGCCGAATTTCTCCGTCGTCACAGATGCAGGCGAAAAACGTGGCCGTGAAGTCGCCATGCGCTTTGAGCAGATGCGAGCCGTTTTTGGCGCTCTCATGACAAAGGCGAACGTAAACCTGCCGGTCCCGCTGCAAATCGTGGCCTTCCGAAACACCAAGGAGATGCGGCAGGTTGCTCCACTTTTCAACGGCAAGCCGACGCAGGTCGCCGGACTATTTCAGGGCGGAGAAGACCGCAGCTTCATCATGCTCGATATGTCCGTCGACAATCCCTGGGTCGTCGTCTTCCACGAATATGCTCATCAGTTAATGGATGGCAATCTGCCCGGCGATTTTGCTCCATGGTTTGAAGAGGGTTTTGCGGAGTATTTCTCAAGCATTGAGGTCGACAGCAAAGAGGCTCGGGTCGGCAAGATCCCGAACTATGAATACGCGATCTTAGAACAAGTTGGAATGATGAAGATCGCGGATCTCTTCAGGGTGCAGCAGAATACCTCCACCTACAACGAGAACGGCGACCATCGCACCACGTTCTATGCCGAGTCGGGGATTTTGATGCATTACATCTACGACAACCAGCTCTTGCCGAAAGTTGCGATTTACTTTGACCTGACCCTGAACCAGCACAAGAGCATCGAAGACGCCGTTGAACAAGCCTTCGGGATGAACACGCAACAGTTCGACAGGACGTTACGCAACTATGCAGCCAGCGGCCGCTTCAAGTATTATCCAATCCCCACCCCACCGAACATCACCTCCAGCAACTACATGGTTACGCCCCTCAGCACCGCGACCGGCAATGCAGTGCTCGCGGATATCCATCTGCATACGCGCGATTACCAGGACCGTGCGCTGACCGAGTTTCAGGACATTTTGAAATCCGACCCGAATAACCTCGCAGCCTGCCGCGGCCTGGGTTATGCATATCTGCAGAAACAGGACTTCACTGAAGCGCGGGAATATTTTAAGCGCGCTTCCCAACTGGATTCCAAAGATCCGCGGGTTCACTACTACAATGCCCTGCTCATCACCCGCGAGAGCGGCTTCGGGGCCGACGCTGATGTGCCCGCAATCACCAAAGAATTGGAAACATCCATCAGCCTTGATCCGACGTTTGCCGATTCCTATGCGCTTCTGGCATTCGCGCAGTCCACCTCCGGCGATACGGCCACGGCGATCGCGACGATGCGGAAAGCGATCGCCATCAGCCCGCGCAACGAGAGTTACCTTTTCAATTTAGCCAACCTTTATATAGCAAACCGGCAGCCGGATCAGACAATCGCGCTGCTTCAGGCGCTCCAGGTTACGGACAATCCCAAGCTCGCTTTGGAAGTAACAGGGCTGCTCGCGCAGGCGCGGCAATTCAGAGCGATGTTGAAAGCCGGCGCGCAACCCGGAGAACCCCTAACAGCCCTGACCACAACGCAGCGAGAAGTACCTAAAAGTGATTCCGCGAACGCCACTGCAGCGCCGGTGCGCTCGGGACCCACGAAGTTTATTAAGGGAACACTGACCAATGCGGACTGCGCCACCCCGCCATCCGCTGTGCTGACCGTAGTTTCGGGAGAAAAAACCTGGAAGATGACGGTGGCCGACCGGAATCACCTTGTTCTTATCGGTGCCGACAATTTCTCTTGTTCCTGGAGCAATCAGAAAGTGGCCATCAATTATCGCGAAACCAACAACGGGGAAGCGAACGTAATTTCACTCGAAATCCAATAGCGATTCTATGCTCGACCAGCCCCGCAAAGTCGTGTTGATTGTTTCCCTTTTTCTTATAGGTGTCGCGCAGTGTTCTGACACCGATTTCTGGAAGACGACCGAGGCTGCGGCTGCGAAGGCTTCCAAGTCAGCACAGTTCGCCGAAGCCGAGAAACTGCTCGCAGCAAACTTGAAGTTTGCCGAGACCCTAACGGCTAAGGATCCGCGTCTGCCACGGACTTTGTTCGACCTAGCGGAGGTGTACCGCGCTGAAGGAAGGTACAACGAGGCGTTCCCGCTCTATGAGCGTGCTCTTCAGCTCTACATCTCACTTTACGGGCAAGAAGCGCCAGAAATTGCCGATACCTTGGAGGGCGAAGCCGAACTCTACAAAAGCTTAAATGACTACGCTCACGCCGAGCCACTTCTTCTGCGGGCGCTGGGACTTAGACAAAAGCTGCTCAAGCCTGGCGACCCGGATATTTCCCAGAGCCAGAACGACCTAGGTGAGCTTTACACCGCGATTGGAGCATTCGAAAAAGCCGAGCCATTGTTCCTGCAGGCTCTTGCCACCCGGCAAAAAAACCCGGGACCTGAGAGCGCCGACGTTGCGCAGAGTCTTGAATCCTTGGGCACGCTGTACTCGAAAACTGGTCGCGCCAAGCAGGCCGAGGATTCATTCCGCCAGGCGGTCAGCCTTTACGGCAAGACGGTTGGTGGAAATCATCCCGACTATGCCAATGCTTTGGAGAGCCTTGCACTAAACTACGCGGCGCGACGGGACTTCGCGAATGCGGAGCCGCTGCTCTTGCGCGTAATGGAAATTCGTCAGGCAGTCTTCGGTGTGGAGCATCGCGATGTCGCCGTCAGCCTGGACAACTTGGCTGCATTGAGCCGTTCCGAGCGCAAGCCGGAGGAAGCAGCAGCCTACTACCAGCGCGCAATCGCGATCTGGGAAAAGATCTTCGGACCGGACGATCCTGGGTTGGTTCCTGATTTAAATAACCTCGGAGCAATTTACGAGGTCAGCAAGGACAAGGCGCGGGCTGAACCCTTATTTCTGCGGGCTGTCGCCATCGATGAAAAAACTTTGGGTCCGGAAACTCCCGAGGTCGCCATTGACTTGAATAACCTGGGCCTGCTCTACCTTTTCACGAAACGGTACGAGGAGGCGCAGAAGGTGTATCAGCGCGCACTCGCCATTCGAATCAAAACCCTAGGAGAGCACGATCCTGCGGTCGCCGAAACTATGAACAGTTACGCCATGGTCCTTCATGCTCTGCACCGGGAGGATGAGTCGAAGCAAATGGAGAAACGGGCACAGGCGATCCTAACCCAGCAGGGTGCGAAATAAGGAGCTCTGATAAATCTCTTTTATGCATCCCATCAGCTTTTTCGATTGTCCCGCACGGCGCACTCGCGCTATCCTCTCAGGTTGATTCCCAGCCATTGCAACTCCATGTTTCGTGGAGCGGTTTGCCGATACCGTTCATCGTTATGGTTATTTACTGACAACTCACTAGGAGACTGAAGGACATCCATGCCCAACGAACTGCGCAATTTCCTGGCACTCACTTACGACGAACTGGAAGAAATGAATCTGGAGGCGAAGGAACAGCGCAGGAAGCGGGTCGCCATTCACAAGATCCAGGAAGAACGACTGAAGTACCTCACCGACGAAAAGCGAATTAAAGCCATCACCGTGCTTTTCAGCGACCTCGAAGGCCGCCTGCACATGCTGGATTACGATAAGAAATTTCTGATCAAGAGCTGGGACAATCTCACCTTTGACGGCTCCTCGATTCGTGGCTTCACGGCGCAGCGCGAAAGCGATCTGCGGCTGGGCATCGACTGGTCGGCATTTTATTGGGGTCCTGCGGATGTTTTCGGCTCAGGCAAAGTGCTGGTGTTCGGCGAAGTCATCGATAAGGGCGGAACACCCTATGCCGCCGACATTCGCGGTGTGTTGAAGGGATACGCGGGCGACCTGCACAAGAAAAAAGGCTACACCCTTAACGCCGCCAACGAAATTGAAGGTTTCCTCTTTAACGGCGCGGACGCGGAGCGCAACTACCACCAAACTGGTAAGTTCGAATACGTCAATACCGGCGGTTATTATCACTCGCTCCCTGGCGATCCATTGCGCACCTTCATCGACACCACCGCCGAAGTGCAGCGCGCGATGGGCTTCCAGAATGAGAAGGACCATCCGGAAGTCGCCCCTTCGCAGTTCGAGATTAACTACGGCTACGGCGAAGTAGTAGCGGCCGCCGACCAGATTCAGCTCTACAAGTTGATTTGCCGTCAGGTCGCGACCAACCTGGGATTCACCGCATCGTTCCTACCCAAGCCGGTGGTGGGTGTGAACGGAAGCGGCATGCACACCAACGTTTCGATCAGCGATGGCAGCAAGAATCTCTTCTGGGACGCCAAGGGAGAAGAAAAGCTTAGCAAGACCGGATGGGCTTTTGTGGATCGCATTCTCTCCGCTGGGAACGACGTCTGCCTGCTGCTGAATGCCAGCGTGAATGCTTATCGCCGGCTGGATCCCCACTTCGAAGCTCCAAATCAGATCAAGGCGTCGGCAGTTGACCGTGGTTCGATGATCCGTATTCCGATTGGCAACGAAAAGAGTATGCGCGTCGAGGTTCGCTCGGTGTCGCCGGATGCGAACCCATACTTGGTGCTCTACTCGATCTTCAAGACTGGCATCGACGGCGAGACCGCGAAGATCAAGAACTTGCGCCAAGCAGAGCGCTACTTACCTGACAACATCTACGACGCTCTAGCGAACTTCCGCAAATCCGAATGGACGTCGGAAATCCTTGGGGAAGATGTGAAAGGACGCTACGCCGACTTAAAGCAAGCCGCTGCGGATCGCTGCCCACGTTCTTTGGGAACATTCGTCAAAGCGCCGGAAGTGCAGTTTCATCACGAAGTCTACAACCAGTTCCTCTGGAACCTCTTCTAAGCTGCTGCAGTTCTGCCAGATTAAACGGTAATAATATACTTGACAAAATAGACCCTTCGGCCTAAGATTCAAGCATGGAACCGAAGAGCCTACAGCAAGCCATCCTCTACTTCGCCGATCCAAAGAACTGCCGCGAATATCTGGTAGCCCGTCGCTGGCCGGATGGAGTTGTATGCCCACGTTGCCAGAGCACGAACGTTATCTTCTTGGAAAAGTACAACCGCTGGCACTGCCGCGAGAAACACAAGGCTCCTCAGTTCACGCTCAAGACTGGCACGATCTTTGAGGATTCTCCGCTGGGCTTGGACAAATGGCTTACGGCAATGTGGATGGTTGTGAACTGCAAAAACGGAATCAGCTCTTGGGAGATTTCCCGCGCCTTGGAAGTCACGCAAAAGTCCGCATGGTTCATGGATCACAGAATCCGGCTGGCATTGCAGAGCGGCTCTATCTACAAGCTAGGCGGACCCGGTAGCGAAGTGGAAGCGGATGAAACTTTTGTCGGGGGAAAAGCTAAGAACATGCACGCCTCGCGCCGCGCACAGTTCAAGGCAGCGCGTGAGAGTTCCCTAACCGGAGATGCGAATCTCGTAAACAAAACTGCCGTATGGGGAGTGCTGGATCGTGAGTCGCGAACGGTACGGGCTACTGTAGTTCCGAAAGTGAACCGCGAAGCATTGCAAGCTGCCGTTCTAAATCAGGTAGAGCACGGCTCGAAAATCTACACCGATGAGGCCAGCGTTTATAAGTCGCTGCCGAAAGAGTACACTCACGAGTTTGTGAACCACATGGAACGATACGTCAACGGACAGGTTCACACAAACGGCCTAGAGAATTTTTGGAGTTTGATGAAGCGGACCTTGAGCGGAACGTACGTTGCGGTCGAACCATTTCATCTGCATCGGTATCTAGACGAGGCGATGTTCCGTTATAACAATCGTGCGACGAAAGACAATCCATTGAACGATTCCGATAGATTCGACCTTGCCGTGCGGCAGATCGTCGGGAAGCGCATTACGTATAAAGAACTAACTGGCAAGACTGAGATACAAGAGCCATTTTAGGAAGAATCTATATCGATTAAAGCGCGGTAGGCGGACTGTTATTGCCGTTTCCACATAAGAGAACCGAGACCTTCCCAAATGAATGACTCGATCATCCATTCCGCTGATTGAAGAAGGCGAATGATCCACGAGAGCAAGATGAACCGCTTCATGAATAAGATAGGACAGCCGTAATATCCCTTTAACGGGAGTGGCCCATACGATTCCAAAGCATCCAACGTATAATGTGTTATATCTTCATTCCCGCCACACTTACTTGTCCACGTCCCATCTGGCAACTGTCGCGCCATGTGCTTTGGAGAGTCACCATCGGCATACAGCGCCACTTTCTCAAAGAATGGTTCTAATCTAGAGTTATCAGAACGAATGTACCCGAGCCACCGGAAGGCAGTTATGAATGCGGGAATCGTTTCAACGCGCTCACTCCAGAACGGCCAATCAAGATCGGGATGCGGCCACCACCAGTGGTGTGTGTCGGTGGCGGCCCAAGCGATGCAGTTATATGCCCCCTCTTTCGGAGGGCGGTCTGTCGCGTTGCTGGTTTTGTCATATCCAGCAGCAGCCAGTTTGTCAAACGCTCTCTCTAGATGAGGAACGGCAGTCAGTCTAACTTGTATCCTTTCAGTTTGCCCCATCTGATCCAGGCTTCGGTCATGCGTCGGGGATTACTGGTATCACCCTTGTCAAATGGGCGCAGCTCAGTAATTTCAGCAAGAGCCGGAAACCAAAAGCGCTTGTTCCGCTGAAGATCAAGCAACAAATAGGGAACTACGTCCCAGCCAAGATCAATGATTTCTCGATAACATCTGTCATTGACAAGATCGCTAGCCGATGAGATATGCATTGTGTTTCTTGACCACTCATCCGCAAGTCGATGAAATCTATCTAGCAGAGTTTCGCTAGCTTCGTTTGTGATTGGATCGCACTCTTCTACCGCGACCACGCTTTGCAAAAGGTACTCAAGTAGTCGCTTTCGTTCCTTGTCTACGACCCATTGCGGAGGGGCTTGCCCACCGGTAGGCGAATGCGACCAGTCAGCAAATGCAGGTAGCGGACTACAAAAATCTCGCGCAGACATTTCTTTTATTCCTTCGGAATACCGAACAATCGTATGTCCCTAACAGCGGGGCGCAAGGTGTCTGCCTTTGCCTCGGCACGATCTATCACCTTACGTAGTGCCTTCAGGTCATCGGCATCTAGCGCGACAAAGAACTCTTCATGTCTCTTACTTCCTTCATGATAAACAAGCTTCAGAGTGTGCAGGACAACCATTGCTTGCGGTCCATCTTCAACACGTGCGCCGAATACGGGCCTCAGGTCAGTCAGAATTCTTGCCGTACAAAAAGTACGCTCCTCGGTAGCCAAGTCGTATGCCTTAGCAACAATTGAGAAGAACTCGGAGCTTAGCAAGGTACGAAGCTTTTCTTTGAACTGTTCCCGTTCGGAATGCGGGAGCTTCAGTTCTTCTTGGGGAAGAACTTCCATCGCATCGCACACATCTTCTACAAAATCTGCAACTGGTACGTCCCGTTCGGACCTTGCGGTATAGAGTCCAGCCAATGATTCTGCAATCTGACCAAACTCAGCAACATTCAAGGTTGCTACAGAGCGCACTGCGGCGATGGCTACGGAATCTGGATCGCGGGGAACTTCAATTCCACTTCCGTTCTTGGGGGCAGATTCAGGGCGTGGCTGGTTCGAGGGCTTTTCTGATTTCTTGGATTGTACGTTCATCCAATCCGCGAATCTTTGACACGCCCACCCGATAGCGCTCAGGGATGTATAGCTTCGCCACAGTTTAATATCCTTGCATCTCTTGACTGAGCGTGAATCAGTGTTGTACCAAGAGAAAAATAGCACGAGTATCTGTGCAAAAGCTGTGGAAGCTAGTGCAAACAAAGGTTCCTAAATGCTTTCGCACTCAATAGTTTAGCATACGGAAAAAAAGAATCATAATAGGGACTTGACAGCGAGGATTTGCACAGATACAGGTGCATGAGATTTGGTGTGACGTTTGGTCGGGTATAATTCAACGCATGAAGCCCCTACCTCCGCCCGACGTTCCCGGCAAGACAGAATTTCAGCGGTTTGACAACGCTGTGCGCCAAGTGCTCACAGTATCCAAGGAAGAATTGCTTAAGCGGGAAGCGCAAGAGAAGCGACGATCCGAGCGGAAGAAACCATCAGGCAAACCCTGAATCGCTGTGGAATTACGTCTTTGACATACCCGCTCTTTTGGCTTTAGGAATCGAAAGCGCCTCTCGTCGCGGCTTGTCGTCCTCTTTCCCCTTCCAAGACACAGCCTCAATTTGCAGGGGAGCCTGCTTTACGACAATCGCGTATGCCGTGCCATCGGTGAATGACAATTCCACGCTTGCAATGGATTCATCGTCCAAGGCCACGGAGAGGTTGGAAATGGTTTTGTTCCGCAAGTGGCGAAAATGTTTCATGCCGCACCCTCGCTCTATTGATGTCGGCTCCAGCCGATAGGTTGAACTGTAGGCTACAGCAGACAATGGAGCCGTGTCCAGCATCGCTATACGACTCGGCAAGAGAATCCGGCAACTGCGTCTAAAGCGCGGCTTGTCTCAAGTGGAAATGGCTCACCGCTTCGGAATAGATCGTGGGCACATCTCCGATCTAGAACGCGGGAAGAAAAGCGTATGCCTGCCCATGCTGGAAGTGCTATCCAAGGGATTCGGTATCAGTATGTCGGAGTTGATGCGGAGCGTGTAACCGCGATTTTCGACCTGCGCGCTCTGTGTCGCTTGACAACCTCTTCGACAATATTTGCCATAGCGCCAATAGCGACTACGATTACGGCTGCCCTGAGGAGATGATCGCTTCTCCATCCGTCCCATAGCAATATCACAACACCAATCACAACGATGAACCAGCAATTGCCGAGCCAGCGCATTTGAAAAGCCTCACGCGTAGGATTCTAGCACGTTTTGCCAAGTATATTACTACCGATTAAACGCCCCGGCGGAAAAGCCGGAGCGTTCCCGTTTACTCGCTCACTAAGTACGAGGTGGAACGTCAATTTGCTTTGGCAGCATTCTCTATAATTGTCGGTTGATTTGAAAGGACGGGCAATCTATGAAACGCACTGTTGTTGCTCTTTTAGTGTTTGTTCCCGCGCTTGTGACGCTGCACCTCGCCGCACAAATCAATCCCTACAAGGAAGGCACTCCGGGAGTCAGCGGCTACCGCTCCGAAGTCTTGTCGGAAGTCATCATACAGGAAGACAAGTTTACCCGCCTCGCCGAGGCCATCCCGGCAGAAAAGTTCCCCTGGCAGCCTGCCACCGATGTGCGTTCTTTCGCGGAAGTATTTTTGCACATCTCCGCCGCAAATTACAACCTCTACAAACTCGTGGGAACGCCACCGCCGGCTGGCCTGGATATTAAGACTCTGGAGAAATCGACGACGGATAAGGCCAAAGTCATCGCGACCATGAAAGATTCGTTTGCTCACGCGCGCAAGGCGATCACGGCCATGCCCGACTCAGACCTCGAGAAAAGCATGGACTGGTTTGGCGGCAAAAACACGGAACGCGGCATCTTGCTCTTCATTGTTCGGCATGCCGCGGAGCACCTTGGACAGTCGATCGCCTACGCACGATTCGTTGGAGTTGTTCCACCCTGGACGGAAGACGCGCAGAAAAAGCAGGCAGAAGCGGCGGCTAAAGAGAAAAAATAGCGGCGCATGGCGCTACGCATCTGCCGATTTTCTTTCTCCGAGATATTCAACGCGCCAAGCAAAAAGCCCCAGCCTTCGGCCCGGGCTTTTGCGCAGTTTGCCTCTCCCTCTTTACCGTGTGAACTTATAAATGGCTCCGTCGTTCCCGCTGCCTCCGTGCACGGTCGCACCGTAGAAGTTTCCCTTCCCGTCGGAAACCATTCCGTTGTAGGCAAATCCCGGGTTCGGATCGCCCGGGAAACGATAGACGGCCTTCTCCGTCCACGCGCCGCCGCTGCCTGGCGAGATTCTGAAAATCGTTCCGCAGCCGCATTTCGTAGCGCCGCCATCACTTGTCGTTCCGTACATATTGCCTTGCGCATCGCTCGCGAGAGTGCTGATCGGACTGTCGCCATCGCTGCCGCCTTTGAAGCTGTAGAGCACAGATTCGGTCCATGAACTGCCATTGCGAGTGAGTTTGTAAACAGTCCCTAAATCGTTCGCACCGGCGTAATAAGTGGTGCCGTAGAGATTTCCGCTCTTGTCGAAAATTACCCCGCCATAAGGTGAGGCCCCGTCCGGTTGATCCTTGAAAGAATAAAGTGTCGTGAGTTGCCACTGGCCATTGCCCTGCGCGAGTCTGAACACGTTGCCGAAGCCATTCGCTCCGCCCACCGTGTTCACTCCATACAGATCACCGGCAGCGTGGATCAGCAACCGGCTTGCTGAACCTCCCAACCCATCAGTACCCCCCGTGAAGGCATGAATCACAATCAGCTTCCAGTTGCCGTTGGCGACAGGTTTTATCCCGTAGACGACGCCGAAACCGTTTGCGCCTCCGGTAGGAGTCGTTCCGTAAAGATTGCCATGTTTGTCGATGGCCACGGGGCTTCCCGGACCAGACCCGTCATTTCCGCCAGTGAAAGTGTGGACCACGCTCTGCGTCCAGACCCCACCAGAGTTGCTGAGCTTGTAGACCACGCCGCATCCGCCCTCACAAGAGCCGCCGCCACCGGTCACAGCAGTTCCGTAGAGGTCTCCGTGAGCGTCGAGTGTGACGCCTTTGTAGGGCTCCCCTCCATCGGTTCCTCCAGTAAAGTTGTAGAGCACGGTGTGGATCCAACCGCTGCTCGAAGGGCTCAACTGGAAAACCGTTCCACCGCCAAACGTGCCGCCTTGCACCGACGTTCCGTAAAGATTGCCGGCGCTATCCATGACTAATTCCGTATCCGTATACTCGCCGTCGCTGCCGCCGCCGAAACTATAAATCTCGGTCGTGCTCGCCACCGCGGAGCCAACCAGTAAGACTGCGACTGCAACAAGCGATTGAAAACTGCTCACAAAACGGAATTGAAGGTTCCCCATTTTCTCCCCTTTATCGCCCCAGGGCGCGAAGAAACGTTACCCGCACACGGCAAAACTATACCATCGAAACCTACCCAAAACACGGCACAGGATTCTCCTGGCTGTGCTAGATTCAGAAGCTTGATGGAAGCCGCTCCCACCATCTCTACCCAGGGCCTGACTCGCCGCTTCGGCGACTTGCTTGCTGTGGATGGCATCGACCTGCAAGTCTCTCCGGGACAATTCTTCGGCTTTCTCGGACCCAATGGCGCTGGAAAATCGACCACCATAAAAATGCTCACTGGTCTACTTGCGCCCAGCTCCGGAAGGATCGAAATTCTAGGGATTGATTTGACCGCGCATCCCGTAGAAGTGAAACGGCAGATCGGCGTCGTCCCGGAGGGCATGGCGCTGTTCGGGCGGCTGACCGGATCTGAATTCCTGAACTTTGCGGGACGCATGTATGGGCTCGACCGCGAAACCGCGGCCAAACGTACGGCGGAGCTACTCGATTTTATGCAGCTTGCCGATCAGCCAAAGAAGCTGGTCACCGACTACTCCCACGGCATGCAGAAAAAACTGGCCATGGCCGCGGCCGTGATTCATGGGCCAAAGGTCCTGTTCCTGGACGAGCCGTTCGAAGGCGTGGATGCCATCGCCGCCGGAACGCTCAAGACGATGCTGCAAGGCATGATCGCGCGCGGGGCCACGATTTTTCTTACCTCGCACGTGCTTGAGATCGTGGAGCGGCTGTGCAGTCACGTTGCCATCATTCATAAGGGTCGCTTGGTGGCGCAGGGATCGCTCGAAGAACTGCGCGCCGGAGTTGAGGCGCAAACGCCCGCGGCACTGATTGATAACTCTGGCGATGGTTCTGTCAACGGCGCACCACCGTCCGACGAAAAATTGACGCTGGAGCAGATTTTCTTGCGCACCGTGGGCGGGTCGCGCCCTGCAGAGCAGGAACTGTCATGGCTGGGATGATCCGACATGTCTGAATCCAACCTCACTATGGAAAAGCGCGGCCAACTGCGGGCCATCGCGTGGCTACGCTGGCGACTCTTCGCCAATGGCCTGCGTAGCAAGCGAGCGAAGCTTGAGCTGCTCTCGCAAGTCATCGTGTCGATCGCCTTCGCCATCGGTGGGCTCGGCGGAATGGCCTTTATGGCCGGCATGACTTTCTTTATTCTTGAAAGAGGCAAGCCCGAACTGCTTGCGATCTTGCTGTGGATCGTATTTTTCTTCTGGCAACTCTTCCCCATCATGGCGACCGCCTTCACCAATAACCCTGACTCTTCCGAACTGCTGCGTTTTCCACTGAGCTACCGCTCGTACTTTTTGGTGCGAATGGCCTATGGAGCCTTTGATCCCGCAACCTTTCTCGGCAGTCTGTGGTCGTTCGGAATTCTGTTGGGCGTCGGTTTCGCGAAACCCGCGCTGATTCCTTGGGCGCTACTCGTTCTGCTAACATTTGCCGCCTTCAATCTACTGTTCATGCAGATGATTTTCGCCTGGGTAGAGCGCTGGCTGGCCCAGCGCCGGACGCGGGAAGTCCTCGGCATTCTGTTCGTACTGGTCATGCTGAGTCTTCAGATGATCGGGCCGCTCACGGGATACTTCGGCAAACGCGCCCGTCCGGAAGTAACAAAGTTCATCGAGGCACTCTACCCCGTGCAGGGCGTGCTTCCACCGGGCCTCACCGCTGATGCCATCACGCAGGCGCTGTTTTCGCGATTCATGACTGCTTTCAGCTCCCTCGCACTGTTGTGCGCGTTTGCTCTAATCATTGGCTATTGCTTGCACGTGCGCCTAATGGCGCAGTATCGCGGTGAAAACTTAAGCGAAGTGGCTGCCACATCTGCACTACCCAGAGACCGGTCGCTCCGGCTGGGCTGGAATCTGCCTGGAGTCGCGTCTCCTGTGGCGGCGGTCTTCGAAAAAGAAATTCGCTATCTTCTCCGCAGCGGTCCCATGCTGCTGACTTTGATTATGCCGATCTTCGTGTTGGTGATCTTTCGCTTTGGGCCCATGCATTCGGTCCGGCACTCGGGCTCATTTCTTGCCCGCACGCCCGACACGGCGTTTCCCGCCGCCGCCGCATATACGCTGCTCATGCTGACCAATCTCGTCTACAACAACTTCGGCGGAGACGCCGGCGGCATCCAGTTTTTTCTCGCGTCACCGGTACGCTTCCGCGAAATTGTGCTCGGCAAGAACCTTACTCACGCCGCCATATTGGCCGTGGAAACAATCGTGGCATGGATGGGAGTCAGCTATCTCTACGGCCGGCCCACACTCAACGTAACCATCGCAACTCTCGCCGGGCTGCTGTTTGCGGCCCCATTAAATTTTTCCGTGGGCAATCTGCTGTCGATCTATTCGCCGAAGAAATTGGATTACTCCACCTTCGGCCGGCAACGCGCCTCCCAGGTGACAGTGCTGATCAGCCTAGGATTGCAAATCGTCGTCGTGGGCATCGGAACCACGGTGTTCTGGGTGGCACGGCACTACGGCAACTTTTGGATTGCGACCGTGATCCTGCTCCTGCTCGCAGGAATCTCGTTGTCAGGTTACGCGATGATTCTTGGCCGCATGGACCGCATCGCGCAGGAGCGGCGTGAAACGTTGGTAGCTGAACTTTGCCGGGCATAGGCGGTCAATCTCTTCTAACCCTCAGTCACTCATAACTTGCG
Organism: uncultured Acidobacteriaceae bacterium; assembly: GCA_963808195.1. GTDB lineage: Bacteria > Acidobacteriota > Terriglobia > Terriglobales > Acidobacteriaceae > Sulfotelmatobacter. The sequence goes on along the minus strand of CAWEEW010000001.1, from coordinate 60,456 downwards.
AGAAGGCGGTCACGCGGCCTAGAATGCGATGCTCGCTCGCGAGCTAACCGTTTCACACCCTGGAGGAAACATGAATGCAAGAAAGACCGTAATAACGGTCGCAATGCTCTTTGTTGGCCTGACGATGTGCTTCGCGGAAAATCCACACTTGGGAACATGGAAGCTCGACGAAACCAAGTCGAAGTTAAGTCCCGGGACTCAGAAAAATCTCACCGTCAGTTATGAAGCGGTAGGAGACAACATAAAAGCCACGCTGGATGGCGTCGATGGTCAGAGGAAACCCACGCATAATGAGTGGACGGGCAAGTTCGATGGCAAGGAGTATCCGGTCACCGGCGATGCCACTTCCGACACACGGTCGTATAAAAAGATTGACGACCGTACCATGGAGGCAACCGCCAAGAAAGACGGCAAAGTTACACTCACCGCTCGAATCGCGATCTCAGCTGATGGCAAGACTCGTACACTCACCACCCACGCGACCGACTCGGCGGGCAAGAAAGTTACGAGCACTGCGGTCTACGAAAAGCAGTAATCATTTTGGTTTTACCTCGATGCCCTTCGGCGGATTTTTCCCGGCGAAGGGCACCGATATTTTGGCTTTCATCAAGTTCCGCACCGACAGCAGATGCCGAGGTAATGTCTCAGCTTCACTTCTTCTCCGGATTCGCCAGGAAGCGATAACCCACACCCCGCACCGTCAACAAGTGCCTGGGCTGCGACGGATCGTCCTCGATGTAACGCCTCAGACGCACCATGAAGTTATCGATGGCGCGCGTATCAGTGTCCTCGTGCAGACCCCAGACTTCTTCGAGAATCTGTTTGCGCGAAACCACGCGTCCGTCGTTGCGCACCAAATGCCGCAACAACTCCGATTCCATGAGCGTCAGGTGAATGACATTCTCGGCGGTGCGCAGTTCCAGCGTTCCAAAGTCAATGGTCCTGCCATCGAATGAAAATGTTCCGAAGTCACTAACGCTGCGGGGATCCGGTGCAGAGGAATTAAGCGAAGCCTGAGAAGAAGCGTTCGAAACACCATCCGCCGGCTGACCTGCTCGCGTCCACTGGCTGCGCCGCAGCAATCCCTGCAAGCGCGCCAGCAGAATCGACAAATCGAAAGGCTTCGGCAAGTAATCGTCTGCGCCCGCGGCAAACCCTTTCAACACGTCCTCGGGGCGGCTGCGCGCAGTGAGCATCAGTACGGGCACGTAATTCCGCGCTGCACGTAGTTCGGCGACCACGCTGAATCCGTCTTTGCCCGGCAGCATAATGTCGAGGACGATGACGTCAAAATTCTCTTTTTTATCGAGCAGGCGCTCGGTGGCGGCTTCTCCATCTCCTACAACTTCGGCGGAATAACCTTCCGCCTGCAGGTTGAAACGCAACCCCTGCGCCAGATGGGCCTCATCTTCCACAACGAGAACGCGGCTCATGCGGTTGACCTTGGCAGTTCCATCGTGACCGTACTGCCCTTGCCTTCGCCCGCACTTTCGGCGAACACTTTGCCACCGTGCTTCAACGCAATGGCTTTCACGATGAACAAGCCCAGCCCGGTTCCCTTCACGTGCGCAAGCGAGCGGTGGTTGACCCGGTAAAAGCGCTTAAAGATGCTTTTTACGTCGTCGGCAGGAATACCAACCCCATGATCACGCACGGTAAGTACGATTCGTTTCTCGTCCGGCACGTTCAGGCGTACACGCACGTCAACGTGTTCACCGGAATATTTGATCGCGTTGTCGAGAACGTTGAAAACGGCAGTGCGAAGATCCTCGGCGCCTTCTTGCCCGAATCTCCCATCTGGCAGAAGAAAAGGGAAGAAGGCACGCTCCAACGGCCCAGCATCCTGGAATTATTCCACCCGGAATTTCGCAAGACGGCTCTCCTGAGTTGTTTCATGATGGCCTGCGCCTACGCGGCTTCCTTCGGGATGCTTCAGCATTTTGCCCGCATCATTCCCGGCGCCCCCGGGGTCAAAATTCTGGCTCACGCGGACCAGCAAAAGATTGTGAGTGCATTGCAGGGAGTTCAGGAAGTGGGGAGTCTGTTTGGGCGTATCCTGATGGCGGTTCTTGCGATTTTTATTCTTAGCCGAAAGCGCCTGCTGCACATTTTTCAGATTCCCGGGTTGCTGTTGATCCCGCTGGTTGTCTTGCTTCCAGCCATGCGGGATACCGCAATCCCACCCTGGGGAATTTTCGTTCTTGGCACAGTATCCGTCGCCCAATTCAGTTTTTGGGGAAATTATTTGCCAACGCTCTATCCGACTCACTTGCGCGGCACCGGTGAAAGCTTTGCGGCGAATGTGGGAGGGCGGATGCTGGGAACATCCGCAGCCCTGATCACGACCAGCATCGTGACGTACATGCCAGGCGGCACAGCCACGCGGCAACTCGGCTACGCCGCCGGAATCGTCGGCTTCCTCGCCTACGCAGCCGGTTTCATCGCAAGTTTTTGGCTCCCCGAGCCCCGGGAAGAAATAATTGCCGAATAAGCTGTGCATGCTGCGAAAAAACTAAAGATTTTGTCATTCCGAGGCACGCTGCGTGCCGAGGAATCTCTCTGTGGGATCGGTCCAGCAACGTCAAAAGAGAGAGATTCCTCGCTTCGCTCGGAATGACAAAATTAAATGCTACTTTTCCGAAGGTTATTTACGCCAGCTTCAGCCGCATCAGCTTCCGCGCATTCCCCTCGTAAATTTTGTGGCGATCCTCGGCCGACATCTCGACGCCCTCGACGCACCGAATCGTCTCGCGAATGTATCCCGGCCCTTTCTCCGGATCGAAAGGCGAATCGGACGCGAACAGAACTTTATCAGCCCCAAAGTATTCCAGTCCGCACCGCAAAGCCGGAAGCGAACCAAATGTCGCCGTATCGGCGTAAAACATTTTGAAATAATCCTGCGGCCGCTTCTTGAGTTTCCGGCCCACCAGCGCCAAGTCCTCCTCCTCGGTTCGAGCCCCTAACTGATCGAGCCCCGCGCCCGTTCGCCCGGAAAAGTAGGGAATCATGGCGCCGAGGTGGTGCGCGATGATTTTGAGTTCCGGGAAGCGGTCAAAATACCCGGCAAATAGAATGCGGCCCATGGCAACGGAAGTTTCATACGGCCACCCAAACACCCACCATAGTTCGAACTTCGATTTCTTTTCCGTCGCGTAGTCGGCGAAATTGGATGACCTGCTTGGGTGAAGCCAAATGGGCACGTTGCGTTCCGCAATCTTTTCGAAGATCGGCAGGAAATCCGGTTCATCCAGGGGACGCCCATTCACGTTCGAAAACATTTGAACCCCGACTGCTCCCAATTTCAAGACCGCTCGATCGATTTCCTCCACCGCGGCCGCTGGATTATTCATCGGCAGAGCCGCCACGAATCCCGGGAAGCGGTCAGGATGCTTCACCACCAATTCAGCCAGGCCGTCGTTCGCCAACTGAGCGAGCTCCGGCGACAGTTTTGTGTCCCCCATGGCTTCGATCGGAGGCGCGGCCATGCTCACCACCTGGCAGTATTCCGCAAAACGGTCCATGAAGCGGAAACGAGCTTCGAGGTTTACCATGGCCGGGATGTTGGCCGTGCGTCGCTTGATCGTTGTACCAGTTTCGGGCAATTTCAGCATGCGGTCGTAGTAATTTTGCGGAACAATATGGCAGAAGATGTCGATTTTCATGCAACCCTTCTTTCTTGAATTTGAACAACGGAAAGTGCCAGGCAATAACAAGAATCGTCGAGACCATTCGTGCATCCGATGCTTGTTTGATTGACGTGGAAACATATCAAGCCCAGTGCGGAGTGTCAACGCAGCCCGCGCGGCGGCAATGCGTTTGTTTCCGAGATTCACTCCTTGCGGGAGCATTCGATGTACTTGACCAACGTGCATATCGGGATTTCCGGTATACTCGGCGCCAGCGTAAATCTTCGCGCGCATTAGGTCAGGCGTGCTCATTACCGGAGGAAGGAATGAAACGCACTTTGATCACGACTCTTCTCCTCGCATTCGCGGTTGGAACTGCGTGGGGACAGGGAAACGTGCAGACAAAGACAAACGTAGAGTACGCCGTTCACGACGGCGTGTCCTTACTTGGAGATCTGTATTTGCCCGCTACCGGCGGGTCACATCCAGCGATGCTCTTTATCCATGGCGGTGGTTTTGCTCGAGGATCGAAGGCGGGTTACGGGAACACCTGGGGGCCCTACTTAGCCGCGCGCGGATATGTCGTGTTTGCCATCGACTATCGGCTGTCCAAGCCAACTCAGACAACCTGGCCGCAAGCCTTGCTCGATTGCAAAGCTGCGGTGCAATACTTGCGAGGAAATGCCGCAGCGCTGGGCATCGACCCGGATCGTATCGGCGTCGGCGGCGATTCTGCGGGCGCATCGCTGGCAACTCTGGTTGCGGTCACGCAAGACTTTCCGCAGTTCGCCAATCGCTACCCAATGGATGCGTACGCCTCCGTCAGTGCAAAGGTCAAAGTGGCCATGCCGATTTATGGCGTATACGACAATACGGCGCAGCAGAAATACGAGTCAGGAATTGCGAATAGCGTCAAGAACCTCGAACAGTTCATCGGAGGGACGCCGAACCAAATGGCCGGCGCGTACTTTGAATCTTCGCCGCTCAACTACATTCGCGAGGCCTCCGTAAGTCTCGGCAGCGTAGCGACTCCAAACGCGGGTGCAAAAATACCCTGGTTTTTGGCGTGGGGGATGGTGGACCCGGTCGTGCCTCCGGCCGGCCAATCCGTCATGTTTGTCCAGGCCCTTCGCGATGCGGGCGCGACTGTGATTGCGGTGCCGGTTCCCAAGACGGACCATTTTTGGTTCCCGGTAACCCCGGTGACTGGCAAAAAGGGAGAGCCGGAGTGTGAGGAAATCACACCTGCCAAATTCTCCTGTAGCGGAGCGACACCCAACGACTTCATTGTTTCTCAGCTACTCGATTTTCTTGCGCACAACTTGTGATCGGCGTTGGAGACGCGGACCAACTCTGGGTCCAATCAGGTTTTTTGCGAACCGTCCGACGGGTAACCCTTTGCAAAAGCGGATACAACCTTATGTTTGGCCGAAGAGTCAAAACGAGCGAAGATAGTGATTGTCCGCGAAACGCATCAGACCAAGTCTCTTCTTTTCTGGTTCATGCGGCCAATCGGGGGATGGCGCAAAGGCAGTCAAACCTGCAGGCCGTAAGGATGTACCATCCGCCGGGCAATTCCATCTAACACGTGAACAGCGGAGCATGGCGAGTGCGAGATTGGGGAGCGTGTTGTTGAAGAAGCAGCAGGGCAGTGTAAAGTTAGCTCAAAAGATAGCTCAATGGATTGTTCTTGGGGCTTTGTTGTTCTCCGCCATGATTTGCGCGTCTACCGGAATTGCGCGCGCGGGCGTTCCGATTCCCCAGGCCGCAACGGCAACCATTTCGGGCAGGGTGAGCGTCGCGTCGAGCCAGGGCGTGAGCAACAACCTCTCCGCGATTACCGTGAAACTGACCGGGCTGGCGCCTGCTGTCACTTCGCAGGACGCGGTCTCGGACACGGAAGGGCGTTTCGAGTTCGCCCGTTTAGCGCCGGGGAGTTACAAGCTGGAAGTAACCGTCGAGGGCTTCAAGCCGTGGTCCGCGACGGTGGCGCTTGTTGCCGGACAGGATGCCGTTCAGGACGCTGGTTTGCAACTGAATTTGGTTGAGGAAACCGTCGAGGTCAAAGGCGAAGCCACCGAGATCGCAACCGAGAGCGTCAGCGCGACCGCGACGGTCAGCGAGCAACAACTCGAAACCCTGCCCCTTCGCACCGGTAAATTCACCGAAGCCCTTTCCGTAAGTCCGAGCGTCATCAAGACGCAGGAAGGAAGACTGAATTTCAACGGGCAGGCGGAAAGCCAGGGCATGCTGCTCGTGGACGGGGCCGAGAATGTGGATCCGGTAGCGGGAAGTTTCGCGATTCCCGTGCCGGTCGACGCCATTCAGTCCATCCAGGTGTTCAATACGCCGGACAGCGTGGCCTACGGCGGATTTTCCGCGGGATTGACGCGGATTGACATCAAGCCTCCTTCGCCATTGTGGAATTACAAATTTCTCGATTTCCTTCCATCTTTCCGCGGCAAAAATGACCACCTGGTCGGCATAGCAAATATGACCCCGCGGTTCGAGGTGGGAGGCCCGATCGTGAAAGACAAACTCAATTTCTCCGAGGACCTGAGCTACGAATTTCGCCGGGACCCGATCCACGGACTGACCTGGCCTTTCAATGAAACGTACGTCTATGCCTTTGACTCCTTTTCGAATTTACAGTGGATTCTTTCCCCAAAGCATTTGATCAACTTCAACCTGAATCTTTTTCAATCCAGCAATCTCTTTGCGAATATCGATTCGCTCATCCCCCAGTCCGCGTCGGTGAATTTTCGCCGCCGCGGAGGGTCGCTGGGATTTTCCGATGCGTACCAGTTTGCTTCCGGAATGGTTTTGACCACGGTCGTCCGGTACACCAACTTTTACACCGACGCCCACGGACAAGGCCCTGAACAAATGACCATCAATCCCGAGGGTTGGGGCGGAAATTATTTCAATATATCCTCGCGGAATGCAAATCAGCTCGAAGCTCTCCCGGTCCTGCAGCTCCCCTCCAAAACGTGGCACGGCCACCATGACATTCGGTTTGGAGTCGACTTCCTCTACCGGACTTTCACCGGGAGCACCGTATCCCAGCCGATCAACATCCTGGCAGAGGCTTGCACTCCGGCCGAACTATTCGCCAACTTGTGCACACCCGACGAGCAAATTTCGTTTCTAGGTTCCGGCGCGTTGCAAGGCTCCGATACGGAAATCTCCGAATATGCCGAGGACCACTGGACGGTGACAAAGACCCTGTCTCTAACCCTCGGCGCGCGCTTGAGCACCCAAACTATCGGCCTCGACGCTGCTTTTGCGCCCCGCGCGGGCGTGGCATATTCCATTCCGAGCTGGAAGACGGTTATCCGCGCCGGCGCCGGGTTGATCTATAGCCACGTTCCCTTGCTCGCCCAGGACTTTGCCGACAATCAAACTCGCTCGCTCGCTTTTTCATCCAGTGCACCCAGTCCCTACGCGGGCAGTACCATCACGTTGCAGAATGTCTACCTTCCAGGCGCCTCCCTCGCGAATCCCACCAGTCCGGAAGATCCAGGCAACAGTCCCCGGACTTTCACCTGGAACATCGAAAGTGAAACGGCTATACGGAAAAATATCACCCTTCGTGTCGGCTACTATGAGACTCACACGGACGATCTTTTCCTGGTGAATCCGATTCTCCCTGCGGCCGGAACGGGCGCAACGAGCGGATTTTTGGCGCTGGAGAACACCGGAACGGCGCATTATCGCCAGGCGCAAGCCACCGCTCGTTACAGCCCGAGCGAAAAGGGCGAAATCAACGTGTCGTATTCCTGGAGCCGTGCGCGCGGCGACCTCAACACGCTCTCGGATACATTTATCCCATTCCAAGTCCCTGTGATCCGCCCCAATGTCTATGGCGTTCAACCTTCCGACATCCCGAACCGCTTGCTTGTTTGGGGATTTGTCCATGTTCCATTTTGGAGCCTGGTGTTTAGCCCCGTCGTCGACATGCACTCCGGATTTCCTTATTCGAATATCGATGTTTTGCAGAATTACGTAGGCGTCCCCAACAGCCTCCGCTTCGAAACTTATTTTTCTCTCGACGTAAAGGTGTACCGCGACTTTCCGATCCACATTCCGTTCAAAGAGCGTCCCAATGGCAAGGTAAGAAAAATCCGCGTCGGGGTTTATTCGCTGGATGTCACGAACCGCCAGAATCCCCATGACGTCTTCAATAACACCGCCTCTCCTATCTTCGGACAGTTTGACGGGTTTCAGCGGCGGTTTACCGGTCTTGCCCTCAGTCTCGGCGAGTGAGTTTTACCGAAGGCCCCCGAATCCAATGGACGAAGAATCGTAGGATGATTTCCCGGCTTTAACTCCCGCAAAATTCGCTCCAGGCAAGCCACACGATCAAGACTGCGGTATTCTGGTTTTGGCAGGACACTTCACATGAAGCGAGCCGTTTCCCATCCGCGCTGGGGCAATTCTCCCTGGTCCATTGATTTCCAGCCCGCGAAGGCATCCATCCCCGCCGAGGCTGACTTCGCAGTCGTCGGAGGAGGTTTTTCAGGACTGTCTGCCGCGGCGTGGCTGCGGCGATTCGCGCCCGACAAGACCGTGGTTCTGTTCGAATCCGCGGCGATCGGGGCAGGGTCGAGCGGCCACACTGGCGGTATGGTCCTGGCGGAGACGGCTGCCGGCGATCTTCCTGGTCTGGGGGATGTGCTGGCCGGATTCTCGTCCATCCTGAAGGAACTGGCGGTCGATTGCGATCTCACCCTTCCCGGAGTCTACGAGATAGGCCGAAGCGGCGGACTGCCCGATTCTCCCATTTCCTGGTCGGATTCCGGGATGGTTCGCGCGGTGAAGCAAGTGCCCGGCGGAATGATCGATCCGGGAAAAATGGTAAGCGGTCTGGCGCGCGCCGCCGAAAAGAACGGGGCGCAAATTTTTGAGAATGTTCCCGTCGAGGAAATTGAATTCGCAGATCCCGTGTGCTTGCGTTTTCCTGGCGGACAGCTTCGCGCGCGCAAAGTCCTCGTGGCGACGAATGGAATGTCTCTTGAGCTGAGCGATCTTGCCGGCCGCGGGCAAACGAAGTTCACGCTCGCCGTCGCAACCGAACCTCTCGCCGCCGCCCAACTCAAGAGTTTGGGCCTGGCTTCTGAAAAGCCATTCTACACAATCGATTTTCCTTATTTGTGGGGGAGAATCCTGCCCACGGGGGGCGTCGTCTTCGGCGGCGGACTGGTCCACATGAATGATTGGCGCGAACTCGCAACCCTGGATGTCGGGTCAGGGAAATCGGCGGAGCTCATCGCGCGTCTCGAATCCCGTGTCCGCGCGCTGCACCCGGCGTTGCAAAATGTGCGCTTCGCGAACCGCTGGGGCGGTCCAATCCTGATTGCAAACGAGTGGCGTCCGGTCTTTGCACGGCATCCCCGGAGTCCGCACACGGTCGTGCTCGGAGCTTTCAGCGGCCACGGAGTCGCGCAATCGGTGTATCTAGGACGCTGGGCCGCCGAAGTCTTGTGCGGAAACAGATCGCTGCCAGATTGGAATCTGGCTGAAGAATCCGCTTAACGCGGGCAAGTAGGGCTTCTCCATTACCAGGTATTGTAAGCCGTATTCTCAAACGGAGAAGCCTGATCGGAAGCGGAGTGGACATCGGTAATCCCCGGCGAGGTCTGCAGCGGATCGAGCAGATACCTCTTCGGATTCCGTGTGCCAATCCTTGTTCCTCGTGATGGGATCAATCGGGATGGCCGACATATATTGCGGAACCAGATCATCGAGCGACGAAGGGCCGGCCTCTTTGTCGAGGGTGTATTGCTGGATCGCATTCCGCATGATGAACAGATCCTGCTTGAGCGTGGCTTCCCGGGCGCGCACGACCGATCTCTCATATCTTGTCGCCGCGATGCCCGCCAGGATCATGATGATCGTGACGACGATCATCATTTCGAGCAGAGAAAATCCGGCCGCAAGCAATCGTCGTCGAGCGGACGGAGTGCAGCGCCGTAAGTTTCGCGAACGCAAGCCCGTGATGTGGAAGGATTTCATCGCGCGTTACCAGTCCGAGTATTTCGTCCCGTCGGCCGCCATCGCCTGGGATTGAGAATAAACGTCGAAGACGTTGCTTCCGCCCCAGCTGGTGGAATCCGGGTCGTCTTGCACGGAGCGCAGACCCCAATCGGGTTTGCCGGTCATGGGGTCCATCGGAATTTTCCTCAGATAGCGCACCTTGCTGGGAGTGTCGGACATGGCTTGGCCGGCGTTGCCGGTTGACCCGATGGACGGAATGCCGCCCGTCGCGCCCTGGCCGAATTGTGACGCCCCGCCTGCCTGTCCCGTTCCCAATTGCGGCGTGCCGGCGGATCCAAACTGAGTGGTATTGCTTGCTCCAGCCAGCGCCGAAGCGCTGATCCCGCCTGCCCCGCCTCCCCCGGCGCTCACCGTCACGCCATCGACGAGGGTCTGCAGATCAGGCGGATAGTTTTGGCTGCCGACTTCCGTGCGGATCAAATTCTTGTCGGCGTCATCCTTGTAACGATCGATCGCATTTCGCATCTCCCGCAAATCGTAGCGCAATTCCGATTCTTTGCGGTGCTGGATCGTAATCCGAAACATGGGAATCGCGGCCGTGGAGAGGACTAGCAGAATCCGCAGTTGTGAGGATGAGTTCAAGCAGAGTCATTCCCGCAACCCTGCTTCTTCTGGCGCGCGGGAATGATGTCTGTCGGCGCATGGTACGTGGCCCTCTGATTTATTGCACTTGGACGGTGGCTTCGCCGGTGACCACCTGGATCGGCCGCTGCTGGGAATCTTTCGCGTTCACCTGCACGATCGAAAGCTGCGAATTGCCCGGCGCGATGCCCTTCACGACGATCCCTACAAGCGTGCCCGATCCGCTCACTCCGGGCGTATTCGGCATGCGGGTCGCCGAGATAATGGCCTGCCCGCGCTCTTTATCCACGCGCTCCACGATGGCGACTTCCTGCGTTCCACCCGAGAGGAATCCTCCCTGGCGAACGTCTTCGATGGAAATTACCGCCGGATTAAATTGCAAGAGCATCGGGATGGAGTACAGGTCCTGCACATTTTGAACGGTGACGCCAATGGTGGTCGTTTCACCCGGTTTCAAGGCGGCAGTCCCCGGCTCGAATTGCAACGTCGCATTTTGCGAAGCCGGAGCATTCGGCGCTGCGGGCGCGATAACCGCTGCGGGAGCCGCTTGAGGAACAGGCGCAGCCTGCGCCTTCGGGAGCTCAGGCGACATGACCGCATCCGCCAACCGCACTTCGGCGTTGGTGTCCGTTCCGGACGCGATGCTGCGCAAGTTCTCGGCGGAGATCGAAGGAATTCGCACGATGTGCGGAATCAGGACGATCAGGATTTCATCCTGTTCGTGATCCACCGTGTCGTTGGAAAAGAAATTCTTGAAAAAGGGAATCTTCGCCAGGCCGGGTATGCCATTGACTGCGTTCGTATCGGTCTGCTCGATCAAGCCGCCAAGGACATTGACTTCGCCGTCCTTCAGGCGAATGTCATGCTCGATGCTGCGCTGGCTGATAATCGGCTGGTTGATCCCGCCGATATTTGTGGAACCGGTCTGCGACGAAACCACGATGTTTACTTTCATGCTGATTTCGTGGTCCGGATGGATACGCGGCGTGACGTCCACGTTCACGCCCACGTCGAGATATTGAAACTGCGTGTTCACCAAGGGATTGACGCGCGCCGGCTCCGGTCGTGCCGATCCCGGCCTGGAAGCTGCCCGTGGCCACGGGAATGCGGTCGCCGATGCGAAGTTTGGCGGTTTGTCCATCGACGACGCGAATTTCAGGATCGTCGAGGATTTGCGTCGACGTATCCGTCATCAGGAAATTCGCCGTCGCGCTTGGCATCGTCACGCTATAACCCTGGCTGAAAATCGTGGGATTGTTGATCAGCTGGCTTATCGTGGCCGTGCCGTTCGTTGTGGTCGATGTGGCGGACGAGGAACTTGTAGTCGTCGTCGTGCCGGGATTCGCGAACGACGCCGAGATGCTCGTTGGCGGCGTGATTCCGACGTTGCGCATGCGGTCGCGCCGCGCTTCCATGACCGCCACCTGAATCACGACTTCCGGCTTCGCCTTGTCGATGTCGTCGATAATTTTTCCTGCGAGCAACACCCGGTCCGGCGTGTCGCGAATCACGATGGCGTTCTGCGCATTGATCTGCTGCACGCGCCGCAAATCCAGCAGTTGCCGGATGCTGGTAACAATTTCCGTGAGTTCCTGCGGCAAAACGGTGTTGCGCAGATAAAATGTTTTTACGACTTCTTCCTCATAATCCTTGCGCTTCTGCGGCTGGTCCGGCACCACAAAAATAATATTGGAGGTCACCGGACGCCAGAATGCCTTGCTCTGCAGCGCGGAGATGTTCAGCGCCTGCTCGAGCGTTACGTTGGTCAGCTCGACGGAAATTCGCCGCGAAGTGAAGTCCGGGTCGAAGATGACGGTCAGCCCGGCCAGCTTCCCGATAGCTTCAAAAACCGCCTTCGAGTCGTTCGTGGCCTTCATGTTGATCGGGGCGCGCGAAAGGGGCTGGATTTCGGGCGGTCCGGACATAAGCTTTGGTTCTTCCGAGGGTGCGACGGCGCGCGTTTTGCGTGGTCCCTTGTTTGACGTTGATCAGATCCATTGTGGCCTTCACTTCTTGCTGCGCCACCGGCGCTGGACGGATCGATCATCTGCGCCTTGCGGAACTCCGCAAGCGCCAGGTCCAGGTTGGCTTGATCCCGGAAACGCCGGCCCTGATCGACGTGCCATTGGGCGGCTTCAAAACGCGCCCTGCGCCGCCTTCAGTTTGTATTCCGTGTTGTTTGGAGAGGTTTGGAGCGCCTTGTTGTAATCGTCAAGCGCGGTATCATAATCCTTCAGCGATTCCGCCTTTGCGCCAGCACTGTTCTCCTGGCTGGCCTTGGGGCATCCCGTCAGGAGCACGGCCGCCGATCAGGACCAATCCACACAAATTCCGAAGGTTCATCCGCGCTCCACAGGGTGCATCATCATCGCGTAAGTCTAGCACTCGCACAAAACCCGAACAAGGTGCGAACTTGCTTCTAGTAACTAGCAGGCAGCTAAGATAGCTCGCTGTGGCTAAACCGCCAAAAAAACAAGAAAAACCGGCTGAGTTGGTGGTGGCCCAAAACCGCGCCGCTTCGTACAATTATCACCTTCTTGAGAAGCTGGAAGCGGGCATGGTGTTGCTTGGCACCGAAGTAAAATCTCTTCGCGAGAGCAAGGCGAACCTGCGCGACGCCTACGGTGTGATTCGCCGCGGCGAGGTTTGGCTCGTGAATTTCCATATCGGCGAGTATCTTCCGGGAGGGCCGTATAACCACGGCCCCTTGCGGACGAGGAAGTTGCTCCTCCGCAAGGAACAGATCGGCAAATTGGAACGAAAACTGGATGCCAAGGGCCTCACGCTCGTTCCCCTGCGGATTTACTTCCGCGAGGGCATCGCCAAGTGCGAATTGGCGCTCGCCCAGGGCAAAAAGAAATGGGACCGCCGCCAGACGGAGCGCGATAAAGAGGCCAAACGCGAAGTCGGCGAGGCTATGCGTCAGTTTCGTCATCGTTGACCGGCAGGTCACTGCTCAGTGGATCGGCAGGTCACTGTTGAGCTGACTGGCGGGGCAGCAAGCAATGGACCGGATTCAAGTTACGGATTGATTGCAGAACATTGAATTTTTCGCGCGGTCCTTGGACGGGCGGCGCCATCTCATTCAAAGAAGGGAACTTATGGAAATCACCGTGGATACCCGCGCGCTTGCCAAGATCGAGGCCGACGCGCTCGTCACCTACGCATTCGAGCAGGAGAAGCCCGTCGAGGGCGTCCTCGCCCAGCTCGATGAGGCCGCCGGAGGCGCGCTGACGAAGCTGGCCGCTTCCGGTGAGCTGACCGGCAAAATGCTGGAGACGACCCTGCTGTATTACCCGCAAGGGCTGGCCGCGCAGCGCCTGTTGGTCCTGGGCGCAGGGAAGAAAGACAAATTCGGAACGGCTGAACTCCGACGGCTCGCCGGTGCGGCGGTGCGTACCCTGAAATCGCGCCAGGTGAAGCGCGTGACGTTCCTCGCGCGCGAGAACGATCGCAGCGCCGCGGCGGCGCAAGCCATCGTCGAAGGAATGATCCTCGCGAATTTCGATTCCGACAAATACAAGACCGACAAAAAACCCGGGAACGAAATCACGGCTGCCGCGCTGGCCGGCTGGGAAGAATCCTCGCGCGCCGTTGCCGATCTCGGTCTCGCGCGCGGCCGCGTCATCGCGGAATCGCAAAACTTCGCGCGCGAACTGGGCAACGAGCCCTCGAACCGCCTGACGCCGCGCATGCTGGCCGACCGCGCCGCCGCCATGGCGCGAGAGGCGGGCCTCGCCGTCGATATCCTCGATGAAAACAAAATCGCGGAATTGAAAATGGGCGCGCTGCTTTCGGTCGCGCAGGGAAGCGTCGAGCCTCCGCGCATGATCATCATCACGTACACTCCCGAAAAATTGAATCCGGGCGCGCCGGTTCTGGGCCTGGTCGGAAAAGCCATCACGTTTGATACCGGCGGAATTTCCATCAAGCCCGCGAATGACATGGAAAAAATGAAATACGACATGTGCGGCGGCGCCGCCATGATCGGCGCGATGCGCGCGATCGCCAGCTCTGAAGCCGTCGTGCAAAGTGATCGCCGTCGTCCCGTCGAGCGAGAATATGCCCGGCGGCCGCGCGCAAAAGCCCGGCGACGTGCAAATCGCCATGTCCGGAAAATCCATCGAAGTCATCAACACCGATGCCGAGGGCCGCCTGGTCTTGGCCGACGGCATCGCCTACGCCAAGCAGCTCGGCTGCACGCATCTGGTCGACGCCGCAACGCTCACCGGCGCGGTTGTCGTCGCGCTCGCCAACGTCAACGTCGGAGTATTCGGCTCCGACCAGGCCTTCACCGATCAGCTCCTGGCCAGCGCGAAAGCGGCGGGCGAAAAAATGTGGCCGCTGCCGATCGACGACGACTACCGCGAAATGATCAAGAGCGGCATCGCCGACATCCAAAACGTCGGCAGCGGCAAGGGCGGCGGCGCAATCACCGCAGCCATGTTCCTGAAGGAATTCACCGGCGACACGCCGTGGATTCATCTCGACATCGCCGGCACAGCCTGGCAGGACGACGTGAAGCCGTGGAACGCAAAGGGCGCGACAGGCGTGGCTGTGCGCACGCTGGTCGATCTGGCGATGAAATTTGGCTCGAACGGCTCCTCAGCGAAATAACGTTTCAACTGTGTTTTGGGAAAGTTTCCGAATTACGTCGTCATTCGCCTACAACGTACGACGGGTTAGTTGTGCAGTTGGCGGTCAAGAATACTGGAAGACTTTTCGATTCTGGATAACCCGAAGGCAGCGTCTCTCATTTCAGATGTCTTAGCTGGTCTTGAGCCAAACATCGTCCTCAAGAATCTGTCACGACTTATGTGCCCTATGCCATTTTCTCTCGGCTGAAAAGTTTTCTCATCGAGTCCGAAGATTCCGCACTGTTCCTTATAGTACTGCTTCACCTCTGAATCATCCCCAACGCTGTCGGCGCCGTCCAAGACAGCCAGACTCACGAGATCGAGGTCGAATCGATCGGGGTATTTAATTCTCAGGTTTTTGAGAGCATCTTTCTCCTTCTGTCCTGAACTGGTGGCAACAAGGCGTAGATAGTTCAGAAATCGCCTGGCCTCACGCGGACTTTCGTATTTCTTGAATATCTGCTCGCTGTATTTTTCTAACGCCTGCGTAAAGGTGTCTGCATCCCGAGCCTCCTCTATTTGGCGAGGTAGAAGTGAACCAATAAAACGACCCACCTACCACAAGCAGCAGCGGGATGCCGATGCTCAAAAGATTCCTCAAGGTGCCACCATCCTGCGGCACGCGAGCGGGCGCAGACTCGGTGCGGTTTTCTTATCTTGCACCTGGGGAGCGGGAATGGCAGAGGAAAGCACCCCCGAGGTGGCTTGCGGTTGTGGTATCGGTTCGCCCCCCGCCTTCACGGCTGCGGTCGCTGGCTTAGCGCTCAGTTCGGGATTTTGTGGTTGGAGAGTGAGGCTCCAAAAGAGCACTGCCAGCACAGCAACTGTCGCAAAAATGCCAGCAACCGGCAGCAGCTTACTTCCTTTCTGGTTCGAGGCAGACCCCCCGGCCAGAAAACTTGCGTATCCCATGGGCCGGTGCAGGTTGAGACGCAGGTTCACAATCTTCTTCAGGTAATTGCGTGCATATCTAACCCGCAATTCGACGGCATCCAATCTCTTCGAAGCTCTGGTACGGTTCTCCTCCTCTCGAAGCGCGAGGGTCTCGAATTGATTCGCTACAAGCGTTTCCACTTTATCGTAGTCGGCTCCGACAATCAGGAAGCACTGTGCAACGGAGCTCAGGAAGTTTATTGATTCGAGAATCTGTACCACCTGCTCTGGCCTGCAACGGTCCAGATCGTCCAGGAAAATGACAAGCCGCTGTGGCTTCAACGCCGTCACAACATCACGCAGGTTGCTGGCAAACTCCTGTCTAACGTCGGACTTGCCCACGAGCGACGGCAGACGGATGAGTTCCTTAAACGTATCCACCAAAAAGCCACCACTCTTGTCTGTCAGTTTCTCGGGGTTACTCTTGAATGCGATCAATGCTTCCAGAATCGGCAAGGCCGCAAGGAAAGGAGCAGCGTAAGGCAACCACAGTTGGCGATAGGGAACCGCGGATAGCCAGCCGGGTTGTGCTCGTTGAATAACAATCAATGCAACTCCGGCGAGTACTAAAGCCAGCCTGTCGATTTGTTTCCAACTAAACAGCCGCACTCGAAGTAAGTTCACCCGAAAAGGTACACCCTTCCTGCTCAACCACTGCGGCACCACCTCTTTTTGGATCGTCTCGAGCAAGTAGGCTAGCAATTGATCCTCCGTCTGGTGATGCCAGGCATTGAACCAAACGGTGATGGCGGCGCGGTTCCTTTCCAGATTCGACTGAAGCATCCGCATCACCGTACTTTTGCCCATGCCCCATTGAGCTTGCAGGGAGATAACTAGCGGCGGCAAAGTGTTGGGGTTCTGCAGAAATCCCGACAAGCGCTCGACAAGGGGGCGCTGATCTAGCTTATCGTCGTCGAGTGACTCGACTGGCGCATCGGCGGTAATGCTGTCCTGGATAGTTGTAGATGTAACAGTAATTGGTACCAGAGACCAAATGAATAGGGGAAGGAGGGAAAGTGTGGCGAGGTAAAACCAGGGTGCCGGGTAACGCCGATAGCGGAATGCTTCCGCCGGGCTCCAACTATTTCCTCCGTCCTCAGTACGCAGAATTGTGCCACTGTCTCCTACGGCCCAGCCCGTGCGAACGTCCGTAAAAGTCACCCCATTCAGGAGTGCTGGTGTCCCGCTGCTCTCGACTGCCCAGTTGGATCCACCGTCGACAGTATGCAGAATCGTGCCATGGTCACCGACGGCCCAGCCCGTACGAAGGTCCATGAAAGCTTCGTCCATCAAATCTTGGGTTGTTCCGCTCCTCTCTACGGTCCAATTGAGTCCGCCATCCTCCGTATGCAGAATTGTGCCATTTTCCCCCACTACCCAACCAGCCCGAGAGTCCACGAAGATTACGCGGTACAACTCTCGAACTGTCCCGCTCTTCTCTGTGGTCCAATTGAGTCCACCATCCTCCGTATGCAGAATCGTGCCGGTTTCCCCGGCGGCCCAGCCCGTCCGAGAGTCAGTGAAAGCCACGCTGTCGAGGCCTGCAGTTGTACCGGTCTTCTTCGTGGTCCAACTGAGGCCACCATCTCCTGTATGTAAAATCGTGCCGTTTTGTCCTACGGCCCAACCAGTCCGAGAGTCCGTGAACGCGACGCCGTACAGCTTACGGAGTGTCCCGCTAGTCTCCACAGTCCAACTGAGTCCCCCATCCTCCGTGTGCAAAATCGTGCCATTTTGCCCCACGGCCCAGCCCGTCATAAAGTCGGTAAAGGTTACGCTCACCAAAAAGTTATCTTCGCTTGTCCAACCCTTCTCTACAGTCCACTGGATCCCCCGTCGACTGTGCGGAGGATTGTGCCGTCGTATCCAGCGGTCACCAGAGTCCTGCCATTTGAGTCGGGAACGACCGCAATCCGTCCGAGCTCGGTATATTCAGCTGGAGAGCGTTCCTCCGGTTTCACGGCCAGCGGATACCAGAACCAATTTGGCGGATAGGTTGGAGGGCGATTCTCCGGGTTCACTTCATACGGATAGCGGAACCACTTCAGACTTGGGAAGACAGGCGGAGGATCGAGTTGTCCAGGTGAAGGCTGGCGCCAGCTTAAATAGCCAAAGAGCGATAGAAGCGCAATACTGGTGATTAAGGCCGCCAGTTTGCGCCGCTCCGGGCCGAAGTCCTGAACCAAAAGCTCCGGTAACTGATGGGGTTGATAACTTTGATTCCATCGTTCACCCTCACGGCGCAAGTCAAAGTGCAAATGCGAGGAGACACCCCAAGGTTCAGTCGCCCAGAATCTGTTGCGATAATAAATGTTCGATAGCATACACGGGATTTGTCAGAATCGCCAGTGCTAGCGCAATTAATATACTGTGCTAACTAATCCAGCAAAATGTAGATTTGGATCGGCTTCTCCGGTCGAGTAGTTCCAGGTTTCTCGCCCACTCGGAAACTCCCTCTGCCGACAAATCGCTTCGTTTTCTCGGGGTATTCGATTCCTAGAAGTTTCAGCGCGGCGACGAGTTAAACTTCGACGAGGCGGCTCAGTTGCAGTAGAGATTTTTCTTGGACTGGTCGCTTTCCGTCAAAACAGCGAGGTTGCAAAAACGCGGGTGCGGCGTGCAAGCTGATAAGCATGCCGGAACTGCCGGATATCGCCGCCTACATCAGTGCGCTCGAACCGCGCATCGTCGGGCAGCCGATCGAGCGAGTGCGGCTGGCGAGCGCTTTTCTGCTGCGCACCGTGCAACCGCCAGTTACGAGTGTGGAGGGCCGCATCGTGCGCGAATTGCGGCGAATCGGCAAGCGAATCGCGATTGGTGTGGAAGGCGATCTCTGGCTGGTGCTGCACTTGATGATTGCCGGCCGGTTGCACTGGCGGCCGCCCGGGGCGAAGCTGTCGGGCCGCAAGAGT
Organism: uncultured Acidobacteriaceae bacterium; assembly: GCA_963808195.1. GTDB lineage: Bacteria > Acidobacteriota > Terriglobia > Terriglobales > Acidobacteriaceae > Sulfotelmatobacter. Next base: position 41,709 of record CAWEEW010000001.1, on the reverse strand, counting down.
CTGGCGGCATTCGATTTTCCAAACGGCTCTCTCGTGCTTACCGAAGCCGGCACGAAGCGCCGCGCATCGTTGCATGTGCTCGCCGGCGAGGAGGGCTTGCGTTCCATCGACCCGGGAGGAATCGAGATTTTCGCGAGCGATCTGAACTCGTTTCGCGACGCGCTGACGGCCGAAAATCGCACGCTCAAGAGGGCTCTTACCGATCCACGCCTGGTCAGCGGCATTGGCAACGCGTATTCGGATGAGATCCTGCATGCGGCGCAACTGTCGCCGATCGCGCTCACGCACAAACTGCAACGCGCAGGAATGGGAAAGGCTGTTCGCTGCGACGCGCGAGACGCTGAAGCTCTGGATAGACCGGCTGCGCGCTGGAGGCGGAGACAGCATTTCCCGAAAAGGTGACCGCGTTTCGCAAGGAAATGGCGGTTCACGGACGGTATGGAGAGCCTTGTCCGAGGTGCGGAGAAAAAATTCAGCGGATTCGCTACGCGGACAACGAAACGAACTATTGCGCGCGATGCCAAACTGGCGGAAAAGTTCTTGCGGATCGCAGTTTGTCCCGGCTATTGGGATCGGACTGGCCGCGCACGCTCGAAGAACTCGAAGCCCTCAAGCGCCGCTAGTGTCGGAAACCTTTCCAAAATAAACCTCGATCGTCGCTTGCTCGGTAACGAATTTTTAGTGCGCGGGGCACTACATTTTTTCGGGAGATTCGATTCCGAGAAGCTCCAGCGCGGCGACGAGCTGAACTTCGACCAGGCGGCTCAGTTGCAAGAGAAATTTCTTCTTGGCAGGGTCGCTTTCCGTGAGGATGTGGTGATGGTGATAGAAAAGATTGAACGCCTGCGCGAGTTGGAAGGCGTACTTGGCGACGAAGGCGGGCTCTTGCGCGCCGACCGCGGCATCGATTTGCGTGTCGAGCGATGCCGCCAGGAACGCAAGTTCCCAGAACGCGTTTCCGTCGGCGCCGGCAAATAATTCCGCCGCCGCGCTTGCGTCCACATTTTCGAGCGAAGCCGAGTCAAAGTCCGGCTGCTGGTCGCGCAGCTTGCGGAAAATGTTGCGCGCGCGGACGACGGCGTACTGGCAATAGGGGCCGGTTTCGCCTTCGAAGCTGAGGGCGTCCTTGAAGTCGAAGGCGATGGTGGCGGTGCGCGTGAATTTCAACAGGAAATAGCGCAGCGCGCCGATGGCGATGGCGTGCGCGATGGCGGCGCGCTCCACGTCGGGCGTGTCCGGATGGCGCTCGTCCACTTCGGCGCGCGCGGCGGTTTCGAGGCGGTCGAGCAGATCGTCGGCTTTTACGCCGAGGCCTTTGCGGCCGCTGACTTCGACGTACGGTTTCTTCGCGTCTTCCTCGCTCAGCGTGTAGCCGAGTTCGGCGGCGCAGCGCGGAGTGAGCGCCACAATCTCGTAGGAAAAATGAACCGATCGGTCGGCCTGTTCTTCGTAGCCGAGCGCGCGCAGCCCGGCGACCACGACATTTTGCAGATACGCCTGCCGCGCGTCGATCACGTTGTACACGATGGCGGCGCGGCCAAATGCGGGCGCCGCGGAATCTCCTCCGCTCGAGACGGTGCTGATCCACAGCTTGTGGCCGGCGGGATAGGTGTGAAACTTCTCGTACAGAAAATCGCGCCCGAGCAATCCGAATTTCCAGAGCTGGTAGGCGATGTCCTTGCCAACGTAAGTGACCGTTCCATTCGAGCGCACGATGATTTTTGCGTCGTCATCTTCACTCGCGCGCCGGGCCGGTCGCGTCGGCGGCGTCCGCGCCGTCATTCATGCGCATCACCCAGCATCCGGCGTTCTTTGCCTGAAGCGGCAAGATGGATCGCATTGCGCTGCTTCAGCAGCTCGAACGCCGCATCCCAGAATTTCAAGTGCAGAATTTCGCTTTCGCGGGGCAGGAGGTCGTACTCGATTCCCAGCCGCTCCATGGTGCCCAGGTGGCAGCGAACGATGGCGGGCGCGACAATGTTCGCCATTTCCGCGGCTTCGTCCCGCGCCTTCCTCGATCGATTTCAGCATTTCGCCGCGCAAATGCGAGGCGCGTTTTGTCTTCCTCGAAAAAATGCGTGACGCTGGCGTACAAGTCCCAGCAGTAATAATCGAATTTCGGCTGCGCGGCCAGGGCGCGAACTTCCGCCGGCGTTTTTTTCGCGATGTGGAGGAATCCGATGACCACGTCCGCGACCTGGACGCCGGTGTTGTCAATGTAATTCTGCACTTCGACGCGCTGGCCGGCGCGGCGCAGCAGGCGCACAAACGTGTCGCCCAGCACGGCGTTGCGCAGGTGGCCGATATGCGCGGCCTTATTCGGATTGATGTTGGTATGTTCCACGATGCATTTCGGCGCATCGGGAGCGGCGCCCGGCACGTCGCGCTTCCGCTTCCTTCAGGGAAGCGGCGAGAAACGCGGCCCGCGAAAAATAAAAATTCACGTAACCGCCGCCGGCAATTTCCACGCGCTCGACTCCATCGATGGGCGGAAGCTGCGCGGCAATTTCCTGCGCGATCTGCCGCGGAGCGCGTTTCAGCCGCTTGGCCAGCTCAAAGCAGACGGGCGTGGCGGCCTCGCCCATCTCGATGCGGGGAGGCTTCTCCGTGACGATGGCCACGTCCTGCTGGTAGTGCTGGCGAATATGCGCCGCGAGCGCGGCGCGAACGCGGGCTACGAGAACGTGTACCAAGTGGCTCCCATCTGCGAAGAGAAACAGCGATTATAGGGAACGCGGAGCGAAAGTTGAAGGCGGAATGTAGGACGAGGCTTCAGCCTGTCTGCTTTTGAATTCTGTAGCCGCGAGGGCATATTCGTCCATCTCGTCTGCACAATTCAAGAGCACACAGGCTGAAGCCCGTCCCACTGGTTCTAATTCCCGGAAGGTTTTCCGGTGTAGGTCACGCGCCAGACGCTGTTCGACGCGTCGTCCGTGAAAACCAGCGCGCCGTCGCTCGCCACGGTCACGCCTACGGGACGTCCCCAGACATTGGCGTCGTCCACTACGAACCCGGTGACGAAATCCTCATACTCGCCCGTGGCCTTCCCGTTCGGCGTATACACGCGCATGACTTTGTATCCCGTGCGGTGAGCGCGGTTCCAGGAACCGTGGGAAGTGACGAAGAGATCGCCGCGATATTCGGCGGGGAATTGTTTGCCCTCGTAAAATGTCAACGTCAAGGGAGCGGAATGGGATTGCAGCAAAACGTCCGGAACGATGACTTTCTCCTTCAGATCGGGTCGTTTTCCCGCAAATCGCGGATCCTGGTTTGGTCCCGTGTAATACCAGGGCCAGCCGTAGAATCCGCCCTCCTGAATGTGCGTTACGTAATCGGGCACGAGATCGTCGCCCAGCGCGTCGCGTTCATTCACCGCGACCCAGAGCTGCCCCGTCTGCGGATGCATCGCCAGGCCTGAAGCGTTTCGAACGCCGGCGGCATAGATTCGCTGCCCGGTTCCATCCGGGTTGAATTCGAGCATGTCGGCGCGATTGGTTTCCGATGCGTCATCGGCAACGTTCGCTTTGGACCCGACGCCGACATAGAGTTTCTTGCCATCGTTCGAAAACACCAGGCTGCGCGTCCAATGCCCGCCGCCGTACTTGAGCGCCGCCCGGAATGCTCGCGACAACCACTTGAGCCGGCCCAGCTGGCTTTCAGGTCGCCATTCTTGTAAGGGAAGCGGACGATGGAATTCGTGTTTCCGATGTAGACGTATTGCGGATTCGGCCCGGGAGGATAAAATGCGATTCCGTACGGCATGGTCAGGCCGGTGGCAAATACTTCGTTCGTGACGACTTTGCCGTCGCCGGAAAACCCGCGCAGGACGCGGATCCGGCCAGGATTGCTCTCCGCCATGAACAGATCTCCGTTCGGCGCGCGTGATAATCGTTCGCGGTTGAGTCCAGCCCGGTGAGGGCCTGGTCGATCTTGAATCCATCCGGCACCTTCGGCCAGGCGTCGGCGGGACGCGGAACGACTTTGGATTGATTGGGCGCGGAATCCGTGGCGTACGGTTTCGGCAAATCGGAAGCCTTGATGAGATACCGGTTGCCCGGGCGCTCATTCGACCAGTCATTGAACGAGCCTTCGCCCTTCAACATTTGCGGGGCGCCGCCCGAGTTTTGCGCCCGCACGCCGGCCATGAAAATCAGGCCCGCCGCCAAGGCTGTGATCCAAAGCGCAGCCGGAATCTTACGTAGAATTTTGAGTCGCATGGTGTGTCGCCTCCCCAGTGAATATCGTGTTGTACTGCGGGTATTTTTTTGAAAGCGTTCTTCGCTTGCAGGCATCTTAACAGCAGCGCACAGCTGTTTCCAGCGGTGGTCCAGCGACGGCGAGAAAGAGCGTTGCAACGGCGATAAGAATATACTAAGGCGCCTGTTTGCTAGCTGCGATCGCGGATGGCAATCAGGCCAAGAAAGTGGAACTCCTCCCGCCGGAAGCGCAATTCATAGTGTAAGCGCGGGAGAGACGTCCAACCGGGGTAGATGGCAGAGCCAGTCGAAACACGAGATGTCGAACTTTTGAGGCGTCTCGCAGCGGGAGACGATGACGCTTTTTTGGAGTTCTACCGCCGCCATCAGGGCGGGCTCTACAGGTACGCGATGCATATGAGCGGAAGCCCCCAATCGGCCGCGGACGTCGTTCAGGACACTTTTTTGACGCTGATTCGCCATACCAGCAAATATGACGAAGAAAAGGGCACTCCCGCCGCATTTCTTTTTGGCATCGCGCGCAACCACTTGCGAAAGCTGCATGAAAAAGAGGGGCGGTACGTGCCTTTATCCGATGAGTTAGGAAGCGGCCTTTCGACGGATGGAAGTGGTGATCCAGGGCACTTGAACGGGAATGGCCACTCTCCAGCTAGCTCGGGCCATGCGGAAATGATTGTGGAGGGTTTGGAGCGTGCGCAAATCTCGCAATTGTTGCGCGAAGCCATCCTGACGCTTCCCGATCACTATCGCGAACCTGTCACGCTGTGCGACCTCGAAGGGAAGAGCTACGGCGAAGCGGCGGCCTTGCTCGAATGTCCGGTAGGAACAGTGAGGTCGAGGCTCAATCGAGCACGTTCGATCTTGTTGGACAAGCTCCGTCCAGCGCGGATTGGGGCCAGGGCGAACTGGGCGCGCCCGGGAGAAAAGACATGACGGAAATGACGTGCAGGGAATTCGATGAAATCGTCCACGGTTTTGTGCGTATGGAACTACTGGACGTGAACGCGCGCGAGGCGGCTCTGGAACACGCCGCGCACTGCGAGCTTTGCTCGCAGCGGATGGCGGACGCGGCGGCTCTGGCGGAAGCCTCGGAAATGATGGGCCAGAGCGCGCGTGAAGAGCAGGCGCCCCCTCGCGTGGAGGCGTCGTTGCTGGCGGCGTATCGGAATCACCATCGTCGCGCTTCCTGGCGGCGCACCATGGAGTGGGCCAGTGTGGGAGCCGCCGCGGCGGTACTGCTGATTTTTCTGTGGACCGTTAGCGGCCGTTCGAAGGGGCAGTCGTCGTCTCCGGCACCCAAGAAGGATGTCACATCTCAATCGGGCTTGCCGCAGGAGGCGAAGGCGCCTGCCGCCCTGAACCAGAATGCGGTGGCGCCGTCTGAGGCTGCGGCTGCGATTGTTGCGGACGCTGCCGGAAATGAAACATATGTCGCTTCCGATTTCGTGCCTGTGCCATTCACGGGCGCAATCTCGGCGGACGATCCGGGCATGGTCGTGCGCGTTCAATTGACGAGGGCTTCCCTGGCGCAGCTTGGCTACCCCGTCGTTGAAACCCCGGATGAAGACTTGATTCTCGCGGATGTTTTGGTAGGCGAGGATGGCTGGCCGCGCGGGGTGAAGTTGATTCAATAGATGGGTGCGTCAGGGTAGGGTTTGCAGCTTGTCTTGAGGAGGCTGGGGCGTGAGAAACGCAATGTTTGGGGCAGGTATGGGAGCAATGTTGTTGGCAGGTGTGGCGCTGGTTGTGGGCGCACAGAGCCCTCCACCGGGCGGCCGTTTCGGTGGTGAACGAGGTCCTGGGCAGGGCGGACCAATGGCAGGTGTTTTTGAATTTGGCGGGCTGATGGGCGGCGTTGGCGGCAAGGTGGTGACCGGCAAACCAATTCTGGCGACGATTACGATCACGCACATGGAGACACTTCCCGGCAACACGATTACCAATACATCTACCGGCACATTCGCTCGCGGCGCGGATGGCAGCATTTACCGTGACTTGAAATTCGCGGCTATTGGACCATGGGCCGCGCCGGGCAAGGCTCAGGAGTTTGCTTACATCCGGAATGTGACGCAAGGGACCCAATATGTCGTCAACGTGACGAAGGGTACTTATAGGGATTTTCAAATCCGCGACCGCAATCCATCGCACGATAGGAAGAAGGACCGGTCAAACGCTTCTAACTCAAACAACGAAACTGTGACCGACAATCCGAGCGGGTCGTATACCGATCCTGTCACGAATACGGTCTATCCGGTGGATGACCGGAAAGTGACACGAACCATTCCCGCGGGAACGATTGGAAATCTAAACGCGATTGTCATCACTTCCGAGCGCTGGTATTCGACCGCCTTGGATCTACTCTTGGAAGATACGCACACCGATCCGCGCTTTGGGACGACGACCTACCAGTTGTCGGGCATCGGGCAGTCGCCCGCCTCGACGCTCTTCACCCCGGACCCATCCTTCAAGCAGGCGCAGGACCGAGGATACGGAGGAGGCGAACATCGCGGGCAAGGCCAAGCAGCCACCTCCGCCGCCACAGGACTGAGCGACGCTGGAGCTTGCTGGTCAGTTTCGACGTCAAAATTTGAACATAAAAAGGCACCCACTCCGGCGGGTGCCTTTTTTTTCGAACAACGTCATCATTTCAAATGAGTTAGGAGCCAAGTAAGTCCCGTGGGAGCCGGGCCCATCGCTTGACAAGTGTGTACAAAATGTGTATTTTGATTTGTGCACAGCCGCGAGGTGATCCGGCGGTTGCTAGACGATGGTTGGTATGAGGTCAACCTTGTTGGGAGCCACAAGCAGTTCAAACATCCAACAAAGAAGGGCAGGGTAACTGTTCCCGTGCCTAGCCGCGACATGCCGATTGGCACACTGAAGAGTATTGAAAGACAGGCGAAGATCAGGTTGAGGGAATGATGAATTACATCGCTTTTTTGCACAAAGATCGCAAATCCGACTACGGGGTAAGCTTCCCTGATTTTCCCGGGTGTATCACCGCGGGCAGGACGTTTGAGGAGGCGCATCGCAATGCACTTGACGCGCTGACCTTACATATCGAAGGGATGAGAGATGACGGCGACACAATCCCAAGGCCTTCAACATTAGATCATGTAGAAAAGCATCCGGGTCGGCCCGGCGCAACTTTGTTTTTGGTGGATATTCCTGTGGATGAGAAAACCGTCCGAGTAAATATCACAGCCCGGCAAAGCCAGATTGAAACGATTGACCGGCTGGCCGAATCAGCGGGCATGACACGCTCCGCCTATATTGTGCGTTCAGCCATGAAGGAAATAAAAAGACGCGGTCCCTCTCATGCGCAGACTCGCCGCTGATCTCATTCTTCTTCCTGCGCTCGTCGTGATTTGACAGCGTCTTGCAGCGCGCTTACTATCGAAATTCGAGTTCCCGGTGCGGAGCTTGCTGCCGTTGACGGGCGGCCTGCCATCGTCAGGGTTCACCTTAAAATTTTAAGCAGAAAGGGCGAATGAGCACTCCCCGAGCCAAGCCAAAATACTATCTAACGACGCCGCTGTACTACACCAACGGCATGCCGCACATCGGGCACACCTATTCGACCATCGTGGCGGATGTGATCCGGCGGTACAAGCGCATGCGGGGATTCGACGTGTTCATGACCACCGGCGCCGACGAGCACGGCGTGAACGTCGAGCGGTCGGCGCAAAAAGCGGGGAAGTCGCCCCAGGAATTTTCCACGGAAATCGCCAGTGCAGTGGCGGCAGCTGTGGGATGATCTGGGAATTCCGGGCGACGAATTCATTCGCACGACGGATGAAAAGCATCATCGCACCGTGCAGTGGCTCTTCAAGCGCTGCCGGGATAACGGCTTCATCGAGAAGGGCCACTATACCGGGCAATACTGCGTGCACGACAATGCCTACGTGGTGGACGCGGGGCCGGGAGACGCCTGCCCCGATTGCGGGCGCCCTACTGAAACCGTTACCGAAGAAAACTATTTTTTCAAGCTTTCCGAATTCCAGCAGAAGCTCCTCGATTTCTACGCGGCCAATCCGGATTTCATCCAGCCGGAGAGCCGCCGGAACGAAGTTCTGAGCTTCGTGAATGGCGGCCTGAAAAATCTTTCGATTACGCGGACGACGATCCGGTGGGGAATTCCGGTGCCGGGCGAAGCGCCGCACGTCTTCTATGTGTGGTTTGACGCGCTGATCGGATATCTGAGCGCCGTGGGAGGCCCGAATTTCGACCAGCGCGGCCTCTGGCCGGCGGATTTGCACATCGTCGGCAAGGAAATCATTCGATTTCACGCGGTGTATTGGCCCGCGTTCTTGATGGCGGCGGATTTGCCGCTGCCCGAGCAAATCTGGGCGCACGGCTGGCTGCTGTTCGACAGCGAGAAGATGAGCAAGTCGCGCGGCAACGTGGTGCGGCCGCGCCCCATCGTCAACGCGATGGGCATCGAGCCGCTGCGCTACTACCTGTTGCGCGAAATTGTGTTCGGGCAGGACGGCAGCTTTTCCTACGATGCGCTGGTCACCCGTTACAACAGCGATCTCGCGAACGGTCTCGGCAACCTGGCCAGCCGCACGCTCACGATGATCGAGCGCTATTTTGGCGGCGAAATTCCAAAGCCCGCGCCGGCGCAGGGCGGGGAAACAGACGCCCCCAGCACGGCGGAATTTGCCAACGAAGCGCTGACGAAGGTGATGCATTTGTACGACCGGTTCAGTTTTTCGCTGGCGCTGGAGGCGATCTGGGAGATTGTCGCCATGATCGACAAATACATCACGGTCGAAAAACCGTGGGCGCTTGCGGAAAAGCCGGAGGACCGAGCGCGCTTGGCGACGGTGCTGTACACGGCTGCGGAGGGACTGCGCATCGTCACGGCGCTGGCGCATCCCGTGTTGCCGCAAGCGACGCAAAAAATATGGAATCAATTGGGGCAGACGGAGCCGCTGAGCGGAGTCCAGTTGGACCGCCTCTCCTGGGGACAGCTCAAGCCCGGAACCAAAACGGGGAAGCCGGAAGGAATTTTCCCGCGTGTTGACAAATCCGAAACGATTGCGAGGATTGAAGCCATGGAGCAAGAACAGAACAAAGCACCGGAAGTCCCGGCTGCAGCAGCGGCGACTACTCCTGCTGGAGCCGGCGCTGCCGCGGCACCGGCCGTTGCAGGCGGCAGCGAAGATTGGCATCGAGGATTTCGCCAAAGTGGAGATGCGCGTTGGGCAGGTTAAGACCGCCGAGCGCGTGGCGGGCGCGGACAGGCTGCTGCAACTGCAGGTCGATATCGGCGATGAAGTGCGTCAAATCGTCGCGGGCCTGGCGCTGGCGTACAAGCCGGAAGACCTCGTGGGACGCAAAGTGGTCGTGGTGACGAATTTGCAGCCACGAAAACTGCGCGGCGTTGAATCGAACGGCATGATTGTCGCGGCCTCAATGCCCGATGGGGCGCCCGTGCTCGCTGGTTTCCTGGAAGATGTCCCCGTGGGGGCGAAGCTAAAGTAGGACAGGCTTCAGCCTGTCGCTTTTGTGCAGAGATTGCAGATTCAACCCCGACAGGCTGAAGCCTGTCCTACCACGACCATGGACCTGATCGATTCCCACGCGCATGTGGATGTCACCGACTTTGATGCGGATCGCGAAGCCATGCTTGATCGGGCGCGTGCCGAGGGAGTCGGGACGCTGCTGGCGATCGGCAACGGACCGGAAGTCGAAAAGCTGGGTGCAGCCATTCCCTACGCCGAGGCGCACGAATGGATCTACGCTGCGGCTGGGATTCACCCGCACGAGGCAAGGCACGCCACGGACGCGCACTACGCGGAGCTGGAGCGCCTGGCACGGAACCCGCGCGTGATCGCCTGGGGAGAAATCGGCCTCGATTATCACTACGATCATTCGCCGCGTGACGTGCAGGCGAACGTTTTTCGCCATCAGCTCGATCAAGCGCATGCTGCAAACCGCCCCGTCATCATCCATTGCCGGGAAGCATGGCCGGATTGCCTGAAGATCCTGGAGGAAGACTGGCGAAGTTCCGGCCTGGGCGGAATTTTCCATTGCTTTACGGGGACGCTGGAAGAGGCGCGCCGTGGCATACGAGATGGGTTTCCTGATTTCTTTCGCGGGTAACGTGACGTATCCGAAGGCGCAGAATTTGCGGGACGTGGCGCGCGACCTTCCGCTGGACCGTTTGCTCGTGGAAACCGATTCGCCCTTCCTTGCTCCTCAAGCCCACCGGGGCCGGAGAAACGAGCCGGCCTATGTCGCGGAAGTGGCGCGGACCCTCGGGAATGTGAGAAACTTGCCAGCGACCGAGGTAGCCGAAATTACGTCGGCAAACTTTCGGCGGTTTTTTGGTTTGGATCAATCCGGAAATCGCACTGGGGCAGTTCCTGGAGGGGTGTCATCTCACTTCTGACGGCGAAAGAAATATTCGATCTCGTTCGCGACGACCTGGTCAAGGTCGAGCAGGAGCTTGCGCTCCAGAACGGCTCGGCGATCGAGCCGGTGGCGGAAATCTCGCGCTACCTGCTGGCAGGCGGAGGCAAGCGCCTGCGGCCGGCCCTGTTGCTGCTTTCAGCGGGATACGCGGGATACCGCGGAGGCAGCGCGATCCGGCTGGGCGCCGTCGTCGAGCTGATCCATAGCGCCACGCTGATCCACGACGACGTGATCGACGGCGCCAACACGCGCCGCGGACGCCCGTCGGCGAATTCCCGCTGGGGAAACCACCGCAGCGTGCTCGCAGGCGACTGGCTGTACATGCAGTCGTTTCAGATGGCTCTCGCGGAGCGCAACTTCAAGATCCTCGACGTTTTGATCGAGCTCACGCAAAACATGGTGGAGGGCGAGCTTCTCCAGTTGACCAAGCTCGGGCGGATGGACTTGACCGAGCAAGATGCGGTGGAACTCGCCGCGCGAAAGACGGCTTGCTTGTTTGCGGGCTGCGCCCGGCTGGGCGCGGTGCTCGGAAATCTAGATGACGCTGGCGAGCAGGCCATGGCCGATTACGGGCACTACGCGGGGCTGGCATTCCAGCTTGTGGATGACGTCCTGGATTTCACAGCCTCTCCGGAAACGCTGGGCAAGCCTGTGCTGAGCGACTTGAAAGAAGGCAAGGTCACGCTGCCGTTGATTTACGCGCTCGAAAGCGACGGCGCGGCGGGGAAGCGCCTGGTGCGCACGGTGCTCGAAGAAAAAGGGTTTGAGAGCGTTCGCCCGGAGCAGATCACGGCGCTGGTGCAGGAGTCAGGGGCGCTCGACCGCACGCGGGCGGCGGCGCACGATTTCGCCGCGCGCGCCAAGGCCTGCCTGAACGGAAATGGGACTTCCGATTTTGGCCGCGCGCTGCGCACGGTTCCCGACTTCATTCTCGACCGCGACAATTGACAATCGTCCCTCTCTTTTGATTTCTCCTATGCTGCCGTTCAAGGTCATTTATCACCCGCAGTACGATTTGGACCTCGGACCGCACGTTTTCCCCTCGCAAAAATTCAGACTGATCCACGACGCCCTGCTCGCCGAGGGAATTGCGGAGGCAAGCGATTTCCTGCAGCCGGAGCCCGCGCCGGACGAGGACATTTTGCGCGTCCACACGCCTGCCTACGTGAACAAACTGCAAACCGATTCCCTCACGCTGAGCGAACGCATGAAGCTGGAAATTCCGCTCTCGGAGTCATCCCGAATGGGTTTCTGGCTGGCAGCGGGAGGATCGACGCTGGCCGGGCGCAAAGCGCTCGAGGACGGATTTGCGGCCAACCTCAGCGGAGGCTTTCACCATGCGTATCCTGGGCACGGAGAAGGTTTTTGCATGATCCATGATGTTGGCGTAGCGATCCGCTCTCTCCAGGCCACAGGGAAGATCCGGACGGCAATGACGGTGGATACGGACGTACATCACGGCAATGGCACGGCGGCGATCTTCGCAAACGATCCGACCGTTTTTACGCTTATCCATCCACCAGGAAAACAACTACCCGATGCCGAAGCCCCCTTCCGACGAGGACATTGGTCTGGAAGATGGAACGCGCGACCATGAATATCTGGACGCCCTGGAAGAAGGGTCTTCTGCGCGCGCTCAAGAAGATGACTCCGGATTTAATTTTCTACATTGGAGGCGCGGACCCTTACCGCGAAGACCAGCTCGGCGGACTGGCGCTGACGATCGAAGGCTTACAGAAGCGCGACCGCCTGGTATTCGAACATGCGCGCCACAAGGGGATCCCAGTGGCGTCCACGCTTGCGGGCGGATATGCGCGGCGCGTCGCGGATACCGTTCGAATTCATGTTAACACGATCGTCGCCGCGCGTGACGTTGCATTGCAGCAATTACCCACTGGAACGTAGCGCGGTGTCCCGGACATTCGCACAATGGACCACGGCACCGTCAGGGGCTAAAGCCCTTTCTCTTCCAATCGCTCATGTCAGGGCTGAAGCCCTGACCCACAAAGCTAGAAATGCAACCGAAATTCCTTGGTAGTAGTGAACCGCTTGAATCACAACACGCTTTGTGGGTCGCGGCTTCAGCCGCGACATTCAAAGGACTGAAAAACTTGGGCTTTAGCCCCTGAAATTCCGTCAAACTTGTTTCAATGCCTGTCTATGAGAAAAACTTAGCAATCGATTCGAGTGCGGTCAGGGAGCGGGCGAGGCGGAAGCCTTCGTGATCGCAGCACCGGCCAGATCGGCAAAGCCGTCCGGAGCGAAGCCTTGCGTGCGGTAGGCAATTTTGCCGGCTTTGTCGAGCACCAGGATGGTTGGAATCGATTCGACGTGGAACGCACGGTTGACGCCGTCGGCAAAGACCAGCGTGCCCCCGGGTTTCTGATCCTGAAGAAATGGCGCGACAACGGATTCATCTTCATCGGCGTTTATTGCCAGGAAGACAACATCCTCGCGACCCGAGAATTTCGTCCGCACCTCGGCCAGCATCGTTTCCATTTGATTGCAGTAGGCGCACCAGGTGGTCCAGAAGTTCAGGACCACAACTTTTCCGCGCGATTCGGCGAGCTTCACGGGGCCGCTGCCATCGACGTGCCGCAGACTGAATTGCAGCGGATCGGTCACATCTTTGTTGTAAGCCGGAGCGTCGGGCTTATCCGCCTTGGCCATTTCGCGGCTGCGATCGTACGCCGACAACACGATGTCGCCCAGGCCCGCGCTCGAATCGTGTGAGAATCGCCAAAGATTGCCCATCCGCATACGCAGCAAGTCAAGATCCGGGGGAGGCCCGTTCGCGTCCGCGGGCTCCTGGCTGGCCAGGATGAACGCCGTGGCGTATTGCCGGATGGCTTCGTCAGCATGCTTATTTTCTTCCGCGATTTCACCGAGGGTTCGCGCGGCCTCGGCGTTGGGCTGCAGTCGGAATCCGGCCGTGAGGTCTTTCACGGCGTCGTCATCCTTGTGCAGGTGGTGTTGCACGCGGCCACGCAATACGTACAGATCCACCATGAATTTATTGCGGCCCGCCTGCCAATCCTCGAGAGTCATTTGTTGTGGACGCGATTCCGGATCGGCCTTCGAGACTCGCTCGATCAGGCGCGTGTCGTAGTCGATGGCGCGAAGCTGGCTCGCTTCATCCGGCATTTTTTCGAGGAGCGTCACGGCAAGGTACATCGACTGGCTGTCTTCGGGCTGGATGGCGATGACCTTCTCGGCGTAATCGAGAGCGCTTTTTTGGTTATGCAGATTCATTTCCGATTCGAGAAGGGCGCGGTAGATTGCTCCGCGCCGGGGCGAATCGGGATACTTGACGAGGTAAGCTTCCAAACTCTTGACGAGCGTGGCGCTGTCGTTCCCGGCCTGGCGCACGACAACCTGCAATTCGGCGTCGGGGTCGGGAGCGGTGTCCTGGGCGGGCGCCGCAGCGGTATCGTCACTCTTGGGCTTCGCAGGCGGTTGCGATGCTGCGGGCGATTTCTTCGCAGGCGTTTTCGCCGGAGGCGGTGCCGCTGGCGGCTGTGCTTGTTGCCCCCAAGCTGCGCCGCTCATGATCACCGCCGCGAGACATGGGAGGAGTCGCATTCGCCATCGCATAGGCGGCGATTGTAACTCGAAATCAAGGGGTGGGGTTGAAAAACAACTGGTCTGAATTTCTCACCAGGCAGTGGAAGATCCGGAGTGATTTCAACAATCGTAGCTACCGTGTGGCGGTGCCGTAGGGGCACGGCATGCCGTGCCCCTACTTGAAGTCCAATAGGACGTCCACCGTGTGGCGGCTTGTGTCGGGACGAAGCAAATGGCCGAACTCGTTGTAATGAACGGGCAAGTCCCCAAAAATATCGCGGCTGGGCTTCGACAATATTTTCATATGCAACTCGTAATAGCCGTCGTCAAAAATCTGGCCGGGAGCAATCTGCCATGCTTGCCGGAGACGCTTTTCCGCGTCCAGAGACAATCCGGTGATAACCATGTCGCCCATGCGGTATTGCGAGCCCTCGGAAATGTTGACGCGATAAGAAATCTGGCGGGCCGTATCATCGAATTGAGGTCCGGCGTTGAGCTTCATATCGAGGTAGCCGTGCTGCCCGTAATAGGATTCGATTTTCTGCCACAGGGTCTCGATCTTCATGCCGTCGGCAATGTCTCCGGGCTTTAGCTCCACGACCGCGTCAAGGCTTGGCGTTTGCACGGCCAAATTTCCTTGCCAGGAAACTCCTTTCAACGTATAGACCGCGCCCGGATTGATTGGAATCGAGAGTTCCACCGCGGTCTGCTTGGGGTCGTTCATGTCCGGAATCAGGTGCGCTTGCGGGGGGCCGATTTGCGCTCGGAGAAAACCTTTGGAGGCGTAGAGCGGCCGGACATGCTCGTTCTCGAAAACCTCGACGGCAAAGAGGGAATAGGGCTGGCCTTTGATATCCGAGACGCGGTCCTTCAAACGCTCGGAATTCGTGGCAACGGAATCTCCAAACTGAACCGATTGCACCCGGAGTTGGACGCCGTCGACCCGAAACTGCATCACCATGCCATCGCCCGCTGCTGCCGCGAGAAGCTGGTGCGTCACGCTCCCCTTGATATTTTGAGCGGCGAGTAAGTTTTCAATGACGGCCGTCATTTGATCGATCATCGTTCCGTCGCCGGGCGCTTCGCTTGTAAACAGGCCGACCTGATTTCGGATCGCCTCTCCGATCTCAGCGCTGGTGAACCAAGGAAAATTGTCGAACACAATCGGATAGGTGGGAGCCTCCTGAACCTGGAACTCCAGATTGATCGCATCGCCTTTCGCCGTGTAACGGAAGTTGACCGCTGAAAATATGCCGAGGGCGGCAAGGCGGTTGGTAGCGTCTTGGATTTGCTGCGCAGTGACCACGTCGCCTGGCTTCAGGCCGCTGGCGGCGATGATCTGGTCCGCCGGAAATTTTTGAGCCCCGGTGACTTTGATGCCGGCGATGGTGGAGCTTGGGGAAGAATTCGTGGCGGGCGTCTGCGCGCGCACCGCGAGAGCGGAGAAGAGAACGAACTGGGCGACAACGATTACAAGATGAATGCGTTTCACAACAGCAATATAGTACGTGATTTGCGATGCCAGCGTGGAAATGGAAAGTAGCACAGACTTCAGTCTGTGGGTTTGCGATGGAGATACATGGAGATTTGTGATCCCACGCCAGCTTTTGGCGGTTCGTGGCAGAAGATAGGAAAAACCCACAGGCTGAAGCCTGTGCTACTTAACGACTACTCGACGGTAACCGACTTGGCCAGATTGCGCGGCTGGTCCACGTCGCAGCCGCGGCGCACGGCGATGTGGTAGGCGAGCAACTGCAAGGGAATCACTTCGAGCAGCGGCGCGAACATTTCCATCGTGGGCGGCACGACGATGACGTGATCGGACGCTTCGCGGGCCAGATGATCGTTTTCCGATGACGACGGAAATGACGATGCCGTCGCGCGCTTTCACTTCCTTGATATTCGAGACGCTCTTCTCATAGCGCGTCATGGATTCCGGATCGTTTTCGTCGCGCGTCGCCAGCATGACGACGGGAAGATTTTCGTCGATCAGCGCGTTGGGCCCGTGCTTCATTTCGCCGGCGGGATATCCCTCGGCGTGAATGTAGGAAATTTCCTTGAGCTTCAGCGCGCCCTCGAGGGCGATGGGGAAGTGGATGCCGCGCCCGAGGTACAGGAAATTGGTGTGGCGGAAAAACGTGCGGGCCAGGCTTTCATAGATTCCCGTTTCGTCGCCTTGCAGAACGGTTTCCATTTTGTGCGGAATGCGCATGAATTCCTGCAGGAGAAGCTTCTCGCAATCCTCGGTGAGCGTGCCGCGCACCTGGCCGAGATACATGGCCAGCAGCATCAGCGCGGTGAGCTGCCCGGTAAAAGCCTTCGTGGACGCCACGCCGATTTCCGGCCCGGCGTGAGTCAGAATCGTTCCCGCCGCCTCGCGCGTGATCATCGAGCCGTACACATTGCAAATGGCCAGCGTCTTGGAGCCTTTCTGCTTGGCTTCCCGCTGCGCGGCCAGAGTGTCCGCGGTTTCGCCGGACTGGCTGATGCAAATGGTGAGGGTTTTGGAATCGACGATCGGATCGCGATACCGGAATTCGCTGCCGTAGTCCACTTCGACGGGAATTCTCGCGAGCTTCTCGATCATGAATTTGCCGGTCTGCCCGGCGTGCCAGCTCGTGCCGCAGGCGACGATCTTGACCTTCGTGAACTCGCGGAATTCTTGCTCGGCAATGTCCATCTTGTCGAGGAACACCTTGCCGGAATCCAGCGCCACGCTGGCGAGCAGGGTGTCGCGAACGGCGCGGGGCTGCTCGAAGATTTCCTTCTGCATGAAATGCTTGTAGCCGCCCTTTTCGGCCATGATGGGGTCCCAGGTGATGTGCTGCACGGCGCGCTGGATGGTGTTGCCGTCGAGGTCCATGACGCGCACGCCCTGCGGAGTGAGCACGGCAATGTCGCCGTCCGCCAGGAAAAACATGTCGCGCGTGTGCGCGAGGATCGCGGGAATGTCGGAGGCGACGAAATACTCGTTTTGTCCCAGGCCGATCACGGAGGGAGGACCGGTGCGCGCGGCGACAATTTTATTTGGGTCTGAGGCGGAAAGAATCGCCAGGGAATAGACGCCCGAGAGCTGGCGCACGGTCTTGCGCACGGCGTCCTCCAGCGGGCCGCCTTCTTTCATGTACCTTTCGACGAGGTGGGCGATAATTTCGGTATCGGTTTCGGTGACGAACTTGTGGCCCTCTTTTTCGAGCTCGCGCTTCAGATCCACGTAATTCTCGACGATTCCGTTGTGGACGACGACGATATTTCCCGTGCAGTCGCGGTGCGGATGGGCGTTTTCTTCGGTGGGACGGCCATGCGTGGCCCAGCGCGTGTGCCCGATCCCGTACGAGCCCTCCAGCGGGGATTGGCGAATCGCTTCTTCCAGATTGTGCAGCTTGCCGGGGGCGCGGCGGATGTGCACTTTTCCGTCCGACCCGACTACGGCGATGCCGGCGGAGTCATAGCCGCGATATTCGAGACGGCGCAGCCCGTCCAGAATTAAGGGAACAACTTTTTTGGATCCGATGTATCCGACGATTCCACACACAGGTTCATCTCCGGACGTTTAGCTAGGCGAAAGACTATGGAGGCCCGCATAAAAAAGAGTAACACAAGGGAAATGCGGATTCTGGACGAGTGAGACGGGGTGTTTCCTGAAGCGAACCGCTAGCGCTTTTCCAGGAAAACACGGTTATTCCACGATTTCGTACCGAAATTCCTCGATCACGGGGTTCGCCAGGATTTCCCTGGCCATGCGCTCGACCTGCTTTTCGGCGGCTTCGCGGGCCACGCCGTCCAAATCGAGGACGAAAAATTTGCCCTGGCGGACGTCGCGAACCTCGCTAAATCCCAGAGAAGAAAGGGCATGCTGAATGGCCTGACCCTGCGGATCGAGGACCGTGCGCTTCGGCATGACCCACACATGTGCTTTCATCGCCGCTATTATACCAAGCCCAGCGCCGCAACGCCGGAATGAAATTTGCCGAGCATGGCGCGCTTTTCTTCGGGGCCGAGGAAGGAATGGTGGAAGCTCGCTTCGGCGAGGGCGACGAGTTCAACCGGGGTGAGCCCCATATCATGCACGTGGCGGTATTCGTCGCTCACCGTCGTTTCAAACATGGCCGGATCGTCGCTCGAAAGCGTCACGGGAAGGCCGCGGCGAAAGAAAGATGGAAGCGGATGCTGATCGTATCCGGCCGTGGGGCGGCCGACCTGGCGGGCCAGAGCGCCGGTGCGAAGATTGCTCGTCGGACAGACTTCCAGGGGAATGTTTCGCGCGGCGATGAAGTCCATGGTGCGCTCGTCGCGCATCACGGCGATGCCGTGCCCGATGCGTTCCGCGCCCAGCAGTTCGATGGATTCGCGAACGATTTCCGGTCCGCCGATTTCTCCGGCGTGGATCAGCCGGTGCATGCCCTGGCTGGCCACGAATTCATAAACGGGCCGCAGGTCGATCGTGGGGAGGCCCAGTTCATCGCCGCCAATTCCGTAGGCGATGATGTCCGGGCGAGCGCAATGCAACCGCCATCCGCGCGACTTCCATCGCCGGCGCGGCGCCCCACTGGCGGACGGCATCCCAAATATATTTCAGCTGCACTCCCGGGACCTTGGCGGCCGCATCGCGCAGCGCGGCAAAATTCGCGGCGGGATCCTGATTGCGCCGGAACATCACGCCGATCGAAAGAGTGACCTCGGCGTAAAAACGTTCTGGCGCTGCAGGGATTCGGCGAATCGCCGGGCGATCAAGGCGTAGTCTTCAGGGCCTCGCAGGAACGAAGTGATCCAGATGAAATTTTCGATGAATTGGTCGAAAGTCGCCGGGGGCGTAACGCGGGGCGGTCTCTTCAGGAGTGAGAGTGACGCCGTGGCGCGCGGCGAGTTCCACCACGGTGGCGGGCGCGATGGAACCTTCCAGATGGACGTGCAATTCGGCCTTCGGGAGCGCGGTGAAAACGGCTTCGGACATCGTGTGTGATCATTCTGCGACGGCTCCCGGCTGTCCCCGCAGGGTGCTGCGGCAACGGCTACGGGAAAAGTAGACCACAAGACCGATAGCCGGCGAAACAAAGAAACAGAGCCAATTCGTTTTTCGAAAACCGGCATTCATTTCCAACCGTATATCAAAAAAACAAAAGCGCTTGAGTTAGTCCCGTCAGGGACGACAGAACGTAGCCCACCGCGGGAGCGGTGGGTAGGCATAAGGGGAGAGAACCAAGCCCCGTAGGGGCGACACTGGGTCAGTCAAGCGTCGCCCCTGCGGGGCTGTAAATGATCGCAATGCGGACCCCACCGCTCCCGCGGTGGGCTACGTTGTGTCGTCCCTCCGGGACTCCGCGCAACACAAAATCACGCCACCGCACAAACCCTGTGGTCCATATTGTTTGCGAATCATAGCAAGCATCGCCGGCGGAACGCTTTTGGCAACTTCCGCTTGCGCCGCAAGTGCGCTCGGCTATGATGGCTTTTCGTTTTCACTCATGCATGAAACGGACGGCGGCGAGTTTTCCTTGGCGACAAAATCCAGTTCCAGTTGGCGCACGACACGGCCGGGCGCGGCCGGCTGATCACCACGCTGGGCGTCGGTTTTGGGATCGCGGTGGCCATCGGCAACACGATTGGCGCCGGAATCGTGCGCACGCCGGGCGAGATCGCGGCACTGCTGCCCTCGACCTGGCTGTACTTCGCCGCGTGGGCCGCGGGCGGAATCTACATGTCGCTGGGCGCGCTGCAGTTCGCCGAACTGGGCGCGCTGTTGCCGCAAAGCGGCGGGCAATATAATTTCGCGCGGGCCGCGCTGGGCGATTACGCGGGATTCATTGTCGGCTGGAGCGATTGGATCTCGACGGCCGGCAGCTTTGCCGCCGTCTCGATCGTCTTCGGTGAATACACGGGCGATTTGATTCCGGCGGCGCACGGCCACGTGCGCCCGCTTGCCGCCGGCGTGATTTTGCTGTTCGCGCTGCTGCAATGGAAAAGCATGAAGGTAGGCAGCGGCGTGCAAGACCTGACGACGATCTTGAAGGCGGCGCTGTTTCTGGCGGTGGTCGCGGTTTGCTTTTTGCACCAGCGCGACGCCGGTGACCGCTGTGGCGTCGCGCGCCGCGGTGCCTGTGGGCTGGCCGCTGTTCGTGGCGTTCATTCGTCGCGCTGCAGGCGGTGATCTACACCTATGACGGCTGGTACGGCGTGGTGTACTTCGGCGGGGAAGTTCACAATCCGGGGCGGGACATTCCGCGCGCGATTTTCGGCACCGTATTTTCCGTCCTGGCGATCTATTTCCTGGTGAACGCGGCGATCGTGCACCTGGTGTCGGTTCGCGAGTTTGCCGGCAGCGATTTTGCGATGGGCATTGCCGCGCGCCGCGTGCTGGGACTCGGCGGGCGACAACTTCATTCGCGTCGTGGTCGTGGTGGGCCTGCTTGAGCAGCGTCAACGCGATGGAAATGGCGACCTCCCGAGCGCTCTACGCCATGAGCCGCGACGCGCTTTTCTTTCCTGCTGTTTGCGCGCGTGAACGCCGGCGGGATTCCGGCGCCGTCGCTGTGGCTTTCCACCGCGGTGGGCCTGTGCTTTGCGATGTTCAGCTTCGAGCGGGTGGCGGCGATTCTGGCGTCGTTTTTCGTGGCCGATTACGCGCTGTCGTTCGTGTCGCTGTTCGTGCTGCGGCGCCGCATGCCCGAAAGCGAGCGGCCGCATCGCGCCTGGGGCTATCCGTGGACGACGTCGCTGGCTCTGGCGGCCTCGATCGTGTTCCTGGTGGGGGCGCTCGCGAGCGATCGCGAGAACACGCCGCTGACTTTCCTCGTGCTTGCCGCGAGCTATCCGGTGTACCGCGCGCTCAAGTGGGCGTCGCGGCGCAGCGCTGCACGCGCAGCGCTACCTTAGGCAAGTAATAAATACAGCGAAGGACTTCCGCACGGTAGGTACGAACCGGTTCCGAGTGGATATTTGTTTCCGCTGAAGACCTTCAGCGGCTCTAAGTTCTTTGGTCCGCGCGCGTCTTTTTTACGACTACAACTTCGAGATGATGCGTTTGGCGATGGCGATTTGCGCCTCGCGTCCGCCGGGCAACAAGCGCGCGTCGAGTTGCACGCTGACATCGCCTTGACGAAACATGAAGAGGCTCAACAGGGGTCCTGATATCGCTTCGTCGCCCACTCCTTTTACTTCTTCACGCATCATGGCCTTAGCTTCTGGATCGGCGCCTTTCATTACGATGGCGCCAGTCAGGCCCATGCCGAGCTTGAATCCAGCCATGGCGGCTTTGGCATTCTCCGAGTCGACTCCAATGGTAAGCAACAGGCCGTTGGTCTCACCCACGGCAGGGCCGCCAGCGCCGGTGATGCCTCGAACCATATTGCCAACGTCGTTGATTACCACGGACTGATCGGGTTTGGAGTTCCCGCCTTTCGTCTCCTCTTCGAGTTTCTTCTTGGCTGCGGCCGCTTCCTCCAGAGAGCGTTGTTGAGCGCCGGAAGAGAAATAGCGGCAAGTGGAATGAGTGGACAGCCCGTCGCCTTCCGCTCGTTCGACGGTGAGGTTGAGGATCTGCGACAGGTCTTCCTTGGTGAGCAACTCGCAGGCGTCAAATTGCCGCGCGGGTCCGCGACGCGTTTCGGAGAAGCTGTTCACATCGATCCCGTTATTCGCGGCGGCCTGCTTGACTTTGTGCCAGGCGAACCAGGCCCCACCGATGGCAAGCACACCCATTAGTCCGAGGACTCCCAGCACGACAAATAGGATCTTCAATCCCGCCCCGCTCTTGGCTGCCGGTGGCAGAGGCTGAGCGTACTGGGGCGATGGCGCGTCATGTGGGGATGCAGGCGGTGGAGTGAAAGCCGACGGGGTTGCGGAAGGCGCTGACGGCTGGCTCGTGCGCGCGCCGCATTTGGTACAGAAGGCTCCCGTGACTTGAGTGCCGCAGCTCTGGCAAAACATCTGTGTGCCCCCCTTGGGCCGAGTTGCGCCTCAAGTGATTCTATACGGAGTTGATTCACCGGGGGTGTTAATTGTCTCCCGTCTGCGCCGCTACAGAGGATCGATACTGCCTGAATCGGATAGCGCCCGATGAACCGTATTCTGGGCAACTGGGAAATGGCGCACGCCGGTCCTTGGCGGACGAGGAAGCTTTATTGATCCCATCCCGTGACCAGTGGCCAGCGAATGAGCCGGGAGAAGTTTTTGCAGGTACACCATCTCTCGCAGTTTGAAAGGTGGCTGTTTCTCTTGCCATTCAATGCGGGGGGACAATCCAGGAGAAAGAGAGGGTAAAATTACGCCCAACTCAGATTGGCGTACAGTTCCATGAGTTTTTTCGTGCCGTGATCGGAGAATCGGACGGTGAACTTGCGCTCCGGCTCCTCGCCTTCCACAGCGATGATGGTTCCGGCGCCGTAGGTGGCGTGGCGGACGCGCTGGCCGATGAGCGGGTTCGCATTTTGCTTGCCGAGGCGCGGGGAGGCGCTCGATCGCGGGCGGCTGGGAGCCTCGCTCGGCGTGCGCGAAGGGGCGGCGATGCGTTTCACGCGGCGTGAAAATTCTTCTTCGCTGTAAGAATATTCTGGGTCCGGCTCGTAGCGGCGCGTCTCGCCTGCTTCGGCGAGCGAACCGGCCGCCGTGTCGATCAACTCCGCGGGGATTTCCTGAAGGAAGCGGGACGGCATCGAGCCGGAGAGGCGCTCGGAGCCGTACATGCGGCGATAGACTGCGCGCGTCAGCGTCAGCGTTTGCTTGGCGCGCGTCATTCCGACGTAGCACAGGCGGCGCTCTTCCTCGAGCTCTTCATTATCGTTTTGAGACCGGCTGTGAGGGAAGATGCCTTCTTCCATTCCCGTCAGGAACACGTGATCGAATTCGAGGCCTTTGGCGCTGTGCAGCGTCATGAGCGTGATGAGCGCGTCTTCGTCAAAGTTGTCGGCATCGCTGACGAGGGCGGCGTGGTCGAGAAAATCGGTGAGCGTTTCGCCGCGCTCGGCGCCTTCCGCCATGGCGTTGACGAGTTCGCGCAGGTTGTCGGCGCGCGCCGTGTCTTCGCTCGAGTCGCGCTGCGCGAGCATGTCGAGATATCCGCTGCGCGTCAGAATGGACTGCAGGAAATCCGCGGGCGATGAAGTGGAAATTTCCTGCTGCAGGTTTTCAATTAATGCGTGGAAATCCCTGAGCGGTGCGAGGGAGCGTCCCGAAGCCGAGGGATCGAGCATCTTGCCGATGGCCGCCCACAGGGAAATATCCTGCTGGCGCGCAACCGCGGAAAGGGAATCGATGGATGTTTTTCCGATGCCGCGCGGCGGCGTATTGATCACTCGGAGCAGGGCGATATCGTCGTCCGGAAAAATCGCCAGGCGCGCGTAGGCCAGCGCGTCCTTCACCTCGGCGCGCTGGTAAAATGAGAAGCCGCCCAGCATTCGATAACGCATGCCGCGAGAGCGCATCGCTTCTTCAAAGGAGCGCGACTGCGCGTTCGTGCGGTAGAGCACGGCGATGTGAACGGCCGGGTCTTCGCCGTGAAGGATGCGGATCGCGTCGGCAATGTACTCGGCCTCGGCTTTCGAGTCGCGCCCTTCAAAAAACGCCAGATTGTTTCCCGAGGAACGCGTCGCTTTGAGATTCTTTCCGAGACGGCGGCGGTTGTTCGAGACAACGCCCGCGGCGGCGTCGAGAATTTTCTGCGTCGAGCGGTAATTCTCTTCCAGGCGAACGACGCGCGCGCCGGGATAATCCTCGTCAAAGCGCAGAATGTTGCCGATATCGGCGCCGCGCCAGCGGTAGATGGATTGATCCTCGTCGCCGACGACGCACAGGTTGCGTGATTCGTTCACGAGCAGCCGCAGCAAATCATATTGCACGCGGTTGGTATCCTGATATTCGTCGACATGAATGTAGCGGAAACGCGTCTGCCATGCGGCGCGCGCTTCTGGAAATTCCCGCAGGACCTGAACGGCGCGCAGGAGAAGATCGTCAAAATCGAGAGCGCCGGCCTTGCGGAGAATGTTTTCGTACTCCGCGTACACCTTTGAGGCGGTAATTCCCAGAGGATCGTTGTGCTTGGCGGCTTCCGTGGCGATCTGCGCGGGAGTCTGCGCATGATTTTTCGCGAAGCTGATGCGCTCGAGAAGGCCGCGAACTTTCTCGCCCGGATCCTTGATGTTCAAATGTTCGAGCGCAAGTTTCACGGCCGCGATTTGGTCGTCCGCGTCAAAAATCTTGAAATCGCGCGGCAGCCCGAGGCGTTTCGCTTCGCGGCGCAGAAGCCATGCGGAAAACGCGTGAAACGTTCCGATCCACGGATCGTCGTAGGCCTTTCCCTGGCGGACGAGCAAATCGCGGACGCGCTCTTTCATTTGCGCCGCGGCTTTATTGGTGAACGTCACGGCGAGAATCGCGCTGCCCGGCACGCCCTTCTCGATCAAATGCGCGATCCGGTAAGTAATGGCGCGCGTCTTGCCCGTGCCCGCGCCGGCAAGAATCAGGACGGGACCATCAATGGTGGTGGCGGCTTCAAGCTGCCCGGAATTCAGTTCGTCAAGGAGTGTCATGTTGGGAGGCGGGCCCGTTTGGGAAGGTAACATTCTATCCGACGGGGTGGCGTTCAGCAAACTCGCGGTCGCGCAGGTAGTAACTCATTTTCTGAGACGTTCTAGCGCCCCGAGGCGAAGGTTTCTGTAGCGCCGGCGGCCCGCCGGCTCCATGCCTCGACTTCGAAAAATTGCCGGCGAGACGCCGGTCGTGCGTCAGGGCCGCGAACCGGCCGTGCCGGTTATCTTGACGGAGCATCGGCGAGATCGATCTCGAAAAAGAAAAGAGCTTTGTTGTCCGTCATGAAAGCGAGATCCGGGATGTAAAGGTGCGTGTTGCGGATCGCGCCAAAGTCGTGATTCAGATCGAAGAAGAGGAAGCCGTGAGTAGTGGCATGGGGCGGCAGAACATCGGTGCCGAGGGCAACCGATCTGCAGCGTGGTGGTCATCTCAACCCAATCTTTGCTGTGGCCGGAACCTGGAGAGGAACCGGGAAACGGGAATGGACGGTGCGCGCGAATATTGGAGTTGGCCGTCAAAAGCGTGCGATCGGCTACGTCCTCGGGAGAAAGTGCGCCCAGACGCTGGCGATCCTGCCCGGGTTGAGAAATGACCAGTTGGATCGTTCCGGGGTTGAGGCGAATCGGAACGTTATTGTCATTCTTGAAATAGACATCGATGGCGATGATGCCGGCGGCGTAGAAAGAATTCTTGCCGAAGACTTCCTTCTTGTAGCGCTCGGCGCGGAGATAGGGGTCGGCCACAATGGTCAAGTCTTGATGCGAGTCGCGGGTCGGCAGCGACATCGGGTCCGGAGGCGCGCTTTGTGCCTAATGCGCCGAGAGGGAACAGCATCACGATTGTCAGAATTGCACGGAGCATGATCTGGGTGGCTATGATGCGCCTTCCCTGGGAAAGGTTCACTCCACTATTGGTATGCCATCGCCGACGGTGCGCCTATAATATCCGGTTTGTAGCGGCGATTGGGATCGTTCTGGATTTTTCCCGGACAGGAGACGGCTCGACGAGGGCCTCTTGGGATGTATGCGCTCTATAGTCTGCTGACGGCCGCGGGGATGCTCCTGCTCTCGCCGTATTTCCTGCTGCGCGGACTGATCCAGGGGAAATACCTCAGCAACATGCCGGAACGCCTCGGATGGAGGTTTCCGCCTGAATTGCGCGAAGAAACTCTGCCGGCTCAGCCGGAAAAATCGATCTGGATTCATGCGGTCTCCGTCGGAGAAGTACTTGCCGTGCTTCCCCTTGCCGAGCAGTTGAAAAAGAGGTTTCCGCAGCGCCGCCTTGTCGTTTCCACCACGACGGTCACGGGCCAGAAGATCGCGCGAGAACGGATGCCGTTTGCGGACGCCATTTTCTATTTTCCGCTGGACTGGCGCGGTCCCGTCAGGCGGGCCCTTGATGCCGCGCGTCCGGGTGCGGTGATCATCGTGGAGACCGAGATCTGGCCCAATTTTCTGCGCGAATGCCGCCGCGCAGAAGTGCCTGTCATTTTCGTGAACGGGCGGCTGTCGGAGCGCTCGTTCCGCGGCTATGGCCGTGCGCTTTCGTATTCCGCGGGCGCCCTCTGCCGGTTTTCTGAAAAAAGTTTTGAGCGACGCGACACTTTTTCTGATGCAAAGCGAAGAGGACGCGGCGCGCCTGATCGCCTTGGGCGCACCGCGCGAGCGAGTCCTCGTCACCGGCAATCTCAAATACGATCTTGCCGAACCGGCCGAAAGCCCTCTCTCCGCGTGGCTCGAGGTCGAACTGCGCAAAGAGTGATCGCCGTCCGGTCATTGTTGCCGGGAGCGTGCTCGCCAACGAAGAAGTTGCTGTCTTGCGGGCGTTTGCGGAAGTCGAGCGCGAATTTCCGCGCGCGCTCTTGATTCTCGCGCCGAGAAAGCCGGAGCAATTCGACAACGCGGCAACAATCGTCGCCGAGTCGGGACGAAAATTGCTGCGCCGCCGCGACCTCACGCTCAACGGAGCCGGAAGTGCCGCGCTGGCGGACCCGGGCAATGTGTTCCTGCTCGACAGTCTCGGCGAGCTTGCGCGGATTGTATCGTCTTGCCGACGCCGTGTTCGTGGGAGGCTCGCTCGTTCCCGGCGGCGGCCACAATATTCTTGAGCCGGCTGCTTTCGGCAAGGTTCCGGTCTACGGTCCATCGATGGAAAATTTCCGCGAAATGTCGGGGAAATTTCTCGCGGCGGGCGCTGCGATCCAGGTGAAGAGCTCGGAAGAACTGGGCGCGGCGTGGGCGAGCTTGCTCCGCGAACCGGAGCGCGCCGCTCGCATGGGGACTTGCGCGCGGGAATTGGTGGACCGAAATCGCGGAGCGACCGAGCGTGTTCTGGAGCACATCGAGCGTGTCATAGAGTCCAGAACGGGGCGGAAGGTGAAGCGCTCTTCGGGATGGCTTCGCCTGCTGTGGCCGCTCTCTCTCCTTTACTCCATGATTGCGCGCGCGAAAGCGTGGTGCTACGCGCGAGGCATTTTCCGAAAGCGCAAATTGCCGGGGACAGTCATCGGCGTGGGAAATCTGACGGTGGGGGGTACTGGCAAGACGCCGATGGTATTGGCGATTGCGGAGCGCCTCGCGCAGGAAGGGAAGCACGCGGCGATTCTGACGCGCGGGTATCGAGGGACCACGGCATGCCGGCGCGAGCGGCGTTCCGCAGAGCGATGAAGTTGCGCTGCTGCGCGATCGGCTCGCGGGAAAAGTTCAACTTGGCGTCGGAGCGGACCGATACAAGAACGGCATGGTTCTGGCGAGACACGGAATCGACTGGTTTGTGCTGGACGACGGATTTCAGCACTTGAAACTGTCGCGCGATGCTGACATCGTGCTCGTCGACGCGACGGATCCATTTGGCGGAGGCACGGTGCTGCCCGCGGGACGTTTGCGCGAGCCGCTCTCGGCGCTGCGGCGCGCGGACATTGTGGTCATCACGCGAAGCGTGCAGGCGCCTTCGCCCGCCATCGAAGCGATCATTCGCCGGCATACGAGCAGCCCCATCTTCTACGCCTCCACGCGCCTCGAAAGCGTGCTGCGTGTTCCGAGTCTCGACGTAGCCTTGCCGCAGCAGGATTGGCAAAAGGCGCGATTTCTGGCGTTCTGCGGAATTGGGAACCCCGCCGCATTTTTCGAGGATTTGCGCAATTGGGGATTCCAGGTGGTTCGGCAGCGCAGCTTTGTGGATCATCACGTGTACACGGCGAGGGAGGCGGCGGATTGGAGCAGGATGCGTCAAGCTGCGGCGCCGATGCGCTGCTATGCACGGAAAAAGATGTGTGGAATCTCCGAAACGTTCAGTTCACGGCGCTTCCAGTCTATTGTTGCCGGATTTCGTTTTGACATGCCAGAGGACTTTTGGAGCGCAGTTGCGGACGCAATCGGGCGACGTGAAAGCGGGCGAGGCGCGATGAAAATTCTCGTGCGCGCTCCGAATTGGGTTGGCGATGCGGTGATGGCGATTCCCGGCTCTGGAAGCGATCCGCCGTACGCATGCCGGCGACGAAATTTGCATTTTGGCGCGGCCTGCCGTTGCGGATCTGTTTTCGGGACAACCGTTTGCGGACCGGATCCTGCAATACGATTTTCGCGGACGGCATCGAGGGATGGCTGGGCCGTGAAAAGCTTGATCGGCGAATTGCGAAAGGAAAAATTCGACATCGCCGTGCTTCTGCAAAATGCGTTTGAAGCCGCGTGGCTGGCGTGGCGCGCGGGCATTCCCGAAGCGCATCGGATATGCCCGGGATGGGCGCGGTCCGCTGCTCACGAAGGCGATTCGCGTGCGCCGCAAGAGGGCGAGATCCCCAAACACGAATCGCATTACTATCTCGAATTGCTTCGCCGCGCGGGATGGATCGAGGGCTCGCCGGCGATCCCGCCGATTCGCTTGCATATTTCCGATGCCGCGCGCACAGGCGGCGGAATCCGCGCTGCGGAGCGCGGGCGCAAGACAAAACGCATGGCGCTGCGCGATTGCCCCTGGCGCTTCCTACGGCGCGGCAAAATGCTGGCCGCCGGAGCGTTTCGCGCTCCTTGCCGACCGCCTGATTTCGGAATGTGGCGCCGATGTGATATTTTTTGGCACGCCAGGTGAAAAGGAAATTGCAGCTCGGATTCGCTCGAATATGAAATCGCGCCGCGATTTCGCTGGTCGGTGAGACTTCCATGCGCGATCTGGCGGCGCTGTTTGCTGTCCTGCTCGGTATTTATCGGCAACGATTCCGGAGCCATGCACGTGGCCGCCGCCGCGGGCCTTCCGGTCATCGGCATTTTTGGTTCGACGGATCCGGAGGGCACAGCTCCTGTGACGGAACAATTCACCTTGATTCGCGAAGCCGTCTCCTGCAGTCCATGTTTTCTGCGGCGATGTCCGGTGGACCACCGTTGCATGACGCGAATTTCGGTGGATTCCGTGTTCGCCGCCGCGATGCAACTTAAAAACTCGCCAAAGAATCTGTCTGTCCGGAGCGCCGAGAATGTCTGAGACGCGAACTCCTGCGCCGCGCCGTGTTTCTGGACCGCGACGGCACGATCGGCGAGGAAATGGGCTACGTCAATCACATCGACCGCTTTCAAATTTTCCCTTACGCGGCCGAAGCGATCCGCCAGCTGAATCAGGCGGAAATTCCGGTCATCGTCGTGACCAACCAATCCGGGATCGCGCGAAATATTTTTCCGGAATCGCTGGTGCACGAAGTCCACAAAAAAATGGTTACGGAGCTTGCCGCGGGCGGAGCGTGGATTGACGCGATCTACTTTTGCCCGCACAAGTCGGAAGACGATTGCGATTGCCGCAAGCCGAACCCCGGTTTACTCGAGCAGGCGGCGCGCGAACATGCGCTGGATTTGGCTGCCTCGTGGGTCGTTGGCGACCGCTACGCGGACCTCGAGATGGCCCACGCGGCCGGGGCGCGCGGAATCCTGGTGATGACCGGATACGGCCGCGGGGAATACGAATTGCATCGCGCCACGTGGCCCAGGCAGCCCGACGCGCTGGCCGAGAATCTAAGGGATGCGGTGCGCCAGATTCTTCGCAATGGCGTCGGTGCGCCGCGCCGCAATGAATGACCGCGAGGAACGTTTCCTTGTGGTGCGGCTGACGGCGCTTGGCGACATCCTGCACACGGTTCCAGCGGTTGCGGCGCTCCGGGCGGCGCATCCGAACGCGAAAATCGATTGGGTTGTCGAACGAAAATGGGCGCCGGTGCTGGAGGGAAGTCCGGCGATCAACGAAGTGATTCCGTTTGACCGCCGCTCGGTGTGGGGCGCGATCGAGTGCGTTCAGCGCCTGCGCGAGAACCATTACACGTGCGCCATCGATTTTCAGGGTCTCTATAAGTCATCCATCCTTGCCGGGCTTTCCGGGCGCGCCGCGCCGCATTGGTTTCGACCGCGCGTGGGCGCGCGAAGAGGGCGCGGCGATGTTCTACACCGAGCGCGTGACCCCCGCCGGGCGCCACGTCGCGGAATTGAATTATTCGCTCGCGGAGCAGGCCGGAGCATCGCGCCCCGCAACGCCGGAATATCCGTTGCGCGTCCCGGCAGGCGGCGCGGCATCGATTCGCGCGCGCCTGCATGATCTTGGAATCGGCGGAGAGTACATCGTGGTCGGGCCCGGCGGAAGCTGGCGCGCGAAATGCTGGCCGGCGGAGCGGTATGGTGAATTTTGCCGCGAATTTGAAAAGAAAAATGATATGCGCGTGATTGTGATTCACGGTCCGGGTGAAAAATCGCTCGCGGAGGAAGTGGTGCGCGCGGCAGCGCCCGCTCGCCCTGCTGTCATTGCGACGACGATTGAGGAATTGATGGGACTTCTGGCGCATGCGCGATGTGTGGTCGCGGCGGATTCAGGTCCATTGCACTTGGCGGCGGCGCTCGGCACGCCGGTCGTCGGCTTGTATGGCCCCACCGATCCTGCGCGCAACGGCCCTTTTGTGCCCGGCGCGGTGATCGTGGACAAGGCGTGGCCGGAGGAGATCAGCTACAAGCGGCGTTCGGATTACTCGGCGGCGATGCTGCGAATCACCGTCGAAGACGTGCTGGCCGCGACCGATGCGCTTCTGAAGGCTCCTGCTTGAGCTCCACAAACAAATTTTTGGATCCGCTGGCGTGTCCGCGTGGGATATCCGGTCGGCATCGCGGCATTCTGTGTTCGCGCGCCCGCAACTGAAATGGCTGCTCTGCGGAGTGGGCATTGCAATTCTGGGGTTGCTCCTGCGCGGATATGCCGCGGGACATCTTCGCAAGCACAAGCAACTGGCGACCTCGGGACCGTACGCATTTACTCGGAACCCTTTGTACTTGGGTAGCGTGTTTCTTGCCGCGGGATTTTCTGTGGCCAGCCATTCGTGGATTTCCGCCCTGCTGCTGGCCGCGTATCTTGCGGTATTTTATCCGGTCGTGATCCGGCGGGAGCAGGGCGAACTCGAAGCGCTGTACGGCGCCGCATTTCGTACAATACGCGTCGCAAGTCCCGGCGTTCTGGCCGCGTCTTTCCGCCGCGATGGCGTCGACGGAACGATTCTCGTGGCCCCTCTACCGGCAGAATCGGGAATACGAAGCGGCCATCGGCCTGGCGGTGGCGATGGCCATCCTGTGGACGATCATGCTGTGGCGGGGCGGGGCGTAGTAGAACAGGCTTCAGCCTGTTGGTTTTCGTACTAGGAAAATCAAAACCCACAGACTGAAGCCTGCGCTACTGGCCGCGCAGAGGAATGTGCTCACGCTCAGCGTGCTGCCATCGGTGCTCGCCGTGATGGCGCCGTCGCGATCGGTCCGATAGACGCGCACGCCCGCCGCTTCCAGCCGCTCGGTCACTTCGGGCGAAGGATGGCCGAAGCTGTTGTCCCTGCCCACGGAAATCGCCGCGAACGCCGGATGCGCAGCGGATAGAAACGGGTCGGTCGTGGAAGTCTTGCTTCCGTGATGAGCGACCTTCAGGAAATTCACTCCGACAGGTTGATCCTCCGCGAGAATTCTTCGCTCCGACGGCCGCTCGATATCTCCCGCCAGCAGCAAAGTTTCAGCGCCATCCGTCAGACGCATGACGAGGGAATCATCGTTCTTCGCGGACTGGCCTTCCGAAAGATCGTCCGGCCACAGGACACTTCCCGACACGCCATCCTCGGAGAAAGAATCGCCCTGTTTCAGATGCCGGATCCGCACGCCGTGCGCTCGCGCAGCTGCAAGGACGTGCCGGTAGGCCGCGCTTTGAATATCGCGTCCAACCCAGAATTCCCCGACGCGAAAATTTTCGAAAATGGCGGGCAGGCCGCCAAGATGATCTTCATGGGCATGCGTGAGGGCGACGACGTCAATTTGCTTCACCCCGCGCGACCACAAGTACGGCGAAACGACATCCTCGCCAACGTCGATTCCGGAGCGCATCCCGCCCGAATGAAAATTTCCAAGTTCGCCGCCTCCGTCGACGAGCATCGTGCGCCCGCGCGGGAAGGAAAGAAAAAGGCTGTCGCCCTGGCCCACGTCGAGCACCGTCAATTCCAGACGCTGGGGCGCGAGACGCGGCGGAAATGGATGCGTGGCGATGAGGGCAGCCGTGGCCACCAAAGCAATCGCGGCGCTCGATGCCCACCAGAATCTTCCGATCGCAACCGAATGGCCGCGGATAGCGCGATCGCGAAACCGACAAAGACCGCCATGAGAGCGATCGGACGGCCCCGGAATGCGGTAGCTCGCGCCGTGCCAGCCTGCGAACCATCGCACGGCTGCGTCGAGCATCGCGAGGATGAATCCCAGAAGCTTTGCGAGCATCCATCCCGCGAGCGTGTGAGACACGAGAGAAGCGGCAAGCGTGAGGAACCCGATCGGAACAGCCAGTCCCGTCAGCAACAGCGCGGGAACATTCGCGAATGGTCCGGCCAGCGTGACGCGATGAAAATAATACGCGAGCGGAGGAAGCATTCCGAGCTGAAGGATGGCGGAAATGAAAATGATCTCCCAGAAATAGAGAGCGGCCCGAAACGGGCTGCACCAGCAGGCTCGGATCCGAAGGGCGCCGCAAAACGCGGAAGGCGCGCGGAAATCCATGCGGCCGCGGCGCGCATTTCCAGCCGGAATTGAATTACGCGCGGGGCGTGAGATACGTCGCGGGTCACGTCGGACAGGTGGTCGAGCGCGAGACGGTAAGGCTCACTCGAACGCGCGATGCAGGGAACGGCGATCGCTCCGATCGTCGCCACCGCGGAAAATGACAAGAGAAAACTCGCATCGGTGATTTCCGAAGGCCGCGCGGCAAGAATCACCAAGCGCGGAAATGGCCGCCACGTTGATCAGATCCATGCGGCGATAAATGAGCTTCGCCGACAAGAATACCGCCGCCATGAGAACGGCGCGCAGGATCGGCGGGCGATCCTCGACGATGCACGCATATGCAGCGAGCGCAAGGAGCGTCAGAAGAATCGCGCGGGAAAAAGCGCGAGGCGCAGGCGGCGCCCGGCCCAGAGAAAAAATGCGGCGAGCGCGCCGACGTGCAGTCCCGCGAGGACCAGAACGTGATAGACGCCTGTTTTCTGAAAATCGACGACGCGGTCACGCTCCACAAAACTGCGGTCGCCGAGCAGCATGGCGCGGGCGAGCGCTCCTTCGTCCGGCCGGGATGCGAAAAGATCGTTGAGCGAATGGAGAAGTCGGCCTCGCGCGCGGGCAAACCGTCGGAAACAGTCAATCGCGGATGATCCACGATCGTCAGAAGCTGGCCATTCCGCAGCGAGCCCTGCAATTGAATGTTCTGGCGAGCGAGATAGCCGCGAAAGTCGAAGCTGCCGGGATCGCCATAATTGTAGACAGGGCGCGCGCGGGCAAGAGCTTCGATGCGATCCCCGGCGCGCGCTGGAGGCGGAGGCACGTACTCGCCGATTCCGCGGTGTAGTAAGTTAACCGCAGGCCGCCGGAGACGGGCGTGACTCCCGCGGAAGATTCGACCTCGTCCAGATTGATTTCATAACGCATGCCCCACGGCAATTGCAGCGGATCGCTGCGCAGGCGTCCGCGCCAGCGCAAGGCTGTTTCCGCATCCAGCTTCCCGGATTCGATCAGAGTGCTGGCAAGATTTGGAGAGACGGACGCGCGTTCCAGATTCGACGCGGCCAAGCCGAGCGATAGCCACGCTCCCGCGGCGAACAGCGCGGCAGCGAGAATCCAATTTCGGCGGAGCGCGATGTATCCGAATAGCAAGAAACAGAAGCGCCGCGAAAATAAGAATTCGAGGGTTCAGCGGGGCAGATTTCTTCAGCTCGATCGAGAGGAGAATTCCTCCCGCGAAAAAAGCGACGGGGAAGAGGGAAGGCAGCTTCATGCGCGCCGTCTGAGCCGCACCAACACCTCCATATGATAGGTTTGTGGGAAAATGTCAAACAAATTAATGCTTTCGATGTCGTAGGGTCCGGCACCATTCGTGCCAACCAGTTGCGCGAGATCGCGGGCCAAAGTGGCAGGGTCGCAGGAGACATAGTGGATGCGCGCGGGAGCGAGTTTCTTAAGGCGAGCGAGCGCTTCCGTTTCCACTCCGGCGCGCGGCGGATCGAGCACGACCAGGTCGGGTGTCTCATGCCAGCGCGAAAGAAATCCTTCCGCCGTGACGTTGCGTGAAGAGAGCGAAGCCCCGCCGCTCTGTTTCAAATTCGTCTCGAGGTCCTTCGCGGCGGCCAGATTCGATTCCACGCCGATCACGCGCTCGAACTGCTTGGTCAGCGCCACGGTAAACAATCCCACGCCCGCGAATAAATCGAGCGCCAGGCGCCCGCGGTGTCGTTCCGATCACGGCTTCGACCAGCGGCTCAACCATAAAGCGATTGACCTGAAAAAACGAAAGATGGCCCACGCGGTAGGAAGCGCCGCCAGCCGTATACGTCAGATATCCCGGGCCCGCCAGATGAAATTTGTCGGCGCGGCGGTCCTGGATCAGAATCGATTCCACGTTCGGCATCGGCTTCGCGCAGCGCGGACTGCGATCGATTCGGGAGAATCGGCGAGCCGTTCGGCGGAAAGATTCAGAAGAATCTTTTCGTCGCTGGAATCGGCGAAGGCTTCGATTTCATCGATGGCCGAGAGGACTTTGCCCTGCGAGACAATCCGGCGCAGCCGGGAAAACGTTTCGGCGAGACGCGGCGAAAGAATCGTGCATTCCGTCGACGGCGCAAAGTCTCGTGCTCCCCATCTCGAAATAGCCGATCCCCGCGCTTCCCGGCGCGCCCGGCTGATTCGCTCGCAATTTCCATTGCGCTCGATTGCGATATCCAAATGGCGGCGAAGCGTGCGTCTCGATCGGCGCCTGTCCACTGGATGCGCCCGATGCGCCCGAGCGTCTCGCGAAGAATTTCCGCCTTGTACCGAAGCTGCGCTTCGTACGGCATGTGCTGGTACTGGCAGCCGCCGCAGCGTCCAAAATGCGGGCACGGGGCCGGCACGCGCTCCGGCGAGGCTTCCACGACGCGTTCCAACCTGCCCGCGAATGAATTTTTTCTTGCGCGCGGAAGATTCAATTCGAACGAGCTCTCCCGGAAGGACCAGAGGGACAAACACGGTGTGGCCGTCGTGATGCGCCAGGCCGTCGCCGCCATACACAAGTTTTTCTATTCGAACTTCCATTCGGGTCGCTTTCCGATGCGGGGGGTGTCGATTTCCGTCGGCCGGGAGCATCCTCAGGTCAGGTAGAACAAACTCAGGCGAGGAAGATTATAGCGCTCCCAGAGCCGTTTCTGCATGTATTGCCGCTCGAGCTGCGAAAGTTGCGCGGAACTCATTTTTCGGCGGTAAGGCGCGAGTTGGCTGGTCCATCTCGCGGCGGATCTCGAGGAGAAATTCTTCCGGCGCGCCGGAAGTCAGCGCGGCGGTGAGTTTTTCTTCGATGACGGTCAGCCGCCGCTCCAGGTCTTCCAAGTCCAGTCGCTCCGGGGATTCCACGAGCGGCGACAATTCCGCCAAGGCGCGCGCGCGTTTCTTCCATGCGCGAAGCGAGTTCCGGCTGCGCGGCGCGCACGGTCGCGCCTGCCGCCGAAAGACGTTCGACATTTCTGTTGAAGAACGCCCGCAATGCTTCCCGCGAAAATGTTTCTTCCGTTTTCTTTCCGATGGTCGCGACAGGGCCCGTGCCAGCCGCGGTTTCCTTTTCTTCCTCCGCGGCTTCGAGCACGGCATCGACGCAATAGGACAGGCTCTTCAATTGCCGCCCGCCGGCAGCGCGCCGCGACCGCGCATAGCTTTCAAACGCGCGGTCGATTCCTTTCAGCACGGCGGAAAGCGGAATGCCCGCCTTCTGCCACGTCTCGACGATGGCCCAGTCCAGCGGCGAAACCAGAAGATGCGCGCCGCGCTTCTGCCAGAAATATTCCTCGATCTCGGTGAAATAATTGAAGTAGTTCAGTTCGGCCATCGCTTCGTGGGAATTCAAGATTGGCGTTTTCTCTCCTTCGCGGCGGAAAGAGGAATGCGGCGCTTTCTCGGAGCCGCCCGCGGAGGAGCGCTTCGCCGTCTGGTTCCGCTCCCAAACGATGCGAAGCCCTTCCAGCGTCAGAAATTCGTCGATGATTTCGATGTGCCGCGAAGCCCGCGCGATCAGAGGCGCCTGCCCTCCGGTCGCAATCACGCGCGCCGATTCGCCGATCACGCCCTTGATGCGCGTGACGATTCCGTCCACCATGTCCGCGTATCCGTAGTAGAGGCCGGACTGCAGCGATTGCATCGTGTTCGTGCCGATGATTTTCCCGGGGTCCTTGATCTCGACGCGAAACAAGCGCGCGGCGCGCGAGAAAAGCGCTTCGGCCGAAATGCCGATGCCGGGAGCGAGCACTCCGCCCATGTATTCGCCGCGCGCGGAGACCACGTCAAAATTAATCGCCGTCCCAAAATCCACGACGATGCACGGACCGCCGTATTTCGTGAACGCCGCGACGGCAGTTGACGATCCGGTCCGCGCCAACCTCCTGCGGGTTGTCGTACAGAACGGGCATGCCGGTTTTCACTCCCGGCTCGATGAACAGGGCCTTCACGCGAAAATACCGCTCGGACATTTCCTCGAGCGTCGAATTGAGCGGCGGCACGACCGAACTGATGATCACTCCGCTGACCGACGACGGATCGATTCCCGCCAAAGTAAAAAGCTCTCTCGTGAGGATGCCGTACTCATCGACCGTCTGATCGCGCGCCGTCGTGAGCCGCCAGTGCGCCACGAGTTCCGTGCCGCGGAAAAATCCGAGGACCGTGTTCGTGTTCCCGACATCGAGCGTCAGCAGCATCAATCCGCCTCGGAAAGAGTTCCCGCAATCACCGGCAAGATTCGTCCATCGTCGCGCCGCACGCGCAGAAGCCCCCCGGGTTCGAGTCCTTCGGTCGTGCCGGTGTAAGTTTCGGATGCCGTCTCGATCCGCACGCGCTTTCCCTGAGCATAGCTGGAAACTTCGGAAAACCGCGCCACGATCGCTTCCGGCCCTTCCGTCACGAAGCGATTGTAGTAGGAGTCGAGGTGCCGCAGCAACCGCGCGACAATTTCCACGCGGGATTGCGCGTGCCTGGTCTCGATTCGCAGCGACGTGGCGATCTTGGATAATTCCTCCGGAATCCGCTCGTGATTCACGTTGATTCCGATTCCCACGGCCACGAAATGAATTTGATCCTGCTCCGCGTTCATTTCCGTCAGGATGCCGCAGAATTTCTTGCGGCCGAAAAGCAGATCGTTCGGCCAGCGCAGGTCGGGCGCAAGGCCGGTCTGCTCCAGAATAGCTTCGCGCACGGCGAGTCCCGCCACGAGCGTGATGAGGGGAGCTTGCTGCGGCGGAATCGGCGGGCGCAGCAGCACGGTCATGTAGATGCCGTTCGTCTTTTCCGAATGCCAGGTGTGTCCCGCGCGCCCGCGCCCCGCCGTCTGCTCCTCGGCGATGACGACGGTTCCGTGCGGCTCCCCGCGTTCTCCCAGCGTCATCGCGACGGAATTGGTCGAATCAATTTTGAAGAAATGGTAGATGCGCTTGCCGAGCGGCCCCGGATGCAGCCGCCTGTGCAGCATTTTCGGCGCGAGAATGTCGGGCACCCTTTCGATCTGATAGCCGGTGCCCGGATGGCCCTTGACGCGGACGCCCAGCGCGCGCAGTCTTTCGATCCAGTTCCACACGGTGCCGCGCGTCACGCCGATTTCGCGGGCAATTTTAGCGCCGCTGATCACAATCATCGTGTTGTCGGAAAGCAGCGCGAGCAGCGCGTCGATGCGGCGGTCGGTCGTGCCCGGAAAAGTTGTGTGCGCCATGAAAGTTGTGAAAGAACATCCCTGCCGTGGTGACTGCCAAATCTTTGTAGGGCACGGCTTCAGCCGTGCCGTAAAGTGCATGGAACTGAGGCGGCTTTAGCCCCTGGCCTGTTCGATATTAAGTTCTTGCAAAGGCTCTAGAGTCTTTCGAGTTGCGCGAGACGCTCCCCCAATTTGCTAAATTCCGTGCGGCGCTCGGCGAGCGTTGTTTCGAGTCCCTTCACGATATTCTCGGGCGCGCGGCTGCGAAATGTTTCATCCTCGAGGCGCGACTGCTTCGAGGCAATGTCTTTCGTAAGGCGATCCAGTTCCTTGCGCAAACGCGAAAGCTCCGCCTGAACGTCGAAGGCCGCCTCATAGGGAATGAACAGTTCAAAATCCTTAGTCGAGCGCACGACGCCCTTCGTCGAATCAAAAGGCGGCTTGGCGAACGACAGGGAAGACAGATTGGCGAGCCGCAGAATTGTATCGAGACTCTGTTCCACGGTGGATTGGACTGACGGCAGTCGTCGGGCCCAGTTGAGCGGGTAGCTTTGCCTTCTGATCGAGCTTCATTTCCGCGCGAATGTTGCGCGCCGCAGTGATAATTTCCTGCAACAGAGCAACCTGTTCTTCGGCCGCAGCGTCGATCCGCTCGGCGTGCGGCTCCGGAAAACGATCGAGGGCAATCGAGCGCGCGCCCGCGCGCTGCGGCAACTGGTGCCACAATTCCTCGGTGATAAACGGCATGAAGGGATGGAGCAGCCGCAAAGCGCTCTCAAATGCCGCAAACAGATTCTTCCAGGTGGCCGCCGCTTTCGTCCGGTCGGGCGAAAGCAATTCCGGCTTCACCCATTCGATGTACCAGTCGCAGAAGTCGCCCCAGAAAAAGTGGTAGACGACGTGCGCCGCCTCGTGAAAACGGAAATGTTCAAGCGCATCGTTCACCTGCGCCGTCGCGCGGGCCAGGCGCGAGAATATCCAGCGGTCGATGAGCGCCACGTCAGCCGCCTGCGGCATAAGGCGCGGACGCGCGCACTTCGGGAGACGCCAGGGCCTCCAGCGTTTCGCCGCCCGCCGTTTCGTACTTGTCCAGATTCATGAACACGAATCGCGCGGCGTTCCAAATCTTGTTGGCAAAGGCGCGGTAGCTCAGGATTCGATCCTCGGTCAGAACGATGTCGGTCCCGGGCGCGGCCATGCTCGCCAGAGTGAAGCGCATCGCGTCGGTCCCGAATTTCTCGTTCATCTCGACGGGATCGATCCCGGTGCCTTTCGACTTCGACATCTTCTGGCCTTCGGCGTTGCGCACGATCGAATGCATCCAGACCTGCTTGAACGGAACGTGGCCGGTAAATTTCAGGCCCATCATGATCATCCGCGCGACCCAGAAGAAGAGAATGTCGTAAGCGGTGACGAGCAAGCTCGTCGGATAATATTTCCGGTAGTCGGGCGTATCGTCCGGCCAGCCCATCGTCGAAAACGGCCATAGCGCCGAGCTGAACCACGTTTCGAGCACGTCCGGGTCTTGCGTCAATTTGCTCGAACCGCATTTCGCGCATGTGTGACGGCGCCTCGCGCGCGACGATGATTTCCTTGCAATCGCCGCAATACCACGCGGGAATTCGGTGTCCCCACCAAAGCTGGCGCGAGATGCACCAGTCGCGGATGTTGCGCATCCACTCGAAATATTCGGTGCGGCGATTGTCCGGCATGATTTCGACGTCGCCGCGCTCCACGGCCGCAATCGCGGGCTCGGCCAGCGGCTTCATTTTCACAAACCACTGCGTCGAAGCGCGCGGCTCGATGATCGTTCCGCAGCGGTCGCACGTTCCGACGGCGTGCGTGTGGTCGACAACTTTTTCGAGCAACCCCGCCGCTTCGAGATCGGCGACGACGCGCTTCCGCGCCTCAAATCGGTCGAGGCCGGCATATTTTCCCGCCGCGGCGCTCATTTTCGCGTCGTCGGTCATGACGTCGATTTCGGGCAGGTTGTGGCGGCGTCCGATTTCAAAGTCGTTCGGATCGTGCGCCGGAGTGACTTTCACCGCGCCGGTCCCAAATTCGCGGTCCACGACAAAATCGTCGACGATGGGAATTTCGCGGTTCATCAGCGGCAGCAAAACCATCTTGCCGATCAAATGCTGGTAGCGCGGGTCGCTCGGATGAACGGCCACGGCCGTGTCCCCCAGCATGGTTTCGGGCCGCGTGGTGGCCACGACGACGTATTCGTTCGTCCCCACGATCGGGTAGCGGATGTGCCAGAGGTGGCCCTGCCGCTCTTCGTGAACGGTTTCGAGGTCGCTGATCGCGGTGCGGCATTGCGGGCACCAGTTCACGATGTAATGGCCGCGATAAATCAGGCCATCTTCGTAAAGGCGCACGAAGACTTCAGTCACCGCGCGCGAAAGTTCGGGCGAAAGCGTGAAGCGCTCGCGCGTCCAGTCGCAGCTTTCGCCGAGCTGAACCATCTGCCGCGTGATCGTCCCGCCGGATTCGGCCTTCCATTCCCAGACTTTTTTTTCAAACGCTTCGCGGCCCAGGTCGCGGTAATTGATGCCTTGCGCGGCAAGCTGGCGCACCACGACGCGCTGCGTCGAGATCCCCGCGTGGTCGGTCCCAGGCAGGTACAGCGTGTTGTAGCCCTGCATCCGCCGCCAGCGCGTCAGGATATCGATCTCGGTGTGGTCGAGCATGTGGCCGATGTGCAGCGATCCGGTCACATTCGGCGGCGGGATAACGATGGAAAACACCGGGCCCGGCGCATTCACGTCGGCGCGAAACAGGTTTTCTTCCGCCCATTTCTTCGCCCACCGTTGCTCGATCAGTTGCGGCTCGTAAGCCTTGGGAATCTCTCTCGGCATGTTCTCCAGCCCTGTGGGTAAGACGATTACTATACGGACGCTCGCGCGGACGGTCAAATGCGCCTCGGGGCGCAGGGATGCCCAATCGAATTGATGCTCAAAAAGAATCGCAGTGGGAGGAAGCTTCTAGCGTTTCGTGACTTCGCGGTGGACAAGCGCCTGAACGACCGGCCGCAGAAATTCCTTGGTGATGATGTCCACCACTTGCGGGCGCATCTTCTCCAATACGCGCTGGACGACGGCCTCAACCAAGGCCGGGTCTGGCGAACCAGGCAGGGCGGAGTTTCCCGACGCAGGTTCGGCATTTGCCGTGGTTGCCGCGGGAGGCTGTGCAAAAGATGCAGGCGCCGGTTGGGTGTTCGCCGCGGGCACCGCGGGAGCTGGTGCAACAGGGGGCGTCGCAGGCTTGGATTTTTCGGCAAAGGGTTCGATTGGTTTGGGCAGGAGGCTCGCAGTCAAATCCGCCCAATCTTGTTTGGGAATCGAACGCGCAGTATCTTCCGCGCTCTGCGGCGACGGTTTCGAAACTGGCGGCGCCGAATTCGCAGGCGCGGATTCGGCATTTGTGGCAGTCACAGCGGGATGCTGTTCGACAGGAATAGGCGACGCCTTGGTTTTTTCCGCGACAGGTTCGGTTGACTTGAGCTGAAGGCTGGATGCCAGGTCGGCCCAGTCCTGCTTGAGAATCGAGCGCGCCGTATCCTCTGCGCTTTGCGCCAAAGGTTTGACAGTCGTCTGCGCGGGCGATGGAGAGGGCGGTGGCTCGGACGTTCGAGCAGAAACCGAAGCCCGTGCGGCTGGAGTCTGTTCTATTTTCAAGTGGCTCGTTTCAATTACCTCAGTCTGATCGCCATCTGAGGATTCCGCACCTTCCGCAGTCCAATCCGCTG